>CAWDED010000007.1:0-419565 GCA_963801225.1 uncultured Alphaproteobacteria bacterium
TTGCCACGCCGGTGTTCGACGGCGCCAAGGAGGAGCACATCGTCGAGCTGCTCAAGAAGGCGGGTCTCACCACCTCCGGTCAGGCGCGGCTTTACGACGGCCGCACCGGCGAGGTCTTCGATCGCGACGTGACGGTGGGCTACATCTACATGCTGAAGCTTCACCACCTGGTGGACGACAAGATCCACGCGCGCTCGATCGGTCCTTACTCGCTGGTCACCCAGCAGCCGCTGGGCGGCAAGGCGCAGTTCGGCGGCCAGCGCTTCGGCGAGATGGAGGTGTGGGCGCTGGAAGCCTACGGCGCCGCCTACACGCTGCAGGAGATGCTGACGGTGAAGTCGGACGACGTGGCCGGCCGCACCAAGGTCTACGAGGCGATCGTGCGCGGCGACGACACGTTCGAGGCCGGCATCCCCGAGAGCTTCAACGTGCTCGTCAAGGAGATGCGTTCGCTCGGCCTCAATGTCGAGCTGCAGGACAGCGACACCGGCAGCCGTCAGATCGCCGACGACTAGACGCAGAAGGACGCCGCCGAGTAGGCGGCGTCCGCGTCACGCGTTCATCCAATTTGTGCCGCGGCGCGTCCGCGGCGAGAGCCCCGGTAACGGGGCACCGCCAAACGGCCAAGGAGTGACCATGAACCAAGAGGTCATGAACATTTTCAGCCCGCAGGTCCAGACGCAGACCTTCGATCAGATCCGCATCTCCATCGCGAGCCCGGAGAAGATCCTGTCCTGGTCCTTCGGCGAGATCAAGAAGCCGGAAACGATCAACTATCGCACCTTCAAGCCGGAGCGCGACGGCCTGTTCTGCGCGCGCATCTTCGGTCCGATCAAGGACTACGAGTGCTTGTGCGGCAAGTACAAGCGCATGAAGTACAAGGGCATCATCTGCGAGAAGTGCGGCGTCGAGGTGACGCTCGCCCGCGTGCGGCGCGAGCGCATGGGCCATATCGAGCTGGCCGCTCCGGTCGCCCACATCTGGTTCCTGAAGTCGCTTCCCTCCCGTATCGGCCTCATGCTCGACATGACGCTGAAGGAGATCGAGCGCGTCCTCTATTTCGAGAACTACATCGTCATCGAGCCCGGCATCACGCCGCTCAACGAGAAGCAGCTTCTCAGCGAGGACGAATATCTCGAGGCGCAGGACCAGTACGGCGCCGATTCCTTCACGGCGATGATCGGCGCCGAGGCGATCCGCGAGATGCTGATCGGCGCTCGATCTCGAGCAGGAGATCGTGCGGCTCCGCGCAGGAGATCGCCGAGTCGAAGTCGGAACTGAAGCCGAAGAAGCTCGCCAAGCGGCTGAAGCTGATCGAGGCGTTCGTCCAGTCGGGCAACCAGCCCGGAATGGATGATCATGACCGTCGTTCCGGTCATTCCGCCGGACCTGCGCCCGCTGGTGCCGCTCGACGGCGGCCGCTTCGCGACGTCGGACCTCAACGATCTCTATCGCCGCGTCATCAACCGCAACAACCGCCTGAAGCGGCTGATCGAGCTGCGCGCGCCGGACATCATCATCCGCAACGAGAAGCGCATGCTTCAGGAAGCGGTCGATGCGCTGTTCGACAACGGCCGCCGCGGCCGCGTCATCACGGGCACCAACAAGCGCCCGCTGAAGTCGCTCTCCGACATGCTGAAGGGCAAGCAGGGCCGCTTCCGCCAGAACCTGCTCGGCAAGCGCGTCGACTATTCCGGCCGCTCGGTGATCGTGGTCGGCCCGGAGCTGAAGCTGCACCAGTGCGGCCTGCCGAAGAAGATGGCGCTGGAGCTGTTCAAGCCGTTCATCTACGCGCGGCTCGACGCCAAGGGCTTCTCCTCCACGGTGAAGCAGGCGAAGAAGCTGGTGGAGAAGGAGAAGCCGGAGGTCTGGGACATCCTCGACGAGGTGATCCGCGAGCATCCGGTGCTCCTCAACCGCGCGCCGACGCTGCACCGTCTCGGCATCCAGGCCTTCGAGCCGACGCTGATCGAGGGCAAGGCGATCCAGCTGCACCCGCTGGTCTGCGCCGCCTTCAACGCCGACTTCGACGGCGACCAGATGGCCGTGCACGTGCCGCTGTCGCTGGAGGCGCAGCTCGAGGCGCGCGTCCTGATGATGTCGACCAACAACATCCTGCACCCGGCCAACGGCCAGCCGATCATCGTGCCGTCGCAGGACATCGTGCTCGGCCTCTATCACCTCTCCGTCATGCAGGAGAAGGAGCCGGGCGAGGGCATGAAGTTCGGCAATATCGGCGAGCTGCACCACGCGCTCGAGGCCGGCGTCGTGACGCTGCATGCCAAGATCAAGGGCCGCTTCAAGACCGTCGACGAAGAGGGCAACGAGGTCTCCCAGCATCACGAGACCACGCCCGGCCGCATGATGATCGGCGAGCTTCTGCCGAAGCATCCGAACGTGCCGTACGATCTCGTGCAACAAGCTGCTGACCAAGAAGGAAATCAGCCGCATGATCGACGCCGTCTACCGGCATACCGGTCAGAAGGAGACGGTCATCTTCTGCGACCGGATCATGCAGCTCGGCTTCACCAATGCCTGCAAGGCCGGCATCTCCTTCGGCAAGGACGACATGGTCATCCCGGAGACGAAGGCGAAGCTCGTCGCCGACACGCGGGCGCTCGTGGGCGAATACGAGCAGCAGTACAATGACGGCCTGATCACGCAGGGCGAGAAGTACAACAAGGTCGTCGACGCCTGGGCCAAGTGCACCGATCGCGTCGCCGACGAGATGATGAAGCGCATTCAGGCGGTGGAGTTCGACGAGGAGACCGGCCGCCAGAAGCCGATGAACGCCATCTACATGATGTCGCATTCCGGCGCGCGCGGCTCGCCCGCCCAGATGAAGCAGCTCGCGGGCATGCGCGGCCTCATGGCCAAGCCGTCGGGCGAGATCATCGAGAGCCCGATCATCTCCAACTTCAAGGAGGGGCTCTCGGTGCTCGAGTACTTCAACTCGACGCACGGCGCCCGCAAGGGCCTCGCCGACACGGCGCTGAAGACGGCCAATTCCGGCTATCTCACGCGGCGTCTGGTCGACGTGGCGCAGGACTGCATCATCACCGAGGAGGATTGCGGGTCCGAGAACGGCCTGACCATGGAGGCGGTCGTCGATTCCGGCCAGGTCGTCGCCACGATCGGATCGCGCATCCTGGGCCGCACGGCGGTTGAGGACATCACCGATCCGCAGACCGGCGACGTGATCGTCGAGGCGGGCACGCTGATCGAGGAAGCCGACATGGAAGCGGTCGAGGCCGCCGGCGTCCAGGCGGTGAAGATCCGCTCGGTGCTGACCTGCGAGACCAAGTACGGCGTGTGCGGCAAGTGCTACGGCCGCGACCTCGCGCGCGGGACGCCGGTCAACATGGGCGAGGCGGTCGGCGTCATTGCGGCCCAGTCGATCGGCGAGCCGGGCACCCAGCTCACCATGCGCACGTTCCATATCGGCGGAACGGCGCAGGTGGTCGACCAGTCGTTCCTGGAGTCGAGCTTCGAAGGCAAGCTGGAGATCCGCAACAAGAACATCGCCGTCGATTCCGCCAAGAATCGCGTCGTCATGGGCCGCAACGTGCAGCTGGCCATCATCGACGAGGGCGGCGAGGAGCGGGTGTCTCACCGCGTGCCTTACGGCGCCAAGCTGTTCCTCGACGATGGAGACCAGGTGAAGCGCGGCCAGCGCCTCGCGGAGTGGGATCCGTATATGCGTCCGGTCATGACCGAGGTGGGCGGCGTGGTGGCCTACGAGGACCTGGTGGAGGGCGGCTCCGTGACGGAGACGGCCGACGAATCCACCGGCATCACCAAGCGCATCGTCGTGGATTGGCGTGCCAATCCGCGCAGCGCCGACCTGCATCCGGCCATCGTGATCAACGACAAGAAGGGCAAGCTGATGAAGGCGGACCGCGGGCGCGACGCGCGCTACCTGCTCTCCGTCGACTCCATCCTGTCGGTCGATCCGGGGTCGGAAGTCCAGCCGGGCGACGTGATCGCGCGTATCCCGCTGGAAAGCGCCAAGACGCGCGACATCACCGGCGGTCTGCCGCGGGTGGCGGAGCTGTTCGAGGCGCGCCGTCCCAAGGATCACGCCATCATCGCCGAGATCGCCGGCACGGTGAAGTTCGGGCGCGACTACAAGAACAAGCGCCGCATCGTCATCGAACCGGCGGAAGATGCAGTGGACGATGACGGCAAGCCGATCGAGCAGGTCGAGTACCTGATCCCGAAGGGTCGTCCGTTCCATCTGCAGGAAGGCGATGCCATCGAGAAGGGCGACTTCATCCTCGACGGCCTTCCCGCCCCGCACGACATCCTGGCGATCAAGGGCGTGGAGGAGCTGGCCGCCTACCTCGTCAACGAGATCCAGGAGGTCTACCGGCTGCAGGGCGTGCTCATCAACGACAAGCACATCGAGGTGATCGTTCGCCAGATGCTGCAGAAGGTCGAGGTGACCGCCGCCGGCGATTCGGACCTGATCGCCGGCGAGCAGCTCGACGAGCTGGAGCTCGACGCCATCAACGAGGCGCTCGTGGCCGACAAGAAGGAGCCGGCGGAGGCCGTGCCGGTGCTGCTTGGCATCACCAAGGCAAGCCTGCAGACGCGCTCCTTCATCTCCGCCGCGTCGTTCCAGGAGACCACCCGCGTGCTCACGGACGCCGCCGTCAACGGCAAGACCGACACGCTGGAGGGCCTCAAGGAGAACGTCATCGTCGGGCGACTCATCCCGGCCGGCACCGGCGGCATGATGACGTCGCTGCGCCAGGTGGCGCACAAGCGCGACCAGCTGATTCTGGAGGAGGAGCGCAAGCGCAGCGCTGCCGAGGCCCAGATCGCGCTTGCCGACATGACGGAGCAGGCGGCCGAATAGCGGCTCCTCGCAACCGTTGCCGATCAGGAAAGGGCCGCTCTGCTGCGGCCCTTTCCGCGTTTGGGCGCATCGTTTGCACGCTGAAAAAAGCGGCTCTGTTTCCCCGCCGCCACAGCACTGGAAATAATCCGTAAACTTCTTCCGTGCTTGTTGTTCGGGCATCCTGGTAAGCCTACACACGGGCTCGGGAGCGGGGGCTTCCGGTACAACGAAGACGGAAGCGAAGTCCGAACGGGCTGGTTCGGGCGGACTTGCTTCCCAACCGCGTTAGGCGTCGTGCGTGGGGGTTTGAAAAAATGACAACCAGTCTTGTTTGGCGCGCTTTGCTCTTTTTCGGTCTGACAGCCGGCTACGTGATCGTTGCCGCGCTCCCCTACCTCGCCTAGCCCTCTTCGCGCGAAAATTCCGGAGTTCCGGGTGCCCCTGGGGTTGACGCCTCACGGGGCAATGGCTAGATGAGCACAACCCGAGGGCAGGCGGTAAGCCGAGGCCCGGTTTGTGCGTGCCTAACGCCAAACCCAACCGGCTTAGACGCTGCCAGGGTAAGACGCTGAGAGTGCGAGATCATGATCGCGGCCTTCCGGGCGCGCGATCCTCTGCTTTCCGGCACCGCCGCTGTTTGGAGCGGACGGTGCGATTTTCATCGCCCGCTGCGTAGCGGGAGCCCGCCGGAGGCGCGGGAGAAGAGGACGACGGGTAGGATGCCGACGATCCAGCAGCTGATCCGCAAGCCGCGGCAGGCGCCGTCAAAGCGCAACAAGGCCCCGGCGCTCGAGGCCAATCCGCAGAAGCGGGGCGTCTGCACGCGCGTCTATGCCACGACGCCGAAGAAGCCGAACTCGGCGCTGCGCAAGGTGGCCAAGGTGCGCCTGACCAACGGCTACGAGGTGATCGGCTACATCCCCGGCGAGGGCCATAACCTGCAGGAGCACTCGGTGGTGATGATCCGCGGCGGCCGCGTGAAGGACCTGCCGGGCGTGCGCTACCACATCCTGCGCGGCGTGCTCGACACGCAGGGCGTAAAGGACCGCCGCCAGCGCCGCTCCAAATACGGGGCCAAGCGGCCGAAATAACACGGGAATTGCAGCCATCCCGGTCTGCCGTCACGCGCGGGCCGGGATTTCGCTGCCGAAGGTCTGAAGGAAGAGCCAGATGTCGCGACGCCATCGTGCAGAGAAGCGGGAGATCATCCCCGACGCCAAATACGGCGACGTGATCATCTCCAAGTTCATGAACTCGGTGATGTATGCGGGCAAGAAGTCGGTGGCGGAGGCCATCGTCTACGGCGCGCTCGATCAGGTGGAGGGCAAGACGCGCCAGGATCCGGTGAACGTCTTCCACACGGCGCTGGAGAACGTCATGCCGCAGCTCGAGGTGCGCTCGCGGCGCGTCGGCGGCGCCACCTACCAGGTGCCGGTGGAGGTGCGCACCGAGCGCCGGCAGGCGCTGGCGATTCGCTGGCTGATCTCGGCCGCCCGCGGCCGCAACGAGCGCACCATGGAAGGCCGCCTTTCGGGCGAGCTGCTCGACGCATTCAACAATCGCGGCAATGCCGTGAAGAAGCGCGAAGACACGCACCGCATGGCGGAAGCGAACCGCGCCTTCTCGCATTACCGCTGGTAACGGACGGAAGAAGAGCCATGGCTCGCGACTACAAGATCGAGGACTACCGGAACTTCGGCATCATGGCCCACATCGATGCCGGCAAGACCACCACGACGGAGCGCATCCTCTTCTACACCGGCAAGAGCCACAAGATGGGCGAGGTGCACGAAGGCGCCGCGACCATGGACTGGATGGAGCAGGAGCAGGAGCGCGGCATCACCATCACGTCGGCGGCCACCACCACCTTCTGGGAAGGCCGCGACGGCAAGAAGCGCCGCCTCAACATCATCGACACGCCGGGCCACGTCGACTTCACCATCGAGGTGGAGCGCTCGCTGCGCGTGCTCGACGGCGCCATCGCGCTGCTCGACGCCAATGCCGGCGTGGAGCCGCAGACCGAGA
The DNA here is from genome assembly GCA_963801225.1 of uncultured Alphaproteobacteria bacterium. Lineage (GTDB taxonomy): Bacteria > Pseudomonadota > Alphaproteobacteria > Rhizobiales > Afifellaceae > DASWJZ01. The sequence continues at coordinate 6,869 of CAWDED010000007.1, forward strand.
CGGTCTGGCGCCAGGCCGACAAATACAAAGTCCCGCGCATGATCTTCGTCAACAAGATGGACAAGATCGGCGCCGACTTCTTCCGCTGCGTGGAGATGATCGAGGACCGCCTCGGCGCCAAGCCGCTGGTGCTGCAGCTGCCGGTCGGCGCGGAAAGCGACTTCAAGGGCGTCGTCGACCTGATCGAGATGAACGCCCGCATCTGGCGCGACGAGACGCTGGGCGCCCAGTGGGATACCGTCGAGATTTCGGCCGACCTCAAGGACCAGGCCGTCGCGTGGCGCGAGAAGCTGATCGAGACCGTCGTGGAGCTCGACGACACGGCGATGGAAGCCTACCTGGAAGGCAACGCGCCCGACAACGAGACCATCCGCCGCCTGATCCGCAAGGGCACCTGCGCAGTGCAGTTCTACCCGGTGCTCGCCGGCTCGGCCTTCAAGAACAAGGGCGTGCAGATGCTTCTCGACGCCGTCGTCGACTATCTGCCGAGCCCGGTGGAGGTGCCGTCCATCCGCGGCATCGATCCGAAGTCCGGCGACGAGATCAAGCGCGTGTCGTCCGACGAAGAGCCGCTGGCGATGCTCGCCTTCAAGATCATGAACGACCCGTTCGTCGGCTCGCTCACCTTCGCGCCGCATCTATTCCGGCAAGCTGGAATCGGGCGCCAGCCTGGTGAACACGGTGAAGGAGAAGCGCGAGCGCATCGGCCGCATGCTGCTCATGCACTCCAACAACCGCGAAGAGATCAAGGAAGCCTTCGCCGGCGACATCGTCGCGCTGGTCGGCATGAAGGACACCACCACCGGCGACACGCTTTGCGATCCCAACAAGCCGGTGATCCTGGAGCGCATGGAGTTCCCCGACCCGGTGATCGAGATCGCGATCGAGCCGAACTCCAAGGCCGATCAGGAAAAGATGGGCATCGCCCTGTCGCGGCTGGCGGCGGAGGATCCGTCCTTCCGGGTCAAGACGGACGAGGAGTCCGGGCAGACGATCATCGCCGGCATGGGCGAGCTGCACCTCGACATCATCGTCGACCGCATGAGGCGCGAGTTCAAGGTCGACGCCAATGTCGGCCAGCCGCAGGTCGCCTATCGCGAGACGATCACCCAGACGTCCGACATCGACTACACCCACAAGAAGCAGACCGGCGGCACGGGCCAGTTCGCGCGCGTCATCATGCGCTTCGAGCCGCTTCCTGCCGGCAGCGGCTTCGTGTTCGAGAACGAGGTCGTGGGCGGCAACGTCCCGCGCGAATACATCCCCGGCGTCGAGAAGGGCATCAAGGGCGCTCTGAACGGCGGCGTCATCGCCGGCTTCCCGATGGTCGACATCAAGGCCGTCGCTGCGCGACGGCAAGCTACCACGAGGTCGACTCCTCGGTGCTGGCCTTCGAGATCGCCGGCCGTGCCGCGTTCCGCGAAGGCGTGCAGAAGGCGCGGCCGGTGCTGCTTGAGCCCATGATGAAGGTCGAGGTGGTGACGCCGGACGACTATGCCGGCTCCGTCATCGGCGACCTCAACTCGCGGCGCGGCCAGGTGCAGGGCACCGAGATGCGCGGCAACGCCACCGTGGTCAACGCCATGGTGCCGCTCGCCAACATGTTCGGCTACGTGAACACGCTTGCGCTCGATGAGCCAGGGGCGCGCCCAGTACACGATGCAGTTCGACCACTATGCGCAGGTGCCTAGTCAGGTCGCGCAGGAAATTCAGTCCAAATACGCCTGATCGGGAACGACAGGCTGCAGTCAGACGGAGAGAGCTGATGGCTAAAGAGAAATTCAATCGCAACAAGCCGCACGCCAATATCGGGACGATCGGCCACGTCGATCATGGCAAGACGACGCTGACTGCGGCGATCACCAAGTCAGTTCGGCGAGTTCAGGACCTATGAGCAGATCGACGCGGCGCCTGAGGAGAAGGCGCGCGGCATCACGATCAACACCGCGCATGTCGAATACGAGACGGAGAACCGGCACTACGCCCACGTCGACTGCCCCGGACACGCCGACTATGTGAAGAACATGATCACCGGCGCGGCGCAGATGGACGGCGCCATCCTGGTGGTGTCCGCCGCCGACGGCCCCATGCCGCAGACGCGCGAGCACATCCTGCTCGCCCGCCAGGTCGGCGTGCCGGCGCTGGTCGTCTACATGAACAAGGTCGACCAGGTGGACGACCCGGAGCTTCTCGACCTGGTCGAGCTCGAGGTCCGCGAGCTTCTCTCCGAGCTACGAGTTCCCCGGCGACGACATCCCGGTGATCAGGGGCTCGGCGCTGGCGGCGCTGGAGGGGCGTGATCCCGAGATCGGCGAGAACTCGATCAAGGAGCTGATGGCTGCCGTCGACGACTACATTCCGACCCCGGAGCGTCCGGTCGACCAGCCGTTCCTGATGCCGATCGAGGACGTGTTCTCCATCTCCGGCCGCGGCACCGTGGTGACCGGCCGCGTCGAGCGCGGCATCATCAAGGTGGGCGAGGAAGTCGAGATCGTCGGCATCCGCCCGACCTCGAAGACCACCGTCACCGGCGTGGAGATGTTCCGCAAGCTGCTCGACCAGGGCCAGGCGGGCGACAATATCGGCGCGCTGCTGCGCGGCGTCGACCGTGAGGGCGTGGAGCGCGGACAGGTGCTGTGCAAGCCGGGCTCGGTGACGCCGCACACCAAGTTCAAGGCCGAGGCCTACATCCTCACCAAGGAGGAGGGCGGTCGCCATACGCCGTTCTTCACCAACTACCGTCCGCAGTTCTACTTCCGCACCACCGACGTGACGGGCGTGGTGGAGCTGCCGGAAGGCACCGAGATGGTGATGCCGGGCGACAACGTGGCGATGACCGTATCGCTGATCGTGCCGATCGCCATGGAGGAGAAGCTTCGCTTCGCCATCCGTGAAGGCGGCCGCACCGTCGGTGCCGGCATCGTCGCATCGATTTTGGAGTAGCCGGGAAGGGCGCGGTGGCTTTCCGCCGCGCCCATCCTCTTGAAGGGCATAGGACATGAACGGGCAGAACATCCGAATCCGCCTCAAGGCGTTCGATCACCGCGTGCTCGATTCCTCGACCGCGGAGATCGTCTCCACGGCCAAGCGGACGGGCGCGCAGGTGCGCGGGCCGATTCCGCTGCCGAGCCGGATCGAGAAGTTCACCGTCAACCGGTCGCCGCACATCGACAAGAAGAGCCGAGAGCAGTTCGAGATCCGCACCCACAAGCGGCTGCTCGACATCATCGAGCCGACACCGCAGACGGTGGACGCGCTGATGAAGCTCGACCTGGCTGCGGGCGTCGATGTGGAGATCAAGCTTTAGGGGCCAAGGCCCGAGAAGGCAGGAAATCATGCGTTCAGGCGTGATTGCACAGAAGCTGGGGATGACCCGCGTCTATACCGAAGCCGGCGAGCATGTGCCGGTGACGGTGCTGCGCGTGGACAATTGCCAGGTGGTCGCCCAGCGGACCGAGGAGAAGGACGGCTACACGGCCGTGCAGCTCGGCGTCGGCACGCGCAAGGCGAAGAACACACCGAAGGCGCTGCGCGGGCATTTCGCCCGCGCCGAGGTGGAGCCGAAGCGCAAGGTGGCCGAGTTCCGCGTGAGCCCGGAGAACCTGATCGACGTGGGCGCGGAGATCACGGCCGAGCACTTCGTGCCCGGCCAGTTCGTCGACGTGACCGGCACCTCGATCGGCAAGGGCTTCGCCGGCGTCATGAAGCGGCACAATTTCGGCGGCCTGCGTGCGACGCACGGCGTGTCGGTCTCGCACCGCTCGCATGGCTCCACCGGCCAGCGCCAGGACCCCGGCAAGGTGTTCAAGGGCAAGAAGATGGCCGGTCATCTCGGCAATGAGCGCGTGACCACGCAGAACCTGCAGGTGGTGCGCACCGATGCCGACCAGGGCGTCATCCTGGTGCGCGGCGCGGTGCCGGGCGCCAAGGGCGGCTGGCTGCTGGTGCGCGACGCGGTGAAGAAGGCGGCGCCGGAAGGCGCGCCGATGCCCGCCGCGCATCCGTGCAAGCAACGAAGCGAAGAGCGCCGAAGCGGCGCCGGCGGAAGCCGCCGAGCAGGGCGGAGAGGCCTGATGGAACTGAAGGTCAAAACGCTCGCGCGGCAAGGAAGCCGGCACGGTCACCGTCTCCGACGGCGTGTTCGGCCTGGAGCCGCGCCCCGACATCCTGCAGCGCATGGTGCGCTGGCAGCTCGCTCAAGCGCCGCAGCGGCACGCACAAGGCCAAGACGCGCGGCGAGGTGAGAGCCACCTCGAAGAAGATGTACCGCCAGAAGGGCACCGGCAGCGCACGCCACGGCAACGCAGGCGGCGCCGCAGTTCCGCGGCGGCGGCAAGGCCTTCGGCCCGGTGGTGCGCGACCATGCCATCGACCTGCCGAAGAAGGTGCGGGCGCTGGCGCTGAAGCACGCGCTCTCCGCCAAGGCCAAGGCCGACGCGCTGATCGTGATCGACGAGCTGGCCGGCGTCCGAGATGAAGACCAAGGGCGCTCATCGCGCAGCTGGCCGGCCTCGGCATCTCCAACGCGCTGGTCATCGACGGCAAGCGAGATCGACGCTGAATTTCGACCGCGCGGCGCGCAACATCCGGGGCTTCGACGTGCTGCCGGTCCAGGGCATCAACGTCTACGACATCCTGCGCCGCAACACAGCTGGTCCTGTCGAAGGCCGCCGTCGAAGCGCTGGAGGAGCGGTTCAATGGCTGACCTCAAGCATTACGACACGATCATCGCGCCGGTGATCACCGAGAAGTCGACGCTCGCCTCGGAGCACGGCAAGGTCGTGTTCCGCGTGGCGTCGAAGGCGACCAAGCCGGAGATCAAGGCGGCGGTCGAGGCGCTGTTCAACGTCAAGGTGACGGCGGTCAACACGCTCAATCGCTCCGGCAAGACCAAGCGCTTCCGCGGGCTTTGAGGGCAAGCAGAAGGGCTACAAGAAGGCAGTCGTGACGCTGGCCGAGGGCCAGTCGATCGACGTGACGACGGGTCTGTGAGCATTCCCGATGGCAATGAAGACATACAATCCCACCACGCCGAGCCGGCGCCAGCTTTCGCTGGTCGACCGCTCGCAGCTGTGGAAGGGCAAGCCGGTAAAGGCGCTCACCGAAGGGCTCACGAAGAGCGGCGGGCGCAACAATCTCGGGCGGCTGACGGCGCGGCGGCGCGGCGGCGGGCACAAGCGCGCCTATCGCATCGTCGATTTCCGGCGGCAGAAGTTCGATGTGCCGGCCAAGGTCGAGCGGCTCGAATACGATCCGAACCGCTCCGCCTTCATCGCGCTCATCCGCTACGCGGACGGCGAGCTTTCCTACATCCTGGCGCCGCAGCGCCTGGCGGCGGGCGATACCGTGGTCTCCGGCCAGCAGGTCGACGTGAAGCCGGGCAACGCCATGCCGCTGCGCTCCATTCCCGTCGGCACGATCGTGCACAATGTCGAGCTGAAGATCGGCCGCGGCGGACAGATCGCGCGTGCCGCGGGCTCCTACGTGCAGCTCGTCGGCCGCGACCAGGGCTACGCCATCCTGCGGCTCAATTCCGGCGAGCAGCGTCTGGTGCACGGCGGCTGCATGGCGACCGTCGGCGCCGTCTCCAACCCGGACCACGGCAACGTCAGCTCCGGCAAGGCCGGGCGCAGCCGCTGGCTCGGCTGGCGCCCGTCGGTGCGCGGCGTGGCGATGAACCCGATCGACCATCCGCATGGCGGCGGCGAGGGCCGCAGCTCAGCGGCGGACGGCATCCGGTCACCCCGTGGGGCAAGCCCACCAAGGGCAAGCGGACCCGCTCCAACAAGGCAACGTCAGAAATACATCCTGCGCTCGCGGCACGCCCGCAAGGGCCGCTGAGGCAGGGAAGGAGAAAGACGTGGCGCGTTCAGTCTGGAAAGGCCCGTTCTTCGACGGCTACCTTCTGAAGAAGGCGGAGAAGACGCGGGAGTCCGGCCGCAACGAAGTGATCAAGATCTGGAGCCGGCGCTCCACGATCCTGCCGCAGTTCGTGGGCCTGACCTTCGGCGTCTATAACGGCCAGAAGCACATACCCGTTCTCGTCTCGGAGGACATGATCGGCCACAAGTTCGGCGAGTTCGCGCCGACGCGGGCCTTCTACGGCCACGCCGCCGACAAGAGAGCCAAGAGAGGCTGACGATGGGCAAGGCTAAGCGCGAGCGCGTGCTGAAGGACAACGAGGCGCAGGCGGTGCTGCGGATGGTGCGCACCAGCCCGCGCAAGCTCAATCTCGTGGCGCAGCTGATCCGCGGGAAGAAGGTCTCCGTGGCGCTCGCCGACCTGGAGTTCTCGCGCAGGCGGATCGCCAGCGCCGTTAGGAAGACGCTGCAGAGCGCCATTGCCAATGCGGAGAACAATCACCAGCTCGACGTCGACAATCTCATCGTGGCGGAAGCCCATGTCGGCAAGGCACTGGTGATGAAGCGCTTCCAGCCGCGCGCGCGCGGCCGCGTCGGGCGCATTCAGAAGCCGTTCTCCAACCTGACCGTCGTGGTCCGTGAAGTCGAAGAAAGCGCCTGAGGACGAAGCATGGGACAGAAAGTCAATCCGATCGGCCTTCGCCTGGGCATCAACAAGACCTGGGATTCGCGTTGGTTCGCCAACAAGGACGAATACGGCAACCTGCTGCACGAGGACGTGAAGATCCGCGATGCGCTGATGGCCGACCTGAAGCAGGCGGCGGTGTCGCGCATCGTGGTGGAGCGGCCGCACAAGAAGTGCCGCGTGACCATCCACACGGCGCGGCCGGGCATCGTCATCGGCAAGAAGGGCGCCGACATCGAGAAGCTGCGCCGCAAGGTGGCCTCCATGACCAGCTCGGAGGTCCACATCAACATCGTCGAGGTGCGCAAGCCGGAGATCGACGCGCACCTGGTGGCGCAGTCGATCGTCCAGCAGCTTGAGCGCCGCGTCGCCTTCCGCCGCGCCATGAAGCGCGCCGTGCAGTCGGCCATGCGGCTCGGCGCGCAGGGCATCCGCATCTCCTGCGGCGGCCGCCTCGGCGGGGCGGAAATCGCCCGCGGCGAGTGGTACCGCGAGGGCCGCGTGCCGCTGCACACGCTGCGCGCCGACATCGATTACGGCCAGGCGACCGCCCACACCGCCTACGGCACGATCGGCGTGAAGGTGTGGATCTTCAAGGGCGAGATCCTCGAGCACGACCCGTTCGGCTCCGAGAAGCGGGCGATGGAGGGCACGGAGTCCTCGCGCCGCAGCGGCAGCCAGGCGGCGGCCTGAGGCCGAGGGGAGCTGAAAGAGACAAGCAATGCTGCAACCGAAGCGCACCAAGTTCCGCAAGGCCCACAAGGGCCGCATCCACGGCACCTCCAAGGGCGGGACCGTGCTCAATTTCGGCTCCTACGGGCTGAAGGCGGTCGATCCCGAGCGCGTCACCGCGCGCCAGATCGAGGCCGCGCGGCGCGCCATCACGCGCCAGATGAAGCGCGCCGGCCGCGTGTGGATCCGCATTTTCCCCGACGTGCCGGTGTCGAAGAAGCCGACCGAGGTGCGCATGGGCAAGGGCAAGGGCGCGCCGGAATTCTGGGCGGCCCGCGTGCATCCCGGCCGCATCATGTTCGAGATCGACGGGGTCAACGAAGAGACGGCGCGCGAGGCGCTGCGGCTCGGCGCCGCCAAGCTGCCGGTCCGCACCCGCATCGTCACGCGCATCGGAGAGTAGAGAGATGAAGGCCGAAGAGCTGCGCACCAAGACGATCGACGAGCTGAGCGACCGGCTCGCCAGCTTGAAGAAGGAGCAGTTCAACCTGCGCTTCCAGACGGCGACCGGGCAGCTGGAGAAGACCGCGCGCATCCGCGAGGTTCGCCGCGACATTGCCCGCATCAAGACAGTCGCCGCCCAGAAGCGCGCGGCCGAGCCGAAGGGCTGAGGAGAAGACTATGCCGAAACGGCAGCTGCAGGGCGTCGTCGTCAGCGACAAGCCCGACAAGACCGTCGTGGTCGATGTCGAGCGCCGGTTCACCCACCCGCTTCTCAAGAAGACGGTGCGGCGGACCAAGAAATACCAGGCCCACGATCCGGAGAACCAATTCAAGGTCGGCGACCGGGTGGTGATCCAGGAAAGCCGTCCGATCTCCAAATCGAAGCGGTGGGTCGTGATCGGCGAGGAGTTTCCGGCCAAGTCGGCCGGATGAACGAGGCAGCGGCGGGCTCGGCCCGTCCGTGGGATAACAAGAAGGACGTCGCGCCATGATCCAGATGCAGACGAACCTCGATGTCGCGGACAATTCCGGCGCGCGCCGAGTCCAGTGCATCAAGGTGCTGGGCGGCTCGAAGCGGAAATACGCGCACGTGGGAGACATCATCGTGGTGTCGGTGAAGGAAGCGATTCCGCGCGGCCGCGTGAAGAAGGGCGACGTGATGAAGGCGGTCGTGGTGCGCACGGCCAAGGACATCCGCCGCGCCGACGGCAGCGTCATCCGCTTCGACCGCAACGCGGCCGTGCTGATCGACAACAAGGCGGAGCCGATCGGCACCCGCATCTTCGGCCCGGTGCCGCGAGAGCTGAGGGCGAAGAACCATATGAAGATCATCTCGCTCGCGCCGGAGGTGCTGTAATGGCCGCGCGCATCAAGAAGGGCGACAAGGTCGTCGTGCTGAGCGGCAAGGACAAGGGCCGCTCCGGCGAGGTCATCAAGGTGATGCCGACCGAAGAGCGCGCATTGGTGCGCGGCATCAACATGGTGACGCGCCATCAGCGCCAGACCGCGGCGCAGGAGGGTGGGCTGGTCCGCAAGGAGGCCTCCATCCATCTGTCGAACATCGCGCTCGCCGACCCGGAATCGGGGAAGCCGACGCGCGTCGGATTCAAGAGGCTTGAGGACGGCCGCAAGGTGCGTTTCGCCAAGCGCTCGGGAGAGACCATCAATGGCTGAAGCAGGCGCGGCCAACGGCTCGAGCTACGAGCCGAGGCTGCAGAAACTCTATCGCGAGACCGTGGTGCCGAAGCTGAACGAGCAGTTCGGCTACGACAATCCGTTCTCCGTGCCGCGCGTCGACAAGGTCGTGCTCAACATGGGCGTGGGCGAGTCGACGGCCGATTCCAAGAAGGCGCAGATCGCGGCCGACGACCTCGCCATGATCGCCGGGCAGAAGCCCGTCGTCACGCGGGCGCGCCAGTCGATCTCCACCTTCAAGCTGCGCGAGGGCATGCCGATCGGCGCCAAGGTGACGCTGCGCAAGACCCGCATGTACGAGTTCCTCGACAGGCTGGTGACGGTGGCGCTGCCGCGGGTGCGCGACTTCCGCGGGCTCAACGTGAAGAGCTTCGACGGGCGCGGCAACTTTGCGCTCGGCATCAAGGAGCACATCATTTTCCCCGAGATCAACTACGACAAGGTCGACCAGATCTGGGGCATGGACATCGTCGTCTGCACGACGGCGAAGACCGATGAAGAGGCGCAGGCGCTGCTGAGCGCTTTGAACTTTCCGTTCCGGCAGCAGCAGTAGCCGGACGAAGCGAGGTAGAACGATGGCGAAAACGAGCGCGATCGAGAAGAACAAGAAGCGCCGGCGGATGGTGGAGCAATTTGCCGCCAAGCGGCAGCGGCTTAAGGAAGCGGCGATCGACCCGAGCCTGGGCGATCAGGAGCGCTTTGCCGCGCGGCTGAAGCTCGCCGAGCTGCCGCGCAACTCCTCGCCGACGCGCGTCCGCAATCGCTGTGAGATCACCGGCCGCCCGCGCGGCTTCTATCGCAAGCTCAAGATGAGCCGCATTGCGCTGCGCGAGATGGGCAACGACGGGAAGGTCCCGGGCATGGTCAAGTCGAGCTGGTAAGGAACACGAGATGCTGTTGAACGATCCGCTCGGCGACATGCTGACACGTATCAGGAACGCGCAGCTGCGCAGGCTGCCGTCGGTTGCTACGCCGGCGTCGACGCTGCGCGGGCGCGTGCTCGACGTGCTGCAGTCGGAGGGCTATATCCGCGGCTACGCCGAGGTCGAGCTGAACGGCAAGGCCGAGTATCAGATCGAGCTGAAATATTCGGAAGGCGAGCCGGTCATCCGCGAGATCCAGCGGGTGTCGAAGCCGGGCCGCCGCGTCTATTCCTCGGTGAGGAGCATTCCGCGGGTGGCCGACGGTCTCGGCGTGTCGATTCTCTCGACACCCAAGGGCGTGATGTCCGACCACGAGGCGCGCACGCAGAATGTCGGCGGCGAAGTCCTCTGCCGCGTCTTCTGACGCGGCGGAAACGATGAACGGGTAGAGCAATGTCGCGAATTGGCAAACGAGGCCGTAACGGTGCCGAAAGGCGTCACGGCGACCGTCGACGGGCAGACGGTGACCGCAAAAGGGCCGAAGGGCCAGCTGGCGGTTTCGCTGGTCGACGAGGTTTCGGTCGCCATGACCGATGACGGGATCAAGATCGATCCGCGCCAGCAGACGAAGAAGGCGCGCGCCATGTGGGGCATGTCGCGCACGCTGGTGCAGAACATCGTGACTGGCGTCAACGACGGCTTCGAGACGCGGCTGGAGATCAACGGCGTCGGCTATCGCGCGCAGGCGCAGGGCAAGACCCTCAGCCTGGCGCTCGGCTACAGCCACGACGTGAACTACGAGGTGCCGGAAGGCATCCAGGTTCAGACGCCGAAGCCGACCGAGGTCGTCGTCTCCGGCATCGACAAGCAGAAGGTCGGCCAGGTGGCCGCCGAAATCCGCCGTTGGCGGCCGCCGGAGCCCTACAAGGGCAAGGGCGTGAAATACGCGAGCGAATACATCTTCCGTAAGGAAGGCAAGAAGAAGTAGCGGGTGGTTGAGATGGGAACCAAGAAGCCGGGAGCATTGCGTCGCCAGAGGCGTGTGCGCACGTCGCTGAGGAAGGTGGCGGGCGGGCGTCCGCGCCTGACGATTTTCCGCTCCTCGCAGCACATCTATGCCCAGGTGATCGACGACAGGCACGGGCACACGCTCGCGGCGGCCTCGACGCTGGACAAGGCGCTGCGCGAGAAGCTGAAGACGGGCGCGGACAAGGCGGCGGCAGGCGAGGTCGGCAAGCTGGTTGCCGAGCGCGCCAAGGCAGCCGGCGTCGACAAGGTCATTTTCGACCGCGGCGCCTACATCTATCACGGCCGCGTCAAGGCGCTGGCCGATGCAGCCCGCGAGGGCGGACTGGACTTCTGACCTCGCGATAACGCGGGGCAAGCCCCTATTCGGAGAACGGACGAACGGCATGGCAGAGCAAGGACGGCGGCGGGACCGCGGCAGGGAGCGTGAGCGGAACGACGAGCGCGACAGCGAATTCGTCGACAAGCTCGTGCACATCAACCGCGTTGCCAAGGTGGTGAAGGGCGGACGACGGTTCGGCTTCGCGGCGCTCGTCGTCGTGGGCGATCAGCGCGGCCGCGTGGGCTTCGGCCACGGCAAGGCGCGCGAGGTGCCGGAGGCGATCCGCAAGGCGACCAATTCGGCCAAGCGCGCGCCTGATCCGCGTGCCGCTGCGCGAAGGGCGCACGCTGCATCACGACGTTGCCGGGCGCCACGGCGCCGGCAAGGTGATCCTGCGCGCCGCGGAGCCCGGCACGGGCATCATCGCGGGCGGCCCGATGCGCGCCGTCTTCGAGACGCTCGGTATCCAGGACATCGTGGCGAAGTCGATGGGGACCTCGAATCCCTACAACATGGTGCGCGCCACCTTCGATGCGCTGAAGCGCCAGGACAGCCCCCGCTCGGTGGCGGCGCGGCGCGGCATCAAGGTCTCCAGCCTGCAGGCGCGGCGCCGCGATAGGCGACGCTGCCGCGGCGACGGCCGAGGCCTGAGGAGGAGCGCCATGGCGGACAAGACCATCATTGTCGAGCAGATCGGCAGCCCCATCCGGCGGCGCTTCGATCAGCGCCAGACCCTCATCGGGCTGGGGCTCAACAAGCTGCATCGGCGCGCCACGCTGAAGGACACTCCGGCGACGCGCGGCATGATCGCCAAGGTCGAGCATCTCGTGCGCGTCGTCGACGAGGCTGAGAAACGAATTCGGGACAGGGGACTGAACCCCATGAAACTGAACGATATTTCCGACAATCCCAGGCGCCTTCAAGGTCCGCAAGCGGGTGGGCCGTGGCATCGGCTCCGGGCTTGGCAAGACCGGCGGCCGCGGCGTGAAGGGACAGAAGTCGCGCACCGGCGTCACCATCAAAGGGTTCGAAGGCGGCCAGATGCCGCTGCACCGGCGCTTGCCGAAGCGCGGCTTTACCAACATCTTCCGCAAGGATTTTGCCGAGGTGGGGCTCGACCGCATCGCCGCGGCAATCGAGGCGGGCAAGCTCGATCCGGCGAAGACCATCGATGCCGAGGCGCTGAAGGCGGCCGGACGTCGTGCGTCGTGTAAAGGACGGCGTGCGGCTTCTCGGAGGCGCCGAGCCGAAGGCGAAGCTGACCATCAACGTGGCCGGAGCCTCGCGCCCGGCGATTGCCGCAGTTGAGAAGGCAGGGGGCAGCGTGACGGTCGCCAAGGCGGCCGAGCCGGCACAAGACGCGTCGGCCTGAACGAGCGGGCCTTTGACGGCCCATTGGAGCGACCATGGCCTCAGCAGCCGAACAGCTTGCCGCCAATCTCAATTTCTCCGCCTTCTCCAAGGCGGAGGAGCTGAAGAAGCGAATCTGGTTCACGCTCGGCGCGCTGCTCGTCTATCGGCTGGGGACCTACATCCCGCTGCCGGGCATCAATCTGGAAGCGCTGGCGCACGCCTTCGACCAGCAGTCCCAGGGCATCCTGGGCATGTTCAACATGTTTGCCGGCGGCGCCGTGAAGCGCATGGCGATCTTCGCGCTCGGCATCATGCCCTACATCTCCGCCTCCATCATCCTGCAGCTGATGACGGCGGTGGTTCCCTCGCTCGAGCAGCTCAAGAAGGAGGGCGAGCAGGGGCGCAAGGTCATCAACCAGTACACGCGCTATCTGACGGTGGTGCTGGCCGCGTTCCAGTCCTACGGCATCGCAGTCGGGCTTGAGGGCTCGTCCGCCGGCATCGTCGTCCGATCCGGGCTGTTCTTCCGCTTCACGGCGGTGTTGACGCTGACCGGCGGGACGGTGTTCCTGATGTGGCTCGGCGAGCAGATCACCGCGCGCGGCATCGGCAACGGCATCTCGCTCATCATCTTCTCCGGCATCGTGGCGAACATCCCGCACGCCATCGCCGGCACGCTGGAGCTCGGCCGCCAGGGCGCCATCTCCACCGTCGTCATCCTCGGCGTCATCGTGCTCGCCGTCGTGGTGATCACGGCGATCGTGTTCGTGGAGCGCGCGCAGCGGCGGCTGCTGATCCAGTATCCGAAGCGGCAGATCGGCAATCGCATGTTCCAGGGCGATTCCTCGCATCTGCCGCTGAAGCTCAACACGTCGGGCGTCATCCCGCCGATCTTCGCCTCGTCGCTGCTGCTTCTGCCGATCACGGTCGCGCAGTTCACGGCCGGCTCGGGGCCGGGCTGGCTCACCACGGTGACGGCGCTGCTCGGCCGCGGGCAGCCGCTCTACATGCTGCTCTACGCCGTCGCTGATCGTGTTCTTCGCCTTCTTCTACACGGCCGTCGTGTTCAATCCGAAGGACACCGCCGACCAGCTGAAGAAGCATGGCGGCTTCATCCCGGGCATCCGGCCCGGGACAGCGCACGGCCGACTACATCGACTACGTGCTGACCCGCATCACCGCGCTCGGCGCGATCTACCTGGTGGTCGTCTGCCTGATGCCCGAGGCGCTGATCTCGCAGGTCGGCATCCCGTTCTATTTCGGCGGCACGTCGCTGCTCATCGTGGTCAACGTCACGATGGACACGGTGCAGCAGGTGCAGGGCCATCTCCTTGCGCACCAGTACGAAGGGCTCGTGAAGAAGTCGAAGCTGCGGGGCCGGCGAAGATGAGGCTGATCCTGCTCGGACCGCCCGGTGCAGGCAAGGGGACCCAGTCGCAGCGGCTCGTCGAGAAGCACGGCATCGTGCAGCTTTCGACCGGCGACATGCTGCGCGCCGCGATCGAGGCGGAGACGCCGGTCGGCCTGAAGGCGAAGGACATCATGGCGCGCGGCGAGCTGGTGCCGGACGAGGTGGTGGTCGACATCGTCTCCGACCGGATGGACGAGCCGGACGCCCGGCAACGGGCTTCGTGCTCGACGGCTTTCCGCGCACGGTCGAGCAGGCCGAGGCGCTCGACCGCCTGCTCGCGAAGAAGGACATGGCGGCTCGACGGCGTGGTCGAGCTGAAGGTCGACGAAGACGCCCTTCTGAAGCGAATCGAGGGGCGGCTGGCGGAGATGAAGGCGCGCGGCGAGGCGGTCCGCGCCGACGACAATGCCGAGGCGTTCAGGATCCGGCTCGACGCCTACCGTGACGCAGACGGCGCCGCTGGTCGACTATTACCTGGGAAAGGGCCAGTTGCAGAGCGTCGACGGCATGGCGCCCATCGGCGAGGTGAGCGAGGCGATCGACGCGGCGTTGGGCCGCGGATAGCGGCGGGAAACGGCGGGTTGGGGCGGTTGACGGGCCGCCCCTGAGACATTAAGTAGCGGCACCTATCCTGAAGAGTTTTGGAGCGGTGCCGGAAGCTGAGGGGCGTTCCGGGACCGGGCTTTTGCGTTTCCCGCCTGGGAAGCGGATCACGGACAAGGCGCCGCTGTGGCGGCGCGGCAGAGGAGTATCGGATTTGGCACGCATCGCTGGCGTCAACATCCCCACCAACAAGCGCGTGGTGATCGCGCTGCAGTACATTCACGGGATCGGCGCGACGAAGGCGCGGGAGATCATCCAGAAGGTGAACATCCCCGACAGATCGCCGCGTCAACGAGCTCTCCGACTCGGAGGTCATCCAGATCCGCGAGACCATCGACCGCGACTACATGGTGGAGGGCGACCTCCGCCGCGAAGTCTCGATGAACATCAAGCGGCTGATGGACCTCGGCTGCTATCGCGGCCTGCGCCATCGGCGCGGCCTGCCGGTGCGCGGCCAGCGCACCCACACCAACGCGCGCACCCGCAAGGGTCCGGCGAAGCCGATCGCCGGCAAGAAGAAATAACGCCTGAACGGGAACAGCTGACAGATGGCCAAGAGACGCAGCGCGCGTCCGCAGGCGCGAACGCAAGAACATCACGTCGGGCATCGCCCACGTGAACTCCAGCTTCAACAACACCATGATCACCATCACCGACGTGCAGGGCAACACGATCGCCTGGTCGTCGTCCGGGAACATGGGCTTCAAAGGGTCGCGCAAGTCGACCCCCTACGCCGCGCAGATCGCCGCCGAGACGGCGGCGCGCAAGGCGCAGGATCATGGCATGCGCACGCTCGAGGTCGAAGTGTCCGGCCCGGGCTCGGGCCGCGAATCGGCGCTGAGGGCGCTGCAGGCGGCAGGCTTCACGATCACCACGATCCGCGACGTGACGCCGATCCCGCACAATGGCTGCCGGCCGCCGAAGCGCCGGCGCGTCTAGTTCCGTTACATGCCGCCGCGCGCCTCTTCCGGAAGGTAGTGTCGCGGCGGACGTGCCGCCACCCCAGCGCGGCACACATCCCGCTGAGAGGCAAAATGGTTATCCAGAAGAACTGGCAAGACCTCATCAAACCGAACAAGCTCGACGTGAAGCCGGGCTCCGACCGCCAGCGCGTCGCCACCATGGTGGCCGAGCCGCTGGAGCGCGGCTTCGGCCTGACGCTCGGCAACGCGCTGCGGCGCGTGCTCCTGTCCTCGCTGCAGGGCGCCGCCGTGACCAGCGTCCAGATCGACGGCGTGCTGCACGAGTTCTCCTCCATCGCCGGCGTGCGCGAGGACGTGACCGACATCGTCCTCAACATCAAGGAAATCGCCGTGAAGATGGAGGGCGAGGGCCCGAAGCGCATGACGTTGCGCAAGACCGGCCCCGGCCACGTGACCGCCGGCGACATCCAGACGGTCGGCGACATCGAGATCCTCAATCCGGAGCTTGTCATCTGCACGCTCGACGAGGGCGCCGACATCCGCATGGAGCTCACCGTCGACACCGGCAAGGGCTACGTGGCGGCCGAGCGCAACCGCCCGGAAGACGCGCCGATCGGCCTGATCCCGGTCGACAGCCTCTATTCGCCGGTGAAGAAGGTCTCCTACCGCGTTGAGAACACGCGCGAAGGTCAGGTGCTCGACTACGACAAGCTGACGCTTTCGGTGGAGACCGACGGCTCGGTGACGCCCGACGACGCGCTCGCCTATGCCGCGCGCATCCTGCAGGACCAGCTGTCGATCTTCGTCTCCTTCGAGGAGCCGAAGAAGGAGGTCGCCGAGGAGGCGGCTCCGGAGCTGGCCTTCAACCCGGCGCTTCTGAAGAAGGTGGACGAGCTGGAGCTTTCCGTGCGCTCGGCCAACTGCCTGAAGAACGACAACATCGTCTATATCGGCGACCTGATCCAGAAGACCGAGGCGGAGATGCTGCGCACCCCGAACTTCGGGCGCAAGTCGCTGAACGAGATCAAGGAAGTGCTTGCCTCGATGGGCCTGCACCTCGGCATGGAAGTGCCGAACTGGCCGCCCGACAACATCGAAGACCTCGCCAAGCGCTTCGAAGACCAGTACCTGAGTTTCGCCGGCGGCGAAAGCCGCCGGGCGTTCAAGGAGATAGGGCAATGCGCCACGGCAAAGCGGGCCGCAAGCTGAACCGCACCTCCAGCCACCGCACGGCGATGTTCGCCAACATGGCGGCGTCGCTGATCGAGCACGAGCAGATCGTCACCACGCTGCCGAAGGCCAAGGAGCTGAGGCCGGTGGTGGAGAAGCTCGTCACCCTCGCGAAGAAGGGCGATCTTTCTGCGCGTCGACTGGCGGCGGCCCGCATCCGCAACGAGGAGATGGTCAAGAAGCTCTTCGAGACCATCGGTCCGCGCTATGCGGAGCGGAACGGCGGCTATACCCGCGTTCTGAAGGCCGGCTTCCGCCATGGCGACAATGCGCCAGTCGCGGTGATCGAGTTCGTCGACCGCGACGAAAGCGCCAAGGGCGCGGCCGACCGCGCGCGTCTTGAGGCGATGGAAGAGGCGGAGGAGACCGAGGCGGCATAGACGCCCGTTCCACAGTCGCGAATGATCCAGGGGCCCCGCTACGGGGCCCCTTTTTCGTGATCCATTAGTCGCTCAGCGCAGCACTTTGTTAAAATTAGCCGTTGTATTTCTGGCCGCGGAGCGGCTCTTCGTCCGTGTAGGACTGCCGAGGGGCCGGATTTCGAAGACCCGACGGGTTGGGAAGCCTGGACCTATGAGCAAGGCGCGCAAGGACACGGTCATCTCGAAAGTCAACGATGTGCTGGCGATGCGCATTACGATGCTCGTTGGCTCGATCTGGGCATTCTATGCCTTCGTGATATTTGGTCTGACGCCGCTGCTGTGGCCGCACTACGAACAGCAGATCCTCTATTGGTCGAACTTTCTGCAGCTGATCTTCCTGCCGGTCATTACGGTCGGCACGGCAATTATGAGCCGCGGCTCGGAGGAGCGTGCGGCGGAGGATCACCAGACGATTCGCAAAGAGTTCGCCCTGGTTCGCGACGCCCACAACCTACTTCACAAGTCGCTGACCGAGATCAACGTCGGCGTCCAGGAGCTGGTTGAGCGCGCGCGCGCTGGCGAGGTGGCTCTCGCAAATGCCGGCAGCGACATTCGGGGCGAAGACGCTCCCACCGAAAAGCCTGCGAGCGCGGGCAAGGCTGCGGCCCCAAAAACGGCCTAGCTGCGGTCCGCCCGGCGCCGCGCGCCGCCGGTTCGCGCAACCAGTACCTCCACACATAGCCTGCGTCACACCGCCCATGGACCTGGGCAGCAAGGCGGTCAGCCTTGCTGCCGGGCGATTCGGCGATTATTCCGGATGTTCGAGGGGCCTGGGTTTCCGGAGGATGAGGATGAGGTCCAGCCTGCGCCTGCTCGTGGCCGCTGCCGGGATTGTCGTGGTTGCCGGAGGCGCCGCGCTGCTTGTACCGAACTGGCACGCTGTGGAAAGAGCGCCGGCGGCAGCTCCCACGCTGACGGGGTCCATTGCGGCGCCCCCGAAGGTGGACCCACCGTCCGTGCAGCCGGCGCAGGCGGTGCAGCCTGTGGCGACCGCTGCCGCGGCGACTGCGGAAACGAATGTCGTCCCCGAGGGTCGCCAGGCGATCAAGCTCTCGTTCGCGCCGGTGGTGAAGCGCGTGGCGCCGGCGGTCGTCAACGTCTACGCCACGTCGCGCGTACAGGTGCGCTCGCCTTTCGAGGGCGACCCGTTCTTCGAGCGCTTCTTCGGACGGGGCAGCCCTTTCGCCCCGCGTGAGCGTGAGCGCTCCTCGCTCGGCTCGGGCGTCATCGTCGACGCCGGCGGCGTGATCGTCACCAACAACCACGTGGTCGGCGATGCGACCGAGATCAAGGTGGCACTCTCCGACGGGCGCGAGTTCCCCGCCAAGATCCTGCTGAAGGACGAGCGCACCGACCTTGCGGTGCTGAAGATCGAGGACGGCGGCAATCCGTTCCCGGTGCTCGAGATCGGCAATTCCGACGGGCTGGAAGTCGGCGATCTGGTGCTCGCCGTCGGCGACCCGTTCGGCGTCGGACAGACGGTGACGAGCGGCATCGTCTCCGCCGTCGCCCGCACCAATATCGGCATCAACGATTCCGGCTTCTTCATCCAGACCGACGCCGCCATCAATCCCGGCAATTCCGGCGGCGCGCTGGTCGATGTGGACGGCAAGCTGGTCGGCATCAACTCGGCGATCTATTCGCGCTCGGGCGGCTCGATCGGCATCGGGTTCGCCATCCCCTCCGACATGGTGCGGACGGTGGTGGCGCAGGCGCTGGCGGGCTCCACGTCGGTGGCGCGCGCCTGGGTCGGTCTGCTCTGCCAGGACGTGACGCAGGACATCGCCGCCTCGCTGGGGCTCAGCAAGCCGCAGGGCGCGATCGTGACCCAGGTCGATCCGAAATCGCCCGCCGCGCGCGCCGGCATCAAGGTCGGCGACCTCATCCTCAAGGCCGGCGACGCCGCGATCGGAGACGCCGCCACCTTCGATTATCGGTTGGCGGTCGTCGGCATAGGCAATGAGATAGGCCTTTCCATCTGGCGCGACGGCAAGACGCTGGACGTGAAGCTCGTGCCTGAAGCCGAGCCGGAGCTGCACGAGGCTGACCTGACGCTGATCGGGGGACGGAGTCCGCTTACGGGCGCCGTGGTCGCCGACCTCTCCGCCACCGTCATCGATCGCATGCGCCTCCACGATGTCGACCACGGTGCCGTCATCGTCGATATCGAGCCGAACTCGCCGGCCGAGCGCATCGGCTTCCGCAAGGGCGACGTCGTGGTCAGCGCCCAAGGCGAGGACGTGAAGAGCGCCGAGCAGCTCGCCGGGCTGGTGGAGACCAACAGCCGCCTGTGGCGCATCAGCTTCAATCGCGGCGGCCGCGTCTCCAGCCTCGTGATCGGGGGATGAGCCGTGGCATGAGCGCGGGCAACCTGTTCGAGGCGGCGGGGCTGGCCGACAAGGCGCCGCGCCCGCTGGCGGACAGGCTGAGGCCCCGCACGCTGTCCGAAGTGGCGGGGCAGGACCATCTGCTCGGGCCGGAGGGCACGCTGACCCGCATGCTGAAGACGCGCGGCGTCGGCTCGCTCGTCTTCTGGGGGCCGCCGGGCACCGGCAAGACCACGGTGGCGCGGCTGCTCGCCAAGGAGACCGACCTGCATTTCATGCAGATATCGGCCATCCATTCCGGTGTGGCGGAGTTGAAGAAGATCTTCGATGAGGCGCGGGCGCGCCGCCAGGTGGGCGAAGGGACGCTGCTCTTCGTCGACGAGATCCACCGCTTCAACCGCGCGCAGCAGGATTCCTTCCTGCCGGTCATGGAGGACGGGACGGTGACGCTGGTCGGCGCCACCACGGAAAACCCGTCCTTCGAGCTGAACGCGGCGCTTCTGTCGCGCGCCACCGTGCTGGTCTTCAAGTCGCTCTCGGCGGAGGCACTCGGCACGCTGCTTTCCCGCGCCGAGGCGGAGGAGGGCCGCGCGTTGCCGCTCGACGACGAGGCGCGCGCCTCGCTGATCCGCATGGCCGACGGCGACGGGCGCGCCGTGCTGTCGCTGGCGGAGGAGGTGTGGCGCGCCGCGGGCGAGGGCGAGGTGTTCGACGCGGAGCGGCTGCAGGCGGTGCTGCAGCGGCGCGCGCCGATCTACGACAAGAGCCAGGACGGGCACTACAACCTCATCTCGGCGCTGCACAAATCGGTGCGCGGCTCCGACCCGCAGGCGGCGCTCTATTATCTCGCGCGCATGCTCGATGCCGGCGAGGACCCGATGTATCTCGCCCGCCGGATGATCCGCATGGCCTCGGAGGACATCGGGCTGGCCGACCCCAACGCGCTCAGCGTGACCAACGCGGCGAAGGAGGCCTACCATATGCTGGGCACGCCGGAGGGCGAGCTGGCACTGGCGGAGGCCTGCGTCTACCTCGCGGTCGCGCCGAAATCGAACGCGCTCTACACGGCCTTCGGCGCGGCGAAACGCGCGGCCAAGGAGCACGGCTCGCTGCCGCCGCCCAAGCATATCCTCAACGCCCCAACAAAGCTCATGAAGAGCGAGGGCTACGGCGCCGGCTACGAATACGACCATAATGCCGAGGAGGCTTTCTCCGGGCAGAGCTACTTTCCCGAGGGGATGGAGCGGCAGGAGTTCTACCTCCCCACGGAGCGGGGCCTGGAGAAGCGCATCGCCGAGCGCATGGCGGAATGGGAACGGCTGAGGGCCAAGCGCAGCGGGTCATGATCTACTTCGCCTACGGCTCCAACATGGATCCGGTGCAGATGCGGGAGCGCTGCGTCGGCTCGCGGGCGCGGGGGGCGGGCTACCTCGCGGGCTACCGGCTCGCCTTCTCGCGCTGGTCGCCGCGCCGCAAGCATGCGGTGGCGAGCATCGAGGAATATCCGGGCGAGGGGGTGTGGGGCGTCGTCTACGAGATGACGCCGGACGACTGGACGTCTTTGCACCCCTTCGAGGGGCACATCGCCGAGGGGCATCCCGAGAACGGCTACGACCTGATCGGCGTCGCGGTGCAGATGGAGGCCGAAGCGGTCTCCGCTCGCACCTATATCGCCATGCCGGATCCGCTACGCGTGGATGTGGGGCTGACCTCTATGCGCTACCGCCAGCACCTCATCGACGGGGCAATCGCGCACGGGCTGCCGGCCGACTATCTCGCCATGCTGCGCGTCGTGCCGACCTTCGATCGAGAGAGGGCGATTGAGTCCGGCCGCGGGCGCGGATAAACCGGACCCCGCATCGCATCCAACTCGTCCATGTCCCAACCCGCCGACAGCGATCCGGGCGGCACGCATACGCCCGGCCTTGCCGACCTCTTCACGGCCTTTTCCGGTATCGCCCTCATGGGGTTCGGGGGCGTGCTGCCTTGGGCGCGCCGCATGATGGTGGAGCAGAAGGGCTGGCTGAACCCCGAGGAGTTCGCCGAGCTGCTGTCGCTCTGCCAGTTCCTGCCCGGCGGCAACATCATCAATCTCGCCATCGTGGTGGGGCAGCGCACCAACGGGCTGCTCGGCTCCATCGTGGCGGTGTCCGGACTGATGGTGGTGCCGGTGGTGCTCGTGCTGCTGCTCGGCTCGCTTTACCTGCACTATGGGCATCTGCCGGAAGTGCATGCCGCGCTGGCGGGAATGGCGGCCGCCGCCGCAGGGCTCATCATGTCGATGGCCGCCAAGATGGCGCGGCCGCTCTTCCGCCGCGGCGGCGAGATTACGCTGGGCTTTGCCGTCTTGGCCTTTATCGGCGTGGCCGTCTTGCAGTTCTCGCTTCCGGCGGTGGTTATCGTGCTGGCGCCGATCAGCGTCGCGGTGGCCTGGAGGCGGCCGACATGAGCGAGGACGATTCGGTGCTGTGGAGCCTCGCCATTCTGTTCGCGGGGATATCGTTCTTCGCGGTCGGCGGCGTCAATACGTTGCTGCCGGAGATGCACCGGCAGGTGGTCGACGTGCACGGCTGGATGACGAGCGAGCGCTTCGCGGATTTGTTCGCCATCGCGCAGGCCGCGCCGGGCCCGAACCTCATCATCGTTTCACTGATCGGCTGGGAGGTCGGTCGGATGCCCGGCATGCTGGTGGCAACGCTCGCGATGATCGCCCCGACCAGCGTGCTCACCTACTATGTCGGGCAGGTCTGGCACCGCTTCCGCTTTGCCCGCTGGCGGATCGCTCTGCAGAGCGGCCTCGTCCCGATAACCATAGGCCTCGTCTCGGCGGCATCCTTCGTGCTGGCGCGGACGGCCGATACGAACGGGGTCGCGGTGGTCCTAACTCTGGGGACGGCGGTGGTGCTCTATTTCACCCGCCTCCATCCGCTGCTCTTCCTGGCGCTCGGCGCGGCACTCGGGGCAGTGGGGCTGGTCTGAACGGGAGCGCCAAGCGGGCCGGAAGCCTTGTGGCGCGGCCATGCCGGCGCTAACGAGGCCCTATGTACACCTCCATTTTCCATCTTGCCCTGGTGGCGCTCGGCGGAGCGGTCGGCGCCAGCGGCCGCCATCTGGTCAATCTCGCGGTGCTGCGCCTGTTCAATCCGGCATTCCCGTTCGCCACGCTCACCGCGAATGTTTTGGGTGGGCTGCTGATGGGGCTCGCCGCCGGCTATTTTGCGTTGAGATATGAGGGGGGCGGGCAGGGGCTGCGGCTTTTTCTGACCACGGGCATGCTTGGAGGCTTCACCACCTTTTCGGCCTTTTCGCTCGACACGATGGTGCTCTGGGAGCGCGGAGACGTATTGGGTGCGGCGATCTACTTGGTCGTCTCGGTGGCGCTGTCCATCGCGGCGTTGGTGCTCGGCCTGACCGTGATGCGGGCGCTCGCATGACGGGCGTCGAGACACGCACGGTCGACGGCGACGAGGCGGGCATCCGGCTCGACCGGTGGTTCAAGCTGCATTATCCGGGGCTCGGCTTCGGGCACCTGCAGAAGCTGATCCGCTCCGGCCAGGTGCGGGTTGACGGAGCCCGCGTCACCGCCTCGGCTCGGCTTGCCGCGGGGCAGGAGGTACGCGTGCCGCCCATTGCGGCTTCCGATGCGCGCGCGGCGCCGGTCGCCGTGCGGACCCGCGGCGACCGCGAGGTGCTGGACGCGGCGATCCTGCACGAGGACGCGCAGGTGATCGTTCTCAACAAGCCGGCGGGCCTCGCCGTGCAGGGCGGCTCCGGCGTGACCCGCCATATCGACCAGATGCTCGCCGCCTATACCGACCGGAAGGGCCAGAAGCCGCGTCTCGTGCATCGGCTCGACCGCGCTACGGCGGGCGTACTGGTGGTGGCGCGCACGCGCGCCGCCGCCGCCTTCCTCGGCCAGGCCTTCAAGGCGCGCGAGACGAAGAAGATCTACTGGGCGCTGGTCGCCGGCGTGCCGCGCCAACGGCACGGTCGCATCTCCACCTATCTGGTACGCGACGAGGGAGCTGAGCGGATGCGCATCGCGAAGCACGGCGACCCGGGGGCCGAGCATGCGTTGACGCATTATACGGTTGCCGACCATGCGGGGCAGAAGGTGGCATGGCTGGTCATGCGACCGGTCACCGGACGCACGCATCAGCTGCGCGCGCACGCCGCGCATATCGGGCACCCCATCATCGGCGACTCGAAATACTTCAACATCGAGAACTGGGAGCTGCCGGGCGGGATGCAGAACCGCCTGCACCTTCTCGCCCGCCGCATCGTCATCCCGCATCCCGCCGGAGGCGCGCTCGACGTCACCGCCCCGTTGCCGCCGCACATGCATCAGAGCTTTGCCGTGCTGGGGTTCGACGAGGAGACGGGCGACGAGGTGGAGGTTTGATCCATGAAGACCGCGCTCGATCTGCGCGCCGTCGTGACGCTGGTGGTGCTGTGCGGCTCGTGGGGGCTCAATCAGGTGGCGATCAAGGTGGGGCTGTGGGGTATCCCGCCGGCGCTGCAGATGGGGGCGCGCTCGGCGCTGGCGGCGCTGCTCGTCTTTGCCTGGTGTATGCTCAGAGGGCGAAAGCTGTTCGAGTCCGACGGCTCGCTCTGGCCGGGGCTTGCCGCGGGGCTGCTGTTCGCCGTGGAGTTTCTGCTGATCTTCTGGGGCCTGCAATACACCAGCGCCGCCCGGGCGGTGATCTTCATCTATCTCACGCCGTTTGTGGTGGCGCTCGGCGGGCATTTCCTGCTCAATGAGCCGCTGGGTTCGCGCAAGCTCGTCGGGCTGGCGGGAGCCTTCGCCGGCCTGGTGCTGGCCTTCTCCGACAAGCTGTCGCTGCCCTCGCCCGACGCGCTCTTCGGCGACGGGCTGTGCATCATCGCCGCCGTATTCTGGGGCTCCACGACGATCCTCATCAAAGGCTCGGTGCTGAAAGATATCCCGGCGGAGAAGACGCTGCTCTACCAGCTCGGCGTCTCGGCCGTATTCGGCCTCGTGCTGTCCGTGCTGCTCGGCGAGGAGCTCAACCTCCGTCTTGCCTTCGCGGTGGCGCCTGCCTTCCTCTACCAGGCGATCTGGGTGGCGGCGATCACCTACGTCGCCTGGTTTGCGCTGATCCGCGACTATCCGGCGTCGCTGCTGTCGTCCTTCACCTTTCTGACGCCGCTCTTCGGGGTGGCGTTCGGCGCGGCGGTCCTTGGCGAGCCCCTGTCGCCGCGCCTCGTTGCCGCCCTTGTGCTGGTTGCTGCCGGTATCTACCTCGTGAACCGCCCACCGCGCACCATACGGGAACCGCGATCCGAGGAGGCGGATGCCGATGCCGTTTGAAGAGCCTGCCCGTCACTTCGATCCGATGCAGCTTGCGCGCCGCGCAACGGCGCCGCAGCGGCAGAAGCGCTTCTACGAAAGCGTCAGCCTGGAGCCCGGGGAGGGCTGCCACACGCTGCATCTCGACGGGCGCCGCGCCATGACGCCGGGGCGCAAGCCTTTGGCCGTCCCGCACAAGCTGCTGGCGGACGCCGTTGCGGCGGAATGGGAGGCGCAGGCGGACCATATCGATCCGGCGGCCATGCCGGTGACGCGGCTCGCCAACACGGCGATCGACGGCGTCGCCGCACGGCTCGCCGAGGTGCAGGCCGACGTGCTCGTCTATGCCGGCACCGATCTCCTCTGCTACCGCGCCGGCGAGCCGGAGGGGTTGGTGGATCGGCAGCGTGCTGCGTGGGACCCGGTGCTCGCCTGGACGGAGAAACGCCATGGGGTGCGCTTCGTGCTGGCGGAGGGGATCGTCCATGCCGCCCAGCCCGAGCCGACGCTGGCGGCGCTCAGGGCGGCGGTGGAAGCCTTTGACGAGCCGTTCCGCCTCGCCGGGCTGCATCTGGCGACCACGCTCAGCGGTTCAGCGCTCATCGCGCTGGCGCTCGCCGAGGGCAAGCTCGACGTGGAAGCCGCCTGGGTGGCGGCGCATGTCGACGAGGACTGGAACATCTCCCAATGGGGCGAGGACGCCGAGGCAACCGCCCGCCGCGCCCAGCGCTTCCGAGACTTCAAGGCCGCGGCGCTGGCGCTTGCGGCATCCAACAGCGTCGTCATGCCCGGACTTGATCCGGGCATCAACGCCTGAGCGCTTCAAGCGGGTGCAAGGGTTGCGGAATGGGTTGCCGGGTCAAGCCCGGCAATGACGACAAACGAAAGGGTCAGCCCGCCGCCCTGCCGAGCCGCCCCAGATGCGTATCCTTGAAGCCGGTGCGGTGCTTAAGCCCGAAGCCGAGCGCCCGGTCGATGCCGATATGCGCGCCGAGAATGAAGGGCAAGGACAGGTAAAACGTGTCGCCGCCGCCCGGATAGAATGCGAGGAAGAACAGCACCACGACCAGCACCCAGCTGTGCACGGCGTTATAGATCGCCGCGCCGATCTTCGGGCCGGCAAGGTAGCCGAGCATCGACAGGTCCGGCGCCAGGATAAGAAGCGCGAATAGCCACCAGCCCTGATGGAAAAGCGCGTAGAGCCATACGCAAGCCAGCGCCAGCGCCAGCCCCTCCAGGCGCAGGATGATCGTCGTGCCCGAAATATTGCCCATTTTGCGCCCTCCAGCGGTGGCCGGAGCGAAGACTAAACCGCCGCGGCACTGCGTGCTATCACGCTCAGTCAATAGAAGTAACGCAGGGGCGACGGGCAATGCGCGAGGTCATGAACGAGCTGGAGCGGCGGCGCGCCGAGGCGCGTCTGGGCGGCGGCGAGAAGCGCATCGCCGCCCAGCACGAGCGCGGCAAGCTGACGGCGCGCGAGCGGCTCGACGTGCTGCTCGATGCGGAATCGTTCGAGGAGTTCGACATGTTCGTCGAGCACCGCGCCAGCGAGTTCGGCATGGCGGAGAAGAAGATCCCCGGCGATGGGGTGGTGACGGGCTGGGGCACGATCAACGGCCGTCCGGTCTTCGTCTTTGCCAAGGACTTCACCGTGTTCGGCGGCTCGCTTTCGGAGGCGCACGCGGAGAAGATCCAGAAGGTGCAGGACATGGCGCTCCGCAACCGGGTGCCGATCATCGGCCTCTTCGACGCCGGTGGCGCGCGCATCCAGGAGGGCGTCGCCTCGCTCGGCGGCTATGCCGAGATCTTCCAGCGCAACGTGCTCGCCTCCGGCGTCATCCCGCAGATCTCCGTCATCATGGGGCCGTGCGCCGGCGGCGATGTCTATTCGCCGGCCATGACCGACTTCATCTTCATGGTGAAGAACACCAGCTACATGTTCGTCACCGGGCCGGACGTGGTGAAGACCGTCACCAACGAGACCGTGACGCCGGAGGAGCTCGGCGGCGCCTCGGTGCACACCGTGAAGTCGTCGATCGCCGACGGAGCGTTCGACAACGACGTCGATACGCTCCTGGAAATCCGCCGGCTCTTCGACTTCCTGCCGTTGTCGAACCAGTCCGAGCTGCCGGAGATCGAGACGGGCGATCCGTGGGACCGCATGGAGCCCTCGCTCGACACGCTGATCCCGGACACGGCCACAAAGCCCTACGATATCAAGGAGCTGATCGCCAAGGTGGTGGACGAGGGGGCGTTCTTCGAAATCCAGCAAGCGCACGCAAAGAACATCGTCACCGGCTTCGGGCGGATCGAGGGACGGCCGGTCGGCATCGTCGCCAACCAGCCGATGGTGCTCGCCGGTGTGCTTGACAGCGACGCCAGCCGCAAGGGCGCGCGCTTTGTCCGCTTCTGCGACTGCTTCTCCATCCCCATCCTCACCTTCGTCGACGTGCCCGGCTTCCTGCCCGGCACGGCGCAGGAGCAGGGCGGCCTCATCAAGCACGGCGCCAAGCTGCTCTTCGCCTATTCGGAGGCGACGGTGCCGAAGGTGACGCTGATCACCCGCAAGGCCTTCGGCGGCGCCTACGACGTCATGGCGTCGAAGCATCTGCGCGGCGACATCAACTACGCCTGGCCGACGGCGCAGATCGCCGTGATGGGGGCGAAGGGCGCAGCGGAGATCATCTACCGCGCCGAAGCCGGCGATCCGGCGAAGCTAGAGAAGCGCACGAAGGAATACGAGAACCGCTTCCTCAATCCGTTCGTGGCCGCCGAGCGCGGCTATGTCGACGACGTGATCATGCCGCACTCGACCAGGCGGCGCGTGGCAAAGGCGCTGCGGTTATTGAGGACGAAGGATTTGGATAACCCGTGGAAGAAGCACGATAATATCCCGCTCTAGCCTCAAATCCCGGCGTACCACTCATACCCGCGGTCCGGCCAGTAGCCGCCCATGCCGCCGGCGATGGGGACGAGGCTGTCCACCACTTCAATCGCCTGGATGTATTTCGCCATCTTGTAGCCGAGCTGGCGCTCTACCCGGACGCGCAGCGGCGCGCCGTGGGGGATGTCGAGCGTCTCGCCGTTCAGCCCGTAGGCGAGGATGGTCTGCGGGTGGCGCGCGTCGATCATGTCGATCAACTCGTAGTATCTGGCGCTCCCCAGCGTATCGAAGCAGCGGAACACGACATAAGTGGCGCCGGGCTTCACGCCCGCCTGGTCGAGCACGGTCTTCAGCGGTACGCCGGTCCATTTGGCGATGCAGCTCCAGCCCTCCACGCAGTCGTGGCGGGTGATCTGCGTGCGCGAGGGCATGTTGCGCAGCTCGTCGAGCGACAGCGCCAGCGGCTTGTCGACCAGACCGGTGACCGGCAGCGTCCAGCCGTCAAACCCCTTGTCGAAAAGCGCGTGATATTCGGGGTCCTGCACATTCGTGGAGCCGTTGGCCCGCATGGGCTGGATGATCTCGCTCTCCGAATATTCCGGCGCCAGCGCCTCGCGGTCGATCAGCGCGCGCTGCGCCGTCTTGGTGAGGTCCTCGGCGCGCTGCAGGAAGTCGCGCACCGGCTTCTTGTTGCCGAACGGATCGCAGCCCGCGAGCAGTGTGGAGCCGGCGCCAATTGCGCCGACGCTGAGGAGCCGGCGGCGGGTGAGGGTGAGCGTCATGATGTTTTCTCTCGATATTCCGGATCCACGCGGTAGCGGCCGGTGATGATGGAGCGCATCTCGTTGATAGGCCCGGCAAGCACCACCATCACGATATGCACCACGAAGAAAGCGACGAGCAGCGTCATGCCGATGAAGTGGATGGTGCGCGCCGACTGGCGGCCGCCGAAGAGGTCGACAAGCCAGGGCGCGGCGGTTTCGGCGCCCGGCGACATTGAGAGCCCGGTCAGCACCATCAGCGGCAGCAGGATGAAGATGACAAGGATGTAGGAGAGTTTCTGCAGCACGTTGTAGCGGCCGTTATGGTGGAAGCGCAGCCGTGCGTGCTCGGCGATCGACCGGCCGATTCCCTTGAGCTCCGTGCCGCTTGGCCTGAGGTCGCGCCAGAAGTGGCGGTTGACGATGCTGAAGACCAGGAAGACCAGCCCGTTGATGACGAACACCCAGGCGAAGAAGAAGTGCCAGACTCGGCCGGTGGAGAGGTCGCGATAGCTCGGGATGGTGAGCCAGGAGGGAAAGCCGCGCGGCACCATGTTGCCGATGGCGTCCGCCGACGCGCCGAGGAAGCCGGTCGTGTTGAAGGTCAGGTCGCCGATCTGTGTCCTGCCCTCGATTGATCCGTCGGCCGCACGGAAGGCGGTCAGCGAAACGGCCGGCTGGCTGAAGGTCGACTGGTCGCCGAAATAGAGGGCCGGGTGGGCGTTGAAGATCTGCAGACCGCTGAGCAGCAGGAAGAACAGGCAGACCGCGTTCAACCAGTGCCAGATGCGGGTCGGCCAGCGCTGCCGGTAGATGGTGCCGGATCCTCCGGAATCCTGCCGTTGCATGTCGATTCTCCCCATGCGCCGAATATAGTCCTCAATACGCGTCCGCCGATGGATTTGATTTCACACCGCATTCACTTCGCCGACAGCCAACCTCACGCGGCGCGCGCGAAAGGGTGAGCGACGGGCGCGGCTCGACGGCGTTCGGCGGGCAGGATATCCTTGCCGGTCTTGAGGGAGGGAGGCCGGCAATGCCCAGGATTGGCGGTTTCTTGGTGCGCTGCGGAGCGTCCGCGGCGCTTTTTCTTGTTTCTCTGGCGGGGAACGGCGCGCCCGCCCGAGCCGACTGCTACGAGCTGATCGGCTGTACCGACAGCGACCAATACAAGGTCAGCGACCTTGTAACGCTCTCCTGCGAGAACCTCTGGTTCGTGCGCAATCGCATCTTCGACGAGAACGGCTATTGCTTCAAAACCGAGCGGGCGCAGGAGATGTTCGACAATTCCGACTGCTTGGTCGACGATCAGGAGCAGGTGAAGCTGAGCGCTATCGAGCGGCAGAACGTCGAGGCCATCGTGATGGCGGAGCGGGAGATCGGCTGCCGCTGAGGCCGGCTACCAAAGGTTCTTTCCGTCGACCGTGACGATGTCGATCGCATCGAGGTCGAAATCGTCGAAGAGGCGGGCATTGATGCTGACCTTCGGATTGTCGAAGTCGGCCTTGCCGGTGCTCCAGTCGGGCGTCTCGCTGTAGGTGCCGCAGCCGCAGACGGCGCAGTGGTGATGCTGCACGGTGTAGGAGCGCCACTGATAGGTCGAGACGCGGTCTCGTGCGGTGAGGAGCTTGAACTGCGCAGGCGTGTAGTAGGCCCAGAGCGCGCCGCGCTTCGAGCAGAAGGAGCAGGTGCAGCGCGTGAGGCTCTCAGGTGCAGCGCTCACCTCGAACTGCGTCGCCCCGCAGTGACAGCTTCCCTTGATCGTCATGGCTTTCCTCCTCGGTCCTGCCAACGGAGGTCACCCATGCCACAAGGCTCCTGACAGCTTTCTGTCAGGAGGGGGTAAGGGACGGAACCCGGGAATGCGGAAGCGTTATTCCGCCGCTTCGATATGCACCGGCTCCTCGGCGTGCGTCTTTTCCCGACGCTGCTTGCGGGACTCGGCCTGTTTCTGAGCCTTCTCCACCGCCGCGCGGGCCGAATCGTTCAGCTCGAACATCTCCAGGTGCTCGTGCTCGGCGTCGACGACCTTGGTGGTGGCGAGGTCATGGTAGCCGGTGAGCGACTTATCCTTCGCCAGCCGTTTGCGCATGCGGTGGATCTTCCACAAATAGCCGCCGAAGCGGGAATATTTGACCAGCGTCTCCCAGGCGTAGGCTGGATAGAATAGGAGCGCGGGGACGCGTGGCCGCTCGGGCCGGCGCTGCGTGCGGTCCTTGAGGCGGAAGTAGCCGCATTGCTGCGGGTGCAGGTTCTCGAAGTGCGACGCCGCGTAGATCTGCGCCACGACCCGCCACACCTTCACCGGCTTGATGCCGTAGGCGATGTTGCGCTTCATCATGCGCTCGACGTGCTCGTCGGTGTAGTACCAGGTCCACACGTCGTGATAAGCCTTCTGCCACTCGGCGGTGCTCATCTTCGGGTGCTCGACGGTGACGTTCTCCAGGTCGTATTTGTTGAGGTCCGGGTCCATCCAGATGCCCTTGTTGTGGAGCGTCTGGTGGTCCTCCGAGCCGGGGAGCGGCGTGAGCATGGTGAACTCCAGCACGTCCACCGGCAGCTCGCGCTGGATGATCTCCACGTCGCGCTTGATGGAGGCGGGCGTGTCGCCCGGCAGCCCCATGATGAAGCCCGCATAGGTGATGATGCCGGCCTCTTTCCAGGCCTGGAACATCTTGCGGTACTCGGTGATGCGGTTCTGGTTCTTCTTCATGTGAACCAGATTGTCCGGGTTGATGCTCTCCAGCCCGATGAAGGCGTAGTGGCAGCCGGCCCGCGCCGACTTTTCGATGAAGTTCGGGATCATGTGGGCCAGCACGTCGACCTGGATGAGGAAGCTGATGTTCAGCCCCTGGTTCTCGCGCAGCTCGATCAGCCGGTCGAAGATCGGCTCCCAGTTCTTGTTGCGGGCGAAATTGTCGTCGGTGATGAAGAACTTGTTGATCCCCTGGGCGGCGTTCTCGCGCACCAGGCGCTCGATGTCGTCGGCGTCGCGGTAGCGCGACTTGCGGCCCTGCACGTTGATGATGGTGCAGAACGAGCACTGGAAGGGGCAGCCGCGGCCGGCGTCGAAGGAGGAGATGATGCCGTCGTAGCGCTTCACCAGCGCCTGCGGCAGGTAGGGGATCGTCTGTTGCTGCATGCTCGGCAGATCGTGCATGTAGTTGTAGATCGGCTTTGCCTCGCCGGCCCGCACGTCCTTCAAGAATGACTTCGAAATGCTCCTCCGCCTCGCCGGCGAAGAGCGTGATGCCGAGGTCGAGAGCCTCCTGCAGTTCCGGCGGCAGGTCCTTCAGCATCGACATGCAGCCGGAGACGTGGAAGCCGCCGATCGCCACGTCCACGCCCTTGGCACGGAACTGCCTGGCGATCGCCATGGCGCGCGGATACTGGTTGGACTGGACGCCGACCAGGCAGACGAGGCCGGAATGCCCCGGCTGCTTGATGCGCGCCGCGATCTTGTCGATCGGCACGCGGATGTTCATCTCGTCGTAAGCGTCGACTTCGATCGCCACGTCCTCGCCCAGGACCCGGCGCTCGGCGCAGTCCTGCGCGATGGCATAGAGGCACGCCATCGAGTTCGACGGAATCCACGCCTTCCACCACTGGATGACGTATCCGTCCCGGTCGTAATGTGATGGTTTGACGATCTCGACGTGAAACGTATGCACGCGCGCCCCCGAATTCTCTCTGCCGGTTGCAGCTTGTAACATAGCAGCTATCGCCGCGCGAGGCGTGGCCTTTTGGCAACGGCTCCGCCGCCTGTGGCCCGGATTCCGGTCGTTTCCGGTGCCGAGAAAGGATTGAGTAACCTTGCGGGCCGATTGCCTGCAACTAATGCAATCGATTTGCATTAGGATCAGTAAGGTTAAATAGATACGGCGTGTGACACGTCATGCTTGCGAGCGACCTCCTCATGGATGTGCGGGCCTCCCGTACCATCTCCGCCGACCAGGTGGAGCGACTTGAAAAGATGGTGTTCGCCGGCGGCGCGCCGAGCGCCGATCAACTCGATCTCCTCTATCTGCTGGATACCTATCTCGAGCGCTCCGACCCGCGCTGGGCCGAATTGCTGCGGCGCGCGGCGCAGGAGGCGCTGGGAAAGACCGTGGCGAACGGGCACAAGAGCGCCGAAGCGGCCTGAGCCGCTTTTCAACAACGGCGGATTTTAGCCCAATCTAAGTTCCCTTAGCGTTTGCCGTCGGATACTCGACAGGAGACTCCTGAGAGCGATTCGAAGGGAAGCGCGATGCTTTTCCGTGTTGTTGCTGCCACGCTGCCGCCGACGGCAGCGTCAACGTGAGATACCCCGTCCAGGTCGCCTGACCCGATGCCGGCCGGAACGCCTGTCAGACGGCTTCTCGAGGCGATGGCGCTTTGCGGACTCGCGCTGCTGCTGGGCGGCTGCGTCCTGCGGAATGCTCCGGTGCTTGATCCCGGCGGGCCGATCGCCCTAACCGAGCGCAATATTCTGTTCCGAGCCGTCGCGATCATGATGATCGTGGTCATCCCGGTGTTCGTGATGACCTTCTGGTTCGCCTGGCGCTTCCGCGCTTCCAACGCCAAAGCCCGCTACGAGCCCGGTTGGATGTCCTACAGGGTCGACGCCGTCGTGTGGATCGTCCCGGCCCTGATCGTCATTTTGCTCGGCATCCATGTCTGGATCTTCACCCATCGGCTCGATCCGTACAAGCGGCTGGACGCTGCCGAAAAGGCGCTTCAGGTCGAAGTGGTGGCGCAGGACTGGAAGTGGCTTTTCATCTATCCCGAGCAGGGGATCGCCGTCGTCAACGAGCTGGCCTTTCCAAGCCGAGTGCCGCTCAGCCTCAAGATCACCTCCGATACGGTGATGAGTTCGCTCTACATCCCGGCGCTCGCCGGCCAGATATACGCCATGGCCGGCATGCAGACGCAGCTCAACCTGCTGGCCGACGCGCCCGGGACTTTCGAGGGCCGCAACGTTCAGTACAGCGGCAAGGGCTTTGCCGATCAGCGGTTCCGGGCGGTCGCAATGTCGCCGCAGGATTTCGACGCTTGGGTGGCAAAGGTCAAGCAGACGGGCACGACGCTCGATGCCGCGGCCTATGAGGCGCTGGCCAGGCCCAGCACGGCGAATCCCGTGACCTATTACGCCACATTCGAGCCGGGCCTTTTTGACCGGATCATCGGCAAATACGCGGGCGCGACGAGCAGCGCCGCCATGGCCACACAGTGAGACCGGGCGGGGGAGAGGGCGCATGCTCGGACGGCTGACGATCGACGCGATCCCGCTCTACAGCGGCATCGCCATGGGCGGAGCGCTGATCACCGTGTTCGGGACGCTGGCGGTGATCGCGATGATCACCTGGCTCAAGGCCTGGCGCACTCTGTGGAGCGAATGGCTGACAAGCGTCGACCACAAGCGTATCGGCATCATGTACGTGACGCTGGCGCTCATCATGCTGGTGCGCGGCTTCATCGACGCCATCATGATGCGCGCCCAGCAGGCGGTGGCACTCAATTCGGACGGCTACCTGCCGGCCGATCATTTCGAGCAGATATTCTCCTCGCACGGCACCATCATGATCTTCTTCATGGCGATGCCGTTCCTCACCGGGCTGATCAACATCGTCGTGCCGCAGCAGATCGGCGCGCGCGACGTGGCCTTTCCCTACCTGAACTCCGTCAGCCTGTGGCTGACGACATCGGGCGCCGCGCTGGTCATGGCGTCGCTGGTGCTCGGCAAGTTCTCCACCGCCGGGTGGACGGGCTATCCGCCGTATTCGGGCATCAACTACAGCCCCTATGTCGGCGTCGATTACTGGGTATGGGCGGTGCTCATCTCCGGCATCGGCTCGACGCTGACCGGCATCAACTTCATGGTCACCATCGCGCGCAAGCGGGCGCCGGGCATGACCTTCATGCGGCTGCCGCTCTTCACCTGGACGACGCTCTGCGTGAGCGTGCTCATGGCCTTCGCCTTTCCGGCTATCACGGTGGTGGGCGCGATGCTGGAGCTCGACCGCGTGTTCGGCATGCATTTTTTCACCAACGGCGCCGGTGGAAACATGATGAACTTCGCCAACCTGCTTTGGATCTGGGGGCATCCGGAAGTCTACATCCTCATCCTGCCGGCCTTCGGCGTATACTCGCACGTCGTGTCGACGTTCTCCGGCCGGCGGCTGTTCGGCTACACCTCCCTCGTTTACGCCACCTGCGCCATCGCCTTCCTCTCCTTCACCGTCTGGCTGCACCACTTCTTCACGATGGGCTCGAGCGCCAACGTCAACGCGGCGTTCGGCATCGCCACGATGATCATCGCGGTCCCGACCGGCGTGAAGGTGTTCGACTGGCTCTTCACGATGTTCCGCGGGCGCATCGTGTTCTCCGTGCCGATGATGTACACGCTCGCCTTCATCGTCACCTTCGTCATCGGCGGGGTTTCAGGCGTGCTGCTTGCGCTGCCTCCGGCCGACTATCTGATGCACAACACGACCTTCCTCGTCGCGCATTTCCACAACATGCTGATCCCGGGCTCGCTGTTCGGCTATTTGGCCGGGCTGAATTTCTGGTTCCCCAAGGCGATGGGGTTCCGTCTCGACGAGCGCTGGGGCAGGCGCTCGTTCTGGTGCTGGGTGATCGGCTTCTATCTCGCCTTCATGCCGCTCTACGTCCTCGGCTTCATGGGGATGCCACGGCGCATGGAGCACTACAGCAATCCGGCCTGGCAGCCCTGGCTGATCGTTGCCGCGATCGGCGCCGTCTTCGTGATGTTCGGGCTGATCTTTCTGATCGTGCAGATCGTCGTCAGCTTCCGCCGCCGGGCTGAGCTGCGGGACTGGACCGGTGACCCGTGGAACGCCTCTTCGCTCGAGTGGATGACGGCCTCGCCGCCCGCGCCCTACAACTTCGCCGTCATCCCCGAGGTCCACGATCGCGACGCGTTCCTCGATCTGAAGGAGCGCGGCGTCGCCCTACCAGCGGCCGGACCATTACGAGGACATCCTCATGCCGAAGAACAGCGCCTTCGGGCCGGTCGTCGGGGCGCTGTCCTTCGTGCTCGGATTTGCCGTCGTGTGGCATATCTGGTGGCTGGCGCTGGCCTGCATGCTGCTCGTTGCCTACGCGCTCATCGTGCGCAGCAGCGACGACGATACGGATTATCTGCTGCCGGCGGCCGAGGTCGCGGCGATGGAGGACGCGCGGTTCCGCGACATGGCCCGGGGCCAGCATCAAACGCCCGGCGCAGAGCCTGCCGCGGGAGCGCACGGTGCGTCGCTGCCGGGGACGGCGTCATGAGCAAAGCCGCCACGCTGACGCCGGAAGAGCTCTCGGAGCGCGCTGAGGAGCGCGCGTTCGGCTTCTGGGTCTATCTGATGACGGACGCGGTCATCTTCGCGCTGCTGTTTGCCACCTATGCCGTCATGCTGCGCGGAACGGCCGGCGGCCCGACGGGGAAGGACCTCTTCAGCCTGTCGCATACGTTCGGCGAGACGCTGCTGCTCCTGGTGAGCAGCATGACCTTCGGCTTCGCTTCCGTTGCCTCCCGCGCCAGGGCCGGAGGGTGGGTCATCCTGTGGCTGCTGGTGACGGCACTCCTCGGCTTGGGGTTCGTGGGCATGGAGCTGAGCGAGTTTGCCGGGATGATCGCCAAAGGCGCCGGCCCCGACCGCAGCGGGTTTCTCTCTGCTTTCTTCACGCTGGTCGGCACGCACGGCGCCCATGTCAGCGTCGGGATCGTCTGCATCGCCGTGATGGTGGGCCAGATGGCCGTGAAGGGCCCGACCGCGAGAGTCGCCTCCCGCCTCTTCCGGCTCGGCCTGTTCTGGCATTTCCTCGACGTGGTGTGGATCGGCATCTTCTCCACCGTCTACCTGCCGGGAGTCCTGGGATGAGCGTTTCCGTTGCTCACGAAACGCCGGCCGTGCGCTCCTACCTGATCGGGTTCGTGCTGGCGCTGATCCTGACGGCGATCCCCTTCGGGCTGGTCGCCTATCGCCCGCTGCCGTTGCCGGCCACCGTGATGGTCATCATCGTCACGGCGATCCTGCAGGCCTTCGTTCACCTCCGTTTCCTGCTGCACCTCAATTTTCGGCAGATGCGGCTCGGAAATCTCATGACCTTCGGATTTGCGGGCTTCCTGATCATCGTGATGATCGGCGGCACGCTCTGGATCATGTTCGACCTGCACTACCGCATGATGTGAGGGCGGGGCCCCGAGGCCTCGGGCAGGCTCAGCTTCCGGCGAGGAAGTCGAGCACCGCCTTGTTGAAGAGCTCCGGGCTCTGCCAGAAGGCGAAGTGGCTCACGTTCGGCAGGATCACCAGCTTCGCCCCCGGGATCAGCTCTGCCATCTCCTTCGTATGCTCCGGGCGGATCGCCTCGTCGTATTGCCCGTCGGCGATCGCGGTCGGCGCCGTGATCCCCTCCAGCTGCTCTTTCGAGAAGTCCGGCTGCGAATACCACATCTCAGCTACGGCGTTCACGAACGCCTCGAACGCCGTCGGAGTGGATGAGAGGCGCTCGTAGTCTTTGCCGGCGCGCTCGATATAGGCGTTGAAGACCGGATCGGAATCGATGTCGTCCTTCAGGCCCGAGAGATTGTAGTTGGCTCCGAAGGCGAACAGCTTGTCGAGCCGCTCCGGGTAGCGGATGGCGATGTCGAGCCCGATGATGCCGCCGTCGCTCCAGCCCACGATCGAGGCCTTGTCGATGCCCAGCTTGTCGAGCAGGGCGATGACGTCGTCTGCCATCAGATCGTAGCTGTAGGGCTGGTCGTCGCGCGTGCTGCGGCCGTGGCCGCGGCTGTCGACCGCGATGACCTTGTACTTCTCCGCGAACGCCGGAATCTGCGCGCCCCACACGTCGGAATGGCCGAGCCCGCCATGCAGCAGCAGAAGCGGATCGCCTTCGCCGTAGACGGCGTAGTAGAGCAAGATTCCATTCACCTCTGCCAGACCTGTCTCCGCCACCTGGGGCATGGGCGGCTCCTCGGGCAGCGTCATCCAGAGGTCTTCCGACAATGCGGGTGTGGCGAGGAGTGTTGCCGCGAGCCCAATCGGCGCGGCGAGCCTGGTGAGAGCGTTCATGCCGATGCCCCTTCTGATGCGGCGTCAGCCGCGCTTTTCGGCATGCCAACATCCCGGCAGGCCCGAGTCAATTAATGAAAGGTTGCGCCGAGGCCGCGTCAAATCTTCCTTAGCGTTTTTCCGGCAAAATTCTGCGCTGGGGCCATTTCAAGGGGGAATCCCGATGCAGAACCGCGATGTCGTCGCCGACGTCACGGCGTCGAAGCGTGTGACAGCCGATGACGTGATCGATCTCCGCCGCGCCATCTACAATGACGGCCTCGCCGAGGCGGGCGAGGTGGAGCGGCTCTTCAAGATCGACGAGGTAGCGGTCGAGCGCGATCCGGGCTGGTCTCAGCTGTTCGTGGAAGCCGTCATCGACTACCTGGTCGAGCAGGTTCGGCCGCAGGGCTATATCAGCGACCGCAATGCCGGCTGGCTCATCCAGCGCATCAGCAGCGACGGCGTGGTGAAGACCGAGACGGAGCTGGAGCTGCTGGTCCGGGCGCTGGAGCGGGCGAAGCAGAGCCCCGAGCGGCTTTCGGCCTTTGCGCTCAATCAGGTCAGGAAAGCGGTGGTGGACGGCGAAGGCCCGCTCGCACGCGGCGGGCAGTTGACGCCGGGCCGCATCGGCCGCGACGAGGTCGAGCTCATCCGTCGCATCCTCTACGCCTTCGGCGGGCAGGGAAACGTCGCCATCACGCAGTCGGAGGCGGACGTTCTGTTCGACATCAACGATTCCACTGCCGAGGCGGAGAACGATCCGAGCTGGAACGACCTCTTCGTCAAGGCGATCGCCAACTTCATGATGGCGGCCTCGGGCTATTCGGTGCCGCCGCGGGAAGAGGCGCTGCGCCGCGAGGCATGGCTCGACTCGGAGTCCGGCGGCGTGGGGGATTTCTTCAGCCGCATGGCGGCCGGCGGCCTGCGCGGCATCATCGCGGCCTACCGGGAGCCGGGCATCGAGGAGGCATGGGCGGAGCGCAACGAAAAGGTCGAGGCTGCGATCGCCAGAGCCGAGGTCGTCACGGCGCCGGAGGCAGAATGGCTGTCGCGGCGTATCGGCCGCGACGGCGCGCTGCACGACAACGAGAAGGCGCTGCTGCGCTTCATCCGCGACGAGGCGCCGTCGGTGCATCCCTCGCTGCAATCGCTCATAGCCAAGGCGGCCTGAGCCGAATCTGACAGCGTCGAACCGCGCGGCCTGCCTGGCCGCGCGCTGACGTGGCGCGCGCGCAATTGCCAGCGTCGCGGTTTCCGGCCATGCACGGGCCATGACGATCCCGCCCGTACCGCGACCCCGCGTCGAGCCGCACGGCCACGATCCTGGCGATGTGGCGCGCGGGCTGACGTTCATCGTCGCGGCGATGGCGGTGCTGCCGGGACAGGACACCGTCGCGAAGCTCCTCTCCGGCACGGTCTCGCCGGGCCAGCTCGCCTGGGCGCGCTTCCTGCTCCAATCGGTCTTCATGCTGCCGCTGCTCCTCTATTTCCAGGGCACGGCCGGTCTGATCCCCAACCGGATCTGGCCGAATGCGGTGCGCGGCGTGCTGATTGCGACAAGCAGCACGTTGTTCTTCACTTCGCTGAAGTTCATGCCGCTCGCCGACGCGCTCGCCATCTTTTTTGTCGAGCCGTTCATCCTTACCGTACTCTCCGCGGTGGTGGATAAGGAGCGCGTGGGCTGGCGGAGACGAATTGCCGTCGCCACGGGATTCCTGGGTGTCCTCATCGTCGTCCAGCCCAGCTGGAGCGTGTTCGGCCCGATCTCGCTCGTCCCCGCTGCCGCCGGGTCCACGTTCGCGGTCTACGTGCTCCTCAATCGGCGCCTTTCACGCTTCGACACGCCGCTGACGATGCAGTTCGCCGCCGGCGTCTCCGCGCTGATTGTCATGACGCTCGTCCTGGCGATCGGCTGGATGGCCGGCATGGCGGATATGTTTCCCTCCGCGATCGGCGGCAAGGAGGCGGGGCTCCTGCTTCTCATGGGGGTGCTCGGCACCGGCGGTCATCTGATGTTCGTGCATGGCGGCAGGCTGGCGCCATCGTCGCTGGTTGCGCCGATGCAATATGTCGAGATCGTCGTTGCGGCGTTGCTGGGGTACGTGGTGTTCGACGATTTCCCGAGTCTTCTGAAATGGGTCGGGATCGTCATCATCGTGGGATCGGGCGCGTATGTGTTCTGGCGCGAGAGCCGGGTGCGATGACGATGCCGGAGCGCGGAGCGGCCTCCGCCGATGAGGTGGCAGGTGCGGCGCGCGGCCTGACATTGTTTCTCGTTGCCCTGGTCCTGCTGCCGGGGCAGGACACGATCGCAAAGCTCCTCTCCGCCGACATGTCGCCCGGCCAGGTCACCTGGGCGCGCTTCCTGTTTCAGGTGCTGCTGACGCTGCCGTTTCTGCTCTTTTTCCAGGGCTGGCGCGGGCTGGTGCCCAACCGCATCGGGGCCAACGCGCTGCGCGGAGCGCTGCTGGCGGCGGCGAGCACGCTCTACTTCATCGCGCTGAAGTTCATGCCGCTTGCCGATGCGCTGGCCATCGTGTTCATCCAGCCTTTCGTGCTGACCATCCTGTCGGCGGCCATAGACAAGGAGCATGTGGGGTGGCACCGGCGCATTGCCGTGGTCGCCGGCTTCGTGGGCGTTCTCATCGTGGTGCAGCCGAGCTGGAGCGTGTTCGGCGCGGCCTCGTTGATCCCGGTGGCCGCGGGAATCTGCTTCGCGTTCTACGTTCTCCTCAACCGCCGCATGTCGCGTTTCGACACGCCGCTCGCCATGCAGCTGACCGCGGGGCTTTCGGGCCTGCTGATGCTGACGCTCCTGCTTTTCGCCGGCTGGCTCGGCGACGTCCCCGAGCTGTTGCCGTCGTCCGCCGTCGGGATGCGCCAGGTCGGCCTTTTGGTTCTTATGGGGATTTTCGGAACGGGCGGGCACCTGCTGTTCGTCTACGCCAGCAAGCATGCCCCGTCCTCGCTGATCGCGCCGCTGCAATATGGGGAGATCGTCTTTGCGGTGATCTTCGGCTATCTCGTCTTCGGCGATTTTCCGAGTCCCCCGAAGTGGCTGGGAATCGCTATCATCGTGGGCTCGGGCGCCTATGTCTTCTGGCGCGAGAGACGCGTGCGCTGAGGCGGCGTCCGACGGACGCTTGCGGACGGGGGTTGGATGCTTGGCGATCTTGGCCTGGGTACTGCGGTCATCTCCATCACCGTGGTGATTCATACGTTCGGACTGATGGCGCTGACAGCCGTTATGCGGACCATCGTCGGATGGTTCCGCCTGCATCGCCACGGCTTCGGCAGGAGCGTGGCGATGGTGGCGACCGTGCTCGGGCTCTTCGTTCTGCACGGCATCGAAATATGGACCTGGGCCATCGCCTATCTGTGGACCGGCGCGATGAGCGACCTGCCGGAATCGCTTTATTTTTCCACCGCCACCTTCTCCACGCTCGGCTATGGCGACGTCATCCTCCGGCCCGAATGGCGCCTGTTCGGCAGCCTGGAAGGGATCAGCGGGTTTCTGCTGATCGGCTGGTCGACCGCCTATCTCGTTGCGGCGGGGACCCGACTCGGCCCGTTCCGTGTCGGCGAGCATTTCTGAGCCACATCCCGGCGACGATTGACGGGGCCGGGCGTGGGCGGCATTGCTGTCGCGACAACAATGGGGATGCCCGTGGCGGAACTGACGCTCTCTGAGCTGCTGGAGGCGATCAAGGCGACCTCCGATCTCATGACGAAGACCCTGAATGACGGCAATTCCGGCGAGGCGAAACGGCTTGCCGGGCTGCTGGCCTATCTCGTCGACAAGGCGATTGCGGCGCAGAAGTAGCAACACCAGACCCGCGGCCATGTTGAGCGCGCTTCGCCTGATCCGAATGGCCGACGCGCCTGCGAACGGGTTGGTGCCTGCTGGAGCACGGTCCCGAAATGCGGGCAGGGGCTTTCGGGGAAAATCATGCGCCAACAAAGAGACAGAGCCTCCATTCCGGTTCAGTCGGAATAGGATAGGCGCCAGAATTCCGGCGGGG
Source organism: uncultured Alphaproteobacteria bacterium (assembly GCA_963801225.1). Taxonomy (GTDB): domain Bacteria; phylum Pseudomonadota; class Alphaproteobacteria; order Rhizobiales; family Afifellaceae; genus DASWJZ01. Next base: position 48,296 of record CAWDED010000007.1, read on the forward strand.
AAAGAATTATGTTCCGCAAGATCCTTGTAGCCAATCGCGGCGAGATCGCCTGCCGCATCATGCGCACGGCGCGCCGCATGGGGATTGCCACGGTCGCCGTCCATTCGGAGGCCGACCGTAACGCGCCGCATGTGGAGATGGCCGACGAGGCGGTGGCGATCGGGCCAAGCCCGGCGGCGGAAAGCTACCTGGTGGCGGAGCGCATCGTCGCGGCGGCGCGCGACACCGGGGCGGAGGCCGTGCATCCGGGCTACGGCTTCCTTGCCGAGAATGCCGCGTTCGCGGGAGCCCTCGAAGCGGCGGGGATCGTGTTCATAGGCCCGCCGGTCGCCGCCATCGAAGCGATGGGCGACAAGCTGGAATCGAAGCGGCTTGCCGCCAGGGCAGGGGTCTCGACCGTGCCGGGCCATCCCGACGCGGTCGGCAATCCGGAGGAGGCGGCAAGGCTGGCCGAAGCGATCGGCTACCCGGTGATGCTGAAGGCGTCGGCCGGCGGCGGTGGCAAGGGCATGCGCGTCGCCTACAACGACGCCGAGCTCAACGAGGGCTTCGCCCGCGCCCGCTCCGAGGCGCGCTCCTCCTTCGGCGACGACCGGCTGCTGGTGGAGAAGTTCATCGAGGAGCCGCGGCATATCGAGATCCAGGTGCTGGCCGACGCGCACGGCAATGTCATCCATCTCGGCGAGCGCGAATGCTCCATCCAGCGCCGTCACCAGAAGATCATCGAGGAAGCGCCGTCGCCCTTCCTCGATGCGGAGACGCGCGCCGCCATGGGCGGGCAGGCGGTGGCGCTCTCCGAGGCGGTCGGCTACCGCAGCGCCGGCACGGTGGAGTTCATCGTCGACGCCGAGCGCAATTTCTATTTCCTCGAAATGAACACGCGGCTGCAGGTCGAGCACCCGGTGACGGAGCTGGTCACCGGGCTCGACCTGGTGGAGGAGATGATCCGCGTGGCGGCCGGGGAGAAACTGCGGCTTCGCCAAGCGGACGTGCAGGCGAAAGGCTGGGCCGTCGAGTCGCGCATCTATGCGGAGGATCCGTATCGCGAGTTCCTTCCCTCCGTTGGGCGGCTCACGCGCTACCGCCCTCCCGCCGCGGGCACGCAGCAAGGCGTGACGGTCCGCATCGACAGCGGCGTCGTCGAGGGCTCGGAGATATCGCTCTTCTACGATCCGATGATCGCCAAGCTCTGCACGCACGCGGCGGACCGGACGGCGGCAATCGACGCCATGGCCGACGCGCTCGACGGCTTCACGCTCGACGGCATTCGTCACAACATTCCTTTCCTTTCCGCACTGATGGCGCATCCGCGCTGGCGCGAGGGGCGCCTGTCGACCGGGTTCATCGCCGAGGAATTTCCAGGCGGCTTCCAGGGCGTCACCCCGGACAGGGAGGCGCGCGACATCCTCGTGGCCATCGCGGTTGCAGCCGAGCTGGCGGAGCGGCGGCGGCTGGCTCCGCTCGCGGTCGGCGAGCGGGCGCGGAGCAACGGCGAGGGGGAAGCCGTGCTGCTGCTCGATCGCCAGCCGGTTCCGGTGCGCGTCGGAGCGCAAGGCGGTGAGGGCGCTTCGATCGTGCTTTCCATCGACGGCGGCGCGGAGAGGGAAGTCCGCACCGCGTGGCGGCCGGGCGAGCGCACCTGGCGCGGCGCGGTCGGCGGCGAGGACGTGGTGGCGCAGGTCGAGCGGGGCGGCCATGCGCTGCGGCTGACGCGGCATGGCGCCTCCGTCACCGCGCGGCTGATGACCACAGCGCGCGGCGGAGCTGACGGCGCTGATGCCCGAGACGGCGGCGGCCGACACGTCGAAAATGCTGCTCTGTCCCATGCCCGGGCTCGTCGTCTCCATTGCGGTCAGCGAGGGGCAGAAGGTCGAGGCCGGCGAGACGCTCGCCGTTGTCGAGGCCATGAAGATGGAGAACGTGCTGCGCGCCGAGCGCGGCGCCACCGTTTCCCGCATCCTGGCGAGCCCCGGCGACAGCCTCGCCGTGGACGCGGTCATCATGGAATTTGCCTGAGCGGAGCCGCGAGCCGATGTCCGAGACCCGTGCGGTGCATGTTCTGATCTCCGGGCGCGTGCAGGGCGTCGCCTTTCGCGCCTGGACGGCGCGGCGAGCGGATGCGCTGAAGCTGTCGGGGTGGGTGCGCAACCTGCCGGACGGCGACGTGGAGGCGGTGTTCTCAGGCGATGCCGACGCGGTGGAGATCATGCTCGCCGCCTGCCAGGACGGCCCGCCGGGCGCGCGGGTGACGAAGGTGGAGGTCGGGCCCGCGGAGCCGATCTCCGGCGCATTTACTATCCGCACCGATCGTTAAAATTGGAGATGGCGCGTTAACCTCTCGTTAAGCTACGCTTTCCGGCAGTGGAGTGGCGTTGCGTTATGGCGAGAGTTGCATTCACGCGTCGGATTGTCTTGGCCTCGGTGGTGGCGGCGGGGGTTGCCGTGCCGCAGCTGGCGGGCGGGGCGACGGGAGCGGGCGAGCCGCTGGCGGTCGCCGAGGCCTCGGCCGGCGACACGCATGCGCTCGCGGGCTCGGCCAACCTTACCATGCGCTACATCCAGGAGGACGGGCCCGACAGCGGCCACGTGCGCGTGGAGCTCACGCCCGAGACGCGCGCGCTCTCCATCATCGAGGCGCGCACCGCCGCGCAGCAGGCCTTCCTGGAGGCGCTGAACGAGCCGGGGCTCGGCGACAATCTCTCCCGCATCACGGTGGTCGTGCGGCTGAAGCCCGGGTCGCATCCCGACCCGCTCGCGGCGGAAACGAAGATCGTCTTCCTCCACAAGGGCGGCCACGACTGGGCGGTGATGGCGGGCGAGTAGCCGGGCCTATCCGTGGGAGCCGCGCTGCGGCACACGCCCCGGCGCGGGTGCCGCGGCTTTGCACTCCGATTGCTTCAGACCGACAAGGGCGATAAGGGCGGCAAGCGCTGCGAGGATTGCGGCTGCCGCCATCGCCGTTGAGTAGGCAGCGACGAAAGCCGGCTCGAGCGCTGCATTCGTCACATCGGCTGTCTGCTTGAGCTCGCCGAAATGCGCGTCGGGCGGAGCGCCGTGCTGCACGAAGATGAAGCCGGCGAGTGCCCCCAGCCCGGCCACGGCGATGAGGCCGGCAATGCGGCTGGCTGCGTTGTTGATGCCGGAGGCCGTGCCCGACTGGTCGTCGGAAGCGGAATTCATCACCACCGTGGTGAGCGGCGTCACCACGGCAGCCATCCCGAGGGCCATGACGGTGACCGGTGCGAAGACGCCGAGCCAGTAGCTTGGAAGGGCGAGGGCCACCGCGCCAATTGCAATGGCGGCCACGGCGGATCCTCCCACCAGCAGCTCTTTTGCCCCGAAGCGGTCCGCCACGGTTCCCGAGAGCCGCGATAACAGCCCGATGATCAGCCCGAACGGAAGCAGCGTCAGCCCGACCGCGGAAGCGGACATTCCGCGCCGTGCGATCAGATCGAAGGGCAGGAGAAAGAGCACTCCGGACAGCGCGCCGTAGAGGAAAAGCGTCACGACGTTGGCGACCACGAAGGGACGCGCGCGAAAGAGCCTGGCCGGCAGGATCGGGGCTGCCGCGTTCCGTTCGGCGAAGACAAAAGCGACAAATCCTACCGCCGCCACAGCCAACGCCATTGTCGCTCTCTGATCGTCCGCTTCCATGCGTCCCGAAAGCAAAGTCAGCCCGAAGGTAAATGCCCCGAGCGCGGCGACCGCAAGCGCCGACCCGGGCCAGTCTATATGTCCGGTTGCCTTCGCGTCGTGGCTCTCCGGAACATGGGTGAAGGTGAGGATCAACGCCGCAACGGAGAGTGGCAGATTGATGAGGAAGGCGACGCGCCAGCTCCACGTGTCGATGAGAAAGCCGCCGATAGGCGGACCGAGCGAGGTGGTGATTGCCGAGGCGGCCGCCCACACCCCGATGGCGCGTCCACGGACGTCGCGCGGGAACGACGCGGAGATGATGGCAAGGCTCTGAGGGACCAGGAGTGCCGCGCCTATTCCCTGAATGACGCGCGCGGCAATCAGGAGGCCGACATTCGTAGCAAGGGCGCAGGCAAGCGATGCCGCGGCGAAAATCACGATGCCGGCCACGAAGATGCGCTTGCGGCCCAATCGGTCGCCGAGCGCCCCGCCGACCAGGATGAGCGCGCCGAGCATCAGTGTATAGGCGTTGACCACCCATTGCAGCGCTTGAAAGCTCGCCCCGAGCTCGGTCTGGATGACGGGAAGCGCGATCGTCACCACACTGCCGTCGATGAACGCCATGGCGGAGGCAAGCACGGTCGCGGCGAGGGTGAGCCCGCCGGCGGCTCTGCCGCTCCCTCGGGTGCTGCCCTGCCGTTCGGCAGACATCAGGGGCGGCTGTGATCCGGCGCGACTGCGAGCGATCCGAACACCCTCTCGAACTCGGCTTTGAGCGCGGCATCCACCTCCGGCATGGAGACGGGGATGCCGAGATCGGCGAGGCTGGTGACGCCGTAGCCGCTGATGCCGCAGGGCACGATGCCCGAGTAATGCTCCAGGTCGGGGTCGACGTTGAGGCTGATGCCGTGGAACGTCACCCAGCGGCGCACGCGGATGCCGATGGCGGCGATCTTGTCCTCGGCCATGGAGCCGTCGGGGAGCGGCGGCTTGTCGGGCCGCTTCACCCATACGCCGATGCGGTCGGCGCGCCGCTCGCCGGTGACGTTGAAGCGGGCGAGCGTGGCGATGATCCACGCCTCCAGCGTCCCCACGTAGCGGCGGAGGTCGGGTCCGCGGCGGTTGAGGTCGAGCATGAGGTAGGCGATGCGCTGGCCGGGCCCGTGATAGGTGAACTGCCCGCCGCGGCCGGTGCGGAAGACCGGGAAACGGTCCGGCTGGATCAGGTCGGCGTCGCGCGCGCTGGTGCCGGCCGTGTAGAGCGGCGGATGCTCCAGCAGCCAGACCTGTTCGCCGGCTTCGCCTGCGCGGATCGCGGCGACGCGCGCCTCCATGGCAGCGACGGCGTCGGGGTAGGGGACGGGCGCATCGTCGATGCGCCATTCGGGCGCCGGAGCCGGCTCCCGCAATGCGTCCGGTGAGGCCGTTTCGCCCGCTCTCCGGGCCGGGGCCGGGCTAACCGCCACGAGGCTGCTCCCTTCGCGGGAGCATGCGCCTGTCCCGCAGGCACTTGATATGGCCCTCTGGCGGGAATTGTCGAGTGACCGAGACGTTTGACGATGCTTTACCACCACCCGCGCCGATTTTGACAAAGTGTCGGGATTGATTGAGACTTCCGGCTCGGAGGCGCGGCAAGAACGGCGGCTGAGCGGTTGCGGCAAGCTCAGAATGTGCCGGCTGCGTGAGCGGTATCATGAGTATCAGCCCGACATGGCGCGGACGTCGCCTGTCGATCGTTCTGGGCCTTTTGGCTTGCACCCTGATGTTCGCCTCGCCCGAGGTCCGCGCCGCGGATACCTTCCGTGTCGTCAACGTTTCCCCCGACGATACGCTGAATGTTCGGGCAGGCCCGTCGGTGAGCTTCCCCGTGCTTGGCACGCTCGCTCGCGAGGCCACGGGGGTCGAAGCGCTCGGTGGCTGCGTCGAAGGATGGTGCCCGGTTCGCAGCGGCATCCTGCTCGGCTGGGCAAGCGCGCGCTTTCTCGAAGCTGAAACGCCCGATGCCGGTTCCGGGACGGCGAATGTCGGCACGGTGCTGGCCGACGGCACGCTGGAGCGGACCCTGCCCGACGGGCGGCGCGTCCGCCGCCTGCCGAACGGGAACCTGCAGACGGTCTGGCCCGACGGGCGCGTCTCGGTGAGCACGTTCGTCACAGCGCCCGGTCCCGATCTGCCGGCCCTTCCCGTCGCGGTGTCGGGCTGGGTGGGCGCGGTCTCGGCCGACCTCTTTACGATCCTCAACAATATCCTGAGCGACGACGAGATGGTGGCCTACCGCCGGACCGAAGAGGGCAAGGACACGATCCAGGTTCTCGACTGGCGGCTGCGCAGCATCGCGTTTCTCACCACCCCGTCCTCATGAGCATCTCCGTGCGGGGCATAGGCCGCATCCTTCTCAGCGTCGCCGTGTTTGTCGGGTGTCTCGCCGCCCCGGTGGCGGCGCAGGACGACCCGGCGGAGCCCAACCGTATTGAGCAGCTCAGGGCTCTCGACAACAGCACCGAGCACGGGCTGGAGCCTGAGATCGTGCCGCAGGACATCCTTGGCGACGAGGGCGTTGCGGCCCAGCGGAAGGCGCTCGAGGCGTATTACCAATACCGTGTCGCGGGGTATGAGCACCGGCAGCGCGTGTTCCGCTGGCAGCTCTTTTCCTCGAAGGTCATCTTCGTGATGGTCATCTTCCTGGTCGCCGCCGGAATGTATTTTTCCTGGCTTCAGTTCCGCTCCGCGATGAAGGCGGGACCGGGCACCGGCGCGGTATCGGAGACAACCTTTGAGGCCTCGACCACCGGGCTCAAGGTCAGTTCCCCGGTGCTGGGGGTGATCATTTTGGCTATCTCGCTGGCGTTCTTTTATCTTTACCTCGTCCACGTCTACCCGATCGTCGACAGCCTTTAGGCGCGTCACGCCCTTCGTCAGCCGTCTCTCGGCGGCTGACAAGGGCCGATTGCCCGGCAGAAAATGGGGCAAACGAGCAATGGACGGGGGGCGCGCTTCCAGGGAAGGCGAGATTGGTGCGGTCGAGAGGACTCGAACCTCCACGGGTTGCCCCACAGCGACCTCAACGCTGCGCGTCTACCAGTTCCGCCACGACCGCTTGTCTGTGCCGGTTTTGCCGGCGCGCGCTCATGTAGCAAACGGATTTGCCTGCCACAAGGGCAGGGGCCGGCGGGGAAAATATCCTTTCCACCGGCCGCTGCATTTCCCCCAAACCGCCTTCTCCTGAGCGGTTGCACACGCTAGACGGGGCGCCGTGGCGTCGCTGCCGGCGAGCGAGGGAGTCCACCTTGGAAACAGAGACGGCCGCCAGAGCCGAGCCTGAGGCCGGCCCCGCGATCCGCGACGAGGAGGGCGCGCTCGACTCGGAGTTCGTCAACCACGTCTCCGAGGCGATCGAGGCGCATGACGGGGAGGCGCTGCGCCATCTCGTCGGCGAGCTGCACGAATCCGACCTGGGCGACGTTCTGCAGGCGCTGGACCAGGACGAGCGCGCCCGGCTCGTCCGCCTCATGGGCACCGACTTCGACTGGGTGGCGCTCACCGAGGTCGATGACACCGTCCGCAGCGAGATTCTCGAAGCGATCCCCAACGAGCAGATCGCCGAGGCGGTGCGCGAGCTCGATTCCGACGACGCGATCGGGATCATCGAAGACCTGGAGGAGGAGGACCGCGACGAGGTCCTCGCCGGCCTGCCGTTCGCCGAGCGCATCGCGCTGGAGCGCAGCCTCGACTACCCGGAGGATTCCGCCGGCCGGCGGATGACCACGAAGTTCATCGCCGTGCCGCCGTTCTGGACGGTGGGGCAGACCATCGACTTCATGCGCGAGGACGAGCGGCTGCCCGACGAGTTCACCGAGATCTACGTCGTCGATCCGCGCTTCCAGTTCCTCGGCTTCGTGCCGCTCGACAAGCTGCTGCGCTCCAAGCGCCCGACCAAGATCGAGGAGATCATCTCCGAGGCCAAGCACACGGCGCAGGCGACGGACGACCAGGAGGACGTGGCGCGGCTCTTCGAGCGCTACAACCTCCTGTCCGTGGGCGTGGTCGACGACAGCAACAGGCTGGTCGGCGTGATCACGGTCGACGACATCGTCGACGTCATCGAGGAGGAGGCGGACGAGGATATCAAGCGGCTCGCCGGCGTGGGCGACGAAGAGATATCCGACAGCTTCCTCTATTCGGTGCGCTCGCGCTTCGTCTGGCTGTTCGTCAACCTGGGGACGGCGGTGCTGGCCTCGGCGGTCATCAGCCTGTTCGACGCGACCATCTCGCAGATGGTGGCGCTGGCGGTGCTGATGCCGATCGTCGCGTCGATGGGGGGGAATGCCGGCACGCAGACCATGACCGTGGCGGTGCGGGCCCTGGCGACGCGCGAGATCGAGACCATCAGCCCGCTGCGGTTCATCACCCGCGAGGGCCTGGTCGGGCTCACCAACGGGGTGCTTTTCGCCGCTATCGTTGGTGTCGTCGCAACGCTGTGGTTCGATAACCCGCAGCTCGGGATGGTCATCGGCGCGGCGATGATTGTGAACATGCTGGCGGCCGGGCTGGCGGGTATCCTTATCCCGCTGACTTTGGAGAAGCTGGGCGCCGACCCGGCCATCGCATCGAGCGTTTTCGTCACCACGGTCACCGACGTGGTCGGCTTCTTCGCCTTCCTCGGCCTGGCCACCTGGTGGCTGGCGCTGGGCTAGCGCCCGCGTTAACCGTCCGCCTTAATATGGCTGAAACGATAACGCGCCATGAATTGTGGTTTCCAGCTGAATTGTTGCTTGCATGATGATCCGATCGTCGACTTTCTTCAGCGCCTCCGCCGCGCTCGCTCTGGCCCTCCTCGTCGCAGGATGCGGCGGGGCGGAGCTGAAGAGCGCCTTCCACGGGGACGCCGACCCGCATAACGGCGTGCGCCGCGCCTACCAGATGCCGGTGCAGGGGATCGACATCTCCAAATACCAGGGCGACATCGACTGGAACAAGGTGCGCCGCGCCGGCATCAGCTTCGCCTACATGAAGGTGTCGGAGGGTGGCGATCACGTCGACGAGCGCTTCTACCAGAACTGGGCGGGCGCGGCCCGCGCCGGAGTTGCCCGCGGCGTCTATCACTTCATGTACTGGTGCCGCACGGCGAGCGAGCAGGCGGTGTGGTTCACCCAGGCCGTGCCGCACGACCCGACGCAGCTGCCGCCGGTGCTCGATCTGGAATGGAACCACGCCTCCGTCACCTGTCCGCACAAGGTGGCGCGTGCCGAGGCGCTCGCCAGGATCCGCAAGATGCTGGAGATCATGGAGTACCACACCGGCAAGCGGCCGATCATCTACACCGACATCACCTTCCATCGCGAGGTGCTGGAGGGCGAGCTCCCAGGCTACGAGTTCTGGCTGCGGAGCGTCGCCGCCGAGCCGCATCAGCGCTACGACAACCGGGACTGGACGTTCTGGCAGTACACGGCGACTGGACGGGTTCCCGGCGTCAACGGCGATGTCGACCGCAACACTTTCGTCGGCTCGGACGCCGACTGGCGGCGCTGGCTGAGAAGCCGTGGGGTCGCCAACTCGGATGCCGTCAGCCTCCGCGCCTTGCCGGGAGTGCCGCCGGCGTGACATGACGGCGGCCAGCATGCCTGCAGGGAGGGCCGCCCATGTCCGTTTCGATCCGTGCGCTTGGCGAAGGCGACCGCGACGCGTGGCTGCCGCTGTGGCAGGGCTATCTCACGTTCTACGAGACGTCCGTCTCGGACGATGTGACGGCGGAGACGTGGCGGCGGATCGTCGATCCGGCCGGGCCGATCAATGCTTTCGGTGCCTTCGACGATGCGGGCGGGCTGGTCGGCTTCGTGCACTTCCTGTTTCACCCGGTGACCTGGTCGATCTCCCAGCGCTGCTATCTGGAAGACTTGTTCGTCAATCCGGACGTGCGCGGCACGGGGGCGGGGCGGGCGCTGATCGAGGCGGTCTACGGCGCCGCCGATGAAGCCGGAGCCGATCAGGTCTACTGGCTGACGGCGCAGGACAACACGACGGCGCGGCGGCTCTACGACCGCGTGGCGCGGCTGACGCCGTTCGTCAAATATCAGCGATGAGCGAGCCTCCACCGATCCGCGGCGTGCTGGAGACGGCGGTCTATGTGGACGACCTTCCGCGCGCCCACGCCTTCTACGGCGGCGTGCTGGGGCTGGAGCGGGTGCTCGATACGCCGCGCATGGCGACCTATGTCGGTGGCGCCGGCGCAGGTGCTGCTCGTCTTCCGCCGCGGCATGACGCGCGAGGACAGCGAGACGTCCGGCGGCATGGTGCCGGGGCATCATTCGGAAGGGCCGGCGCATTTCGCCTTCGCCATCGACGCGGCGGATTACGATGCCTGGAAGGCGCATCTTGCGGCGGCCGGCGTGGCGATCGTGAGCGAGGTCAGGTGGCCGCCGGGCGGCAAAAGCCTCTATTTCGACGATCCCGACGGCAACGTGGTGGAGCTTGCCACGCCGGGGCTCTGGCCGAACTATTGAGCTTTGCGCCGGCTCATTTCGATGTGCAGGTACTCGCTGGTGGTCATCTCGCCCTTGACGGCGATCGGCGTTCCCGCCGGCACCACGTACTCGCTCTCCCCGAACCGCACGAACGCGGCATTGCCGTTGGCGTCGGAGGGGCCGAGCGCCCAGTCGAAGGTGTAGCCGTGCGACGTCCAGGGAAAGCCGGTGGGGCGGGCGGCGCCGTAGGAATTGTAGTACTGCTTGTAGAAGAAGAGGTTCTGCGCTTCGCAGCGCTCCTTCGCCGGTGAATACGCCGGGCACTTGTCGTCGTCGCTGGTGCGGATGGGGCAGGATTCGGTGTCTATGGCCGGCGATGCGCAGGGCCGGAAGATGTTCCTGGCCGGATCGGGGTTGGCGATCGTGAAGCTGACGAAGGTCGTCTTGGCGCTCTGCGGCGCCAGGCCCAGGCGCTGCTCGAGGCGGAAGGTGAGGAGGTCCGGGTCGGGGCCGTTGGCCTCGGTGAAGCCCACGCAGAACTGCTGAAGATGCGGCTCGACGGTGACCCACGTGTCGCCGCCCAGCCGATCGACCCAGGAGCCGTCGGGATTGCGGAAATACTTGACCTGGTCTGCGCGGATCCAGGTCGCCACCGTCACCGGACTGTGCAGGGTGATGGGATCGAGCGAATGCGACACGTTGGCGGGAACGGGGACGGCCATGTCCTGAAGCGCCTCGAGATAGGTGTCGTAGCGGTTGCGCAGCCGCTGCGCCTCGAAAAGCTCCGGCACGCAGAGCTTGATCGCGCGGGTCCGTGGGCGTCTTCGGTTGCGGTAGCTGGAACGGGTCGCCGATGAAGGAGAAGCCGGCGCCGGCGCGGGCGTTCGTCGCCAGCAGAATGGCGTATTGGTAGCGGATATCGCCGTAATAGAACGATGCCAGCCGGGAGAGGGTGGTCCCGGGATAGATTTCCGGAGTCGCGACGCAGCCGTTCTGAGCATACGATGCGGAAACCGGTGCGCCGAAAGCCAGGCAGGTCAGTACGATGCAGACGCGGCGGAAAGTCATGGAAAATTCCCCCTGTGATCCGTTCGGCGGCAGCCCAGGCGCGCGACCCTGTCTTTGTAATCGTGGACGGCGGCGAATGCCACTCGTGAGAGAACATGCTGCGCAATAGCCCCGCCCCCTTCGACTTCGGCCTCGGCGAGACCGCAGACATGCTGCGCGACACGGTCGCGAGCTTCGCCAGCGACCGGATCGCGCCGCTGGCCGACAGGATCGACCGCGAGGACTGGTTTCCGCGCGAGCTGTGGCCGGAGATGGGCGCGCTGGGGCTGCACGGCATCACCGTGTCGGAAGAGGAAGGCGGCTCGGGGCTCGGCTACCTGGAGCATTGCGTGGCGATGGAGGAGGTGTCGCGTGCCTCGGGCTCTATCGGCCTTTCCTACGGCGCGCATTCCAATCTCTGCGTGAACCAGATCTTTCGCTGGGGCGACGCGGAGCAGAAGCGGCGCTATCTGCCGAAGCTGATTTCCGGGGAGCATCTCGGCGCGCTGGCGATGTCGGAGGCAGGCGCCGGGTCGGACGTCGTGTCGATGAAGCTCCGCGCCGAAAAGCGCGGCGACCGCTACGTGCTGAACGGCTCGAAATTCTGGATCACCAACGGGCCGCAGGCCGACACGCTGGTGGTCTATGCCAAGACCGATCCCGACGCCGGCGCGCGCGGCATCACCGCCTTCCTCATCGAGAAGGGCTTTGCCGGCTTCTCCATCGCGCAGAAGCTCGACAAGCTCGGCATGCGCGGCTCGGAGACGGGCGAGCTCGTCTTCCAGGACTGCGAGGTGCCGGAGGAGAACGTGCTCGGCGCGGTGGGGCAGGGCGTCAAGGTGCTGATGTCCGGCCTCGACTATGAGCGCACGGTGCTTGCGGCCGGGCCGCTGGGGCTGATGCAGGCGGCGCTCGACGTGGTCATCCCCTACGTGCACGAGCGAAAACAGTTCGGACGGCCGATCGGCGAGTTCCAGCTCATGCAGGGCAAGCTCGCCGACATGTACGTGACGCTGAACGCGGCGCGCGCTTACGTCTATGCCGTCGCCAAGGCCTGCGACCGCGGCGAGACCACGCGCGAGGACGCGGCCGGGGCCATCCTCTTTGCCGCGGAGAAGGCGACGCAGGTGTGCCTCGATGCCATCCAGTGCCTGGGCGGGACCGGCTACATCAACGAGTCGCCGACGGGGCGGCTGCTGCGCGACGCCAAGCTCTACGAGATCGGCGCGGGGACGAGCGAGATCCGGCGCATGCTGATCGGGCGGGAGATTTTCGAGAAGACGGCTTGAGGCGCTCTGCGAGCCTCGCCACGAGACAGCGGGGTGACCCTCAGCAGGGATGAGTGACATATCAGCCAAAATATGCCACATATGAGAAAATGTGGCACAGAAGTGATCACCCGCCATGACGAAACCGAAGAAGAAGCGGACTGAAGGCTTCGCCGAGGAGCAGACGGAATGGGAAGCTGAGCTTCCCGAGCGCCTGGATGTGACGGTGGGGCCCGGCGGGCGCGTCGTCATCCCCGCGGTCTACCGCAAAGCGATGCAGGTCAAGGAAGGCGACCGCCTGATGGCCAGTGTCGTCGACGGCGAGTTGCGGCTGCTTACGCCTGCAATGGGGATCAAGCGGGCGCAGCGGATGGTCAGGGAGATGATCCCGGCTGATGTCGACTTGGTCAAAGCGCTGATCGACGAGCGGCGCTGGGAGGCGGACGAGGAAATCAAGGGTGACTGAGGTCGTCCTCGACTCGTCTGCCATTATGGCCGTTCTGCGCTCAGAGCCAGGCGCGGAGGTTGTCGCAGCGGCGATACCGCAAGCGCAGGTCAGCGTGATCAATGAAGCTGAGGTGATCGGCGTCCTCATCCGATACGGAGCTTCGCCGGAGGGCGCACTAAAGTCGGCGCTGCAGCTTCCCTACCGGCGTGTCGACCTCGATGCCCGGCTGGCGCGGCGCGCCGGCATGTTGTGGCGCGATCTCCGACCGCGTGGCCTGTCGCTTGGCGATCGCTGCTGCCTGGCGCTGGCCGAAAGAGAGAAGCTGCCGGTGCTGACAGCCGACCAGCGTTGGGCAGACTTGCCGCTCGATGTGGAAATCCGGATGTTCCGCTCTTCGAAGCCGACGCAGTGACAGAGCCTGCGAAGCCTCGGTCTTCCAGCCCTCAATACGCCCGCTCTTCCATCGCCCGCGCGGCCATGGCGCCGAGCATGGCGGGGATGGTGAAGCCGACGACGAGCAGGACGGCGAGGATGATCGTCAGGAGCAGCAGGCTCGGTAGCGACTGCATGCCGACGCCGGTGACGAGCATGCCGAGCTGATGGCCGGCGACGAGCCAGAGCGGCCAGCGCCAGGGGCGCTCCGGCCGCAGGAAGGCGGCAATCCCCACGGCAAGCGCCATGACCGGCAGACCGACATAGAGATAGGCCGGCAGATCCCAGGCTTCGCGCAGGTAGAACGCCCCGTCTGTCTCAAGCCCGCCCCAGACGGCAAGGCTGACCCAGGTGACCAGGCCGCTCGCCGCGAGCAGGATGCCGGCAAGGGGCTCCGAGCCCGCAATCCGACGAAACTCACCCGACCCGACGACGCCACGCATACAATCCTCCACGTCCGCATGCGGCGAAGGAGAGATAATTCGGTAAGCTTGACACTCCCTTAATCGCAGGCAATCGCACGTCTGACCGGCCAACCGAGCCGGCGCGAGGAAAGCAGAAACCAATGCCCATCGATCCCGCAATCGCCGCCGCGCTGGCCGAGGCCTCAACCGCCACCATCACCACCGTGCTCCTGAAGAAGGGCATCCGCCGCACCTGGATGCGCGGGCCGATGCCGCTCGCCGCCGCGCAGGGCAAGCGCGTCGTCGGCCGCGCGTTCACGCTGCGCTTCGTGCCGGCGCGCGAGGACCTGGCGACGCCGGCATCGTGGTCGTCGCCGACATCCACGCGCGGCGCCATCGAGGCGATGGAGGAGGGCGTCGTCACCGTCGTCGATGCGCTGGGGGTCACCGAGGCGGGGATTTTCGGCGACATCCTGTGCGCCCGCATGGCCAAGCGCGGGGTAGCGGCTCTGATCACCGACGGCGTGGTGCGCGACCTCGCAGGCGTCGACGCGACCGGCCTGCCGGTCTGGTGCGCCGGCGCGGCGGCGCCGCCCTCGGTCGCCGGCCTCACCTTCGTCGGCTGGCAGGAGCCGATCGGCTGCGGCGGCGTCGCCGTCTTCCCCGACGACGTGATCGTCGCCGACGGGGACGGGGCGGTGGTCATCCCGCAGGCGCTCGTGGCGGAGGTCGCGGAGGAAGCGGCCGAGCAGGAGCAGCTGGAAGGCTGGATCATGGGCGAGGTGGAGAAGGGCGTGGCCCTGCCGGGCCTCTACCCGCCGAATGCGGAGAACAAGGCGCGCTACGAGAAGGAGCGGAAGTAACGCGCTTGGGTTTTCGTCGGATTTCCCCCATATCCCCGCAACGAGAGAACGGCGGGGCGTCCCTTTGAAGCGCAAACTCACCACGATCATGGTTGCCGACGCGGAGGGCTACAGCGCCCTCATGGAGGCCGACGAGGCGGCGACGCTCGATCGGCTGCGGCGCTATCGCTCGATCATGTGGGGCCTGTTCGAGCGCCACGACGGCCGGCGGGTGAACACCTGGGGCGACGCGGTCATCGCCGAGTTCTCCAGCGTGGTGGAGGCGGTGCGCTGCGCCGTCGAGATCCAGGACGCCATCACCACGGAGAACCACGATCTGCCGAGCGCGCAGCAGATGCGGTTTCGCATCGGCATCAATCTCGGCGACGTGATGATCGACGGCGAGGACCTTTACGGCGACGGCGTGAATGTCGCGGCGCGGCTGCAGACGCTGGCCGAGCCGGACGGGATTGTCGTTTCCGGCACCGTCTACAGCCTCGCCCACAAGCAACTGGCGTTGGCCTTCGACTTCGTGGGCAACGAGGAGGTCAAGAATATCGGCGAGCCGGTGCCGAGCTATCGCGTGCGCATGGCCGGCCGCAACCGGGTGGAGCCGGCGAGCCGACCGGCCGAGCAGAAAGAGGCGGACGAGCCGCGGGCGGGGCCGAGGGACGAAGAGCCCGCCACGGAAATCGACCCGCATATTTCCGGACTGGCGGCGCGGGCCGACAGGCTGCTCGCCTGGTACAGGGTGCAGCGGCGGGGCGTGCGCCGCGCCGTCGCGGTGATCCTGACCCTGTTCGGCATCAACCTCGTCACGAATGGGCTGACGCATCCCTGGTTCCTCTATCCGTCGATCCCGCTCGCCGTATATGTGCTCCTGCAGCATGAGCGGGACGAGGGGCACGGGAGCGAAAAGCGGCGCAACCGGCATCGCGGCAGAGCCGCGCCATGAGGCGACCGCGCGGCGCTCTTCGACGCGGCTGCTGATGCGCGGGGCGCCTCCTCTGCCGACGAGTCCACGGGCTTTTTTTGGAACCTCGGCGTCATGACACGGTTGCCACACATGTGGCAGGATTGGGGATCATGACACCGATCGTGAAGGCCAATGGGGCGGAAATCCCCGCCATCGGGCTTGGGACGTGGCAATTGCGCGGCGATTCCGTGATCCAGGCCGTGCAGGCGGCGCTCGACGCCGGCTATCGGCACATCGACACGGCGTCGATCTACGGCAATGAAAGCGAAGTCGGCGAGGCGATCCGCACCCACGCCACGCCACGCGACGACATCTTCGTCACGACCAAAGTCTGGCCCAGCGACGTCGCCGACGGGCGCCTGCAGAAATCAGCCGAAGACAGTCTGGGGCGCCTCGGCATCGACAATGTCGATCTGCTGCTCATCCACTGGCCGAGCGATACGGTTCCGCTGCGGCAGCAGATGGAAGCGCTTTGCGATGCCAAGACGCGGGGGCTGGCGCGCCATATCGGCGTCTCCAACTTTCCGCCGCGCTATCTGGAGGCCGCGGTGCGGCATTCCGGCGAGCCGCTCGTCACCAATCAGGTCGAGCATCATCCCTATCTCGACCAGAGCACGCTCGCCGCGGCTTGCCGCGCGTTCGGGATCGCGATGACATCCTACTCGCCGCTCGGCAAAGGCAGGCTGTTCAAGGAGCCGGCGGTTGCGGAGATCGCCAAGGCCAAGGGCAAGACGCCGGCGCAGGTGGTGCTGCGCTGGCACATCGAGCATCCGATGAACGTTGCCATCCCCAAGTCCGGCAACGCCGACCGCATTGCGGAGAACATCGACATTTTCGATTTCTCGCTGACGGAGGAGGAAGTCGACCGCATTGCGCGCCTGGCCCGCAAAGACGGGCGCATGGTGGCCGCGATGCCGGTCGACTGGGACGGCGCGCCCGACTGATCGTTTCGCGACGCGGCGTGTCGTGCTGCCGCTTGCGGCGCGTCCCGCCATGCGCCACTGCTTGCCGGCGCATCCCTCCTCGCGGTCACCGCCGTGCTCACCAATGTCCGCCATCCGATCTGGCTGCCTGCGGCCAACCAGCCGGGGGCCTGGGCATTCGCCACCCTCTATTCGGTGGAATCGATCAGCCGCGCGTCGCTCGCCTCGATCGTCCCGATCCAGGCCTACGACCTCCTGAAGGACGAGCAGGAGGTCAGCCTGCTCTTCTTCGCCGTCGGGGTGGCGGGCATCGTGGCGACGCTCTTCGCGCCTTATCTGTTCCGGCAAATCCCGCGCCGCTACATCTATACCGGCGGCGCGCTGGCGCTGGTCGTCGCCTCCGCGGCTCTCGCCACCCATACGCTCGCCGGCCAGGCGGCGGGCATGTTTTGCCGCGTCTTCGGCGCCAGCACGCTCTCCATCGTGCTCAACCTCTACATCATGGAGTTCATCCCCAGGCACAGGGTGGTGCGCTCCGAGTCGCTCCGCCTGGCGCTTTCGACATTGTCCTGGGCGGTGGGCCCTGGGCTGGGCGTGTGGCTCTACACGGCGTTCGGCCCCATCGCGCCCTTTCTTTGGAGCGGCAGCTGGGCGCTGGTGCTCATCGCCATCTTCTGGCTCTTCCGCCTGTCGTCGAGCCCGGCGATATCGCCCGGCCCGCTGAAGCCCGTGCGGCCGCTGAGGAACGTCGCGCGCTTTGTAGCGCAGCCGCGTCTGCGGCTCGCCTGGCTGATCGCTTTCGGACGCTCCTGCTACTGGAGCACCTTCTTCATCTATGCACCGATCCTCATGGTGGCGACGGGGGAGGGGAAGCTGTCCGGCGGATTGATCGTGTCCGCCGGCAATGCGCTCCTCTTCCTCGCGATCCCCTGGGGACGGCTCGGCGGAAAGGTGGGTGTGCGCACGGTCGTCGTGGTCGCGTTCGTCTCCGCCGCCGTGGCCGCGGTTCTCGCCGGGCTGGCGGGCGCGGCCCACCCGTGGGGCGCGGCGCTTTTCCTTCTCTGCGGCGTGGCGTTCGCCGTGGCACTCGACGCGGTCGGCAGCGCGCCGTTCCTGCGCTCGGTGCGCGCCTACGAGCGCCCGCAGATGACGGCCGTCTACCGCACCTATCTCGACATGTCCGAGCTTCTGCCGCCGCTGATCTATGCGGCGATCCTCGGCTTTACCGGGCTTGGCGGCGTCTTCCTGACGCTCGGCGCATTCTGTGCGATCTGCGCTTGGTTCTCGTGGCGGCATCTGCCACGCTCCATGTGAGGAGCGTCCAGGGAGCGCGCCTTGGAAGAGATGCTCAATACCAACCTTTCGCAGCGGCTGGGCGATGCCGAGCACAGCCTCCGCGCGGTCGTGGATTCGCTGCTTCGGCCGGGCGTCTTCGTGCAGCTGGCGGTCATCCTCGCCTGCCTTGCGATCGCTTATTTCGTCGGCGCCAGGATCGAGGACGCGCTGGAGCGCCGCGTGCGCGAAGTGCGCGGCCGGCCTCGCCTGCTCAGGTACCTCGCCGTTCTTCTGCGGCGCACGCGCTGGATCGTTGCGGCCCTGCTTCTCGGTGCGGCGGTGGTTGCGTTCGACGCCACGGCGTTCACCGGCAGAGGCCAGATCGTCAGGGCCGCCTTCGCTTTGGTCGCGGCCTGGGCGGCGATCTCCATCGTTTCGCGCCTCATCCGCAATAGAGCGCTGGCGCGGCTGGTCGCCTGGATCGCCTGGATATACGTCGCGCTCAAGATCGTCGGCGCGTTCGGCGCAGTCGCGGCCTCCCTCGATGCCGTCGCCATCACCATAGGCACCGCGAGGGTCTCCGCCTGGTTCGTGCTGCAGGCGGTCATCCTGATCGGTGCGCTGCTTTGGCTGGCTGTCGCGCTCGGCGGGATTCGCCGAGCGGCAGATCGCGAAAAATCCGGACCTGACGCCGAGCCTGCGCGTGCTCATCGGCAAGATCGTGCGCATCGTGCTGCTGGTGCTCGCCGGCGGTATTGCGCTCAATCTGCTCGGCATCAATCTTACCGCGCTCGCCTTCTTCGGCGGCGCGCTGGGCCTCGGCATCGGCTTCGGCCTGCAGAAGGTGGTGTCGAATTTCGTGTCGGGCATCATCATCCTGCTCGACCGCTCGATAAAGCCGGGCGACACGATCGCCATCGGCGAGACCTTCGGCTGGGTCCGCTCGCTGCAGGCCCGCTTCGTCTCCGTCATCACGCGCGACGGGCGCGAATACCTCATCCCCAACGAGGACTTCGTTACGCAGCGGGTGGAGAACTGGTCATTCACCGATACGCTCGTGCGCATCGATGTGACCTTCGGGGTCTCGTATGACAGCGACCCGCACGTGGTGCGCAAGCTTGCCGTGGAGGCGACGCGGGAGATCGACCGCGTTCTGCCTCAGCCGCAGACCGTCTGCCATCTCACCGCCTTCGGCGAGTCCTCGCTCGACTTCATCCTGCGGTTCTGGATTGCCGACCCGCAAAACGGCGTGACCAACATCCGGGGCGCCGCGCTGCTCGCCTGCTGGGACGCCTTCAAGGCGGCGGGCATCGCAATCCCGTTCCCGCACCGGCATATCCTGGTCGACCAGCCGATCCCCGTTCGCATGGAGGGGGAGCGCAAGCCGGAAAAATGAAGCGGCGGCACCGCGGCGGTCGCTTCGGGCGTTTCCCCTCTTGTATCAGTGGGTGACGCGGAGCTGCGAGATCTGCTCGCCGATCGCTTTGAAGGTCGGCACCAGGTCGTCGACGTTCTCCACGTCGAAATAGGTATCAGCGCTGCTTGCGCACTCGCTGAGGAGGCTGGTGTTCCCTTCCTGGAGCCGGATCGTGTAGAGCGTCACTCCGGTGTCCTTCACGGACTGGCAGGCGAGCCTGGTGCGGGCGTTGATCGAGTGAGTGTTCTTCGTCCAGCGGTTTTCGGTGTTGTCGCCGTCGGTGATCAATATGATGTACTTCGTCAGGTCCGGCGTTCCATACGCCGCGCCTTCGGTGAACGGCTCCTGAGCGGAGAGGAGCGCCAGCCCCCAGACAAGCCCGATCGTGATGTTGGTGTTGCCGGCGGGCGTCATCGCATCGATCTTCGTGTAGAGAGGGTCGAAGTCCTCGGTCAGCGGCTCGATGGTTTTGAGGCTGCTGCTCGTGCACGGCGTCGGCGGATATTTGGTCGCGCTCGACGACGTCGCTGGAGCGTCGCTGACGTCGTATGATTGGTCCCTGTCGGTGATGCAGCCGTCCCAGAAACCGAAGTCGACCCACCAGGCGGACTTGAACCAGCTCGCGGTCTTATAGGATGTCGGCACCCGGATGTTGACGTCGAACGGCACGATCCCGACCTTCACCAGGCCCGGCTCCGATCCGGCGAGTTCGTCGAGGAAGGCCGTCGCGGCGCTCTTCAGCTCAGTCATGCGATGGTGCTGGCCCATGGAGCCGGTATTGTCGAGCACCAGCAGCACTTCGATCTTGCCCGTGCCCCAGTAGACCTCCGACGAGACGCTCGGGTTGAACTGCTGATAGCCGACGACCGACGTCAGGGAGGCATCGAGCGTGCCGGAGGCGGTCATTGCGAGCGTGCTGCCCTGCCTGGTGAAAGAGGTGATCTGGTACTGGACGCCGATGGGAAGCATGGTCGCCATGTATTCGGACGTCCGCTGCTTCAATGTATCCATGCTGGTGTTGCCCTTCGCCGAGTGCGCGACGGCGAGCAACGCCGAGTCCGAAGCGTTTTGCAGCTCGCCGTGAAGCTTCGAGATGCGCGTGTAATCGATGGCCATCCCCATGACCAGCAGCAGGACGATGGAGACGATCGCGAAGGTGACGGCCACCATGCCGCACTCGTCGCGCCCCATTGAGTCGATTCGAGAGAGTATTCTCATTGGCTGATCCGGCCGATGCCTTGTCGGGCAGGGGCGCGACGCGCTCAGTTCGAGCCGCGGAGCGCGACGGCGTGGCTGCTCTGGCCGGTGGCGCAGTCCGTCAGGACGAGCCGTGCCCGGTCGGAATCCATCTCGGTGAAATAATAGGAATCGGACGGGCAATCGGCGGGCCTTGTCCCGATCGAATCGCTGTGGACGACCGGGACCGCTGCACCCGACGAGTTCGACGACCTTGATGCTTCCGTCGGCATTCTTCTGCGCGAAGAATTGTTCAGCCGACGCGCCGACGGCGGAAAGGGGGAGGGCGATGACCCCCGCCAGAAGGATCGAGCTGATTTGTATCTTCAAGGCGATGCTCCATGAGAAAAATGAGGGGCCGCCGCGCGGACAATCGGAGAGCCCATGGCGACTGGCTTATTCTCGCTCCGGGTCTCATGAGACTTCGGTAAGACCGGCCCACCGATTTGAGCGAATGATTTACGTTAAGATTGTATGGACTACCGCAATAGTTGCGGTAGCAAGCGATACCGAGCCCGATGTCGCCGGCCCGCGGGTTTGCGCGTTCTGCTTTGTGTTTGCGGTGCCGGCTGGCGCCGGATAGTCCTCACGACTGGACCTTGGAGCATGGGGAGGGGGGGCATGGCGCTCCTCAAGGCCGAAGCGCTTGATCCGAGCCTGCCGCCGCAGAACGCCGCGGACTGGGCGGCACTTGCCGCCGAATATCGGTCGCGGCGGGCGGAAGCGGCGGAGGGCGGGACGGAGCGCGCGCGCGAGCGGCACGTTGCCCGCGGCAAGCTGCTGCCACGCGAGCGCTTGTCCGGCCTTCTCGATCCGGGCGCGCCCTTCCTGGAGCTGTCGCCGCTCGCCGCGGGCGGCATGTACGGCGAGGCGATCCACGGCGCCGGCATCATCACGGGCATCGGGCGGGTCTGCGGCCGGCTGGTGATGATCGTGGCCAATGACGCCACGGTGAAGGGCGGCACCTACTATCCGATGACGGTGAAGAAGCATCTTCGCGCCCAGGAGATCGCGCTCCAGAACCGGCTGCCCTGCATCTACCTGGTCGATTCAGGCGGCGCCAACCTGCCGCACCAGACGGAGGTGTTTCCCGACCGCGAGCATTTCGGCCGCATCTTCTACAACCAGGCGCAGATGTCGGCGGCGGGCATTCCGCAGATCGCCTGCGTCATGGGCTCGTGCACCGCGGGCGGCGCCTATGTGCCGGCCATGGCCGACGAGGCGGTGATCGTGAAGGAGGAGGGGACGATCTTCCTGGGCGGGCCGCCGCTGGTGAAAGCCGCGACCGGCGAGGTGGTGAGCGCCGAAGCGCTGGGCGGCGCGGAGGTGCACACGCGGCGCTCCGGCGTTGCCGACCACCTGGCGCTCGACGACGACCACGCGCTCGCCATCGTCCGCCGCATCGTCGCCGATCTCGGGGCGGCGCCGGCGCCTTCCATGCCGGTCGGCGAGGCGGCCGAGCCGCTCTATCCGCAATCCGACCTGGAGCGCATCGTGCCGGTCGACCTGCGCCGCGCCTATGACGCGCGCGCGCTCATCGCGCGGCTTGCCGACGGCTCCGACTTCTCCGAGTTCAAGGCGCTCTACGGCGACACGCTGGTGACCGGCTTTGCCTCCATCCACGGCATGAAGGTCGGCATCCTCGCCAATAACGGCATCCTGTTTTCGGAATCGGCGCTGAAGGGGGCGCACTTCGTCGAGCTGTGCTGTCAGCGCAAGATCCCGCTGCTCTTCCTGCAGAACATCACCGGCTTCATGGTGGGCAGCCAGTACGAGGCGGGCGGCATCGCCAAGGACGGGGCGAAGCTGGTCACGGCGGTCGCCTGCGCCGCGGTGCCGAAGATCACGCTGATCGTCGGCGGCTCCTACGGCGCCGGCAATTACGGCATGTGCGGGCGCGCCTATTCCCCGCGCTTCCTGTTCACCTGGCCGAACGCGCGCATCTCCGTGATGGGCGGCGAGCAGGCGGCCTCGGTGCTCGCCACCATCCGCCGCGACAACATCGAGGCGGATGGCAGCACCTGGACGGAGGAGCAGGAGGAGGCGTTCAAGGCGCCGGTCAAGGCAGCGATACGAGGCGGAGGGCAATCCCTACTACGCCACCGCGCGGCTGTGGGACGACGGGATTTTGCTGCCGTCGGAGACGCGCGATGCGCTGGGGCTGGCGCTGGCGGTGTGTGCCAATGCGCCGGTGGAGGAGACGAGGTTCGGGGTGTTCAGGATGTGAGGGCGGTGCCGAACAGATCCGGTCGACTATGCGCGATGCCAGGCGCTGGCTGAGAATGCACGCGCGGCCGGACTTCAGGCTACGGTCGCGGCACGGCCGCGACAGACCGCACTCTGAAAAGTTGTGCTTCTGTGATATGTTCCCGCTATGCGAATGCTGCCTCGCGCGCGAACAGCTCTTGTCGCGGCTCTTCTTCTGGCGCTGAGCGCTCCGTCGTTCGCCTTGACGCTGCCGGAGATGCTGCGCCAGCCGCCGGCGTCGAACCAGACCCCCATGCCGACGCCGGTGGAGGGGTGCTGCAAGGTGTGCCGGACCGGGAAGGCCTGCGGCGACACCTGCATCGCGCGCAACAAGGCCTGCCACGTCGGGCCGGGCTGCGCCTGTAACGGCTGAGCCGGGCGACGGCGGCAGCAACGCGGCGCGGCCGAAGCGAAATCCGGGCGGTGGCTCGTCGGCGGATACCCGGCTTGCGCGCCGGCGGCGCTCCATCCGGGCTACGCTTGGCCTTCTCAGAGCCGCTCGATCCTGATCGTCTCCACCTTGCCCTGGCCGCCGATGAACCAGGTGACGATCCAGCTGACGATCGCCACGACGATGGCGCCGAAGAAGGCGGACCAGAAGCCGGCGATGTGCATCCCGTCGAAGAACCAGGCGGTGAGCGACAGCATCGCCGCGTTGATGATGAGGAGGAACAGGCCGAGCGTCAGGATGGTGAGCGGCAAGGTCAGGATGATCAGGACCGGCCGCACGATCGCATTGACGATGCCGAGGAAGAGCGCCGCCCATAGCAGCGTCATGCCGTCGTCGATCGTGATGCCGCGGAAAAGCTTTGAGGCGACCCAAAGACCGGCCGCCACGGCCAAGACCCTGATGATGAAGCCTAGCATCGAATGATCCTCGGTTGGGCTCTCGTCATTGCGCGGCTGCATTTTGCGGGATGCGGTGCGGGCCGGCAAGCAGGCGCCGGATGCGCATTGCCGACGCGGCCGCCGCGCGCCGGCGAATTCCGGTAACCACATGCAAAGGCTCTCGGAAGTAGAATGAGGACCGACGCCCGATCTTCACGAAGGATAGAGCCCCGCGTGCGAATTGGGCCAACAGACCTCGTGTTGGAGACCTTGATGATTTGGTACTCGGCTGCCGGCTCTTTCGCCGCTCATCGCTTTGGCCGCTTCGCTCTTCCTGGCAGGGCCTGCGCTCGCCGGCTTCTACGAGGCCACGCAGGCCGAGCTGGCCGGCGACCCCGGCACGCTCATCCGGTCGGAGGAGATGGGCGGCATCGGTCTCGGCAAGGCCTACCGCGTGCTCTACCGCTCGACCGGGCTTTCCGGCGAGCCGATAGCGGTATCGGGCATGGTGATCGTGCCGCCGGGCGAAGCGCCGGCCGGCGGACGCGACGTCGTGGCCTGGGCGCATCCGACGACCGGGGTCATTCAGCCCTGCGCGCCCTCGCTGGAAGGCAAGCCGCTGCTGACGGTCGCCGGCCTGAGGAATCTGCTCGAGCGCGGCTACGTGGTCGCCGCCACGGACTATCCGGGCCTCGGAACGCCCGGGCCGCACCCCTACCTCGTCGGAGTGAGCGAGGGGCGCGCCGTGCTCGATTCCGTGCGCGCGGCACGAGCGATCGCGGAGGCCCAGGCAAGCAGCCGCTTCGCCGTCTGGGGCCATTCGCAAGGCGGCCAGGCCGCACTGTTCGCCGGCCAGCTGGCCCGGAGCTACGTGCCGGAGCTGGAGCTCGTCGGAGTTGCCGCGGCCGCGCCGGCTATCGAGCTGCCCGCCCTGGTGACGGACGACGACAACACCACGGACGGCAAGATTCTCGTCTCCCTGGCGATCTGGTCATGGTGGAAAGTCTTCGATGCGCCGTTCGACGCGATGGTCGACGAGGACGCCCGCGAGGCCGTCGACAAGATCGCCGAGCAATGCCTGGAGGGCGAGGCCCAGGGCCTCGCCGACATCAAGGTAGAGGCCACCATCAAGGACGGCTTCCTGTCCGCCAACCCGGATCAGACCGAGCCGTGGAAGGCGATCATGACGGAGAACTCGCCCGGCACGGAAATGAACGGCGTCCCGCTGTTCATCGCGCGAGGCAGCGACGATTCCATCATCGTGCCGGACGTAAGCGCCAACTTCGTGGAGAGGCTTTGCAATGCCGGCGCCGTCATGCGGGTGGAGACCATCGACAAGGCCGATCATTCGCAGATGGGCAAAGCGGCGGCTCCCGTGGCTGTCGGCTGGATATCGGACCGCTTTGACGGCGTGCCCCCGCCGAACAGCTGCAAGTAGGGAGGCGCGCTGCCGACATCACGGAAGACCCGCGAAATATACCTGCGATTGCATCCGATGCGACGCAGCCGGGCAAGGGTTTATTAGCGGTTCGGTAGAATCCTCCTGCTAGGTCCATTGAATTGGCATGCCCGGCCAGACTCCAGGCGGGCCGAAAGCTCGAGGAAACGCGGCGCAATGCCGGCAACCCGGAAGAAGTCCAAAGGCGAAAGCGACAGCGCTCTGGTGCTCGCGGCGCTCGACAGCATGCCGCTTGGCGTTGTGGTGCTCGACCGCGACTGCAGGGTCGTCGCCTACAGCACGAAGTTTCTCGAGATCCACGGCTTCTCGGCCGAGGAGATTCACCCCGGCACGCCGCTCGGCGAGATGATCGAGCGCAGCGTGGCGCTGGGCAACCACCCCGGCCGCACGCCCGAGGAACTGACCCAGGAACTCTACGCGCGCTTTGCAAAAGGGCATGATGAGCGCCGCGTCGCGGTCTATGAGCGTGCCACCAGAGACGGGCGCTCGCTTCGCATCACCAGCACGCCGCTGCCCGACGGCGCCTGGATCATCACGCATGAAGATGTCAGCGAAGTGAAGCGCTACGTCGACGCGCTGCGCGAGCGCGACGAAGAGATCACGCGGCAGAACACCACGTTCGATTTCGCCATGCGCAACATGCGCCAGGGCATGTGCATGTACGATGCGGATTCGAAGCTCGTCTACTCGAACCCGCAATATGCCGACATGTACAACATCCCCCGCGACCGCATCAGGCCCGGCATGTCACTGATGCAGGTGCTCGACGAGCGCTTCGCGGCCGGCAACCGTCCGATCGGCGGCAGGGATGCCTTCCACAACAATCGCGTCTCGGTATTCGGCGAAAATGCGCCCGCCGCCTTCGTGGTGGAGATGGAAGACGGCCGCGCCATCTCGATCCTGCATCAGCCGCTCAAAGGCGGTGGCTGGGTCGCCACCCATTGGGAGGTTACCGAGGAGCGGCGGAACGAGGCCCGCATCCGTCACCTGGCTCGTCACGATGCGCTGACCGACCTGCCGAACCGCATCCTTCTGCGCGAGCACATGGAGGACCTGGAAGCGCGCGCGGCGTGCGGCGAGGTCATGGCCGTGCTCTGCGTCGACCTCGACCATTTCAAGACGGTCAACGACACGCTCGGCCATGCCATCGGCGACGAGGTGCTGAAGGAAGTGGCGGCGCGGCTGCTCGCCAACGTGCGGGAGTCGGACGTCTGCGCGCGCCTGGGGGGCGACGAGTTCGCCATTCTGCACGGCCCGCTCAGGTCGCCCCAGGAGGCTTCGGCGCTGGCCGGCCGGATCGTCGAGGCGATCTCCGAGCCCTTCCGCGTGCTCGATCACCAGGTGATCATCGGCGCGAGCGTCGGCATCGCGGTGGCGCCCAACGATGGCTGCGACCCGGAAGCGCTGCTGAAAGGCGGCGGACCTTGCCTGCTACCGCGCGAAGCATGGCGGGCGCGGCACATATCATTTCTTCGAGAAGAGCATGGATGCCGCGGTGCGCCGGCGGCACCAGCTGGAGCGGGGATTGCGCGAGGCGCTCGCCGGCGGCCAGCTCAGCCTCGACTACCAGCCGTTCTTCGACCTCAAGAAGAACCGCATCTCGGGCGTCGAGGCGCTGCTCCGGTGGAACCATCCCGAGAGTGGGCGACATCCCCCCCGACGAGTTCATCCCGGTGGCCGAGGATACGGGCCTTATCGGCAAGATAGGCGAGTGGGTGATCAGGCAGGCATGCGCCGCCGCCGCCGAATGGCCGGAGGACGTCCGCGTCGCGGTCAACCTTTCGCCCGTCCAGTTCAAACAGGGGCATTGCCTGACGGAGACGGTCGTCTCGGCGCTGGCAAGCTCGCGCCTGACGCCGCGGCGGCTGGAGCTTGAGATCACCGAATCCGTGCTGCTCTTCCACATGGACGGCGTGCTGAAGACGCTGCATCAGCTGCGGGATCTCGGCGTCAAGATTTGCATGGACGATTTTGGAACCGGCTATTCCTCGCTCAGCTATCTGCGCGCCTTCCCCTTCGACAAGATCAAGATCGACCGCTCGTTCGTGCAGGATTCCTCCCTCACCAACGACGAGAACGCGATCATCGCGGCGATCGTCGGTCTCGGCCGAACGCTCGGCATGTCGATCACCGCCGAGGGCGTGGAGACGGCCGAGCAGCTTCGCCTCGTCACGCGCCAGGGCTGCGATGAGGTGCAGGGCTTCCTGCTCAGCCGGCCGCTTCCGCGCGAGGCGGTGTCCAGGCTTTTTGACGCCGACACCACGCAGACGTCGGCGCAGCCTCCCTCGGCGCGGGCCAGCGCCTGAACGGCGCGCCGCCGGACATCAACCGGCGTTCACGGCGAGGCGCGGAGCATGTGAGCGTCTCTCACCGTTGAGTGAAGCCATGTGACGCGAAACCCATGGGTTTCCGGCGCGGCAATCGCTACATTCAGGCGAAATCATCGGGGCAGGGACCATCCCGCTTGCCGATAACTTAGAAGAAGAAACGGAGTTCGACATGATCACGAAGCGCCACTTTCTGTTGTCCGGAGCCGCTTTTGTCGGCGTTGGCGCGGTCGCCGGGGGGCTCGGCATCCGGGGCGCACGCAGCGAGGACAAAGCCGAGACGTTCGAGGTCACGAAGACGGAAGCGGAATGGCGGGCGATGCTGACGCCGGAGCAATATTCCGTGCTGCGCGAGGAAGGGACCGAGCGCCCCTGGACCAGCGAGCTTCTGGACGAGCACCGCAAGGGGACGTTCGCCTGCGCCGGCTGCGACCTGCCGCTCTTTTCCTCAGACACGAAATTCGACAGCGGCACCGGGTGGCCGAGCTTCTGGGCAGAGATCGAGGGCAACGTCGCCTTCAAGCAGGACACGTCGTTCTTCATGGTGCGAAACGAGGAGCACTGCCGGCGCTGCGGCGGGCACCTGGGTCACGTCTTCGACGACGGGCCGCGCCGACCGGCAAGCGCCACTGCATCAATGGGGTGTCGCTGGTCTTCCATCCGGCCGAAGGCCAGACGACCGGATAGGCCTTTCGCTCAGCCTGATGCCGCGAATGCGACGGCGATGACGATCGCCATCGTGAGCGCGCAGCAGGCGATCCCGAAGTGGATGATCGATAGGCTGGACGGCCGCCGGGGGCGGCCTGTCTGCTGGTCCATACTCGCCTCTCCGCGTCGCGCTCTTCGGCTTTGATTTTTTTGTGGCCGGTCCTTTGCGACCGGACAATGAGCGCGCGTCCTCCCATAGCGGTATTCCACATTTTTCGCAGACGATTCTAAGTATTTACTTTAACGGCCCGGCAACCGCGGAAGGCTCCGGCCAGAAGCGGCACGGGCTGTCGCGAGCGGAGCGGCAAGGGGATTTGGCCTCGCGCAGGATGCTTAACGAAAGGCCGCGCGATGTTTCTCAGCGTGTTCGACATCTTCAAGATCGGCATAGGGCCGTCCAGCTCGCACACGGTCGGGCCGATGCTGGCGGCCGGCCGGTTCGTCGAAGAGAATCTGCGGCCGCTGGGGACTGAGGCTGCGAGGCTGACGGCGACCCTGCATGGCTCGCTCGCCTTCACCGGCAAGGGACACGGAACCGACCGCGCCGTCGGGCTCGGCCTTTCGGGCGTGACGCCCGACACGGTCGATCCGGACGAGGTGGCCGGGATCCTCGCGGCCCTGGAGGAGACGAAGTGCCTTGCGGCGATCGGGCTGGCGCATGTCGCGTTCGACCCGGCCGTCGACATCGTCTTCGACTATGGCCCTCCGCTTCCCGGGCACGCCAACGGCATGGTCTTCCGCGCGCATGACGGCGAGGGCGCCGTCCTGGCCGAACGCACGTTCTATTCCGTCGGCGGCGGCTTCGTGGCGAGTGCCGCGGAGCTGCGCGCGGCGGGCGGCGAGGGGGTGGCGGTGGCGGAGGCCGCCAACACGGAGGAGGTGCCGTATCCCTTCGCCCATGCCGCCGACATGCTGGCCATGGGCGAGGCGTCCGGCCTGTCGGTCGCCGCCATGAAGCGGGCGAACGAGCTGGCGGGTGCGCCGGACGTCGATCTCGACCATGCGCTCGACCGCATCGCCTCGGCGATGCGCATGTGCATCGACCGCGGGCTTGCCGAAAAGGGCACGCTGCCCGGCGGCCTCAAGGTGAAGCGGCGGGCGCGCGATATCCATGTGAAGCTGCTGGCGGAGCGCGGCGCCAACAGCCTGCAGCCGCACCGCGTCATGGACTGGCTGAGCGTCTATGCCATGGCGGTGAACGAGGAGAACGCCGCGGGCGGGCGCGTGGTGACGGCGCCGACCAACGGCGCCGCCGGCGTCATCCCGGCGGTGATGCGCTATTACGAGGAGCATTGCCTGGGCGCCGACCGCGAAGGCGTGCGGACGTTCCTGCTGGTCGCCGCGGCGGTCGGCGGCATCATCAAGCACAACGCCTCGATCTCCGGCGCGGAGGTCGGCTGCCAGGGCGAGGTGGGCTCGGCCGCCGCCATGGCCGCCGCCGGGCTGGCGGCGGCGCTCGGCGGCACCAACGCGCAGGTGGAGAACGCCGCCGAGATCGCGCTGGAGCATCATCTCGGCATGACCTGCGATCCGATCGGCGGGCTGGTTCAGGTGCCGTGCATCGAGCGCAACGCGCTGGGCGCGGTGAAGGCCGTCAGCGCCGCCTCGCTGGCGCTGAGGGGCGACGGCACGCATTTCGTGCCGCTCGACCAGTGCATCGAGACCATGCGCCAGACCGGGCTCGACATGAGCGAGAAATACAAGGAGACCTCGAAGGGCGGCCTCGCCGTCAACGTGGTGGCCTGCTGAGGCGGCCTTACGCCGCCTTGCTGGGCACCAGGCGCTCGCTGGCGAGCGCCGCTCGGCTGCCGGGCACGCCTTCCTCGCCGTATTCGGCGTCCTCGTTGACCTGCCAGGGATCGTAGAGCCGCCGGCCGGCCAGGATGTTCCGCGCCGCCAGGATGGCGGTCATCATGGCGTGGTCCTGGTTGTTGTATTTGTGCATGCCGTTGCGCCCCACGAGATGCAGGGTGGGGAAGCTGGCTTCCAGATCGCGGCGGACGTCTGCCACGCGCTCCGCATAGCCTTCGTCATAGACCGGATAGGCCTTGGGCTGGCGGATGACGCAGGCGTCGACGACATCGTCTGCGCGGGCAAGACCGATCTTGCCGATCTCGGCCTTGGCCATTGCGACGAGCTCGCTGTTCGGCTTCTCCCACATGTCGTCGTTCTCGAAGCAGAAATATTCCATGCCGAGGCAGACGAAGCGCTCGTCGGGGACCATCTCCGGCGACCACGACACGAAGTTCTGCACGCGCCCGACCCGCACCGACGGATCGTGGATGTAGATCCAGTTGTCGGGAAGCACCTCGCGCGCCTTGGCGATGAGCGCGACGATGAGGAAATCGCGGTAGCGCAGGCTGCGCGCATGCAGCAGGCTGATGGGCGTCGGCTTCAGCGCGCGCGCCAGATCGCTGATTGCCGCGGAGGAGACGATGTTGTCCGCCACCCAATCCTCCGACGTGCCGTCGGCGAGGCGGACGGTTGCGATCCACGAGCGCGCCTGTTCGTTCCAGGCGAGCTGCTCGACCGTGCGCCCGAGCGCGACCGTGCCGCCGTTCGCTTTGATCTTCGATGCCGCCGCATCCCACATCATGCCGGGGCCGCGGCGCGGGTAGCGGAAGGATTCGATCAGCGTCTTGATCGTTCCGCCGTCGCCCTTCGGCTTGGTGCGCCGGAAGGTGCGGGCGAGCGCGTCGCGGATCGCCGCAGCGAGGTCGAGGCCCTTGATGCGCTGCGCCGCCCAGTCGGCCGAGATGTCGTCGCACGACATGCCCCAGACCTTCTCCGTGTAGGTCTTGAAGAAGATGGAGAAGAGCTTCTCGCCGAAATGGTTGCGCACCCAGTCGTGGAAGGTGCGCGGCTCGGCGACCGGCCGCATGCGGGCGTGGAGATAGGACAGGACGCAGGCGGCGCTGCGCAAGAGGCCGAGATTGCTCAGCGCCTCGAATGCCTTCAGCGGATAGGAATAGAACTTGCCGCCGTAATAGATACGCGACAGGCGCGGGCGCTCCAGGAAATCGTGCGGAAGAATCTCTTCCCAGAGGGCGGTGATCTCGCGCGACTTGGAGAAGAAGCGGTGGCCGCCGATGTCGATCAGGAAGCCTTTGTAGTCGACCGTGCGGCTGATGCCGCCCACATAGCGCGGATCGCGCTCGATGACGGCCACGGAGCGCCCCTCCTTGGCAAGCACGTAAGCCGCCGTCAGGCCGGCCGGGCCGGCTCCGATGACGAGGGTTTCGACGTGGTGCGTCACGCGCTCTCCGGACGAGCGTTCGGGGAAGATGCCGGAGCATTGCAGCGAAAAGTAAAGTAAAGCTGTGCGCGGTCCTGCAGACACGGCTTTTCCGCTGGGCCCTCGCGGGCCTAGAAAGGGCGATGTTCGGCTCGCTCCTCATCGCCAATCGCGGCGAAATCGCCCGGCGCATCGTGCGCACGGCCCGGCGCATGGGGATTCGCACCGTCGCGGTCGCCACGGAGGCGGACCGCAGCTGGCCGCATTGGCGCGAGGCGGACGAATGCGGTGGCGATCGAAAGCTACCTGTCGATCGACGAGATCGTGGCGGCGGCCAAGGCGAGCGGCGCGGAGGCGGTCCACCCCGGCTACGGCTTCCTGGCGGAGAACGCCGGCTTCGCCGAAGCCTGCCAGGCGGCCGGCCTGGTCTTCGTCGGCCCGCCGCCCGCCGCGATCCGCGCCATGGGCTCCAAGGCCGACGCCAAGGCGCTGATGGGGCTTGCCGGCGTGCCGGTGGTGCCGGGCTATGGCGGCGAGCGGCAGGAGCCGGAGTTCCTGCGCCAGAAGGCCTACGAGATCGGCTATCCGGTGCTCGTCAAGGCGGTGGCCGGCGGCGGCGGGCGTGGCATGCGGCGCGTCGATCTGGCCATCGACTTCCCGGCGGCGCTCAACGCGGCGAAGCGCGAGGCGCTGGCCTCCTTCGGCGACGACCGCGTGATCCTGGAGCGCTACGTCAAGGCGCCGCGCCACATCGAGGTGCAGGTGTTCGCCGACGCGCACGGCAATGCGGTGCACCTGTTCGAGCGCGACTGCTCGCTGCAGCGGCGCCACCAGAAGGTCGTGGAGGAGGCGCCCGCGCCGGGCCTTTCCGCCGAGACGCGCCGCTGGCTGGGCGGGACCGCAGTGACGGCCGCCAAGGCGGTCGGCTACCAGGGCGCCGGCACGGTGGAGTTCATCGCCGATGCGTCCGCCGGCCTCGGGGTGGGCTCCATCTTCTTCATCGAGATGAATACGCGGCTGCAGGTGGAGCATCCGGTGACGGAGGCGATCACCGGGCTCGACCTCGTGGAATGGCAGCTCAGGGTCGCCGCCGGCGAAGAGCTGCCGCTGAAGCAGGAAGAGATCGCGCTGAACGGCCACGCCATCGAAGCGCGGCTCTACGCCGAAGATCCGGGCGACGACTTTCGCCCCTCGACCGGGCGGCTGTGGGCCGCATCGTTTCCCTCCGGCCCGGGCATTCGCGTCGATTCCGGCGTGGAGGAGGGGACGGTGGTCAGCCCCTTCTACGACGCGATGCTGGCCAAGGTGATCGCCGCCGGCGCCGATCGCGGCGAGGCGGTGGGGAAGCTGGAGGCCGCGCTTCGGGACGTGCGCATCGCCGGGCCGAAGACCAACCTCGCGTTTCTCTCCGCCGTGGCGGCGCATCCGGACTTCGTGGCGGGCGGCGTCACCACCGACTTCGCCGATCAGCACCTCACGGAGCTGGCCGGTGCGCCCCTCGACCCGGCGCTCGCCGCGCAGGCGGTCGTGGAATGGGTGGCGCGCTCGGCGCAGACCGACGGCGCGACGGGGCCGTGGGCGCGCGCCGACGGGTTTCAACTCGGCGGGCTCACGCGCTCCTCGCGCATCAATGTAGAGATCGACGGCGAGGCGATGCCGGCGGAGATCGCCTGGACGAGCGGCCCGAAAATCGTCTCGCTCGCCGGCAAGCCGCCGGCCGCCGACCCACGCCTGGAGATCGTGTGGGGCGAGCGGCGAGGCCTTCGTGCTCCTGAACGGCCGCCAGCTTCGCGTGGCCTTTCCCGATCCGCTGGCGCGCGAGGCGGCGGCGAGCGCCTCCGGCGGCGACGTGCGCACGCCGATCCATGGTCGCGTGGTGGAGGTGGCGGTCGTTCCCGGCCAGAGCGTTGCACAAGGCGACCCGCTCTTCACCATGGAGGCGATGAAGATGGAGCACGCCGTTAAGACCCCACTCACCGGGACGGTGGAGTCGGTGCGCGTCGCTGCCGGCCAGCAGGCGGAGCAGGGGATCGTGGCCGTCGTCGTGAGGCCCGACGGGGAGCAACAATAAGCGGGAATTCAACGGCAGCTGCTGCCAGACGAAAAACCGCCGAGCCGATAGGTTGCGGCGGCCACCAACGCGAGGCTGGTGAATGGGCCCGTTTGAAAATGCGTCCCCGATCCTGTCTGTCCCGACACGCCGTTCAGCCAAGTCAGGTAGCCGGTCATGCCGATCGACAGACAGTTCGTCACGAACCGTTGTACGCCGACGCCGAGTTGGCCGGCGAATGCGCCGTCATTGGCGCTTGCGTTGCCCCCGGCGGTGGTCAGGTCGAAGTCCAGCCAGCCTCGCCCGACGCCCACGTTCGCCTCGGCCATCCATTGGCCCCACAAGTCGAACTCCGCGCCCAGGATGGCGAGCAGAAGCAGCAGGTCGGCGCTGCCGATGGCGGCAGTCGTCGGCCCCGGAATGAGGAAGTTCCGCAAGGCCTCCACGTCGGTGTGGAGGCTTGCGCTGCGAAAGCCGGTCATGAAACGGATGTTGAAATCCGTCGGCCAACTGATGCCGACCTCGCCGAGGATCGCGCGATTCGATCCCAACACCGCCGACTGGTTGAAATCTTCAAGAACGAGGTCGTCGAAGGGGATGGTGCCACCCAGACCCCCTTTGACATAAAGGCCAGGTCCGAAGCCGGGGGTGGGAGAATTGGGCCTGCGAGACCGCCCACCCGACAGCGGAACGCATGTATCTGTTCCCGGAATGTAGAAATATCCGGTTCCGAACACATCGCAGATTCTGACGTATTCGACCGGCTTTGGTTCCACGGGCTTCCAGTGATCGACTCTCTCCCGCAGCGCCGCCAGGATTTCCTCGATGCGGTCGGCGAGAGCGGTGTCGCCTTCCTGGACCGGGATACCTTCAAAGTAGGCGAGCCAAGCGTCCATGGCGGCTTGGTAGTCTGCAGGGTCCTCGATGCTACCGCTCTGGAACTCCTCCACAGCCTGATCGAACGCGGCGTTTACACCGTCGAGCGTGGGGTCGGTGACCGGCGGTGGCAGGGCTAGAGAGTTGCCGACAATGCCGGAAGCACAAAAGACGCCGAACAGCACAACCGCCGCTGCTGCGAGCCGAAGAGACCTGGACATATGTTTTCCCCCCGCGCCTTCTCGCCGCACTTCAGGCGGTCCCAGTCTTCGAAAGCCGGCCAAAAAGAGTACAGCGTGATCGTCGCTCGGCAACTCAAAATGGCCGACCGGCTCGCTTTTCACGCTCAGATAGGAGCATGGCTCGTGAAGCGTGACATATTTGCATCGCACAACCCACGGATGGGAAGGCGGGGCGCCCGGCCGGCCGGATCTGTGGAATGATGAAAGTGAGAAGGCCTCTTCCGATTGTCGCTGCCGCCGGCCGGGACTAAGTCAGAGGCATGCCCCTTCATCTCGTGAAGCTTTGCGTCGGCGTCGACTCCATCGAGGACCTGGAGGGCTGGATCGCGCACCGCCTGAAGGAAGCAAAGCGCGCCGGTAAGCCGCTGGTGCACGGGCACACAACGCGCATGGTCCCCAAGCGCGCCGACGAGCTCATCGACGGCGGGTCGCTCTATTGGGTGATCCGCGGCAACATCCAGGTGCGGCAGCGCATTCTCGACGTGCGCCCGTTCCGCGACAAGGACGGCATCCAGCGCTGCCGCATCGTGCTCGATCCGGAGGCGGTGCCGACCGAATGGCAGCCGCGCCGCGCCTTCCAGGGCTGGCGTTACCTGAAGCCGGAGGACGCCCCGCGCGATCTTGGCGCGGCGCGCGCCGGCATGCGCGACCTGCCGCCGGAGCTCAGGCGCGACCTGGCGGATTTGGGGCTGCTCTAAGCCTACGGTTCATGCTGGACCAGCCGCGCGGGCCGCGAGCGCCGGCCGAGGTCAGGCGTCGACCGTCAAACCGACTTTGGCGCCCGGCTCGATGGTCGGGGGAGCGCCGTTCAGCTTCTCCACGGCAAAACCCGCCGCGGCCTTGTAGTCGGCCATGAACGCCGTCCGTTCGTCGGGCGGCGATGACATCGTCGATATTCTCGAAAACGCCGCCGCAGCGGTCGTCGACGATGTTGAGGAGGCCGAAGGGACCGGCGCCGCGGTTGCGCAGGATGAGCTTGGAGATCGGGCCGCAGAGCCGCTCGTCGAAGGCCGCTATGGCGGCCTGCGTCACGCCGTGCTCGATCAGGCAGGCGCCGAGCACGCGGGCGTCGATGATGGCCTGGCTCCCACCGTTGGAGCCGGTTGGATACATCGCGTGCGCCGCGTCGCCGATGAGGATCGACGCTGCCGTCCCGCCATGTCGGGCACGGGATCGCGGTCGATCATCGGGTTCTCGTAGGCGACCTCGGCTTGGCGCAGGAACGACGGCACATCCAGCCAGTCATAGGTCCAGCCTTCGAAATGATGGATGAAATCGTCGATCTCCACCGGCGTGAACCAGCCGCGGTCCTTCCAGCCCTCGGCGCTGTCGAAGGTGACCTCGGCGATCCAGTTGATCGTGGCGAGCCCGGTTGCCGGGTCGGGATGCGAGATCGGGTAGATCACCATCCGCTGGCTGTGCGTGCCGAGGCCGACGAACGACGATCCGGTGCGGATCGGCCTGGCCTGCGTGGTTCCGCGCCACATGACCGCGCCGCCCCAATGGATGGGGGGCTGCTCGGGGTGCATCTGCGCGCGCACGGCGGAGTGGATCCCGTCCGCGCCGACCAGCAGCGTGCCGGTTTCGCGCGCGGTCGAGCCGTCGGCATGCTCGACGACGGCGGTCGCGGTGCCGTCGGCATTGTTCTCGTAGCCGACCACCCGGTGGCCGAACCGCACGACGCCCGCCCCGGCGCGCTCGCGCAGCTTTTCGTAGAGGAGGACGTGGAAGAGCCCGCGATGCACCGCGTATTGCGGCCAGTTGTAGCCGGCGAGCTGGCCGCGCGGCTCGGAGTAGATGTCGTTTCCGTTGAGCCCGACGAGAGCCCACTCCTTCGCGGGCAACCCCACCGCGTCGAGGTCGTCTGCGGTAATCCCGAGGTCGTTGAGCTCCCGCACCGCGTTGGGCTGGAGGTTGATGCCCACGCCCAGCGGGCGAAGCTCCCGCACCGCTTCGAAGACCACGCAGGGCACGCCGATCTGATCGAGCGTCAGCGCCATGGCAAGCCCGCCAATGCCGCCGCCGGCAATCATTACATGGGGTTGAGGCATATCTCTCACTTAAGAGCTCAGACAATTTCACAGGGTTATAACCCGATATCCCCGGACCGTCATGGGTTCTTTGTGCCGCCGGCGCTCGGCAGGCAGTGCGTCTGCAGCGGTTCACCTGTGGTACCTTGCACTTGGGGCGCGCGAGGCCACATTCTGCGCTCAGATGGCAAAGCGACGCGACATCACCTCGCGCCCCGGCTCGAGCGAGCCGGCGGCCTCGTCGCGTTCCGAGATCGACGCGTTCCTGGCGGAGGCCAAGACGATCGCGCCCGGCCGTCGCGGCGCGCGGGCGGCTGATCTTCGCGCTCGACGCCACGATGAGCCG
This sequence comes from uncultured Alphaproteobacteria bacterium, assembly GCA_963801225.1. Lineage (GTDB taxonomy): Bacteria > Pseudomonadota > Alphaproteobacteria > Rhizobiales > Afifellaceae > DASWJZ01. Next base: position 85,009 of record CAWDED010000007.1, read on the forward strand.
CCAGCCGACCTGGGACCTCGCCTGCGAGCTGCAGGCGGAGATGTTCGACGCGGCGGCCGCCGTCGGCGGGCTTTCCGTGCAGCTCGTCTATTTCCGCGGCCTCGGCGAGAGCCGCGCCTCGCACCTGGGTGGCGAACGCGCGGCGCGCTGCGCGACCTGATGGTGAAGATCGACTGCCGCGGCGGCCATACCCAGATCGCCAAGGTGCTGACGCATGTGCGCCGCGAGGCGGAGAAGCGCCCGGTCGCCGCGCTCGCCTATGTCGGCGACGCGATGGAGGAGAATCCCGACACGCTCTGCGCAGCTGGCCGGCGAGATCGGGCTTCTGGGGGTGCGCGCCTTCATGTTCCATGAGGGCAGGGACTCCACGGCGGAGCGCACCTTCCGCGAGATCGCGCGTCTGACGCGCGGCGCCTATCTTCCCTTCGATGCCAGCGCGGCCGGAGAGCTCGCGCGCGCTCCTGAAGGCGGTCGCGACCTACGCGGCGGGCGGCATGACGGCCTTGGAGAAGAGCGGCGGCGCCGGGGCGCAATTGCTGCTGCCGCAGCTCAAGCGATGAGGCTCCTCATTCCGTCCTGCTCGTCGGCCTGCTGGTGCTGGCGCTGCTCGTGCGACACTTCCTCGACGACGCCGCCCGCGAGGCCTGGCGCAGCAGCTCCGCATGGCGGCGGCGCGGCGCTGCTGGCGATCGCAGCCGGGCTGCTCTTCCTGCGCCAGTTCGCCTTGGCGCTGCCGGTCGGTGCGGCCGGGCTGCTGCATGCTGCGGCGGCACGCGGCGATGCGCTCCGGCGGCGCGACCGGCCAGACCTCGAGCGTCAGGTCGGCCGGCCTGGAGATGACGCTCGACCATGACAGCGGCGAGATGGACGGCCGCGTGCTGGCCGGGCGGCACGAGGGCCGGCTCCTGTCGGAGCTCAGCCTGAGCGAGCTTCTGGAGGTGGGCGACGACATCCGCGGCGACGCGGAATCCCTACGGCTGCTTGAAAGCTACCTCGACCGCGCTCATCCCGGTTGGCGCGACGACGTCCACGCTGACGAGACACGGCGGCAAAAGCACGCCGCCGGGTGCGGGCGGTATGAGCACGAAGGAAGCCTATGAGATCCTGGGGCTTGAGCCGGGGGCCAGCGCCGCAGGCGGTTCGTGACGCGCACCGGCGGCTTATGAAGCAGGTCCACCCCGATCAGCGGCGGGTTCCGCCGCGCTCGCCGCCAAGATCAACGAAGCCAAGGACCGGATCCTCGGTGAGCATCGCTAGCGCGCCTCAGTTCGGCACGGCGAGGCAGGCGAAGGACTTGCTCTTCAGCTTGTCGCAGGTGGCGCGCGCCTCCTCCTTGCCGGAGAAGCCGGCGAAGCGCGCGCGGTAGAGCGTCTCGCCGCCGTGCTCGACTGTCTGCGTCAGCGGTGAGAGCGAGGCGAGCACCTGCCCATGGTCTGCCTGCGCCTTCTCGATCAGCGCATGCGCGCCTTCCTCCGTCGGGACGGCGCCGATCTGGATGTGCCAGCCTGACTTCGTCGGCGCCGCGCGTCGCGCGCGGCCGAGGGCCGCTCACGCGCCGGCGACCAGGTCCTGCTTGCCGGCGCGGATGCGGGCGAGCTGCGTCAGCCGGGCGAGCTCGTCGGACTGCGAGCGGCGAACCGGCGGTCGCCAGCTCCGCGACGGCGGTGGCGGCGCTGATCCGCTCGGCGATCGGGTCGACGTCGTCGTCCTCACCGGCGTCGGTCGTTGTAGTCGGCCCGGCCACGTCGCCCTGCGCCGCCATCGTCTGCAGCTGCGCGGCCTGCGGCCATGGCCGCGCCGACGACAGGTCGTGCGGCGGCCGGCGTCTGCGGCATAGCCGAGAAGCACGCTCGGGCTCATCGTCGGCCTCCGGACGTGCGCGCGGCGAACGCGGGCATCGCGCGACCAGCGCGTCGGGGCCGGTCTCCGACGACGAGCGGCGGCAGCGAGTGCCTGCGGCGCGACGCCTTGGGCAGGTATTGGGCGATCAGGTCGCGCATATGCGCGTTGCGGCTGGCGCCGGTCCGTGCCGCCCATCACCACGGCGATGATGTGCCGCCCGTCGCGCTCGACATTCGTGACGAGGTTGAAGCCGGAGGCGCGGGTATAGCCGGTCTTGATCCCGTCGACGCCGCGAACCGCGCCGAGCAGCCGGTTGTGGTTGCGGTAGCGGGTGCCGCTGATAGGTGAAGCTGCGGACGCCGAAATATTTGTAATAGGTGGGGAAGCGGTCCTGCAGGGCGCGCGCCAGCCGCACCAGGTCGTGCGCCGTCGTCATCTGCTCGGAATTCGGCAGGCCGTTCGGGTTGCGGAACGTGGTGTTGCGTCATGCCGAGCGCGCGGGCGGTGCGGTTCATGCGCTCGGCGAACTCCGAGACGCTGCCGCTGACCTCTTCGGCCACCACCACGGCCGCGTCGTTAGCCGACTTGGTGGTCAGCGCCTGGATGGCGTCCTCCACCTTGATGCGTGGTGCCGGCGTTCAGCCCGAGCTTGGAGGGCGCCTGCCGCGCGGCATTGGCGGAGACCGGCAGCGGCTCGTCAGCGTGAGATGCTTGGCGTCCAGCTCCTCGAAGAGGATGTAGAGCGTCATCATCTTCGTGAGCGAGGCCGGATAGCGCTTGGCGCTCCGCGTGGCGCGCGAACAGCGTCTTGCCGGAGTTGGCGTCGTAGACGATCGCGGCGTACTTCGTCGTTGGCCAGCGGCCGGAGCCGCCAAGACCGGCGAGCGACACGAAGACGAGCAGAGCAAGGAAAGGAGACGGAACGGACCGAAACGCAACGCGGAACGCCTCTTCACGATTGACCCCTTGCACAAACTCCGAGGCCGCGTCGTGCGGCGCCCCCCGAGGACCGATGGTTTCTCTTAGCTAAAAATCACGGGGTTACGATTTCGTAAAATGTTGGCGGCTCAGTGGCATTTCGATTCTATGTTGCAATGCACAAAAAAGTGCTTGCAATCTTTGTTGCGCTGCATATATTGCCACTACAGACGAGCCCGCGGGAGCGGGGGCGGTCAAGATACGGCATAGGATGGTTCCACATGATCAACGGGTTTGAAGACGTCCAGAAAGCTGGACAGGAGAACATGAACCGCGCGCTGGAGAGCTTCGGCGCGTTGTCGCGCGGCATGCAGACGCTGGCCGACGAGACGGCGGCGTATTCCAAGACGTCCTTCGAGGCGAGTGCTGCGCATATGGAGAAGCTGCTCGGCACGAAGTCGGTCGAGGGCGCGTTCGAGGCGCAGACGCGACTTCGTGCGCAGCCTCCTACGAGAAGGCCATCGGCCAGGCCGCCCGTTTCGGCGAGCTCTACCTCGACCTCGTGAAGGGCGCCACGAAGCCCTTCGAGGATGTGATCCCGACTGGCTAAGAAATAAGCGCTTCGCACGTCGTGTTTCTGTTCGAAGCGCCCGGTCGTCGACCGGGCGTTTCGCTTTTTGCGGCACAGTCGCCATATTGCCTCCCGAGGCGGTGCGGCGCGGACGGCCCCCTGACAATGACAATCGAAGCGCCTAAATTATGGCTCCGCGGTGAAGGGCCGGGACGCGGGATGGCAAAAGACCCACGCAAGGACGAATGGCGGAGACAAGTCGGGCAGCGGGACGGCGGTGGTCACGAAGACCCGGCCGAAGACCAAGCGGCCGAATCTCTACCGCGTGCTGCTGCTGAACGACGACTACACGCCGATGGAATTCGTCGTGCACGTCATCATGCGCTTTTTCGGCAAGACGCAGGACGACGCCACTCGGATCATGCTGCACGTTCACAATCACGGAGTCGGCGAATGCGGGGTCTTCACATATGAGGTCGCCGAGACCAAAGTAACGCAGGTCATGGATTTCGCGCGCAAACACCAGCATCCGCTGCAATGCGTGATGGAGAAGACGTGAAGGGGGGAGGCGAATGGCGGCTCGCGGCGGGAGGATTTCGCGGCGCCGGACGAAACTGAACGAGTCGGTCCGCACTAGCCGGCCGGCTCAAGAATGTGAGGTCTGACGTGCCGACGTTCTCCCGCTCCCTCGAAATGGCGCTTCACAAGGCGCTCAGCCTCGCCAACGACCGCGACCAGGAATTCGCCACGCTCGAGCATCTGCTCCTGGCGCTGACCGACGACAAGGACGCCGCGGCCGTCATGCGCGCCTGCAACGTCGACCTCGACAAGCTGCGCGCCGACCTCAACGAATATATCGACACCGAGCTCTCCAACCTCATCAGCCTCGACGGCGAGGAGGCGAAGCCGACCGCCGGCTTCCAGCGCGTCATCCAGCGCGCGGTGATCCACGTGCAGTCGTCGGGCCGCGAGGAGGTGACCGGCGCCAACGTGCTCGTCGCCATCTTCGCCGAGCGCGAAAGCCACGCGGCGTATTTCCTGCAGGAGCAGGACATGACGCGCTACGACGCGGTGAACTACATCTCGCACGGCATCGCCAAGCGTCCCGGCGCCGACGAGATCCGCCCGGTGCGCGGCGTGCGCGAGGAGGGCGGCCGCGATTCCGACGAGACGGAAGAGGCGAGCGGCAAGGAGAGCGCGCTGGACGCCTGGTGCATCAACCTCAACGCCAAGGCGCGCGCCGGCAAGATCGATCCGCTGATCGGCCGCGAGCTGGAGCTGAGGCGCACCATCCAGGTGCTGTGCCGCCGCTCCAAGAACAACCCGCTCTATGTCGGCGATCCCGGCGTCGGCAAGACGGCGATCGCCGAGGGCCTCGCCAAGAAGATCGTCGAAGGCGACGTTCCGGAGGTGCTGGAAGGCGCCACCATCTTCACGCTCGACATGGGCGCGCTGCTGGCCGGCACGCGCTATCGCGGCGATTTCGAGGAGCGGCTGAAGCAGGTCATCAAGGAGCTTGAGGCGCACGACAACGCCATCATGTTCATCGACGAGATCCACACGGTGATCGGCGCCGGCGCCACGTCGGGCGGCGCGATGGACGCGTCGAACCTCCTGAAGCCGGCGCTTGCCTCCGGCACGCTGCGCTGCATCGGCTCCACCACCTACAAGGAATACCGGCAGTTCTTCGAGAAGGACCGGGCGCTCGTCCGCCGCTTCCAGAAGATCGACGTGAACGAGCCGTCGGTGCCGGACGCGATCGAGATCCTGAAGGGGCTGAAGCCCTATTTCGAGGACCACCACAAGGTCCGCTACACCAACGACGCCATCAAGTGCGGCGGTGGAGCTGTCGGCGCGCTACATCAACGACCGCAAGCTGCCGGACAAGGCGATCGACGTGATCGACGAATCGGGCGCCTCGCAGAAGCTGCTGCCGCTGGCGCGGCGCAAGAAGACGATCGGCATCAAGGATGTCGAGGCGACCATCGCCACGATGGCGCGCATCCCGCCGAAGTCCGTCTCCAAGGACGACGCGGAGGTGCTGCAGCACATCGACACCAACCTGAAGCGCGTCGTGTTCGGCCAGGACAAGGCGATCGACGCGCTGTCCTCGGCGATCAAGCTGGCCCGCGCCGGCCTGCGCGAGCCGGAGAAGCCGATCGGCTGCTATCTGTTCTCCGGCCCGACCGGCGTCGGCAAGACCGAGGTCGCCAAGCAGCTCGCCGACCTGATGGGCGTCAGGCTGCTGCGCTTCGACATGTCGGAATACATGGAGCGGCACACCGTCTCGCGGCTGATCGGCGCGCCGCCGGGCTATGTCGGCTTCGACCAGGGCGGGCTCCTGACCGACGGCGTCGACCAGACGCCGCACTGCGTGCTGCTGCTCGACGAGATCGAGAAGGCGCATCCGGACCTGTTCAACATCCTTCTGCAGGTGATGGACCACGGCAAGCTCACCGACCACAACGGCAAGCAGATCGACTTCCGCAACGTCATCCTGATCATGACGACGAATGCCGGCGCCGCGGAGGCGGCCAAGGCGGCGATCGGCTTCGGCAGCTCCAAGCGCACCGGCGACGACGAGGAGGCGATCAACCGGCTGTTCACGCCGGAGTTCCGCAACCGCCTCGACGCGACGATCGCCTTCGACGCGCTGCCGCCGGAAGTCGTGCACCTGGTGGTGCAGAAGTTCGTGCTGCAGCTGGAGGCGCAGCTTGCCGACCGCGGCGTCACCTTCGAGCTCGACGACAAGGCGACCGCCTGGCTCGCCGAGCGCGGCTACGACGAGCGCATGGGCGCGCGTCCGCTCGGCCGGCTCATCCAGGAGGAGATCAAGCGGCCGCTCGCCGACGAGGTGCTGTTCGGCAAGCTGCAGAAGGGCGGCGTGGTCAAGGTCTCCGTGGAGGACGATGCCGGAAGGGCGGCACGCGGCTGAAGCTGGAGTCGATCCCCGACGAGAACGCCCGGCCCGAAGGAGCGCCCGAAGAGCCGCCCGGAGGCCGAAGCCGCAAGAGCCCGCCGAAGAGCAATCCGCCGAAGGGCGGCGGCTCGCGTGCCGCGCGTGCCGCTGAAGGCCTGAGGCGGCGCGACATCCAAGTGAGCCGCGCCGGGTTCCGGCGCGGCTTTCTTTTTCGCGCAACCGCGCTTGCGTCCCCACGATCTCTGCTAAAAGGCCTTGATGACAAGGCCCATGCAGATCGGCGATGCGCCGGTGAAGGCGCGAACCAGCAGCGTCATCGTCTGCCTCGGCGGCGAGCGCGACGCGGCTTGAGGCGCGGCCGCTGCCGGAGCCGGCGGCCGGCGAGATGCTGCTCAAGCTTCGCGTCGTCGGCTTCTGCGGCACCGATCTCTTCAAGCTGAAGACGGGCACGGCGCCGGCGGGCGGCGTGCTCGGGCACGAGCTGGTCGGCACCGTCGCGGCGCTCGGCGAGGGCGTGAGCGGCTTCGCGCTCGGCGACCGCGTGGTCGTGCCGCATCACGTGCCCTGCGGCGAATGCGTGCTCTGCCGGCGCGGCGCGGAGACGATGTGCGCCATCTTCAAGGAGAACCTGCTGGAGCCCGGCGCGTTCGCCGACCACATCCTCGTCCGGCCGCGCGCGGTGGCGCAGGCCGCGCGCAAGCTGCCGGACGGTCTCTCCGACGAGAGCGCCGTGTTCATGGAGCCCGCCGCCTGCGTGCTGCGCGGCATCGACCGCTCGGGGCTGACCGGGGAGGGGAGCGCCGTCGGTGCTCGGCTGCGGCTCGATGGGGCTCCTGCATCTCCTGGTGCTGCGCGCGGCGTTTCCCGATGTGCCGGTCGTGATGGTCGATCCTGACGCGGCGCGGCTGGAGCTGGCCGGCAAGCTCGGCGCGGCCGCGGTCGCGCCGCCCGGCGACGCAGCGGCAGAGGCGGTGCGCACCGTCTCCGGCGGCATCGGCGCCGACGCGGTCTTCGATACGGTCGGCGGGCAGCGCACGCTGGAGGCGGGCGTCGCGCTCACGCGGCCCGGCGGCACGGTGGTGCTTTTCGCGCACGCGCCGGCGGACGGAGCAATCGCGGCTCGACCTCAACGCCGTCTTCAAGACCGAGCGGCGCATCGTCGCCACCTATTCCGGCGCGCTCGACGAGCAGCGGCGCGTCTTCGACATGCTGGTCTCGGGCGCGCTCGACCCGTCGCCGCTCGTCACCCACACGCATGCCGCTCGACGAGTTCGAGCACGGCGTCGCGCTGGTGGTTCAGCAGAAGGCGCTGAAGGTGCTGTTCACGCCGTCGCGCGGGGAGCGGCATGAGCGCATCGCATCGCTGCCGAGACCATGCCCGCAGACGATGCGCGGCGCCATGCTCGTCGGCCCCGAGGCGATCGAGATCCGCGACGTGCCGGTGCCGCGGCCGGGGCCGGGCGAGATGCTCCTGAAGATCGAGGCGGCCACCACCTGCGGCACCGACGTGAAGGTCTTCAAGCGCGGCGGCCATCCGCGCATGCTGAAGGCGCCGACGCTCTTCGGCCACGAGATGGCGGGCCGCGTCGCCGCGCTCGGGGCGGGCGTGGAGAGCTATCGCGGTGGGGGAGGCGGTGGTCGTCGCCAATTCCGCGCCGTGCCTTGCAATGCGAGCCGTGCCGGCGCGGGCGCGAGAACCTCTGCGAGGACCTGCATATCTGAACGGCGCCTTCGCCGAATATCTGCTCGTGCCGCGCCGCTTCGTGGAGCGCAACGTGCACCGCATCCCCGACGGCCTGTCGTTCGAGCGCGCGGCGCTGGCGGAGCCGCTCGCCTGCGTGCTGCACGGCATCGACGCCTGCGAGATCGACAGATACGCGGCGCTCGGGCCGGTGGAGATGCTGATCTTCGGCGGCGGGCCGATCGGGCTGCTCTTCGTCGGCGGCGCTGGCGCATCTCGGGCAGAAGCCGGTGCTCGCCGATCCCAATCCGAGCCGGCTCGAGGCGGGACGCGCGCATCGGCGCGGCGAGGACGATCGAGATCGCGCGCGGCGGCGGCCAGGCGGAAGCGGTGCGCGCGCAATCCGAAAGCGGCAAGGGCTTTTGGATCGCCGTCGACGCGACCGGCGTGCCGGCGCGTCTGGTCGGACGCCATCGCGTCGGCGCGGCCGGGCGGGCTCGTCAATCTCTTCGGCGGCTGCGCGCCGGGCACATCGATCGCCGCTCGACACGCATCTCGTCCATTACAGCGAGCTCACCATCAAGGGCGTCTACCACCACCGCCCCGACACCTTCCGCCGCGCTATCGCGCTGCTCGCCGATCCGAGCTTCAAGGCCGATCTCCTGCTCTCCGGCGTGACGCCCATCGAGGGCGTGGTCGACGCGCTGCAGGCGATGATCCGCAAGGAGGCGCTGAAGGTGGTGATCCGGGGCGCGGGGTAGCTCGCAGCCCGAGAGCCGGCACATCCTTCCCGGTTTGTCATCCCGGACGGCGCGGAGCGCCGATCCGGGACCCATGCGCACCGTCGATGAAGGGGGCGCGCACGGCAATCCGACCGCGCCCAAGGTGTTCATGGGTCCCGGTCTTGCCGCTGTCGCGGCAAACCGGGATGACAACGCAGTGGTCGGTGCGGGATACTCAGGCGCCGAGAGCGCCTGCGAGGAGAACCGCCATGTGCCGCAACATCCGCACCTTGTTCAATTTCGATCCGCCCGCCACGGAGGACGAGATCCGCGCCTCGGCGCTGCAGTTCGTGCGCAAGCTCTCCGGCTTCACGCGGCCGTCCAAGGCGAACGAGGCGGCGTTCGACCGCGCCGTCGACGAGGTGACGGACGTCGCCCGCCGGCTGATCGACTCGCTGGAGACGAATGCGCCGCCGCGCGACCGCGAGGTGGAAGCGGCGAAGGCGAAAGCCCGCGCCGCGGAGCGCTACGCGCGGCTGGCTTAGGCCGGCTCCGCAGGGAGCGAGGCGTCCAAGGACGTTATCGCGGAGGCCGCGGCGCGCCGTCGGGCGACACGACGACGATCGCCGAGGCCGCCGACCGCCCCTCCCGCCGATAGCTATGGGGCGCACCGGAATCGAAATACATCGCGTCGCCTTCCTGAAGGGACATGTCTTCGCCGTCGACATTGACCACGAGCCCTCCGCGCAGAACATAGATCAGTTCCGCCCCCTCGTGTTGATGTGGCTCGGAGGGCTCTGACTGCGAAGGGAATTCGGCATAGTAGCCGTCCATCCGTCGATCGGTGACCGGAAAGTCGAGGCTCTCGAAGACATAGGAGGGCGGCGCGTGGCCCGGGCGGTCCGGTAGGCGCAGCCGATCCTTCTTCCTCACCACCGAGATTATTGGGCGATCGTTCTGCTCGGTGAAGAAATGCTCCAGGCCGACACCGAAAACCAGCGCGACCCTGAGCAGCGTCGGCAGGGTCGGATAAAGCTGCCCCCGCTCGATCTTGGACAGCATGGCCGGTGACAAGCCCGAGTGCTCGCCGAGCTGGACCAGTCCCAGCTTCTTCTTCAGGCGAAGCGCCTTCACCTTTGGCCCGATCTTGTACTGCTCCAGCCCGGTCGCCAGTGTTTCCGACAGCATCGCAACGGCCCTTTTCTCGCAGCGCTCAAATTGTTACCGCAGTGTTTTATCACAGAGAAAATAAATATTCATGTAACGAGAATTTGAGTGGCAGTAATATCAGTTTTCTCCATATGCAAGATGCGAAGACGGCGGGCTGCGTCCCTCGGCTCGGAACTGAGCCAGCAGCCTGCCAAACTCAGGGAGTACAGACATGAAGACCAGGATTGCGAATATCGCGGTGGCATCAGTAGTCGCCCTCGGGCTTGCCATCGGCGCGGCAAGCGCCCGCGCTGCCGAAAAGGACATTGTCGACACCGCGGTGGAGGCCGGTCAGTTCACCACGCTGGCGGCGGCGCTCGAAGCGGCCGGACTCGTCGATACGCTGAAGGGACCCGGACCGTTCACCGTTTTCGCTCCGACCGACGACGCGTTCGCGAAGCTGCCGGCGGGGACGGTCGAGAATCTGCTGAAGCCGGAGAACAAGGACCAGCTCACGGCGGTTCTTGCCTATCACGTGGTGCCGGGGAAACTGATGGCCGCCGACGTGGTTCAGCTGGACGAAGCCAAGACCGTGAACGGCGCCATGGCCGACATCACGAACGCCGACGGCGTCGTCATGATCGACAACGCCAAAGTGACAGCAACCGACATCGCTGCATCGAACGGCGTCATTCACGTGATCGACGCCGTCATTCTGCCGCCGAACAACTAACCGTAATCGGCGCCCTCAGGCGCTCAAATTCGGAGAAACCAACATGAAAGTCTTGAACGTAATCACCTTGATCCTGGTGATTGTCGGCGGCCTCAATTGGGGGCTCGTCGGGATCGCCGACTTCAATCTCGTGGCCTTCATCTTCGGGGACGGTTCGATCCTGTCCCGCCTGGTCTACGTGCTGGTTGGCCTGTCTGCCGCGTGGCAGGTCGTGCCGCTCGTCACTGCCTTCGGCTCCGACGAGCCGGCTGCCTTGCGCGGCCACTCGGCCTGAGTGGCAAAAGCCCCGCTGCCCACGGCCCTGGGCAGCGGGGTGTGCGTCTTAAAGACGCCGAAGCGCCCCCGCGCGGCTCAACGCGTTTCACTCAAGCGCCTTCCTGAGCTTCTCCCCGTGCACCTTCAGCACTTTCGGGTCGGCCATGTTGCGGGCATGGCCTCTCAGCGCCACGCCCTCGTGGCGGGGGATGATGTGGAAGTGCGTGTGGAACACCGTCTGCCCGGCCGCCTCTTCGTTGAACTGGTTGATGAGCACGCCTTCCGCGCCGAACGCCTTCGTCACGGCGCGGGCGATGCTGCTGCACGACGAGCGATGGCGCTTTGCAGGTCCGCCGCCTCGATGTCGAAGATGTTGCGCGACGGCGCCTTGGGGAGCACCAGCGTGTGGCCGTCGGCCTGCGGCATGACATCCATGATGGCGATGCAGTTGTCGTCCTCGTAGACCTTCTCCGAGGGGATCTCGCCGCGCAGGATCTTGGCGAAGATGTTCTGGTCGTCATAGGCGGGCGCGCTCATTCCTCTCCTCCTCCGCTCGGGGCGCAGGAGTCCCTACGCGGAATCCTCGCCGCGGCGAAACGGGGCGTGGCGCCTCAGCGCCTCGCCGGAGAGCGCCACCTCGCGCCGCTCCTCCTCCAGGTAGTTCTCCACGGCGCGGCGGAAGTTCGGGTCGGCGATGTAGTGCGCCGAATAGGTGGTCTCCGGCAGGTAGCCGCGCGACAGCTTGTGCGGCCCCTGCGCGCCGGCATCGACGTGCTTCAGCCCGTGCGCCAGCGCGAACTCGATGGCCTGGTAGTAGCAGACCTCGAAATGCAGGAAGGGGTGGTCCTCCGTGGTGCCCCAGTGGCGGCCGTAGAGCGTGTCGGAGCCGATGAGGTTGAGCGCGCCGGCGATGTAGCGGCCGTCGCGCTTGCGCCATGACCAGGAGCACGCGGTCGGCCATGCGCTCGCCGATGCAGCGAGAAGAAGCGTGCGGTTGAGATAGGGGCGGCCCCATTTGCGCGCGCCGGTGTCCATGTAGAACTCGAAGAACGCGTCCCAGTGCGCTTCGGTGAGCGCGCTGCCGGTGACCCATTCGATCTCGATGCCGGCCTCCACCGCCTCGCGCCGCTCCTTGCGGATGGCCTTGCGCTTGCGCGAGGCGAGCGCGCCCAGAAAGCCCTCGAAGTCGCCGAAGCCGTCGTCGTGCCAGTGGAACTGCTTGTCGGTGCGGCGCAGGAAGCCGAGCTCGCCGAGCAGCGACCAGTCCTCCTCCGGCAGGAAGGTGACGTGCGCGGAGGAAAGGCCGTGCTGCCGGCAAAGCTGCATGAGCCCGGCGGCAAGCAACTGCTTGCGCCGGCGTGCGCGCCTGGCCCGGGCGGCGTCAGCAGGCGGCGGCCCGGTGACCGGCGTGAACGGCACGCTCACCTGCAGCTTCGGATAATAGCTTCCGCCGGCGCGCTCGTAGGCGTCGGCCCAGCCCCAGTCGAAGACGTATTCGCCCTGCGAATGCGTCTTCACGTAGCAAGGCATCATACCGGTGGGACGATTGCCTTCGCCCTCCAGAACGAGGTGGCGTGGCGTCCAGCCGGAGCGGCGCGAGACCGCGCCGGACCGCTCCAACGCTTCGAGGAAATCCCACGCCAGGAAAGGATTGTAGGCGGGGCGCTCAGTGTCGCCGTCTGGGACGCCGCCGCAGCCGGCTGGCTCGCCCCAGCCGGGATTGGCGCAGGCATCCCAATTCGCGCGATCGATCTCGGCCATGGCCGAGACGACGCGGATGGCCGCGGACGTCTCTTTCGTCATTCCCCTGACCATAGGCCTGTCGTGCTGCGGTGCAACGCGCGTTTTGGACGCGAGGCCGGTCAAAATAACGGCAACCGGTTGTGAGGTCGGGCGATTTGGCGGCCGATCAGGGGGCGAAGCCCTCGAAGGTCATCTGGTCGGTCCACAAGCGCGCGCGTCGGGCTTCTGCCGGCGTGCGCACGGTCCAGCAGATGAGCGGGATTCCCGTCAGCCGCATGAGGAGCGGCACCGGGGAGGGCAGGTCGCGGAAGCGGTAGGAGACGAAATCCACCCCCAGGCGGCGTGCCGCGTGGAAATGCACGATGCCGCGCTTGAAGCTTCGGCCCTGCGCCGTCAGCCCGCGCGGCAGATGCGGATTGGCGGCTCTCACCTCGGCAATCCGCGCCGCGGAAAAAGACATGACGGCCGCCGGGCCGTGATAGCGGTTGAGGCGCTCCACCACCGCCCAGGCCAGGTCCGCATCGCGGCCGACGACATGCTTCAGCTCCATGACGATCGGCACGCGGCCTTCCACCAGCGCCAGCAGCTCGTCGAGCGTCGGGACCCATTCCGCCGTTCCGGCGAGGCGCAACTCGCCGAGCTCCGCCGCAGTGAGGTCGCGGACGCAGCGCGGATCGCCGGTGAGGCGCTTGAGATGGAGATCGTGGAAGACGACGGGAACGCCGTCGGCTGACAGGTGCAGGTCGCATTCGATGGCGTAGCGGGCCGAAACCGCGGCCTCGAAGGAGGCGAGCGAGTTCTCCGGCCGGCCGCGTGCGAGATCATGAAAGCCGCGGTGGGCAATCGGCCGTGCGGTGAGCCATCGCAGCCTGTGGCGCTTCATGGGCCTGTCAGGAAACGGCGATGATAGCGTCGATCTCGACGGCGGCGTCGAGTGGCAGGGAAGCCATGCCCACGGCCACCCGCGCATGCCGCCCGCGCTCGCCGAGCGCTTCCACGAGGAAATCGGAGGCCCCGTTCGCCACCAGATGCTGCTCGGTGAAATCTTGCGCGGAGGCGACGAAGCCGGTGATGCGGACCACGCGTACGATGCGCTCCAGGTCGCCGTCGAGCGCCGCCTTGGCCTGCGCAAGGATGTTGATGGCGCAAAGCCGCGCCGCCCGCTGCGCGTCCTGCAGCGAGACGGACGCGCCGAGCCTGCCGCGGCAGGTGATGCCGCCCTCCGCCATCGGCAGCTGGCCGGAGATGTAAAGCAGGTCGCCGTGGCGGACATAGGGAACGTAGTTCGCCGCAGGCGTCGCTGCCGCCGGAAGCGTCACGCCGAGCCTGGCAAGGCGCGCGTCGATTGTTTCGTCCATTCTGCCCTCCAGGCGAAAGAGCTACGGGATCAACTACTTTTTCTCAATAGTGCTGATATTATCGGCAATTGTGGCACGGTGTCCGATGCCGCTCTTTTGCCGCACTCCGGAGCTCATTCAAGCCATGGACATTCCGCGCTTTCTGCTGTTCGCCGTCCCGCTTGCCCTTGTCGGCACGGCGCAGGCGGGCGCCCGGGGCGCGCCGGCGCTGCACGACATCATCGCGCCGCACCGTGCCATCTACGACATCGAGCTGGCGCGGTCCGACGAGGGGTCGGGGGTGTCGAGCGCGACGGGCCGCATGGTGTTCGAGGTGACCGGCAACGCCTGCGAGGGCTACACCATGCGCCAGCGAATGGTGGTCGATATCGGCGACGAGGACGGCAATCTCGGCACGCTCGACTTCCAGATATGGACCTTCGAGTCCGGCGACGGCGACATCTACAGCTTCGATTCACGCACCACGATGAACGAGGAAGTCGTCGAGGCGGTGAAGGGCGAGGCGCGGCGGCAGGGCCCTGACATCGAGGTGACGCTGAAGGAGCCGAGCGAAAAGACCGTGACGCTCGACGGCGGGGTGCTGTTCCCCAGCCAGCACCTGCAGGCGATCATCGACGCGGCGCGCGCCGAGCAGAGCTATCGTCGCCGCCGATATCTACGAGGGCGCGGGCTCCGGCGAGACGAGCGACGAGCGCCATGGCGGCCATCGGCAAGGCGGCGCTGACGCGCGACGGCGACCTGCTCGGCAGCGGCGTGCGCCGCTGGCCGGTGACGCATCGGCTATTTCGAGCCGGGCGGTGTCTCGCAGGAGCATCTCGGCGAGGAGCTGCCGAGCTACCAGATGAGCTTCACGCTCTACGAGAACGGCGTCACCAGCAACCTCGTCATGGATTACGGCGACTACGCGCTTTCCGGCTCGCTGACCGACATCGAGCGCCTCACCGTTCCCGACTGCAAGCAGCCATCACCGCGCTGACGGCTTGCCGCGCGGCGCCTTGGCGGTGAAGGTAAGGCCGAGCGCCAGGCCATCGGGGCCGTAGCGGTCGCGGATATCGTCCATGGCGCGCTCCGCCTGCGCGCGCTTGCCGGCACCGCCGTCGATCAGGTCCGGTCGCCTCGGCGAGCGTCGCGTCGCCAAGCTCGCCGACGCCGATGCCGATCAGCCGGTATTTCGTGCCGTCGAGCTCCTTGTTCAGCAGGTCGCGGCCGGCGCGGAAGATGCGGTCGGCGAGGTAGGTCGGCCGGTCGAGATGGACGTTGCGCGTGCGCAGGCGGAAGTCGGCGCTCTTCAGCTTCAGCACGACCAGCCGGCCGGCGAGGCCCTCGCCGCTTCATGCGCGCGGCGACGCGCTCCGACAGCGTCCTGAGGCGCGGCATGAGATCCTCCGCCTTGGCATAGTCGGTGTCGAAGGTGGTCTCGGCTGAGATGCTCTTTGCCTTGCGCTCCGGGCGTGACGATGCGGTCGTCCTCGCCGCGCGCCAGCCGCGCGAGCCGAAGTCCCATGGCGCCGTAGCGCTTCGCGAGCGCCGCTCGTCCTGCTTCTGCAGGTCGGCGAGGCGGCGGAAGCCGTCGCGCACCAGCCGCTCCTGCGTCTTGGCGCCGACGCCCCAGATGACGGAGACGGGCTGCGCGGCGAGGAAGGCGAGCGTCTCCGCCCGCCCGATCACGGCGAAGCCGCGCGGCTTGTCGAGGTCGGAGGCGATCTTGGCGAGGAACTTCGAGTGGCTGAGCCCGACGGAGGCGGTGACGCCGATCTCGCGCTCCAGCTCGATCTGGAAGCGCGCCAGCACCACCGCCGGCGGCGCGGCGTGCAGGCGCTCGGTGCCGGACAGGTCGAGGAACGCCTCGTCGATCGACAGCGGCTCGACCGCCGGCGTCAGCTTCAGCATCATCTCGCGCACCTGCCGCCCGACGGAGGCGTATTTCGCCATGTCGGGCGGGATCACCACCGCCTCGGGACAGGCCTTCAGCGCCTTGAACATGGGCATGGCGGAGCGCACGCCATAGGTGCGGGCCACGTAGCAGGCGGCCGAGACGACGCCGCGATGCCCGCCGCCGACGATCACCGGCCTGTCGGCGAGCGATGGGTTGTCGCGCTTCTCCACGGTCGCATAGAAGGCGTCGCAGTCGATATGGGCGATCGACAGCGCCAGCAGCTCCGGATGCGAGACGAGACGCGGCCCGCCGCATTTGGGGCAGCGCCCGGCCTTGCCCGCGAAGCGGGTCAGGCAATCGCGGCAGAGCGTGACCGGCTCGGCGTCCAGCTCGGTGTCCGGCTTGGTATCCACGGGCGCCACTTTGCGTCCGCCCGGAGAGGCGGGCAAGCGGCGCTCCGCCGGGCCGCGGAAACGCCCGCGTTTCGCCTATGTTCGTAGGCATTTAGCCAATCATTGGTGATTCCTTAAGCGCGGGGGTGCATCATGAACAACGCGGGAGAATCGGGAAAGCCCGCGTCCCACTGGAATGGCTGAGGAGCGGCGGGTCTTGGCAAAGACGGTCATGATCGTTGAGGACAACGAGCTCAACATGAAGCTCTTCAACGATCTGTTGCGCGCCAACGGCTACGGCACGCTGCCCATGCGCAACGGCTACGACGCGCTCGACGCGCTGAAGGAAGAGCGGCCCGACCTCATCATCATGGACATCCAGCTGCCGGAGATTTCCGGGCTGGAGGTCACCAAGCGCATCAAGCAGGACGAAGCGCTGAAGCACATCCCGGTCATCGCCGTCACGGCCTTCGCCATGAAGGGCGACGAGGAGCGCATCCGCCAGGGCGGCTGCGAGGGCTACCTCTCCAAGCCGATCTCGGTCTCCACCTTCATCGAGACGGTGAAGTCCTATGTCGGCGAGGCGTAAGGGCTAAGGAGCGCCGAGCGGTGACTGCGCGTATTCTCGTCGTCGACGACGTCCCCGCCAACGTGCGCTATCTCGAGGCGCGGCTGCATGGCGGAGTATTTCGAGGTGCTGCACGGCGCTGAGCGGCCGCGCGGCGCTCGAGATCGCCGACCAGGAGCGCGTCGACCTCATCCTGCTCGACGTGATGATGCCCGACATGACCGGCTTCGAGGTGTGCGCGGCGCTGAAGGCCAATCCGCGCACCGCCCATATCCCGGTGGTGATCGTCACCTCGCTCGACCAGGCCGAGGACCGGGTGAAGGGGCTGGAATCGGGCGCCGACGATTTTCTCACCAAGCCGGTCAGCGAGACGTCGCTGATGGCGCGGGTGAAGAGCCTGGCGCGGCTGAAGATGGTGACGGACGAGCTGGAGCTGCGCGCCGCCGCCATGCAGTCGGTCGGCGTCGACGCCGCCGATATCTTTGCCGGCGGCGGCGGAGATCGTCGGACGCATCCTCGTGGTCGACGACCGCGAGAGCTCGACGCGGCGCATCCGCAACGCGCTGACCGCAGCCGCTGGAGGTGGAAGTCACCGCCGATCCCGCCTACGCCATGGCGCAGGCGAAGACCCGCGATTTCGACCTCATGATGGTGAGCCTGTCGCTGCAGGGGGGCGATGGCCTCAGGCTCGTCACGCAGATCAAGGCGATCGACCGGCTGCGCCACGTGCCGGTGCTGCTCATCACCAACGCCGACGAGTCGCCGCAGGTGGTGCGCGCCCTCGATCTCGGCGTCAACGACTACATCATCCGCCCCATCGACGAGAACGAGCTGCGCGCCCGCGTGCGCACACAGCTGCGCCGCAAGCTCTACCAGGAGCGCCTGCGCAACATGGTCTCCAGCGCGGTGGAGCTGGCCATCACCGATCCGCTGACCGGCCTCTACAATCGCCGCTATCTCGACGCGCATCTGCGCTCGGCCGTGGCCCGGGCGGCGGCGACCAACAAGCCCGTCTGCGTGCTGGTCTTCGACATCGACCACTTCAAGTCGGTGAACGACACCTTCGGGCACGATGCCGGCGACGACGTGCTGCGCGAGTTCGCGGACCGGCTGCGCGGCGGCGTGCGCAATATCGACCTCGTCTCCCGCTATGGCGGCGAGGAGTTCCTGCTGGTCATGCCGGAGACCGACGCGCAATACGCAGGGGCCGTTGCCGAGCGGCTGAGGAGCGACGTGGAGAAGGTGCCCTTCAAGACGCGCTCCGGCACATTCCCGGTGACGGTCAGCATCGGCATAGCCGAGTGGCAGGGCGGCTCCGACGATTCCGAGAGGCTCATCAAGCGGGCCGATACGGCGCTTTACGCGGCCAAGCGTTCGGGGCGCAACCGGGTGGTCGCCAGCGCCGCTTGAAATGCCGAAATGGCGGCGGTCCGGCGGTTTCCTGCAAATTTCCCTAAAGATTTAACCAAATGTGTACCATTCGGTAGAAATGCGCGGCCGAGTGGGCTTGAGTGCAGCTGCGGGGAGACGGCGCGTGCGCCGTTGGCGGAGAGATACCGAATACCCCATGGATTTGCTCAGGTCCGCCGCATCTCCTGGGTCCGTGGGGTCGGCCGGTCGGGCGTGGTGAGTGGCCTCCTCGTACAGCCACGTTCCGACCGGCCACTATTCCCTTGAGCTTCCGGCAATAAAAAAGGCGCCTCGCGGCGCCTTCGCTGGGGCTTGTTTGCCCGCCTACTTGATCTTCGCTTCCTTGAAAAGGACGTGCTTCTTCGCCTTCGGGTCGTATTTCCGAAGCGAAAGCTTGTCGGTCATGGTGCGGCTGTTCTTCTTGGCGACGTAGAAGAAGCCGGTTCCTTCCTCGCTGACGAGGCGAATCTTGACGGTAGTGGCCTTGGCCATCGCGGGCAGTCCTTGTTGGCTGAATTGACGCTGAAATGACGCTTCGGAGCGGGCAAGTCAAGGGCGTGCACCGCCTTGCGGCAGCCCCGCCGCGCCTTGACGCATGTCAAGAAGAAACGAGCGCACGGTGTTATGCATGTGGTGGGGGCTTGACGAGTCGGGGAGATCGACAGTGCGGATTCGTTCAATACTCCTGGCGGTCGGCCTTGCGGCCGGCACATCGCTCGCCGCTTCGGCCGCCGTTGCGGCGACCGAAGGCTGGGCCACCGGCAACGTGAACATGCGCTCCTGCGGGAGCACCAGCTGCCATGTCATTACCACCATTCCGCAAGGGGCCCGCGTCTGGGTCTATAATTGCGGCAGTTGGTGCGAGCTCGAATATCGCGGCATGCGCGGCTATTCCTCGGCGAGCTACATCTCGGTGGGAGGAGGGGTCGCGCCGCGGCAGCCGATCATCCAGCCGGGCCCGCTGCCGCCATCGGTCTATTGGTATTTCGGCCGCCCGTGGTGGGATGACCGGCATCGCTCCTACTACGACGGTCATCGCTGGTGGTACAACAATCGCTGGAACGACCGGCCGAGAGGCGGCGTCTTCTTCGAATTCGGCTTCTGAGCGGGACGGCTGGTGTCCTGCCGGCTACGTGTCAACCGCGCCCGTGTCGCCGCGGGCGCGATACATCCGCGAAAGCACGATCGCGACGTAGAGCGCGAAGGCGATGCCGAGCACGAGCGGAAACCCGAAGGTCGGCGCGCGCGCCATGGCGTCGCCGGTGATGACCGGGCCGACGAGCATGCCGAGCGCGTAGCAGAAGATGAAGGCGGCATTGGCGCCGGCAAGGTCGCCGCCGGAAAAGCGCGAGGCGAGATGGGCGAGGCCGACCGTGTAGATTCCGGCGGAGGCGCCGCCCCAGAGGAGTAGCACCACCATCAGCGGCAACGTGGTGCCGGAGACGCTCCAGGCGGCGACCATGCCGAGCAGGCCGGCCAGGCCGCAGCACAGCAGCAGAGCACGCTTGTCGAAGCGGTCGGCCAGCAGGCCGAGCGGGATCTGAAACGCGACATTGCCCAGCACCATCGCCGTGGTGAGGAGCACCGCGGTGTTGGCCTGCATGCCAAGGTGGCGGCCCCACAGCGGCAGGAAGGCGAAGCCGCTCTGCTCCGCCATGGCGAACACGAAGACGCCGATCGTGGCGACCGGTATGGCGAAGATGAAACTGGCGAAGCGCATGCGCGGCCGCTCGCTGAAATCCGGCGAGGCCCCACGCGCCGCCAGCGCCGGCAGCGCCGACAGCAGCAGGATCGCCGAGCCGACAAGGAAGGGGCGGAACGAATTCGAGCCGAGGACGGAGATGATCGCCGGCCCGACGGCGAAGCCGAGCGACAGCACCGTTGCGTAGATGCCCATGACGAGGCCGCGGCGGTGATCCGGCGTCGACACATTGATCCAATATTCCGCCAGCGTGAAGCAGAGCGTCATGGCGGCGCCGTAGACGAAGGCGAGGGGGAAGAGGAGCGCCACGCCCTTGATCAGCCAGACCGTCGGCATGACGAAGCCGGAGAAGATCGTGCAGGCCGCAATGGTCCGCGCCGTGCCGAAGGCGCCGGCGATGCGCGCGGCAAAGGGCGTGACGAAGAGCGAGGCGAGCGCGATCGTCGCGACGAGGAGCCCGATGGTGCGCTCCGATACGCCGCGCGACGCCAGGTTCAGCGACAGGAGCGGCGGCAGCAGGCTCACCGCGATGCCGACGCTCACCATCGTGGCGATGGCGGCGACGGCGCCGCGCGTCAGCCCGAGCCGTCCGAACCAGGAGAGCGGGAGCGGAGCGCTGGTCAAAGCCGGTCCTCGACGAATTTGCCGCGGCGGGCAAAATAGAACGGTATCGGCGCATCGCCGGCGAGGTCGGGGTCTTGCTCCAGCCTTGCCTCCAGCCGGTTGAGCACGGCCTGTGTGATCCGCATCAGGTTGCTGCTCCTGGCCTCCGCAAAGCTCAGCCAGGCCGGCTCCTGCAGCTCGTCGTCCGGCACGTCGACCTCGCCCGCGATCGCTTCGTCGAAGACCGCGAAGAAGCGGGCGTCGAAGCGCCGTGTCCGGCCGGGGGGCGTGATGGCACGGGCGATGAGCCGCAGCGGTGAGAGGGTCGGGACGACGCCCGCCTCGAGGAACGGCCGCCAGCCGGGCGCGCGTGAACGCGGCACGGTATCCACCTTGCGGCCGATGAGGACGCCCGTCTCCTCGTAGGTCTCGCGGATTGCCGCAAGCGCGATGGCGCGGGCGCGCCGCGGGTCGGCATTGCCCATGTTCGCGAGCAGCTTTTCCTGCACCATCGGCTGGAGCGCGTCGGCGGTCGGCGCGCGCCAGTCGGCGCGGTCTACCCGGCCGCCGGGAAAGACCATGGCGCCCGGCATGAAGGCGTGTCCCTCAGAGCGGCGGCCCATGAGGACGCGCGTCGCATCGGCGTCGCGCCTGAGGACGATGAGCGTGGCGGCGTCCTTGGGCCGGAGGGCCGGAGCGGGTGCTGCGTCCTTGCCTGTCAAAGCTCTTCGCCTGCGCTAAGGCGCGGGCGGTCTTCGCTCAGCGCCTCCTTATCTGTCGGGAGGGGCGCCTGTAGCACGCTTCGCGTTGCCCTGCGATGACGCGACCGGCGAAATGGGTCAGCGCGAGCGGGTGCGGCGTGAGGGGCGGGGGCTGTCCCGCCGGGGCTTCCTTCCGCCTTTGTCGGCGCGGCGGGAGGGCGGCGCCTCGCGCAGCAGCTCCAGCCGCAGGCTGCCGGCGTAGGGGAGGGCCTCCACCAGCCGCACCTCCACCTGGTCGCCGAGACGGAAGGTCTCGCCGGTGGTGCGGCCGACGAGCCGGTGATGCGTCTCCTGGTGTTCGTAGAAATCCTCGCCGATGGTGGAGATCGGCACGAAGCCGTCGGCGCCGCTTTCCTCCAGCTCCACGAACAGCCCGGCGCGCGTGACGCCGCGGATGCGGCCCTCGAAATGCGCGCCGACGCGCTCGGCGAGCCACGAGGCGATGAGCCGGTCGACGGTGTCGCGCTCCGCCGCCATGGCGCGCCGCTCCGCCACGGAGATCTCGCCGGCGACGCGCTCCAGCGCCTTCTCGTCCTGCGCCCTCAGCCCGCCCGGGCCGAGCGACAAGCGCGGCGATCAGCGCGCGGTGCACGAGCAGGTCGGCGTAGCGGCGGATGGGCGAGGTGAAGTGGGCGTAGCGGCGGAGGTTGAGGCCGAAATGGCCGATATTCTCGGTGGCGTATTCGGCCTGGCTCTGCGAGCGCAGCACCACCTCGTTGACGAGGATCTCGTGCGGCGTGCCGGCGACGCGCTTCAGCACGCCGTTGAACTGGCTCGGCCTGCAGGCTCCCGGCCTTGGCGAATTTCATGTCGAGCGAGCCGAGGAAATCGCGCAGCGCCTCCAGCTTCTCCCAGGAGGGCTCGTCGTGGATGCGGTAGACGACGGGGCTCTTCTTCGCCTCCAGCGTCTCCGCCGCCGCCACGTTGGCGCGGATCATGAACTCCTCGATGAGACGGTGCGCGTCGAGGCGGGGAGGGACGACGATGCGGTCGACCGAGCCGTCCTCCTTGAGGATCACCTTGCGCTCCGGCAGGTCGATGGCCAGCGGCTCGCGCTCGTCGCGCTCATGCACCAGCGCCGCGTAGGCGGCCCAGAGCGGTTTCAGGATCGGCTCCACGCAGCGGGCCGGTCGTGTCGTCCGGCCGGCCGTCGATCGCCGCCTGCGCCTGCTCGTAGGAGAGCTTGGCGGCGGAGCGCATCATCACGCGGTGCACCGTGTGGCGCGTCTTGCGGCCCTTCGCGTCGATCCACATGCGGATCGCCATGGCCGGCCGCTCCTCGCCTTGGCGCAGCGAGCAGAGGTCGTTGGAGATGCGCTCCGGCAGCATGGGGACGACGCGGCCGGGGAAATAGACCGAGTTGCCGCGCCGCAGGGCCTCGCGGTCGAGGTCGGAGCCGGGGCGCACGTACCAGGAGACGTCGGCGATCGCGACGGTCAGCACGAAGCCGCCCTTGTGCTCCGGATCGGGCACGGCGTGGACGGCGTCGTCATGGTCGCGCGCGTCGGGCGGGTCGATGGTGACGAGCGGCAGGTCGCGCCAGTCCTCGCGGTGCGTCATGTCGGCGGGCTGCGGCCGCCTCCGCCGCGGCGAGCACGTCGGGCGGGAAGACATGCGGGATGCCGTGCTCCTCCAGCGCGATGAGGCTGATGGCGCGCTCCGACGACACGTCGCCGAGCCGCTCCACCACGCGCGCCGTCGGCAGGCCGAAGCGGCCCGCCTTCGCCACCTCCACCGAGACGAGCTCGCCGTCTTCGGCATCCTTGGCGGAGCCGGCGGGCACGCTCAGCTCCGAGCCGCGCCGGTCGATGGGGATGACGCGCACCTCGTCGCCGCGCCTGCGCACGATGCCGAGCGCCGTCTTCGGCCGCCGCTCCAGCAGCTTGATGACGCGCGCGGTGAAGCCGTCGCCTTCCGGCTCCGGCGTGAGGCGCGCCAGCATGCGGTCGCCGATGCCGGGCGCCCGCTCGGACGCGGCGCTTCTTCGGATCGGGCGCGACGACGATGCGCGGCGCCGCGCCCGCTTCCTCGTCCCACTCGACCGGGACGGCGATCAGCTCGCCCTCGTCGTCGATCCCCTCGACCGTGAGAAGGGTGACGGACGGCAGGTCGCCCGGGCCGCATGATGCGCTTGCGGCGTCCCTCGATCAGCCCCTCGTCGGCCATCTCGCGCAGCACGCGCTTCAGGTCGATGCGCGCCGCGCCGGTGACATTGAAGGCGCGCGCGATCTCGCGCTTGCCGACCTTGCCCGGTGTCTCTGCGATGAAGTCGAGGATCGCCTGCCGGGTGGGAACGGATGCGTCCTGCTTGCGCTTGGAGTGGCGCGCCAACTCAGTCGATTTCCGCCGGGGCATCGGCGGCGCTCTTGCCGCCGGAGGATTTGCGGGCCGCAGCCGCCTTCTTCGCCGCCGGCTTCTTGGCGGGCGCCTTCTTCTTGCCGGCTCTTTGCCGCGGCCTTCTTCTTCGCCGGGGCTTTCTTCGGGGCCGGGCCCTTCGCCGCTTTCTCGGCGAGGAGTGCGACGGCCTGTCCGGCCGACACCTCCTCGGGTTTCATGTCGCGCGGCAGCGTGGCGTTGATCTTGCCGTGGTTGACGTAGGGGCCGTAGCGCCCGGAGCGGACGGTGATCGCGCCGCCCTCGGTCGGATGCTCGCCGAGCTCCTTGAGAACGGCCGCCGCGTTACGCCCGCGACCGCCGCTTTTCTTCTCCGCCAGCAGCGCGATGGCGCGGTTGGCGCCGACCGTGAAGACCTCGTCGACGCCGTCGAGATTGGCGTATTTGCCGTCATGCGAGACGAACGGCCCGTAGCGGCCGATGCCGGCGGTGATGGGCTTGCCGGTCTCCGGATGCGCGGCGACCTCGCGCGGCAGCGACAGCAGCTTCAGCGCCGCCTCAAGGTCGATCTCGTCGACCGCCCAGCCCTTGGGGATGCTGGAGCGCTTCGGCTTCTCGCCGCCTTTTTCCGCCTCGCCGAGCTGCACGTAAGGGCCGAACCGCCCGGTGCGGAGCGTCACGGCAAGGCCGGTCTCGCGGATCGTTGCCGAGCGCCACGCCTTCGGGCGAGGCCGCTATTGCGGAGCCTTCGTCGCCGTTGGCGCCGAGCTGCCGCGTGTAGCGGCACTCCGGATAGTTCGAGCAGCCGATGAAGGCGCCGAACTTGCCGAGCTTCAGCGACAGCCGCCCGCCCTCGCAGGAGGGGCAGGAGCGCGGGTCGCCGCCGTCCGCGCGCGGCGGAAAGAGATGGTCCGCAAGCAGCTCGTTCAGCGCGTCGATAACCTGCGAGCGGCTGACCTCGTTCGCCTCGCGAGACGTTGGCGGTGAAATCGCGCCAGAAGTCGCGCAGCACAGCCTTCCACGACAGCTCGCCGGCGGAGATGAGATCGAGCTTCTCCTCCAGGTCGGCGGTGAAGTCGTACTCGACGTAGCGGCGGAAGAAGTCCTCCAGGAACGCGGTGACGATGCGGCCCTTGTCCTCCGGCATGAGGCGCTTCTTCTCCAGCCGCACGTAGTCGCGCTTCCTGAGCGTCTCCATGGTCTGCGCATAGGTGGAGGGGCGGCCGATCCCCAGCTCCTCCATCTTCTTGATGAGCGAGGCTTCGGTGTAGCGCGGGGGCGGCTCGGTGAAGTGCTGGCTCGCATCCACCTTCTCGCGCTCCAGCTTCTCTCCGGCGCTCATGGCGGGGAGGCGGCCGCCTTCCTCGTCCTCCTCGTCGTCGCGGCCTTCCTGGTAGAGCGTGAGGAAGCCGTCGAAGCGGATGACGCTGCCGGTGGCGCGCAGCGTCGCCTCGCCCTCGGCGCTCCGCGCCGCGATGTCGATGGTGGTGCGCTCCATCTCCGCCGGGTTCATCTGGCAGGCGATGGTGCGCTTCCAGATCAGCTCGTAGAGGCGGGCGTGGTCGCGGTCGAGGAAGCGCGTGACGTCGTCCGGCAGGCGGGCGAGGTCGGTCGGGCGGATCGCCTCGTGGGCCTCCTGCGCGTTCTTCGCCTTGGAATGGTAGCGCCGCGGGCCGTCGGGCAGGTAGGCGATGCCGTATTCCTTCTCGATCACCCGGCGCGCACCAGTGAGCGCTTCCGGGGCGAGGTCGACGCCGTCGGTGCGCATATAGGTGATGAGGCCGGCGGTCTCGCCGCCGATATCGACGCCCTCATAAAGGCGCTGCGCGACCCGCATGGTGTGGCTGGCGTCGAAGCCGAGCTTGCGCTGCGCCTCCTGCTGCAGCGTCGAGGTGATGAAGGGCGGCGGCGGGTTGCGGCGCTGCGGCTTCGATTCCACCGAGGAGACGGTGAAGACGGAGCTTTCCAGCCGACGCTTGGCGGCGCCCGCCTCGTCGCCGCTGCCGATCGACAGGCGGTCGAGCTTGCGGCCGTCGAGGGCGGTGAGGCGCGCGACGAAGCTGTCGTTGCGCAGCGTGCGGAGCGTCGCCACCACCGACCAGTATTCCTGCGGGCGGAAGCGCTCGATCTCGCCCTCGCGGTCGCAGACGAGCCTGAGCGCCACCGACTGCACGCGCCCGGCCGAGCGGGCGCCGGGGAGCTTGCGCCACAGCACCGGCGACAGCGTGAAGCCGACTAAATAGTCAAGCGCGCGGCGCGCCAGATAGGCGTCGACCAGGGGCTCGTCGATGGCGCGCGGCTGCCGCATGGCCTCCTGCACGGCGGCCTTGGTGACGGCGTTGAAGACGACGCGCTCGACCGGCTTGTCCTTCAGCACCTTCTTGTCGCGCAGCACCTGCAGCACGTGCCAGGAAATCGCCTCGCCCTCGCGGTCGGGGTCGGTGGCGAGGATGACGCGGTCGGCGCGCTTCACGGCGGCGGCGATGTCGGCAAGCCGCTTCTGCGACTTGGGATCGACGGCCCAGTCCATGGAGAAATCTTCGTCCGGCCGGACGGAGCCGTCCTTCGGGGGCAGGTCGCGGACATGCCCGTACGACGCCAGGACCTCGTAGCCCGGCCCCAGATACTTGTTGATCGTCTTGGCCTTCGCGGGCAACTCGACAATCACGACATCCATACAATGCTCCGCCGCTTCTCTGGCGGGTTGAGCCGCCTTGTACGCGTCAATTGGATGGCCGCCTTCGCGCGGTCAACCCCCGGGCCAATTGCCGCGCCCGGAAGGAGACTGTCGTTTTTCGTTGTTTTTGTCGAAAAACCGGTTCCCTCGCGGGTTGTAAATAGATATGGTCGCAACCAATGAACGTGGACCCCAATTGCAGTCCTCAGGCATGAAATCCGCACGCCCCAGAGCAAAAAAGCACGTTTCGACCCGCACCGAAGCGGCCGAACGCATCGCCATCGACGCCAGCCGGCTCGCCCGCATGGCCAAGGCAAATGATTTCCCCCTCATCGCCTATCTGATCGAAATGGCGGTCCTGGAGGCATGGCGCGAAGCGGGCGAGCATATCGCTGATTCGCCGGAGGAAGATACCCAGCCGGCGACCAGCGGCTGATTTCCGCCCCGCGCCGCGCCCGCTAATAGAGCATGATCCCGACGCTAGCGCAGCGACACGCGCTGGCCTGGATGGCGCTCCACCCGGCCGGCCAGATCGAGCTCCAAGATCACCACGAGCACGGTGCGCGCCGGCAGGCCGGTGAAGCGGACGATCTCGTCGATCTCCACCGGCGTCGGGCCAAGCGCCTCCAGCACGCGGTCGCGGTCGCTGTCGGCCGGCTCCGCATCCACCCCGCCGCCGGGCGGAGCGCCGAGGGTGGCGGCCGGCTTCTCCGGCGGCTGGGCGAGCATCGGGGCGATCGCGTCGATGATGTCGCCGGCGTCGGTCACCATCCGTGCGCCCTGCTTGATGAGATTGTTTGAGCCGGCGGCACGCGGGTCGAGCGGCGAGCCGGGCACCGCGAACACCTCGCGGTTCTGCTCAAGCGCCATGCGCGCGGTGATGAGCGAGCCGGAGCGCTGCGCCGCCTCCACCACGATCGTGGCGAGCGCCATGCCGGCGATGATGCGGTTGCGGCGGGGAAAGTCCCGCGCCCGCGGCTCCCAGCCGAAGCGCATCTCGCTGATGCAGCAGCCCCCCGTCTCGACGATGCGGCCGGACAGCGCCTCGTTCTCGGGCGGATAGACCAGGTTGATACCGCCGGCGAACACCGCGATCGTGCCGCCGGTAAGGGCGGCCTCGTGCGCGGCGGCATCGATGCCGCGGGCCAGCCCGGAAACGACGACCAGCTCCGCTTCGCCCATGGCACGGGCCAGCATCGCCGCCATCTTGCGGCCGGCCACCGAGGCGTTGCGGGCGCCGACGATCGCCACCGCCGGGCTGGTCAGGTGCCGCGGATCGCCGCGCACGGCGATCATCGGCGGCGGCATGTCGGCATGGCGCAGCCAGGGCGGATAGAGCGGCTCGCCGAGCGCCACGAAGCGTGCGCCCATCCGCTCGGTCGCCTCGATCTCCGCCGCGGCTTCATCGAAGCTGGCGACGCGGATGGCGCGCGCGGCGCCGCCCCGCCGCGACAGGCCGGGAAGCGCGTCGATCGCCGCCTGCGCCGAGCCGAAATGATTGATGAGCTCGCGGAAGGTGGCCGAGCCGACGTTCTCGCTGCGGATGAGCCTCAGCCATGCGATGCGCTGCTCGTCGGTCAGCGTGACGCCGCCAGCCTCGATAGGCAAATGCGCCCCCCTTTTCCCTGCCCGGTTGCAGGATGGCTCAGCCGACGCGGCCCGGCAAGCCGGCCAAGCCTGACATTGTCGCATTGTCCGCCATGGTTAAAGCGGTCTATGCACGCGGTGGTCCGCTGTCGCAGCGGGAGGGGGATCGACCCACGCGCACGTTTCAAATCGTTCTCATCAAGCCATCCCACTATGACGCCAACGGCTATGTCATCCAGTGGGTGCGCTCCACGATACCCTCAAACAGCCTGGCGAGCGTCTACGGACTGTTCGCCGATTGCGCGCGCGACCACGCTCTCGGCCCCGACGTCGATATCCGCGTCGAGGCCCACGACGAATGCAACACCATCATTGACATTGCCGGCATCACGGCGCGCATCAAGGCCGCGGGCGGCGGGCTGGTCGGGCTCATCGGCGTGCAGTCGAACCAGTTTCCGCGCGCTGCAGATATTACGCGGCAGTTTCGCGCCGCCGGCATCCCGGTCGTGATCGGCGGCTTTCACGTGAGCGGCTGCATCTCGATGCTGCCGGAGCTGCCGGCCGACATTCGCGAGGCGCTCGATCTCGGAGCCATCGTCTTTGCTGGAGAGGGGGAGGGGCGGCTCGGCGACCTTCTCCGCGACGTCGCCGCCGGCACGGCGAAGCCGGTCTATGATTTCCTGCACGACCTGCCGGGCATGGCGGCGGCAACGCTGCCGATCCTGCCGCGCGATGTGGTGAAGCGCATCGCCGGCCATTACACAAGCTTCGACGCGGGGCGCGGCTGCCCGTTCCAGTGCAGCTTCTGCACCATCATCAACGTGCAGGGCCGCAAATCGCGCTATCGCACGCCCGATGACGTGGAGGAGATCGTCCGCGCCAACGCTGCACAGGGCGTGACGCGGTTCTTCGTCACCGACGACAACTTCGCCCGCAACAAGAACTGGGAGCCGATCCTCGACCGGCTGATCGAACTGAGGGAGAAGGAGGGCTTCAAGATCCGCCTGCTCCTGCAGGTCGACACGCTCTGCCACCGCATCCCCGGCTTCATCGAGAAGGCGGCACGCGCCGGCTGCAACATGGTGTTCATCGGGCTTGAGAACATCAACCCGGAATCCCTGATGGGCACCAAGAAGCGGCAGAACAAGATCTGGGAATATCGCGAGATGCTGCAGGCCTGGCGGGCCGCCAAGGTGATGACCTGGGCCGGCTATATCCTCGGCTTCCCGACCGACACGCCGCAGTCGATCCGCCGCGACATCGAGATCATCAAGAAAGAGCTGCCGATCGACATTCTCGAGTTCTTCTGCCTGACGCCGCTGCCGGGCTCGGAGGACCACAAGAAGCTCCATCTCCAGGGCGTCCCGATGGACCCCGACATGAACAAGTACGACCTGGAGCATGTGCTCACCGCCCATCCGGTCATGTCGAAGGCGGAGTGGGAAGCGATCTACCGCGACGCCTGGGGCATCTATTACACCGACGCGCATGTGGAGACCGTGCTGCGGCGCGGCGCGGCGAGCGGCATCAGCCTCAAGAAGATCGTCGACGCGCTCGTCGTCTTTTCCGGCGCCACCTGGATCGAGGGCGTGCATCCGCTGCAGTTCGGTATCGTGCGCCGCAAGGTCAGGCGCCAGCGGCGGCACGGGATGTCGATCGAGAGCCCGCTCGTCTTCTACCCGCGGCGGGCGATCGAGCTCGCGACGGCCGCGCTCCGCTGGTATCGGCTCCACCGCCGCTATGGCGCAATCGCCAAGCGGGTGACCGCCGACGCGTCGTCGGCGAGCTACATCGACGAGGCGCTGATGCCACCCTCCGTGGAGGAGGCGCTGCCGCACTTCGTTGGGGTGTTCGCCGACAAGATCCCGAAGACGCACGGTGCGCCGCCGCATCATGCGGTCGAGGCGGCGGAGTAAGGGCTGGCGCCTATTCCTTGGCGCCGATGCGCGATTCCTCGCCGGCCAGCAGCCGCCCGATATTGGCGCTGTGCCGGATCCAGATGAGCAGCGTCAGGATCGCGCAGAGGCGCGGCCGCCTGCGGGTGCCCGAAGAGAAGCAGCGCGATCGGCGCAGCGATGCTGGCAAGAAGCGCCGATAGCGACGAATAGCGCGTGGTCGCGGCCGTCCCGATCCAGACCAGGGCGGCGACGATCATGGTGGGCCAGTGCAGGCCGAGGAGCACGCCGAAGAAGGTGGCGACGCCCTTGCCGCCCTTGAACCGCAGCCAGACCGGAAAACAGTGGCCGACATAGGCGCCGAAGGCGGCGGCGAGCGCGGGGTACAAGCCCCACCGCCAGGCGATCAGCACCGCCAGCGTGCCCTTCAGTGCGTCGAGCAGGAGCGTGGCCGCCGCCAGCCCCTTGTTGCCGGTGCGCAGCACATTGGTGGCGCCGATGTTGCCGGAGCCGATCTTGCGCACGTCGCCGAGCCCGGCCAGGCGGGTGAGGATCAGCCCGAAGGGGATCGAGCCAAGGAGATAGCCGAGCAGAAGCGACCCGAGGAGGCTTAACGTCATGCAAACGATCCTAATACCTTGCTGCTGTCGGCCAAAGGGGCGGGTGCTATCGTCCGTCGGGTCCGGGCGGAGCCGTGAAAGCCGCGGCACCGCTGCCCCAATGTGACCATACTTGAAAACTCACCTGGATGCGGGCTGGGGTAGCGTTCTTTTTGCCGGAGAAGAAGATGTCAGCCCGTGCGCATGCGTCTAAAGTCGTCCATCTGCCAGCCGTCGCGGACGAGCATTTCCTCAAGAACACCGTAGAGATGCTGGAAAGGCTGCAGGAGGAGAGCGAAGCGCGCGGCCGCCACCTGCTCGGCTCGCTGCTCGCCATTGCCAAGGTCGAGGCGGTTGACGATCTGAAGACCGGCGCCAATCGGCTCCGCATGCTGTCGCGCGAGTTGGACCGCAACGACGGGGCGGCCGAGCTTGCCCAAAAATTCGCGCACCGCGCCGGCAACGCAGCACAGCAGGGCTGAGCCCGGATCGCCCTCTCAGGCGGCGTATTCGTAGACGGTTTTCCCGCCGACCAGCGTGCGCATCACCTTGCCGGTGAGCTTGGCGCCCTCGAAGGCGGTGTTCTTGGAGCGGGAGTGAAGCTCCTCCTCCTTCACCACCCACGGACGCTCCAGATCGACCAGGATGAGATCGGCCGGCGCCCCGGGAGCGAGCGTGCCGGCTTCCAGCCCGAGCAGCCCGGCGGGCCTGGTGCTCATCGCCGCGATCAGCCGCATGAGCGGCACGTCGCCGGAATGCACCAGCCTGAGGCCCGCAGCGAGCAGCGTCTCCAACCCGACCGCGCCGTCGGCCGCCTCGGCGAAGGGCTGGCGCTTGCCTTCCACGTCCTGCGGGTCGTGCGCCGAGCAGATGACGTCGATCGTGCCGTCGGCGAGTGCGGCGACCATCGCCTGCCGGTCGTCCTCGGAGCGCAGCGGCGGCGACATCTTGAAGAAGGTGCGGTAGGCGCCGATGTCGTTCTCGTTGAGGCTGAGATGGGCGATCGCCACGCCGGAACTGATGCCGTTGCCGCTCTGCTTGGCCCGCTTCAGCGCCATCACCGATGCTTCGCATGAGACCTGCGCCGCATGGTAGCGGCCGCCCGTCAGCCGCGCCAGGCGGATGTCGCGGTCGAGCATGATCGTCTCGGCTTCGCGCGGCAGGCCCGGCAGGCCGAGCCGCGTGGCGGTCTCGCCCTCATTCATCACGCCGCCATTGGCGAGGTCTTCGTCCTCGACGTGATGCACGACGAGCGCATCGAAATCGCGCGCATAGGTGAGGGCGTTGCGCATCACCTTGGCGCTCTTCACCGAGCGCCGCCCTTCGGTGAAGGCGACGGCGCCGGCTTCCTTCAGGAGCCCGAGCTCAGCCAGCTCGTGGCCGGCAAGACCGCGCGTCATCGCGGCCATCGGCTGCACGCGCACCACAGCCGTGTCGCGCGCCCGGCGGAAGACGAAATCGACCAGCGCCGGGTCGTCGATGGTCGGCGCCGTGTCCGGCATGGTGACGATGGTGGTGACGCCGCCGGCCGCGGCGGCGCGGCTTGCCGTCTCCAGCGTCTCGCGGTGCTCGCCGCCCGGCTCGCCCACGAAGACGCGCATGTCGACCAGGCCGGGCAGGATCGCCGCGCCTTTGCAGTCGACGATCTCCGCGCCTTCCGGCGCCCCCTGGTTGGCGGCGTCGGCGCCGGCCGCGACGATGCGGCCCTCCGCGACCAGCACGGCGCCGCGCGCGTCGAGGCCGCGCGAGGGATCGACCACGCGCGCGTTGGTGAAGAGGGTGGGGGCGTTCATGCGACGAGGCCGACCACTTTGGGCAGGCCCTGGCCCAGCGCTTCCAGCACTGCCATCCGCACGGCGACGCCCATCTCCACCTGCTCGCGAATGACGCTCTGCACGCCGTCGGCGATCTCCGGGTCGATCTCCACGCCGCGGTTCATCGGCCCGGGATGCATGACGATGGCGTCGGGCCTGGCGAAGGCGAGCTTCTCCGCATCGAGGCCCCAGATGCGGAAATATTCGCGCACGCTCGGCACGTAGGCGGAATTCATCCGTTCGCGCTGCAGGCGCAGCATCATCACCACGTCGGCGTCGGCGAGGCCCTTGCGCATGGAGGAATGCACCTCCACGCCGAGCCGGTCGATGCCGGCGGGGAGAAGCGTGGAGGGCGCCACCAGGCGAATGCGGGCGCCCATCGCCGCGAGCAGCAGGATGTTAGACCGCGCCACGCGCGAATGGGCGATGTCGCCGCAGATCGCCACGGTCAGCCCGCTGAGGCGCTTCTTGTGGCGGCGGATGGTGAGCGCGTCGAGCAGCGCCTGGGTCGGATGCTCGTGAGCCCCGTCGCCGGCATTGATGACGGCGCATTCGACCTTCTGCGCCAGGAGCGCCACGGCGCCGGCCGCATGGTGGCGCACCACCAGCAGGTCCGGCCGCATGGCGTTCAGCGTCATGGCGGTGTCGATCAGCGTCTCGCCCTTCTTCACGGAGGACTGGCTGACGGCCATGTTCATGACGTCGGCGCCGAGCCGCTTGCCGGCCAGCTCGAAGGACGACTGGGTGCGGGTGGAGGCCTCGAAGAAGAGGTTGATCTGGGTGCGGCCGCGCAGGGTGGCCTTCTTTTTCTCCACCTGCCGGCTGACGTCGATGGCGGCTTCCGCTGAGTCGAGAAGAAAGGCTATATCCTGGGGCGAAAGGCCCTCTATGCCGAGAAGGTGCCTGTGCGGAAACTGATAGGCCATTAAAGTCGCCCCTATAAGACTTCAAAGCCTCAGGGGCAATCGCCGCCCCGCCTTGCACACAGAAAGCACGCCTTGCACACGGGAAGAAGCGCGATGACCGGCCGGGAAACGCACGACATCCTTAACCAGTCGCCCCCCTATGGCGGGGTCAACCTGTTCGAAACCGACCCGCTTCTCGGCCTCGCCGCTTCCGGATTTCCCGATGCGGTGCGCCAGGATCTCGTGGAGCTCGGCGGATTCTGGGGCACCTACGAGGCGCATGAGTTCGCCCGCCTCGCCAACCGCCACACGCCGGAGCTGGAGCGCTACGACGCCAAGGGCCGGCGCATCGACCAGGTGGTCTTCCACCCCGCCTATCACGCGCTGATGCGCCGCTCGATGCTGGCCGGCCTGCATTGCTCGGCGCATGACCGCGACGAGGCGGAGGCCGGGATGCGGCACCGGGTGCGCGCCGCCCGGCTCTACATGACGGCCGAGACCGAGTGCGGGCACATCTGCCCCATGACCATGACCAACGCCTCGCTCGCCAGCCTCAAGCACGCGCCGGAGCTTTTCGCCGAGTGGGCGCCGCGCGTGCTGTCGCGCACCTACGACCGCAACTTCCGCGCCCCGGCCGAGAAGCGCGGCGTCACCCTCGGCATGGGCATGACGGAAAAGCAGGGCGGCACGGATGTTCGCGCCAACACCACCCGCGCGGAAGCCGGCGAAGGAAACGAGTACCGACTGACCGGGCACAAATGGTTCATGTCGGCGCCGATGTCGGACGCCTTCCTGGTGCTGGCCCAGACCGGCAAGGGGCTGACCTGCTTCTTGATGCCGCGCGTGCTGCCGGACGGCAGTGCCAACGCCCTGCGCCTGGAGCGGCTGAAGGACAAGCTCGGCAACCGCTCCAACGCTTCCGCCGAGGTGGAGCTCGACGGGGCGACGGCGTGGCGCGTCGGCGAGGAGGGAAGGGGCATCGCCACCATCCTGGAGATGGTCACGCTGACGCGGCTCGACTGCGCCGTGGCGACCACCGGGCTGATGCGCGCCGGCCTGGCCGAGGCGGTGCACCACACGCGCCACCGCTCCGTTTTCGGCAAGCCCCTCATCGACCAGCCGCTGATGCTGCGCGTGCTGGCCGACATGGCGCTCGACCTCGCCGGCTGCCTGGCGCTCTCCATGCGGCTGGCGGAGGCCTTCGACATGGCCGGCGGCCAGCCGGCGGAGGCGGCCTATGCCCGGCTCATGACGCCGGCGGTGAAATACTGGGTGTGCAAGACCGGTCCGGCCTTCCTCTACGAGGCGATGGAGTGCCTGGGCGGCAACGGCTACATCGAGGACAGCGCGCTGCCGCGGCTTTACCGCGAGGCGCCGGTCAACGCCATCTGGGAAGGCTCCGGCAACGTCATGGCGCTCGACGTGGTGCGCGCGCTCAAGGCCGACGGCGTGCTCGAGCAGGTGCTGCAGACCATCGGCGACGAGCTGGGCCCCGGCTCCAAGGCCGCCGTCGACGTGCTGGCGGCCGCCGCGGCGGTTGCCAGCGAGGACGAAGGCTCGGCGCGCATCCTCACCGAGCAGCTGGCGCTTACAGCGACAGCCGCCGCGCTCCGCCGCGACTTCCCCGCCGCCTTCGCTGATGCCTTCATCGAGACCCGCCTCGGCCGCCCCTGGCGCGCCACCTACGGCATGGTCGACGGCCGCTTCGACGCACGGAAGTTCATCGACTTCATCGCCCCTGCTATTTAGCGAAGCCGACACCGGCCGGCGCGTTCATGGGAAGACGCGCTTGACGGTCTTCACGCCGACATAAGCGAGATACGCCTCGAGCACCTGCTCATTGGTTGTTGCCTGATCGATATCGCGGTTAAGCGCAGTCCGCTCGGAATCAGAGAAGCTCGTCGGGATGTTCGCTTTGGCGGTAGCCTGAGCTTCGGCAAGGGTGCCGGCGTTCGCCGCTCGCGGCTTGATGAACGTCTGAAGATGATTGAAGTGGTCCAGTTCGATGCTTCTCAACATCCAGGGCTCAAAAAGCTGAACCACCGATTCCAAGCCGATTGGAAAGGTCTGACCCGGTCCTGTGCTTACGCTGAAAATTCGGATATGAAGAAGCGCCTTGACACTGAATACCGACGACACCGGCCTGAACCCAAGGGTTCTCCGCATTAATTCCGGCTATTGTCACGGGCTCGGAAAGCTCGGGGAGCAGGAGGTAGAGGCCCACCGCAATCAGGCCGTAAATGACGGCGAATGCATAGAACCACAATGACAGCAAGGCGAACCGAGAAGACCGCGAATAGCTCGTGGTTATCAGCTCAAGGGCGGTGATGGCAGCAGCAATGACAAATGCCATCACGGCAGGATCGAACGCCATCACTGATCCCCCCTGAGTTAAGCTATGGCGTTGCGGCTTTCGGGTCCTGAGCCCGCGAAGCGAGGCTGATGCGGCCTGAATTATCGATTTGAAGGAGGCCGTCAGCAACGAAGGCGTCGATCTGCGCGTCGACCTCCTCGGGAGGCAGCGACCTTCTTATGCAGCAAGCCCCTAGGGATCGCCCCGAACGATTCTATTGTCTTCAAAATCTCCAGATTCAGCGGTCTATGCATCGAGGGCTCCAGTTCCACTGAGGGTAGTATTCTATCCTGCGCTTCTCTGATTTCGTCCACCCCACGCTTCCCTATTTAAGCTGGCCGGACGAGGTCGCAAGGGCGGCCGACAGAAGCACCCATCCCGTAGAAATGAAGGAATCCGCCGTAGGTTCGACCTGACGCGAGGCCTGCTGGATCGTGCTCAAATCGCCTCATGCCGCGCAAAGGCTAAAATTGGGGTGCCGCGTTGGAGCGCAGCCCCGCCAACCGGTCCAGCGCGCCCTGCAGGATGAATGCCGCTGCCGCCGCGTCGATCTTCTCCGCGCGCTTCTTGCGCGACAGGTCCGCCTCCAGCATGGCGCGCTCCGCGCCCATGGTGGAGAGCCGTTCGTCCCACAGCACGACGGGGAGGTTCGTGAGCGGCGCGAGGTTGCGCAGGAAGGCGCGCGTCGCCTGGGCGCGCGGGCCTTCGGTGCCGTTCATGTTGACGGGGAGGCCGAGGACCAGTCCGCCGACCTTCTCCGCCGTGCAGAGCTTGAGCAGCGCCTCAGCGTCCTTGCCGAACTTGGTGCGGCGGATGGTCCTGAGCGGCGTGGCGATCTGCAACCCGAAATCCGACAGCGCCACGCCGATGGTCTTCGTGCCGAGGT
Organism: uncultured Alphaproteobacteria bacterium; assembly: GCA_963801225.1. Lineage (GTDB taxonomy): Bacteria > Pseudomonadota > Alphaproteobacteria > Rhizobiales > Afifellaceae > DASWJZ01. Next base: position 121,263 of record CAWDED010000007.1, read on the forward strand.
CAAGACCCGCCAGCCGCGTGCCGGCTTCAAGCTTTGCGGGAAGCGCCTCGATGGGGATGCCGGTGCCTTGCGCCATTCCCACGCGCTTTAGCACGCGGGCGGAAACCTGCGGCAACCTTCGTGTTGTCGCCGCGACTCGGCGTGGCTAACTAGGCCCCATGGGAAAACGAGTGATTCCGCCGGAAAACGGCGATAACGGCGCGGGCGGCGAGATCGTCCCGGTCAACCTGAGGACGGCGCTCGAGGAGCGCTATCTCGCCTACGCGCTCTCCACCATCACCAGCCGCGCGCTGCCGGACGTGCGCGACGGGCTGAAGCCGGTGCACCGGCGCATCGTCTATGCGATGCGCGAGATGCGCCTCAACCCGACCGGCGGCTACAAGAAATCCGCCAAGGTGGTCGGCGAGGTGATGGGCAACTTCCACCCGCACGGCGACCAGGCGATCTACGATGCGCTGGTGCGGCTGGCGCAGGATTTCGCGGTCCGCTACCCGCTGGTCGACGGGCAGGGCAATTTCGGCAACGTCGACGGCGATAACCCGGCGGCCATGCGCTACACCGAGGCGCGCATGACGGCGGTGGCCGAGCTGCTGCTGCGCGGCATCGACGAGGACGCCGTCGATTTCCGTCCGACCTATGACGGGGAGATGCAGGAGCCGGTGGTGCTGCCCGGCGCCTTCCCCAACCTGCTCGCCAACGGCTCCGCCGGCATCGCGGTCGGCATGGCGACCAACATCCCGCCGCACAACGTGGCGGAGCTTTGCGACGCGGCGCTGCATCTCATCAAGCACCGCAACGCGACGCTCGCCAAGCTCATGGAGTTCGTGCCGGGGCCGGACTTCCCGACCGGCGGCATCATCGTGTCGTCGCGCGAGGCGCTGGCGGAAGCCTACAGGACCGGGCGCGGCGGCATCCGCGTGCGCGCCCGCTGGGAGAAGGAGGACCTCGGCCGCGGCACCTGGTCTGTCGTCATCACCGAGATTCCCTACCAGGTGCAGAAGAGCCGGCTGATCGAGCAGCTCGCCACCATGCTGGAGGCACGCAAGCTGCCGCTGGTCGGCGACGTGCGCGACGAGAGCGCCGAGGACGTGCGCATCGTCATCGAGCCGAAGAGCCGCACCGTCGACCCGGCGCTCATGATGGAATCGCTGTTCCGCATGAGCGAGCTGGAGACGCGCTTCTCGCTCAACATGAACGTCTTGTCGCGCGGTCAGGTGCCCAACGTGCTGTCGCTGCGCGAGGTGCTCACGGAGTGGCTCGACCACCGCAAGGAGGTGTTGCTGCGCCGCTCGCGCTTCCGTCTCGGCAAGATCGCCGAGCGGCTGGAGGTGCTGGGCGGCTATCTGATCGCCTACCTCAACCTCGACGAGGTCATCCGCATCATCCGCGAGGAGGACGATCCCAAGGCGGTGATGATGAAGGCATTCGACCTGACGGAGGCGCAGGTCGAGGCGATCCTCAACATGCGTCTGCGTCAGTTGCGCAAGCTCGACGAGATCGAGATCCGCAAGGAGTTCGACGAGCTGAAGGCGGAGCAGAAGGACCTGAAGGCGCTGCTCAAGTCGGACGAGCGCCAGTGGAAGTGCATCGACTACGAGGTCAGGGACGTCAGGAAGCTCTTCGGCCCCGACACGCCGCTCGGCCGACGCCGCACCGGCTTCGCCGACGCGCCGGAGATCGACGTGGAGGAGATGCAGCAGGCGATGATCGAGCGCGAGCCGATCACCGTGGTGCTGTCCGAGAAGGGCTGGATCCGCACCATGCGCGGCCACATGACCGATTTCTCCACGCTCACCTTCAAGGAGGGCGACCGGCTGAAGCGCGCCTTCCATGCCACCACCACGGACAAGGTGCTGATGCTCTCCACCGGCGGCAAGGTGTTCACCCTGGATGCGGCGAAGCTTCCCGGCGGGCGCGGGCACGGCGAGCCGGTGCGCCTGATGGTCGACATGGACAAGGACCAGGACGTGGTGACGATCTTCCCCTTCGATCCGGAGCGCAAGCTGATCGTCGCCTCGGCCGCCGGCTACGGCTTCCGCGTGGCGGAGAGCGAGCTCGTCGCCAATACGCGCAAGGGCAAGCAGGTGCTGAACGTCTCAGGCAAGGACGAGGCGAAGGTCTGCGTGCCGGCCGACGGCGATCTGATCGCGGTGGTGGGCACCAACCGCAAGATGATCATCTTCCCCGTCGACCAGCTGCCGGAGATGGCGCGCGGCAAGGGCGTCCGGCTGCAGCGCTACAAGGACGGCGAGATGTCCGACGCGCGCGTCTTCAAGAAGGCGGAGGGGCTGAGCTGGACCGACAGCGCCGGGCGGCTTCACACGCGACCCGCGGCCGAGCTGCGGGACTGGATCGGCGACCGTGCGCAAGCGGGGCGGCTGTCGCCGCAGGGCTTTCCCAGGTCCAATACGTTTGGGGAGTTGCCGGACGGGAAGAGCTGATATCCCGTCGCGGCCTGATGGGAGGCTGGGCCGGTTTAGGGGCCGACCTTGGTCAGGCGCTCGCCGTTGCGTGCCGGTGGGCGCTTTGGAAGCAGGCGTCCTTCGCCGTAATTGCCGGCGAGGTCGCGCGCCAGTCGCACCACGGCGTTGCGCAAGGCAAGAGACCCGATCTGCGCATAGGCCTGCAGCAGCTCGTTCGCTCCGGGCTCACTCAGGAGTGTGCGCGCGTCGCCTTTCTCGGCACTGCCGTCAACTCCCCCCGAACTGCCCGTAAAGAAATAGGCGACCGGGACGTCGAGGACCTTGCTGATCTCGGCCAGACGTCCGGCTCCGATGCGGTTTGTGCCGTTCTCGTATTTTTGAACTTGCTGAAAAGAGACGCCGATTTCTTTTCCGAGCCGTTCCTGGCTCATCTTAAGCTGCTTCCGCCGCGAGCGAAGGCGTGCACCCACCAACGCGTCCATTGGTGTCGCTGCTTTGGCCATTTCGGGGAACCTCATACTACATTTCGACCTACGGGTTGTAGCTGAGATCGGTTGTAACTTCCAATGCGCCCGACCAACAAAATTGTCGCGGTTTGTCGCAAATTTGAATGGATCGTATTTTTGGAGACGCGGGCGCGGCTTAACTCCCATCGGGAATCCGGCTCGGAGGCGCCGCTAGCGATACTTAGCCGCGATATGAAAGGACTTCATACAACTTGTGGATAAGGTTAATCGGCGCGCAGCCACCCGCGTGGCGTGAGCCGCTCCTGCGGGCGGAAGCGCGATTTGTAGGTCATCTTGGGTGAGCCATCGACCCAGTATCCCAGGTAGAGGTAGGGCTTTCCGAGCTTCCGGGCCCGCGCGATGTGCTCCAGGATCATGAAGGTGCCGAGCGAGCGGCCCGACAGGTCAGGGTCGAAGAACGAGTAGACCATGGAGAGGCCGTCGGAGAGCACGTCGGTCAGCGTGCAGGCGATGATGTCGCCCTCGTCGCGGCCGGTGATGGCGCTGTCGGGCCCGCGGCGGCGGTATTCCACCACGCCGCTCTCCACGTGGCTGTCCTCCACCATGAGCGCGTAGTCGAGCACCGACATGTGCGCCATGCCGCCCTCGGCGTGGCGGCTGTCGAGATAGCGGCGGAAGAGGCTGTACTGCTCGCTGGTCGCCTGGGCGGGGCGGAAGCGGCCGACCAGGTCGCGGTTCATGCGCTCGGCGCGACGCATCGAGGGGGTCGGCCGGAACAAATCGCAGCACACCCGGACCGACACGCAGGCCATGCAGGTTTCGCAGGCCGGCCGGTAGGCGATGCCCTGGCTGCGGCGGAAGCCGCCCTGCGTCAGAAGATCGTGCAGCGGGCCGGAATTCGGCCCCACCAGGTGGGTGAACACCTTCCGCTCCTGCCGTCCCGGCAGGTAGGGGCAGGGGCTCGGCGCCGTCAGGTAGAACTGGTGGGCGTCGGTTACGATCTTCGTCATGGGCGAAGAGTCACGCCGCCGCCGTTCGGCGTCAAGAGAGGAGTGGGGCGGAAGCCCCGCACGAGCAAGGCTTAGCCGCGAACCTAACCGGCGCGGACGGCCATGGTGCCGAGCAGCAGGTCGTGCAGCAGCTGCTTGCGCTCCGTGAAGAGCGCTACCAGCAGGATGAACGGCGTCAGGATGGAGACGGAGAACCAGAAGCCGAGCGCGTGCAGCAGCGCCAGGCCGTAATCGACCGGCACGCCGCGCACGGTCGCCATGCGGATGCCCATGAAGCGCATGCCGGGCGTCGCCTGCCGCGGGCCGCCGACCGTCAGCACCGCATAGAGGATCGCCACGACCGGCCAGATGGCCGGGACGAGAAACCAGGCGAGCCCCAGCGTGAAGATGCCGAGAATGCCGATGACGATGAAGGCGACGACCATGAGGAAGAGCACCAGCGTCGCGTCCACGAGGAACGCGAAGATGCGCCGCGTGCGCACGCCGTCGTAAAGCTCCGGATGCACCAGCGGGTCATAGGCGAGCTCGCGGGAATCGATCGTGGGGGCGTGGGTCATGGCTCTCCTCCGCCTGTGGAGATGGGGGCGGGGAGGAGGCGGGTCAAGAATTTGCCGCTGAGCCCAGAGGAGATGTTCTATTGGATGAACAATTCAAGGCGTACTCCGTCGGCCTTTAAGAACGTCGAGCGCGAGGAGAACAACCTCGGCTGCGACAACGACAGCGGTGAGAGCGGCTCCCCATGAGTTCCAGCGAGCCTGTTCGTGGAGGGCGCTAGACAGGCGCAGTGACCATTTCCGGTTCCTCCAGCCCTGGTGCCACGCCCGGCAAGGGAACGACAGCGGACCTCAGCCAGGCGAATGCTGCCGCGACTGCAAAACAGACTGAGACTGCCCGTAGAAAGAGCTTCGCTTCCTCAGTGAAGATCCGCGATGCATGAATAGCGGGCGACCTCTATCACCCCCCTTCAGCTTCTCCGCCACCCGCGGCGCGAAGTAGGTGAGGATGCCGTCGGCGCCGGCGCGCTTGAAGGCGAGCAGGCTCTCCATCATGGCGCGCTCGCCGTCGATCCAGCCGTTCTGGGCGGCGGCCATGATCATCGAATACTCGCCCGACACCTGGTAGACGAAGGTGGGCATGGCGAACTCGTCCTTCATGCGCCGCACGATGTCGAGATAGGGCATGCCGGGCTTCACCATCAGCATGTCGGCGCCTTCGGCGATGTCGGTCTCCGCCTCGCGCATGGCGTCGTCGCTGTTGCCGGGGTCGACGTAATAGGTGGCCTTGTCGCCCTTCAGCAGGCCGAGCGTGCCGATCGCCTCGCGGTAGGGGCCGTAGAAGGCGGAGGCGTATTTCGCCGTGTAGGACATGATGGGGAGGTCGGAATAGCCGGCCCCGTCGAGCGTCTCGCGGATGGCGCCGATCCGCCCGTCCATCATGTCGGAGGGGGCGATGATGTCGGCGCCGGCCTCCGCCTGCGCCAGCGCGGCCCGGGCGATCACCGCCACGCTCTCGTCGTTGACGATCACGCCGTCGCGCAGGATGCCGTCATGGCCGTGGTCGGTGAAGGGGTCGAGGGCGGCGTCGGTGATCACGCCGATCTCCGGCACCGCCGCCTTGATGGCGCGGGTGGCGCGGTTCATCACGTTGTCGGGGTTGAGGATTTCCGAGCCGGTCTGGTCGCGCAGCGCCATCTCCACATAGGGGAAGAGGGCGATGGCCGGGATGCCGAGCTTCGCCGCGCGCTCCGCCTCGCGGGCGGCCAGGTCGGCGGTGAGGCGCTCCACGCCGGGCATGGCGGCGATCGGCTCGCGGCGGCCCTCGCCGGCGATCACGAAGATCGGCCAGATGAGGTCGTCCACCGTCAGAACTGATTCGCGCACCAGCCGGCGCGACCAATCGGCGCGGCGGTTGCGCCTGAGGCGGCGGCGGCCGGTGATGCGGTCGACGTCGGGGCGGAGAGGCTTGAGGGGAGCGGTCATGGTCGGTCCGTTTGCCGTTGGCGGAGTGATAGCATCCCGCGCCCGGCCGCTCCAACCGCACAGGCGGCCGCGAATTGACGCCCGTCGCACGCGACCCTATGCCTCGCGGCAGACGGTCATGCGAGGCGGGTCAGAACAATGAGCGATGCACTCGGCAGCGAGACGGCGCGGCAGCGCCTGCGCCTGCCGCTCACCGTCCTCTACATGCGGGTTGCGGCGATGCTGCTGCTTCTGGCCGGACTCGCCCGGGCCTGCCAAATTCTGGGCATTCTGGCGCCCGAAGGGCTGACCTTCACCGACCTTTCGATGGCGACGCGCGCAGGCGCCGTCACGCTGCTCATCGTCGATCTTCTTGCCTCGGTGGGGCTGTGGATCGGCGCCGCCTGGGGCCCGGTCATGTGGGCGGTGGCGCTGGCGGTCGAGGTGGTGATGTATACGGTCTTTTCCGATATTTTCGGGCATTATCCGATGCGCGCAATGGTGCATGCGGGGGTCTTCCTGGGATTTCTGGCGCTCAGCTTCCTGGAATGGCGGCGCTCGTTCGATTGAGTGGTTATCCAAAGCCAAGTTCGATCGTTCGCATCTCGGAAAGATTTAATTAAGGGTTTCGCTTAAGTACATCTTCAACCCGTGAACCGTAAAGTTGCGGCAATACATCCGTCGGTGAGGCGGGAACGACGAGGATTGAGGATGTTGATGTCAGAACAGGCGGCTGCGCGCTACGAGGCTGCGGAAACCGCACCAGGCGACACCAAAACGCTCTATCTCGATGCGTTGACGCTGGTGGAGCGCCTCCACAGGCGGCTTCTCGACGTGATCAAGGACGAGTTCGACCGGATGGGGCGCTCCGATGTGAACAGCGTGCAGGCGCTGCTCCTGTTCAACATCGGCGATTCGGAGCTCACCGCAGGCGAGCTTCGCACCCGCGGCTACTATCTCGGGTCGAACGTCTCCTACAATTTGAAGAAACTGGTCGATTCCGGCTTCATCCGCCATCAGCGCTCACGGGTCGACCGCCGCTCGGTGCGCGTGTCGCTGACGGAGAAGGGGCTGGAGATCGCCAACGTCGTCAACGACCTCTACAACCGCCACATCCAGTCGATCGAGAAGGTCGGCGGCATCGCGTCGGAGGACTTCCGGCTCATGAACAAGGCGCTGCAGCGGCTGGAGCGCTTCTGGACCGACCAGATCCTCTACCGGCTCTGATCCCGCTTTTCCGGCAATTGTTTCGAAGGCCCGTGTCCGCCAAGGCGGCACGGGCCTTCACTTTGTCATGAGCCGCCCCACCCGACCATCGATTGGCCACAAAACCGTTTGAGAGCTAGGCGGTGGCACCTTCGCGGGCAGGCGGGAAGCCTTTCCCCGCCCCGCCGAGGTGTGCCATGCTTAAGCGGCCGTTAAGCGCTCCATCGCTAGTACGGCAAAGGTGGCGCAGTTTGCGCGGCCGGAAACAACGGGATCATCGACGGAATGGGACGAATCCGGACTCTGACAGTCAGCGCGGTGCTTGTTTGCGCATCAGCAGCCACCGGCTTCGCACAGGACGCTCTGAACGGCCTGCAGCAGACCGAATGGGCGGAAGGCTTCGACTCGCAATCGACCATCTCCCGCCCGGTGACCACATCGACGCCGACCCTGTCGGCGTCGACCGTGCCGGCCATGGAGCAGGCCATCTACTTCTATCAGGACCTCGTGGCGCGCGGCGGCTGGAACAGCGTCCCGGCCGACAAGGAGCTGAAGATCGGCGTGCGCGACCCGGCGGTGGTGGAGCTCCGGCGCCGGCTGATCACCTCCGGCGACCTGAGGCAGCAGAGCGGCGACCCGGCGGCGTTCAATTCCTATGTGCAGGCGGCTGTCGCGCGCTTCCAGGAGCGCCACGGCCTGCCGGTCGACGGGGTGGCGGGCGCCGGCACGCTGCGCGCCCTCAACGTCCCGGCGCAGGTGCGCCTGTGGCAGCTGCAGACCAACCTTGAGCGCATCAAGGAGACCAAGGCCCCGAGCGGCCGCTACATCATGGTCAACATACCTGGCGCGCGCATCGAGGCGGTGGAGAACGGCGTGGTCGTCTCCCGCCACATCGCCGTCGTCGGCCGGGTCGAGCGGCAGACGCCGCTCCTGACGAGCAAGGTCTACGAGGTCCGCTTCAACCCCTTCTGGACGGTGCCTGCCTCCATCATCCGCAAGGACCTGATCCCGAAGATGCAGCAGCAGCCGGACTATCTCACCGAGCACCACATCCGCATCTTCGATCGCAAGGGCGAGGAGCTGCAGCCGCAGCAGGTGGACTGGAACACCGACGAGGCGGTGAACTACATGTTCCGCCAGGACCCGGGCGACGACAACTCGCTCGGCTTCGTCAAGCTTCAGTTCCACAACAAATACGACGTCTACCTGCACGACACGCCGTCGAAGAACCTGTTCGAGTCCGACTACCGCTTCGAGTCGTCGGGCTGCGTGCGCGTCCACAATGTGCGTGAGTTGGTCGCCTGGGTGCTGCGGGGCAACGGCTACACGCTCGCCACCGTCAACGACACCATCCGCTCGGGCGAGCGGCTGGACGTGGAGGTGGTCGACCAGCCGACCATCCTCACCGTCTACCTCACCGCCTGGACGACCGGCGACGGCATCGTGCACTTCCGCGACGACATCTACGGCCTCGACCAGCAGGGCACCGTCGCCCTGGCGCAGGACCCCACGCGGATCGGCTCGCCGGAGACGGCGGCGCAGTAGCTCAAGGACTCTTTCGCTTCGCGAGGATTCTCACCTTCCGCTGCGTCGGGAGGTCGCGGCCGACGGCCGGGCGTTAACTTGACAAGCAGTTTCTGAATTAGCAAAAGTGGCTGTGAGAGCCGGCCGGCCGTCGGGGAGGCGGTGCACGGCGGCTTCTTCAATCACCGCCCCAAGGCGCCAACGCGCCTTCCAGGCGATCTTTTGAGAGCCGAGCCCATGCGAGCGTTTCTGGTCGTTCTGCCGGTCCTGGCGCTGACGCTGACCGCCGGCGGCGCATTGGCCGATGACGTGACGGTCAACGTGTCGATCAAGGACCACGCGTTCCAGCCCGCCGAGATCACCGTGCCGGCGAACCAGCGCGTGGCCGTCACCGTCACCAACGACGACCCGACGCCCGAGGAGTTCGAGAGCTACGGGCTGAAGTTCGAGAAGATCATCCCGGGAAACACCCAGGCGGTGGTGCGCTTCGGACCGGTTCCGCCCGGCCGCTACCAGTTCTTCGGCGATTTCAACCCGGCCACCGCGCAGGGTGTTGTGGTGGTCGAGTAGACGATGCTCGCGGCGCTCATCATTGTCTTCCGTGAGGTCATCGAGGCCGGCATCGTGGTCGGCATCGTGCTCGCGGTGACGAAGGGGCTCGCCGGCAGCCGCCTCTGGGTGTCGGCCGGCATTCTGGTCGGCATTGTCGGCGCGCTGATCGTCGCCGCTTTCGCGGGTGCCATCTCCGGCGCCTTCCAGGGCTCCGGCCAGGAGATCCTCAACGCCGCCGTGCTGCTGGTCGCCGTCGCCATGCTCACCTGGCACAACAGCTGGATGGCCAGCCACGGCCGCCAGCTGGCCGCCGAGATCGCCGATGTCGGCCGCTCCGTCGCCTCCGGCGCCGAGCCCCCGCGCATCCTCGCCGTGGTCATCGCGGTGGCGGTTTTGCGCGAAGGCTCGGAAGTCGTCCTCTTCCTCTACGGAATCGTCGCATCGGGCGCCGCAGGCTCGGCGCTCCTCGCCGGCGGGCTACTGGGCCTCGCCGGCGGTGCGCTGGTCGCCGCGCTCGGCTATTGGGGGCTGCTTGCCATCCCCACGCGCTACATCTTCCGCGTGACCACCGTGCTCATCGCGCTGCTGGCGGCGGGCATGGCCGCGCAGGCGGTGCAGTACCTCAGCCAGGCCGGTATCGTCTCGGTGCTCGGCCAGCAGCTTTGGGACACCTCCTTCCTCCTCTCGGAAGGCAGTATCGTCGGCCGCGTGCTGCATTCGCTCGTCGGCTATATCGACCGGCCCACCGAGCTCCAACTTATCGCCTATATCGCCACGCTTGCCGTCATGGCGGTCTCCATGCGCGTCGCCCGGATGGCGATGGCGCCGGCGGGGGCGGTTCAGCGCTCTTAGTCGCCCCAGCGCCTCGCTTGGCGGGGAAGGGGCGGCTGTGGTATCGCGGCCAAGCCTGCTGTGCCGTAGCCGCAGCGGGCGCGATTCCGTTTCCTCGAAATCCGGGTGATTGAAATGCCGACAAGCCAGTCCGCCCGCGCGTCCTCCAAGGCCGACAGCTTCTTTTCCGCGACGCTGGCCGAGGCCGATCCGGAGATCGCCGACGCCATCCAGCTCGAGCTGGGTCGCCAGCGCGACGAGATCGAGCTGATCGCCTCGGAGAACATCGTCTCGCGCGCCGTGCTGGAGGCGCAGGGCTCGGTGCTCACCAACAAATATGCCGAGGGCTATCCGGGCCGGCGCTATTACGGCGGCTGCCAATACGTCGACGTCGTCGAGACGCTGGCGATCGAGCGGGCCAAGAAGCTCTTCGGCTGCAGCTTCGCCAACGTGCAGCCGAACTCGGGCAGCCAGATGAACCAGGCGGTGTTCCTGGCGCTGCTGCAGCCGGGCGATACCTTCATGGGCCTCGACCTGGCGGCCGGCGGGCACCTGACGCACGGCTCGCCGGTCAACATGTCCGGCAAGTGGTTCCACGCGGTGCCCTACGGCGTGCGCAAGCAGGACTGCCTGCTCGACATCGACGAGATCGCCGGCTATCGCTCGCGAGGCAAAGCCGAAGCTCATCATCGCCGGCGCCACCGCCTATTCCGCGCATCTGGGATTTCGCAGGGCTTCCGGCGGATCGCCGACGAGGTGGGCGCCTATCTGATGGTGGACATGGCGCATTTCGCCGGGCTGGTTGCCGGCGGCGCGCATCCCTCGCCGTTCCCGCACGCGCATGTGGCGACCACCACGACGCACAAGTCGCTGCGCGGACCGCGCGGCGGGCATGATCCTCTCGAACGACGAGGCGCTGGCCAAGAAGCTCAACTCGGCCGTCTTCCCCGGCCTGCAGGGCGGGCCGCTGATGCACGTCATCGCCGCCAAGGCGGTTGCCTTCGGCGAGGCGCTGCAGCCCGACTTCAAGGTCTATGCGAAGAACGTCGTGGAGAACGCCAAGGCGCTCGCGCGAGACGCTGCATGAAGGGCGGCTGCGACATCGTCTCCGGCGGCACCGACAACCATCTCATGCTGGTCGACCTTCGGCCCAAGGCGCTGACCGGCAAGGCGGCCGAGGCGGCGCTCGGCCGCGCCAACATCACCTGCAACAAGAACGGCATTCCCTTCGATCCGGAAAAGCCGACCGTCACCTCCGGCATCCGCCTCGGCACGCCCGCCGGCACGACGCGCGGCTTCGGCATCGCCGAGTTCCAGGAGATCGGGCGGCTGATCATCGAAGTGCTCGACGGGCTGGCCGCGAACGGCGAGGACGGCAACGAAGCGGTGGAGGCATCGGTGCGCGAGCGGGTGAAGGGGCTGACCGAGCGCTTCCCCATCTACCAGGGCTAGCGCATGATCCCGAAAGGTGGGAACCGGTCCCCGGACAAGATCATGCTGAAAGGGCGCTGAGCCATGCGCTGTCCCTATTGCGCCGCCGAAGACACGCAGGTGAAGGATTCCCGCCCGACGGAGGATTCCACCGCCATCCGCCGGCGGCGCGTGTGCGCCGAATGCGGTGGACGCTTCACGACCTTCGAGCGGGTGCAGTTGCGCGAGCTGACAGTGGTGAAGCGCTCCGGCCGGCGCGTGCCGTTCGACCGCGACAAGCTCATGCGCTCGGTGCAGGTGGCGCTGCGCAAGCGGCCGGTCGATCCGGAGCGGGTGGAGCGCATGGTCTCGGGCATCGTGCGGCAGCTGGAGAGCCGCGGCGAGCAGGACATCCCGGCGGAAGACATCGGCGAGCTGGTGATGGAGGGGCTGCGCAATCTCGACGACGTCGCCTATGTGCGCTTCGCCTCCGTCTATCGCGACTTCCGCGAGGCGCAGGACTTCAAGAACTTCATCGGCGAGCTGGCCGGCGAAGAGGCCGCCCCCGCCGACAATGACTGAGCGCGATGCGTGACGCGCTCGACCGCCGCTTCATGGCGGCGGCGATCCGGCTCGGCGCCGAGCGCGCTCGGCACGACCTGGCCGAACCCGGCGGTCGGCGCGATCCTGGTCAAGGACGGGCACGTCATCGGGCGCGGCCGCACGGCGCCCGGCGGTCGGCCGCACGCGGAGACCGAGGCGCTCGCCATGGCGGGCGCGGCAGCGCGCGGTGCCACGCTCTACGTGTCGCTGGAGCCCTGTTCGCATCACGGCAAGACCCCGCCCTGCGCCGACGCCGTGGTCGAGGCGGGCGTTGCCCGCGTGGTGGCGCCGATCGCCGATCCCGACCCGCGCGTGGGCGGAAAGGGCTTTGAGCGTCTCGCCAAGGCCGGCATCGATGTCGTGCTGGGCCCGCTGGCGGACGAGGCCCGTCGCGGTCAGGCGGGTTACCTCAAGCGGATTACTCAGAAGACGTCCCTATGTGGTTCTGAAAATGGCCGTTTCGGCCGATGATGCTATCGGACGGGTCAGGGAGGCGCAGGTCGCGGTGACCGGCCCGACGGCGCGGCGGCACGTGCAGGCGCTCCGCTCGCGCTTCGACGCCATCCTCGTCGGCCGCGGCACGGTGGAGGCCGACGACCCGGCGCTCACGTGCCGGCTGCCCGGCCTGGAGCACCGCTCGCCGGTGCGCGTGGTGCTCGACAGCGGGGGGACGCTTGGCCGGGATATCAAGGTGTTCGATGCGGCGGCGCCGACTTGGCAGATGGTGACGGCCGATGAAGGGCAGGCGGTTCCTCTCCCGTCGCAGATGGGGAAGGAACTTGGCGCCGGCGCACGCCGCTTCACGGTGCGGAGCGGCTCGAAGGGGCTCGACCTTGCGGCCGTCCTGCAACGTCTGGCGGAGGAGGGCATCAACTCCGTCCTCGTTGAGGGCGGCGCGCATGTGGCGCGGAGCTTCCTGGAGGCGGATCTGGTGGACGCGGTGATGCTGTTCCGCAGCCCCAAGCCGCTCGGCGGCGACCTCGTGCCGGCGCTCGCCGGGCTGCCGCTCTCCGACATCGAAGCCTCGGACCGCTTCCGCCGCATCGACGACGCCGCTTCGGGGCCGATACGATGACGCGCTACGAACGGATGCGTTGAGATGTTCACCGGGATTGTCACCGATGTCGGCGAAGTGCTGGCGGTGCAGCCGCGCGAGGCCGGCGTGCAGCTGCGCATCGCTACGCGCTACGACCCCGAGACGATCGCGCTCGGCGCCTCGATCGCCTGCGGCGGGCCGTGCCTCACGGTCGTGGAGCGCGGCATCGACGGCAACCGCGCCTTTTTCGACGTGGAGGCCTCGACCGAGACGCTGGAGCGCACCACGCTCGGCGGCTGGATGCCCGGCACGCGCGTCAACCTGGAGCGGCCGCTGAAGATGGGCGACGAGCTCGGCGGCCACATGGTCTCCGGCCACGTCGACGGCATCGCCACGATCGTGGAGCGCCACGACGAGGAGGACATGGCGCGCTTCGTCATCGAGGTGCCGGAGCGCGCTGGCCCGCTACATCGCGGAGAAGGGCTCCGTCGCCCTCGACGGCGTGTCGCTCACCGTCAACGGGGTGGACGGCCGGCGCTTCGAGGTGATGATCATCCCGCACACCTTGTCGGTAACGACCTGGGGCGAGCGGCGCGCCGGCGAGCAGGTGAACCTGGAAGTCGACCTCATCGCGCGCTATCTGGAGCGCCTCGACCGCCGGCTGACCCGCCGGGCTTCACACGAAACACCACTCATGCCGAAACATTTCCTCATCATCGAAGCCCGCTTCTATCCCGACATCAGCGACGAGCTGGCGAAGGGCGCCATCGCCGAGCTTGAGAGGCGGCGGCGCCACCTATCGAGCGCCGCGCCGTGCCGGGCGTGCTGGAGATCCCCGCGGCGCTCGCCATGGCGGCGCAGGCGGATGCTAAGACCCGCCGCTACGACGGCTACGTGCTGCTCGGCTGCGTGATCCGCGGCGAGACCAGCCATTACGACATCGTCGCGGTGGAATCCGCGCGCGCGGTGATGGACTTCGCCGTGCAGCACACGCTCGCCGTCGGCAACGGCATCCTCACGGTGGAGAACGGCGCGCAGGCCTGGGCGCGCGCCGCGCGTGAGCGAGAAGAACAAGGGCGCCGGCGCGGCGGCGGCTGCCTTCGAGATGGCGGCGCTGCGCGCCGAGCTGGGTCTTGCGAATGGCTGAGAAGCCGCACGACCCGCAGGCGCCGAATGCCAAGGCCGCCAACCAGCGCGGCGCGGCGCGGCTGGGCGCCGTGCAGGCGCTCTACCAGATGGATGTCGGCGGCGCGACGCTGCCCGGCGGTCCTCGCCGAGTTCGAGACGCATCGGCTCGGCAAGGAGATCGAAGGCGAGCAGCTTCGGCCCGCCGACATGCCGTTCTTCCGCGCGCCTGGTCACCGGCGTCGTGAAGGCGCAGCGCCGCATCGACCCGATCATCCACGCCGCGCTGCCGCCCACCTGGCCGCTGACGCGCATCGACCTGACGCTGCGCGCCATCCTGCGCTGCGGCGTCTTCGAGCTTGCCGAGCGGCGCGACGTTCCCGCCCGCGTCGTCATCACCGAATATGTCGACATCGCCCGCGCCTTCTTCGACGCCGACGAGCCGGGTCTGGTCAACGGCGTGCTCGACCGCGTGGCGCACGAGCGCCGGCCCGAGGAGTTTTCCCGCGCCGCCTCCGGCTGAGCGTCGGCATGCGGCCCGACGAGCTCGCCATCATCGACCGCTATTTCCGACCGCTGGCCGGGGAGGGGGCGTTCGGGCTCCTCGACGACGCGGCACGGCTCGACGTGCCGGCCGGACGCCGACCTCGTCGTCACCACCGACATGGTGGCCAACGGCATGCATTTTCTGCCCGGCGACCCGCCGGACAACGGTGGCGCAGAAGGCGCTGCGGGTGAACCTCTCCGACCTCGCGGCCAAGGGCGCGCAGCCGCTTGCCTACGTCCTCGGCCTCGGGATTTCCGACGATATCGGAGAGGCTTGGCTCGCTGCCTTTACGCGCGGCCTGAAGCAGGATCAGCAGCGGTACGGCATTGCGCTGCTCGGCGGCGACACCATCGACGCGCCGGGTGGGCCGGTCGTCTCCATCACCGCTTTCGGGCTGGCGCCGAAGGGACGCATGGTGCACCGCGTCGGGCGGCCGGCCCGGCGACGTGCTCTTCGTTTCCGGCACCATCGGCGCTGCCGCGGCGGGGCTGGCGCTGCTGAAGGGCGAGCCCGGGCCCTGGGACGCGCTGTCGCCGGAGCGCGAAGGAGGCGCTCGCGTCGAGTGCTACCGCGTGCCGGAGCCGCGCGTCGCGCTGGCGCCGGTGTTGGCCGACCTCGCATCGGCCGCCATGGACATCTCCGACGGGCTGGTCGGAGACTGCGACAAGCTCGCCGCGGCCTCCGGCTGCTCGGCCGTGATCGAGGCGGAGCGGGTGCCGCTGCCGGAGGGCGATTGCCGCCGACGAGGCGCTTCTTTCCCGCCTGCTGACCGGCGGCGACGACTACGAGATCCTCGCCGCTGTCTCACGCGCCAAGGCCGCCGCTTTCGAGATTGCCGCGCGAGCCGCCGGTGTGCCGGTTTCCCAGGTCGGAGCCCTCAGCGAGGGGCGAGATCCGCCGCAGGTGCTGTTCAAGGGGCATGCGTTGCGGCTATCAAGGCGTGCATGGGTCCACGGGGGCGAAGATAAGTCGTAATGGATCAGACGGTCGCCGCCGCACCCGTTGACGATCGAAAGGCGCGTCGCAACGTGCTTCGTGCTGGCGTCGGCCGGGGCGCTGGTCGGGTCGGTCGCTCCGATCAACTTCGCGAGCGGGGCCATTGCCGGCAACATGCTGCTCGGCGACAACAAATCCTTCGCCACGCTGCCGCTGACGGCATTCGTCGTGGGCACCGCTTGCGCCACGGTGCCCGCCGCGCTTCTGTCGCGGCGCGTGGGCCGGCGGGCGAGCTTCGTGCTCGGCATGGGCCTGGGGGTCTGCGGCGGTCTGATCGAGGCGACAGCGATGATGCTGAGCAGCTTCGCGCTGCTTTGCGTCGGCGCGATGCTCGCCGGCGCCTGCGCCGCCTTCTACCAGCAGTTCCGCTTCGCCGCCGCCGATACCGCGAGCGATGCCTTTCGGCCCCGCGCCATCTCCTGGGTCCTGATCGGCGGCATCCTGGCGGCGGTCATCGGGCCGCAGACGGTCATCCACACCGCCGATCTCATCCCGGCGGCACAGTTTGCCGGCTCGTATCTCGCGGCGGTCGGTCTGACCGTGATGGCGGCGCTGGTCCTGCTGTCGCTCGACATTCCCAAGGCGCCGCCGCGGCGGCACGATGATGCGCGCGGCCGGCCTCTCTCCGAGATCGTGCTCAACCCCGGCTTTCTGGTGGCGGTCGGCTGCGCCACCTCCGCCTATGCGGTGATGAGCTTCGTCATGACGGCCGCGCCGCTCGCCATGGTCATGAGCGGCCACCACCGCGATGCCGCCGTGCTCGGCATCGAGTGGCACGTCATGGCCATGTTCGGCCCGAGCTTCATCACCGGCTCGCTGATTGCGCGCTTCGGCGCGCGAATCGTCGTGGCGATCGGCCTGACGCTGTTGATCGGCTGCGCGCTTGTGGCGCTCTCAGGAACCTCCGTGGGGCATTTCTGGCTGGCGCTGATCCTGCTGGGGGTCGGCTGGAATTTCGGCTTCATCGGCGGGACGACGCTCGTCACCCAGTGCTACCGGCCGGAAGAAAAAGAGAAAGTTCAAGCGCTTAACGACTTCACCATCTTCGGCTTCGTGGCGCTCGCTTCGCTTTCGGCGGGCGGCACGCTGCACATCGGCGGCTGGGATGTCGTCAACATTATCGTGCTGCCGGTGGCGGCGACGTGCCTCCTGGCGCTCTTTTGGCAGATGAGCCGGCGAAATCCGCCTTGTGTGAGGCTTCGGCGCGTCCCTTGACGGGTGCCATCGTTTCGTCAATACCCCGCGGGCGTTCCATACTGGCCGGTCAAGGCGGCAGCGTTTTCGCGCCCGACCCGACGCGGCGGCTTCCAGGGGAAAATCCAAGAATGATACCGCTCTATTTCGCGATTGCCTGCGGCGTGCTCAGCATCGTCTACGCCGTGTGGGCGATCCAATCCGTGCTTGCTGCCGATGCGGGCAACGCGCGCATGCAGGAGATCGCCGCCGCCATCCGCGAAGGCGCCACCGCCTACCTGACGCGGCAATATACGACCATCGCCATCGTCGGCGTGGTGGTCTTCCTGCTCGCCTGGTGGCTCCTGTCGATCACCGCCGCGATCGGCTTCGCCATCGGTGCGGTGCTGTCGGGCATGGCAGGGTTCATCGGCATGCTGGTCTCGGTGCGCGCCAATGTGCGCACGGCGCAAGCCGCCACGCAGTCGCTCGGCGCCGGCCTCGCCATCGCTTTCCGCTCCGGCGCGATCACCGGTCTGCTGGTGGCCGGCTTGGCGCTGCTTGGCGTCTCCGTCTATTACTGGGTCCTCACCTCGCAGCTGGGCCTTGATCCGGAGGATCGCCAGGTCATCGACGCGCTGGTGGCGCTCGGCTTCGGCGCCTCGCTCATCTCCATCTTCGCCCGTCTCGGCGGCGGCATCTTCACCAAGGGCGCCGACGTGGGCGGCGATCTGGTCGGCAAGGTCGAGGCCGGCATTCCGGAGGACGACCCCCGCAACCCCGCGACCATCGCCGACAACGTGGGCGACAATGTCGGCGACTGCGCCGGCATGGCCGCCGACCTCTTCGAGACCTACGCGGTGACCGTCGTGGCCACCATGGTGCTTGCCTCGATCTTCTTCGACGGCGGAGGTCGCGCGCACCATGATGCTCCTGCCGCTCCTGATCGGCGGCACCTGCGTGCTCACCTCCATCATCGGCACGTTCTTCGTGAAGCTCGGCTCCAACAATTCCATCATGGGCGCCCTCTACAAGGGCTTCATCGCCACCGCGCTGCTGTCGGTCGTGGCGCTCGCCGTGGTGATCTGGTGGCTCATCGGCTTCGGGACCGAGTTCACCGTCGCGGCCAAGACCTTCACCGGCCTGTCGCTCTTCTTCTGCGGCATCACCGGGCTCATCGTTACCGGCCTCATCATCTGGATCACCGAGTACTACACCGGCACCAACTACCGCCCGGTGCGCTCCATCGCCCAGGCCTCGGTCACCGGGCACGGCACCAACGTGATCCAGGGCCTCGCAGTGTCGCTGGAATCGACCGCTCTGCCGGCCCTCGTCATCATCGCCGGCATCCTCGCCGCCTACGGCCTGGCGGGCCTCTTCGGCATCGCCATTGCCGTCACCACCATGCTGGCGCTTGCCGGCGTGGTCGTGGCGCTCGACGCCTTCGGCCCGGTCACCGACAATGCCGGCGGCATCGCCGAGATGGCCGACCTGCCGGCGGAGGTGCGCCACACCACCGACGCGCTCGACGCGGTGGGCAACACCACCAAGGCCGTCACCAAGGGCTACGCCATCGGCTCCGCCGGCCTCGGCGCGCTGGTGCTCTTCGCCGCCTATACGGCCGACCTGGAGTTCTTCTCGCGCACTGCGGCGCCCGGCTCCTTCTTCGAGGGCGTGTCGGTCAACTTCTCGCTCTCCAACCCCTACGTCGTGGTCGGGCTCCTGTTCGGCGGCCTGCTGCCCTATCTCTTCAGCGGCCTGGCCATGACGGCCGTCGGCCGCGCCGGCAGCGCCGTGGTGGAGGAGGTACGCCGGCAGTTCCGCGAGAAGCCGGGCATCATGCAAGGGACGGAGAAGCCGGACTACGGCCGCGCCGTCGACATGCTCACCCGCGCCGCCATCCGGGAGATGATCATCCCCTCGCTGCTGCCTGTGCTCTCGCCGCTCGTCTGCTTCTTCGTGATCTATCTGATCGCCGGCAAGTCCGACGCCTTCTCGGCGCTCGGCGCCATGCTGCTCGGCGTCATCGTCACGGGCCTCTTCGTCGCCATCTCCATGACGGCGGGCGGCGGCGCCTGGGACAACGCCAAGAAGCTCATCGAGGACGGCCAGTTCGGCGGCAAGGGCTCGGAGGCCCACAAGGCGGCGGTGACCGGCGATACGGTCGGCGATCCCTACAAGGACACGGCCGGCCCGGCGGTGAACCCGATGATCAAGATCACCAATATCGTGGCGCTGCTGCTGCTCGCCGTGCTGGCGCACTGAGCGGGGCGGCTCGTGGCATTGCCGGCGCACCGTTCAGCGCCGGCTCCGTCTACTGCGGTGTCTTGGGGCCGACGGTGGCTGCGCCGAGGAGCTGCGACAGGAACGAGAACTCCTTGCCGCCCGTCGGCGTCGTGCGCGTCACGAAGTCGATGACCTTGCCGTCCTCCAGCCCGTAATTGGCGACCCTTTTCACGTTCTGGTTCTCGTCGAAATAGACGGCGAGCACCTTCTGGTCGACGATATGCGGGTTGAGGAAGGCGACGGGGCGGCTGGTGGTCTGGGAGACGTAGTAGAAGACCTCGCCGCCGAAATCGGCCGTGGTGGAGGGCGTTCCGAGCGCCAGCAGCACCTGCTCGCGCGGCGCTCCGACCTGGACCTGCTGGGTTGCCGATTCCGGCGGGATGTAGCCGCGGTGGATTGTCTCTCCGATACAGCCGGACACCGCCAGGGCCGCGACGAGGGCCATGGCCGGGCCGGCCCGGAGACGGAAGCGTTGATCGCGCATGTTTTCTTCCCTTGGCGGGTTGCTAGCCCTGTCGGCGCCCCTTTGCAATAAGGACAAATATGGCGGCCATTGGGAGCGCGCCGTGGAGCGTGACTGGCAGGATGTTCCGCTTTCCCTTCAGCCGTAAGGCTGAGCGCGACGCGGCGCCGCGCATTTACGCCGCAGCGCTGGCGGCGGCGCGGCGTCCGGCGCTCTATCTCCACTATGGCGTGCCCGATACGCTGCAGGGCCGCTTCGAGATGGTGGCGCTGCATCTCTTCGCGGTGCTGCATCGGCTGATGCACGAGCCGGGCGACGGCCCGGAGCTCGCCCGCCTGATCTCAGAGCGCTTCGTCGACGACATGGACGGCACCTTCCGCGAGATGGGCGTGGGCGACCTTTCCGTGCCCAAGCGCATGCAGGCGCTTTACAGCTCCTTCGCCGGGCGCATGACCGCCTACAAGCAGGCGATCGCCGGTGAGAGCGGCATGCTCGCCGACGCCATCCAGCGCAACGTCTTCCCCGACGGCCCCGAGCCTCGGCACGCGGAGGCGCTGGCCGCCTATCTCCGTGCGGCCATCACCGCCGTCCGGGCGACCGACATGGCCATGCTTCGCCGCGGCGCGCTGCCGTTTCCCGCGCTGCCTCAGCCTGCCGATGCGGCGGGGAGAGCATGACGGCGGGATCGCTGTCGCTCTCCGTACGCGCCGACGAGATTCCCGCCGGCGGGCGGCGCTTCCGCGTCGAGGCGAGCGAGGCTGAGCGCCGTGCCCTGGCGGAGGAGCTGGGCATCGTGGAGGTGGCGGAGCTGGCGGCGGAGCTTGACGTGCGTCCGCTCGGCGGCGGCGCGTTCTCCGTGCGGGGCGATCTCACCGCCTCCGTGGTGCAGACCGACGTGGTGACGCTTGAGCCGGTGTCGCAGCGGGTCACGGAGGCGATCGACCTCACGTTCGTTGCGGCGGAAGCTGTGCCTGCCAAGCCTGCCGGCGCCGGGTCGCAGGAGCCCGGCGAAGAGGAGGACCCCGAGCTTTTCCACCACGGGCGCATCGCGCTCGGCGCGATGACCGCCGAGCACCTGGCGATCGGACTCGACCCCTATCCGCGTGGCGAGGGCGTTGAGTTCTCCAGCCATATCGAGGATGATTCCACCGAAGCCTCGCCTTTCGCGGCCCTTGCCAAGCTGAAGAAAGACCAGGAATGATGGCGGCTTGGCCGCGGTACTTGCCATGAGGGGCACACCGGTTATGTTCCGGCCCCGGCCCAAAGCGACGGCTTGATGTCTCAGACAATCACGATTGCGCTCGATGCGATGGGGAGTGACTCCGGCCCGGAGGTCGTCATCGGGGGGGCCGCGATAGCCATCGACCGGCGCGCGGACCTGCGCTTCCTGATCTTCGGCGAAGAGGACGCCGTGCGCCCGGTGCTGGAGGCGAGCCCGCGCGTGAAGAGCGTGTCGGAGTTCCACCATTGCGACGTCACCGTGCACATGGACGACAAGCCGAGCCAGGCGCTCAGGAAAGGGCGATGGAAGTCTTCCATGTGGCGGACCGTGCAGGCGGTGCGCGATCATGAGGCGGACGCCGCGGTGTCGGCGGGCAATACCGGTGCGCTGATGGCCATGGCGAAGTTCTGCCTGAAATCGCTGCCGGGCATCGAGCGGCCCGCCATCGCGGCCATGTGGCCGACGCTGCGCGGCGAGAGCATCGTTCTGGATGTCGGCGCCACGGTGGGCGCCGATGCGCGCATGCTGGTCGATTTCGCAGTGATGGGCGCGGCCATGGCGCGCTCCGTGTTCGGCCTCGACCGCCCCACGGTCGCGCTCCTGAACGTCGGGGTGGAGGAGGTGAAGGGCATCGAGGACGTGCGCGAGGCGAGCCGCATTCTGCGGGCGATGAACCATCCCGGCTTCGAATATCGCGGCTACGTGGAGGGCGACGATCTCGGCCGCGGCACGGTCGACGTCGCGGTCACCGAGGGCTTTTCCGGCAACATCGCGCTGAAGACGGCGGAAGGCACGGCGCGGCAGATCGCCGAGTATCTTCGCTCGGCCATGTCGCGCACCTGGGCCGCCCAGCTCGGTTATCTCTTCGCGCGGTCGGCCTTCCGGCTGCTCAGGGAAAAGATGGACCCGCGCAAGGTGAACGGCGGCGTGTTCCTCGGCCTCAACGGCATGGTCATCAAATCGCACGGCGGCACCGATGCGGAGGGCTTCGCCAGCGCCATCGATCTGGCGCGCGAGATGGCGCGCAACGACCTGGTGCGCATGATCGCCGAGGACAGCGCCTTCAGGGCCGAAGTCGCGGCGGAGTGAGAGATGGCAGCCACCGCATGATGCGTTCTGTGATCCGCGGCATCGGAAGCTATCTCCCGGCCAAGGTGCTGACCAACGACGATCTGGCGGCAATGGTGGACACCTCGGACGAATGGATCGTCCAGCGCACCGGCATCCGCGAGCGCCATATCGCCGCTGAGGGGGAGGTCACGTCCGATCTCGCCACGCATGCCGCGCGCGGCGCGCTCGAAGATGCGGGGCTGACGGCCGACGACATCGACCTCATCGTGCTGGCGACCTCCACGCCCGACAATACCTTCCCCGCAAGCGCCGTCACCGTGCAGGAAAATCTCGGCATCACGCACGGCGCGGCCTATGACCTGCAGGCCGTGTGCTCCGGCTTCGTGTTCGCCATCTGCAACGCCGACGCCATGCTGAAGGCGGGGCAGGGGAAGCGCGCGCTGGTCATCGGCGCGGAAACCTTCTCGCGCATCCTCGACTGGACCGACCGCACCACCTGCGTGCTCTTCGGCGACGGCGCGGGCGCCGTCGTGCTTGAGTTGCAGGAGGGGAGCGGAGCGCTGAGCGATCGCGGCGTGCTCTCTTCGCATCTGCGCTCCGACGGCCGCCACAAGTGCAAGCTCTATGTCGACGGCGGCCCGTCCTCGACCGGCACGGTCGGTCATCTGCGCATGGAGGGGCGCGAGGTGTTCAAGCATGCCGTCGGCATGATCTCCGACGTGATCAACGCCGCCTTCGAGGCGACCGGCACCGGACCCGACGACATCGACTGGTTCGTGCCGCACCAGGCCAACCAGCGCATTATTGATGCGAGTGCGAAGAAGCTCGGCATTGCCAGCGAGAAGGTCGTTTCCACGGTGGCGCTGCACGGCAACACCTCGGCGGCTTCCGTGCCGCTGGCGCTCCACGTTGCGGTGCGGGACGGGCGCATAAAGCCCGGCCAGCTGGTCATGCTGGAGGCCATGGGCGGCGGCTTTACATGGGGCTCGGCGCTGCTGCGGTGGTGAGGCGAATCCGATTCGTTGCAGTTGACCTGAATTTTCCGCACGAATAGGGTTAGTGTATTGAATTCCTTCAATTCCTACAAAGAAGGTGCGGCGGTGTCATGGGGGGCAAGACGGTAACGCGGGCTGACTTGGCCGAGGCGGTCTTTCGCCGGCTCGGCTTGTCCAGAACCGAATCCGCGGCAATGGTCGAAATGGTCCTGAAGGAGATTTCCGACGCGATCGTTTCGGGTGACACTGTGAAGCTGTCGTCTTTCGGCTCCTTCACCGTTCGTGACAAGGGGCTGCGCGTCGGGCGCAATCCGAAGACCGGGCGCGAGGTGCCGATACCGCCGCGGCGGGTCACCGTCTTCAAGCCGAGCAACATCATGAAGGCCCGCATCAACGACGGGCTGCGCGGCAAGCCCGCCTCGGAGGAAGCGGCGGAATAGAGCATGGCTTCGCCCAAGGCGCCCGAGGCGTTCCGCACCATCAGCGAAGTCGCCGGCGAGCTGGATTTGCCGCAGCACGTGCTGCGCTTCTGGGAGACGCGCTTCACCCAGATCAAGCCGATGAAGCGCGGCGGCGGACGGCGCTACTATCGCCCCGAAGACGTCGACCTTCTGCGCGGCATCCGCCTGCTTCTCTACGGCGAGGGCTTCACGATCCGCGGCGTCCAGCGTCTCCTCAAGGAGAAGGGCATCGGCTTCGTCGCGTCGGTCGGCCAGACAGGCTCGGTCACCACGGTGGCGGCGCCCGATGCCGACACTCCGACGCCGTCACGGTCGCGCGTGCGCAGGGCGCCAGAGGTGATGTCGCCCGAGCCGGCCGAGCAGGAGACCGGGCTTCCGGCAGCGCCATCTCCGCCGGAGGCGCGCACCGTCTACGCGCTGTCGCTGGAGAAGCGGCGCGGACTGCAGACGGCGCTGGAGGATCTGCAGGAAGCGAAGCTGCTGCTCGAGCAGGTGCGCTGAGCGGCCCCCGCAAAGGAATGGTCGGAGCGACTGGATTCGAACCAGCGACCCCTTGACCCCCAGTCAAGTGCGCTACCAAACTGCGCCACGCTCCGACGAGCGCGGACTATAGAGACGGCGTCTCAGCGGTTCAATGGCGCCATTCGGTCGCGACGCTCGATACCGCTTTGTGCACTGCCGAGCCCATGGGCCCGGTCAATACGCGCTCTCGGTGCCGAAGAGCCGGAAGGGCGTCAGCGCCAGGATGTAGATGTCGAAGAACACCGACCAGTTCTCGATGTAGACGAGGTCGTGCTCGACGCGCCGCTCGAGCTTCTCCTGCGTGTCGGTCTCGCCGCGCCAGCCGTTGACCTGCGCCCAGCCGGTGATGCCGGGCTTCACCCGGTGGCGGGCGAAGTAGCCGTCGACCACCTGCTCGTAGAGGCGGTTGTCGGCCTTGGCCTGCACGGCATGGGGCCTGGGGCCGACCAGCGACAGGTTGCCCTTGATCGCCACGTTGAGGAGCTGCGGCAGCTCGTCGAGGCTGGTCTTGCGGATGAAGCGGCCGACGCGGGTGATGCGCGGGTCGTCGCGGGTGGCAAGCTTCGTCGCGTCCGCGTCGGTCATGTGCGTGTACATGGAGCGGAACTTGTAGACCTCGATCAGCTCGTTGTTGAAGCCGTAGCGCTTCTGGCGGAAGAGCGCCGGGCCGGGGCTGTCGAGCTTCACCGCCAGCGCCACCGCCAGCATGATCGGGGAGAGCAGGATGAGCGCCATCCATCCCACGATGCGGTCGAAGCAGGCCTTGAGGACATAGTCCCAGTCGGCGATCGGCTTGTCGAACAGGTCGAGAAACGGCACGGCGCCGACATAGGAATAGGAGCGGGGGCGGAAACGCAGGCGGCTGGAGCGCGCCGAGAGGCGGATGTCAACCGGCAGCACCCAAAGCGTGTTGAGAAGCTGCACCAGGCGCTGCTCCGCCGCCATCGGCAGCGCCACGATCAGCATGTCGATCTCCGCCTGCCGGCCGAACTCGAGCAGCTCGTCGATGCGGCCGAGCTTGGGGAGGCCTTCCTTCATGGCCGGGACGCGCAATTCCTCGCGGTCGTCAAAAATGCCGCAGATGCGGATGTCGTTGGTCGGCTCGGCGCGCAACGCGTGGATCAGCTCCACCGCTTCCGGCCCGCCGCCCACCAGCACCGCGCGGCGCTCCAGCACGCCGGCCGCCGTCAAGCTCATGGCCAGCCGCCCGATCGCCAGTCTGAGGGCGGCAAGCAGCATGAGCCCGGTGATGAACCAGCTCGCCAGCCAGACGCGTGAGAAATCCTCGCTTATCTTCAGGAAGAACAGGACGACGGCGAAGCACCCGAACACGCCGGTCCAGGTCGCCGCGCCACGCCCGATCTTGAGGAGATTGTGCGTGCGGTAGTCGCCGACACCGTAGCCATTCACCGAGCCGATGAGCAGGACCGTCGCCGCCGGCAGGAGAAGGGTAGCGAGCACATAGCCCATCTCCATGGCTTCGCTGGCCGGCACGTAGAGCCAGGCGATGATGGCACTCGCCGCTGCAAGGGCGACATAGTCGGCGATGCGGGCGAGGCCGGCGAGGATGCCGGGCGTGACGAAGCGGTGCTTGAGCGTGGAGGCGACCTGTGTCGCCGCGACGTTGAGCGGCGTTCGGCCGCTACGCCGGCCGAACTGAACCGGCACATAAGCTGCCTGGTGCCCCCCCGGCCCAGTCGTATCGGTTATTGTCATTGTCTTCGGACCCGCCTCAAGTCCACCTTCTCAGGTGGCTTGATGGGTCCAAAAAATCAATTTTCCCCGATTCTTAGGGTTACTGGCGGGGCCTTTCTCAGAACAGGCTTTCCGGCACGTAAATGGTATCGCCCGGGCGGATCGGCTCCACCACCGGCATGCGGCTCTCAACCATGGAGCCGTTCACCGTGCGGCTCACGCGCACCGTGCGCTTGTTGGCGCGGTCGGAGAAGCCGCCCGCCTTGGCGATGGCGGTCTCGGCGGTGATTCCAGGAACGTAGGTGTATTCGCCCGGCGCGTTCACCTCGCCGAGCACGAAGAACGGTCGGTATTCGCTGACCTCCACGGTGACGTTGGGGTCGCGCAGATAGGCGGAGGCGAGCCTCGTCCTGATTCGCTGCGCCAGCTCATCGGTGGAGGTGTTGCGTGCCGACACGTCGCCGATCAGCGGCACGGATATCTGCCCGGACTGGTCCACCTCGTAGAGGTTGGTGAGGCTGGGCTGGTCGTAGACCACGACCCTGAGCTTATCGCCCGTATCCAGGCGATAAGGGCCGGAAAGTGCCGGAATCGGCTCGCTCAGCGGCATACGGTCGGTGCATCCGCCGAGCGCCGCGGCGAGGCCGAAGGCTGCTATGAGGATCCGGTAGCGTAGGCGAATCATCCACTTCATCCGGCCGGTCAGTGTTGTGCGGCAACAAGCTGCCGATTTATGGTTAACGCTCTGCTAATCCTGATTAACGATTGTTCTCGACTGTTAACGTCCTCCTAACCATGACTCGGCGACGTAATGACGGTGACCGTATGCGATCCTGATGGTGGAGGGAGCCGGTTCGACCAAATCCGGCTCTGGGTGACAGATGGCTGCAATAGGTGAAACCGAGCTCGACGTAGGCATCTTGGCCCGCGCCCTGTGGCGCCGCGGGTGGCTCTTGGTGCTCCTCGCCGTCATCGCGGCGGTGGGGACCTATGTCGCGCTCGGCTATGTGGCTCCCCTCTACACGGCCGACACGCGCATCCTGATCGAGGATCGCGAGTCGCCGCTGACGCGGCCGCGCGAAGCGACGAGCGACACGACATCCAACCTCGACGAATCCGCCATCCAGAGCCAGGTGGAGGTTCTGAGGTCGCGCGAGATCGCCGACATGGTGATCGACAAGCTCGACCTGACGCATGAGGCTGAGCTCGACCCGGCCCGTCACCCGTCGCTTCTGCGCTCTCTCCTGGTCGTGCTGGGGCTGCGCGAGAACCCGGCCGATGCGTCCATTCGACAGCGCGTGATGGATGCCTATTTCGAGCGGCTCTCGGTGTTTCCGCTGGAGCGCTCGCGCGTCATCGGGGTGGAGTTCTCCGCCACCGATCCGGTGCTTGCGGCCAAGGTCGCCAACATGGTGGCGGACGCCTTCGTCGAGCTGCAGCAGAACGCCAAGCGGCAGTCGGCCACCGCGGCGACGGAATGGCTCGGACAGGAGATCGATCGCCTGCGCCAGCGGGTGGCGGAGGCGGAGAAGGCCGTCGCCGACTATCGCGACACACACGATCTCTTCGACGTCGACCAGAGCGGCACGGCCAATTCCGGCACGCTCTCCTCCCAGCAGCTGAGCGACATCAACGCCGAGCTGGCACGCGCCCGCGCCGCCCGCGCCGAGGCGGAGGCGCGCGCCGACCTGGTGCAGAAGCTGCTCGACAACGGCGAGCCGCTCGACGCCTCGGTGGAGGTGTTGAGCTCGCAGCTCATCCAGCGGCTGCGCGAGCGGCAGGGCGCGCTGCGCGCGCAGATCGCCGAGCTCTCCACCACGCTCTTGCCGGCGCACCCTCGCATACGCGCGCTGAAGGAGCAGGTGGACAATCTCGAAGGACAGATCCGCGAGGAGACGCGCAAGGTCCTTGCTTCGCTGCAGACAGCGGCGCGCGTTGCCGCGGCGCGCGAGGAGTCGCTCGTCAAGAGCCTCAACGAGGCGAAGGTCGACGTGTCGCGCACCAACGATCAGGGCATCGAGCTGCACGCGCTGGAGCGTGAGGCCGCGGCACAGCGCGAGCTGTTGGAATCGTTCCTGTCGCGCTACCGCGAAGCCTCCGCCCGCACCAACTCCAACTACCTGCCGGCCGATGCGCGCATTATCTCCAACGCCGTGCCGCCGAGCGTGCCGTCCTTCCCGAAGAAGACGATGATGTCGGTCGCGGCGGCGTTCGCTGTGTTGTTGATCGGCTCGGCCATCGTGCTGCTCAGCACGTTCATGTCGGGCCGCGCGTTCCGGTCGGTCGGCTACGAGGCGTCGGCTGAGAGCGCTCCGCTCAAGCCGGCTGCGTCGTTGCCTGCGCCGCTTGAGGAGGAAGCGGACGCGCCGCGGGTCGTGCGCGCCGAATCCGCGCCTGAGGTGAAGCCTGAGCCGCAGGAGGAAGCGCCTGAGGCGGAGCCGTCGTCCGCGGCAATCGAGGACGAGGAGGTTGCCGAGGAAGAGCAGGCGAAGGCAGCCGCTGAGGACGGCGTTGCGCTGGCTGCTGCGACGGCTGCCGCGGCCGTTGTCGAAAAGGAAGACGAAGAGGAGACCGAGGACGATCACGAGCGGCCCGGCGCCGCGGGGCTCGGCGATCTTCTTGCCGATCCCTCAATTCGCGTGGCGCTGTTCTCCGGCGCCGAAGGTGGCGAGGGGGCAGGGGAGATCGCCTTCACCGCCGCCAGCATCGCCGCCGAGCAGAAGCTTCGCTGCATCCTCGTCGATGTCGGCCGCAAGCCGTCGGAGGCGCTCGGACTGGAGCGCCCGGGGCTTGGCGACCTGCTCGCCGGCGACGCGGCCTTCGGCGAGGTCATCCAGCGCGACGAGGACTCGCATGTGCATGTCATCCCCCTCGGAGTGCTGGGCGAGAGCGCGCCGCTGCAGCGCATGCAGCTGGTCATCGGCGCGCTGACGCACACCTACGACAAGGTGATCATCGTCGCCGACAGGCTCGACGACTGGCCCCACGAGCACGTGCGGCCCGACATCGCCGCCATCGTCTGCGACCCGGAGACCTCGGAGGATTTCCGCACCGAGGCCTACGACACGGCACTCGCCCGCGGCGCCAAGAGCGCCATCATCGTGCGGCTTTCCGATACAAGCGAAAGCGCGGCGGCCTGAGGGCGCCGGGGTTTCGTCTCTTTTTATGCCGCGTCATGATGTCATCCGGCTCGCGCTCGATACGCTTTCGCTGACACAGGCGCCTTTGTGGCTTCCTGCCGCGACGGATGCTTCGGGCTTCGTCGTCACGCTCCATCACGTCGTGCCGGAGCCGTCGCCGGCGTTCGCTCCCAATGCGCTGCTCGCTATCACGCCGGGTTTTCTCGATCGCTTCATCGCGCATTTCAAAGCGCGCGGCTGGCGCTTCGTGTCGGTGGAGGAGCTGGTGAGCCCGTCAACTAACGGGGTTGATCCGAAGCGCATCGCCGTCACCCTCGACGACGGTTACCGAGACAACGCCGTCTACGCACAGCCGGTCTTCCAGCGCCACGGCGTGCCCTACACCATTTATGTCTGCCCCGGCTTCTCCGACCGCACGTCGGAGATCTGGTGGGAGGCGCTGGAGCGCATCATCCGCGGCACGGATTCGCTCTCGTTGCCGGGTCACGGCCCGGCCGAGACGCTCTCCACCCGCGACGCGGCGGAGAAACGTCGGGCCTTCCAGGCCTGGACCGGATGGCTGACGCGCGAAGCGGACGAGACGCGGCAGCGTGTGGCGATCCGCGCGCTCGCCGACAAGTACGGGCTCGACCTTGCGGCGCTCGCCGCCAATCTGGTGATGGACTGGAACGAGGTGCGTGCCATCGCCGCCGACCCGCTCTGCACCATCGGCGCGCACACGATGACGCATGCGGGCTTGGCGCGGCTGGTCCTGGACGATGCGCTTGCCGAGATGCGCGACAGCGCCGACCGCATCGAAAAAGAAATCGGCAGGCGGCCGACGAGCCTCGCCTTCCCCTATGGCTATCCCGCCGCCGCAGGCCCACGCGAGGCGCGGCTGGCCGGCGAGGCGGGCCTCACCGCCTCGTTCACGACGCAGCCGGGCTACGTGCCGGCTGGCGGTTCGCGGCATGGCCTGCCGCGCGTCTCCATCAACGGCCTTTTCCAGCGCCTGCGCTATCTTGACGTGCTGTTGACGCCAGGGCTGTGGACGTTGAGAGATCGGCTGAGGAGGCGGGCGTAAGGCTTTGGGCCAAGCTCCCATTCGCCCGCCAGGCCAAGGCTATAGCGTCTAGAGAAAGCCCTCATCCTGAGGCGCGAGCGCAGCGAGCCTCGAAGGACGAGGGCGATGGCACGGCGGATTGTTTTGGTCTGCGCGTGGCGGAGCCGTGCCCGCCGATGGTGCTTCGAGGTGCTTCGAGGCTCGCGCCTGCGGCGCTCGCACCTCAGCATGAGGGTGGGGATAGCCAAATACGAAGGCCACTGAGCGGAGGTGCAGCTAAGCCTTCAAAACCCTTCCTAAGTCTTTCCGGCTCTTGGCTTTGCCATCCAGCTGATAAGCGCCGCTGCGGGGATTACCCAGGCTAGGCCGGCCACCACGAAGAACACGAACTGGATGAGCCCCGAAGCCCCCGGCAGCTTCGCGGCGGCGAGCGTCATCGCCGTCAGCGCGTAGACGATGACGAAGATGACGAGCACGATTGTCCCGACAAGCTTTCTGAAGCTGGGTCGCATGGGCCCTCCTTGCGATGCGCGGCGCGTCGCGGCAAGCAAAAGCCTCGCGACCGGGTGTCGCGTGCGTTCGGCTTGCCGGTCCGCACGCTCCTCCCTATGAGGCGGCATGCTCGCCGTCGCGATGCCTCAAAGTCCCGCCACCGCCGCGGCCGTCGAGCGCGCCCCGCGCGCCGTGCTTGCGTGGCTGCTCGTTCTCGTCCTGCTCGTCTTTGCCATGGTTCTGGTGGGTGGGGCGACACGGCTGACGGAGTCCGGCCTGTCGATCACCGAATGGGATCTCGTCACCGGCACGCTGCCGCCGCTCAGCGACGCCGCGTGGCAGGCGGAGTTCCAACGCTACCAGCAGAGCCCGCAATACGAGATCCTGAACCGCGGCATGAGCCTTTCGGACTTCCGCACCATCTACTGGTGGGAATGGGCGCACCGCGAGCTCGGGCGTTTTATCGGCCTGTTCTACATCGCCGGCTTCCTCTGGTTCGCCATCAGGCGCGTCGTGCCCGGGCGGACCATCGCTGTGCTCGCCGGCATGGGCGTGCTCCTCGGCATGCAGGGGCTGGTCGGTTGGATCATGGTGGCCTCCGGCCTGGAGCCCGGCATGACGGCGGTCGCGCCGGTCAAGCTGGCGCTGCACCTGACGCTCGCCTGCCTGTTCTTTGCCACCCTCGTCGTCATGTTCGTTCGGCTGGG
This sequence comes from uncultured Alphaproteobacteria bacterium, assembly GCA_963801225.1. Taxonomy (GTDB): domain Bacteria; phylum Pseudomonadota; class Alphaproteobacteria; order Rhizobiales; family Afifellaceae; genus DASWJZ01. The sequence goes on from CAWDED010000007.1 coordinate 152,220, forward strand.
CGGTGCTGGCCGCGAGGCGGCGTCGCCGGGCGTCCGCTTGGTTGCGTGGCTGCTGGTCGTTCTCGCCTTCGGGCAGATCGCGCTCGGCGGTCTCGTGGCAGGCCACGACGCCGGCCTTACCTACAACACCTGGCCGCTGATGGACGGCCGCCTCGTCCCGCGCGGCCTGGCGCTGCTTCAACCGCTCTGGATGAACCTCGTCGACAACATCACCACGATCCAATTCGACCACCGCATCGGCGCCTACGTGCTCGCCGCGACGGTTCTTGCCTACGCCGTTGTATTGCGCCGCGGACCATCATTGGCGCGCGGCCGTGCGCTGCTCATGGCGCTGCTGGTGCTGGCGCAGGTGACGCTCGGCATCGTCACGCTCGTACATGTCGTGCCGATCGAGCTGGCGCTCATGCATCAGGCGCTGGCGTTGATTCTGCTGCTGACGCTGGTCTGGAACGCCAGCGTTTTTCGGCGCGAAACCTAATCCGGCGGCGACAGCAGCGTCGCGCCCGGTGCAACGCCGGCGCCCTCGATCTCCACCATCTCGCCTTTGACCGTCGCCCGACCGGCCGCCACCAGCCCCAGCGCATGCGGATAGATGCGGTGCTCCACCTTGAGCACGCGCGCGGCGAGCGTGTCGGCGTCGTCGTCCGAGAGCACGGGCACGGCGCCCTGCGCGATGATCGGCCCGGCATCCATCTCGGCGCGCACGAAATGCACCGTGGCGCCGTGCAGCTTGACGCCGGAGGCGAGGGCGCGCGCGTGCGTTTCGAGGCCCGGAAAGAGCGGCAACAGGGATGGGTGGACGTTGATCATGCGGTCGCGCCACGCCTCGACGAAATCGGCCGAGAGAATCCGCATGAAGCCGGCGAGGCAGACGAGATCGATCTGCGCTTCCCGCAGAGCGGCCTGGAGCGCTGCCTCGCGCGCCTCCCGCTTGCCGGGTGCCACGGCGACTGCGATGCCGCTCGCTCGCGCAATCTGAAGCCCCGCCGCGTCGGCGCGGTTGGAAAGGACGAGCGCAATTTCGGCGGGATAGTCCGGGCTCTTTGCTGCTTCGATGAGCGCCGACATGTTGCTGCCGCGCCCGGAGATGAGGACCGCAGTGCGCTTCTTCGGCTCAGCCATCGAGCGCCAGCCGCCCGCGGAAGATCGTCGCCTCGGCGGTGCGCGTCACAATACGACCCAGCGTCACGACCGTCTCGCCCTGCCGCTCGAAGGTTGCGCGCACATCCGCTGCGGCATCCGGCGCGACGATTGCCGCCATGCCGATCCCGCAATTAAAGGTGCGCAGCATCTCCGCTTCGTCCACCGAATCGGCCAGCCAGCGGAACACCGGCGGCACGTCGATGGCGGCAAGATCGATCTCCACCGCGAGCCGGCTCGGGATGACACGCGGGATGTTTTCCACCAGCCCGCCGCCGGTGATGTGGGCGAGCGCCTTCACGCCGCCGGCCCCTGGGCCGGTGGCGCGGATCGCCTCGAGGCAGGAGCGCACATAGATGCGGGTGGGCCTCAGCAGCGCCTTGCCGAGCTGGAAGTCCTCGTCGAACGGCGCCACGTCGGTCCAGCGGAGCCCGGCGTTCTCCACCACGCGGCGCACCAGCGAGAATCCGTTGGAGTGGAGGCCGTTGGACGCCAGCCCCAGCACCACGTCGCCCTCCGCGATGTCGGTGCGCGGCAGCAGCGCGTCGCGCTCCGCGGCACCCACCGAGAAGCCGGCAATATCGAAATCGCCTTTTCGGTAGAGCCCCGGCATTTCCGCCGTCTCACCGCCCACCAGCGCCGCGCCCGCAAGGCGGCAGCCTTCCGCCACGCCTTCCACCACGGCGCCGGCCGCTTCCACGTTGAGGACCGCGGAGGCGTAGTAGTCGAGGAAGAAGAGCGGCTCCGCCCCCTGCACCACGAGGTCGTTTACGCACATCGCCACAAGGTCGATGCCGATCGTGCTGAAATCGCCGGTTTCCACCGCGATCATCAGTTTGGTGCCCACGCCGTCGGTCGCCGCGACGAGGATGGGATCGCGGAATCCCGCCGCCTTCAGGTCGAAGAGCGCGCCGAATCCGCCGAGCCCGCCGATGGCGCCGGTGCGCGCCGTTGACGCCGCAGCGGGCTTGATGCGCTCCACCAGGCTGTTGCCCGCGTCGATGTCGACGCCGGACTGGCGATAGGAGAGGGTATTGCGCTCGTTGGCCATAGCCGCTAGCGCCTAGAGCGCCGACAGGGGGATTGCAAGAACGTCGGAAGGCCCGCCCCGGCGAGCCGCTTCTGGAGTGAGCACGCGGGCCGCGTGTCGCAGGTCGTTCAGATGACCATACCCAATTTCATCACGATCGCCCGGCTGATCGGAGTCCCGCTCATCGTGTGGCTGCTGATCGTCGACCGCTATGCCGAGGCGACCATTCTGTTCGTGCTGGCGGGCGTCTCCGACGCCGCGGACGGATTCATCGCCAAGCGCTTCAGCGCGGCCTCGGAGCTGGGGGCCTATCTCGACCCGATCGCCGACAAGGCGCTGCTCGTTTCCGTCTTCGTCACGCTCGGCTTCAACGGGCAGTTGCCGCCCTGGCTGATCGTCCTGGCGGTGAGCCGCGATCTCTTCATCATCGGCGGCATGCTGCTCGCTTATGTGCTGTCCAACCCGATGCCGGTGCGGCCACTGCTCGTATCCAAGGTGAACACAGCCGCGCAAATCCTTCTGATTGCTTTTGTTCTTGTGGACCGCGCCGGACTTATGGCGCTGATGCCGCTGATCTGGCTCACAATCGTTGCGGTGGCTGTATTGACCGTCGCTTCCGCCGGTGCCTATCTCATCGAATGGGTGCGCCACATGGCCGGCGGGCCCGCTGACGCGAGGGAGGGGACTTAGGTGAACCTCCGGGTTCAGGCCACATTCTGGCTCGTCGCGCTCGTCATCCTGCTCCTGTTCCTCTGGGTGTTCGGCGGGATATTGCTGCCGTTCATCATGGGGATGGCGCTCGCCTATCTCCTCGATCCGCTGGCGGACATGCTGGAACGGGGGGGAATGAGCCGCTTCTGGGCGACCATCACCATCGTGCTGCTCTCGGTGTTGGTTTTCAGCCTCGCGGCCCTGATCCTCGTTCCGCTGCTGGTCTCGCAGCTCGCCGACTTCCTCGACGATCTGCCGACCTATGCCAACGAGCTGCAATCGCTCGGCAATCGCTTCCTCAACAGCGAGATCGGGCAATATTTCGGACAGCGGCAGGGCGGCGGCGCAGCGATGGACCAGTGGATGACGCAGGCGACCTCGTGGCTGGCAACCTTTTTCAGCTCGCTGTGGGCCGGCGGCCGGGCGGTGCTCAACGCGGTCAGCCTGATCGTGGTCACGCCGGTCGTCGCCTTCTATCTCCTCTTTGACTGGGACCGCATGCTGGCGCGGGTGGACGAGCTTCTCCCGCGCGAGCATCGCGATACGATCCGCGCGCTCGGCCGCGACGTGGACCATGCGATTGCCGGGTTCATACGCGGGCAGGGCGCGGTCTGCCTCATCCTCGGCCTGTTCTACGCCATTTCCCTCTCCATCGTCGGCCTGAATTTCGGCTTCCTCATCGGCTCCGTGGCAGGCGTCATCAGCTTCATTCCCTATGTCGGCTCGATTGTCGGGTTCTTCCTTTCGGTTGGCGTCGCCGTGGTGCAGTTCTGGCCGGACTGGATCTGGGTTGTGGTGGTGGCCGGCATCTTTGCCGTCGGCCAGTTCTTCGAGGGCAACATCCTGCAGCCACGGCTGGTTGGCTCGAGCATCGGCGTGCACCCCGTCTGGCTCATGTTTGCGCTCTTCGCCTTCGGCTCGCTCTTCGGCTTTGTCGGCGTGCTGCTTGCCGTCCCTGTGACGGCGGCGATCGGCGTGCTGGTGCGATTTGCCGTGGCGCGCTACCGCCAGAGCGGCCTTTACCTGGAGCGGGCCGGAGCGCCGCCGCCCGACGATCCCCTCGCTTGAGCGCCGTGCGCGCACCCCAGCAGCTGCCGCTGGCGCTTGCCCATGCGCCGCAATACGGGCGCGACGCCTTCATGGTGGGAGCGTCCAACAGCACCGCCCTGCGGCTGATCGAATCCTGGCCCAACTGGCCTTCGCCGGTCGCGCTGGTGTGCGGCCCGGCGGGCTCCGGCAAGACGCATCTCGCCCACATCTGGGCGGCGCGGGCCGGCGCACGGATTTTGGAGGCCGACGGCCTCAGCATTGCGCTGCTTCCCGATATCGTCCCGCGCGGCGCGCTGGTGATCGAGGACGCCGATGCCGGCCCGATCCCGGAGGCGGTGCTCTTTCACCTCATCAATCGCGTGAAGGAGCTCGGCGCCTTCCTGCTGCTGACGGCGCGCGAGCCGGCGGAGAAATGGGAGGTCGGGCTTGCCGACCTGCGCTCGCGGCTTCGGCTGGCGACTCCGGTCGCACTGGGTGCGCCTGACGACGCGCTGCTGCGCCAGGTCCTGGTCAAGCTGTTCGCGGACCGTCAGCTTGTCGTGGACAAGCCGCTGATCGACTTTCTCGTGGTCCGGATGGAGCGCTCGCTGAGCTTTGCCGGTCCGCTCGTGCGGGCGCTGGATGACGCCGCACTTGCTGCCGGGCACCGCATCACGCGCCCCATGGCCGCCGCCGTGCTGGCGGGGATGAGCGACGAAGCGGCGGCCTTTGCGGAACGGCAATAGATTGTCATGATACTGTGACAGGAGGGCCGTGCGAGGAATCCGGCCGGAAAAACGCGCCATGAACGAAGCGACTGCCAGAATATTGCCCCTGCACGCGGAGAAGCGCGCGCTCGATGACGATCTGGCGAAGAGCCCGTCACGTTTCATTAACCGTGAGATATCCTGGCTGGAGTTCAACCGGCGGGTCCTGGAGGAATCGGAGAACCCCAACCACCCGCCGCTGGAGCGGCTGCGCTTCCTCTCCATATCGGGCAAGAACCTCGACGAGTTCGTCATGGTGCGCGTCGCCGGCCTCGTCGGGCAGGCGCGCGAGGGCATCTCCACGCTAAGCGCCGACGGACTGAGCCCGGCCGAGCAGCTTCGTGCCATCGACCTGAAGCTCGGCGAGCTGGTGCATCAGCAGCACGTCAACTGGCGGGCGCTGCGCAGCGAGCTGGCGGAAGCGGGGATCGTCATCGTCGCGGCCGACGCGCTCGGTGATGCCGAGAGGGCGTGGCTCGAGGGCTATTTCCTCGATTCGATCTTTCCCGTGCTGACGCCGCTGGCGATCGACCCGGCGCATCCGTTTCCGTTCATCCCCAATCTCGGCTTCACACTGGCGCTGCAGCTCGTCGGGCCCAAGGGCCGCGCCATGCAGGCGCTCGTGCGTTTTCCCATCTCCCTGGAACGCTTCATCCAGGTGCCGCCGCAAGGCGACGAGCCGGGGCCGCTGCGCTTCCTGCTTCTGGAGGACGCCGTCGGTCTCTTCATCCCGCGGCTCTTCCCCGGCTACGAAGTCGTGGGCAAGGGCGCCTTCCGCCTCATCCGCGACTCCGACATCGAAGTGGAGGAGGAGGCGGAGGACCTGGTGCGCCTGTTCGAGCGCGCTCTGAAGCAGCGCCGGCGCGGCGTGGTGATCCGCCTCGAGGTAGAGTCGGACATGCCGGATTCGCTGCGCGATATCGTGCAGCGGTCGCTCGCCGTCTCCGGCGACGGCGTGCACATCATCCCCGGCACGCTCGGCATCGACAATCTCTCACAGCTTGTCGCGGTCGACCGGCCGGACCTGAAGTTCGAGCCCTATACGCCGCGCTTCCCGGAGCGCATCCGCGAGCATGGCGGCGACTGTTTCGCCGCCATCCGGCAGAAGGACATCATCGTCCACCATCCCTACGAGTTGTTCGACGTGGTGCTGCAGTTCCTGCGGCAGGCGGCGCTCGATCCCGACGTGGTGGCGATCAAGCAGACGCTTTATCGGACCTCCAACGACTCGCCCATCGTCAAGGCGCTGATCGAGGCGGCCGAGGCCGGCAAGTCGGTGACGGCGCTGGTGGAGCTGAAGGCGCGCTTCGACGAGGAAGCCAACATCCGCTGGGCACGCGACCTGGAGCGGGCGGGTGCGCAGGTCGTCTACGGCTTCATCGAATTGAAGACGCACGCCAAGCTGTCACAGGTCGATCCGCCGCGAGGGCGGCGGGCTGGCGAGCTACGTGCATGTCGGCACCGGCAACTACCACCCGATCACCGCGCGCATCTACACCGATCTCAGCTACTTCACCGGCGACCCGGTGATCGCCCGAGATGTCGCGCGGGTGTTCAATTTCATAACCGGTTATGCGCCGCCGCAGGACCTGCAGCGCATGGCGGTCTCGCCCTATACGATGCGCGGGCGCATCCTGGATCTGATCCAGGCGGAGATCGATCACGCCGCAGCGGGGCGTCCGGCGCAGATCTGGATGAAGCTCAACTCGCTGGTCGATTCGGAGATCATCGATTCGCTCTATCGCGCCAGCCAGTCCGGCGTGGCGATCGACCTCGTGGTCCGCGGCATCTGCTGCCTGCGTCCGCAATTGCCCGGTCTTTCGGACAATATCCGCGTGAAATCGATCGTCGGGCGCTTTTTGGAGCATTCGCGGATTCTTTGCTTTGGCAACGGTCACGGGCTCCCATCCGACGAGGCGATCGTCTATATCGGCTCCGCCGACTTGATGCCGCGCAATCTCGATCGGCGCGTGGAGTGCATCGTCGCTTTGGCCAACCAGACCGTCCACATGCAGGTTCTCGATCAGATCATGGTCGCCAACTTCAAGGACAACCAGCAGAGCTGGGAAGTGCTGTCGGACGGAACGTCCCGGCGCATCGGGCTCCGGGAAGGCGAGGAGCCCTTCAACGCGCATCGCTATTTCATGACCAACCCCAGTCTGTCCGGGCGCGGACGGTCGCTGAAATCGTCATCGCCTCGTGCTTTCGCGCCACCTCAGCGCGGCTGAGCCGCAACTCGCCCAGGGCCGCATCGACGGCGTCGGCCCGATCGGCGTCATCGATATCGGCTCGAACTCCGTCCGTCTCGTCGTCTACGAGCGGCTGGCGCGCTCGCCCACGCCTTTGTTCAACGAAAAGGTTCTCGCCGGGCTTGGCGCCGGCGTGGCGGAACGGGGCGAGCTGGCGCCGGATGCGGTGGAGAGGACGCGTACGGCGCTGCGCCGGTTCACCCAGCTTGCCCGTCAGATGCGGGTGAAGGAGCTGGATATCGTCGCCACGGCGGCGGTGCGCGAAGCCTCCGACGGAGAGGCTTTCATCAGCGAGGTCGAAGCGATCTGCGGCGCGCCGGTCACCGTCCTGTCGGGAAGCGACGAGGCACGCATCTCCGCGCTCGGCATCGTCGCCGGCTTCGAGCACCCCGACGGCGTGGCCGGCGATCTCGGCGGCGGCAGCCTGGAGCTGGTGGAGGTGACGGGGGCGCAGGTCGGGGAGGGCGAGACGCTGCCGCTCGGCGGATTGCGGCTGCAGGCCACTGCGGACGGCTCGATCAAGGCCGCCCGCGACATCGCCCGCAAGGCGCTGGAGCAGTCGCCCATCGCGCAGCGGATGAAGGAGCGCACCTTCTATGCCATCGGCGGAACCTGGCGCTCGCTCGCCAGGCTCCACATGCATGACAGCGGCTATCCGCTGCATGTCATGCACGAATACCGCATGGACCCGGACGAGCTTGTCGATTTCCTCAAGGTCCTCGTCCGTGGGCCGCTCGACCAGATTCCCGGCATCGGCGTCGTCTCCAAGCAGCGCCAGGCGCTCCTGCCGTTCGGCGCGGTGGTGCTTGCTGAGGTGCTGAGGGCGGGCAAACCGGGCCTGGTGACGATCTCCGCGCTCGGCCTGCGCGAGGGCCTGCTCTTCTCCAAGCTCTCCGACAGGGAGCGCGAAGAGGATCCGCTGCTGGCGGCCGCGCGCGAATTGTCGCTCCTGAGGTCGCGCTCGCCCAGGCATGCGGAAGAGCTTATCCCCTGGAGCGGCGAGGCGATTGCCGCGCTCGGCCTGGAGGAGACGGAAGAGGAAATGCGGCTGCGCGCCGCCGCCTGCCTGCTGGCCGACATCGGCTGGCGCGCGCATCCCGACTATCGCGGCGAGCAGAGCCTCAGCATCATCTCGAACGCCGCCTTCGTTGGCGTCGACCATCCCGGGCGCGCCTTCCTGGCGCTGTCCATCTTCTACCGCCATGCGGGCCTATCGGACGAGGAGCTGGGGCCGGGGGTGCGCGAGATCGCCCCGCTTCGCTACCGTGAAGGGGCCCGTGCGCTCGCGGCGGCTTTTCGCGTGGCGTATCTGGTGTCGGGGGCGGTGGAAGGCGTGCTGCCCAGAACCAGGGTGACGCGCGTCGACGGCAAGATCGTGCTTGAGCTGCCGCCGGAGCTCGCGGACCTGCGCGGGACGCGGCTCGACAGCCGCATGCGCCAGTTCGCCGCGCTGGGCGGGCTGTCCTACGCCGTCGAGGTCGGCGCGTAGCTATTCCGCGGCGACCCGCCTCGACCCGTCGCGATCCACCGCAACCACGCCCTTCTTCGACAGCGCCAGCGCCAGCTTCCCGTGCTTCAGGGCAAGCGCCTGCTCGCCGAAGAGCTGGCGGCGCCAGCCTCTCAGCGCCGGCACGTCGGCATCGTCGTCGGCGGCGATACGCTCGAGGTCCTCGCCGCCCGCGATGATGCGCGCAGCAACGCCGTGTTCCTCGGCGACCATCTTCAGCAGCACCTTCAGCAGCTCGGCCGCGGCGCTGGCATGCTCCGGTGCCGGCCTCGGGCGCGGCACGCGCGGCAGCTCGTTCTCCGGAATCGCGAAGGCGCTCTCGACCGCCGCCAGGATGGCGCGCGCCACGCTGGAGCGCTCGAAGCCGCGCGGAATGGTCCTAGCCGCCCCAGGGACTTCCGCATCGCGCGGCTGCTGCTGGGCGATCTCGTAGATCGCCTCGTCCTTCAGCACGCGCTGGCGCGGCACGTCGCGCTGCTGCGCCTCGGTCTCCCGCCAGGCGGAAACCGTCTGGAGCACGGCAAGCTGCCGCGGCTTCTTCACCCGCATCTTGAGGCGCTTCCAGGCATCCTCAGGGTGCGTGCGGTAGGTCCCGACGTCGGTAAGGACAGCCATCTCCTCGTCGAGCCACGTCGTGCGGTCCTGTTCGGCGAGCTGCGCGGAGAGCGACAGGTAGACGTCGCGCAGATGGGTGACGTCGGCGACGGCGTAGTTGATCTGCTTGGCGCTGAGCGGCCGCCGCGACCAGTCGGTGAAGCGCGAGGTCTTGTCGATCTGGTGGCCGGTGACGCGGTTGACCAGCTGGTCGTAGCTCACCTGATCGCCGTAGCCGCAGACCATGGCGGCCACCTGCGTGTCGAAGAGCGGCTTCGGAACCGCGCCGGCGTGCTTGACGAAAATCTCGATGTCCTGGCGCGCGGCGTGAAAGACCTTCATCACCCGCTCGTCCGCCATCAATGCGTAGAACGGAGCGAGGTCGAGCCCCTCGGCGAGCGGGTCGATGATAGCCGCTTCGTCGGGCCCGGCGATCTGGACCAGGCAAAGCTGCGCCCAGAAGGTGTTTTCACGCAAAAACTCCGTGTCGACGGTGATGAACGGGGCTTCGGCAAGGCGGGAGCACAGGGCGGAAAGCTCCGAATTCCCGGTAATGATGGGGTGTTCACTATGTTCACGCTGCATCTGCGCCCTATAGCAAAATGCGCCTCGGCCTGTCGCTGCCAAATGCGCGGCATTGGTAAGCGGCAAAGCACCGGGGGCCGCGGGGCGCGGGCTTGACACATTTCGGCGCTTCTGCGCTTTTCCGCCCGTTTCCCGAAGCCCTTTGATTGGAATCAGCAGCGTCATGCACCGCTATCGCAGCCATACCTGCGGCGCGCTTCGCGCCGAGGATGTGGGGTCGTCCGTCCGCCTCTCGGGCTGGGTGCACCGCGTCCGCGATCACGGCGGGTTGCTGTTCATCGACCTCCGGGACCATTACGGCCTGACGCAGGTGGTCGCCGACCCCAATTCGCCGGCCTTCCAGCTGGCCGAAATGGTGCGCGCCGAATGGTGCATCCGCGTCGACGGCGAGGTGAAGGCGCGCACGGCGGAAACGGTGAACGCCAACCTGCCGACCGGCCATGTCGAGGTTTTTGCGCGTGAGATCGAGGTGCTGTCGGAGGCGCCCGAGCTGCCGATGCCGGTGTTCGGCGAGCCCGAATATCCGGAGGACATACGCCTCAAATACCGCTTCCTCGATCTCCGGCGCGAGACGCTGCACGCCAACATCATGCGGCGCACCGCCATCGTCACCAAGATGCGCGAGCTGATGCACGGCGCCGGCTTCAACGAGTTCACCACGCCCATCCTGACGGCTTCGTCGCCGGAGGGCGCGCGCGACTTCCTGGTGCCGTCGCGCATTCATCCGGGAAAATTCTACGCGCTGCCGCAGGCGCCGCAGCAGTTCAAGCAGCTCATCATGGTGGCCGGCTTCGACCGCTACTTCCAGATCGCGCCCTGCTTCCGCGACGAGGACCCGCGCGCCGACCGGCTGCCCGGCGAGTTCTATCAACTCGACGTGGAGATGAGCTTCGTCACGCAGGACGACGTGTTCGCCGCCATGGAGCCGGTGATCCGCGGCGTCTTCGACGCCTTCGCCGACGGCAAGAGCGTCACGCCGGTCTTCCCGCGCATTCCGTATCGCGAGGCCATGCGCAAATACGGCACCGACAAGCCGGACCTCAGGAACCCGATCGAGATGCAGGCGGTGACGGAGCATTTCGCCGGCTCCGGCTTCAAGGTCTTCGCCTCGATGATCGAGCGCGACCAGACGACCGAGGTGTGGGCCATTCCCGCGCCGGGCGGCGGCAACCGCGCCTTCTGCGACCGCATGAACTCCTGGGCGCAGGGCGAGGGGCAGCCAGGGCCTCGGCTACATCTTCTTCCGCGAAGGCGAAGGATGGGCGGGCGCCGGACCGATCGCCAAGAACATCGGCCCGGAGACGGACCGAAGCGATCCGCGAGCAGCTCAACCTCGACGTCGGCGATGCCGTGTTCTTCGTGGCCGGCAACCCGGCGGACTTCACGAGCTTTGCCGGCGCGGCGCGCGACAAGATCGGGCACGATCTGGAACTCATCGACCACGAGAGCTTCGCGCTCGCCTGGGTCGTCGACTTCCCCATGTTCGAATGGAACGAGGAGGAGAAGAAGGTCGACTTCTCCCACAACCCCTTCTCCATGCCGCAGGGCGGGCTGGAGGCGCTGGAGAGCGAAGACCCGCTCAGCATCCCCGCCAACCAGTACGACCTCGTCTGCAACGGCTACGAGATCGCCTCGGGCGCCATCCGGAACCACCGGGCGGAGATCATGCGCAAGGCCTTCGCCATCGCCGGCTACGGCGAGGACGTTCTGGAGGAGCGCTTCGGCGGCATGCTTCGGGCGCTTGAGTTCGGCGCGCCGCCACATGGCGGCATGGCGGCGGGCATCGACCGCATCGTCATGCTTCTCTGCGGTGCCCGGAACCTGCGCGAGATCACCATGTTCCCGATGAACCAGCAGGCGCACGACCTCTTGATGGGGGCGCCGTCGGAGGCCACGCCGCAGCAGCTTCGCGAGCTGTCGATCCGCGTCATCCCGCAGGATTAGCCCCGCGGGCTAGTGGCCGCCGCGCCGCTACTGCGTCGGCGTTTCCGACCGCAGCCTGAGATCGAGGAATTCCGGCAGCGACATCGGGTCGTCGGCGGCCGTGCGCAGCTCTTCAAGGTTGACCGGGCTCGCCGGCGCGATCTCAGCGACGAGCCGCTGCCCGCCGGCAAGGAAGCCCTGCACCGGCTTGGAGACGAGGCGGCTCAGCGCCGGCGGCAGCGCCGCCGAGATGAGGAACGGGAAGGCAGCGCGCATCTGCTTCAGATAAGTCGCCCCGTCCACGTCGAGCGACTGCACCTGGGCGGCGAATCCGAAGGCGCGCTCCAGCAGCGAGTGGTCGGTGATGCTGAGCGTGGCGTTCTTGAGCTTCAGCTCGTCGAACATCGCCATCACCGCGTCCTGGCTGCTGTCGGTGGCCGCCGCGGCGGCGGTGGCCTTGACCAGCCAGTCGCGGGTCAGGCCCGTCAGCCCGTAGGTGAGCTGCATATCGCCGCCATCCTGCAGCGACACCGTCCACACGGCATTGTCGGTGCCGGCGCCGGCCGACCAGCGGTCGGACAGCGACAGATCGATGACGAGGTCGTCATAGCCGAGCCGGTGAACCAGATCGGTGATCTCCGGCCGCAGGAGCTGCGGGGGGACCTTCAGCCCGGTCACCTTCATGTCGGTGGCTTCGGCGAAGATGTCGTTCCAGTCGCTGAGATCGAGGCTGAGCCCATCCAGTGAGATCGCTTCGGCCTGGCTCTTCCCGCCGGAGGCGTCCTGCAAGCTCAGGTGATCGATCCGCGGCAGCGCCGCAAAGCTCTTCGTGATCCCCTCGGCGTGGATCTTGGGATCGGCATCCTTCGGAATCGCGGCGATTGTCAGCAGATTGTTGAGGTCGGGGGCGACAAAGCCGGTCATCTCCGCCGTCCCGAGCTTCACGAACGCCCCGGCTGCGCTGCCGTTCAGGCCGCTGAGCTCGAGGCTGTCCATCCCGTCGCTGGAGACGCCGTTCATGGTGAGATCATCGAGGGTGAGCGCGCCTTCCTGGGCCGGCGCGTTCACGCTCAGCCCGGCCAGCTTGAAGGCGCCGAGCCGCCACGCGTCGTAGCTCTGCGTCAGCTCGAGCGCCAGCTCGGTCTTGCTGTCCTGGTCGGTGGTCATGTCCAGGAGCTGGTCCCAGGTATGGGTGAACGGCTTGTCGAGCTGCCGGCCACTGATGTTCTCCAGCGAGAATTGATCGAGCTTGAAGGACAAGCCGTCGGCGCCGGAGCCGGAAATCCCCGAATAGACGAGGTTCGAAGAGATGGGCTGCCATTGCCCGTCGCCCTGGCCATCCACGTATTGGTCGGGGTCGAAGACATGCGCGAGCGCCCCCAGGTCGGTCTTCTCGGAGGAAGCCGACTGCACAGTGATGTCGAACTCGCCGCCCGGCGTGGCCATGTGGGTCTCGATCGGCCCTGTCGATATGCGCCCGAGAACGCCGGCGCTGAGGCTCTCGAGGAGGAAGTCGTGATAGGTGACCTCGGCGGAGATCGTCTCGCCGGTCTGCACGGAGGTCTGATGCGACGTTGCGCGGATCTCGGGCGCGCTGAAGTTGGAGAAACGCGCTTCGCCGATTGCCGAATAGATCTTCGCGAAGAAGCTCATGACATGGCGCGGATCGAAGACCAGCCCCTGTATGGCCGGCATGGTGATCAACTCCACCTTGCCGGAGGGAATGGCGTATTCGAGGTTCTTCGTCACGATCCCGATGCCGTTGAACCAGACGCCGGTCGCGTCGAACCCGTCGTTCCAGGCATGCAGGTCCCTGATGCGCATCTTCTCGATGCTGAACGACATGTCCGGCCTGGTGCGCGAGATGACGAGCCCCTCCACGACGGTGTCGCGGCCGCTCGAGCTCACGTCGCCGATGGTCGCCGACCAGACCGGCGAGGAATTGAGCCAGGAGACGAAGCTGCGGAAGAGCGCTTCGCTGGTGGTGCTGGCGTGCGCCGGCACCGCCGCCATCACGCCAACGAAGAGAGCCACGAAGATGGAAGTGACGCGCCGCATCATGAGAACACTCGAGCTTTCAGCCTATTCCTGGGAATTGGCGCTGACGGAGGCATGCAGTCGGTCCGGCACCTCGCCCAGCGCGGACCGTGCCATTTGCCGCACCTCGTTGGCGGAAATGGGAGGATCCGGCGCGATCTGGAACGTCAGCGATTGAGGGTCGCGGAAGAACGCGTTGAGGGCGTCGATCAGCTTCTGGCGGAAGTCCGGATGGGTGAGGGGGGCAAGCAGGAACGGCAGTGCCGCCGACAGCTGCTCCACATATTCGTCGCGCGACAGCTCCTGCTCGCCGGCCAGGAAGTCAAGCAGCCGCCCGAGGAAGGCGGTGTCCTGGTAGCGGACGACAAGGTCATGAAGCTCGACACCGCCGACCTTGGCAGAAACGTCGGCATCGTTCAGCACGCGCGGATCGGGAAGGTCGCTCACGGTTCCGCTGATCGAGAGCGTGCCTCCATCATGAAGCGTGACGGTCGACGACTGGATGACGACCGATCCGTCCTTGCGGTTCAGCGTCCCCTGAAAGGCGATGTCGAAGACCAAATTGTCATAGCCGAGCGCCTCCGGCTTGAAGCGGCCGCGCGTGAACATGTCGGGCGATATGGTGAGCCCTTCCATGGTGCCGGAAATGTCCTGCCGGCCGTCGTCGAGCCGGTCGCCGAACGACATGGCCGCATGGGTCAGCGCGACGTTGCGGGGCGCGGAATCGCGGCTGAGGTGCATGTCGCTCACCTCGGCCGTGCGGTAGCGCACACTTTCGGCAAAGCCTTCGCTGTTCACGTCGGCAGGGTCGAGCACGACCACGTCGGTCGCAACGGCGGAGGCGACCGAGCCGCCCGGTTCGCCCTCCGCGGTTCCGTTGGAGAATGTGATGCGCGGGCTGCGGAAGAGGCCGATATCGTCGTCGCTCGGGCTTTCCACGACGGTCTTGTCGAAGCGCAGCGCTTCCTCGCCCGACGAGCGCGTCAGCGTGAAGCCGTCGATGACGACGTTGTCACCGTCGCGCGTGGCTGCGTCGTAGCTGAATTGCGACTTGCCCCCTTTGACGAGCGCCGCGCCGATTGCGTCGGCGACGGCCTTGGGCTCGATAGCGCTGGCGGAGATCGCGCTGCTGCAAAGGAAGGCGGAGCCCGCCAGAAGGGCGCCGAAGAAGCGCAGGGACATGCGAATCCTCTCTTGAAGTGCTGGCACGATTGTGGCGGCGGTGTCCGGGCAAGGCAAGCGCGATGCCACGGCCGCCGGCCGCGCTGTCGTCCAGCTCAAAACAAGCGCTTGTGTTTGGAATAGGGCGGAAGCGCGGCGCGCAGATCGTCAGGCGCGCGCCTTCACGTACGATCCCGGCGCGTCTTCGATCGGCTTCAGCTTCGTTCCGCCCGGGCGGCGGCGCTTCTTGATGCGCTGGCCGTCAAGCGGCTCGATCCACGCCTGCCAGTCATCCCACCAGGAGCCGGGATGCTCGTCGGCCGTCTTCAGCCAGTTCTCCAGCGAGCCTTTCGCCTCGCCGCCGGTCCAGTACTGGTATTTCTTCTTGGCTGGCGGGTTCACCACCCCGGCGATGTGGCCAGAGCCGGAGAGGACGAAACGCACCGGCCCGCCGAACGAGGCGGAGCCGATGAAGACCGATTTCGCCGGGGCGATGTGATCTTCCCTGGTGGCGAGGTTGTAGATCGGGACCGTGACGCGCGCCAGGTCGATCGTCTCTCCGAGGAGCTTCATGCGTCCGGCGGACAGGTCGTTCTGCAGGTAGCAGCTGCGCAGGTAGAAGGAGTGGTTGGCGCACGACATGCGCGTGGAATCGGAGTTCCAGTAGAGAAGGTCGAAGGGCAGCGGCTCCTTGCCCTTCAGATAATCGTTCACGACGTAGGGCCAGATCAGCTCGTTCGACCGCAAGAGGTTGAACGCCGTCGCCATGGTGCTGCTCTCCATGACGCCGGTGCGCTTCATCTGCCCTTCCAGCAGGGCGATGTGCTCCGCGTCGGCGAAGACCTTCAGGTCGCCGGCGAACTCGAAATCGACCTGCGTGGTGAGGAGCGTGGCGCTGGCGATCCGGTCGTCGCCGGTGGTGGCCATGTAGCCGAGCGTGATGGAAAGCAGCGTCCCGCCCACGCAATAGCCGAGCGCGTTGATCTTGTGCTCGCCGGTCGCCTTCTCGACCGCGTCGAGAGCGGCGAGAATGCCGTCGGTCATGTAGCTCTCGAAGCCCCTGTCCGCGTGCTGTGGCTCGGGGTTGACCCACGAGACGACGAAGACCGTGTGGCCCTTCTCCACCAGCCAGCGGATGAGCGATTTCTCTGGCGCCAGGTCGAGGACATAGAACTTGTTGATCCAGGGCGGGATGATGAGGATCGGCTGCTTGTAGACCGTCGGCGTCGTCTGCTCGTACTGAATCAGCTGGAAGAGGTCGTTCTGGAAGACCACCTTGCCGGGCGTGGTGGCGATGTTCTCGCCAAGCACGAAGGCCTTGCTGTCGGTCTGGCGCGGCTGCAGCACGCTCTTGCCGGCCTCCATGTCCTCCGCCAGCATGCGCATGCCCTTGACGAGGTTCTCTCCGCTGGAGGCGGCGGTGGTCTTCAGGACCTCCGGGTTGGTCAGCAGGAAGTTCGACGGCGCCAGCGCGTTGTTGATCTGGCGCAGGTAGAAATGCGCCTTGTGCCGCGTCGCCTCGTCCACGCCTTTGGCTTCGTCGACCAGCTCCTCGGCCCAGTTCGAGGTTGCCAAATAGAGCTGCTTCAGCGCGCTGAACATCGGGTTTTCCGACCAGTCGGGATCGCTGAAGCGCTTGTCCCCCGGCGACGCGGGGGCAGGCGGCGGCGCGCCGGCCGCCTGGGCCATGGCGTTCTGCCAGATGGCGAAATAATTGGTGAAGAGGCGCGTCTGCGCCTCCATGAGCCGGCTCGGATCGGCGGCCCAGTATTCGCCGATCTTGCTCAGCGTCTTGAGGACCTCGGTCGACAGCTCCGCCAGAGCGTCCGCCTTGCCGTTCTGGTGCGTCTTCAAATAGGCGGTGAGCGCGCGGCTTCCCTGTTCCGCGGCGCGGGTGAGATTGCGCGCGAAAGCTTCCTGGTCGCGAACCAGATAGGGTGAAGGGACCGGGGCCTTCCCGTCGCCTGTACTGTCCTTGCCCTCTGCCATACTCTGCTTGACACCGCCCCTGTTGGCCATATTCGCGGCTGAAGTGTAGAATTATAACACAATCGATGGCATACGATCGCCGCCGCGCCACCCACGAGTTAGCATATGAATCTCTGAACAACTCCTGTCGGTTTCAAGCCCTTTTGGGCCGGCAGTGCTGGCGTTGGCGCTCGCGGGGTGCACCGCGCCGGGCTTCGGGCCGCGGATTGCCGCAACCCAGAGCGATTCCCTGGTGGTCGCCGAGCCGCCGGCGGCCGGGCAGCCGGCACCCGCCACAACCGCCGCAGCGCCGGCAATTGCCCCTGCGCCAAGCTTCGCGGAGCTTGCCGCCCGGCCGGAGCCGCGCAGCGTTGCCGACGTGGCGGCCATCGAAGCGCAGCTGGATCTGGTCGCCAAGCAAAGGGCGGAGAGCGCGGATCCGGCCGAGATTGCGGCGCTGGAGGCCCGCGCCGCCGAGCTGCAGCGTCTTGCTGCGGCCGCCGGCGCCGGGGCGTTACGCCGCTAGCGGTTTGTCCGCTGGGGGATTAGAGCATGGTCCCGAAAGCGGACCGGTTCCCCGCCTGAAGATCATGCTAAGGCAGAATTGGGAAAGCTGAGCTGAATCACGGCGCGCGACGATGAACGACTTCCACAAGATCAGGCGGCTGCCGCCTTACGTGTTCGAAGAGGTCAACCGGCTGAAGGCGACCGCCCGGGCCGGAGGCGCCGACATCATCGACCTCGGCATGGGCAATCCCGACATGCCGACGCCGCAGCACATCCTCGACAAGCTGGTGGAGACGGTCGCCAAGCCGCGCACCAACCGCTACTCCGCCTCGCGCGGCATCGCCGGCCTTCGCCGCGCCCAGGCCGCCTATTACGGCCGCCGCTTCGGCGTGAAGCTCGATCCGGAGCGGCAGGTCATCACCACGCTCGGCTCCAAGGAGGGCTTCGCCAACATGGCGCAGGCGATCACCGCGCCGGGCGACGTGGTGCTGGTGCCGAGCCCGAGCTATCCCATCCACGCCTTCGGGTTCCTGATGGCCGGCGGCGCCATCCGCCACGTGCCGGCGGAGCCCGGGCCGGAGTTCTTCCGCGCGCTGGAGCGGGCGGTGCATCACTCCATCCCGAGCCCCATCGCAGTCATTCTTTGCTACCCGGCCAACCCGACCGCGTCGGTCGCCGATCTCGACTTCTATCGCGACGTGGTGGCCTTCGCCCGCAAGCACGAGTTCTACGTGCTCTCCGACCTCGCCTACGCGGAGGTCTATTTCGACGAGCGCAACCCGCCGCCCTCGGTGCTGCAGGTGCCCGGACGCCACCGACGTGGCGGTGGAGTTCACCTCCATGTCGAAGACCTTCTCCATGCCGGGGCTGCGGATCGGCTTCGCCGTCGGCAACGAGCGACTGATCGCGGCGCTGGCGCGGGTGAAATCCTATCTCGATTACGGCGCCTACACGCCGATCCAGGTGGCGGCCGCGGCGGCGCTCAACGGGCCGACGCGACTGCATCGAGGAGATGCGCGCCACCTACAAGAGACGGCGCGACGTGATGGTCGATTCCTTCACCCGCGCCGGCTGGCCGATCCCGGCGCCGAGCGCCTCGATGTTTGCCTGGGCGCCTGTCCCGGAACGGTTTGCGGAGCTCGGCAGCGTGGAGTTCTCCAAGCTCCTCATCGAGAAGGCCGACGTAGCGGTGGCGCCCGGACTCGGCTTCGGCGAGCACGGCGAGCTGCATGTGCGCATCGCGCTGGTGGAGAACGAGCAGCGCATCCGCCAGGCGGCGCGCAACATCGGCCGTTTCCTTGCCTCGGCCGACAAAACGTTGCACAACGTCGTGTCGCTCAGCGCCAGCCGCTGATTTTAGCTTTTTCGGACAGTAGCTTATGAACGAACCGCTCAGGCTCGGCATCGCGGGACTGGGGACCGTGGGTGCGTCCGTCGCGCGGCTCCTGCAAGGGCAGGGCGACGCCATCGCCTCGCAGCTCGGCCGTTCCGTTCGCGTGGCAGCCGTCAGCGCCCGCGACCGGTCGCGCGACCGCGGCTTCGACATGGACGGCATCGCCTGGCACGACGACCCGGTCGGTCTGGCGCGCGCCAATTCGATCGACGTCTTCGTCGAGCTGATCGGCGGTGCCGACGGGGTGGCGCTCGCCAGCGTGCAGGCGGCGCTGGAATCCGGCAAGAGCGTGGTGACCGCCAACAAGGCCATGCTCGCCGCGCACGGCGTGACGCTCGCCGCGCTTGCCGAGGAGCGCGGGGCGGAGCTGAGCTTCGAGGCGGCGGTGGGCGGCGGCATCCCCATCATCAAGACGCTGCGCGAGGCGCTGGCCGGCAACCGGATGTCGCGCCTCTACGGCATCCTCAACGGCACCTGCAATTTCATCCTGTCGCGCATGGAGGCCGGCGCCGAATACGAGGACGCGCTGAAGGAGGCGCAGCGGCTGGGGTACGCGGAAGCCGACCCGACCTTCGACGTGGAAGGTCTCGACACGGCGCAGAAGCTCGCCATCCTCACCTCCATCGCGTTCGGCACGGAGATCGACAGCGAGTCGGTCTACGTGGAGGGCATCTCCAGCATCACCTCGGAGGACCTGGCCCAGGCGGAGGAGCTCGGCTACCGCATCAAGCTGCTGGGCGTGGCGCAGCGCACCGAGACCGGCATCGAGCAGCGCGTCCACCCCACCATGGTTCCGCGCGACTGCGATATCGCCCGCATCTCCGGCGTCACCAACGCGGTGGCGGTGGAGGGCGATTTCATCGGCTCGGTCATGCTCTCCGGTCCCGGCGCGGGCGGCAACGCCACGGCCTCCGCGGTGGTCGGCGACGTCATCGATCTGGCGCGCGGCGTGCGCGTGCCGCCGCTCGGGCGGCCGGCCGCAACGCTTGAGCCTTACCGGCGGGCGCGCATGCGCGCACACGAAGGCGGATATTATCTGCGGCTGAAGGTGCGGGACGTGCCCGGCGCCTTCGCGTCGATCGCCGGCCGCATGGCGGAGGCCGGCATCTCGCTCGATTCCATCGTGCAGCGGAACCGGCCGATCGGCACCGCGCCGAAGCGCGGCACGGAGGAGGCGCAGCCGGTGACCATCATCACGCACGCCACAACGGAGCAGTCGATCCGCAGCGCGCTGGCCAATATCGAGGCGGGCGGCGAAGTCTACGGGCCGACGCAGATGATCCGCATCGAGGCGCTGTAGCGGCCGCGTCAGGGAATGCGGCAGAGGAGGGGGCCTTGGATCGCATCCTGACGCTTGAGCTGGTGAGGGTCACCGAGCGCGCCGCGATGGCCGCGGCGGCGGCGCGCGGGCGCGGCGACGAGCAACTGGCCGACCAGGCCGCCGTGGATGCCATGTGGAGCGAGCTGAGCGGTCTCAACGTTCGCGGCCGCATCGTGGTGGGCGAGGGCGAGCGCGATGCCGCGCCCAAGCTTTTCGTGGGCGAGGAGATCGGCACCGGGCAGGGTGACGAGGTCGACATCGCGGTCGACCCGCTCGACGGGCGGACACTCTGCGCGAAAAACCTGCCGAACTCGCTTGCTGCCATCGCGGTGACGCGGCGCGGCGGGCTGCTGAACGCGCCGGACATCTACATGGACAAGATCGCCATCGGTCCGGGCTATCCGCCGGGCCTGGTCGATCTCGACATGCCGTCGGACGAGGCCATCCGCCGCGTCGCGGCGGCGAAGGGCGTCAAGCCGGCCGACATCTCCGCCTGCATCCTCGACCGGCCGCGCCACGCGGCCCTGGTCGAAGCCGTCCGTTCCACCGGCGCGTCGATCCGGCTTGTCCAGGACGGCGACGTGGCGGGCATCATCCACACCACCGAACCGGGCACCACCGGCATCGACATCTATCTCGGCAGCGGCGGCGCGCCGGAGGGGGTGCTGGCGGCGGCGGCGCTGCGCTGCATCGGCGGCCAGATGTGCGGCCGGCTCATCCTCGACACCGACGAGAAGCGGCGGCGCGCCGAGGAGCACGGCATCGCCGAGCGCAACAAGGTCTATACGGCCGAAGACATGGCGTCCGGCGACGTGCTGTTTGCCGCAACCGGGATCACAGACGGCAGCCTGCTGCCGGGCGTTTGGCTCGACCCGGAGCGCGCCACCACCTTCTCCATCGCCACCCGCTCCAAGACCGGCACGCAGCGCTGGGTGCGGGCGAAGCATAAGCGAGACGCGTGAGCCGCCGGTGGACGGGCTGACGCTTTTCGGCCTCCTCGCCGTCACCGCGATGCTGGTCTTCTATGCGCTGGAACGCCGCAGCCGTTGGTTTGTGCTGGCCTTCGCCGGAGCCTGCGGGCTCGCGTCCCTCTACGGCTTTCTCGCGGGAACATGGCCGTTCGGCGTGGTCGAGGCAGCCTGGGCTCTGGTGGCGCTCTACCGCTGGCGGACGGTCCGCTCGCCTGCGTAGCGGTCCAGATTGCGTTCGACGCCCGCCGCTCGAACAACGATAATCGCGCCATGCAGGGATTCGCCGCAGCGCTTGCGCCTCAGGAGCGCCATTTCCTCGGCGTTTCGCGCTCGCTCACCGGGCGGGCGTGGCACGCGCGGCTCGATCCGCGCGGCGAGGCGGTCGCAACCGCCATCGCCCAGCGCGGGCTCGCCTCCGAAAGCCTGGCGCGGGTACTGGCGGGGCGCGGGCTGGGGCTCGACGAGGTGGAAGCCTACCTCTCGCCCTCGCTGAAGCAGGACCTGGTCGATCCGTCGTCGCTCACCGACATGGATAAGGCGGCCGCGCGGCTCGCCGACGCGGTCGCCCGGCAGGAATCCGTCGCGATCTTCGGCGACTACGACGTGGACGGCGCCACCTCCGCCGCGCTGCTCTACGGCGTGCTCACTGCTCTCGGGATCGTGCCGCGCATCTACATCCCCGACCGCATCTTCGAGGGCTACGGCCCCAACCCGGAAGCGGTCGACACGCTGATCGACGAAGGTGCCACGCTGATCGCCTGCGTGGATTGCGGCTCCACCAGCTTCGAGGCGCTGGAGCGGGCGCGGTCGCGCGGCGTCGACGTGATCGTGCTCGACCATCACCAGACGGGCGTGGCGCTGCCGCCGGCGACGGCCATCGTCAATCCCAACCGCCGCGACGATGCCTCCGGGCAGGGGCATCTCGCCGCCGTCGGCGTCACGTTCCTCGCGGCCGTTGCGCTGTTGCGCGAGCTGCGGCGCCGCGGCCATACCGGCGTGTTGCCGGACCTCCTGACCTTCCTCGACCTCGCCGCGCTCGGGCACGGTCTGCGACGTGGTTCCCCTCGTCGGGCTGAACCGCGCACTGGTCAACAAGGGGCTGATCGCGCTCCGCCACACCGAGCGGGTCGGGCATGCGGGCGCTGATCATGGCGTCGCGGCTGAAGAGCCCGCCCGATTGCGGGCATCTCGGCTTCCTGCTCGGTCCCCGCATCAACGCCGGTGGCCGCATTGGCGATGCGACGCTTGGCGCGAAGCTCCTCACCACCAACGACCCCGCGGAGGCGGAGCGCATCGCGGCCCTGCTCGACCGGCTGAACGCCGAGCGTCAGGCGATCGAGCAGGCCGCCGTCGCCGAAGCGCTTGCCGAGGCCGAGCAGGAGATCGGATCAGGCGAGGGGCCCCCGGTTATCGTGGCGAGCCGCGAGGGCTGGCATCCGGGCGTGGTCGGGCTCGTCGCCGCGCGGCTCCGCGAGCGCTTCGGGCGGCCGTCATTCGCGATCGGCTGGAACGGCGGCAATGTCGGCTCCGGCTCCGGCCGCTCCATTCCCGGCGTCGATCTGGGCTCCGCCGTGCGCGCGGCGCTGGAGGAAGGCATCCTCATCAAGGGCGGCGGCCACGCCATGGCGGCCGGCATCACGCTCGATCGCGACCGGCTCGGTGCATTCCGCGCGTTCCTGGAGGAAAAGCTGTCGCGCCAGGTCCGGGCTGCCGCGGACGCGGAGCGGACCCTGGAGATCGACGCAGCACTCAGCCAGAGCGGCGCGACGGTGTCGCTGGTGGAGGAGCTGGAGCACGCCGGGCCCTACGGCAACGCCAACCCGGCGCCCGTCTTCGCCTTTCCGGCGCATCGCGTCGCCTTCGCGGACAAGGCCGGCAACGGGCATGTGCGTGTGGGGCTGATGTCAGGCGGAGGAGGGCGCCTCAAGGCCATTGCCTTCCGCGCTGCCGAGACGCCGCTCGGGCAGGCGCTGCTCGCCGCGCGCGGCAAGCCGCTGCACGTGGCGGGGACGCTCTCGCTCGATCATTGGGGAGGCTCGGCGCGGCCGCAGCTGCGCATTCTCGATGCAGCCGAGCCCGACGGGCGGCTCTGAGCCGCAACCGGCGTCAGGCAGCTAGGGCCGCGCCGCCCGGACAGGCGGCGCGGCGTTTTCTCAGGTCCTACTGCGCCATGCAGGCGATTCTGACGCTCCCGCTGCTGCACGAAGCGCCGGTGTCGGTGGTCTGAAGGGCATCGCCCGACGCACCGACGCAAAGCGCGCTGACCATGACCTCGCCGGCATCGCAGCTGACATCGCCGGCGCCGGTGACCATGCGCAGGCTGGCGCCGGACATGCCGGTATCGCCCTTTGGCCCGGCTGCGCCTGCCGGCCCGGCTGGCCCAGCCGGCCCGGCTGGCCCGGCCGCTCCTACTGGCCCGGCAGGGCCGGTGTCGCCTTTCGGTCCGGCGGGCCCGGCGGGGCCTGCCGGCCCGACTGGCCCAGCAGGTCCGGTGTCGCCTGCCGGTCCGGCGGGCCCAGCAGGTCCCGCGGGCCCGGCAGGGCCGACCGGTCCTGCCTCTCCCACCGGCCCGGCCGGTCCGGCTGGCCCAGCCGATCCGGCGGGTCCGGCCGGACCCTTCTCGCCCTGGCAGGCCGCCAGCAGGAAGCCGGACAGAATCGTAATCGCAATCGCTTTTTTCATGGATATCCCCGTCCCACAGATGCCGGTGATGCTGCACCGAACTGGCGCAATCGTCAAAGGCTTGCAAGGGCGGGGCCAGTATCGCCTTGGCGCCAGGCGCGGCGCAGCCGCCGGGCGGCCTTGTCTGGCTGACTCCTTGCATGCTGAATACCTGCCGCCCAGGCGGCGATTTTTTTGCGACACGAGGCTGGCGTGCCCGACATCAACATCCCGCATCTGCATGCCCTCTACCGGCGGGGCACCGGCCCCGCCGACATCGTCGAGCGCGTCTACGCGGCAATCGGGCGCGTCGCAGAACCGGGGATTTTCATCTCCATGGTCTCCCGCGCCGACGCCCGGCGCGCCGCGCAGGCGTTGCCGCCCTTCGATCCCGTCGCAATGCCGCTCTGGGGCGTGCCCTTCGCGGTGAAGGACAACATCGACGTGGCCGGCATGCCGACCACCGCCGCGTGCAAGGAATTCGCCTATACGCCGGAAAAATCGGCGACCGTGCGCGACACGCCGAAGCGCGCGGCGATCTTCGTCTCGTCGAGCGTCGAGCCCGGCAGCAGGCGGCCGTGCACGATGTCGTCGGCGATCGCCTGGTGGATCAGCTTGGCTTTGGTCGACTTGCTCATCGCGACGAATCCGCCCGGGACATTCCATTTCCCTGCAAGCTGCCGAAATCCGTCGGTCGCGTCGAGGTTCGGGGCGAACACCCCAGCGGCATAAGGGAAAGTGGCTTGGTCATGACGGGCCCACGTCTCTCCGGCAGAGAGTATCCTGGGCCGCCACGCAAGTCCCGGGCCACTCGCGTCGGGCAGTGTCAGACGGCCGCGATCTCCGGGTGCCCAGTTCCGTCGAGAGGCTTAGCCCCTCTCGTCCATGCGCTTCCAGTAAGGCTCCTCGTTGCCCCGGCGGGGGGCATCCGTGTTCCACTCGTCGTTGTTGCCGTGGCCGTGACCGTGGCCGCCGTCGTGGTCCCTCGGGGGCCTATCGTCGTGGTCCCTCCTATCGTGGCGGTGGTCGGAGTCGTAACCGCCGCCAAAGCCGAAGCCGAAGCCGAAATAGGGTTGCGGGACCGGGACGTAGCGGGGCTGCGGGACCGGAACGTAGCGGGGCTGCGGAGCGACGATGATCGGCCCCTGGGCGAAGCTAAGGCGCGACTGCGCCATATAGCCCCGCCGGCCGTTGACCGTGACGAGGCACCACCCGTATTCGCGGTACTCCACGTAGACCTGCGTCCCGCCGTAGACGCTGCCGATCGGCGGATAGTTGGTGCTGGGGTCGCCACGCAGGTTGGTGGTTCCGGGCACCGCATAGGCGATTGTCTGCGCCTCGGCCAAATCCGCTGCCGCAAACAGCACCGCGGCACCGAGAACGGCAGCTATGCTGCGTCGAATGCTCATGATTCTCGAATCCATTCCAAATCGCGCTTGCTCGGCGCAATGCATCGCGCGGCGCGCCTACAAGAACGTTGATCGGGGTCAAGTGTTCCGCCTAATCCCCGCCGCATGAACGGCGGCTGAACGAGAGCAGGGCCAACAAAATCCAGCAGGACAAGGAAAAGCGGTATCCGACCGTAGTAATGCACGGGGGGGCGTCTGAAGTGGCCTCAGGTGCCGTCGGCCACCGGTGCAGCGCGGTTACGCCATCCATTCTCCAGGGGGGCGATCACCTTGGCCGGAACGCCGCCGATCAGGGATTTGGTCATGCCGGAGAAATCGCCGGCCAGGACGGCGCCCATGGCCACGACGTTGTCGTTGCCGATCCGCGATCCCGGGGCAATCCGGACCGCAGAGCCGACATAGCAGTCGGCGCCGATCGTGACTGTTCGCTCTCCGGCAAAACCGGCGCCGTGGGTCCAGAACTGCGACCCGAGGCCAGCGATCACGGTGCGCTCGCCAACGGTGAGCGATCCGATGCAGTCGAAGCGATGCTCCGACGTGATGACCGCGTCGCGGCCGACAACGAGTGTGCGGGCGTATTCTTCTGGGCGGCGGGCCGAGTTGGACCACCAGCCGCAATGAAAGATGTTGTGGCCGCCAATTCCGGCGCCGGCTTGGATGGTGACGCTCATTGGACCCTTGAAACGATTGTGGCGGCCAATTCTCACATGGGGTCCGGCGGTGAACCGGGCGACCTGAATGATCGTGCCGAAGCCGATCTGCGCCGTCGGGTCGATCTCGTAGCCAAAGACATGTCGCATCAGGAAGATACGGAACCGCGAGGAGGGCATGAGCGAGACGAGGCGTGGCTTTGACAGCGGCCTCAGCCGGTAACGGCGCGGAGGTGCGTCATACGACCGCGTCAAAGCGCCCCCCATGGCATAGCCCGGCTGGCTGTGCTCGGCATTTGGTACGCCCAAGGGGAATCGAACCCCTGTTTCCGCCGTGAAAGGGCGGCGTCCTGGACCGCTAGACGATGGGCGCAAAATGCGGGGGCCTTATAGGCGGAGCGCTGCGGGCCGACAAGCCGCGGCGGCGACCGACCGATATGGTGGCGCGGCGGCGCCCCGCGAAGGGCGAAATGACGCTCAGCGGTCGAGCACCAGCCGCACCTCGACCAGGTTCGAGCGCACCCGGAGGACATAAAAGCCCATCGTGGCCAGGTGCGACGGCATCAGCCAGCCGGATTCGGCGCCGTTGGAGATGATGAAGGGCTGGATGTTGAGCGCCGCGCGCAGCTGGTCCTCGAGCGTCGACCAGAGTTGGCCGAGGTCGCGCTGGGCGATGACATCGTGGAAATCGGCGCCCGCGGCGGCCAGGATGCCGTAATAGCCGTAGAGCTGGCCGTAGGCGAACCAGAAGCGGTCGTCGGCGCGGGTATCGAACCAGCCGCCGTTGTAGTGCTCGGAGCGGTCGCGCAGGATCGCCGAGGTGGCGCCGATGTCGTTGGCGATGCGATCGAGGAACTGCAGCAGGTTGTCGGCGCGCGCGTCGAAGAGGGCCTGGCATTGCGCCAGCCGGTCGTTGAAAGCCCGCAGGTCCTTGATGGCGGCGCGATAGTAGCTCGGCGTGGGCGTCTTGGGGCCGAACGGGCTCAGGCCGAAATACCAGGAATATTCGTCGAACTGCAGGTTGCCGCGCGCGTCCTGCAGGTCCTGGTCGACCTGCGAGGTTCCGCGCACCCGCCCCAGCGTGTCGACCAGCTCCACGGCCGTGCGCCGCACCGCCTGGTTCACGCCGCGCTGGAAGGAGGCCTTGTTGTCGAAGAACGGCGTGTGCTCCCAGTCGATCCCGAAAAAGCCGAGCTTGTAGAGGACCATCGAGGAGATCCAGGCGTTCTGGTTGACGTTGAAGTCGATGAGATCGGCCGTCACGTCGACGATCGCCGAGCGCCGACAGGTCTGCGGCTCGTCGGCTTGCCCACTCACCACGCCGCCGGTTCCGCTCGTCGCCACCGCGTTGCTCGGCGGCGTCAGGTCGAGCGACGGCCACGTAATCCGGATCGAAGCCCGTCCAGCGCTGGGTCGACCAGAAGAAGTAGCCGTAAAGGCCGATGACGAGGAGCAAGACGGCGCCGACGGCCAACCGTAGAATCCAGCCGCGGCGCACGTACCAGCGCCCGAGGCGCCGGAACGGCAAAGCAACGATGCCGGCAACGCGCGCGAGGCCGCGCCGGGTCGCCCGCAGCGCGCGGCTCGCAAAGCCGTTTGAGGGATCAGCCATGACGAGCCGGACGGATGCGGCGCCGGGACGCCGCGCCGGTCACCATTTGCCGGTGTTCGGCATCGAGGCCCACGGCTCCTCGGAGGGGAGCGCCGAACCCTTCTGCAGCAGCTCGATGGAGATGTTGTCGGGCGAGCGGACGAACGCCATGTGGCCGTCGCGCGGCGGGCGGTTGATGGTCACGCCGCCCTCCTGCAGCCGGCGGCAGGTGTCGTAGATGTTGTCGACCTCGAAGGCGAGGTGGCCGAAATTGCGGCCGCCGCCATAATCCTCCGGATCCCAGTTGTAGGTGAGCTCCAGGAGCGGCGCCTTCTTCTCCTTGCCGGCGCTCTCGTCTTCCGGCGCGGCAAGGAAGACGAGCGTATAGCGGCCCTTCTCGTCTTCGTACCGCCGCACCTCCGTCATGCCGAGCTTGTTGCAATAGAAGTCGAGGGACTGGTCGATGTCGGTGACGCGGACCATTGTATGAAGGTATCGCATGGGCGCGCTCCCTTTGTTTCGCGGAGAAGATATGCAGCCGGACACGCTAGACAATGGCGAAATTGCAGAGCTGAGCCAGCTGATCGCTGCGTCGCGGCGCATCGTGGCCATGACCGGCGCCGGCATCTCCACCGAGTCGGGCATTCCGGATTTTCGCAGCCCGGGCGGAATCTGGAGCCGCATGAAGCCGATCACCTACCAGGAGTTCGTCGCCTCGGAGGAGGCGCGGCTGGAGGACTGGCGCCGCCGTTTCGTGTCGAACGAAAAGTTCGCGACGGTGGAGCCGAATGCCGGCCATCGCGGCCTGGCGCAGCTGGCGGATGAAGGAAGGCTCGCCGTCGTCATCACGCAGAACATCGACGGCCTGCATCAGCGCGCCGGGCTGAAGGCGGAGCAACTCATCGAGATCCACGGCAACGGCACGCGCGGGCGATGCGTCGAATGCGGAACGACGATGACCATTGCCGAGGCGCGTCGCATCATCGACGAGACCGGCGCGTCGCCGCGATGCGATTGCGGCGGGCTGGTCAAGGCGGCGGTCATCTCGTTCGGCGAGCAGGTGCCGGAGCGACGCGCTGCGATCGGCGATGGCGCTACGCGGAAAGCGCCGACCTTTTCATCGTGCTCGGTTCATCGTTGCAGGTTCAGCCGGCGGCGAGCGCTGCCAGTTGCTGCGAGGCGTGCAGGCGTGCCGCTCGCCATCATCAATCGTGAAGCGACACCGCTCGATCCCCACGCCGACGTCGTCTTGCACCGTCCCATCGGGTCGGTCTTCGCCGCGCTCTATCCACAGCTTGTTAATTAGACGTTCAGCAATCACGGAGTGTGGCAGATTTGTCGGCCTGGAAGTGTGGCAGCAATGTTACTGTTCGAATCGAATCTGGAAAGCCGCAAGATGCGGACGCGACAGAAGGCGGCTGACCGGAGATGATGAGGGCTCGGATGGAGTTGTTATATGGGGGCCAAACCGACCGCCGACACCACGCCCGATCTATCGCCGCAGGAAGAGGCACCTGTCGATCTCGTTGAGATCTCCGGCGTCATCAAGTGGTTCGATGTCGCGAAGGGTTACGGGTTTATCGTACCCGATAGCGACATGCCAGATGTCCTGCTGCACGTGACTTGTCTGCGTCGAGACGGTTATCAAACCGCCTACGAGGGCGCGCGTGTCGTCTGCGAGGTTCAAGAGCGGCAGAAGGGCCTGCAGGCCTTCCGGATTCTGTCGATGGACGAGTCGACGGCGACGCATCCTGCGCAGATGCCGCCGACGCGTCAGCGCTCGGCCGTCACGCCGACAAGCCCGCTCGTCACAGCCACGGTCAAGTGGTTCAACCGCATGCGCGGCTACGGCTTCGTGACCGAAGGCGAGGGCATGCCCGACATCTTCGTGCACATGGAGACGCTGCGGCGCTACGGCATGACGGAGCTGCGCCCCGGCCAGGTCGTGCAGGTGCGCTACGGCGAAGGCCCCAAGGGCAAGACGGCCGCCGAGATCCGACCGCATACGGGCGCACAGCTTCCCTCGTCGCACTGAAACGTGCTTTCGGTGGTGGGCGGCTCTCCGCTAAGAGAGAGCCGCCACTAGCAACATCCGGCCAACATCATGAGCGCGCTGCGTTTCGCCCTTCTCTCGGCGTTCCTTATCCTCTCCTCCACCTCTTCCAGCCTTCCCGCCGCGGAGCGGGAAAAGCTCGTCATCGATAGCGCCAAGGGGGAGCACGTCTTTCAGGTGGAGATCGCCGATACCCCGCGTGCGCAGCAGCTCGGCCTCATGTTCCGCCGCGACATGCCGGCAGACGAAGGCATGCTGTTCGATTTCGGCACGGAGCGGCCGGCGAGCTTCTGGATGAAGAACACCTACATCCCGCTCGACATGCTTTTCATCAAAGCCGACGGCACCATCGAATCCATCGCCAAGCGGACCACGCCGCTGTCGGAGAAATCGGTCCCCTCGCAAGGCCCGGTGCGCTTCGTGCTGGAGATCAACGGCGGGCTGAGCGACGAGCTCGGCATCGCCCCGGGCGACGTGGCGGCGGGACCGGCAATCGAGGCGCGGCAATAGCCGCCACCTGGCGGAGGCGAGCTTGGCCTGACTCTGGGACCGGGGCCTCGCCCTCCGGTACGCAAAAAGCCTGCGTCAGCCGCTGACGTTTTCCTTGGCCGCCACGGTCTCCGCCGGCTTCTGGTTGATGACCTTCGGCTCGTCGTCGTCCTCGGCCATGCCCTTCTTGAAGCTCTTGATGCCCTTGGCCAGGTCGCCCATCAGGTCGGAGACCTTGCCCTTGCCGAACAGCACCACGACGAGCGCGCCGATGATGAGAAGTTTCCAGATGCTGAGACCTAACACGCCATCCTCCCGAACTGGGGTCGCGCCGGGCGTCTGCCCGCGATGCGCGACCGTTGGAGCTTGTCTTGCCGAACATTAGCATTTTTTCGCCCGGTCTTTCGAGCCCCGCCGGTGGCGCGGGCGAGCTCGGGTCGGGTCAGTCGCGGGGCCCGCGTGACGCGCAGCGTTGCGGAGACCGGACTTTGGGCGTTTCGAGCCGCCTTGTCTCGGCTCCGGCCGTCAAGTGCGGGCGAGGCGCGTATCCTGCAGCGAGGGGCCGGTTTGCACCGGCACGCCCGCCTTGGCGGCCGCCAGGATGACCTCGTCGGTCAAGGCCTTCCTGTCCAGCCCACAGGTCGGATAGGTCGCAAGAATATCGGCCGCGCAGGCGGAGGCGGAAACCAGCGAGCGCGATCGGATGGCGTCCGCAATGTAGCGTCTCACGGCCTTCATGATGAGGGCCCGTATGAACTCCGGTTGTTCGTGCATTGGGCCGTTTCCCTTCGACAACGAGCCCGCACTTTATCGGCAACGGGCCACCGGCGGCTTTAACCTTTGTGAATCGGATCGGCGATTTCCGACCGCATATCGCCTGCACTGCCTGATGCCTTGCGCTGCGCCGCACGTGGCCTTAGGTTCCCTCCCGTCTCACGGGGTGCCCTAGGGGCTGAGAGGCGGAGATCTCCGCCGACCCGTCGAACCTGATCCGGATCATGCCGGCGGAGGGATTGAGATCGTGCCTCACCCGAAAGCTTTCATCCGCGAAATCGTCGGCCGCCCCGGATTCCAACTTCGTTTCCGGAAGGAGAAGCCGATGTTTGAAATGCTGTCGCGAGCCGCCGCTCTGGCGCTCGCCCTTGCGCTGGCCGCCGGGCCTGCTGAGGCGCAAGACGAGAAGCCGACGCTAACCGTCTATACCTACAGCTCCTTCTCCAGGCGAATACGGTCCCGGCGGCACCATCAAGGAGCGCTTCGAGGAAGACTGCGGCTGCACGCTGGAATGGGTGACGACCGACGACGCCGGCACGCTCCTGTCGCGCCTCAAGCTGGAAGGCGAGGGGACCAAGGCGGACGTGGTGCTCGGCCTCGACACCAACCTGATGGCCGACGCCGAGGCGACCGGGCTGTTCCAGCCGCACGGGGTCGACACCGGCGGACCCTCGACCTGCCGGTCGAATGGACCGACGACACGTTCCTGCCGTTCGACTGGGGCTGGCTCGCCTTCGTCTATGACGAGACGAGGCTTGCCAAGCCGCCCGCCAGCATGGCGGAGCTGGTCGATTCCGCCGACGGGCCGAAGATCGTGATCGAGGACCCGCGCACCTCCTCGCCGGGGCTCGGCCTGCTCCTGTGGATGCGCGACGTCTACGGCGACAAGGCCGGCGAGGCCTGGAAGAAGCTGGCGCCCAAGATCGTCACCGTCACGCAGGGCTGGTCGGAGGCCTACGGCCTGTTCCTGGAAGGCGAAGCCGACATGGTGCTCTCCTACACCACGTCGCCGGCCTACCACGTGATGGTGGAGGGCGACGCCACCAAGCACGCCGCCATCTTCTCCGAGGGCCACGGGATGCAGGTCGAGGTGGCCGCCATGACCAAGACCACCGACAATCCGGAGCTTGCCCGCTCGTTCCTGCAGTTCATGCTCTCCGAGCCGTTCCAGTCGGCGATCCCGGAGGGGAACTGGATGTATCCGGCAAAAGAGCCGGCGGAGGGACTGCCGGACGCGTTCGCGCTGCTGCCGACGCCGGACAAGTCGCTCTTCATGGCGCCGAAGGCGGTCTCGGAGAACCGCCGCGCCTGGATCGACGAATGGCTCGCCGCCATGAGCAAATGAGACACGGCCTGGCTTTTCCCCTCTCCCTCGGGCGAGGGGCGGTCGCCCGTGCACATGAAGCTGCCTTCCGGGCTTCGCGGCGCTGGCAGTGATCTTCGGCATCGTCATCGCCGCCTTCGTCGGCATCCTGGTCGCGGCGGGGCCGGAGCCGGCGGAGCTGCCGTGGCGCTATGTCGGCAGCGTCGTCCGCTTCACGCTGCATGCAGGCGACGCTCTCGACATTGCTCTCCATCGCGCTCGGCGCGGCGCTGGCGCTGGCGCTGGCCCGGCGCGCGCGCTTTGCCGGCCGCAGCGCCTTCATCGCGGCGCTGAACCTCGCCAGCGTCCTGCCGCAGGTGGTGGCGGCCTTCGGCATCGTGGCGGTCGCCGGCCGCGCCGGCTGGCTGGGCGCAGGGCGCCCGCGCCGTCGGCCTCGACCTCGGCGGCTGGCTCTACGGGCTGCCGGGCATCCTGATCGCCCACGTCTTCTTCAACGCGCCGCTTGCCGCGCGCGTCTTCCTCGCCTCGCTCGCCGCGGTGCCGGGCGAGCACTGGCGGCTTGCCGCGCAGCTCGGCATGCCGCCGGCCTCGCTCTTCCGCCTGGTCGACTGGCCGGTCATCACGCCGCGAGGCGCCGGCGCTGGCCGCGCTCATCTTCCTGCTCTGCTTCACCAGCTTCGCCGTGGTGCTGATGCTGGGCGGGGGGCCGCGCGCCGCGACGCTGGAGGTGGCGATCTACGAATCCGTCCGCTTCGACGTCGATTTCGCCCGCGCCGGGCTGCTGGCGCTGCTGCAGGTGGCGATCTGCCTCGGCTTCGCGCTGCCGGTGCTGTGGCTGGCGCGCCGCCCGGGCGAGAGCGCCGTCGACGGGCGCCGCCATCGCCCGGCCGGACGCCGCGGAGCCGGCCGTGCAGGGCGTTCGACGCCGCCGTTCTCGCCGTCGCCGCGCTGCTCGTGCTGCCGCCGCTCCTTGCCGTCGGCCTGTCCGGCCTGGCGGCGCATCGCCAGCCTGCTGAGGCCCGACGTGGGGCAGGCGGTCGCCACCAGCTTCGCCATCGCGGTTCCGGCCGCGGCTCTTTCGCTTGCGCTGGCGCTCGGGCTTGCTGTCGTCGGCGCGGCGGCTCGCCACCTCGGGCCACATGGCCCAGGCGGCGGCCATGACCATGCCGGGGATCGTGATCCTCGCCGTGCCGCCGGTCGCGGTCTCCGCCGGGCTTTTCGTCGTGCTGCGCCCCATCGCTGGATCCGTTCGCGCTGGCCATCCCTTTGATCATTGTCGTCAACGGCTTGATGGCGCTTCCTTTCGCGCTGCGTCAGGTCGAGCCGCCGCTCATCCTCTCTGCCGAGCGCTACGGCCGCCTGGCCGACAGCCTCGGCAATTGCGGGCGTTCTGGCGCCTCAAGCTGGTCGACTGGCCGCTGCTGCGCCGCCCGCTTCCTGGCGGCGCTCGCCATCGCCGCGGCGCTGTCGCTCGGCGACCTCGGCGTCGCCGCCTTCTTCGGCTCCGGCAACATCCTCACCTTGCCGCTGCTCCTCTATCAGCGCATGGGCGCCTACCGCATGGCCGAATCCGCCTCCGTGGCGCTGCTGCTGGCGCTGCTGGTGCTGGGGCTGTTCCTGGCGGCGCAGAGATGGTCGGAGGACCCGCTTGCTCGAAGCCGCTGACCTGACGCTCGACTATCCGGGCTTCCACGCCTGCTACACGCTCGCCGTGCCGGCGGGCGCGCTCTGCGGGCTGATCGGGCCGTCGGGCGGCGGCAAGACCACGCTGCTCCACGCCATCGCCGGCTTCGAGCAGCCGAGCGCCGGCCGGCTGACGCTTCGCCGGCCGCGACCTTCTCGGCCTTGCGCCGGCCGAGCGGCCGCTCTCCATCCTCTTCCAGGAGCACAATCTCTTCCCGCATCTGACGGCCGCGCAGAATGTCGGGCTCGGCATCGACCCGCGGCTGCGCCTCAGCGCCGAGCAGCGCGCCGCGGTGGAGGGGGCGCTGGAGCGGGTCGGGCTGCCCGGCCTTGGCCAAGCGCCGCCCGGCGGAGCTTTCCGGCGGCCAGCGGCAGCGCGTGGCGATCGCCCGCGCGCTGGTGCGGCACCGCCCGCTGATGCTGCTCGACGAGCCCTTCGGCGCGCTCGACCCGGGCCTGCGGCACGACATGATCCAGCTCATCGACGCGCTCCGCCGCGAGGAGGGGCTGACCGTGCTCCTCTCCATCCATACGCCGGAGGATATTGCGGGGATCGCCGACCTGCTGGCGTTCGTCGCCGAGGGGCGGGTGATCGCGGCCGGCCCGCCCGCGGAGGTGCTCAGGACGGGGCGCGACCCGGAGATCGACCGATATCTCGGGCGGTAGATTCAGGACACGCCTCATCGTCCTCGCGGCCGGATGGCCCGAGCTTTGATTTCGTCCGCCTCCTCCCACGAGGAGGGAGCGGGGCGCCTGAAGAGTGCCTCGCAAAAGTTAAGTAGTGGCGCCCCTCAGGCGCCCCGCACGGCGTTTTATGATCTCCGATTTCCACTCTCCGGCATGGGGCCGCCTCGTGCCGGCCGAAGCCAGCGGACTGCACCCCACCCTTAAGGCCGTCTCGACTAGCGGCGGACCGGTCATCCCGGTCGGGCGGACGTATCGGGACCCCCGAGGCTCGGCCGGCCGGAACCGACCGAATCTCACCACGGGCGCCGCCCGCCCTTCCCACATGGTTCCGGTGGCCACACGGTCCCTCCGGCGAAGAGCGGTGAGAGGGATTGTAGGGGAGGCACGAGGGGCGGGGATAAGATTTCGTTCGTGGACGAGGCCAAGCGTCCCGTGTGGAATATGTTCTTGTCATGGGATAGAAAATCCCCATCGATCCGGCAACTCGTGTGCACGATGACCGAACGCCTCGACCGCATCACTTCTGACCCGGCAATCCTGGGCGGGCGCCCCTGCATCCGTGGCCTGCGCATCCGCGTGACGGACATTCTCGACATGCTGGCGGGAGGAGCGACCCCGGCCGATATCCTGGATGACTTTCCATACCTCGAGGCAGAGGACATTGCCGCGGCACTGGAGTTTGCCGCACAGCAGAGCGACCACCCGGTCATCAAGACGGGATAGAGGTGCGGTTCCTCGTCGACGCCCAACTGCCGCCAAGACTTTCCCGCCGTCTCCGAGAGCTTGGCCATGACGCTCAGCACGTCGGCGACTTCGGTATGCTCAGTGCGCCGGATCGTGAAATCTGGAGCAAAGCACTGGCGATCGACGCGGCGCTGATTACCAAAGACGCCGATTTCATCACGCTGCGCGCGGTTCACCGCGATGGGCCGGCGATTGTCTGGGTCCGGATCGGCAACGCCAGCGCCAAAGCGCTTCTGCAGCGGATCGAATCCGCATTGTCGGACATGCTCGCCGCGCTGGACCGCGGCGAGCACATCGTCGTCGTGGCCTGACCGATACGGGAGGCTGGCCCTACCCCCAGCCGCCCTTCGGCCATGCTTGGCGGACACTGGGGAACTTGAGGGGCAGGAGCGCAAGATATGCCGGTCACCGCAAAAGGACTGGTCCTGGCCGCGATGGTCGCAGCGGCCTTCCTTGCCTACTTTGTTGCCCTGGCCCGGAGCAACAGAACGGCTGCTGAGTGGCCGCCGCCGCCTCGTGGTTTCCTGATCGGGCTCGCGATATTTCTCATTCTGGCGATCGTTTGGTAGCGCGGGGCACCGGAAGATGGAACTCTGCCCCATTCCGGATACGGACCGCAGCCCGAAAAGTTGGCACCCGCTCGCCAAAGGGTCTATAGACCCCAGCAATCACAAGGGGTTCGGCCGCTCGCCAGTCGCGCGGCCCATGCGTATCGGAGTTGGAGCAATGAGCGAGAAGAAGTGGTCGCCGGCGAGCTGGAGGGCGAGGCCCATCGAGCAGGTGCCGGTCTATCCGGACGCCGAGGCGCTGGCCGCGGTGGAGGCCCGGATCGCCACCTATCCGCCGCTGGTTTTTGCAGGCGAGGCGCGCAAGCTCAAGGCGCAGCTTGCAGACGTCGCGCACGGTAAGGCCTTTCTGCTGCAGGGCGGCGATTGCGCGGAAAGCTTCGCCGAGCACGGCGCCGACAACATCCGCGATTTCTTCCGCGTCTTCCTGCAGATGGCGGTGGTGCTGACGTTCGCGGCGACCTCGCCGGTGGTGAAGGTCGGGCGCATTGCCGGGCAGTTCGCCAAGCCGCGCTCCTCGCCGACCGAGAAGCAGGGCGACGTGGAGCTGCCGAGCTACCGCGGCGACGTCATCAACGGCATGGAGTTCACCGAGGAATCGCGCACGCCCGATCCGGCGCGGCAGGAGATGGTCTACCGGCAGTCCGCCGCGACGCTCAACCTGCTGCGCGCCTTCGCGTCGGGCGGCTATGCCAACCTCGACCACGTGCATCAATGGATGCTGGGCTTCGTGGCCGACAGCCCGCAGCGCGAGCGCTACGAGGCTATGGCCGACCAGATCACCCAGACGCTCGCCTTCATGCGCGCCATCGGCATCGAGCCGGACGCGCAGCGGGAGCTTCGCGAGACGGATTTCTTCACCAGCCACGAGGCGCTGCTCCTCGGCTACGAGCAGGCGCTGACGCGCGTCGATTCCACCTCCGGCGACTGGTACGCGACCTCCGGCCACATGATCTGGGTCGGCGACCGCACGCGCCAGCCCGACCACGCGCATGTGGAGTTCTGCCGCGGCGTGAAGAACCCGCTCGGCCTGAAATGCGGGCCGTCGCTCGAGCCCGACGGGCTGCTCCGGCTGATCGACATCCTCAACCCGGAGAACGAGGCCGGGCCGGCTGACGCTGATCTGCCGCTTCGGGGCGGAGAAGGTCGGCGCCAGGCTGCCGGCGCTGATCCGCGCCGTGGAGCGGGAAGGGCGCAAGGTCGTGTGGTCGTGCGACCCCATGCACGGCAACACGATCAGCCTTGCCGGCTACAAGACGCGGCCGTTCGAGAACATCCTCTCCGAGGTGGAGGACTTCTTCGCCGTGCACAACGCGGAGGGGACCTATGCCGGCGGCGTGCATGTCGAGATGACCGGCAAGAACGTCACCGAATGCACCGGCGGGGCGCGCGCCATCTCGGCGGAGAACCTCTCCGACCGCTACCACACCCACTGCGATCCGCGGCTCAACGCCGAGCAGGCGCTGGAACTCGCCTTCCTCATCGCCGAGCTGCTGAAGCGCGAGCGCTCCGCGCGCGAGGTGAAGGTGGCCGCGCGGGCCTGAGAAGCTAACTTAGGGGAACTCATGGGACAGTGGATCGAGCTGAAGGCGTCCGACGGGCACGTCTTCAAGGCCTACGAGGCGTCGCCGCACAGCGAGCCGCATCGCGGCGGGCTGGTGGTCATCCAGGAGATTTTCGGCGTCAACGAGCACATCCGCAAGGTCACCGACGGCTGGGCGGAGGAGGGCTATTACTGCGTCGCCCCGTCGATCTTCGACCGCGCTTCGCCGGGCTTCGACCGCGGCTATGCGCAGCCCGACATGGAGGAGGGGCGCGGCCTCGCCGGCCAGATCGGCCTCGACACCATGCTGCTTGATATTGAGGCGGCGCGCCTGGCGGCGGCCTCCGCCGGCAAGGTCGGCGTGGTGGGCTATTGCCTCGGCGGCTCGCTCGCCTGGCTGGCGGCGACGCGGCTCGACGGGGTGGCCGCGGCCTCCTGCTATTATGGCGGCCGCATCATCGACAGCGCCTCGGAGAAGCCGCGCTGCCCGGTGCAGATGCATTTCGGCGAGAAGGACCAGTCGATCCCCATGGAGAACGTGGAGAAAATCCGCGCGCAGATGCCCTCCATCGTGGAAATCTTCACCTATCCCGCCGGCCATGCCTTCAACCGCGACGGCGGCGCCAATTGGGAGGCGGGCTCGGCCGAGCGGGCCAAGGCGCGCTCGTTGGAGCTTTTCCGCAAATATGTCGGATAACCAGTCTGACCGGGCGCTGCAATTGCGGCGCCGTGACTTTTGTCGCGACCGGTCCTTTTCGTCCCGCCAAGGCCTGCCACTGCAAGTCCTGCCGCCGCCAGTCCGGTCACTACACCGCCGCGACCCGGATCGACCGCGCCGGTCTCACGCTCCGGGGCGAGGAGATGCTCCATCTGGTTCTTCGCCACCGAGCACGCGCGGCGCGGCTTCTGCAGTGTCTGCGGCGCGCATCTCTTCTGGGAGCGGCCGGGCTCGGACAAAATCTCCATCTTCATGGGCTGCCTCGACGAGCCGACCGGCCTTCGCCTTACCGACCATATCTTCGTCGCCGAGAAGGGCGACTATTACGAGATCGCCGACGGGCTGCCGCAAAGCCCGCAGGAATGAGGGCGGGCGGACGGTAACGGAATCGAGCGGCGGATGCGCTATGTCGGGCCGAATCGACGCAAGCAGGCCGCTGAGCTGACCCTGATGACGATGGAGCTTCCAGGAAGCGACAAAGCGCGCCGAGGCACCGCCGCGGCATCAACCGCAGTCGGCGCTTCCGGGCAAGGGCGGGCTCGCCCGCATCGGCGCCGCCGCCATGAACTCGGCCCGCGGCCTGCGCGAAGGGCTGGTGACGGAAGCGGCGATCAAGCAGGAGATCGCCATCGCGCTGGTGCTGCTGCCGGTCTCCTTCTTCGTGGCGACGAACGTCTGGGTATGGCTGGCGCTGATCGCCAGCGTGCTTTTCGTGCTGGTGGTGGAGTTCCTCAACACGGCGGTGGAGCGGCTGTGCAACCACGTCACGCCGCAGCGCAACGAGGCCATCCGCGTCACCAAGGACCTCGGCTCAACGGCCGTGTTTTTCGCGCTCTTCCTGGCAGGGCTGGTGTGGATCGTGGCGCTCCTCGACCGCTTCGGGCTGATTGGCTGATATCGCCCAGCCGCATTGCTGCTTTCGGCGGCAACCGCTAAATCGGCGGACATGAACGACAGGCCCCCTGACGCACTTTCCATCGCGGTCGCGCAGCTCAACACGACGGTCGGCGACATCGCCGGCAATCTGGAGATTGCGCGCGAGGCGTGGGCCGAGGCGCGCGAGATGGGCGCCGACCTGCTGGTGCTGACGGAGCTGTTCCTGTGCGGCTATCCGCCGGAGGACCTGGTGCTGCGGCCGGCGGTGCAGATCGCCGCCCGCGAGGCGGCGGAGACGCTGGCCGCCGCGACCGGGGACGGGCCGGGGATCGTGGTCGGCTGCCCGTGGGTCGACGAGGACGGGCTGCACAATTCGGTGCTCCTCATCGACGGCGGGCAGGATCGCCGCCGTCCGCCACAAGGTGGAGCTGCCGAATTACGGCGTCTTCGACGAGCTGCGCGTCTTCCAGCCGGGGCCGCTGCCGGGGCCGGTGGATTTCCGCGGCGTCAGGCTCGGGCTGCCGATCTGCGAGGATCTGTGGATCTCCGACGTGACGGAGACGCTGGCGGAGACCGGGGCGGAGCTTCTCATCGTGCCGAACGGCTCGCCCTATTGGCAGAACAAGGCGGAGGAGCGGGTGCAGGTGGCGGTGAGCCGCATCGTGGAGACCGGCCTGCCGATCATCTACGCCAACCAGCTCTGCGGGCAGGACGAGCTGGTCTTCGACGGCGGCGTCGTTCGGGCTGAACGGCGACCGCACGCTCGGCTTCCAGATGCCGCAGTTCGAAGAGGCGATCGTGCTCACCCGCTGGGAGCGCGGCGAAGACGGCTGGCGCTGCACCGAGGGGCCGCGCGCCGACCTGCCGAAGCTGCAGGAGGCGAACTGGCGCGCCTGCGTGCTGGGGCTGCGCGACTATATCGACAAGAACGGCTTCAAGGGCGTGGTGCTGGGCCTGTCGGGCGGCATCGATTCCGCCGTCACGCGCGGCGATGGCGGTCGATGCGCTGGGGGCGGAGCGGGTCCACACCATCATGCTGCCCTACCGCTACACGGCCGAGACCAGCCTCGGCGACGCGGAGGACTGCGCCAGGCGGCTCGGCGTCGCCTACGACGTGCTGCCGATCGCGCCGGCGGTGGAGGGCTTCGGCGAGATGCTGGAGCCGCTCTTCGCCAACCTGCCGGCCGACATCACCGAGGAAAACATCCAGTCGCGCACGCGCGGCGTGGCGCTGATGGCGGTCTCCAACAAGCTCGGGCTGATGCTGCTCACCACCGGCAACAAGTCGGAGGTCTCGGTCGGCTACGCGACGATCTACGGCGACATGAACGGCGGCTTCAATCCGATCAAGGACCTCTACAAGACCGAGGTCTTCCGCCTGGCGCGCTACCGCAACGCGCGCGCGGCCGGCCGGCTGCCTCGGGCCGGAGGGGGAGGTGATCCCCGTCAACATCATCGACAAGGCCCCGAGCGCCGAGCTGAAGGAGAACCAGACGGACCAGGATTCGCTGCCGCCCTACGACGTGCTCGACGCGATCCTGGAATGCCTGGTGGAGAAGGACATGCTGGTGAAGGACATCGTGGCGGCCGGCTACGACCGCGACACGGTGAAGAGGGTGGAGGGGCTTCTCTACATCGCCGAATACAAGCGCCGGCAGGCGGCGCCCGGCGTGAAGATCACCATGAAGAATTTCGGCCGCGACCGGCGCTACCCGATCACCAACCGCTTTCGCGACAAGAGCTGAAGCCGCGTCAGCGGCTCAGCCGCCGACCTTCGCTTTCACCGCCGTAAACAGAGGATCGCTCGTGTCGTCGGAGACCGGCATCTGCAGCTCCTTCAGGCCGGAGCCGCCGGCGCCGAGCTCCTTGGAGACTCCATCGAAGATCGCCAGCGCGATCTTGTCGAGCGATACGTCGTTCGGATTGTAGATGACGGAGCTGTAGAGGCAGAGCCGCACCGCCTCGATCGCCGGCAGGCTCTCCTTCGGCGCCAGCGCGTTGTAGCCGGCCACGGCCTTTCGCGGCATTCTGGCCGGTCTGGGCGATGGCGCCGAGAAAGTCAGCTTCCACGGGATGGTACATGCCGTGCGGCGGCGCGACGTAGAGCATCGCTGCGTTCTTCGCATTGCCCGCCGGACAGCGGCCTGACCCGAAGACATCGACGAAGGCAATGCCCTCGTACCAGTTGGGCTTGTCGGTGGTCTTCGACGCGTAGACGTACGAGAACACAGTCGGGTCGTCGTCGTCGTAGCGCTTGGACGCAGTGCCGGTCTTGGCTGCGTCGGCGGCAAGCGCCTTGTGGCGCGGCTGGTATTCGCCGGTCTTCTGCGTGTGGCCCAGCGTATGATTGAACCCCCCGTTCATGCCGCTGCCGCCGACATAGAGGTCGGCGGAATTGCCGGCATTGGTCGAGGCCAGCGCCAGGGAGCCTTCATTGGCCCCGTAGAAGATGGGCGCATATCCGGTGGTGGGCTTCTGGATGAAGCTGAGCACGATATTCGTGCCGTCGATCTTCGCCATGTCCGATGCGCCTCCTCAACGCGATCATTGGTCAGCCTGGATTGCCTGCCGCCGCTCGTTGGGGGCGCGATGGGACGTCACTCGAGGTCGAAAACCCGGTCGCCCTGCTCGTCGACGATCTGTTTGCCTTTGGTGACGGCAAAGGACGCCGCGTCATCGGCGCTCATGTGGCGTTCGGCGCGGATGAAATGATGCTGGCGCGGCCCCTCGGGGAAGTCCTTCTCGATATAGCCGGCGGTCTGATGCTGGCCCTCGGCCTCGAACGGCGCGGGGCGGATGCGGTAGCCGTTGTACTCCACGGCCTCGCGTGGTTTTTCCGCGTTGCCGCCACCGCCGAACAGACGCTTCAGGATGCCCATCTTTTCGTGAACCCGCGGGATTGTGCCGAATTGCCGTGAAAAGTGGCACATTCGCGCTTGTGGGTCCATCGCGGCCGGCCGCGCCCCCGCTCCCTGGACGGCACAGAATGCTGCCTCGGGCCGGCGGGGATGCGGTAATATCGAATCACGACGAGAGGGAATGCGTTGGCAGGCGACCTGGACAGACGCTTGGGGCGTCAGCAAAGAACGATCGGGCCGGCGCTGGTCGGTGCGGTGGTTCTTGGCCTTGTCGGTCTGCCGCTGGCGGTGTGGCTCGATCTGCGGTCGCTGTCGGAAAGGATCGTCCGCGATCAGGCGAGCGAAATCGGCAGGATCATCGACGACATGCGCGGCTTCTATGCCAGCGATGTGGTGGGACGCGTGCTGGCGGCCGACGGCCCTGTCACGGCAACGCACAATTATCACGACGTGAATGGCGCCATCCCGATTCCGGCGACGCTGTCGATCGAGCTGGGGAAGCTCATCAGTTCCGACAACGGCTCGGTCAAATACAGCTTCCTTTCCGACGCGCCGTTCCGAGGCCGCCAGGAGCATCCGCTCGATCCGTTCGAAGCGGAGGCGCTCGCCGCGCTGCGTGCCGATCCGAAAAAGCCGATCATCAAGGTCGGCGGGAACGCCTTTGAGCGGACCGTGCGCATCGCCTCGCCGGTGATCATGGGCGAGGTGTGCGTCTCCTGTCACAACACCCACCCCGACAGCCCGAAGCGCGACTGGAAGGTGGGTGACGTGCGCGGCATCCAGGAGGTGTCGGTGGTGCAACCGCTCGCGGCGAACCTGCTGTCCTTCAAGTTCCTGCTTTCGTATTTCGTGCTCGCCGCATTGGCGGGCCTCATATTCATCGCGCTGCAGCGGCGCCAGTCGGAGCTGATCCAAAGGTTCAACGACGAGCTGACGGCGGCCAACGACTTCCTCGCTGCGATCTCCATGAAGATCGCCAAATATCTCTCGCCGCAGGTCTACAAGAGCATCTTCAGCGGCCAGAAGGACGTCGCGATCGCGACCGAGCGCAAGAAGCTCACGATCTTCTTCTCCGACATCAAGGACTTCACCGCGATATCGGAGCGCTTGCAGCCGGAAGACCTCACGGCCCTGCTCAACGAGTATTTTACCGAGATGTCGATCATCGCCCAGCAGCACGGTGCGACGGTCGACAAGTTCATCGGCGACGCGATCCTGGCCTTCTTCGGGGATCCGGAGACGAAGGGCGTCCGCGAAGATGCGCGTGCCTGCCTGGCGATGGCGATCGACATGCAGCGACGGCTCGAGCGGCTCAACGCCGACTGGCGCGGCCGTGGGGTCGAACACCCGTTCCGAACGCGAATGGGGATCAACACCGGATTCTGCAATGTCGGGAACTTCGGCAGCGAAGACCGGATGGACTACACGATCATCGGGGCCGAGGCGAACCTCGCCGCCCGCCTGCAGTCGATC
The DNA here is from genome assembly GCA_963801225.1 of uncultured Alphaproteobacteria bacterium. Classification (GTDB taxonomy): domain Bacteria; phylum Pseudomonadota; class Alphaproteobacteria; order Rhizobiales; family Afifellaceae; genus DASWJZ01. Next base: position 195,212 of record CAWDED010000007.1, read on the forward strand.
GCCGAGCCCGGCGGCATCTGCCTCTCCTACGAAACGTTCGCCCTGGTGCGCGACCTGGTGCGTGCGCGGCCGCTGCCGCCGATCGAGATGAAAGGCATCAGCCGCAAGGTCGTGCCGTATTCGGTCGAAGGGCTGCTCAGCGATTTCGCGGAGCAGAGCCACGTGTTCTACGAGCACGGCGCGGGCATGGACATCTTCCTCGACCTGGAAGCCATCGACAAGGATGGCATCGAGCGGGCACGAAAGCGTCTGGCGGATGCCTTGCAGGCCCTCGGCGATGGTCCGGCGGGGGCGCCGCAAGGAACCTGAGCTCAGGCGAGGCCGATCGCCGGCACCGCGCCAGGTCCGGATGAACAAAGCTTAACCGAGTTGCCATGGAAGCGCCGCATGCGGCTTCCTACCTCAAGGCTGAGGGGGCAACCCTGCCTCAGCCGACTGCCCAAAAGCCGACTGAGCATCAACCCGATGGAGGGTCAGATGTTTGGTTCCCGTTTCAGTCTCCTCTCGAAAGGCGCGCTGATCGCCGCCACGGCGCTTGCCATCACCGCGTTTGCTCCGGTGGCCAACGCGCGCGGCGTGGTCAACCCGCAGGCGGCGCAGCTTTCGCAGTGGGAGCGGTCGCATGTGCAGCATTCTTACGCCATGGCGCCTTTCGCGACCGTGAGCCCGAGCAACACCAACAAGTCGGCCATATGCGTCAACGGCTATCGCTGGATCCACCTCGATCGCACCTCGATGCCGGTGCGCTGCGCTTCATAGCGGGCCGGGATGGCCCGGCTCCGGCCGGGCCATCCTCCGTTGGTGCCGTTATGCCACGGCCGAGCGCCGCTCCAGGCAGCCGCCGTGGCCCTTGAGCACCCGCTCGCTGGAAGCCGGATATTTCTCCAGCTTGCCGGCCGGGCGGATCGGGCGCGGCACGAGGTTGCCGCCGCAATTGGGGCAGACGCCGTGGAACACCGCGTCGGCGCAATCGGCACAGAAGGTGCATTCGAAAGTGCAGATGCGCGCATCCGCGGAGCCCGGCGGCAGGTCGCGGTCGCAGCACTCGCAATTGGGTCTCAGCTGAAGCATCCGGTCCTCCCTTGGCCGCCGTCAGTCGGCCTCTTCCTCGATCGCTTCCATGTCATCGTCGGACAGGCCGAAATGGTGGCCGATCTCGTGCACCAGCACATGCGTGACGATCGCATCCAGCGTCTCTTCGTGCTCGGCCCAATAGTCGAGGATGGGCCGGCGGTAGAGCCAGATGCGGTTGGGCATCTCGCCGGTCAGCGGCGTTGCCGAGGCGTGCGCCATGCCGACGCCCTCGAAAAGGCCGAGGATGTCGAAAGGCGATTCCCCCTCTAGCTCCTCCACCACGTCGTCTTCGGGGAACTCGGCGATGGCGAAGCTCACCTCGCCGACGCGCTGCCGGAACGCCTCAGGCAGCGCGTCATAGGCCGCGCGCGCCATAGCCTCGAAGTCCTCGAGCGTCGGCGCCTGCCGGTCGCGCCAAAAGCCGTGTTCGCTCTGCATGGCCGAGAGATAGCCGGAGCGTGGCGGCGAGGGAAGCCGCGGCGGCCGGCGGATGCGTGAACCGGCTCGTAACCATGCGGCCTAACGCGATCGTAACGGCGGGCATGTAGAGGACTTTCTCCGGGGCACGCACTGCCAGGCGTGGTGGGCGCCCTTCGGTTGGCGTCAGGCTGACATCATAAAACGAGGCGAAGACAATGAAATCCATCCTTGCGATCACCGCGGCCGCAGCGCTGGCAGGCGCCTTGGCCATCTCGACTGCAGACGCCCGGTCGCCTTGTGCGCCCGGCACGCATTGCAACGCGCCGCTGCCGCCGACGCCGCACCCGCATCCGCAGCCGGTCGCGGCTCCGGCTCCGCCGCCCGCGCCGGAGCCTGCTCCGCCCCCGCCGGCACCGCCGAAGTGCTTCGCCGGCAATCCGCCCGTGCCGGTGCCCTGCCCGTGACACGCGGCGGCGCGTGAGCGGATTGCGCTCGGGCTCCGGCAGCACCGGCGCCTCGTCCATCAGGTAACGCGGTCCAACATCTCGGCTCGACGCTGAGGAGACGAAGCCCCGACCGGAAGGTCGGGGCTTCGCTTATGCATTCATCGAAGCAGAAAGCTGACCAGCCACAACAGCAGGAACAACGTGGCGATGGTGGCCAGCACGCGGGCGATGCGCCGGCCCCAGATCTCGATCGGATCGTTCTCGGGAGCATCGGCGCCGGCATAGTGGTCGCGCGCCTGCCTGGCGGCGCGCGCCATGGCCGAGCTGCCGATCACCCCGCTTTCGCCGCGCACGCGCTCCAGGTCGCGGCGCGCCTGCTCGACGACCTTGGCGTGAGGGTCCTCGGCCATCGGTTCAGCGCCGCGGCGCTACCGCCACTCGCGGATGTCGACGAAGTGCCCGGCAATCGCCGCCGCCGCCGCCATGGCCGGGGAGACGAGGTGGGTGCGGCCCTTGTAGCCCTGGCGGCCCTCGAAGTTGCGGTTCGAGGTGGAGGCGCAGCGCTCCTCCGGCCGCAGCTTGTCGGCGTTCATGGCAAGGCACATGGAGCAGCCCGGCTCGCGCCAGTCGAAGCCGGCGGCCTTGAAGATCTTGTCGAGCCCCTCCGCCTCGGCCTGCGCCTTCACCAGGCCGGAGCCCGGCACCACCATGGCGTTGACGTTGCCGTTGACGCTGTGGCCTTCGACGATCTTCGCCGCGGCGCGCAGATCCTCGATGCGCCCGTTGGTGCACGAGCCGATGAACACGCGGTCGAGCGTGATGTCGGTGATCTTCGTGCCAGGCGTCAGGCCCATATATTCGAGCGCGCGATGCTTCGAATGGCGCCGCGTCTCGTGCTCGATCGCGTCGGGGTCGGGAACCATTCCGGTGACCGAGACGACGTCCTCGGGCGAGGAGCCCCAGGTGACGACCGGCGGCAGGCTGGCGCCGTCGAGGCGGACCTCCTTGTCGAACTCCGCGCCTTCGTCGGAGGGGAGCGATTCCCAATGGGCGAGCGCCATGTCCCATGCCTTGCCCTTCGGCGCGCGCGGGCGGTCCTTGATGTAGGCGTAGGTGGTCTCGTCGGGCGCCACCATGCCGGCGCGCGCACCGCCTTCGATCGACATGTTGCAGACCGTCATGCGGCCTTCCATGGAGAGCGAGCGGATCACGTCGCCGGCATATTCGATGACGTGGCCGGTGCCGCCGGCGGTGCCGATCTCGCCGATGATGGAAAGGATCACGTCCTTGGCGGTCACGCCGTCGGGGAGCTTGCCGTCGACCGAGACGCAGCATGTTCTTCGCCTTGCGCTGGATCAGCGTCTGCGTGGCGAGCACGTGCTCCACCTCCGAGGTGCCGATGCCGTGCGCCAGCGCGCCGAAGGCGCCGTGCGTGGAGGTGTGGCTGTCGCCGCACACGATGGTCATGCCGGGGAGGGTGAAGCCCTGCTCCGGGCCGATGATGTGGACGATGCCCTGCCGTTTATCGAGCTCGTCGTAATACTCGATGCCGAAGTCGCGGGCGTTCTCGGCCAGCGTCTCCACCTGCAGCTTCGATTCCGGGTCGTCGATGCCGTGGCTGCGGTCGGTGGTCGGCACGTTGTGATCGACCACGGCGAGCGTCTTTTCCGGCGCGCGCACCTTGCGGTTGGTCAGCTTGAGGCCTTCGAAGGCCTGCGGGCTCGTCACCTCGTGCACCAGATGGCGGTCGATATAGAGCAGGCAGGTGCCGTCCGGCTCCTGCTCGACCATGTGGTCGTCCCAGATCTTGTCGTAGAGGGTTCTCGGTTTCATGATTTTCGCTCGTTTGCTCGATTGTCCTTCAGTCGCATGGGGGCGGCGGGATGCCGCCGGAATCAGCGCCGAAGGAGCGAGCCGTCGGAGGCGTGAAGCCGTGCAAAGAAGCGCCAGGGCAGCCGGGCATGGTCGCCGATGGCGGCAAACGCCAGCATGGAATGCGCGCTGACGCCATTTCCGCCCGGCATTGCTGAGCCGGTTGGATAAAGGCCGCGATTGGCTGGTCCCGTGGTCATGCGGCGTCATATAGCAGCGCGCCTGCGTCTTCTCAACGCAAGCCGGGGGCAAGCGGCGGGCAAGTGGCGGCCGGGGCGCCCACATCCTGTCGCGGGGCCGGCTTTCCCGCGCTATAGGATGCGCATGATTTCCCTCCTGAGTCGCCTGTTCGCCGCCCTGGCGGTCCTCCTGCTCGCCGCCGCGAGTGCTGTCGCCGACCCCTGCCGCAGCGAGGATTTCGAAGGCGCGAGCTACACGGTGTGCAGCTTCGACCTGACGAAGAGCGACGTCCGCATCTTCTGGCAGGACGGCAAGGGGGAGCCCTATGCCAGCTTCACGGCGCTGGAGCACGATCTGGCGAGCCGCGGCCTGAAGCTGCTCTTCGCCATGAACGGCGGCATGTACGCCGACGATCTGAGCCCCGTCGGCCTCTATGTCGAGAACGGCGCGGAGAAGAAGGCTGCCAACACGGCCGATGCCGGCGGCAACTTCCACATGAAGCCGAACGGCGTGTTCTACATCGCCGACGGCAAGGCCGGGGTCATGGAGACGGGCGCCTTCCTGGCGCAGAAGCCCAGCGTGGACTTCGCCACGCAGTCGGGGCCGATGCTGGTCATCGACGGCAAGCTGCATCCGCGCTTCATTCCGGACTCGCCCTACCGCAAGCGGCGGAACGGGGTGGGGGTGTCGAGCCCCACCATGGTTCACTTCGCCATCTCCGACGGGGTGGTGAATTTCGACGAGTTCGCGCGCTTCTTCCGCGACAAGCTCGGCTGCCCGAACGCGCTCTTCCTCGACGGCGGCTCGGCGCCCGGCCTCTACGCGCCGGAGCTGAAGCGCAACGACGGCTGGTCGCAATACGGGCCGATCATCGCAGTGGTGCAGCCGGAGTAGCGCCTCGCCTGGGTGCGCTCGATCAGCACGGAATCGCCGAACTCGTGGGTGCGGTAGCCGCCTGCCGCGGCGGCCGCGGCCATGCGGTCCAGCATGGCGTCTGCCGCGAAGGCACCGAGCAGCTCGTAGTGGCTTTCGCCGGGCTGGTGCACGCCGCTGAGGATGGCGTCGACCACGCGGAGTTTTGACCCGCGCCCGATGCGTCCTGTGGCGACGCCCGTGCCGGCGCGCACGCCGCCGTCTTCCGCCGCGGCGGATTCCAGGGCGCGGACCACCGTCGTGCCGATGGCGATCACGCGCCCGCCCCGCGCGCGTGCCTGTGCGATGGCCGCGGCGGTGCTCTCCGGGATGCGGTAGGGCTCGTCGAAGGGGAGGCGGCGGTCGAGCGCCGCGTCGCCGGTCGAGGAGATGCCGGCGGCATGGGTGAGCGTGGCGAAGCCGATGCCGCGCTGCCGCCATGCAGCGAGCGTGCCCCAGTCGAGCGCGAAGCCGGCCGAAGGCGGCTCGAACGCGATCGGCAGCGCGGCCAGCGGCGTCCACGCGTCCCACAAGGCCAGCGGCTCGGGGACATGCGCATACTGGATGGGCCGCCCCTGCCGCGCCAGGCCGGCGAGCACCGCGTCGCGCGTGCCGGAAAATGTCAGGCGCACGAGGCGCGGGTGGCCGAGCAGCTGCGCGACCGAGGCCTCCAGCCGCCCGAGCAGCAGGCGCTCGCCGCGCGCCAGCGGCGGGGGAGGCGGGCGGTCCTCGGTGCGCAGGCGATGGTCGCCGGCGCCGAATACGACAGCAACGAAGCGCGTCGGATCGTCGAGCGACACCCAGCCGGCGAGGCGGACCTCGACCGGCTGCCCGCTCGGCGCGTGCGTGCCGGAGAGGCTCGCGGGCAGCGTCGCCGCGTCGTTGGCGACGACCAGGTCGCCCGGCGCGAAGAGCGTCGCGAGATCGGCGCGCTGGAGGTGGCGGACGTCGCCGCGCGCGTCGATGCTCAGGAGCCTGGCGGAGGCTCCGCTGGGACGGTCGGCGGCGAGCACTTAGAGCGCCTCCAGGAGAAGCGGGGCGCGGCTCGGCAACACGGCAGTCATGGCGTCGATCAGCTCCGCGGCGGACTCCTCCGGGCGCTTCAGCGTCGCGGGATCGGCATCGGGCACCGCCAGCGCGTGCAGCGGCGTATCCATGTCGCCGGGGTCGAAGGAGAGGAAGCGCACGCCTTCGCCGGCCGCCTCTTCGTTCCAGATGTCGCTCATATGCGCGAGCGCCGCCTTGCTGGCGCCGTAGGCGCCCCAGCCGGCATAGGCGTTGACCGCCGCGTCGGAGGAGATGTTGACGACGAGCGCGCCGCGGCCCTCGCGCGCCGAGGCGGCGAGCGCACCGAACAGCGCCTTGGTCAGGCGGAACGGGCCGATGACGTTGATCTGCAGCGCCTCGGCCAGCTCCTCGCATTGCGTGTCGGCAAGAAGCGCAAGCGGCGTCGGGCCCAGGTGCGAGGCGTTGTTGACGAGAACGTCGAGGCCGCCGAGCGCCCCGGTGATCTGCAGCGCCATGGGGTAGACGTCGTCCTTGCTGCCGACATCGCCGACAATTCCGTGCGCGCCGGTCTTCCGCGCCGTGCGGTCAACGGCTGCCGCGGTGCGTGCGACGAAGGCCACCTTGGCACCGCGTGCCGTCAGGTGCTCCACCAGCGCCAGCCCGAGGCCGGAGGTTCCGCCGGTGACGGCCACGCGAAGGCCGTCGAGATTGCTGTTGGTCTGCATTGTTGCTGCTCCATTCGCTTCGGGAGCCGTCCGTCTACAAGTTCAAGTGAACTTGAAGTCAAGCCCGTTTTGTGATTGGCTCACGGGCATGGAAGATGTGCTCACCATCAGCGAGATTTCGCGCCGCAGCGGTGTCGCCTCGTCGGCACTGCGCTTCTACGAGGAGCGGGGGCTGATCCAGTCGGAGCGGGCGGGCTCAGGCCATCGCCGCTATCCGCGCTCGGTGCTGCGGCGCATCGCCTTCATCGTGTTCGCGCAGAAGATCGGCCTGACGCTGGAGGAGATCGGCGAAGAGCTCGCCAGGCTGCCGGCGGGCCGCGTGCCGAAGCGCAGCGACTGGGCGCGGCTCTCCGGCGAATGGACGAAGCGCATCGACGCGCGCATCGCGGAGCTGCAGCGGCTGCGCGACGGGCTCACCGCCTGCATCGGCTGCGGCTGCCTGTCGATCGACCGCTGCCGGCTTGCCAATCCGCAGGACACGGCCGGACGCAAGGGGCCGGGCCCGCGCTACTGGATGGGATGACTGGGGTAGCGGGCGCGAGGCATCGCATTTGGTTATCCCCACCCTCATGGTGAGGCGCTCGTGCCGAAGACGCACCTCAGAACGAGGGCTTCCTCCACATGCAGGTTGCCCCGCTATGCCGCCTCGGCGATCGCGTCCAGCCTGAGGCCGAAATGTTCGTCGAATGCCGACCGTCCCGCATCGGTGACGATCACCGCGCGGCCGTCGCGCACGCGCGTGATCCATTCCTGCTCGAAGCAGTGGCTGCGCCAGCGCGGCGCCGGCCTGGCCGGCGATGTGGAAGCGCCGCTCGCTCCAGTCGAGGCAGGGGCGGCAGAAGGCGCGCTTGCCGCCGGGCTGAAGCGCGATGCCGTGCCGGGCGAAGAAGGCGAAGCCCTTCGGCGTCACCTCGCCGCCCTCGTCGCTGAGCGTCACGCAGCCCTTCGCGGCGAGCGCATCGGCAAGCGCCACGCCCAGCCGCCCGGCCAGGTGGTCGTAGCAGAGGCGCGCCTCGCGCATCGCCACGTCGAGCCCGCGGATCGGGCGATAGCGCGGCGGCGTCTGGATGGCGGCGACGATCCCCATCAATTCGATCATCTGCGCCACCAGCGGCGAGGCGATGCGGAAGTAGCGGTGGCGGCCCTGCTTCACGGCGGTGAGCAGCTTGCTCTCCGTCAGCCGTCGCAGATGCTCGCTGGCCGTGGGGGCCGATATGCGCGCGGCATAGGCAAGCTCGCCGGCGGTCTGGGCGCGGCCGTCCATCAGCGCGTAAAGCATCGCCGCGCGCGCCGGGTCGCCCACCAGCGCGCCGATCTCGGCAAGGTCGATGTTGCTGCTCATGTGGCGGAGTCTAGGGCGCGGCGCGCTCGGCGCAACCGCAATCGCTTCGGCCCTGGACGAAGCGATCCGGCGTGATTTTGGGCCTCCGCGGGCGCATCTCTGCCTCACCAGACCGAACGGAGATGCCGCCATGACCAAGGATATCCAAGCCATGCTTGCGCGCGTCCTGACGACGCTGATGCGCTGGCGGGCGCACGCCGTGGAGCGGCGCGCGCTGAACGAGCTCGACGATCACATCCTGCGCGACATCGGCCTGACGCGCAGCCAGGCGCTTTCCGAGGCGGCGCGGCCGTTCTGGAGGGGCCGGCAGGAAACGCCCGAGTCGGAACGCGTCGACCTCCCCTCGTTCGGCGACGCGGCGCCGAAGCGGGTCAGGCTGCTGCGGTAGGCTGCCGTTGGCGAGATTGGCCGCCGTGAACGCGGCCATGACCGGCTCCAACGAAAAAGCGGCGCCGGAGCGCCGCTTAAGACCGTGCTTCTGCCCGGCTCGCCTACTTGGCAGCGGCCTTGGCTGCCTTCTGCTCGGCGCGGGCGACATCCTTGGCGGCCTGCTCCTCGGCGCGCTCGGCGGCCGCCGCTTCGCGGGCCTCCTCGTTCAGCCGCTTGGCGCGGACGTTCGACGCCTCGGTGATGCGCGCCGACTTGCCGCGCCGGCCGCGCAGGTAATAGAGCTTGGCGCGGCGCACGTCGCCGCGGCGCACCACTTCCACCTTCTCCACCATCGGCGAATAGACCGGGAACACGCGCTCCACGCCCTCGCCGTAGGAGATCTTGCGCACCGTGAAGCTCTCGTGCAGCCCGCCGCCCTTGCGGGCGATCACGACGCCCTCATAGGCCTGCAGGCGGGTGCGGGTGCCCTCGGTCACGCGCACATGCACGCGCACCGTATCGCCGGCCTCGAACGGCGGGAACTGGCGCTTCTGGGCGATGGCGGCCATCTCGGCCTGCTCGATCTGTTGGACCAGGTTCATCGTCTTATTCCTTGTGAAGCGGCGCAATCTCCCGGCATCGCCGGCCCGCGCGCTTCGTCTCAAGCATCCTCGGAAGTTGGCGCGGATATACACATTCCACCCCGCCATGTCGATGGGCGGAAAGCGGAAAATCGCCCGGAAATCGGCGGAAAACGCCGCGGCGGGACGTTTCAGTCGGTTTGGCCGCCGCGCTTCGCCCAAAGGTCGGGCCGGCGCTCCCTGGTCAGCCGCTCCGCCTCGGCGCGGCGCCATGCGGCGATCCTGCCGTGGTGGCCGGAGGTCAGCACTTCGGGGATGGCGCGGCCCTCCCATTCGGGCGGCTTGGTGTAGTGCGGATATTCGAGCAGGCCCTGCTCGAAGCTCTCCTCCATTTCCCGATTCGGCGGCGCCCATGACGCCCGGCAGCAGCCGCACGCAGGCGTCGACGAGCGCCATCGCTGCGATCTCGCCGCCGGAGAGCACGTAATCGCCGACGGAAATCTCTTCGAGGCTCCGTGCCTCGACCACGCGCTGGTCGACGCCCTCGAAGCGCCCGCAGACGATGAGCGCGCCAGGCCCGGCGGCGAGCGCGCGGACGCGCGCCTGTGTCAGCGGCGTGCCGCGCGGCGCTCATCAGCAGGCGAGGGCGGTCGTCGCCGGCTTGCGTCGCAGCGTCGATCGCCGCGGCGAGCACGTCGGCGCGCATCACCATGCCGGCGCCGCCGCCGGCCGGCGTGTCGTCGACGGCGCGGTGCACGCCGATGCCGTGCTCGCGGATGTCGCGTGCCTCCAGCGACCATGTGCCGGCGGCAAGCGCCTTGCCGGCAAGGCTCATCCCGAGCGGCCCGGGGAACATCTCCGGGAAGAGCGTCAGCACCGTGGCGCGGAAGGTCATGGCATTCAGATCGGCTCGCCGTCGCCGGCCTCGTAGCGTTTGATGTCGCGGCCGCCCGCGCCGACCTCGGCGAGCTTTTCGCGCCATGGCTTCATGTGCGGCTGCTGGAAATGCGCGTCGAGGTCGGCGCGGCTCTTCCATTGCTCGAAGACGCGCACCAAGCCGCGGTCCTCCACGTCGAAAGCATAGGAATAGGCGATGCAGCCCGGTTCCTTGCGCGAAGCCGCGAGCGTATCGCGGGCGACGGGCATCAAGGCGTCGATCTTGTCTTCGGGGATGCGGATGGTGCCGGCGACGATGATCATGGTCTCATTCCTCCTCACCTGTCTCCGGCGGCTCGCCTTCCACCTCGGCCGGCGGGACGACCGTCATGCGGCCGGCGGCGATATCGACCTCCGGCACCGTCTCCCTGGTGAACGGCACGAGCAGCGAACGCCCCTGGGGCGGCGCGATGTCGAGAATGTCGCCGGCGCCGAAATTGTGCACGGCGATCACCCGGCCGAGCGGCTCGCCCGCCGCGTCGAAGGCGGCAAGCCCGATCAGGTCGGCGTGGTAGAACTCGTCCTCGTCGGGAGCGGGGAGGGTGCTCCGCTCCACGTAGAGCGAGAGGCCGTTCAGCGTCTCCGCCGCGTTGCGGTCGTCGATGCCGCGGAATTTTGCGACCAGCATGTCGCCCTTTGCCGGCCGCAGCCGCTCGATCTCGAAGCGCCGCCCGCCCTCCGCGTGGAGCGGGCCGTATTCGGCGAGCGCCATCGGCTCGGCGGTGAAGCTTTTTACGCGCACCTCGCCATGGATGCCGTGCGCCGCGCCGATCGTGGCGAGAAGCACACCCTCCGGCGCGGGCACCGGCTTCGCCCTCTTCCGGTCGAAGAGGGGCGCGGCTAAGCCGCGGTCTCTTCCGCCGGCGCCTCGGCGGGAGCCTCTTCCGCGGGCGCCTCAGCCGGCGCCTCGGCGGGCGTCTCGGCGGGAGCCTCCTCGGCCGGCGCTTCGGCGGCGGCCTTGGCTTCCTCTTCCTTCTTCTTGCGCTCTTCCTCGCGCTCCTGCGCCTTCTTGCCGGGCAGCGCCTTCTCAGGATTGAGGCGCGCCTCGCGCTTCATCACGCCGGCCTGGTCGAGGAAGCGCAGCACCCGGTCCGTGGGCTGCGCGCCCTTGGAGAGCCAATGCTCGATGCGGTCGAGCTTCAGCTGCACGCGGTCGGCGGATTCGCTCGGCAGGAGCGGATTGTAGGTGCCCACCTTCTCGATGAAGCGGCCGTCACGCGGAGCGCGCTCGTCGGCTACCACGACGCGGTAGAAGGGACGCTTCTTGGTGCCTCCGCGCGCCAGTCTGATCTTCACTGTCATAGCGATGTCTCTCTTCAGCTCGGTTGGTCTAGTTGAGGGATTGCGGGCCGGGATGGCGAAAAACCTCCGCCGGGGACCCGCGCAGCTCGATGTCGTCTTCGTGGACGGCGCCCAGGCGCGCCGCGACACGCTTGGACGGCTCGTTGTCGGGATGGATGTAGCTGACCAGCGTCTCCGCCTTCAGCTCCTCATAGGCAAAGCGGCGGGCGCGGCTAGCCGCCTCGGTGGCGTAGCCGCGGCCGTGATAGGCGCCGGCGAGGATCCAGCCGAGCTCCAGCTCCGGCCAGTCGCCCGGCTCCCACAGGCCGCAAAAGCCGACGAAGGGCGCGCCATCCTTCTCCTGCAGCGCCCACATGCCGTAGCCGCGCAGCACCCAGTGGCCGGTCTCCATCGCCATGATGCGCCACGACCCGCCGTAATCGAGCCGGCCGCCGATATAGCGCGCCAGCTGCTCGTCGCCGAAAATGCTTGCCAGCGGCTCGGCGTCTTCGATCTGCCAGCCGCGCATGATCAGGCGCTCGGTCTCCAGCACCGGGATCATTTCTTGAACTTCGTCTTGATGCGCGGCGCCGCCGAGGCCCGAAGCCCGGGAAGCCCGCCGCCGGGCAGTCCGCCGAAGCCGCCGGGAAGCCGCCAAGCCCGCCGGGCAATCCGCCCGGCATGCCGCCGGGAAGCCCGCCGCCCTTCTGCATCTCCTCCAGCATGGCCGGATCGGGCTGCGGCATGCCGCCGCCCATGCCGAAGAGCGCGCCGAGCCCGCCCTTCTGGCGGCCGAGCTTCTTCATCATGTCGGCCATCTGCCGGTGCATCTTGAGGAGCTTGTTGACGTCCTGCACCTCGGTGCCGGAGCCGGCGGCGACGCGGCGCTTGCGGCTGGCGTTCATCAGCGCCGGCTTGTGCCGCTCCTTGCGCGTCATGGAGGAGATGATGGCGAGCTGGCGCGGCACCATCTTGTCGTCGAGGCCGGCGGCGGCGATCTGCTTCTTCATCTTGCCGATGCCCGGCATCATGCCGAGGATGCCCGACATGCCGCCGATCTTCTGCATCTGCTTGAGCTGATCGGCGAGGTCCTCCAGGTCGAACTCGCCCTTCTTCAGCTTGGCGGCGGCGGCCTTGGCCTTCTCCGCGTCGATGTTCTCGGCGGCGCGCTCCACCAGCGAGACGATGTCGCCCATGCCGAGGATGCGGTCGGCGATGCGCGCGGGGTGGAAATCCTCCAGCGCGTCCATCTTCTCGCCGACGCCGATCAGCTTGATCGGCCGGCCGGTGACGGCGCGCATGGAAAGCGCCGCGCCGCCGCGCCCGTCGCCGTCGACGCGGGTGAGCACGATGCCGGTGACGCCGACGCGCTCGTTGAAGGAGCGCGCCACGTTGACGGCGTCCTGGCCGGTCAGCGCATCGGCGACGAGCAGGATCTCGTGCGGGTCGGTCGCCGCCTTGATCTCCTGCATCTCGATCATCAGCGGCTCGTCGATATGCGTGCGGCCGGCGGTGTCGAGCATCACCACGTCGTAGCCGCCGAGCTTGCCGGCGTTCATGGCGCGCCTGGCGATCTCCACCGGCGACTGGCCGGCGACGATCGGCAGCGTCGCGACGCTCGCCTGCTCGCCCAGCACCTTCAGCTGCTCCTGCGCCGCCGGCCGCCGCGTGTCGAGCGAGGCCATCAGCACTTTCAGCTTCTGCCGCTCGGAGATGCGCTTGGCGATCTTGGCCGTGGTGGTGGTCTTGCCGGAGCCCTGCAGGCCGACCATCATCAGCGGCACCGGGGCAGGGGCGTTGAGGTCGATCGCCACGCCTCTCGGAGCCGAGCATCTCGACCAGCTGGTCGTGCACGATCTTCACGACCATCTGGCCCGGCTTCACCGAGCGGATGACCTCCACGCCCACGGCGCGCTGGCGCACCTGCTCGACGAAGTCCTTCACCACGTCGAGCGAGACGTCGGCTTCCAGCAGCGCCCGGCGCACCTCGCGCAGCGCCTCGGCCACGTCGGAATCCGACAGCGCACCGCGGCCGGTGATCTTGTCGAAAATGCCGCTCAGGCGGTCGGAGAGCGATTCAAACAAACGTTCCAAACTCCAATGGCATCCGCGGGCGAACATCGCTGGCGGGTGGGGACCTCCGGGATCAAGCCCCGGTCGGCGACTCGGTTACCGAACCGAAGTGGAATTTCGTGGCTCGCGCCTAGAGGAACAAGGGGCGGAAGTCAACGAATTCCGCCAATTTCCGCGAGGAAGCGCAGAAACTTACCGCTAGCGCCGCAGAACCAGGCGCGCCATGCGGCTGCGCATGCGGGTGGGGAGCCTCAGCGCCAGCCGTTTCAGCATCGGCCGCATCCGGCCCGTCCACAGCTCGGTGTGGATGCCGGCACGCGCGGAAAGCGCCAGCGTGTAGTCGGCGACCGGCATCGCCTCGTTGGTCCAGGTGAACTTGTAGGGCACCGCCGGCATGAGGAAATCGGCGACCGCAATGCCGCGCTCGTGGCAGGCGCGGATCACCTCTTCCAGGTGCAGCTTGCCGGGGCTCGCTTCCACGAATTCGGGGTCCCAGGTCGCGACATAGGCATAGTAGCGGTTGTTGAAGACCAGGCCCCACTGGTCGGCGACCGGCCTGCCGTCGAGCGTCAGGCTCATGGCCATCACCGCGACGCCGCTTCCCGGCGTGGCGATCGCGCGCCCGAAGTCGCAGAAGGTCGGATCGCGGAAGGCGCGCGAGGTGAGGCCCTCCGCGTCGAGCCAGCGCTCGCGGCCGGCATGGGCGCGCGCCACCAGCGCGTCGATCTCGGCCGGGTCGCTCAGCACGCGATGCGCCAGCGTTCCGGCGCGCGCCAGGCGGTTCCTGGCGTTGCGCATGTTCTTGCGCGTCTTGGCGTTGACCTTGGAATAGTAGTCCTTGAAGTCGGCAAAGGGCGCCAGGTCGACGAAGGGTGCCGCGTCCTCGTTGGAGCGCACCGCGCCGCGCCCGGCCAGCACGCCGGCGAGCGGGCTGTCGTTGCGCACCTTGAGGAGCGTCAGCCCGTCGACGCCCCTGAGCCGGCAGGCGGCCTCCACCAGGTGGCGGGTGGCGGCGAGCGAGGCGTTCGGCGCCAGCAGCACGTCGGTATATTGCTGATAGGGCTCGCCGAATCCGGTGAGGAGGCGGGTGAACCCGGCCTTCGTCCGCTGCAGCGGCAGCAGGCCGACGAGGCGCCCGCGCTCGCGCAGCGTCAGGATGGCCGGGTCGAAGCGTTGGCGGTGCCGTGTGTGGTGGTCCCACACGCTGCGGCACCAGGCATAGGACTGGAAAAGGCGCGGGTTCTCCGACACCGCCTCCAGCGCCAGCCATTCCGTCTCGATGGCGTTGAAGCCCGAGCGGTCGGTAATGACACCGACGGCCGGCGGCTCAAGCGCGCCGACCCAGCGTGGGGCAATGACCGGGACGGATCCAGTGCGTACAGCGGCCTCCATGGCAGGGCTCAGCGCCCGAGAGCGTATGCGGGGACGTCCCGGACGCCGTTCGGTGCCGCCGGGTCGACGGCGAAGTCGATCAGGCGGTTCCGCTGATGCAGCTTCTGCAAGCCGGATTTCTTGGCGAAAGCGGCAAGCGCCGCCTTGCCCCAGAACGAGGGGCCGGATGTCGCCTGCGAGAGCCTTTCCATGCCCAGCGAGCGGCGCAGAATGCCGTTGGCATAGTTCACCGCATAGACGTTCCTGAGCGGATCGGTCCAGTGCTCGGTGGTGATGGAGACGTTGAGGCAGTCGTGGTTGACCACCCGGTGCGGGCAGTTGAGCGGCCAGTAGAGCATCTCGCCCGCTTCCAGGTCGATCGCCTCGGCGTAGTCCTCGAACCAGTCCTGGTAGGGCATGCCGGTCTCGTGCGCCTCGCCCAGCACGATCTTCTCCATCGCGGCCTGGCTCAGGAACGGCTCCTTGTTGGGATAGACGAAGACGCGCTTGGTGCCGCGCAGCTGCCACAGCATCTGCCCCGGCACGTCGCAATGATAGTAGACCTGCACGTTGGGCGAGGAGATGAGCAGCGTCATCGACTGCTTGTAGGTCTTCAGACCCGGCACGCGCTCCTCGAACTCGGCGAAGATGCCGCTGAGCAGCCTGGAGTAGGCCGGGTCGGTCTCGCCGAGCTTGTGGATGTTGATCCAGATGTTGCCGCTTTTCACCGCCTCGATGGCATCCATGCCGGAGAGCCCGGCGATCGCCCCCTCGCGCCGCGAGCGCGGATTGTGGGAGCGCTTGTCCATCGTGTTGACGTAGCAGTGCGCTGCGGGCGTCTTCTCGATCAGCCGCGCCAGCGCCTCGTCGGTGAAGAGCCCGGACTCGGCGAGCCGGTGCTTCAGGTGCAGAATGTGCTCGCCGAACAGCGAGGTGTGATGCGGCTGCCAGTCAGCCAGGATCGTCGACATGGGGCCTCTCCGGGTGGATCAATTCAATCGTGGGCCGGGAACCTAGCCGAAACCGCCAAAAACTCGTGAAAATTCGAGTTAAAGGGTAAAGCAAAAGGGTAAAGGCGCGGCGGGCGCCTGTGTCAGGGAATATCCACGCGATCGCGGAAGGTCATCCGCAACTCCGATTTGATGCGCGGGCTGGCGTATGGCAGCCAGGACTGAAGCCTGCGGGAGCGCTCAGCAGTGAGCTCAAATTTCTCACGATCGGGAACGTCCGTCACCATCGGGATGCCGGTCGCGCGCGACAGCATCGCGTCGAGGTCGGGATTGGGGCCAAACGGGATGCGCCCGTAGGCGAGCCGGTGGACAAATCCGCCATGGCCGTAGAAGCCGCTGACGAAGATCGGCGGAAAGGCATGAACCTTGGCTTTGCCTGACTCCTGATGGTCGACAAAGTGGGTTCCTGTCTCGTCGACGAAGTCGATCTGCACCCAGTCGTACACCACTTTAGGGATGCGGTTCCTGCCATAGCGTCTCTGGTCGTCGACATAGATTCCGGAAGGCAATGCGGTCAGCTTGTGAGATTTGATGCAAAGTCCGTCCAGCGCGTAGGCAGCGACCTTGCTGTCGGCCGCCAAGAACTCATCGAAATCCGCAGGCGGACAGTCGTACGTGTCATCCAGGTAGAACGTCCGTCCCAGCAGAAGATCGCCGCTGTGGACGGCTCGAAGCACATTCACGCGGTCGGCGCTCTTGCTGAAGAGCAGCGACGCGCAGAGGTGGTCGCATTTGTCCTCGATATTCGGATTCCTCTCCCTGACTTCCGCAGTTGCGCCTGGATTGAACGAAAGAACAACGGTGATTTCGCCGTTATAGGGCACGGGCAGCGGCAGTTCGGACTGCCGCTCGTTCTCACGCTCCGCCTGCGCCACGACGCGGCGCTCAAACACCGGCAGGAACGAAAAGTACCCGATGAGCGCGATGCACCCGGCAAGAACAATCCAGCCCCAGGCCTGCCCCTTCAGCCCGTACCTCAAGTCCCAGCAAGAACAGGAATAGCAGGCCGGCTGAGACCATTGGCAGCTGAGCCATGCGGATCGGCATATACCACGCGAGGACGTTGATCACCGGAAAAATAATCGCTGCAATGGTGTAGATCACTCCGATCGCGAAAACAACTCCGGTGAGAATACGTAGAATTCTCAGTGCGATCACGACGCTGTCCCATCCAGAGCGTTGTTCCGTTCGCAACTGTACCGGGCAGGACGTTTATTTTCCCTGACGCAAGGCCTGTCGTGTCCGACGAGACGGCCGTCAGGTCCGGGACTGCAGCACCATGAGGGTCGAGGTGCCGTGCGCGAGGAGCTTGCCGGCGGAATCGCGTACCCACGCCTCGGTGGAGATGATCTGCCGGCCCTGCGAGGCCACCTTCGCCTCGCAGCGGACGCGGCCGGTATCCACCAGGATGGGCCGCGAAAAATTCGCCTTCGTCTCGATGGTGGTGAAGATGGCGCCGGGCGGCAGGAGCGACAGGGCGGCGCAGCCGGTGGCGCTGTCGATCAGGGTGAGCGCCCAGCCGCCATGCACGGTCCCGACCGGATTGAGGAGGTGCGGGCCGGTGTCGCCCTCGAAGGCGGCAAAGCCGTCGCCGACCTCCACGAGGTTGAAGGTGAGGGGCTTGGAGATGGGCGCCCGCGGCAGCCGGCCGTCGATGATGGCCTGCAGCGCCTCCTTGCCCGACATGTGCCCGAGCTCGTCGAGCGGCAGCACGCCATATTCCGCATCCGGCATGTCGACCTTCCTTCTTGTTCGGCCTCCGCTGCCGGAAGCGGCTCTCGCCGACGATTTCTCCTGTCCCGGTCGCCGCCGTCAAGATTGCCCGCGTTCTTGCGCCTTCCGCCGTTCGCCGCTAGCAAGGTCGCCCTTCCGCGATCCTCAATGAAACGGCGACAATCATGGCGACCCAAAAGCTTCTGCTCCTCCCCGGCGACGGCATCGGCCCCGACGTCATGGCCGAGGTGAAGACGATCGTCGCCTTCATGAACGAGGCGGGGCTCGCTTCGTTCGAGACCGAGGAGGACCTGGTCGGCGGCTGCGCCTATGACGCGCACGGCGTGTCGATCACCGACGACGGCGATGGCCAAGGCGGAGGCGGCTGACGCGGTGCTCTTCGGCGCGGTCGGCGGGCCGAAATGGGACAAGGTGGCCTACGACGTGCGCCCCGAGGCGGGGCTGCTCAGGCTGCGCAAGGACCTGGCGCTGTTCGCCAATCTGCGGCCCGCCATCGTCTACCCGGCGCTCGCCGACGCCTCGTCGCTGAAGCGCGAGCTGGTGGAGGGCCTCGACATCCTCATCCTGCGCGAGCTGACCGGCGGCGTCTATTTCGGCGAGCCGAAGGAGATCCGCGATCTCGGCAACGGCCAGAAGCGGGCCATCGACACGCAGGTCTACGACACGTTCGAGATCGAGCGCATCGTGCGCGTCGCCTGCGAGCTGGCGAGCACGCGCAAGAACAAGGTCTGCTCGATGGAGAAGCGCAACGTCATGAAGTCGGGCGTGCTGTGGCACGAGGTGGCCGACGACGATTGCGAAGCGCGAGTTCCCCGACGTGGAATTCTCGCACATGCTGGCCGATGCCGGCGGCATGCAGCTGGTGCGCGCGCCCAAGCAGTTCGACGTGATCGTCACCGACAATCTGTTCGGCGACATGCTGTCGGACGTGGCGGCGATGCTGACCGGCTCGCTCGGCATGCTGCCCTCCGCCTCGCTCGGCGCGCCCGATCCGGTCATCGAAGAAGCGCAAGGCGCTCTACGAGCCGGTGCACGGCTCGGCGCCCGACATCGCCGGCACCGGGGCGGCCAATCCGATCGCCATGATCGCCTCGTTCGGCATGTGCCTGCGCTATTCCTTCGGCATGGTCGACCTCGCCGACGAGCTCGACGCGGCGATCGCCACCGCGCTGGAGCACGGGCTGTCAGGACGCGCCGACATCTGGAGCGAAGGCACGAAGAAGGTCGGCACGAAGGAGATGGGCGCGGCGATCCTGGATGCTTTCAAGGCGTCCGTCGGCTGAACGCGGGGGCCGACCAACACTCACAGTGGAGGACCCGATGAAAAGCGCAATTCTCGCTCTGTCATTTGCCGCCCTCGTCGGCTTCGCCGCGCCGGCGGCCGCGCAGGCGCCGGTCGACGGCTACGTCGCGCGCATCGGCCCGCAGGACCACTTCAACTCCAACGGCGTCCGGCTCGACAACGCGGCGGCGATCATCCGGCAGGACCGCGCCAATCTCTATCGCTTCGGCAGGGGCGATCCCGAAGACGAGACGGACACCTTCTTCCGCTCGCAGGCCAACCGCGCGCTCATGGAACAGATGCTGCGGGCCGGCAACAGCGCCCAGAGCGCCGTGCACGCGATCGTCAACGGCACGCCGCTGATCCAGGTGCTGATTTTCCAGGATCACGTCGAAGTGACGGTGCTCGACTGAACGCTGAGCCCGCGCCGTCGTTCACCTGAACGATCGGTAACTTGCACATGTGCCGGACGCCTCACAGATGTATGCAGCGTACCAGGCCACACGCGGGGCGGGTTAAGGCTTGGCTATCACAGTGCCCGTCCCGCTCATCCCACCGGGAGGTCCATGATGAACGTCAAGACTTGCCTGCTCGCATCGGCACTGCTCGCCGTTCCGGCCTCGGCCATGGCGCAGGCTGGCGATTGCGGCAGCAATATCAGCACCATCGCCGATCAGATCGACGCCGCCGGCACAAAGGCCGGGGTTAGCGAGCCAGGCACGGCGCAAGGCACGCCGTCCGGCTGGGCCGTCACCTGGAACCGCATGGCCACGGCCTCGCAGAACGCCAATTCCGCGACGCTTGGCTCGGGCGCCGTTCCGCCAAGCGGCGCCGAAGGCCGCACGGCCGGCTCGGGTGAGCCCGGTGCGCCGGCCGACTGGGCCAACGCCACCGCCAACACGCTGGCGCGTGCGCGGGACTCGCTGCAGGCGGCGCGCGCCGCTAATGCCCGCGGCGACGAGGCAAGCTGCCAGAGGCAGGTGGCGGACGCACAGCAGCTGCTCGATTCGATGAGCTAGCCGCCGGAAATCCCTCGCAGCTGTTCGACGTTGTCTGCCCGGGCCCTTCGCGCGGGAACCCGGTTCGTGCCTGCCGGTTGTCAGGTACCGGGTCCTTCGTTTCCGGACCTGAATGGAGACAGCAATGAACAAGATGTTGGTAGCGCTCGCCGGCGCTTCGCTGTTGGCGACCGCCGGCTCCGCCTATTCGCAAAGCATTCAGATTGGTCCCGGGGGCGTCCGCATCATCCCGCCCGGGTTCGAGGAGCCGGGTCGTGACGGTTACCATCATTCGTCCGGGATATCCGAGGACGAGGCGGTCAGCATCGCCCAGCACAATGGTGTCCGGCACGTCGACTCCGTCGATCGGCGCCACGACAGCTTCGAGGTCAGTGGGCGCGACCGGCACCAAAACCGCATCATCGTGACGGTGGACCGCCGCGACGGCAGGGTGTTGGACGTGGAGCGGCATCGCTCGTAGACACGATTTCAGAACGCGATAGAGGCGGTGGCTGCAAGCAGGCGCCGCCTCTCGTCTTTGACGTCAGCCATTGCTCCATCCGCGCCTGGGCGAATTGACAAAGCCCCAAAGCGCGCTATTACCGCCCACCATGCCGAGGACAGCGAAAAGCAAGACGCGCTGAGCCTGCCTTCCGTCCCGATCTCCCCGAGGACCGGAAGGGGGAGACGCCCGCGCGAGGCTTGGCCGCGCGGCATCCAGGGGGGACGAAGGAGTTCTGACATGGCCCTCGACGTTGCCGATTTCATGTCGCGCGAAGCGAGCGTCCGCGACCGGCTGAAGATCGCCGTGGTTGGCGCCACCGGCAATGTCGGGCGCGCGATGCTGGAGGTGCTCGACGAGCGCGGCTTCTGCGATGCCGACGTGGTGCCGATCGCCTCGCGCCGCAGCCAGGGGACGGAGGTCTCCTTCGGCGACCGCGTGCTGAAGGTGCAGGCGCTGGAGAATTACGATTTCGCCGGCACCGACATCTGCCTCATGTCCGCCGGCGGCGCCGTCTCCAAGGAATGGTCGCCGAAGATCGCCGCCAAGGGCTGCGTCGTCATCGATAATTCCTCCGCCTGGCGCTACGATTCCGCCGTGCCGCTCATCGTGCCGGAGGTGAACGCCGACGCGGTGGAGGGCTTCCGCAAGCGCAACATCATCGCCAACCCCAACTGCTCCACCGCGCAGCTCGTCGTGGCGCTGAAGCCGCTGCACGACCACGCCCGCATCAAGCGCGTCGTGGTGGCGACCTACCAGTCGGTCTCCGGCGCCGGCAAGGACGCCATGGACGAGCTGTTCAACCAGACGAAGGCCGTCTACGTCGCCGATCCGATCGAGCCGAAGACGTTTCCCAAGCGCATCGCCTTCAACGTCATTCCCCACATCGACGTCTTCATGGAGGACGGCTCCACCAAGGAGGAGTGGAAGATGATGGCGGAGACGAAGAAGATCCTCGACCCGAAGATCAAGCTGACGGCGACCTGCGTGCGGGTGCCGGTGTTCGTCGGCCATTCGGAGGCGGTGAACGTGGAGTTCGAGCGGCCGATCAGCGCCGACGAGGCGCGCGCCATCCTGCGCGAGGCGCCCGGCTGCCTGGTCGTCGACAATCCGGCGGAGGCGACCTACGTGACGCCCTACGAATGCGCCGGCGAGGACGCCACCTATATCAGCCGCATCCGCGAGGACGGCACGGTGGAGAACGGGCTGTCCATGTGGATCGTCTCCGACAATCTGCGCAAGGGCGCCGCCACCAACGCCGTGCAGATCGCCGAGCTCCTCCTCAACCGCGGCCTCGTCGGAGCCAAGAAAGCGGCGTGACACCGCGCGCCGCTCTCCCCAGGCTTCTCGTCACCGGCTTCGGGCCGTTCCCCGGCGCGCCCAGGAACCCGACCGAGACGCTCGTCGCCGCGCTTGCGGATGAGCCCGCCGAGAGCTTCGGCGCCGCCGTGCTGAGGGCGCTGGTGCTGCCTACCGACTATCGTCGTTCCTGGGCCATGCTCCGCCGGCTCTATGCGGGCTTTGCGCCGGACCTCGTGGTGCATTTCGGGGTGAGCGACAGGATCAAGGCCATCCACGTGGAGCGCGTGGCGCGCAACAGCCTGAGCGCCGAGAAGCGCGACGTCGCCGGCTACGTGCCGCGCTCCAGCCGCGCGCGCCGCTTCGGCCCCGACCACCTGAAGGCGACGCTGCCGGTGGCGGATATCCATGCGGCGCTGACGGAGGCCGGCTTCCCCGCCGCGCTCTCCGACGACGCCGGCGCCTATGTCTGCAACGCCACGCTCTACCGCTCGCTGCACGCCGCGCCGTCGACACGCGCCGGGTCGGCTTCATTCACGTGCCGCCGGAAGGGCGGAACGGGCTCTCGCCGGCGCGGCTGCAGGCGGCGGCCGCCGTCGCGCTTGTCGCCGCGGTGGGCGCGTGGACGAATTGTTAGCCGAATCCGGGTAGCGCTCGTTACGGCGTCGGGCGGAGAGGTCGGCGCATTCGCCCGGGACATCGCAAGGACCGCCTCCGCATGCTGCCGCACGCCTCACCGCACAAGCGATCCAGCACGCGATCGAAGCCGATGGCCTCGCGGCGGTGTTCGTCATCGTCATGCTGGAGAGCATGGGGGTTCCGCTGCCGGGCGAGACGGCGCTGGTGACGGCCGCCGTCTATGCCGGCCTGACGCACAATCTGGGAATCGTCGAAGTCGTGGCGCTCGCCGCGGCCGGCGCCATCGTCGGCGACAATATCGGATACACCGTCGGCCGCCTCGTCGGCCTGCCGCTTCTCACGCGCTACGGCAAGTATGTGGGACTGACCGAGGCGCGGCTGGAGCTCGGCGAGTACCTGTTCATGGTCCACGGCGGCAAGATCGTCTTCTTCGGGCGCTTCTTCGCCTTCCTGCGCGCCTTCGCCGCCGTGCTCGCCGGGACCAACCGCATGCCGTGGCCGCGCTTCGTCATCATGAACGCGGCCGGCGGGATCTGCTGGGCGAGCCTGTTCGGCTTCGCGGCATATTTCTTCGGCGAGGAGATGAAGCGTCTCGCCGGACCGGTGAGCGCGGTGCTCCTGGTCGTCGGGGTGATGATGGTGATCGCCGGCGGCTATTTCGTCAGGCGCCATGAGGCGGAGCTCGTGGCGCGCGCCCGCAAGGCGCTGGCGGAAGCGCGCGGGCAGCAGCTCTTCGAGATTGACCCGTCGCGCCCGTGGTATTACACTTTCGGTGCCAGAGGTAATACCATGCACGACCCGATGCGGACCGTCTCCTTCAAGCTCCCGGCGGAGCTGGACCGGACTTTCTCTGAGCTACTGCACGCCGCCGCGGCACAAGCCGATCGGCCGTAGTGCGAGAAGCCTTGGAAGCGCTGTCGACCAAGCCGGGTCCCTCGGTGACTGAGATTGGCCGGCGATCTGGTGGGCGTCGCATTGGGCCCGGAGACTTGTCGACCAACCCGAAATACATGGCTGACTTCGGCAAGTGACAGCGAGTGTCGGATCGGATCGAGCCGGAGCTCGGCGGCCCAATCCGCGGCTCATGGGAAATTTCGGCGAGTAGCTGAAAGGCCGGACGCATGACTTCTGGCGAACCCATCGTCTACGGGGCCGCGTTCAGCGTCTATGTTCAGGCCGTCAGGCTGACGCTGGCCGAGAAGGGCGTGGCGCACGAGCTGGTCGAAGCAAATCCATTCGCGCCGGGCGGTGCGGGGGAGGCGCATCTGGCGCGCCAGCCGTTCGGTCTCATCCCGGCTTTCGCCGATGGCCGCGTGCGGCTCTACGAGTCCGACGCGATCGCGCGTTATGTCGACGAGGCCTATGAGGGGCCGCCGTTGCAGCCGGCCGATCCGCTGGACCGTGCCCGCATGAACCAGCTGCTCGGCATCCTGCGCGCCCATGCCTATCCGATCTGGGTGCGCACGCTCTACCACCATCTCGTCGCGGGGCCGCCGCGGGGCCGGCCCGCGGACCTGGACGCGGTGGCGCGCGGCTGGCCCGTGGCGCGAACGGCGCTTGCCGAGATCGACCGCCTGGCGGGGGAGGGCGGCGGACCGTTCCTCGCCGGGCCGCGGTTGACGCTGGCCGACCTCTTCTGCGCGCCCATGATCGCCTGCCTGTGGGAGGTCGACGAGGCGCGGGGGATGATCGGGGCGACGCGGCATGTGGACGAGTGGCGCGGACGCATGTGGGAGCGCGAGAGCGTGCGCGAGATCGTCGTGTGAGAGGCCGCGGCGTGGGCGGCCTCCTAAACCGCGCTCAGCGCGAAATCCACCACCAGCTTGACGTTGAGCACGACAATGATCGCGGCGATCAGCCAGGCGAGGATTGTCATCCAGAGCGGCGAGACGAACGTCCCCATCTTGCGGCGGTCGGCGGTGAACATCACAAGCGGGATCACGGCGAAGGACAGCTGCAGGCTGAGCACGACCTGCGAGAAGATGAGCAGCTTCGCCGCGCCGCCTTCGCCGGAGAGGATGGTCACGATCGCCGCCGGGACGATGGCGATGCCGCGCGTGACGAGGCGGCGCAGCCAGGGCGGCAGGCGCATCCGCAGGAAGCCTTCCATCACCGCCTGTCCGGCCATGGTGGCGGTCACCGTCGAGGAGAGCCCGCAGCACAGGAGCGCGATGGCGAACAGGATCGGCGCGATCGACGCGCCGAGCAGCGGCAGGAGCAGCGCATGCGCCTGGCCGAGATCCTCCACGTCCATTTTGCCGCGCGCGTGAAAGCTCGCCGCGGCCAGGATGAGGATGGAGGCGTTGACCATCAGCGCGAAGAGCAGCGCCACGGTGGAATCGAGCGTGGCGAAGCGGATCGCCTCGCGCTTCTCCGGCACGCTTTCGCCATAGGCGCGCGTCTGCACGATGGCGGTGTGCAGATAGAGGTTATGCGGCATCACCGTGGCGCCGAGGATGCCGAGCGCCAGGTAGAGCATCTCCGGGTTGGTGACGATCTCCGGTTTGCGGGATGAAGCCGGAGACGATTCCGGCGACCTCCGGCCGCGCCAGCACGAGCTGCCCCACGAAGCAGAGCGCGATGATGGCGAGCAGCGTGATGATGAAGGCCTCGATCCAGCGGAAGCCCTTGTTCTGCAGGTAGAGCACCAGGAACACGTCGAGCGCCGTGATGATCGACGCCGTAGGCGAGCGGGATGCCGAAGAGGAGCTGCAGGCCGATCGCTGTGCCGATCACCTCGGCGAGGTCGGTGGCCACGATGGCGAGCTCGGCGAGCACCCACAGCCCGAACGAGACCGGGCGCGGATAGGAATCGCGGCAGGCCTGCGCCAGGTCGCGGCCGGTCGCCACGGCGAGCCGCGCGCACAGCGCCTGCAGCAGGATCGCCATGAGGCTGGAGACGAGCACCGCGAACAGCAGCGTGTAGCCGAAGCGCGAGCCGCCGGCGAGCGAGGTCGCCCAGTTGCCCGGGTCCATGTAGCCGACGGCGACGAGGTAGCCCGGGCCGATGAAGGCAAGCGCCTTCTTCCAGGCGGGCCCGGACGTAGCGGACGGCGATGCTGCCGTGCACCTCCGAGAGCGGCGGCGCGCCACGCGCCGAGTGCCAGCCGGCCAGGGTGTCGGTCAATGTTGCGCCCGGTGCTTCTTTTTGCATGCCTATCCTGCAAATGCGAACTATTCGCATTTAATCGCTTGTGTAAGGCAGGTCAACGCATTTCGCGTCGTTCAGGGTGCCGTCGGTTATCGCTTCGCTCCCAAGCGCCGCACGCCGATGCGCGCCCGCGGCTCCACCAGGGAGGCCTGCAGCGCGGCCAGCATCAGCTCGTCGGCGCCCGCCTTGGCGCTGCCGGCGAGCACCTCGAACACGCTGGCGAGCGCCAGCCTCGGCCGCCGCGGGCCAGGGGCGGCCCTGCAGCCGCCGCGCCGTCACGAGGCCCGTCAGCAGGTCGCCGGTGCCCTTGATCGGCGTGTCGATGAGCGGATGCTCGAAGAGCACCGTCTCGTCGCCGTCGACCAGGAGGTTCCCCGCCATGCCGCGCATCAGCGCCGGCGCGGAGGTGACCAGCACCACCGGCGGCGGCAGGCTCTTCGCCAGCGCCGCGAGGTCGGGCGCGGCGCCGTCTTCATGCCCGGCGAGCCAGGCGCATTCGAAGGCATTCGGCGTGGCGGCATCGGCGAGCGGCAGCAGCGTGTCGCGCACCGCCGCGGCGATTTCGGCCTGCGACATAGAGCCCGCCCGCGATCGCCGATCACCGGGTCGCAGACGTAAAGCGCGCCGGCGTTCCGGGCTTTCACCGCCGCGACCAGCTCCGCCACGGCCCGCGCCTGGCCGGGCGAGGCGAGATAGCCGGAGACGATGGCCGCGACCCGGCCGCCATGCTCATCCTTCACAAGAGCTTCAAGCAGCCGGGCGAAACGCGCTGTCGTCGGGAACGATCCGCTCCGCCGGCCCGTGCCCGGGATGGTGCGGCAGGAGGACGGTCGGCACCGCCCAGACCGGAAAGCCGAGCCGCTCCAGCGCAAACACCATCGCCCGGTTGCCGACGCTTCCGCGCGCCACCTGGCTCGATATGACGATGACGGCGCCGTCTTGTTCCTTTGCCATGCCTCGCGCTCTCGGAGAAGGTCCGCTCTAACCTCCGATACGCTTGAAAATGCTGTAAAGAGAGTCGATGCCCGATATCCAGCCCCGCCGCTCCGTCCTCTACGTCCCGGCCGACAAGCCGCGGGCCATCGCCAAGGCGCGCACGCTTCCGGTCGACGCGGTGATCTTCGACCTGGAGGATTCCATCGCGCCCGACGCCAAGGAGGCGGCGCGCGAAGCCATGCGCGAGGCGGTGGCGGAGCCGTTTGCCTGCCAGCTCGCCGTCCGGATCAACGGCCTCGACACGGAATGGGCGACGGAGGACATCCTCGCCGCCATCGCCGCCGGTGCGGATGCCGTGCTGCTGCCCAAGGTCGGATGGGCCGGGCGATATCCACACCGTCGCCGAGGCGCTCGATCAGGCCGACGCGCTGGATGCCACCGAGATCTGGGCGATGATCGAGACGCCGAAGGCGCTGCTGCACCTTCCGGCGATCGCCGCGCTCGCCGACGATCCGGCCGTGCCGCTTGCCGCCTTCCTCATCGGCACCAACGATCTGTCGCTGGCGACGCGGGTGCCGCAGAGCGAGGACCGCGCCGCCTTCGTGCCCTGGTTCATGCAGATCGTCGCGGCGGCGCGCGCGTACGGCATCGACGTGATCGACGGCCCGCTCAACGCCTTTCGCGACCTGGAGCGCCTCGAGAAGGAATGCCGGCAGGGACGCGCGCTCGGCATGGACGGCAAGACGCTGATCCATCCCGGCCAGGTCGAGACCGCCAACCGCATCTTCGCCCCGAGCAGCGACGAGATCGAAGCGGCGCGAAGCCGTCGCCGCCGTCTTCGCGCGGCCGGAGAACGCCGGCAAGGGCGTGGTCGCGCTTGAGGGAAGGATGGTGGAACGTCTGCACCTGGAGGAGGCGGAGCGGCTGCTGGTGCTCGCCGCCGCGATTGCCGAAAGGGAGGAGCGATGACACGCCGCCGCCGCACCGCGCATCACAGGGCCGCCGGAGCGCCGCCATGCCGCTGATCTACAGGCTCCTCGGCTATGGCGGAAACGGCGTGCTGCTCCTCTTCGGCATCATCGGCGTCCTTTCGGCGGACGGCTTCTGGCCGGGCGTCTTCATGGGCGGGCTCGGCGGGCTGAACCTCTATCTCATCCGCAAGATCGACCTTTATTCGCGTGAGGAGGTCTGGCTGGAGGCGGAGGTGCGCAAGCGCGAGCTGCGCCACCGCATCGAGGCGCTTGACGAGGAAGAAGCGGCCAGCCAGGCCGCGGGGGAGCCGAAGCGCATTCCCCACGCCAAGGACGACGAGCCGCAGCGCTGAGTTGCGCGGCCGCGGCATGCTTCAGCTCCCGTTTTTGTCTTCCGCGCTCAGCGGGAAGCAGCGATGCCCGGCGCCGTGCGTCCAGGAGGCCGACCCCGTGGCGTCCTGCGAGGGCTGCGCGAAGGTGGCGCAGAGCTCGAACGCCTTCTCGCCGGTGATGCGATAGTCGTAGCCGGCGCCGGTCTCCGGGTCCGCGATGGCGAGGTCGGTGCCCAGCTCGTCCTTGAGGGCCGGGAGGCTCTCCGGCAGGCGCTTGTTGCGCGTGTAGTAGGCCTCCACCGATCGGGCGATGCCATCGAGCTCGCTGACGCGGCGCTGGTCGATCCGCAGCTCCGCCTGCCGCGCGGGCGGCCCGATCATCCATACGCCGGAGCCGACGGCGAACGCCGCGACCACAATGGCGACCGCGAGGAGCGCATAGGCGGCGGAAGGCTTCCGCGGGCGCGCCGTTTCGCGCATGTCCCACAGATAATAGCCGAGAATGACGCCGGCGATGATGGCCACCACCGCCACCTTGAGCAGGAAGCGCGCGGTCGTCTCGCCGGCCAGCACATAGGCGACGAGCGTGACGAAATCGCCGATGATGACGCAGACGGCGATGAACATCGCCACATAGGTCAGCCAGCGGCGGATGGGCGAGGCGCGCTCCGAGGGGTCGCGGACGAGCGTCCGTCCCGTCCACCATGCTGCGAAGAGGAAGACCGGCGCGGCGATCACCACCCGCGCCACCGCCCAGCGCGTGCCGGTCATCCACGTGCGGCTGACCGAGGAAGCATCGGCGGGATCGTAGAAGCTGAAATCGATCAGCGTGAAGAAGAGCTGCACCACGGAGAAGGCGCTGATGCCGAGCGCCGTGAAGAGCACCAGATAGGCGAAGGCCTCGCCGGCGGAGAGATGATGCACCGGGCGCGGCACGGGAAGCGGAAACGCCACGTCCGCATAGGCAGAGAGGGCCTTTTCGACCTGCTCCTTGTCCCAGCCGGCATCGAGAAGCGCGCGCTCGATCTCCGGGCGCGGAATGCCGCGCGACAGCGCCTCGCGCAGGAATCTGTTCAGCTCATCGAGGCGCGCGGCCATGCATGCGAACTCCGTGTTGTTCTGATTATATCCTGTGTGCCGGCAGGAAAGGACGGGAATGTCGCGACGCACCCTCACCGTGAACGACACGATGCAGCAGGGCTATCGCTACGTGCTGACGGAGCCGGCCGGGCGCAATTTCGATCCGGAGTTCACGCCGGACCTGACCCCGGCCGAAATGCTGAAGCTCGGCGTCTTCTGCGGCAAATACCTGACCGATTGCCGCGAGGAATTTCCCGCATCCTGGTTCAAGGGCGCCAGGCTCGCCACGGGCAAACGCGACTGTGCGCTCAACTTCTTCGGCGTCGATGCCAGCCAGCCGCTGTCGGAATGGCGGCGCAAGGGCTGGCTCCACGAGGACGACCCGCGCGGCTGGTTCCAGTGGTATTGCCGCTACTACATGGGCCGCCGCATGCCGGGCGAGGACGAGCGGCAGATCAAGCGCTGGAAGGCGATCCGCCGCCACGTGGCGCAGATCAGGAAGAACTGCGAGGAAGGCGACATCCACTGCCGCCGCCGCCAGCGCCAGGCGCTGCTTCACTGGGCCTACGACAGCCGCAGGATCTGAGCGCGGCGAAACGGATCTCTTCACCACTTAACGGTTTGTGAAGCCGATCGGCCGCAATCCTTTGCCAGTATAAGTCTCGCGGCATTCATTGGTTAACCATGCGGCGGTTCGCAGCGCTCGACGGTATCCGCGGCATCGCGGTGTTGATGGTGTTTGCCCAGCACGCGGGCGTGCCGGGCACGCTCGGTGCCGGCGTGGCCGTCGACATCTTCTTCGTGCTGTCAGGCTTCCTCATCACCGGCATTCTTCTCGACGAGCGCTGGCGCTCCGGCGGCATCGATTTCCTCGGCTTCTACCTGCGGCGTCTCTGCCGGCTGACGCCGGCGCTGGTGCTGATGCTGATCGCCTACGTGCTTCTCGTGCCGCACGACGCGGGCACGGCGCTCGTCAGCTTCTTCTATCTCACCGACTATGCGCGCGCCTTCTTCCTCGATCCGGGGCCGCTGTCGCACACCTGGTCGCTGGCGGTGGAGGAGCATTTCTATCTCATCTGGCCATTGGCGCTTGTGGCGCTCTGCCGCTTGCCGAGGCGATGGCTCATTCCCGTTCTCCTCGTTCTCTACGTGGTCGCCACCGCCTATCGCGGCGGCGCCGCGTGGATGCAGGGCTATGACGCCACCTATTTCCGCTTCGACACGCGGCTCTCCGGCCTCATCCTCGGCAGCCTGCTCGCTGTGCTTCTCAGAAGCGACGTCAGCCGCGACAGGCTCACGCTCGGCGCCATCGCGCTCGGGCTGGGCGTCGCGGGCGCCTTCGCCTGGCTGAGCGGGGAAGTGTCGCTGACGCTGGGCATCGCCATTGCCGAGGCCGCGGCGCTGCGCGTGATCTTCACCGTGGTCGAGGAGGAGAAGCCCTCCGCGCTCACCACCGTGCTGTCGCTGCCGGCGCTGGTCTATGTCGGCCGCGTCTCCTACGGGTTTTATCTCTTCCACCACCCGGTGACCTTCGCCCTGCACCAGCAGATGGGCCTCAACTGGATGCCGGTTGCCGCAATCGCGCTGCCGGCCAGCCTGGCGCTTGCCGCGCTCTCCTATCACTTCGTCGAACGCCCCATCCTCGACCGCAGCCGCCGGTTCTCGCGCCGCGCCGCCCCCGTGCCGGTCGCAGCCGCAGCCTAGCCTGCCGCCGCGGAGACTATCGGCGGCGGATCGGTTGTCGGCGCGACCGTTGCCGGTGTAGGGGCTTCTTGAGACTGAGCCAGCGACGAGTTGGGAGGTGGGCGGTATGGCAGGCGATGGCGCTTCTGACGCGAAACGCGAACTGAGCGAAGTGAAGGGCGCGCTCGACCTCCTCTTCGACCTGCGCGAGGAATTCGCGCAATGGGTGGAGGAGGCGCAGGACGGCTCCAAGAAGGAGGCGCTGGAGAACGTGCTCGCGCACGTCGTGAGCCTGGAGGAAGAGTTCAACCGCCGCCAGGAGGAGCTGAAGGGCCGGGGCGGCGGGGATTGAGCGGGTGCTGCCTACACGTCCTCGTAGCCGCGCTCGCGCGCCGAATGCTTCACCGCGAGAACGGCGATCTCCTCATTGGCGGCCCACGGGCAGCCGGCGCACGGTTTCCAGGGCTTTTTCGAGAAGCTTTGTCATAGCGTGAGGATGCCACCGAGAGGCACTGCCGCCAAACCATGCCCTCGACAGGAACCCGAAGTCCGCGGCGTTCCAACCCTTTGCCCTTTATGCCGCGCTGCGGTATGTGATCTGCCGACATGGCTGAGACTCACCTGAAGGCGGGGACCGTGGAGCGACCGCTTTCCCCACATTTGAGCGTTTTTCGTCTGCTGATCACCACGGTGATGTCGGGCTTGCACCGTATCACCGGCTTCGCGCTCAATTTCGGCATGCTTTTGCTTGCCTGGTGGCTGGTCGCGGCGGCGAGCGGGCCGGGTGCCTTCGACACCGCCAATGCCTTCTTCGGCTCCTGGTTCGGGCGGCTCATCCTGTTCGGCTTCACCTGGGCGCTCATCCACCACATGCTCGGCGGCATCCGCCACATGATCTGGGATACCGGCGTCGGCCTGGACCCGCCGACCGCCAACAAGCTGGCCTGGGCGACCATCATCGGCTCGGTCGCGCTCACCCTCATCGTCTGGATCATCGGGTACGCAGTAAGATGAAATCGATCCGCACGCCGCTTGCCGTGGTCCGCGGGCTCGGCTCCGCCAAGACGGGGACCGACCACTTCATCGTGCAGCGCGTCACCTCCGTCGCGCTCCTCATCCTCCTGACGCTCTTCATCATCATCGTCGTGGCGCTGAATGGCGAGCCGTATGAGACGGTAACGGCGTGGCTCGGCTCCCCGTTTGTCGCGGCGATCCTGATTGCCGGGATCTTCGTTACCGTCGTCCACATGCGCGTCGGCAACGAGGTCATCATTGAAGACTATGTGCAAGGCGAGATGCTGAAGATCGCGACGCTCATCGGCAACTGGCTTCTCTGCTGGGCCGTAGGGCTGACGGCGGCCTTCGCGGTCCTCAAGATCGCCTTCGGAGGCGCCTGATGGCGGGGAATGGCGAAGCCAAGGCGCCGGCCGTCAACGGCCGCGCCTATCCGGTAACGGAGCATCATTTCGACGTGGTGGTGGTGGGGGCCGGCGGCTCGGGCCTGCGCGCTGCGCTCGGCGCGGCGCAGGCGGGGCTGAAGACCGCCTGCGTCACCAAGGTGTTCCCGACCCGCTCGCACACGGTCGCGGCGCAGGGCGGCATTGCCGCCTCGCTCGGCAACATGCATCCCGACGACTGGCGCTGGCACATGTTCGACACCGTCAAGGGCTCCGACTGGCTCGGCGACCAGGACGCGATCGAATACATGTGCCGCAGCGCGCCGGAGGCCGTCTACGAGTTGGAGCACTGGGGCGTGCCGTTCTCGCGCACCGAGGACGGCCGCATCTTCCAGCGTCCGTTCGGCGGCATGACCACGCGATTTCGGTAAGGGCGGGCAGGCGATGCGCACCTGCGCCGCCGCCGACCGCACCGGCCACGCCATGCTGCACACCATGTATGGCCAGGCGCTGCGGAACTCCACGGAGTTCTTCATCGAGTATTTCGCCATCGATCTGCTGATGGACGATGGCGTCTGTCGCGGCGTGGTGGCCATCTGCCTCGACGACGGCACGCTGCACCGCTTCCGCGCCCACAAGACCATCCTCGCCACCGGCGGCTATGGGCGCACCTACCTCTCGTGCACCGGCGCCCACACGCAGACCGGCGACGGCAACGCCATGGTGCTGCGCGCCGGCCTGCCGCTGCAGGACATGGAATTCGTGCAGTTCCACCCGACCGGCATCTATGGCGCCGGCTGCCTCATCACCGAGGGCGCGCGCGGCGAGGGCGGCTATCTCACCAATTCCGAAGGCGAACGCTTCATGGAGCGCTACGCACCCTCGGCCAAGGACCTCGCCTCGCGCGACGTCGTTTCGCGCGCCATGACGTTGGAGATCCGCGAGGGCCGGGGCCACGGCACCCAGAACGACCACATGCATCTGCACCTGGAGCACCTCGACCCCAACGTGCTGTACGAGCGGCTGCCGGGCATCTCCGAATCGGCGCGCATCTTCGCAGGGGTGGACGTCACCCGTGAGCCGATCCCGGTGCTCCCCACGGTGCACTACAACATGGGCGGCATCCCCACGAACTATTACGGCGAGGCGCTGACCAAGGTGAACGGCGACGCCGATTGCGTGGTGCCGGGGCTGATGGCGGTGGGCGAGGCGGCCTCTGTGTCGGTGCACGGCGCCAACCGGCTCGGCTCGAACTCGCTCATCGACCTGGTGGTTTTCGGCCGCGCCGCCGGCATGCGCTGCGCCGAGACCGTTGCCCGCGGCGAACGGCATCCGGAGATTCCCTCCGATTCCGACGAACTTGCCTTGTCGCGGCTCGACCGGGCCCGCAATGCCAATGGCAGCGTGCCGACCGCGGAGCTGCGCGAGCGCATGCAGCGCGTGATGCAGGATTTCTGCGCCGTCTTCCGCACCGGCGAGGTCGCTCGCGAGGGGACCGGCAAGATCGGCGAGGTGTGGCGCGCCGGCGACGACGTAAAGACCTTCGACCGCGGCCTCATCTGGAACAGCGACCTCATCGAGACGCTCGAATTTGAGAACCTCATGGTCCAGGCGGTGGTCACGATGGAGGGCGCTGCGAACCGCACGGAAAGCCGCGGCGCGCACGCCCGCGAAGACTACCCCGACCGCGACGACGTGAACTGGATGAAGCATACGCTCGCCTGGGCCGACGGGGATACGCGAACCGTGCGTCTCGACGAACGGCCGGTGCACAGTTTCACGCTCTCCAACGACATCGCGTATATCGAGCCGCGGGCGAGGGTGTATTGAGGCCATGGCGATCGCGCTGGCAGGCTATTCGACGAAACCGCTCCCCGAAAAGCTCGGCTACAAGGCCGGGCAACGCGCGGCCTTCATCGCGCTTCCCGCGGAACTTGAGGAATTAGCCGCCGCGGTCGTCTTCAAGTCGGTTGCCCGCAAGCGGCGCTGGGATGCCAAGCTCGCGCCCGGCACCTACGACCTCATCCACGCCTTCACGACGCGGAAGGCGGAGCTCGACGGCAACCTCGCAGCGCTGCAGAAAGCGCTCGTTTCCGACGGCATGATCTGGGTTTCGTGGCCCAAGAAAGCCGCCAGGGTCGAGACCGACGTGACGGAGGATCGGGTGCGCGAGGCGGCGCTCCGGCTCGACCTGGTCGACGTCAAGGTGGCAGCCGTGAACGAGGTGTGGTCGGGCCTGAAACTGGTGATCCGCAAGAATCGGCGTGCGAAGGTTTGATAGGCAACACGTATGGTCCAGTTCACGCTTCCCAAGAACTCGCGCATCGGCACCGGCAAGACCTGGCCCAAGCCGCAGGGTGCGACGCGGCTGAAGGAGTTCGGCGTCTACCGCTGGGACCCGGAGGACGAGCGCAATCCGCGCATGGATACCTATTTCATCGATCTCGACGATTGCGGGCCGATGGTCCTCGACGGGCTTCTGTGGATCAAGAACAAGGTCGATCCGACGCTGACGCTGCGCCGCTCGTGCCGTGAGGGCGTTTGCGGCTCCTGCGCCATGAACATCGACGGTATCAACACGCTGGCCTGCACCTACGGCATGGACGACGTGAAGGGCACGGTGAAGGTCTATCCGCTGCCGCATATGGCGGTGGTGAAGGACCTGGTGCCCGACATGACGCGCTTCTACGCGCAGCACGCCTTCATCGAGCCGTGGCTGCAGACCGTCTCGCCGACGCCGCAGAAGGAATGGCTGCAGTCGCATGACGACCGGCAGAAGCTCGACGGCCTCTACGAGTGCATCCTCTGCGCCTGCTGCTCCACCTCGTGCCCCAGCTACTGGTGGAACGGCGACCGCTATCTCGGCCCGGCGGCGCTGCTGCAGGCCTATCGCTGGCTGATCGACAGCCGCGACGAAGCGACCGGCGAGCGGCTCGACGACCTGGAAGACCCGTTCCGCCTCTATCGCTGCCACACGATCATGAACTGCGCGCAGACCTGCCCCAAGGGGCTGAACCCGGCGAAAGCCATCGCCGAGATCAAGAAGATGATGGTGACGCGGCAGGTGTGAGCGGCCTGTGGCCGCACTCGGCAAAGTCCCGCCATTAAGACTTGGTTAGCTACGCCTTCCGATAGTCGCGGAATGTCGCTGACGATCCGGAGGAGCCGACCCATGCGCCTCGCCATCCTTCTCGCCATTGCGCCGCTCGCCTTCGCGGGAAGCGCTGACGCTGCGAGCTTTTCCGCCTGCGTCGCCGGCCTGAAGAGCGCCGTCGTCAGCGCCGGCGTCAGCCGCAGCGTCGCATCGCAGGCGCTCGACAACGTCACGCCCGACGAGAAGGTGCTGCGTCTTTCCAAGCAGCAGCCGGAATTCAAGACGCCGATCTGGGACTACATGGGCTTCCTGGTCGACGATCAGCGCATTGCCGACGGCAAGGCCATGATGCGGCGCTACGATCGCGTGCTGCGTGCCGCCGAGCAGCGCTTCGGCGTGAGCCGCTACGTCGTCGCGGCGGTGTGGGGCGTGGAGACCGATTACGGGCGCGAGACGGGCGACAGCTTCCTGCCGCAATCCCTGGCCACCTTGGTCTGCCAGGGCGGACGGCGCACCAGCTTCTGGCGGGGCGAGCTGGTGGCGGCGCTGAAGCTGGTCGACCGCGGCGACCTGAAGCTGAACGAGCTTTACGGCTCGTGGGCGGGCGCCTTCGGCCAGACGCAGTTCATCCCCTCGACCTATCAGCGCCTCGCCGTCGATTTCGACGGCGACGGCCACCGCGACCTCGTCAACTCGGTCGCCGACGCGCTCGGCTCCACCGCCAACTATCTCGCGCGCGCTGGCTGGGACCGCGGCGGCTCCTGGCTGATCGAGGTGAAGGCGCCCGACAATTATCGCGGGCCCAGCGGCCGCAAGAGCCGCGCCTCGCTCTCCACCTGGGCCAAGCGCGGCATCGTGCGAGCTGACGGCGCCGCCCTTTCCGGCGGCGCCAGCGCCGGCCTGCTGCTGCCGGCCGGACCGAAAGGTCCAGGCTTTCTGGTCTTTTCCAACTTCGACGCGATCTACGCCTACAACCAGGCGGAATCCTACGCGCTCGCCATCTCGCATCTCGCCGATCGGCTGGCGGGCTATCCGGGCCTCAGGACGCCGTGGCCCACCGACGATCCGGCCTTGTCGCGCGCCGAGCGGCTGCATCTGCAGGAGCTGCTCCTGGCCCACGGCTACGACATCGGGGAGGCGGATGGGAAGATCGGGCCGATGACGCGCGCCGCCATCGAGGACGCGGAGCGCCGCTTCGGCATGGAGCCGACCGGCCGGGCCGGCAGCAAGATCTATCATGCGCTCGGCGGTTGAGGCTCGGCCGGCGTGAACAGAAGCGGGCTTACTGGATACACCTTCGAAGTAGAGTTTCCGAATACACCTTCAAAAAACAGAATAAGTGCAACCCTTAGTTATCGCCTCGAAGCGGCGTCCAAATAATTCAACTCAAAGCTTTGAATTTTCTTGCTTGTCAGTCCTCAGTTCGGCACGAGTACATAGTCAGTACACGGGAAAATGCCGAAAGGCTGAGGGCTGTGATGAATGTCATCGACCATATCGGCTTGAGCGTCGTCGACTACCCGCGCGCTGTGCGGTTCTACGAGGCCACGCTGGCGCCGCTCGGGATTTCCGTGGTCATGCAGGTGACGAAAGAGGAGACCGGCGGCTACGAGGGCACGGGCTTCGGGCGCGACGGCAAGCCGTCATTCTGGGTCAGCGGCGGCCAGCGCACCTCGCCGCGCCTGCATGTCGCCTTCGTCGCCGACGATCATAAGGCGGTGAACGCCTTCTTCGAGGCGGGGCTCGCGGCCGGCGGCGCCGATAACGGCCAGCCGGGCACCCGCGCTCACTATCACCCGGACTATTATGCGGCCTTCCTGATCGATCCCGAAGGCCACAACATCGAGGCAGTGTGCCACAAGCCGGCGTGAGTCCGACTGCTCTGAGTGGTTGCGAGAAAGAAAGCGCCAGTCGCGTTTGCCATGCGCGACGAAACCACCTATGTTACATGGCATTCCGTCATGATTGGGCGTAGTTTCGCGCTGGCGCCCTAAATCACCGCGAGAGTATTCGATTTAAAACACGCCCAGGTGTTCTACCTGGCTTGGCGGAGACGCAACGCGCCTGAAGGGAATAAGCTGCAATGCTGGCGAAAGACACTTATAGAGAGCTTAACAGGACGAAAGCTAATCTGAATCACATCTACAATCAGTCCGATCCACGTGCCTATTTCCGCGAGCTGCGCAAGCTCGACTATGCCATTCCCGGCAGCGCGAAGCCGCTGTTCGAGAGATTGATCGAGCGGCTGGGCCGCGACCGGCAGGCGCCTATCCGCGTGCTCGACCTCGGCTGCTCGTACGGCGTCAACGCCGCGCTCCTGAAGCACGATCTGACCATGCGCGACCTCTACGAGCATTGGGCCAGCGACGAGCTGGCGGAAGCCGGGCGCGACGAGGTGATGGACGCCGACCGGCGCTTCTTCGATGGCGAAGGCGGCGCCGAGGTCGAGGTCATCGGTCTCGACAATGCGGAAAACGCCATCAGCTACGCGGAGGAGGCGGGGCTCATCGATTCAGGCATCGCCACCAATCTGGAGGTCGCGCCGCTGCCTGCGGGGACCGTGCCGGAGCTTGCGCCGGTTGACCTTGTCACCTCCACCGGCTGCATCGGCTACATCACCGAGAAGAGCTTCGAGCAGCTGCTGCCGACCATCACGCGCGGGCAGGCGCCGTGGATGGCGAACTTCGTTCTGCGGATGTTCCCGTTCGACGAGATCGAGAGCGCGCTGGCCGACTGGGGCTACGTGACCGAAAAGCTCCAAGGGCGCACCTTCATTCAGCGGCAGTTCGCCAGCGCGGAGGAGCAGGACGGGGTTCTCAGGCAATTGCGCGAGCAAGGCATCGATGCCGCGGGCAAGGAAGAGGACGGCCACCTGCACGCGGAGTTTTTCCTGTCCCGCCCCGCCGAAGAGGCGGAACGGGCCCCCTTGCCGCGGCTCCTCAGCAACTGACGATCGCACGGGCATGTCGGCGGCGCGGTTTCCGTGCCGCCGGCCCTGGCGCGGCTAAAATTCCGCGTTCGGGTCTTCCGCCAGCCGCTCCACCACGTGCGTCTGCAATTGCCGCGTGACCTCGGCTGCGTCGCTGGCGGCGAAGCGCTCGTGCGGGATGAGCGGCCCGATGGTGATGCGAAAGGTCTTGCCGCGCTTGTTGAGGAGCTCGTGGAACACGGTCATGTCGCGCAGCTCCGTGTTCCAGTTGGCGAACCAGTAGAACAGCCCCGAGTTGCGCGAGCGCACGTTCACCGGAAGGATCGGGACGCCCTGCTTGCGCGGCAGCGACACGGCGGTGCTCAGCCATGGCCGCTCGTTGAGCTTGCCGTCCTTCCAGTAGGCGATGCGGCCGGAGGGGAACATCACCACGGCGCGCCCCTCCTTGAAGGCGAGCGACGACAGCCGCAGCGTCTCCCGCGTCTTCGCCCGGTCACGGAAGTCCTCCCGCCACTCCACGGGAATGAGAAACTCCGACAGCCGCGAGTTGATGCGCAGCGAGTCCCGGTTGGTGAAGATGGCGATGTCGCCGCGCACCCGTTTCAGCGCGTCATAGATGGCGACGCCATCGGCGATGCCGGTCGGGTGGTTTACCGCCATCACGAAGGCGCCCTCTTTGGGAACGTGCTCGAGGCCGGTGACGTCGAGATCGAGCGACAGCAGCTCGCTCACATATTCCATGGCGCCCCGGCCGGTGAGGGGGGCAACATCGTCGGCCATGCGGACCGCATCGTCGTAATGCAGAACCCTGTAGAGAAACGGCCGGATCAACGGCCACCAGCGGCTTTTGACGATCTTCTCGCCCCGCTCGGCTATCAGCTGATCGGCAATATGCAATTGTCGCGGCGGCGCGAGGACCCGCGACCGCACTTCCTCCACATTCCTCATATCAGCCATAGCTGACGTCCGCCGTTGGTGACAAAGGCCCTAGGACGTGGCACTAAAGCGGTCAAGCCCGCGAGTCATGTGATATGGTAGCCTGTTAGCCGCTGCCAAGAAGAAACGGGGTGAACATGGCAGGACGCTCCCATACGGTTGTGACAGTCGGCCTCGACGGCATTGGTGACAGCCGGCTGCAGCCTCAATCTGTTTGGACGCGACGAGCCGCGATCCCCGCCGCCGCTGGTGTCTGCGCCGGCCGGCACGGTCAGCGGAACGAACCTGCCGCCGCCGGATGGATCCGTGGCCACCACCGAAGCGCCCTCGGGCCTCGCGGCGCTCGATCCCAATGCGGCAGCGGCGCCGCCTCCGCCCGTCGTTTCGAGCAACGAGCTCGGGCGGACCGATCTCCTCGGCGGCTGGACCATCGCCGCGGCCGGTGATTCGTGCCAGCTCTTCATGACGCTGACCACCTGGGCCGGGGGCTACCGCGCCTCCACGCGCGGCTGTGTTTCCCCGCAATTCCAGGGCATATCCGCCTGGAACCTCGAATCCGGCCAGGTGCAGCTGCTCGACGATGCCGGAACGACTGTGGCGCGGCTTTATCCGACGACGAAGTCGCAGCTCGACGGCCAGACCCCGGGCGGCGGGCCGGTGACGGTGACGCGCTGAGGCGTCGCCGGGACGGACTTCCGCCCGTCGCGTAGCGAGCGAGCGGTCTCCCGCCGCTCGCTTGACCTGACTGAGCGATAGCCCCAACTCTTCGCCCGTCCCGTCTCAGCCTCTGTACCCCGACCCGAGCCATTATGCGCAGCTTGCCACGATGCGGCCCTGGAGGGCGTCTGGACCGCCGCGACCGGCCGTCCGGCGGCGGCGCTTCGTTCCGGCATGTCTAAGAGCGTTGCGGAGCGCTACGAGGCGATGGCGCGATCGGGTGCGATCGCTCCCGACCCGTTGCAGCGCGCGCTGGTCGCAGCGCTCGATGAGCTGAACGCGGCGATCGCGTCCAAGGCCGGCGCGCAGCGGCGCAGTTGGCTCGGCCGATGGCTGACGCGAGACAAGAGCACCCCGCAGCCGACGTTGCGCGGTCTCTACGTCTGGGGTGACGTGGGGCGCGGCAAGACGCTGCTCATGGATATCTTCTTCGAAGCGGCGGCGACGCGCCGCAAGCGACGGCTTCATTTCCATCAGTTCATGGCGGAGGTGCACGATCGCGCCGCGCTCGTTCGCGAGCGGCACAAGAGAGGCGAGGCGACCGACGAGGAGCCGATTGCGTTGGTCGCCGCCGACATCGCGTCGGAGATCGAGCTTCTGTGCTTCGACGAGTTCACCGTCACCGACATCGCCGACGCGATGATCCTCGGCCGCTTGTTCGAGCAACTCTTCAAGCGCGGCGCTCGTCGTCGTCGCCACCACCAACGTGGAGCCCGACCGTCTCTATGAAGGCGGACTCAATCGCGCGCTCTTCCTTCCCTTCATCGCGCTCATCAAGATGCACATGGACGTGTTCCATCTCGATGCGCCGCGCGACTATCGATTGGACAGCGAAGGCACACAGCGACGCTACATCACGCCGCTCGGAGAAGAGGCGGATGCATGCCTCGATGCACACTTCCGTTACCTCACCGGAAGGGATCGCGGCAGTCCGACGGAGCGTCGTCAACAGGGGCCGACGCATACCCGTTCCCGAGGCGGCGGCGGGCGTCGCTCGCTTCAAATTCGAGCAACTTTGTTCACAGCCTCTCAGTGCTGATGACTATGCGCGGCTCGCCGAACGGTTCCACACGCTGATTCTCGCGGACATACCAATTCTCTCTGCGGCGAGTCGCAACGAGGCGAAACGGATGATCAATCTGATCGATACGATGTACGACAGAGGCGTTCGTCTCATCGTCTCTGCGGAGGCTGAGCCGCATGCGCTATGGCAAGGCGACGATGGCTTCGAGGCGTTCGAGTTTCAACGCACCGCATCGCGTCTGATCGAGATGCGCTCCGATGCGTACTGGCAAGAAGCGACGCACAAAAAAGAAGCCCAGGCTTTTTAGCCTGGGCTCCTTAAGTTCTTGAATTTCCTGGCGAACTAGCCGGAGTCGAAAGCTACTTCTTCTTAGCGGCTTTCTTCTTTGCGGCCTTCTTCTTCGCAGGCTTTTTGGCGGCCTTCTTGGCAGCCTTCTTCGCAGTTTTCTTCGCAGGTTTCTTCTTAGCGGCTTTCTTTTTGGCAGCGGGCTTCTTGGACTTTTTCGCCGCGACTTTCTTTGCGGCGGACCTGCTCGCAGCCTTCTTGCCAGGAGATGCTCTGCGTGTCGTTGCTTTGGCCATAGTGGTCTCCCCTGATGACCAACTCATGTTATCGGCCGGTAAGAAGCTAGCAAAGACGCAACGGATGCGTAAGAGAAAAGTCGCGTTCCAGGCGCTTTTTTCTACAAGCTCGTTAAGCTTGCCACACCACGGCAATCGCGGTAGTCACCCGCCCGCATCCACACACATCGCATCAACGACGTCGCAGGAAGGCATCTCATGGGGCGTAAGAAGATCGCGCTCATCGGCGCCGGTCAAATTGGTGGCACGCTTGCTCACCTGATTGGACTGAAGGAACTCGGAGACGTCGTGCTCTTCGATATCCAGGAAGGCATACCCGACGGCAAGGCACTCGACATCGCAGAGTCATCGCCCGTCGACGGTTTCGATGCGCGCTATGCCGGCGCGCAATCCTACGAAGCGATCAAAGGCGCCGACGTGATCATCGTCACTGCGGGCGTGCCGCGTAAGCCGGGCATGAGCCGCGACGATCTTCTTGAGGTGAACCTCAAGGTCATGGAGCAGGTGGGCGCCGGCATTCGCAAATACGCGCCGGAGGCATTCGTCGTCTGCATCACCAATCCGCTCGACGCGATGGTGTGGGCGCTGCAGAAGTTCTCCGGGCTGCCCGGCAACATGGTCGTGGGCATGGCCGGCGTTCTCGAACTCTTCGCGCTTCCGTTATTTCCTGGCGCAGGAGTTCAACGTGTCGGTGGAGGACGTCACCGCATTCGTGCTCGGTGGCCATGGCGACTCCATGGTGCCGCTCACGCG
This sequence comes from uncultured Alphaproteobacteria bacterium, assembly GCA_963801225.1. Taxonomy (GTDB): domain Bacteria; phylum Pseudomonadota; class Alphaproteobacteria; order Rhizobiales; family Afifellaceae; genus DASWJZ01. The sequence continues at coordinate 236,850 of CAWDED010000007.1, forward strand.
CTACTCCGCCGTCGCCGGCATTCCGCTTCCCGATCTCGTGAAGATGGGATGGGTGAGCGACAAGCGGCTGGGCGAGATCGTGCAGCGCACGCGCGACGGTGGCGCGGAGATCGTCGGGCTCTTGAAGACCGGCTCGGCCTTCTACGCACCGGCCGCTTCCGCCATCGCCATGACCGAGAGCTACCTCAAGGACAAGAAGCGGGTGCTGCCCTGCGCCGCCCGGCTGCAGGGGCAGTACGGCCTCGACGGCATCTATTGCGGGGTGCCCGTGGTCATCGGGGCAGGGGGCGTGGAGCGGATCATCGAGATCGATCTTGACCGCGGCGAGCGCGCCATGTTCGAAAAGTCGGTGGAAGCGGTGCGCAGCCTGTGCGAGGCTTGCACGCGCATCCAACCAGCCCTGTCGTAAGCGCCCTCCGTGGTGCAGCACGGAGTCCCCGATGAACGTTCATGAATACCAGGCGAAGGCCATACTGAAGGCCTATGGGGCGCCTGTTGCCGCCGGCGTGGCGCTCACCGACGCCGGCGAAGCCGAGGCGGCGGCCAAGAGCCTGCCCGGCCCGGTCTATGTGGTGAAGAGCCAGATCCATGCCGGCGGCCGCGGCAAGGGCCGCTTCAAGGGGCTGAGCGAAGAGGCGAAGGGCGGCGTGCGCCTCGCCAAGAGCGTCGACGAGGTGGTGGCCGACGCCAGGGAGATGCTCGGCCGCGTGCTCGTCACCAAGCAGACCGGCCCGGCCGGCAAGCAGGTCAATCGCCTCTATATAGAGGACGGTGCCGCGATCGCGCGCGAGCTCTACCTCTCGCTGCTGGTCGACCGCACCGTGGGCCGCGTCGCCTTCGTCGCCTCGACGGAAGGCGGCATGGACATCGAGACGGTGGCCGCGGCGACGCCGGAGAAGATCATCACCGTCGCCATCGACCCGCAGGCAGGCGTCACGGACGCCGACGCCAAGAAGCTCGCCGACGCGTTGAAGCTGGAGGAGCCGGCCCGCGGCGAGGGAGCGGCGCTCTTCAAGGCGCTCTACAAGGCCTTCGTCGACAAGGACATGTCGCTCCTGGAGATCAATCCGCTCGTGGTCCTGAAGGACGGGCATATCCGCGTGCTCGACGCCAAGATCTCCTTCGACAACAACGCGCTCTTTCGCCACCCCGACGTGATGGAGCTGCGCGACGAGACGGAGGAAGACCCCAAGGAGATCGAGGCCTCCAAGCACGGTCTCGCCTATGTGGCGCTCGACGGCACCATCGGCTGCATGGTGAATGGCGCCGGCCTCGCCATGGCCACCATGGACATCATCAAGCTCTACGGGGCGGAGCCCGCCAACTTCCTCGACGTGGGTGGCGGCGCCACCAAGGAAAAGGTGACGGCGGCCTTCAAGATCATCACCGCCGACCCCCGGGTGAAGGGCATCCTGGTCAATATCTTCGGCGGCATCATGCGCTGCGACACCATCGCAGAGGGCGTGGTCGCCGCGGTGAAGGAGGTGGGGCTCAAGGTGCCGCTGGTGGTGCGCCTGGAGGGCACCAACGTGGAGCAGGGCAAGGCCATTATCGCGCAAAGCGGCCTCGACGTGACGGCGGCCGAGGACCTCGACGACGCGGCGCAGAAGATCGTCGCTGCGATTTCAGGGAAGCAGTGATGTCCATTCTCGTCGACAACAGCACCAAGGTCATCGTCCAGGGCATCACCGGCAAGACCGGCAGCTTCCACACCGAGCAGTCGCTCGCCTATCACGGCACCAAGATGGTCGCCGGCACGCACCCCAAGAAGGGCGGCGAGATGTGGACCGGCCACGTCAACGGCAAGGAGGTGCAGCTCCCGATCTACGCCTCCGCCACCGAGGCGAAGGAGAAGACCGGCGCCAACGCCTCCGTCATCTATGTGCCGCCGGCCGGCGCCGCGGCGGCGATCGAGGAGGCGATCGAGGCGGAAATCCCCCTCATCGTGTGCATCACCGAGGGCATCCCGGTGCTCGACATGGTGCGGGTGAAGGCCAAGCTCGACAAATCGGGCTGCCGCCTGCTCGGCCCCAACTGCCCCGGCATCCTCACCCCCGACGCGTGCAAGATCGGCATCATGCCGGGCTCAAATCTTCAAGAAAGGCTCGGTGGGTGTTGTTTCGCGCTCAGGTACGCTTACCTACGAGGCGGTGTTCCAGACGTCCCGGACGGGGCTCGGCCAGACCACGGCGGTGGGGATCGGCGGCGACCCGGTGAAGGGGACGGAGTTCATCGATGTGCTTGAGATGTTCCTGGCAGACGAGGCGACGAAGTCCATCATCATGATCGGCGAGATCGGGGGCTCGGCTGAGGAAGACGCGGCGCAATTCCTGGCGGACGAGAAGAAGAAGGGGCGCTGGAAGCCGGTGGTCGGCTTCGTCGCGGGGCGCACCGCGCCTCCGGGCCGCACCATGGGCCACGCTGGCGCCGTAATTTCCGGAGGTAAGGGCGGGGCTGAGGACAAGATCGCGGCGCTCGAGGCGGCGGGCATCCGCGTATCTCCATCGCCGGCAAAGCTTGGGGAAACCTTGGCGACGCTATTGAGGGGCTAAACTGGGCCGGGTTGGAACCGGCAAATCTGGCGCGCCGCTTGCATGCGGCCGCCTGCGAAAGGACGGGGCGAGAGCCCCGTGACGGTGTGATGGCACGAGAAGCGAATGAGGCCTTTCAGCTTTCATCCTTTCTTTACGGCGGCAACGCCGGATTTCTCGAAGACATGTATGCGCGCTACCAGCAGCAGCCGGACTCGGTGGAGGCCGGGTGGCGCGAGTTCTTCTCCGCGCTGAAAGACCCGAAGGACGAGGTGATCGCCGAAGCGCGCGGGCCGAAATGGCAGCGCAGCGACTGGCCGATCGTGGCGAACGGCGAGATCGTCTCCGCCTTCGACACCAACTGGCACCCGGTGGAGAAGCGGGTCGACGAGAAGATCAGGGCCGGCGCCCAGACGCGCGGCGTCGAAGTGTCCGACCAGGAGGTGTTCCAGGCGACGCGCGACTCGCTGCGCGCCTTGATGATGATCCGCGCCTACCGCATGCGCGGCCATCTGCACGCCAATCTCGACCCGCTCGGCCTGGCCGGGCTGCGCGACGAGCACAACGAGCTGTCGCCCCAGACCTACGGCTTCACCGAGGCCGATTTCGACCGCCGTATCTTCCTCGACAACGTGCTGGGGCTGGAATTCGGCACCGTTCGCGAGATGCTGGACATCCTGCGGCGCACCTACTGCTCCACGCTCGGCGTGGAGTTCATGCACATCTCCGATCCCGACGAGAAGGCGTGGATCCAGGAGCGCATCGAGGGGCCCGACAAGGGCATCGCCTTCACCACCGAGGGCAAGCGGGCGATCCTCAACAAGCTGATCGAGGCGGAAGGCTTCGAGAAGTTCCTCGACGTCAAATACACCGGCACCAAGCGCTTCGGCCTCGACGGCTCCGAGGCGGTGATCCCGGCGCTGGAGCAGATCATCAAGCGCGGCGGCGCGCTCGGCCTGCGCGAGATCGTGCTCGGCATGGCGCATCGCGGCCGGCTGAACGTGCTGGCGCAGGTCATGGGCAAGCCGCACCGCGCCATCTTCCACGAGTTCAAGGGCGGCTCCTTCGCACCAGACGACGTCGAGGGCTCCGGCGACGTGAAGTACCATCTGGGAACCTCGTCCGACCGCGAGTTCGACGGCAACAAGGTGCATCTGTCGCTCACCGCCAACCCCTCGCATCTGGAGATCGTCGATCCGGTGGTGCTGGGCAAGGCGCGCGCCAAGCAGGACCAGCGCGGCGACCGTGACCGCAGCGAGGTCATGCCGCTGCTGCTGCACGGCGACGCGGCCTTCGCCGGCCAGGGCGTGGTGGCGGAATGCTTCGGGCTGTCCGGCCTGCGCGGCCACCGCACGGGCGGCTCGGTGCACGTCATCATCAACAACCAGATCGGCTTCACCACCAATCCGCGCTACTCGCGCTCCTCGCCCTATCCCTCCGATGTGGCGAAGATGATCGAGGCGCCGATCTTCCATGCCAACGGCGACGATCCGGAAGCCGTCGTCTACGCGGCGAAGGTGGCGACCGAGTTCCGGCAGATATTCCACAAGCCGGTCGTCATCGACATGTTCTGCTATCGCCGCTTCGGTCACAACGAGGGCGACGAGCCCGGCTTCACCCAGCCGGTCATGTACAAGACCATCGCCCACCATCCCTCGACGCTGAAGATCTACAGCGACAAGCTGGTGGAGGAAGGCGTGGTCTCTGCCGAAGAGGTGGAGCGCACCCGGCAGGAATGGCGCGAATATCTCGACGAGCAGTTCGATGTCGGGCAGGCCTATCGCCCCAACAAGGCCGACTGGCTTGACGGTGCCTGGTCGGGGCTGACGACGCCCAAGGCGAGCGATGAGCGCCGCGTCGGCGACACCGGTGTGGCCATCGAGACGCTGCGCGAGCTCGGCCACAGCCTGTCGCGCGTGCCCGACGACTTCAAGCTGCACCGCACGGCGAAGCGCTTCCTCGACAACCGCCGCAAGATGATCGAGACCGGCGAGGGCATCGATTGGGCCATGGGCGAGGCGCTTGCTTTCGCCACGCTCCTCAAGGAGGGCTACAAGGTGCGCCTGTCGGGGCAGGACGTGGAGCGCGGCACCTTCTCGCAGCGCCATTCGGCGCTGTTCGACCAGAATACGGAGGAGCGCTACACGCCGCTCAACAATCTCGGCGGCCAGCAGGCGCCGTTCGAGGTCATCAACTCCATGCTGTCGGAGCTGGCGGTCCTCGGCTTCGAATACGGCTACTCGCTGGCCGAGCCGAAGGCGCTGACGCTGTGGGAGGCGCAGTTCGGCGATTTCGCCAACGGCGCGCAGGTCGTGGTCGACCAGTTCATCTCCTCCGGCGAGCGCAAGTGGCTCAGGATGTCGGGCCTGGTGATGCTTCTGCCGCACGGCTACGAGGGGCAGGGGCCGGAGCATTCCTCCGCGCGGCTGGAGCGCTATCTGCAGCTCTGCGCCGAAGACAACATGCAGGTCGCCAACTGCACCACGCCCTCCAACTACTTCCACATCCTGCGGCGCCAGATGCACCGCAACTTCCGCAAGCCCCTCATCCTGATGACGCCGAAGTCGCTCTTGCGGCACAAGCGCGCCGTCTCGCGGCTCGACGAGATGGCGGAGGGCTCCACCTTCCACCGGCTGCTTTACGACGACGCCGAGATGGATGGCGGTCAGACGGTCAAGCTGGTGCCGGACGAGAAGATGCGCCGCGTCGTCATCTCTTCGGGCAAGGTCTATTTCGACATCTACGAGGAGCGTGAGAACCGCGGCATCGACGACATCTATCTCCTGCGCGTGGAGCAGCTTTATCCCTTCCCGCTGAAGGCGACGGGCGATCTGCTGTCGCGTTTCCCCGGCGCGGAGATCGTGTGGTGCCAGGAAGAGCCGCAGAACATGGGCGGCTGGAGCTTCGTGGAGCCGCGCCTGCACACCGTGCTGGAGAGCGTGGGGCGCCGCGACGCGCCGGTGCGCTACGCGGGACGCGCGGCCTCGGCCTCCACCGCCACCGGACTGATGTCGCGGCACCTCACACAGCGCGACGCCTTTCTTGAAGAAGCGCTCGGCGACTGAAGGACACCCGGATAAATGCCGCAGACAGCGACTGGAGCCGGAAAATGGCCCTGGAGATAAAAGTCCCGACGCTGGGTGAATCGGTCACCGAGGCGACCGTCGGCCAGTGGTTCAAGCACGAAGGCGACGCCGTCCAGCGCGACGAGCCGCTGGTCGAGCTTGAGACCGACAAGGTGACGATTGAGGTTCCGGCGCCGGTTGCCGGCAAGCTGGAGAAGATCGCCGTCAAGGATGGCGAGACCGTCGGGGTGGGCGCGCTCCTCGGCATGCTCGCCGAAGGGGAGGCTGGCAAGGCCGCGCCGATCGCCGCCGGGCCAGAGACGCCGCAGCCGAAGCCGGCCGAGGCAAAGCCCGAGCCGAAGGCCGAGGCCCCGGCGTCAACCAAGCCGGCCGCCGCAACGGACATGCCGCCTGCCCCGTCAGCCGCCAAGCTGATGGAGGAGAAAGGCCTTTCGCCGGCCGAGGTCGACGGCAGCGGCAAGCGTGGCCAGATCCTGAAGGGCGACGTGCTGGAGGCGCTCTCCCGCGCGCCGCAGCCGAAGGCGGAAACGCCCGCCGTCGCGCGGGCGCCGTCGGTCCCGTCCGACGACGCGCGAGAGGAGCGGGTGAAGATGACCCGCCTGCGCCAGACCATCGCCAAGCGGCTGAAGCAGGCGCAGGACAATGCCGCCATGCTCACCACGTTCAACGACGTGGACATGGGCGCCGTGATGGAGCTTCGAAAGACCTACCGCGACACCTTCGAGAAGAAGCACGGCGTGCGGCTCGGCTTCATGGGCTTCTTCGTGAAGGCTTGCGTGCACGCGCTGCAGGAAATCCCGGCGGTCAACGCCGAGATCGACGGCGAGGACATCGTCTACAAGAACTACTACAACATCGGCGTGGCGGTGGGGACGGAGAAGGGCCTCGTCGTGCCGGTGGTGCGCGACGCGCAGGACATGTCGCTCGCCGCGATCGAGAAGACGATCAACGATTTCGGCCGCCGCGCCCGCGACGGGCAGCTCAAGATCGAGGAGATGCAGGGCGGCTCCTTCACCATCACCAATGGCGGCGTCTACGGATCGCTGATGTCGACGCCCATCCTCAACGCGCCGCAATCGGGCATCCTCGGCATGCACCGCATCCAGGACACGCCCGTCGTGCGGGGAGGGCAGGTGGTGGTGCGGCCGATCATGTATCTGGCGCTCTCCTACGACCACCGGATCGTCGACGGCCGCGAGGCAGTGACCTTCCTGGTCCGCGTCAAGGAGGCGATCGAGGACCCGCAGCGCCTGCTCCTCGACCTCTAGGAAAGGCGGCGGCGCCGAGCCTGCGGGCTTGGCGGCTCGAGCGTCCTACGGGTCGAAGATCAGGATCAGATAGACCCCGAAAATCACCAGGTGAACGGCGCCCTGAAGGACGTTGGTCCTCGTGGAGCCGAAGGTCATCACGCTCAGCCCCAGCGTCAGGATCAGAAGCACCATCTCGGTGCCGTCGAGGCCGAGCACGACATGCGTGCCGGTCACCAGCCCGATGGCGACGACCGCCGGCACGGTGAGGCCGATCGTGGCGACCGCCGATCCGAGGCAGATGTTCACCGCGCGCTGCAGATGATTGACGTAGGCGGCGTGGAAGGCGGTGAGGGCCTCCGGCGCCAGCACCAGAAGCGCGACCAGCACGCCGCCGAGCGCCGCGGGCGCGCCCAGCGTCTCGACGCCGGCATCCACGAGAATCGCCAGCTTCTTCGAGAGCAGGACGATCGGCAGCAGCGTCAGGATCAGGAGAGCCGCGTGGTAGGGCACGGACCGCACGACGTGGCCGTGGCCGTGATCTACCGGCTCCCCTTCGGCCGTTTCAACCTCGGTGAAGAAGCCGCGATGGCGGATCGTCTGGATGGTCAGGAAGGCGCCGTAGAGCGCCAGGGTGGCCAGGCTGAAAAGCACGGCCTGGCTGCGCGTCAGGCTGGGGTCCGGGGTGGAGAGCGTGAAGCTCGGCAGGACGAGCGAGATCGTCGCCAGCGTGATGAGGACGGAGAGAAAGGCCCGCGCGCCCTGAAGGTTGTAGGCCTGCTCGTGGTGCCGCAGCCCGCCGATGAGCAGCGACACGCCAACCATGCCGTTCAGCACGATCATCATCACCGCCATCATGGTGTCGCGGGCAAGCTCCGGATCCGCGTGACCCGTCAGCATGACGGCCGAGATCACCGAGACCTCGATGCTGATCACCGCGATGGTCAGGATGAGCGTGCCATAGGGCTCGCCGAGGATTTCGGCGAGGCAATCGGCATGGCGGACCGCGGCAAAGGCCGCCCAGATCATCACGCCGAAGACCCAGAAGAACAGAATGGTGAACTTGAGCGGGTGGGAGAGGTCGTCGAGCCAGACCGCTCCGATCGTGTAGAGGATGGCGACCGTCGCCGCCGCAACGATGAGCGCCAGCTCGGATCGCACGAAGGAAAGCATTGTATGAGCCGTCCCCGCTCGCCTGGATTGATGCATCCGCTCGCCGCGGTCGATAGCGGCAATTGCGGGCGGAGTCTATTGTCGGCTCCCCACCGCGACGGCTCTTGCGAGAGGTCGGGAGCCCGCGACGTTTACTCCGGCTCCGCAAGCCGCTAGACCGCACCGCGTCTCTTCCGCGGGAGCCAGTCAGGCATGGACAAGATCAGGATCGGCGTTCTCGGCGCGTCCGGCTATACCGGCGCCGACCTCGTGCGCCTGGCCGCGCGGCATCCGAACGTCGAGCTCGTGGCGCTCACCGCCAATACCCACGCCGGCAAGGCGATGGCGGAGGTCTTCCCGCATTTCTTCATGCTCGACCTGCCGACGCTGGTCGAATGGGAGAAGGTGGACTGGACGTCGCTCGACGCGGTGTTCTGCGGGCTGCCGCACGGCACCACGCAGGAGATCACCGCCGCGGTGCTCGCCGCCAATCCGCAGATCAAGGTGATCGACATGTCGGCGGACTTCCGCCTGCGCGACATGGACACCTACGCGGCCTGGTACGGGCATCTGCATCAGGCACCGCAGCTGCAGAGCGAGGCGGTCTACGGGCTGACGGAATTCTATCGTGAGCAGATCCGCGGCGCGCGGCTTGTCGCCTGCCCGGGCTGCTATCCGACCGCGGCACTGCTGGCGCTGGTGCCGATCGCCAGGGCCGGGCTGATCGACGTGGGCGACATCATCATCGATGCGAAGTCGGGCGTGACCGGCGCCGGGCGCGGGCTGAAGCAGAACACGCTCTTTTCCGAGGCGGGGGAGGGGCTGTCGCCCTACTCGGTCGCCAAGCACCGGCACGCGCCGGAGATCGAGCAGGAGATCGGCGTGGCGGCGGGTGAAAGGGTCACGGTGAACTTCACGCCGCACCTCATCCCCATGAGCCGCGGGGAGCTGTGCACCTCCTATGTCCGGCTGAAGGGGGCGAGCGCCGACGACCTCCGCGCCGCTCTGACGGAGACGTATCGCGACGAGCCGTTCGTCTTCGTGGCGGAGAAGGGCGTGCTGCCGCAGACGCAGAACGTGCGCGGCTCCAACTACGTGCAGGTCGGCGTGTTCACCGACCGCATCGAGGGCCGCGCCATCGTCATCTCGGTGCTCGACAATTTGGTGAAGGGCTCGGCCGGCCAGGCGCTGCAGAACATGAACATCGCCTTCGGCCTGGAGGAGACGACGGGGCTCACGCAGCTGCCGCTCTTCCCGTAGGCGCCGCGCGGCATGGCCCGTATCCAAAAGAGCGGCACCCTTCGCAGAGTGCCGCTCGGTGCTCGTGTCCCGTTGGGATCAGTTGCAGCTCAGATTGAAATCGAGCCGCTGCCTGCCGTCCTGACGGGGGGTTATCTTCATGGTTCCGGTGACGTTGGCAAACTCGCCGGTGCCGCCGATGACCGGATTCACAACCGGGCTTCCGACCCCGCTTTGAGTCTCGTCGCCGACATCGGCTATCTGCCGGTCGGTGTGAAAGACGAGGTCGCCATTGGCAAACCGGACCCGGGACGTGCCGATCATTCGGTCGCCGGCCCCCTGGACGCCGGCCCCCTGGACGCCGCTCTGCTGCACCCCAACCGACGGCGCAGGCTGGACCCCGACGCCGGCCCCCTGAACGCCGCTCTGCTGCACGCCAACCGACTGCACGCCCTGGACCTCGACGCCGGACGCCAAGCTGCCGACCGTCTGCGGGGCCTGCACGTTGACGGTCTGATCGGGAGCAATCGGAACATAGGTGGCGAGCACGTTCCAGTCGCCCAGCCTGTTGCCGTCATTGTCCCAGACCGGCCCGCTGGCGATCCGCTGGTCACCGGGGCTCACGCCCGGTCGGCCGAGGTCGACGTAATGCCGGCTCGTGGCCTCACCGATCGCCGCGAAATTGCCGCAGCTCGGCGCGGTCTGCGCGAAGCCCGATCCGGCCATGAGCAAGGTGCCGACAACCGCCGCCGCCAAGGAACTGATTTTCATTTGTCTGCCTCCGTAGCTTGTAGCGTGTCGCCTCGCCGCGGCATCCACGACGAAGTCAACGGGGCAGATCGTTAGCCGGTAAACGGGGGCCAACAGTTAACCGGCGTAGTCACATTCATCCTTTGACTAACGCGACGTGTTGCGCGTCGGGCACAATTCGACTGAACTGCAATCAATTCCGCGTCAGACGCCGGCAGCCGGGCAACGCTGCGCGCCGCCGGACGTCAGCGCTGCCGCTCTTTCCGCAGCGATGCTGCCCAGCCCCGTAGGAGGCTGGGCTCCGTTTTTGGCTATCCCCGATCAGAAGAACGACGTGCGCCGGCTCCACCAGCCGCTGCGCTTGGGGCGATCGTCCTCGACGGGCTGCGGCACGGGGGTCTCGGCGGCCTGTGCGGGCTCCGGCTCCTCGCTCTCGGATGCAGACGGGGCTGCCTCGTCAGGCTGCGGCACTTCGTTGGGCTGCTGCGCCTCGGGCTCCGGCGCCGCATGGCGGGCGTCCTCGGCGGGCGCCACCTCAAGCTCTGCGCCGTTGGTGGCCTGCACGTGCGGCTCGCGCTCCGCTTCAGGCGTCTCCTCTGCGGGGATGGCCTCGGCGACCTCAGGCTCATGTTCAGATTGAGGCCGCTCGGCCGTCTCCACAGCCTCCGCGGCTACGGCGATCTCCTCCGATTCTTCCGCATCGGCCTCGGCGCTTTCCGCGCCCTCGGCATCGCCGTTCTCGCGGCCGCGGCCGCGCCGCCTGCCGCCGCGCCGTCCGCGCCGCCGCCGGCGTGAGCTTTCGCTCTCGGACTTATCGCCAGCGTCCGCCTCGGCCTCGACCTCTTCGCGCTCGCCGCTCTCGGCTTCGCTCTCGTCATCGCCGCCCCCATCGGCTTCGGCGTGACGGCGCTCGCGGTCATCGCCATTGCCGCGACGGCGCCGGCGGCGCCGCGGGCGACGGTCGCGTCCTTCGCCCGCGCTCTCCGCTTCGGTCTCCTCCTCGGCGGCAAAATCCTCTTCCGGCTCGGGCATGTCGGTCATGGCGATGGCGCCGCTGCGCTCGATCCGCTCTTCGACCGGCGCGCCGCGCTCCACCGTGAAGCCGGCGCCGCCTTCCGGCAGCTCGCCGCTGACGGCGATGGTCACGCCGAAGCGCTCCTCCAGCTCCGCCAGATGGCGGCGCTTCTGGTTGAGGACGTAAAGCGCCACCTCCGGGCGGGTGCGCACCAGAAGATTGATGCAGCGCGTGCTTGAGGAGCTGCTCCTCGAGCGCCCGCAGGATCTGCAGCGACAGGGAGGAGACGGAGCGCACCTGGCCCGTGCCGCGGCAATGCGGGCAGGTGCACGGTGGAGCTTTCCAGCACGCCGGTGCGGATGCGCTGGCGCGACATCTCCAACAGCCCGAAATGCGAGATGCGCCCCACCTGGATGCGCGCGCGGTCGGCTCTCAGGCAGTCCTTGATCTTGCGCTCCACGGCGCGGTTGTTGCGCTTCTCCTCCATGTCGATGAAGTCGATGACGATGAGGCCGGCGAGATCGCGCAGCCTGAGCTGCCGCGAGACTTCCTCGGCGGCCTCCAGGTTGGTCTTCAGCGCCGTGTCCTCGATGGAGTGCTCGCGGGTGGAGCGGCCGGAGTTCACGTCGATGGAGACCAGCGCCTCGGTCTGGTTGATGACGATGTAGCCGCCCGACTTCAGCGTCACCTGCGGGGAGAACATCGCGTCGAGCTGCGCTTCGACGCTGTTGCGCGAGAAGACCGGCGTCGTCTCCTTGTAGAGCTGGACGTTGCGCGCATGGCTCGGCATGAGCATGCGCATGAAGTCCTTCGCCTCGCGGTAGGCGTCGTCGCCGGCGACCACCACCTGGTCGATCTCGCGCGAATAGAGATCGCGGATCGAGCGCTTGATGAGGCTGCCTTCCTCGTAGACGAGCTTCGGCGCGGAGGATTGCAGCGTCAGCTCGCGCACGTTCTCCCACAGCCGCAGCAGGTATTCGAAGTCGCGCTTGATCTCGCTCTTGGTGCGGTTGGCGCCGGCGGTCCTGAGGATGACGCCCATGCCCTCCGGCACTTCCAGCTCGGAGGCGACCGCCTTCAGCCGCTTGCGGTCGGTCGGCTGGGTGATCTTGCGCGAGATGCCGCCGCCGCGCGCGGTGTTGGGCATCAGCACCGAATAGCGGCCGGCGAGCGACAGGTAGGTGGTGAGCGCCGCGCCCTTGCTGCCGCGCTCCTCCTTGACGACCTGCACCAGCATCACCTGGCGGCGCTTGATGACTTCCTGGATCTTGTACTGGCGCGGACGCGGCTTGCGGCGCTCCGGCACCTCTTCCATCGCGTCCTCGGCGCCGACGCTCTCGACCTTCTCGTCCTCCTGGTCTTGATCGCCGTTGCGCTCGTCGCCTCGCGCGTCGGCCTCGGCTTCGTCGTCCGGCTCCTCGGAAGCGGCGGCGTCGGCTTCGAGCGGCTCGTTCGACGCTTTCGCCCGTCGCCATATCGGCAGCCATGCTCCCGGCCGCGGACTCGCCGTCGGATTCTCGGCAGGCTCTTCGCCCGGCTCGTCGTCGCTCGATCGCCTCCTCGGCCTCGGAGGCCTCCGCACCCGCCTCGTCCTCGTCGGCCTCATCGGCCGCGGCCTGCGTCCTCGATGCCTCCTCTTGGCGTCTTCGTCGCGCGTCGGCCTGCTGCTCCTCGCGCTCCGCCTCCTCGGCGTCCTCGCGCGCATGCTCCTGCAGCAGCGCCTGACGGTCGGCGAAGGGGATCTGGTAGTAGTCGGGATGGATTTCGGAGAAGGCGAGGAAGCCGTGCCGGTTGCCGCCATAGTCGACGAAGGCGGCCTGCAGGGACGGTTCGACCCTGGTTACCTTGGCAAGGTAGATGTTTCCTCTGAGCTGCTGGCGGTCTGCCGCCTCGAAATCGAACTCCTCAACCCGGTTGCCGCGTAGCACGACGACCCGGGTTTCCTCCGGGTGGGTCGCATCGATAAGCATCTTGTTTGACATGGAAAAGTGACTCCGGACCCGGGCGCAGTACGCCGCGCGCTTCCACGGGCCCAATTCTGTTGACAGGCGAAAGGCGCTCCGCGCTCTTGCCGTCGCGTGCATCCGAGCCGCAGCCGCGCTGCCAGCGGCAAGAAGCCGGGCGGTGACGCGGTTGAACTGACATCGAGTGCCGGGACTGCATCGGCGGGCCTTTCGGGGGTAATCGGGACCAACGTCCCGCAATCGTGGCTGGTGCGCGCTTCGCGGCAACAGCCCGTCTTCGTCCATGGCGCGATCCGGCTGAATGCGGCTGGCGAAACTGTTCGCATCACGCCCGCGCCGGTCGGACGCCCTGGAGGAATCCGTCGCAACCTTATTAGGAACGCGCGCGCCCGAATGCAAGCGGCGAAGGGTTAATGAAGAGGTTGAGGCGGGTGAACTAAGTCTCGGAGTCCGGCGGCGGAGGCAATTTTGGTGTTGAGAACGCGTCGGTTCCTTCGCGTTCGTCGATCATCTCGCGGATGCGGCCCCAGCGCTCCTGCTCCTCCAGATCGCCGAGCAGGTAGGCGTCCATGGAGCGGATGCGCGCAAGCAGGCGCGCCCGCCGCCCGTGGCGGGCCATCCAATCCTCGGCGGAAGCCGCGAGCGCCTTTTCCCTGAGGCGCCGTCTCCTCAACCAGCGAAGCATTGCCGTCTTACGATTCCTCGGCACAAAGGGGTTGCGCGAGCCACTGCGAGACGATAGCGCGAGATGCGCCCCGTCACCCAGCGGCGCGCACGATTTTCACTGAATCTCAGGCTATTATGCCTTGTCTCGGCCACAGAGACAGGCGACTGAGGCGGGCAAAGGCAAGCAGTTCAGGACCATGCTTCGTTTGTTGCTCATTCTTGCGGCCGCGGCGACCGCCGGCGGCGCCTGGGCCAACGTGGTCTCCGACATGCGCGTCATCGGCGACGCGGAGAAGACGCGATTCGTCATCGACCTGGAGCAAAGCCCCGATTACGGCATCTCGCGGCTCTCCAACCCGGACCGCCTGGTCATCGACCTGCCGGACGTGAAATTCGACGCCGGCGAAGAAAGCGGCGGGCGCGGCCTCATCAGCGACTTCCGCTACGGCCTGATCGCGCCGGGCAAGGCACGCATCGTGCTCGACCTCGCGAAGCCGGCAGAAATCGTCAACACCTTCGTGCTCGATCCGGTCAGCCTCGAGCCGGCGCGGCTGGTCATCGATTTGGCGCCGACCTCGACGGAGAAGTTCCAGGCGGCCGTGCGCCTCGACCAGCCGCAGCCCGTGCACAACACGCCTCGGCCCGCCCCCCGCGCACACACTGGCAAGCCGGTCGTGGTGGTCGATCCGGGGCACGGCGGCATCGATTCCGGCGCGTTGGCCGACGATGACCTGAAGGAAAAGGACATCACGCTGAAATTCGGGCTGGAGCTGGCGCGCCAGCTGAAAGAGGGCGGAAAGCTGGAGCCGGTGCTGACCCGCGACGACGACACGTTCATATCGCTCGGCGACCGGATCGACATCGCCCGCCGCAACGAGGCGTCGCTGTTCATCTCCATCCATGCCGACACGGTGCGCCAGGACTACGTGCGCGGCGCCACCGTCTACACGCTCTCCGACGAAGCCTCCGACGAGCTGGCGGCGGCGCTCGCCGTGCAGGAGAACCGCTCCGATATCCTCGCCGGCCTGGCGCTGGAGGACGAGCCGGAGGACGTGGCGGACATTCTCTTCGACCTCACCCGGCGGGAGACGCGGAACCTGTCGGTGCGTTTCGCCAAGTCGCTGGTCGACGACATGGACGGGACGTTCTCGCTGAACTCCAATCCCTGGCGACGGGCCGCGTTCAAGGTGCTGAAGGCGCCGGAAGTGCCGTCGGTGCTGCTGGAACTCGGCTACCTCTCGAACGACAACGACGAGAAGATGTTCCGCTCCGAGGACTGGCCGGCTAACGAAGCTGCGACCGTTGCCCGCGCGATCGAGGATTTTGTTCTCGGAACGGAGACAGCCGCGCAGCCGGTCCGGTGAGGGCTCCGCCGGTGCGTGACCGATAGGGCACAGGGCTCCGCATAATAGCTGCGGAAGGAAAAAGTAACGCTAAATCAGAGGCCTCCGCCTCAGTTTGATCACAAAATCGCAGATCGAATTGCGCCCGTGACGGAACCGACGACTCACACGACCGACCCAACGCCGAAAGCCGCGCCGCCAGAGGCCGCGCAGCCGGATGCTGCTCGGTCGGAAGGGGCGCAGGCGCAGGCCGAACAGCCGGAGACGGTTCAGTCCCAGGCAGCCGAGCCTCAGGCCGCTCCGTCCCGGGCGCGCCGGAGGCGGCACGGGATCATCCCGCTGCGGATTTTCGGCTACGTCTTCGGCGTTGCGGCGTTCGTCGGTCTGAGCGTCGCGATCGTTGCGGTCGTCGTCCTGCAGATCGTTCAACGCGGACCTGCCGGACTACGAGAGCCTGGCGCGGTACGAGCCGCCGGTGATGACGCGCGTGCATGCGGCGGACGGGCAGCTGATCGCGGAGCATGCGCGCGAGCGGCGGCTCTACCTGCCGATCCAGGCGGTTCCGGACCTTGTCAAGGCGGCGTTCCTGTCGGCGGAGGACAAGAACTTCTACGAGCACGACGGGCATCGACATGGCCGGCATCGTGCGCGCCACGGTCGTCAATCTGAGCAATGCCGGCACCGGCAAGCGGCCGGTCGGCGCCTCCACCATCACCCAGCAGGTGGCGAAGAACTTCCTGCTGTCCAACGAGATCACCTACGAGCGCAAGATCAAGGAGGCGCTGCTGGCGCTGCGCATCGAGCAGGCCTATTCGAAGGACAAGATCCTCGAGCTTTACCTGAACGAGATCTATCTGGGGCTCGGCTCCTACGGCATCGCCGCGGCGGCGCTCAACTATTTCGACAAGCCGGTCAACCAGCTGACCATCGCGGAGGCCGCCTATCTGGCGGCGCTGCCCAAGGCGCCGGAGAACTACAATCCCTTCCGCCACACGGAGCGCGCCGTCGACCGGCGCAACTGGGTGATCGACCGCATGGTGGAGAACGGCTACATCCGCGCCGCCGACGGCGAGGCGGCGAAGGCCAGCCCGCTCGGCGGTGACGCCGCGCCCGCGCGGCACCTATCTGTTCGCCTCGGAGTATTTCGCCGAGGAGGTGCGCCGCAACCTGATCGACATGTACGGCAGCGAGAAGCTCTACGAGGGCGGCCTGTCGGTGCGCACCACGCTCGATCCGAAGCTGCAGCGGCTGGCGCGCAAGGCGCTGCAGGACGGGCTGGTGCAGCTCGACCAGGCGCGCGGCTATCGCGGCCCGGTGACGACCATCGACATCTCCGGCGACTGGGGCAAGCCGCTCGGCGAGGTCGAGGGCGCTCTCCGACGTGCCGGAATGGCGGCTCGCGGTGGTGCTTTCGGGCGAGGGGGACGGCGACCGGATCGGCCTGCAGCCCGACACGCTGCCGGACGGGTCGTCGTCTCAGACGCGCGAGACCGGGACGCTGCCGCTGAGCGAGATGAGATGGGCGAAGCGGCGCGACAGCGTCTCGGCGGTCAGTGCCGGCGACGTGATCTATCGTGGAGGCGGTGGCCGGCGAGGCCGGCGACGTGGAAGCTGCGCCAGCCGCCGGAGATCCAGGGCGCGCTGGTGGCGATGGACCCCTATACCGGGCGCGTGCTGGCCATGCAGGGCGGCTTCTCGTTCGCGCAGAGCGAGTTCAACCGCGCCACCCAGGCCTAGCGGCAGCCGGGCTCGTCGTTCAAGCCGTTCGTCTACGCCGCGGCGCTCGACAACGGCTACACGCCGTCCTCGGTGGTCATGGACGCGCCGATCGAGATCCGCTCCGGCGACCAGGTGTGGCGGCCGCAGAACTACGGCGGCAAGTTCTACGGGCCGGCGACGCTGCGGACCGGCGATCGAGAAGTCGCGCAACGTCATGACCGTGCGCCTGGCGCAGGACATGGGCATGCCGCTGATCGCCGAATACGCCAAGCGCTTCGGCATCTACGACGACCTGCGCCCTATCTGCCGATGGCGCTCGGCGCGGGCGAGACCACGGTGCTGCGGCTGGTCACCGCCTATGCGATGATCGCCAATGGCGGGCGCAAGATCGCGCCGACGCTGATCGACCGCATCCAGGACCGCTTCGGCCACACCATCTACAAGCACGACCAGCGCGCAGTGCGAGGGCTGCGACGCGGCTGCCTGGACCGGCCAGGCGGAGCCGACGCTGGTCGACAATCGCGAGCAGGTGCTCGACCCGATGACCGCCTACCAGATCACCTCCATGCATGGAGGGCGTGGTGCAGCGCGGGCACGGCGACGCGTGGTGCGCGCGGTCGGCAAGCCGATCGCCGGCAAGACCGGCACGACCAACGACGAGAAGGACGCCTGGTTCGTCGGCTTCTCGCCCGATCTCGTGGTCGGCGTGTTCATCGGCTTCGACCAGCCGCGGCCGATGGGGCGGGGCATGACGGGCGGCCACGTGGCCGCGCCGATCTTCACGGAGTTCATGAAGGTGGCGCTGGCCGACCAGCCGCCCAAGGAGTTCCAGGTGCCGCCGGGCATCGAGCTCATCCCGATCGACCGCCGCACCGGCCTGCGCGCCCAGCGCCGGCGACCCCGGCACGATCCTGGAGGCCTTCAAGCCGGGCACGGCGCCGCCGTCGACCTATTCCATCATCGGATATCCGGACACGATGGGACTGCCGGCCACGATCTCCGAGGAGGCGGACCGCGCGCTGTCAACCGGCACCGGCGGCCTTTACTAACCCTTCTCAATCGCTACATCTGGGACGCGGGCGCGGATGGCACGCGCGCGTTGCCAATTCGGGAGACAGGAACATGCGCGCCGAGACGCAGGCACTCGTCGATGAAATCCGCGGCGCCATCGCGCTGATCCGGAGGCATCTTTGACTGGGATGTCGCTGAAAGCGTCTGGCGGAGCTGAACGCGCGCGTCGAGGAGTCCCGACCTGTGGTACGATCCGAAGGAGGCGCAGAGCGTCATGCGCGAGCGCCAGCGTCTCGACCGGGCGCTGAGCGCGGTCGAAGATGGCGGAGCGCGAGCTTGAGGACAATCTCGGGCTGATCGAGCTGGGCGAGGCCGACGACGACGAGAGCATCGTCGCGGACGCCGAAGCGGCGATCGAGCGCCTCGCCGAAGAGATGAGCCGGCGCCAGGTGGAGACGCTGCTCTCCGGCGAGGCCGACGGCAACGACACCTATCTCGAGGTCCATGCCGGCGCCGGCGGCACGGAGAGCCAGGACTGGGCGCAGATGCTCCTGCGCATGTATACGCGCTGGGCGGAGCGGCGCGGCTACAAGGTCGAGGTGCTGGAGATGCACGACGGCGAAGAGGCCGGCATCAAGTCGGCGACGATCGTCGATCAAGGGCGAGAGCGCCTATGGCTGGCTGAAGACGGAATCCGGCGTGCACCGGCTGGTGCGCATCTCGCCCTTCGACTGCAACGCGCGCCGCCACACGAGCTTCGCCAGCGTCTGGGTCTATCCGGTGGTCGACGACGCGATCGACATCGAGATCAACGAAGGCGACGTGCGCACCGACACCTACCGCTCGTCCGGCGCCGGCGGCCAGCACGTCAACACCACCGACTCCGCCGTGCGCCTGACGCATATCCCGACCGGCATCCAGGTCGCCTGCCAGAGCGAGCGCTCGCAGCACAAGAACCGCGCCACCGCGTGGGAGATGCTGCGCTCGCGCCTCTACGAGGAGGAGCTGAAGAAGCGCGAGGAGGCGGCGATGGAGGTGGAGTCCGGCAAGACCGAGATCGGCTGGGGCCACCAGATCCGCTCCTACGTGCTGCAGCCCTATCAGCTGGTGAAGGACCTGCGCACCAACATCGAGCACACGACGCCGAGCGCCGTGCTCGACGGCGACCTCGACCGCTTCATGGAAGCCTCGCTGGCGCAGCGCGTGGCCGGCACGGCGAGCATCGGAGGCGCACCGGCGAGCTGAGCCCGCTGTCGCTACGAGCCGTTCAGCGCCCTGCGCCGCGGCGAAGAAGATGGCGGGGTTGACGGCTTCGCCGTTGCGGCGCGTCTCGTAGTGGAGGTGCGGGCCGGTTGAGCGACCGGTTGAGCCGACCAGCCCGATCACGGCGCCCGGCGGCGACCTGCTGGCCTTCGGTGACGAGGATGGCGGAGAGGTGGCCGTAGCGCGTGCTGACGCCGCCGGCATGCTCGATCTCCACCATGTTGCCGTAGCCGCCGTGCCAGCCGGCGCTGACCACCAGTCCGGGCGCCGTGGCATGCACTTTGGTGCCCGCCGACGCGACGAAATCGATGCCGGAATGGAAGGCGCGCTCGTTGCAGGAACGGATCGATGCGGTAGCCGAAGCCGCTGGAGACACGGCGCGTGGGAAGCGGCGCGGCCAGCGGCAGCGCCGCGGCCGAGCGGCGGAGCGTGCCGACGTCGTCGAGCATGCGGTCGAGGATCGCCGTGCGCTCCACGAAATGCAGCGCCGGCCGCCGGGATGAGTGGCCCGCCCTGCGGGCGCCGCCTTGACGGCTTCGCCGCCGTTCATCCTCAACCGCCACGCCGATGGGCGAGAGCGCCGAGGAGAGCCGGTCCATCTCGCCCTGCACGGTCGCGTCCAGCGTGGCGAGCGCCTGGGTCTGGCGAGCCTGACTGTCGTCGAGCGACGACTGCACGTGCGCCAGGACCGATGACAGGCTCGGATGCGGTCGCCTTGGCCGGCCCGCCGCTGACCAGCGCGTCGGCGATCGCACGCGTTCCGCCGTCCGTTGCGGTCTCGGCGGGCATGTAGCCGAGCGGCGCGACGGCGTCCGGCCGGCGGCTTCGTCCTCGCCGGTCGACGCGTCGGGCCGCGCACGCGGCAGGCGCGGTCGCCGAGGCGACGTCGATGCCGGAGGCGCGCGCCTTGTCCACCAGCGCATCGAGCGATGCCTGGCGGCGCTCGATCGCCGATTGCCGGTCGAGCAGGGTGGCAAGCTGCTGTTCCACGCCCTCCGACTGGACGAAATGCCGGCTGGTCATGCGGTCGAGCTCGGAGCGCAGCGCCGCGATGCGCTCCTCGTAGGCGTATTGCATCTCGACCTGGCGCGAGATGGCCGTGCCGAGAAGGTCGTCGTGGAAGAGAAGATAGCCCGCCGCGCCGATGACGCCCGTTGCAAGGAGGGCGACGGCCCCAAGCACCGAGCCGGCCACCCAGCGGCCGGATCGCAAGGACGCGCGTGCGGCCGCGAACGCTGAAGGTCATGCGGAGCGGCGGCTCGCGGCGTGGATAGGATGGCTTCTGCTGAGCTCGGATGCACCATGACCGGAACGGGCAAGAAATCGATGGTCCGATAATGGTTTATCAAGGTTAACGAAGCGTATCGCCGCGGCACCGCCCGGCGGCTCAGCCGGCGAGCGCTTTGGCGGCCTCCAGCACCTCCTCGACGTGGCTTGGAACCTTCACCTTGCGCCACAGGCGGGCGATCTTTCCCTTCGCATCGATGAGGAAGGTGGAGCGGTCGACGCCCATGTATTTGCGCCCGTACATCGATTTCTCGACCCACACGCCATAGGCCTCGACCGTGGCCTTGTCCGCGTCAGCCGCCAGGATGACGGTCAGGCCGTGCTTCTTCTTGAACTTGTCGTGCGTCCGCGACGCCGTCGGGGGAGATGCCCACGATGGGGATGCCGAGCGCGTCGAACTCGGCCTTGTGCTGGCTGAAATCGATGGCCTCGCGCGTGCAGCCCGACGTGTCGTCCTTCGGGTAGAAATAGACCAGGACGGGCTTTCCCTGCTGCTTGCGGAGGTTGAAGTGCCCGCCACCGTCAGTCGGCAAATCGATGTCCGGCGCCTTGTCGCCTTCGGCCAAAGTGGTCATGGTGCTCCTCCGATAGCGCGTTCCGCGGCTCGCCAGGCTCTGGCGAATCGCCCTCTGCGCTGGTTTACCTATTGGAATGGTATAGAATTGAACATTCCCCGCCGATGACAAAGTCGCCGCGCCGGAAGGTACTTGCTGAAAGTCGTCGAACCAACGCAGGAGCATGAGCCGGTCGCCCCAGCGCGGCCCAGGCGTGCGTGGCGTCGCGTCGCCATAGGTGCGCTCGCCTGCTTTGTGGTGGTCGGCGTGCTTGCCGGCGGATTCTACTGGCAGGCGACCCGTTCATCCATCAGGATCGGCTACCTGACCACCCGGGTGGAAGCGGCGATCGCGCAGCGGCTGCCGTCCAACGCGAAGGTGCAGGTCGGATCGACCGCCTTTTCCTACCGCAGCGACAAGGGCGTCATCCTGCGTATCCGAGACCTCGCGCTGTCCCTGCCGGGCATGGCGGACGTTGCCATCTCGGAGCTGTCGACCACCACCACGGCCGCCGCTCTCATGGGGGGGCGCATCGACCTCCGCTCGGTGACAGTCACCGGCGCGGACATTGCCGTTTCCGGCGCGCCCAAGGTCACGCCGCAGGAAGGGGGGACGGGAGCCGACCTGGTGCGCCAGGCGGTCACGGCCTTCGTCGATCAGGTTGTCGGGGCCGACAACCTGATGCGCGACGCGGGCCTGCGCGAGGTCGTCGTGCGGGAGGCCAGCGTCAGGGTCGGCACGGAGGCTGAAAGCGAAAGCGACTCGCCGAAGATCATGATCGGCGAAGCCAACTGGCTGCCGTTGTCGCCCAACCGCAGCAAGGCCTGGCTGCAGGTCGTCGAGGCGGGCAGCGCGGGCTGGGACCTGACGGTCGAGCGGCGCCAGACGCAGAGCGGCAATGCCGTCGTCACCCTGGAGTTCGAGGACGTGCCGGTCGCCACCCTGGCTCCGGCGCTCGCCGGCAATGACGACGGGCCGTACTTCCACTCCGCGGTGACGCTGCAGACCCGCATGACGCAGGCGCCCGACGGGCATTTCGTCGGCCTGCGCGGAACCCTTTCCGCCGCCGACGGCGAGCTGTCGCTGAGCGGCGAGGACCGTATCAACGTCGCCAGCATGGCGGTCGGCTTCGTGCTCGACGAGACTCGGCGACCGGCTCACCATTCCAAGCGGCGAGATCCGCACCGTGACCGGCGGCGTGTCGTTCGACGGCGTCGCCGACCTGGCGGAGCTCGGGCACATGACGCTGGTCGGGCGCATCCGCGACGGGTTCCTGCCGACCCCCATCGGGCCGGAATCGACCGTCCGCGTGGTGGGCGGCGGCGGCGTGGCCCGCATCAACTTCGCCGATCTCGGGATCGACGTCGAGCGGCTGCAGGTGATCACGCCGGAAGGCACCGCCTCTGCGATCGGCCAGGCGAGCCTCGCCGGTGCGACAGCCGGGCCTGTCGTTCGCGCTTTCGATGACGGAGATGCCGGCCGGCGTCGTGCGGGCGCTGTGGCCGCCCTTTGTCGCCGACAAGCTCCGGCAGTGGTTCGACGTCAACGTCGATTCCGGCGTGGTCGGCCCGGCGTCGCTGCAGGTTGCGCTGCCGCCCGACCACATCGGGCCGGGCCAATCGCGGCAAGGTCCTGCCGCGCTATGCGCTGGTCGGCTCGCTGCCGTTTCGCCAGGTGCGGTTCTCGCCGTTCAAGGACTTCCCGAAGATCGAGAGCGCCTCCGGCGAGATCACCTTCGGCAACGCCACGGCCAATATCGTCGCGCAGTCAGGCATCATACCGGTGGAAGGCCGGGGGAACCTCGACGCGGCGGGCACGACGCTCATCGTCCCCGAGCTCGGTCGACTGCAGCCGCGCGGCGATCTGCATCTGGAGCTTGCCGGCCCCGCATCGGCGCTTGCCGACGTGTCGAACGACGCCGCCGCTTTCCGTCGCCCGCGACCGCGGCATCAACCCCGACGATCTGAGCGGTGACGCGGCGCTGTCGCTCGACGCCAACATCCCGCTCTACGCGTCCGACTTCGCCGACGTGATCCCCACCTTCCGGCTGGCGCTGACCGGTTTTTCCAGCGCCAGCCCGATTCAGGGGCGCTCCGTCGCCGACGCGGACGTCGTTCTGGAGGGCAATCCGCGCAGCTATACGGTGAAGGGCGAGGGCACGCTCGACGGATACAAGGCGTCCGTCGACCTGATCCAGGGGATCGGCGCGCCGGACCAGTCGGCGGTCATCGTGGCGCTCGACGACGCGGCGCGCAAGCGCATGGGGCTCGGCTTCGGCAAGCTCATCGTGGGGCAGGTTCAGGCCTACCTGATGAACACCGGCGAGCTCGGCCAGCAGGTGGCGCTCGACCTCAAGCAGGCGCGCATCAGCCTGCCGTTCCTCGGCTGGGAGAAGGGGCCGGGCGTTCCCGCCACCGCCAGCTTCATCATGAACACGACGGATCAGGGGACCAAGCTCACGCGGTTCCTGCTGTCGGGGAAGGGGTTCGAGGCGAGGGGCGAGCTGACGGTCGGAACCGACGGGCGGTTGAAGCAGATGACGCTTGAGCGCGTCGCGCTGCGCCCGGGCGACTCAGCTTTCCGCCGTCGTCACCGCGAGCGGCGGCGGCTACGACGTGCAGATCAGCGGCGACGTGCTTGACGCGCGCGGCATGGTCAGCAGCTTCGGCTCCGGCTCGCTGGAGGGCCAGGCGGACATCTTCCCCGTGCGGGTGACGTTGAATGTCGGCCGTCGTTCGCGGACAGAACGACGTATCGCTCTCCTCCGTGGCCGGAAACCTGACGGTGACGCGCAAGGGGCTCGACGCGATCGCGGTGAAGGGCAAGACCAGCACGGGCCAGCCGTTCGATCTGTCGCTGACGCGCGACGGCAAAAAGCGGACGCTGCGGCTGTTCGCCAATGAGGGCGGGCCGCTGATCCAGTTCCTGGGGATATACAGCCGCGTGACCGGCGGTAACCTGGTGCTCGATTATGGCGGCACGGTGGACGGCGGCGGCAGCGGCGTACTCGTCATGCGCGACTTCGACGTGAACAACGAAGCGGCCTTCACGCGCGTGCTCGATCCGACCTCGTCGCGCGCCGGCATGGTGCACGCCTACTCGGAGGCGAGCAACGGCCACCACTTCACGCAGATGAGGATCCCGTTCCATCAGGAAGGCTGGGTCATCGCCATCGACGACGCGGCGCTGCGCGGCGCCTCGGTCGGCGCCACCGCCAGCGGCACCATCAACCTTCCGGACAGCAAGATCGCGCTGAGCGGCACCCTGATCCCCGCCTTCGGCATCAACAACATCGCCGGCGGCATCCCGCTGCTCGGCGCCATCCTCGGCGGCGGCCGCAACGAGGGCGTGTTCGGCATCACCTACAAGCTGTTCGGCCCGCTCGACAATCCGGAGCTGGTCGTCAATCCCATGTCCGCCATAGCGCCGGGCATCTTCCGCAAGCTGTTCGAATACCGCTGACGGCGGATTCATGCTGGCTCTGTTTTGTCGTCATTGCCGGGCTTGATCCGGCAATCCATTCCGTGACGCCGCCGGCCGCGCAGAGACGCTGAGGAATGGATGCCCGGATCAAGTCCAGGCATGACGACGAGGAAAGTCTCAGGCCGGCACGACGAGCGCGTGCTTCTTGCGTCCGTTGGAGAGCTTCACCACGCCGTCGGCATTGAGGTCGTCGAGGGTGACCGTGCGATGCGCGTCGCTGACCGGCGCGTCGTTGATGCGGATGGCATTGTTGGCGACGGCGCGGCGCACCTCGCCGTTCGATCCGGCAAGCCCGGCGCGCACGAAGAGCGCCGGCACGCCGATGCCCTCGCCAAGCTCCGCGCGCGGCACGTCGATGGAGGGAAGGGCCTGGCCGGTTCCGCCTTCCTCGAACGTCTTGCGGGCGGTCTCCGCGGCTTCGTTTGCCGCGGCCTCGCCGTGCAGCAGCGCGGTGGCTTCCGTCGCCAGCACCTTCTTGGCCTCGTTGATCTCGGCATCGCGGAGCGCTTCGAGCTTGGCGATCTCTTCAAGCGGCAGTTCGGTAAAGAGCCTGAGGAAGCGCCCGACATCGGCATCCTCGGTGTTGCGCCAGGTACTGCCAGTATTCGTAAGGCGAGCGGTGGTCGGCATTGAGCCACACCGCGCCCTGCGCGGTCTTTCCCATCTTGGCGCCGGACGCGGTGGTGATGAGCGGGCAGGTCAGCGCGTAAAGCTGGCCGGTCCCCATGCGGCGGCCGAGATCGATGCCGTTGACGATGTTGCCCCACTGGTCGGAGCCGCCCATCTGCAGCACGCAGCCGGTGCGCCTGTTCAGCTCCACGAAGTCGTAGGCCTGGAGGATCATGTAGTTGAACTCCAGGAACGACAGCTCGTGCTCGCGCTCCAGCCGCATCTTGACGGAATTGAAGCTGAGCATGCGGTTGACGGAGAAGTGCTGGCCGACATCGCGCAGGAAGTCGACATAGTTGAGCGGCGCCAGCCATTCGGCGTTGTCCGGCATCAGCGCGGCGCCCGTCGCCGCATCGAAATCGATGAAGCGGGCGAACACCGTCTTGAGGCTCTCCTTGTTGGCCTCGATGTCGGCGACGCTGAGGATGCGGCGCGTCTCGTCCTTGCCCGAGGGATCGCCGACCCGCGTCGTGCCGCCGCCCATCAGCGCGATCGGCACGTTGCCGGTCTTCTGCAGCCAGTGCAGCATCATGATCGAAACGAGGCTGCCGACATGCAGCGACGGGCCGGTGCAGTCGTAGCCCACATAGGCGGTGACGGGGCCGCTCGCGAAGAGGGCGTCCAGCCCCTGCGGATCGGAGCATTGATGCAGGTAGCCGCGCTCATCGAGGATGCGCAGGAAGTCGGAGCGGAAGGTCGTCATGCTTGCGGTCGGGATGATTGTGATGTGGGCCCGGCGGCTGCCGGGTTCGCGGCGCTCTTATCATGGGAATCGGCGCGCGGCACGGGGTTTCCGCGACATGCGGCCGACCCGCCGCGACGGCGGGCGCCCCGACAGGCCGGAGTCGGCGCCAGAGGCTCCGGGCCTCGAAGGAGAGCCGGGCGGGGGCTCCGAAGCGGCTTCCCGGCGGCCGCATCGGCGGCCGGGCAAGGTCTGATTAACCTCAAATCAAGCTTTATCGCCGAGCTTCCCGGTTTGCTGGCGTGACGCATGGAGCGGCGGGCATGGGGCGCAAATCCGCTCGAAAAGCATCGAACGTTGAGTCCAGCCGCGATTCCCGGCTGAAGCTCATATTGCTGGTGGTGGCGCTGGTCCTCGTGGCGGGATACGCCGCGTGGATGACCGACATGACGAGCGCGATTGCTGGTGTCATCGGCATGGTCGTGGGCAGCGTTCCCATCCTGCCGGCGGCGGGCATCGTCCTGGCGGCGGCCGTCATCGTGTCGGCGTTCGTCTTCATGCGGCGCCGCCGCGGGCACCCCGCCACTGGGAGCAAGCCGGCGGTGAGCGCCGAGCTCGTCACCGCCCGCACCGGACGCCGCGAATTCCTCAAGGCGCTGGCGGGCCAGATCGAAGCGCACGCCAAGTCGGGGCGGCAGCTCGCCATCCACCTGATCGACATCGATCGCTTTCGCCAGGTCAACGAAATACTCGGCGAGGCGGAGGGCGACGCGCTTCTGCGGCTGGTGCACGAGCGGCTGCTCGTCCTCGTCAACCATGCTGACCGGCTCATGCGCGTCGGCGACGACGAGTTCGCCGTCATCCAGCCCGAGGTCGGCGGCGCCCGCCACGCGGAGATCTATGCGCGCCGCGTGCTGGAGACCTGCAAGGACGCCTGCGCCCAGGTGGCGCGCCATGCGCGGCCGAGCGCCAGCATCGGGGTTGCGGTCTATCCCGAGCACGGCCAGGACCCCGCCAAGCTGCTGCACAGCGCCTCGGTCGCCCTGCACGCCGCGAAGAAGGCGGGCGGCGACGCATTCCGCGTCTTCTCGCGCGAGATGGAGATGGCGGTCGACGCAGCGCCTGGAGATGGAGAAGGCGATCAGCAGACGGGCTGACGGAGGGCTGGTTCGAGCTCAATTTCCAGCCGCAATACGATCTCGCCTCGCGGAGGCTGACGGGCTTCGAGGCGCTGGTTCGCATGCGGCACCCCGAGCAGGGCGAGCTGCTGCCGGAAGCCTTCCTGCCGGTCGCCGAGAGCAGCGGGCTCATCCAGCCACTCGGCGAGTGGATCATCCGCGAGGCGCTGTCGGCCGCGCACGACTGGCCGGAGCATCTCGGCCTGTCGATCAACCTGTCGCTGGCGCAGCTCCGCTATGGCGACGTCGCCGCGACGATCATCAACACGCTGACGAAGTCCGGCGTAGACGGATCGCGGCTCCGGGTGGAGATTCCCGAGGCGGCGCTCCTCATCCAGTCGAAGGGCATCGAGGATCAGCTCAGCCGGCTGAAGAGCCAGGGCGCGACGATCGTCCTCGACGATTTCGGGCTGGAGACGACGCGGCTGAAATCGCTGTCGATCCTGCCGTGCGACGCGGTCAAGCTCGACCGTACCCTGATCGCCGAGCTGGGCGCGGAGCCCGGGATGGAGAGCCTGGTGCGAGGGGCTGATCGGCACCGCCCAGATCCTTCGATCTCAACGTCCTGGCGGAAGGGATGGAGCGGCCCGAGCAGGCGCACTTCCTCATCTCACACGACTGCCGGAACGTGCAGGGCTTCCTGTTCGGTCGTCCGGTGCAGGCGAGCGAGGTCGCGGCGATCATCGCCAAGGACATGCGCAAGTCGGTCGACGCGGGACGGCGAAGCCGCCGCACCGGTCGCGCTCCGTGGCGTAAGCCGCACCCGACGCTAGTCGCCTTCGATCTCGCGCGAGGCGCATGTCGAGATAGTTCGCGCAGGTCCCGATCAGATTATCCACCGAGCCTTCGAAGAAGTGGTTGGTGCCCGGCACCAGCTCGTGGTGGATGGTGATGCCCTTCTGCGTCTTCAGCTTGTCGACCAGCCCCTGGACCGCCTCCGGCGGCGCCACCTTGTCCTGCTCGCCGTTGATGATGAGGCCGGACGACGGGCAGGGGGCCAGGAACGAGAAGTCGTAAAGGTTCGGCTGCGGCGCGATGGAGATGAAGCCCTCCACCTCGGGGCGGCGCATGAGGAGCTGCATGCCGATCCAGGCGCCGAAGGAGAAGCCGGCGATCCATACGCCGCGGGCGTCCGGGTGCAGCGTCTGGATCCAGTCGAGCGCCGCGGCAGCGTCGGCGAGCTCGCCCACGCCGTGGTCGAAATAGCCCTGGCTGCGCCCCACGCCACGGAAATTGAAGCGCAGGCAGGTGAACTCGCGCTCCTGGAACATGTAGAACATGCGGTAGACGATCTGGTTGTTCATCGTCCCGCCGAACCGCGGATGCGGATGCAGAACCAGGGCGATCGGCGCGGTCTTCTTCTTGGCCGGCTGATAGCGGCCCTCAAGTCGTCCGTCGGGCCCGGTGAAAATCACTTCCGGCATAAATGACGCATCCTCATATGTGGGTCGGTGGGGCACGCGGCTTCCTTGACACGCATGCCCGGCATTTCTAGAAACTAGTTTGGAACAATTCAAAACTAGCGCGCCCCGCCGGGGTCCGGCAGGGCGCGTATGTAAACACCAAAGGCTTGTCCGGATTCAAGGATTACGTGAGGGGAGCGCGCTGATGCCGCACGCGCATCTACTTCGACGCCAATGCCGGGACGCCGCTTCTGCCGGAAGCGCGCGACGCCATGGCGTCGGCGCTGCAGGAGATGGCGCAACCCCTCCTCGGTCCACGCCGAGGGGCGCAAGGCGCGCGCCGCCGTGGAGACGGCGCGCAGCGCGGTGGCCGCGGCGGTCGGCAGCCGGGCGCAGACCGTGATCTTCACCAGCGGCGCCACGGAGGCGAGCGGCGCTGGCGCTGACGCCGCGCATGCGTCGCATGGCAAGCCGCGGCCCGCGGGGCGGCTCTATGTCGGCGCGACCGAGCATCCGTGCGTGCTGGCCGGCGGGCGGTTCGCCGCCGGCGAATGTGACCGTGCTGCCGGTCGATGCCTGCCGGCGTCGTCGACCTTGCGGCGCTGGAGCGGGCGCTCGGCGAGCACGATTCGAGCACGGGCGCGCCCTATGTCGCGCTGATGCTCGCCAACAACGAGACCGGCGTGATCCATCCGGTGGCGGAGGCCGCGCGGCTGGCGAAGGCGCATGGCGGCTATGTCTTTTGCGACGCGGTGCAGGCGCTCGGGCGCATCCCGGTCGACATCGCGGCGCTCGGCGTCGATTTCCTGGCGCTGTCCGTCGCACAAGATCGGCGGCCCGCAGGGCGCCGGGCGCGCTCGTCCTCGCCGACGAGGCGTCCGTCCTGAGCCGCTTCTGACCGGCGGCGGGCAGGAGCGGCGCCGCCGCGCCGGCACGGAAAACGTGGCTGCGATTGCCGGGTTTGGCGTTGCGGCGGGGCTTTCGCCAGGCACCATCTCGCGGATGCGGACCGTATCGCCGCGCTCCGCGCCAATCTGGAGCAGGAGCTGGTGGCCGTTTCGCCGGAAGCGCGGATTTTCGGGGCGCGAGGCGGAGCGGCTGCCCAACACGACGCTTTTCGCGGTGCCCGGCCTGGCGGCGGAGACGGCGGTGATCGCCTTCGACCTGGAGGGCATCGCGCGTTTCCGCCGGCTCGGCGTGCTCGTCGGGCAAGGTGGCGCGAGAGCCACGTGCTGGAGGCGATGGGCGAGTGCCGCAGAGCACGGCGCGGAGCGGCATCCGCGTCAGCCTGACGCACGCCGCCAATGACGGCGGAGATTGAGGCATTCATTGTCGCCTGGCGCGCCATCCACGCCCGCATGCGCCACGTGAAGGCGGCCTGAGAGTTGGATTGAGGAGAGACTGATGCCCGCTGTTCAAGAGACCATCGAACAGGTCAAGGCGATCGACGTCGACAAGTACAAGTACGGCTTCACGACCGACATCGAGTCCGACCTGGCCCCGAAGGGGCTGAACGAGGACATCGTCCGCTTCATCTCGGCCAAGAAGAACGAGCCGGAATGGCTGACCGAGTGGCGGCTGAAGGCCTATCGCCGCTGGACCGGCATGTAGGAGCCGACCTGGGCGCGCGTCAATTATCCGAAGATCGACTACCAGGACCTGCACTACTACGCCGCGCCGAAGCGCAAGGAGCTGGCGAGCCTCGACGAGGTCGATCCGGAGATCCTGGCGACCTACGCGAAGCTCGGCATTCCGCTGAAGGAGCAGGAGATCCTGGCCGGCGTGCGCAAGCTGGGCGAAGGCAACGGCGAGGCGCGAAGAGGGCAGCGAGTACGCCACCGGCAGCGTGGCGGTCGACGCGGTGTTCGATTCCGTCTCGGTGGTCACCACCTTCAAGAAGGAGCTCGCCAAGGCCGGCGTGATCTTCATGCCGATCTCCGAGGCGGTGCGCGAGTATCCGGAGCTGGTGCAGAAATATCTCGGCTCGGTCGTGCCGATCAGCGACAACTTCTTCGCCACGCTCAACTCGGCGGTCTTCACCGACGGGTCGTTCGTCTACATCCCCAAGGGCGTGCGCTGCCCGATGGAGCTTTCCACCTATTTCCGCATCAACGAGAAGAAGACCGGGCAGTTCGAGCGCACGCTCATCATCGCCGACGAGGGCTCCTATGTGAGCTACCTGGAAGGCTGCACCGCGCCGATGCGCGACGAGAACCAGCTGCATGCCGCCGTGGTGGAGCTGATCGCGCTCGACGACGCGGAGATCAAATATTCGACCGTGCAGAACTGGTATCCGGGCGACTGCGGAGGGCAAGGGCGGCGTCTTCAACTTCGTCACCAAGCGCGGCGACTGCCGCGGCAAGAACTCCAAGATCTCCTGGACGCAGGTGGAGACCGGCTCGGCCATCACCTGGAAGTATCCGAGCTGCATCCTGCGCGGCGACGGCTCGCGCGGCGAGTTCTATTCGATCGCCATCTCCAACGGCTACCAGCAGGTCGATTCCGGCACCAAGATGATCCATCTCGGCAAGAACACGTCGAGCCGCATCATCTCCAAGGGCATCGCCGCCGGGCACTCCGACAACACCTATCGCGGGCTCGTCTCGGCGCACCGCAAGGCGGAGGGCGCGCGCAACTTCACCAACTGCGACTCGCTGCTGATCGGCGACAAGTGCGGCGCGCACACCGTGCCCTACATCGAATCGAAGAACGCCAGCGCCATGTTCGAGCACGAGGCGACGACCTCGAAGATCTCCGGCGACCAGATGTTCTACTGCACGCAGCGCGGCATGAGCGAGGAGGAGGCGACGGCGCTCATCGTCAACGGCTTCGTGCGCGACGTGCTGCAGCAGCTGCCGATGGAGTTCATGGCCGAGACGCAGAAGCTGATCGGCATCTCGCTCGAGGGGAGCGTGGGCTAAGGGCAATCCGATGGGCAAGTTCCTCGAAGGCTGGGAGCGCGCGCGTGTGGCGGCGGAGGAGCGAGACGCGGAAAAGCACCGCCGCGTGGAGGGCATGGCAGTGGCGATGAAGGCGCTCTCCGACATGCTCGCCGAGGACGGAGAGGAACTGGCCAAGCGGGACATCAACCTGCGCATGGAGCATGGAGCGCTGATGTTGAAGAGGATGGCCGAGCCGATAGCCGGGGTGACGTTCGATCCCGATACGGGGAAGTTCCGCATCCACACCTACGCGGTGAAGGAAGGCAACACGGAGATCGATGCCCAGAGCGTCGAAGAGTGTGCGGTGAAGCTCGGCGAATACGTCTATTCGGTGAGGATTTGAGTGGACGAGTGACCTTGTTGGTAGCGCAAGTGAGGTTTGGCGGTGGCCCTGTCGCCGAAGACGCTTCGATCCGCCTTGGCCGACTGCCCGCCAGCGGCCGGCGATTGGGTCGAGGTCGGCAAGGAGGTGGCCCAGCGCGTTTGTGCGGCGCTCGAGGCGGAGAGTGCGGCAAGCGCGATCGTCGACATCCACTCTTGGGCTTTCAACGTCGAGTTCGTTCTTCAGAACGGCGACCACTGGGCAATCGAGTGTCTGTCGCCCAACGATTTCCGCATGTATCCCGGCTTCCAGAGCGGAGATGAGATCGTGTGGCCGAATGTGTGGGTCAGAGACAACATGACCCTCGATGAGCTGGTGAAGAATATCAATGATGTCGCGTTCCGCGCGACCGAGGAAGAGTTTGAGAATGCTTGAGATCAAGAACCTGCATGTTGAAGTCGACGGCAAGCCGATCCTGAACGGGATCGACCTCAAGGTGGGCGCCGGCGAGGTGCACGCCATCATGGGGCCGAACGGCTCGGGCAAATCGACGCTGTCCTACGTGCTTGCCGGCAAGGACGAATACGACGTCACGCAAGGCGAGATTCTCTTCAACGGAGAGAGACCTCCTGGAGATGGAGCCGGACGAGCGCGCCGTGGCGGGCGTCTTCCTGGCGTTCCAGTATCCGGTGGAGATTCCCGGCGTCGGCACGATGACGTTCCTCAGGACCGCGCTCAACGCGCAGCGCAAGGCGCGCGGCGAGGCGGAGCTGACCACGCCGGAATTCATGAAGCTGGTGCGCGAGACCTCCGGCAAGCTGCAGATCACGCAGGACATGCTGAAGCGGCCGCTCAACGTCGGCTTCTCCGGCGGCGAGAAGAAGCGCAACGAGATCCTGCAGATGGCGCTGCTCGAGCCGAAGCTCTGCGTCATGGACGAGACCGATTCCGGGCTCGACATCGATGCGCTGCGGATCGTCGCCGACGGCGTCAACGCGCTGCGCGCGCCGGATCGCTCCTTCCTGGTCATCACGCACTACCAGCGGCTCCTCAACTACATCGTGCCGGATTTCGTGCACGTCATGTCGAAGGGCCGCATCGTGCGCTCCGGCGGCAAGGAGCTGGCGCTCGAGCTGGAGGAGCGCGGCTATGCCGAATATGTCGGCGAAGCGGCCTGAGCGGGAGAAGACTGTGACGCGAGCAGCCGACCTATATCCGCACCAAGGCCGAGGAGGCGCTCGCGAGCCATTTCGCGGCGCTGCCCGCCGACGATCCGATGCACGCCATCCGCGCCGACGCCTTCGAGGCCTTCATGGCGAAGGGCCTGCCGAACCGCCGCGTCGAGGAGTGGAAATACACCGACCTGCGCGGCCTCATTCGCGACGTGCCGCCGCCGGCGGCGCCGGCGTCCTCCGCCGCGGCCAAGCGCGGCGCTTGAGCGGGCCGATGTTTTCGCCGCGATCGACCGGGCGCGCATCGTGTTCGTCAACGGCCATTTCGTGCCGCCGCTCTCCGACATGAAGGGGCTCGAGGACGCCGTCGATTTCGCCTCGCTCGGCCGCTTCCTGGCCGATGGCGGCGCCATCCTCGACCGCACGCTCGATCCGGCCGAGGCGCCGATCTTCGCGCTGAACAGCGCCTTCGTCAGCCGACGGCGCGGTTCTGAAGATCCACGACGACGCCGAGCTGAAGCGGCCGCTGGAGATCGTGCACGTCTTCGCCGGCGACGACGCCGGCCTGCAGACGCTGCGGCACCAGATTGCCGTGGGCGCCGGCGCCAAGGCGACGATCCTGATGACCTTCGCCGGCCCGGACGGCGTCGCCTACGACACCAATGTGGTGACCGAGCTGCAGGTCGGCGACGGCGCGCATCTGCGCCTGGTGACGGCGCAGGAGGAGGGCGACGAGGCGATGCATCTGGCGCTGCTCCTGCCGCGGCTCGGCGGCAAGGTCCGCTTCGAGCCGTTCGGCTACAACACCGGCGGGCGCGTGGCGCGGAGCGAGATCCGCATGGCCTTCGAGGCCGAGCACTCGACCGTGGGCATGCGCGGCGCGACGCTGGGCACGCGGCAAGCAGCACATGGACACGACGCTCGTGGTGAACCATCAGGCGGCGAATTGCGGCGGCCAGGAATATTTCAAGTCGGCCATGGACGGCGAGTCGCAGGGCGTGTTCCAGGGCAAGATCATCGTGGAGCCGGGCGCGCAGAAGACCGATTCCAAGATGATGAGCCGCGCGCTGCTCCTGTCCGAATTCGGCCGAGCTTCTCCAACAAGCCGGAGCTGGAGATCTTCGCCGACGACGTGGTCTGCGGCCACGGCGCGACCTGCGGGCGGATCGACGAGCAGATGCTCTTCTTCCTGCGCTCGCGCGGCATCGGCAAGGAGGAGGCGGAGCGCATGCTGGTGCTCGCCTTCCTGGCCGAAGCGATCGAGATGATCGGCGACGAGGCGATCGAGGAGGCGCTGGAAGCGCGCGTGCGGCGCAGTCTCGGTATGGAGGAGATGTCATTCTGATGGCGCGGGCCTTGGCGTGATGTCGAGCAATTCTGCACTAGCCGCTCCAGTGTCTGGCGTCCGCCTTTTGATCGCCGGCGCATCTGCTTTGATTTCGCCTAAAGACGTGATTCCCGAAGTTGAGTTTCGTTCGTCTCAACCGTTTGTGATATTCTCTAGTTTCCTGCTTTTGGCAGTATCGATCGGGTTGCTGGGCGCGGCTTATCAAGAGCCCTTTCTTGCGACCTCCGAGCGCCCTTTGAAGGCGATACCTCTTTCTGTATCGGTCTTTCTGTTTCCACTTCTAGTTTTCATTACCCTGTATCTAGCGTATTATTATGCAAAGCTGTATCTATGGATAGTAAAAAGAGTATCTAATATATCTGACGATGTAAATTTGTGTGCCCCTTCTTTTATCTATACAGAATTTGGTGTGATCTGGATATTTCTTCTCATAGGGTCTGTAGTTTTGTTTAACATGCAGGGATATCTCGGCATTAATTCGATAACCTATTGGATAAGCTTCCCGATTAGCATTATTATCTTTTCACGCGTATACAGAGTCTCGTTGCGGCTTCAATATTTTTGGACAGCAATTTTGATTGCAAGCATCCAAACCGGTCTTTCGTTTTTGATAGGCACTCTATGAGCATAAACCCAAACGGAAAGCTCTACGATATCGAGAAGGTGCGGGCGGATTTCCCGATCCTGTCGCGGGAGGTCTACGGCAAGCCGCTCGTCTATCTCGACAGCGCCGCCTCGGCGCAGAAGCCGCGCGTCGGTGCTGGAGCGCATCCAGAAGGCCTATACGGAGGAATATTCCAACGTCCACCGCGGCCTGCACTACCTCTCCAACATGGCGACGGAGGCCTACGAGGACGCGCGCGAGGCCGTGCGGGCCTTCCTGAACGCGCCGTCGGCGGAAGAGATCATCTTCACCCGCTCCTCCACCGAGGGGATCAACCTCGTGGCGCAGTCCTTCGGCGGCATGCGGATCAAGGAGGGCGACGAGATCGTGCTCTCCATCCTGGAGCACCATTCCAACATCGTGCCGTGGCATTTTCACCGCGAGCGGTCGGGCGCCGTCATCAAATGGGCGCCGATCCACGATGACGGCTCGTTCGACCTGGAGGCGTTCGAGAAGCTTCTGACCGAGCGCACCAAAATGGTGGCGATCGTTCACATGTCGAACGTCACCGGCACGGTGGTGCCGATCAAGGAGGTCTGCCGCATCGCGCATGAGCGCGGCATTCCGGTGCTGGTGGACGGCAGCCAGTCGGCCGTGCACCTGCCCATCGACGTGCAGGACCTCGGCTGCGACTTCTTCGTGTTCACCGGCCACAAGACCTACGGGCCGTCCGGCATCGGCGTGATGTGGGGCAGGCGCGAGCACCTCGACGCCATGCCGCCTTACATGGGCGGCGGCGAGATGATCGAGAGCGTGACGGAGGACTGGGTCACCTACGGCGCGCCGCCGCACAAGTTCGAGGCGGGCACGCCGCCGATCGTGCAGGCGATCGGGCTCGCCGCCGCGCTCCGCTACATGGAGAGCCTGGGGCGCGACGCCATCCGCGCGCACGAGGCCGACCTTGCGCGAATATGCGCAGGAGCAGATTTCGTCGCTCAACTCCATCCGCGTCTTCGGCAACGCGCCGGGGAAGGGCGCCATCGTCTCCTTCGAGATGCAGGGGGCGCACGCCCACGACGTCTCGACCATCATCGACCGGGAGGGGATCGCGGTGCGCGCGGGCACGCATTGCGCCCAGCCGCTGCTGCAGCGCTACGGCGTCACCTCCACCTGCCGCGCCTCCTTCGGCCTCTACAACACCCGCGCCGAGGTGGACGCCCTTGCGAAGGCGCTGACGAAGGCCCATTCTTTCTTCGCTTGACGCTGCCCAAGCCCGGACTTATCGTATCTGTTACGTATCTCGTATCACTTATGCATATCTATTTGACTTTAAAGGATTTTTCCGATGATCAAACAGATATCCGCCCTTGGAGGCACAAGTGATACGGAGCTACAGAGACAAGCGCGTGGAGCAACTTGCGCGCGATGAGTTTGTCAAAGAGTTTGAGCCATTTGCGGCAAGTGCAAGACGAAAACTGGCGGCTATCAGCGCTGCAACCTCGTTAAAGGACCTAGCATCGGTACGGGGAAATCGGTTGGAGGCACTGAAGGGAGACAGGGCTGGCCAACACAGCATTCGCATCAACGACCAGTGGCGCATATGCTTCGTCTGGAACGATACGAACGCAGGCGCAGAGCAGGTGGAGATCGTTGACTACCATTGAGCCTCATAAACCCGCATTTTTGTGCGTTGTGCATCCTGGCGAGATTCTGGGCGAAGAGCTCGAGGAGCTTGGCTTGAGCGCGCGCGAGCTCGCGCGGCAGATCAACGTGCCGGCCAACAGGATCACGCAGATCATCCGGGGTCAGCGCGGCATCAGCGGCGATACCGCATTGCGGTTGGGGCACTGGTTCGGGATGAGCCCCGAGTTCTGGATGAACCTTCAGAAGACGTATGAGCTGAATCTCGCGCGCAAAGAGGTCGGCGGGGAGGTCGAGAAGCTTGCCTCCCGTGAACCACACAAGGAAGCCGCGGAATGAACGAGCCACTCGACACCAGGCAGCTTGAGACGGCGGATGCGATCGACGAAACGGCGCCGAACGAGGCGGCGTTCGAAGGCTCGAGCATTCCGCCGGAGGAGCTGGAGCAACTCAGCTCGGGCATCGTGTCGGCGCTGAAGACGGTCTACGACCCGGAAATCCCCGCCGACATCTACGAGCTCGGCCTGATCTACAAGGTCGACATCGACGACAGCCGCCACGTCAACGTGGAGATGACGCTGACCGCGCCGGGCTGTCCGGTAGCCGGCGAAATGCCGACCTGGGTGGAAGACGCGGTGGCGGCGGTACCGGGCATATCCGGCGCCAAGGCGAACCTCGTCTTCGATCCGCCCTGGTCGCCGGAGCGCATGTCGGACGAGGCCAAGGTCGCGATCGGCTGGTGGTAAGGCTGGTGGTAGGCGGGTGGAAATCTCAAGCGAACGGACCTAGATATCAGCCATGGCACGTTTCCAAGTCGTCACCGTCACCGACCGCGCCGCGGAGCGCGTGCGGGATATCGTCGCCGGCGCCGAAGGCACCGCCGAGGGCATCCGCGTCGGCATCAAGAAGGGCGGCTGCGCCGGCATGGAATACACCGTCGATCTGGTGCGCGAGCCTGAGCCGCGCGACGACGTTGTCGACGTCGGCGGCGCCAAGGTGTTCGTGAACCCGGAGGCGACGCTCTTCCTGCTCGGCACCGAGATGGACTTCGAGGTGACCAAGCTGCGCACCGGCTTCGTGTTCCGCAACCCGAACCAGACGTCGGCCTGCGGCTGCGGCGAGTCCGTCGAGCTTCGTCCGGCCGATGCCGGTGAGCTTGCCGGGGCACGCGGCTGAGCGCCGATCAGGACTGGATCCGCGACGTTTTCGCGGCCTTCGGGCCGATCTCCATCCGCCGCATGTTCGGCGGCGCGGGCATCTTCCGCGACGACCGGATGTTCGGGCTCGTCACCGGCGGCGTGATCTACCTCAAGACGGACGCCGAGACGGTCGATCGTTTCAAAGACGCGGCGTGCCGGCCCTTTGCTTTCACCCGACAGGGCAAGCCGACGGAGACCTCCTACTGGAGCGTGCCGGAAGCGGCGCTCGACGACCCCGACGACATGCTGAGCTGGGCGGAGCTTGCCTGGGAGGCTGCGGCGCGCAAGGCCGCCGCTACGCCGTCGAAGAAGAAGAAGCCGCGGGCCGCTGCGGCCAGCGCGCCGTCGCCAGCACCACGCCGGGCAGGATCAGGGCAAGGCCGATCACGTGGTAAAGGTGCAGCGTCTCGCCGAGAAAAATGATCGCCAGAATCACGCCGTAGGGCGTCCACAAATAGGACGAGGCGGCCATGGTCGCGGGGCCGAAGCGGCGCACCCCGTACTGATAGCCGAAGAAGGCGCCAAGCGAAGGAATGAGCGCCACGCCGAGCACGGCGAGCCACGCCTTGCCGGTGTGGGGCAACGCCGGGCCGCTGGCCATTTCCCAAAGCATCATCGGTGCAAGCAGGAGCGAGCCGGCGATCATCGTGGCGGCGAACAGCGACATGCCGGGGATCGCCGTCAGGGACGAGCGCTTCAGGAGCACCGCGTAGATGGCCCACGAGGTGGCCGCGAGCGCCATCAACACGTCGCCGGGATTGAGAGCCAGCGCGTCGAGGCTGCCGCGCAACGCCACGACCGCGACGCCGGCCAGCGCCAGCAGGGTGCCCGCGGCCTCTCGCAAGCCGATGCGACGGCCGCGGAACGCCCATTCCAGGATCAGGATCAGCACATTGGCGCCGGCATAGATGAGCGTGCCGTTGGTCGCCGTCGTGTAGTGCAGCCCCACGTAGACGAGGCCGCCGCAGATGAACATGCCGAGAAAGCCGAGAAGCGCGATCGTCCGCCCCTCGGCGAGGAGCGCGGCGGCGTTCCGCGCCAGCCCGCGCGCCGCGAAGGGCAGGATGATCAGCGCGGCGAGCGTCCACCTGAGGAACGCCAGCGTCCACGGCTCGACGTCCGCGAAGATCGCGCGGCCGATCGTTATGTTGGCGGAAAAGAACAGCGGTACCAGCGCGATGACGGCGAAATCGCGCAGGCGCCCGACAAGAGTATCCATGTCCCGAGGATGGAGTTTTCCGATGGCGGGCTTTGCGGTAACCCATGCGGGGTGACCGGGCGAGGCGGCGAATCGCCGCCACCAGGTGAACGACGAGGACGTTTGAATGCGCTCATCTCTGGCCGTGGTGCTCGCCGCCGGCGAGGGCAAGCGGATGAAGTCGCGCCTGCCGAAGGTGCTGCATCCGATCGGCGGCCGGCCCATGCTGCTGCACGTGCTGGACGCCATCGACCCGGCCATCGACCGCGCCGTCGTCGTCGTGTCGCCGGCGTCGGAGGCCGCGATCACCAGATGCGTCGGGGCAAGCGCGCCGGGGACGGCCATCGCCGTGCAGAAGGAGCAGCGCGGCACGGCCGACGCGGTGAAGGCGGCGGAGAGCGCCTTCGTCGATGCCGACGACATCGTCGTCGCGTTCGGCGACACGCCGTTCCTTTCGTCGCAGACGATCGCGCTGCTGCGCGCCAGGCTGGCGGAGGGCGCTGCGATCGTGGTGGGCGGCATGCGCCCGCGCGATCCGACCGGCTACGGACGGCTCGTCATGAACGGCGAGCAGCTTGTTGCGATCCGCGAGCACCGCGACGCGAGCGAGGCGGAGCGTCGGATCGGCTTCGTCAACGGCGGCGTCATGGCGCTGGCCGGGGCGACGGCGCTCGACATCCTGAACGCGATCGACGACCGCAACGACCAGAGCGAATTCTATCTGACCGATGCCGTCGCGATCGCCAACCAGCGCGGCCTGAAGGTCGAGGCGATCGAGATCGGCGAGGACGAGATGATGGGCATCAACGACCGTCAGCAGCTCGCGCGGGCCGAGCAGGAATTTCAGGAGAAACGCCGCGCGCAGGCGATGGCCGAAGGCGCGACGCTCGTCGCGCCGGAAACGGTGTTCTTTTCCCACGACACGGTGCTCGGGCGCGACGTGGTCATCGAGCCCAACGTCGTCTTCGGGCCCGGCGTGACGGTGGGAGACGGCGTCACCATCCGCGCCTTCTCGCATCTCGAAGGCGCCACGATCGCCGACGGCGCGATCGTCGGGCCCTTCGCCCGGCTGCGGCCGGGCGCCGCAGATCGGCAAGGGCGCCCATATCGGCAATTTCGTCGAGGTGAAGGCAGGCCGATGATCGGCGAGGGCGCGAAGGTCAACCACCTCGCCTATATCGGCGACGCCAGCGTCGGCGCGGGCTCCAACATCGGCGCCGGCACGATCACCTGCAATTACGACGGCTTCAACAAGTACCGCACCGAGATCGGCGAGCGCGCCTTCGTCGGCTCGAACAGCGCGCTGGTGGCGCCGGTGAGGATCGGCAACGACGCCTATATCGGCTCCGGCAGCGTCATCACCAAGGACGTGGCCGACGGCGCGCTGGCGCTGGAGCGGGCGCAGCAGGTGGAGAAGCCCGGCTGGGTGGCGCGCTTCCGCGAGGCCATGGCGAAAAGAAAGAAGACGGCTTAGGTCGCGTTAAGAGACCGCGCGGATTTTAGTCATATTCTGAAATTGCTTTTGATTTCCGCCGCTTCCGGCGCTTCTGTAGAGAGCTGCGGGCGGAACTTTTCGCGAGGTCGGGCGATGTGTGGGATCGTCGGCATCCTGGGGCGCGGCGCCGTGGCGCCGCTCATCGTGGATGCGCTGAAGCGGCTGGAATATCGCGGCTACAATTCCGCCGGCATCGCCACGCTCGAGCACGGGCACCTGACGCGTCTGCCGCGCCAGCGGCAAGCTGGTCAACCTGGAGGCGCGGCTGGCCGTCGGCACCGCTCTCCGGCAATGCCGGCATCGGCCACACGCGCTGGGCGACGCATGGCGCGCCGACGGAAGCCAACGCCCACCCGCAGGCCACCGACCGCGTCGCCGTCGTCCATAACGGCATCATCGAGAACTTTCAGGCGCTGCGGCGACGAGATCGTCGCCGGCGGGCGCACGCTTGCCAGCGACACCGACACGGAAGTGGTGGCGCATCTCATCACCATGGCGCTCGATCGCGGCCTGAAGCCGGTGGAGGCGGTGGCCGACACGCTGAAGCGGCTGGAAGGCGCCTTTGCGCTCGCGGTGCTGTTCGCCGGCGAGGAGGATCTCCTGGTCGCGGCGCGGCGCGGCAGCCCGCTCGCCATCGGGCACGGCAAGGGCGAGATGTTCCTCGGCTCCGACGCCATCGCGCTGGCGCCCTTCACCGATTCCATCACCTATCTGGAAGACGGCGACTGGGCCGTCGTGACGCGCCACTCCGTGCCAGATATTCAACGACCAGGGCAAGGTGGTGGAGCGCCCGATCGTTCACGCGGTCGCCTCCAGCCTCACCGTCGACAAGGGCAACCACCGGCACTTCATGCAGAAGGAGATCTACGAGCAGCCGGAGGTGATCTCCCACACGCTCGGCCACTACGTGGACTTCGTGACGGCGCGCACGCTGCTGCCGGAGGACGCGCCGATCGATTTCCGCGGGCTCGGCCGGCTCGCCATGTCGGCCTGCGGCACGGCGAGCTATGCCGGGCATATCGGCAAATACTGGTTCGAGAAGCTGGCGCGCCTGCCGGTGGAGATCGATGTCGCCTCGGAGTTCCGCTACCGCGAAATCGCCGCTCGACCCGGACGGACTGGCGCTCTTCATCTCGCAGTCGGGCGAGACGGCCGACACGCTCGCCGCGCTGCGCTATTGCGCCGACGCACGGCCAGAAGATCGGGGCGATCGTCAACGTGCCGTCCTCCACGATCGCGCGCGAGGCGGATTACGTGCTGCCGACGCTCGCCGGGCCGGAGATCGGCGTCGCCTCCACCAAGGCGTTCACCTGCCAGCTCACCGTGCTCTTCGCGCTCGCCGTTGCCGCCGGCACGCCAGCGCGGCACGATCTCCGAAGCCGAGGAGGAGCGGCTCGTGCACGCGGCGATCGAGGTGCCGCGCCATGCCGCGCACGCGCTGAAGCTCGAGCCGGAGATCGAGGCGCTCGCCAAGGAGCTCGCGAAGGCCTCCGACGTGCTCTATCTCGGCCGCGGCACCACCTATCCGCTGGCGCTCGAAGGGGCGCTGAAGCTCAAGGAGATCTCCTACATCCACGCCGAAGGCTATGCCGCCGGCGAACTGAAGCACGGGCCGATCGCTCTGATCGACGAGACCGTGCCCGTCATCGTGATCGCGCCGCATGACGCGCTCTTCGACAAGACCGTCTCCAACATGCAGGAGGTGGCGGCGCGCGGCGGGCGCATCATCCTGCTCACCGACCGGCGCGGGGCGGAGGAGGCGTCGCTGGAG
The DNA here is from genome assembly GCA_963801225.1 of uncultured Alphaproteobacteria bacterium. Lineage (GTDB taxonomy): Bacteria > Pseudomonadota > Alphaproteobacteria > Rhizobiales > Afifellaceae > DASWJZ01. The sequence goes on from CAWDED010000007.1 coordinate 278,784, forward strand.
ACCATGGCGACGCTCGTTCTGCCCGGATCTTGCGCCGGAGGTGGCGCCGATCGTCTATGCCCTGCCCGTGCAGCTCATCGCCTACCATACGGCGGTGGTGCGCGGCACCGACGTGGACCAGCCGCGCAACCTGGCGAAGTCGGTCACCGTCGAATAGCGCAGCACATCGATGCGCTTGCAGTGCAAGGCCCTTCTGTCCGATGATGGCGAAGCGGACGGTGATTTGGTGGTGACGGCGCGCCGGCCACCCGGCCGGCCCGGAGCCCAGAAATGGACCTTGACGACCTCGTCCATAGCGTCGGCACGCCTGTCACGGCGCGGCGCGCTTGCGGGTACGCCTCAGGAACTATTTCCTGACAGGCATCGTCGTCGCTGCGCCTGTCGGCATCACCATCTATCTCACCTGGACCTTCGTTCACTGGGTCGACAGCCGCGTCAAGCCGCTCATCCCGAGCGCCTACAGCCCGGACCATTACTTGCCGTTCTCGGTGCCCGGCGTGGGGCTGCTCTTCGCCATCCTGATCCTGACGCTGCTCGGCTTCCTCACCGCCAACCTGGTCGGGCGCACCGTGGTCGGTTACGGCGAGGGCCTGCTCGACCGCATGCCGCTGGTGCGCAATCTCTATCGCGGCGCTGAAGCAGCTCTTCCAGACGGCGCTGTCGCAGACGAGCCGCTCCTTCCAGAAGGTGGTGCTGGTCGAATATCCGACGAAGGGCGTGTGGCGCGTCGGCTTCGTCGCCACCTCCGCCAAGGGGGAGGTGGCGGAGCGGCTGTCGGAGGAGCAGCCGCTTGCCGTTTTCATCCCCAACACGCCGAACGTCACGGCGGGCTTCCTGGTCTTCGTGCCGATGCGCGACGCCGTGGTGCTCGACATGACGGTGGAGGAGGCCGCGAAGATGATCATCTCCGCCGGCCTCGTGACGCCGGAGACGGACACCCCGGAGCTGTTCCCCATGCCGCGCCCTGAGAAAGAGATCTCCGAAGCGGCGGAGTGAGGCACTGCCCCTCGCGTTTGTCATCCCGGCCGAGCGCAGCGAGAGCCGGGACCCATGAACACCGACCAAGAGAGTTCGGTCGGCGCAGCGTGCCGCCACTCGCGCTTGTGTTCATGGGTCCCGGACTGGCGCTTCGCGCCATCCGGGATGACAGAAGCTGATAGAGCGGAGGCAGCGGCACGCATCGTTCAATGCAGCCGGCGGCGATCCTCGATGATGCGCATGTCGAGCCCGCCGATCAATTCGTCGCGGCGGATTTCCGCCTCGTTGCGCTCCTCCTCGGCTTCGTCCCAGGTGGAGGAGTTGGAGCCGAGCGACACGATGCCGCCGATGATCGCCGCGATGGCGATGACGAAGCCGGCGGGGCCGGAGAAGACGAGGCCCAGCACCCGCAGCGCCAGCCAGGCGGCTCCCGCGGCGATCGCCAGCTTGGAGACCAGGCTGATCTTGCGGCAGCGCTCGACGGAGGCACTCAGCGCCTCGATGCGGGCCTCCAGCCGGGTGATGTCATCGTGCGGGTCGTCTTCGAGCATCGGTCTTCGTTTCAGCCGGCGCGCATGAGCCGCACGGCGTCGTCGCGGCCGAAGAGGTAGAGGAGGAGGCGCAGCGCCTCGGCGCGCTCGGAGGAGAAATCCGGGTCGCGGGCGAGCGCCAGCTTCGCCTCGTCGCGGGCGACCTGCCAAGAGCTCGCCGTGCATCTCCGGCAGCGCGATGCGGAAGCCCGGCATGCCCGACTGGCGCGTGCCGAGCACGTCGCCTTCGCCGCGCAGCTGCAGATCCTCCTCCGCGATGCGGAAGCCGTCCTCCGTCTCGCGCATGACGGTGAGGCGTGCACGGGCGGTCTCGCCGAGCGGAGCGCGATAGAGGAGCAGGCAGACGGAGCGGTCGCCGTGCCGCGCCCGACGCGCCCGCGCAGCTGATGCAGCTGCGCCAGGCCGAAGCGCTCCGCATGCTCGATCACCATGATCGTGGCGTCCGGCACGTCGACGCCCACCTCCACCACCGTGGTGGAGACGAGGATCGAGGTCTCGCCGGCGCGGAAGCGCTCCATCGCGCGGTCCTTCTCCGCCGGCTTCATGCGGCCGTGCACGAGGCCGACGCGGCTCGCCGAAGCGGGCGGCGAGCGCGGCGTAGCGCTCCTCCGCGGCGGCCAGGTCGCTCTTCTCGGATTCCGCCACGAGCGGGCAGATCCAATAGGCCTTGCCGCCGTCTTCGACGGCGCGGCCGATCCGCTCGACCACCTCGGCGAGCCGCTCCAGCGGCACGGCGCGCGTGTCGATCGGCTGCCGCCCGGCCGGCTTCTCGGTGAGGCGCGAGACTTCCATGTCGCCGAAATAGGAGAGCACCAGCGTGCGCGGGATGGGCGTCGCCGTCATCACCAGCATGTCGGGCGCCTCGCCCTTGGCGGAGATGGCGAGCCGCTGGTGCACGCCGAAGCGGTGCTGCTCGTCGACCACCGCCAGGCCGAGCCGCTTGAAGCTCACGCCGGCCTGGAAGAGCGCGTGCGTGCCGATGACGATGCTTCGCCGTGTCCCGTCGGCGATGCGGGCGAGCGCTTCGCTCGCGCTCGCGCGGCGCGGTCCTTGCCGGTGAGGAGCACCGTCTCGATGCCGGCCGCGGCGGCGAGCGGCGCGATGGTGGCATGGTGCTGGCGCGCCAGAAGCTCCGTCGGCGCCATCAGCGCGGCCTGGCCGCCGGCCTCCACCACGTTGCGCCATGGCGATCAGCGCCACCACGGTCTTGCCGGAGCCGACATCGCCCTGCAGCAGCCGCACCATGCGGTCGCCGCCGGCAAGGTCCGCCTCGATCTCGCTGAGCGCCTGGCGCTGCGAGCGCGGTGAGGCTGAAGGGAAGCGCCGCCTCGATCTTTGCCCGGAGCCTGCCGTCGGCATGCCATTCGGTGCCGCGCCGCCGCTTGGCGGTGCCGCGCACCAGCGCCAGCGCGAGCTGGCTGGCGATCAGCTCGTCGAAGGCGAGCCGCTGCCAGGCCGGGCTCGGTCGGGCCGGCGTCCGCCAGCTCTTCCGGCGCGTGCACCTGTCGAAGCGCGTCGGCGAAGGCGGGCCAGCCGCGCGCCGCGAGCAAGGTCCGGCGAAAGCCATTCGGGCAGGTCGGGGAGGCGCTTCAGCGCTTCGCCGATGGCGCGGCGCAGCACCTTGGGCGAGAGCCCGGCGGTCAGCCCGTAGACCGGCTCGACCGCCGGCATCTCGCCCGCCCGCTCCACCGGCAGCACGTAGTCGGGATGCGGGATCTGCGGGCGCATGTCGTACCACTCGACCCGGCCGCTCACCACCAGCCGCGCGCCGATCGGATAGAGCTTCTTCAGCCAGTCCGGCTGCGCCTTGAAATAGACGAGCTGCACCGTGTTGTTGCCGTCGGCCAGGATGATCGCGCCAGGGTGCGTCGTACCCGCGCGGCTTCTCGATCCGTTCGACCGTGCCTTCCACCGTCACCGTCCCCGACTGCGGCAGCTGGTAGAGCGGCGGGCGGTGCTGCCGGTCGATGAAGCCGGTCGGGCAGATGGAAGAGGAGATCGCGCACCAGCGGCTCGTCGCCCTCCGCCCCGACGGCCCGCGCGATCAGCGCGGCAATGCGCGGGCCGACGCCCGGCAGCGAGCGGGCCGGCGCAAACAGCGGGTCGAGGCGGGACGGGCGCATGCTTCTGAACTCTCCTCCTTCCGACCCCTAGCCATCGCGCCGGGAATTTGCCACTCCCTGTCACGCAATCGGAAATTTGCTTTGACCGGCAGCTCACGCTCCAGCCACGACCTCGACCCGCGGCGCACGCCGCGCGCTGGTGCGCGCCTGGCGCCGGGGGATGCGCGAGATGGACCTCGTTCTCGGACGCTACGCCGATACCCATATAGAGGCGCTCAGCGACCACGATCTCGCCGATTTCGAGGCGCTGATGGAGCTGCCCGACCCGCTCGTCTTCGCCTGGGTGACCGGCGCGGAGCCGGTCGCAGCCGACCACGATACGCCGCTCTTCCGCGCCATTATCGCCTTCCATGCCCGACGTCATGACCAAGCCTGACCGATTTTCGCCGACCGATCCGCTGTCGAATCTGTTCAGCGGCCGCGCGCGCCTGACGCTGGGCGGCGTGCCGGACGGGCTGGAGGGGCGCATCCTGGCGCGGCTGGCCGAGGCGGAAGGGCACCATCCTCTTCGTGGCGCGCGACGCTCGGCGGGTGTCCATGGCGCAGGCGGCGCTCGCCTTCTTCGCGCCGCAGGTGCCGACGCTGATTTTCCCGGCCTGGGACGCGCTGCCCTACGACCGCGTATCCCCCAACGCGGAAATCTCCGCCAACCGCATGAGCGCGCTGCATGACCTGCTGCAGCCGCATGACGGGCCGCGCGTGGTGTTCACCACCGCCAATGCCATCGCGCAGCGCGTGCCGGACCGCGAGAGCATGAAGCAGCGCGCCTGGGGCGCGGCGGCGGGCAGCGCGGCTGGGATGCAGGCGCTGATCGGCTGGCTGGCGGCGAACGGCTTCCAGCGCACGGACACGGTGCGCGAGGTGGGCGAGTTCGCCGTGCGCGGCGGCATCGTGGACCTCTGGGCGCCCGGAACCGCGTTGCCAATCCGCTTGGACTTCTTCGGCGATACCCTTGAAAGCATTCGGCCTTTCGACGCCGCCACGCAGCGGACGACGGGGCAGCAGGCGCGGCTCGACCTGGTGCCGGCCAGCGAGGTGGTGCTGAACGACGAGACCATCGCGCGTTTCCGCAGGAACTACCGCGCCGCCTTCGGCGCGGTGATCGGAAACGATCCGCTCTACGAAGCGCTGAGCGAGGGGCGGCGGTTCGCCGGCATGGAGCACTGGCTGCCGTTCTTCTACGAAAAACTGGAGACGCTGTTCGACTTCTGCCGGATGCTCCCGTCGTGCTTGAACATCTCGCGGCGCAGGCGCTTGGGGAGCGCCTGGACCAGGTGGGGGACCATTACCAGGCGCGCGTGGAGGCGGCGGAGCGGACGGCGGCGGAAAAGGGCTCCGGGGACAAGGGAGCGGGCGCGCTGAGCGGCGGGGCGCCCTACAAGCCGATCGCGCCGGACGCGCTCTATTTGACCAAGGCGGAGTGGGACTCGCGGCTGGCGGACCGCCGCACGGCCACGCTGACGCCCTTCGTGGAGCCGGAAGGCGGCGGCGCGGTGATCGACATGGGCGGCCGGGCCGGGCGCTCCTTCGCGGCGGAGCGCACGGCCGGCGACGTGAACGTGTTCGACGCGCTGGTGGAGCACGTCGCGGGCCTGAAGAAGGGCGGCCGCAAGGTGCTGCTCGCCTCGTGGAGCGAGGGCGCGCGCGACCGGCTTGGCCAGGTGCTCGCCGACCACGGCCTGCTGGCGCTGAAGCCGGTGGAGACTTTCGCGGCGCTGGAGGCGCTGCCGGAGGGCGAGACGGGCCTCGCCGTGCTGCCGCTGGAGACCGGCTTCGAGGCGCCGGACCTTGCCGTCATCGGCGACCAGGACGTGCTCGGCGACCGCTTCATCCGCCCGGCACGGCGCAAGCGCGCCGCCGACGCGCTGACGGAGGTCTCCAGCCTCTCCGCCGGCGACCTCGTCGTGCATGTCGACCACGGCATCGGCCGCTTCGTCGGGCTGAGGACCATCGAGGCGGCGGGCGCGCCGCACGACTGCCTGGAGATCACCTATGCCGGCGACGACCGGCTGTTCCTGCCGGTGGAGAACATCGAGCTTCTGACCCGCTACGGCGCGGAGGGCTCGGAGGCGGAGCTCGACCGGCTCGGCGGCGTCGGCTGGCAGAACCGCAAGGCGCGGCTGAAGAAGCGCATCCGCGAGATCGCCGAGCAGCTGATCAAGACCGCCGCGGCGCGGCTCCTGCGCCACGCGCCGGCGCTTCGCGCCGCCCTCCGGCCTCTACGACGAGTTCGCCGCGCGCTTCCCCTACGAGGAGACGGAGGACCAGGCGGGCGCCATCGACGCGACGCTGGAGGACCTCAACGCCGGGCGGCCGATGGACCGGCTGATCTGCGGCGACGTCGGCTTCGGCAAGACCGAGGTGGCGCTGCGCGCCGCCTTCGTCACCGCGATGGAGGGGAAGCAGGTGGCGGTGGTGGTGCCGACCACGCTGCTCGCCCGCCAGCACTACGCCACCTTCACCGAGCGCTTCCGCGGGCTGCCGGTCCACGTCGGCCAGGCCTCGCGGCTGGTCGGCTCGGCGGAGCTCAACCGCGTGAAGAAGGGGATCGCCGACGGCTCCATCGACATCGTGGTCGGCACGCACGCGCTGCTCGGCAAGGGCGTGGAGTTCAAGGACCTCGGCCTCTTGATCGTCGACGAGGAGCAGCATTTCGGCGTGAAGCACAAGGAGCGGCTGAAGGAGATGCGCTCCTCGGTGCACGTGCTGACGCTGTCCGCCACGCCCATCCCGCGCACGCTGCAACTGGCGCTGACCGGCGTGCGCGACCTGTCGATGATCGCCACGCCGCCGATCGACCGGCTGGCGGTGCGCACCTTCATCTCGCCCTTCGACGCGCTGACCATCCGCGAGGCGCTGATCCGCGAGCGGCTGCGCGGCGGGCAGAGCTTCTACGTGGTGCCGCGCATCTCCGACCTCGCCGAGGTGAAGGATTTTCTCGACCGCCACGTGCCGGAGGTGAAGGTCGGCGTGGCGCATGGGCAGATGGCGGCGAGCCAGCTCGACCAGGTGATGAACGCCTTCTACGACGGCGAATACGACGTGCTGCTCTCCACCACCATCGTGGAGAGCGGCCTCGACATTCCGCGCGCCAACACGCTGGTGGTGCACCGCGCCGACATGTTCGGCCTGGCGCAGCTCTATCAGCTCCGCGGCCGCATCGGCCGCTCCAAGGTGCGCGCCTATTCGCTCTTCACCGTGCCGGCCAACAAGACGCTGACCGCCACCGCCGAGCGGCGGCTGAAGGTGCTGCAATCGCTCGACACGCTGGGCGCCGGCTTCCAGCTCGCCAGCCACGACCTCGACATCCGCGGCGCCGGCAATCTGCTCGGCGAGGAGCAGTCCGGCCACATCAAGGAGGTGGGCTTCGAGCTTTATCAGCAGATGCTGGAAGAGGCGGTGGCGAGCCTCAAGGCCGGCGGCGAGGAGGTTTCCGACGAGCGCTGGTCGCCGCAGATCACCGTCGGCATGTCGGTGATGATCCCGGAGGACTACGTGCCCGACCTGCGAGCTGCGCATGAGCCTCTACCGCCGCCTCGCCGACCTCGACAGCGCGGAGGAGATCGACCAGTTCGGCGCCGAGCTGATCGACCGCTTCGGCCCGCTCCCCGACGCGGTGGAGCACCTCCTGAAGATCGTCTACGTGAAGGCGCTCTGCCGCCGCGCCAACGTGGAGAAGGTCGACGCCGGCCCGAAGGGCGCCGTCATCGCCTTCCGCGACAACGTCTTTGCCAACCCGCCGGCGCTGGTGCGCGAGATTTCCGAGCAGCGGACGATGGCGAAGCTCCGGCCGGACCAGCGGGTGGTGTTCATCCGCGACTGGGGGCGGCCGGAGGAGCGGCTGAAGGGCGTGGCGGTGATTTTGACGCGGCTGGTGCGGCTGGCGGAGGAGGGGAGGGAGGCGGCTTAGCGTGCCTGTTGGCGGTTGCCTTCTTGTGATAAAGTTCAGCCATGACCCGACTTGAACGCATCGAAAAGGAAGTTGCCGAGCTCTCACTTGATGAGCTCGAACAATTCCGCGCTTGGTTCGAGACGTTCGACGCCGCCCGGTGGGATCGTGAGCTCGAACGCGACGTTGAATCGGGCGCGCTTGACGCATTGGCGGACGAAGCACTCGCAGACCACCGCGCCGGACGCAGCAAGCCTCTGTGACGCATTTCGCCAGCCCGGCTTTCTGGCATGCATATCGCCGCTTGCCGGAGCCGGTTCGGCGAGTTGCCGACCGAGCGTTCGAGACGATGAAGACCAATCCAAGACACCCCAGCCTGCACCTTAAGCGGATCGGGCGTGTTTGGTCCGCGCGTGTCGGGATTGGCTATCGAGTACCTGGGCGCCGATGCCGATGGCGACATCGTATGGTTCTGGGTTGGCTCTCACGCAGAGTATGAGCAAATGCTTAGACGGTAGCCAAAAGGATCGGCGCACGATGTCGAGATCCTCGACTACCACTGAGAAGAGCGATCTGCTCCACAATCCGCACGCGGGCGAGATTCTGCTGGAGGAGTTTCTTAAACCGATGGCCATGAGCCAGTCAGCGCTGGCGCGCGCCATTGGCGTGCCGCCGCGGCGGGTCAACGAGATCGTGCTCGGCAAGCGCGCCGTGACCGCCGACACCGACCTTCGGCTGGCGCGCTATTTCGGCATGTCGGAGGGGTTCTTTCTCGGACTCCAGGCGGACTACGATCTGGAGGAGCAGAAGCGGAAGCTCGGGGACGCTCTGCAGCGCATCGCGCCGCGAGCCGCTTGAGCTGTGACCGAGGAATTCCGCGCGTAGTTCGATGTGTTCGACGCGGCGCGCTGGGACCGCGAGCTCGAAGGCGATGTCGCGCATGGTGCACTCGATGCGCCGGCGGACGAGGCTCTGGCGGATCATCACGCGGCCGCAGCAAGCCTCTTCGAAGCATTTTGCGAGCCCCGCGTTCTGCCCCCCAAATGGGAGTTCTTATCGTCTCCCGACGATGTCTTTTCTCTGATGCATGTCACCAGTTGACAAGCGACACTTGTCTCACTACATCCTCGACATGTGATCCAAGGCTTTCGACATCGCGGCTTGAAGCGGCTGTTCGAGGCTGATGACGAGCGTGGCGTGAAGCGGGATCAGCTGAAGCGGATACGTCGGGTTCTGACCGTGCTCGACGGTGCAACTCGGGTCGAGGACGTCGACCTTCTGCCCGGCATGCGGCTTCACCGCCTGAAGGGTGAGCTTGCCGACTTCTGGTCGCTCTCCATCTCAGGAAACTGGCGCATCGTTTTCCGGTTCCGGGACGGCGATGCTTTCGATGTCGATCTCGTGGACTATCACTGAAGGAGACGCGCCATGCCTATGAGGGCTCCAACACATCCCGGCGAGATCGTTCGCGAAGAGTGCCTGGTTCCGCTCGGACTGACGGTGACCGAAGGGGCGAAGGTGCTCGGGGTCACGCGGCAGGCGTTGAACAATCTCGTCAACGAGAAGGCGGGCATCTCGCCGGAGATGGCCATCCGTTTGGAGAAGGCATTCGGCTCCTCCGCCGATATGTGGCTCCGGCTTCAACTAGCCTACGATCTCGCCCAAGCGCGAAAGCGGGAAGGAAAGATCGCGGTCAGGCGCTATCGGGCGGCCCGCGCTGCCTGAGCCCTGCATCGGCACTCCGGCAAGAAAGCCATTCCCGCCACAAAGGCGACATCATCTGAGCCGCAGCGTGAGGTCCGCAGCGATCCTGCTGTTTGGGGGCTCTTCATGCGTCGCGCCGTTTCGAATGTGTTTGGATTTGTCTTCGCCACCGTGTCGCTTTTTGCGGCGGGGACACTCGTCCCGGCCCGCGCCGCGGACATCCCGATCGACTCCCGCTTCGCCGAGGTGAACGGCGTCAAGCTGCACTATCTCGTGGCGGGGGAGGGGCCGCCCGTCATCCTGCTGCACGGCTATGCGCAGACCAGCCATATGTGGCTGCCGCTCATCCCGGAGCTTGCGAAGACGCATCTCGTCATCGCGCCGGACCTGCGCGGCTTCGGCGAGTCCGACAAGCCGGACTGCTGCTACGACAAGAAGGCGATGGCCGAGGACATCCATGCGCTGGCCGAGGCGCTGGGGCTTAAGCATGTCGGCGTCGCGGGGCACGATATCGGGCTGATGGTCGCCTACGCCTATGCCGCGCAGCATCCGGACGAGGTGGACAGGATCGCGCTGATGGATGCGTTCCTGCCGGGCATCGGCGACTGGAACAGCGTGTTCCTGCTGCGCGATCTCTGGCACTTCCACTTCTTCGGCCCGACGCCGCTGGCGCTCGTCACCGGGCGGGAGCGCATCTACCTCGATCATTTCTGGAACGATTTCGCCGCCGACCCGGCGCATTCCGTCTCCGAGGCCGACCGCGACTTCTACGTGAAGGCCTATGCCGCAGCCGGGCGCCATGAAGGCGGGCATGGAGGTGTTCCGCAACTTCCCGCAGGACGCGGCAGACTTCGCGGGGTTCGCCAAGACGACGCTCACCATGCCGATGCTGGTGCTCTCCGGCGAGAAGGCGGGCGGCCCGTTCCTCATCGAGCAGGGCAGGATGGTCGACGACAATGTCGAGGGCGTCATCATCAGGGGCTCCGGCCACTGGCTGATGGACGAGGCGCCTGACCAGGTCATCCCGAAGCTGGTGGCTTTCTTCGCGAATTAGCGGCCCGAGCCCTCATCCGTCGGCTGCGCGGACACCTTCTCCCGCTCGCGGGAGAAGGTTGGGCGTGTGCCTCCGCGCAAGGGTCGCGAAGGGGCGAGGAGCTGGCTTTGGCTAGCGGAACAGGGTGTCGAAGAATGCGTTGAGGCCGACGACGACGCCGAGTATCAGGATGGCGATCGCCGCGATCAGGAGCGCGGGGCGCTCCCAACGGCGCAGCACCACCGTGCGGCCGTGGCCGCCGGTCTCCAGTGCTTGGTGGTCGAGGCGGCCTTCCCTCCGGATCATCGCCAGCTCCTCCTGGTGCAGAGAGGGGCGGAGGATACACCCGCCGCGCGGGCTTCTTCCTTCACGCTTCAAGTGCTGCTTAACGCATGCGCAACCGTGTCATTCAAATCTCCGACAGTTGCGGACGCCAGCAGCGGGGGCGGGTGCCGGTAGCCTGTGGTTGCTGGAACGGCTACCATCGGGCGTCTTTGGGAAGGGAGATCATCCATGACGTTTCCGCTCGCCGCGCTGGCGCGGGTTGCCGCCGCCGCGCTCTGCCTCGCCGTCTTTTCGGCCGCCGCGCTGGCGCAGGACCCCGAGCCGCCGGTCGTCGACCGCTACGAAGCCGACCTCTCGATCGGGGCGATGCCCTTCACGCCCGGCCAGACCTTCTCGCTGGCGGTGCCGACCGCGATCCCGCAATCCAGCACGCAGGTGCTGGTGGTGGCGGAGTTCACCTGCAGCCTGATCAGCGGGCAGGTGAAGGGCGGGCTGCTGATGAGCTGGACCATCTGGACGGCGATCAAGCATTTCGACAATTCCGACGGCAAGGCGAGCTTCCAGAGCGTGATGTGGTGCGCGCCGGGGCAGCTGACGAGCAGCCAGGCGCTCGGCTGGCTGCCGATCTCCGCCGCCAGCCGCACCGTCTACGTGCGGCTCGACAACACCGGCTCCATCCCCTGGGACAACACGCAAAGCACGGTGAAGATCGTCTCGTACCAGGATTGAGGGCCAGGATTAAGGGCCAGGATTCGAGGGTACGCTTCATTCCTCCCTCCGGCCGGGCTATGGATGCCGGCAGCATGGAGGATGAGATGTCGGAAGCGGTGGCGAGCGTGACGAAAGGCCAGAGCGGGGCCGGGCAGGGGGCGGCGGCAGGCGGGGCGAAGGCCGTCTTCGCCTGGGACGATCCGTTCCTGCTGGAGGAGCAGCTCTCCGACGACGAGCGCATGATCCGCGACACGGCGCGCGCCTACGCGCAGGAGAAGCTGGCGCCCCGCATCATCGAGGCCTACCGCGAGGAGAAGGCCGACCCGGCGATCTTTCGCGAGATGGGCGAGCTCGGGCTGCTCGGCCTCACGCTGCCGGAGGAGTACGGCTGCGCCGGCGCCAGCTACGTCTCCTACGGGCTGGTGGCGCGCGAGGTGGAGCGGGTCGATTCCGGCTACCGCTCGATGATGAGCGTGCAGTCGTCGCTGGTGATGTATCCGATCTATGCCTACGGCACCGAGGCGCAGCGGCAAAAATACCTGCCGAAGCTGGCGACGGGCGAATGGATCGGCTGCTTCGGGCTGACCGAGCCCGACGCCGGCTCCGACCCCGGCTGGCATGACGACGCGCGCGGAGAAGGTCGGACGGCGGCTATCGGCTGACCGGCACCAAGATGTGGATCTCCAACGCGCCGATCGCCGACGTCTTCGTGGTGTGGGCGAAGTCGGCTGCGCACGACAACGCCATCCGCGGCTTCGTGCTGGAGAAGGGCATGAAGGGGCTTTCCGCGCCGAAGATCGGCGGCAAGCTGTCGCTGCGCGCCTCCGTCACCGGCGAGATCGTCATGGAGGGCGTCGAGGTGGGCGAGGAGGCGCTGCTGCCCAACGTATCGGGGCTGAAGGGGCCGTTCGGCTGCCTCAACCGCGCGCGCTACGGCATCGCCTGGGGCGCGATGGGCGCGGCGGAGGATTGCTGGCACCGGGCGCGCAGCTACACGCTGGAGCGCAAGCAGTTCGGCCGGCCGCTGGCGGCGACGCAGCTGGTGCAGAAGAAGCTCGCCGACATGCAGACGGAGATCGCGCTCGGCCTGCAGGCGGCGCTGCGCGTCGGGCGGCTCTTCGACGAGGGCAAGGCGGCGCCGGAGATGATCTCGCTCATCAAGCGCAACAATTGCGGCAAGGCGCTCGACATCGCCCGCGCTGGCGCGCGACATGCACGGCGGCAACGGCATCTCCGAGGAATACCACGTGATGCGCCACGCGCAGAACCTGGAGACGGTCAACACCTACGAGGGCACGCACGACGTCCACGCGCTGATCCTGGGCCGCGCGCAGACGGGGCTGCAGGCGTTTTCGTAGAGCGATTCCCCCTCCCCCTTGCGGGGAGGGGTTAGGGGAGGGGGAAAGAAGCAGGGCTCCGAGCTTGCGGCCTTCCCCCCTCCCTAGCCCTCCCCCGCAAGGGGGGAGGGAATCTTACTGCCCGCTGCGCCTTGTCGAAGTCGCGGGCGTAGCCGGCGTAGAGCGGCGGGATGATGGTCATCACCTTGCGCTTCGCCTGGTCGAGCGGGGCGATCTTCACCGCCGGGCGCTTGCCCCACAGCCAGCCGCCCTCCAGCACCTGGCCCTCGGTCGTATGGGCGCCGGCGGCGAGGAAGGCGCCGTCCTCCACGACGGTGCCGTTGGCGCACCACCGAGCCGATGCCGATCAGCGTATTGGCGCCGATGGTGCAGTCGCCGAGCGTGACGTTGTGGCCGATCGTGGCGTCGGCGCCGATGACGAAGCGCTCGCCCGGGCGGCAGCGGATCAGCGTGTTGTCCTGGACGTTGGTGCCCGGGCCGATGACGATCTCGCCCTCGCCGGCATCGAGCTCGCAGCCGAACCAGATGGAGGAATTCTCCGCCGCGAAGATGCGGCCGCGCAGCCGCGCCGTGGCGGCGACGAAGACGCTGTCGTGGATCATGCCGTCGGTGAGCGCGCGCGACGAGCCCGGCATGGCGCCGATCTGCGTCGCGCAGCTCTTCGGCGCGCGCCTCGATCTCGCCGGGCTGGAGATCGCGCACCGGCCGCGCCGGGATGCCGGCATAGAGCTTGCCGCTCTCCAATTTCGCGCGCGGGAAAGACGACGGAATTCGGCTCCAGCACCACCTTGTCGGGCACCACCGCGCCGTCGAGCACCAGCGCGCCGTCGCCCACCACCACGTCGTTGCCGACCGTGCAGGCATGCACCACGGCGTTGGTGCCGATGGTGACGCGGTCGCCGATGATGGCCGGCAGGAGGTCGTGCTCGATATGGATGGTGGAGCGGTCGCCGAGCGAAAAATCGTCGCCGGCGGTGACGAAATTGCCGTCGGCGCGGATGACCGAGGAGGTGCCGAGCCGCAGGTTGCGGCCGAGCGTGACGCGGCCGAGCACCGCCGCGTCGGCGCCGCAGCGCTCCGGCGCCGTGGCAAGGTCGGGGGTCACGCCATGATAGGGGAGCACATACGGCTCGCCGCCGCGCGCCGGGGCGAGATCCGGTGCGATCAGCGGGGCGGCGACTTGCGCCTTGGATCTGGTCACGCGTCCTTCCGTGAGTGGTTCACGGGCGGATTCAAGCCGCTGGCGGCGGCGATGTCCAGGGTTTTGGTCTTTCGAGGCGCGCTTCCGCCTTCGCCCTACGGGCTTCGGCGGACAAGTCGCTCGCACCGCGGGATGGCGGGAGGACAACCGCATCTGGCTATCCACACCCTCATGGTGAGGCGCGAGCCCCTGAGCTTGTCGAAGGGGGCGAGCCTCGAACCACCGGCGACCGGGCACAGCCTTTCCGCGGACAGCCGACGCCGTGCCACCGCCCTCGTCCTTCGAGGCTCGCTGCGCTCGCACCTCAGGATGAGGGCGTTCTCTATCGCCCTATGGCCGCGCCGCGGCGGTGGACGTGGCGGCGTGTTCGCGGCCGCTGGCTTTTCGCCGGGCCTCACTCTAACGAGAGCGGGGACGTCATTCGGGGGGCGCAGACGTGGAAAAGATCGCGCCGGGGCTGACCGGCCACGCGGAGATGGTGGTCGGCACCAACGACACGGCGCCGCGCGTCGGCTCCGGCCGCATCGCGGTGCTCGCCACGCCGGTGATGATCAGCCTCATCGAGGAGGCGGCGCTGGCCGCCGTGGAGCACCTGCTGCCGCAGGGCAAGCAGTCGCTCGGCACGCATCTCGACGTCTCGCACGTGGCGGCGACGCCGGTCGGCATGCGGGTGACGGCGGAGGCGAAGCTCGTGGAGGTGGACGGCCGCAAGCTGGTTTTTGCGGTGAGCGCGCATGACGAGAGGGATCTGATCGGCGAGGGCCGGCACGAGCGGGTGGTGGTGACGGCGGCGGCGTTTCAGGCAAGGGTGGCGGAGAAGGCGAGGCGGTAGCGCTTAGCTATGGATACTCAGCATCTCCAAGCTTTGACATGTGCAGCGCATGTTTCTATGTTGCTCACATGTCAAAGATGATCCAAATCCGCAACGTGCCCGACACGCTGCACCGCCGGCTCAAGTCGCGCGCGGCGCTGACGGGACTGTCGCTGTCCGACTATCTGTTGAACGAGCTGCGCGAGGTGGCCGAGCGGCCGACCCTGGAGGAGCTGCGCGCCCGTTTGCACAGCCGATCGAGGACCAGGCCGTCCCTGGCGCCGGCGGCGGCGGTGCGCGCCGAGCGCGACAGCCGGTGATTGTCGTCGATGCTTCGGCGCTGCTCGAAGTCTTGCTGGGCACGCCGGCGTCCGATGCGATCGAAGAGCGGCTGTTCGCCGCGCGAGAGACACTGCATGCGCCGCATCTGCTCGACGTGGAGGTGACGCAGGTCCTCCGCCGCTACACCGCGGCCGGCGATATCGACGAAGAGCGCGGCCGTGCCGCGCTTGCCGACCTCGCCGACCTTCCGCTGCGGCGCTACCCGCATGGCTTTCTTCTGTCGCGCGTGTGGGAACTGCGGAACAATCTCACCGCCTACGACGCAGCCTACGTTGCGCTCGCCGAGGCGCTCGACGCGACGCTGCTGACGCGCGACCGGCGGCTTGCCACCGCGGCAGGCCACCGCGCGCGGGTGGAGATGGCCTGAACGGCACGGCGTGGCTGCTTTCCGCTGGAAACCCCGTGCTGGCGTTTTCGGTCGAAAGCTCAATGATCAATGTTCCCAGCGCCGGCCGCCGCGATACGGACTTCTATCGTTGCTGCTCGTACCAATGAGTGGTACATAGACACAGAAATGAGGCTGCGGGATGATCGTGAGCTTTCGCGACGCGTGGCTGCGCGCGTTCTTCGTCGAGGACACGCGGTCGCGGCACATCCCGTCCGACCTCGAAAGCCGATTGTTCCGCAAGCTTCAGATGATCGACGACGCGACGACCGATCAGGACCTGCGGGTGCCGCCCAGCAATCACTTCGAGAAGCTGCGCGGCAATCTGGTCGGGTTTCATTCGATCCGCGTCAACAGCCAATGGCGGCTGGTCTTCCGTTGGGACGGCCGACACGGCGAGGCAGAAGGCGTCTATCTCGACGACCACAGCTACAGATGAGGCGAACCATGCTGACGACGAAGCGCAAGCCGGCCACAATCGGCGAAATCCTGGTTGAGGAGTTCATGCAGCCCATGGGGTTGACCCAGGTCGCGCTGGCGGCGGCGATGGGCGTTCAGCGCAAGCACGTCAACGAACTCTGCAACGACCGCCGGAACGTGACTGCGGCGACGGCGCTCATCCTCGCGCGCGTGTTCGGCAATAGCCCCGACTTCTGGCTCAACGTGCAGCGACGCAGCGATCTGTGGGCGGCGATGAACAGCCCCCGCGAGCGCGAGCGCATCGAACGCGCGACGCCGCTCGATACTGCGGCGTGATCTTGTCACCGGGAAGGGGAGGATGTTCTGGCGCAAACCCTGTCACCCTGGCGCCTCGCATGTGTTTGCATTGAATCTCGTCGCGGAATTGGACCGCCTCTGCAAACGTGGACGCAGGCATAGATGCGTTTTTTGAATACCGATGTCAGGTCGAGGATTGGTTTAGAGGCGAGGGGCAGCCGATTTAGTGGACAAATGGCGGGACACGATTTCATAAGTAGCTGGATTCATTCATAAAAATAGTGGCGGATGGGGTGGGATTCGAACCCACGGTAGGCTCTCACCTACGCCGGTTTTCAAGACCGGTGCCTTCAACCACTCGGCCACCCATCCTCACCGTAAATTCAACGAGATAAGGGGAGGCGGAGGGGGTGGCAATCCCGAATTGCGCCAGCACTACTGAGCGAGCAGCGCCACCCGGTGCCACACCACGCTCAACGCCAGTCCCCCGATATACGCCCAGCCGAACACGCGGCTGTGCTCCAGGCAGGCGCGGTGGTACCAGAGCGGCCAGCCGACATAGCCCGGCGGCGGGGAGGCCGGGCGCGGCTGGCTCATGATGCGGGCGGCGCGGATTGCGCGGGGGAGGGCGAGCACGACCACGGCCGCGAAGGGCGTCAGGTGGCCCAGCGCGATCAGGATGGCGATGATCGCGTAGATCGCGACGAGCGCGGCGAGGTTGAGGAGGCGCGCGGCGCGCGCGCCGATCAGCACCGGCAGCGTGTGGATGCGGTGGCCGGCGTCGAAATCCATCTGGTCGATGTGCTTGCCCATCAGGATGGTCATGACGGTCAGGCCGTAGGGAAGCCCGGCGAGCATCGCGTCGGCGGAAAATCGGCCGGTGATCATGGCGAAGCCGCCGCCGACCATCAGCGGGCCCCACACCAGGAGCACGGCGAGCTCGCCGAGGCCGATGCTCTTCAGCGGCGTCGGCGCGGCGTCGTAGAGGAGAAGCAGCGCCATGCCGGCGGCGGCGAAGGCGGCGGCCATCCAGCCGCGCTCGGCGATGAACCAGGCGGTTATCGCCAGGCCGAGGACGCAAGCACCGCCAGGCCGCCGAACAGCGTGCCGCGGTCGGTGGTGCCGCTCGCGAAGGGATGCACGGTGTAGCGCATGCGCGGCAAATCCGGCGTGTCGTGGCCGCGCACGAAGCCGAAATAGTCGTTGGTGAGGTTGCTGATCATGTGGGCGACGACGAAGCCGACCAGCACGCCGACGAAATTCACCCAGCCGAAGCGCCCCGCGTCGGCGGCCAGCAGGCCGGCGATGATGGCGGCCTGGACGGAAATCACCAGGATGACGCTGCGCGCCGCGTAGAGAAATGCCGTCACGCGGTCGAGGCCGCCGGCGTGCTCAGCGCCGGGCCGGTAAAATCCCGTGACGGCTCCCCACCAAAGGCTCGGCTTCAATCCCCCCTCCTCGCAACAGACCGAATGGCAAACGCGACGCCGAGCCCGCCGGCGACGCCGCTCGTCAGCAGCTTCGCCGTCCCACCATGTTTCGGGTGGCTCCGCATGGCAAGGCTTTCGGCGCATGGCCCCGGTGCGAGGGGCGCGGCGCGGCGCGCGGGCGGCGCGCGCGTGGCGCAAATTCGCGCGAAGCGGGCAGGGGAGGGGTAACCCTGGCGTCCGGCACCGCCTGAAAGCCGGCGTTTCGCCTTGCTTTTGCCCGGATTCGACATCCCTCTAGGCAGTCGGTAAAAGAATCGTAACGATCTGCCCGGGCCGCGTACTGGCCGGGACGGATCGAGGGTCCGGGCGGACCGCGCTCTTTCGGGGGGCGGGGAAACGACCGGCAAAGCAGGTGGGGGTGTTTTGAAGGCTCCGCGTCGCCGGTCCGTGCGCGTCCGCGTCTCGTTTGCGCATGTTATCGTCTCGATCGGTCTGTGTGCCGCCGTGGGCTCCTGCACGGCGTGGCACGCGCGTTCCGTCGGCTCGACCACGGCCGCCACCCCGCTCGCCAAATCGTCTTCGCAGCGCGCGCACATGAACCCGGCGGTCGCCGTCGCCAACGGCTTCCGCGCCATCGCCGCCACTTTCCGGCCGGGCGACGGCCCCGCCGCCTCCGCCGCCGTGGCGAACGGCTTCGCGGTGGTGGAAGAGTCCGACCCCACGGTCGCGGCGGTGCCCGACCGCCGGGTGCTGGAGGCGCAGGCGTCCATCGTGCGCGGCGGCGGGCACTACCGGATCGGCCAGCCCTACGAGGTGGCCGGCAAGCTCTACAAGCCGCATGAAGACACCGGCTACGACCGCACCGGCACGGCCTCCTGGTACGGCCCCTCGTTCCACGGCCGGCTGACCGCCAACGGCGAGATCTTCGACAGCGCGGCGATCTCCGCGGCGCATCCGACCATGCCGCTGCCGAGCTACGTGCGGGTGACCAACCTCGCCAACAACCGCTCCCTCGTCGTGCGCGTCAACGACCGCGGGCCGTTCTCCGGCGACCGGCTGATCGACGTGTCGGAGCAGACGGCGGCGCTGCTCGGCTTCCGCCGACGCGGAACGACCCAGGTCCGAGTGGAATACGTGTCGCGCGCGCCGCTTGCCGGCGAGGACAAGGCGACGCTGCTCGCCACCTATCGCGGGCCGGACCTTGAGAGCCCGAACATCCTGCTCGCCTCCGCTCCGGCCTCGTCGACCGCTCGCCCCGAGCAGAGCCCGGTCGCCTACGCCCCGCCGCCGGCGCCGCGGCCCACCTCGGCTGCGATGAAGCGGCTCACCGTCTCCATGTCGACGGCCGATCGCATTCTCATGGGCTTCCAGGCCGCGAAGGGCGCGGAGAGGAAATAGCCGCAGGGCCGGGACATCCCGCGCCCTTGATTCCATCGCCCGCGCATCGTTTCATGCAGCTTCAACGCACCACCACGCGCAGGTGAGTCGTGACGTTTCTTTCCAGACTGACGGTTGTTCTCGCGGCTTTCGCGATCCTTGTCCTTTTTGTGCCGGCGAAGGGACGCGCCCAGGGCTTCGCCACCAAGGCGCCCTACGCCATCCTCTTGGACTACGACAGCGGCACGGTGCTCTACGAGAAGGCGGCCGACACGCCGTTCGAGCCGGCCTCCATGGCCAAGCTCGGCACCGCCGAATATGTGTTCCACGAGCTGAAGGAAGGCAGCCTTTCGCTCGACGACGAGTTCACCATCTCCGAGCATGCCTGGCGCGACGGCGGCGCACCTTCGGGCGGCTCCACGATGTATGCGGAGATCCATTCGCGCATTGCGGTGCGCTTTCTGCTGCGCGGGCTGCTCATCCAGTCGGGCAATGACGCGGCGATCGCGCTTGCCGAAGGCATCGCCGGCTCGGAGGCGGCGTTTGCCGACCGCGTCACGCATCGCGTGGCGGAAATCGGCCTGAAGAGCTCCCGCTGGGAGAACGCCAACGGCCTCTACGACCCGGACCAGCACGTCACGGCGCGCGATCTGGCGACACTCGCCAGCTACATCATCAGCAACTATCCCGAATATTATAAGATCTTCTCCGAGCCCGAATTCACCTGGAACAACATCCGCCAGATGAACCGCAATCCGCTGCTCGACGACGGGATCGGCGTGGACGGACTGAAGACGGGCTACATCAAGGAGTCCGGCTACGGCATCACCGTCTCGGCCAAGCGCAACGACCAGCGGCTCATCCTGGTCATCGCCGGGCTGGAGTTCGGAGGAGGACCGCGTCCAGGAAGCGACGAAGCTGCTCGACTGGGGTTTTCGCAACTTCACCAATGTCACCGCCTTCAAGAAGGACGAGGTGGTGGCGCAGGCGTCCGTCTATGGCGGCACTGTGGGCGACGTGCCCCTGAAGGCGCAGGACGCCATCCGCCTGCTGGTCCCGCGCGACGCCGGCGACGCCTTGAAGGCGCGCGTGATCTACCAGGGCCCGCTCGTCGCGCCGGTCGCGGAGGGGCAGCATGTCGGCGACTTCAAGGTCTGGAACGGCGAGCGGCTGATCCAGGAGGTGCCGCTCTACACGGCCGCGTCGGTGGAGCGCGGACCGCTGCACCGGCGTGCGCTCGATGCGCTCGGCCAGCTGCTCTTCGGCTGGCTGTGACGGCAGGCGGGACGCTCCGGGGACGCTTCATCACGCTCGAAGGCGGGGAGGGGGCGGGCAAGTCCACGCAGATGCGCCATCTGGCGGAATGGCTGCAGGGGCAGGGGATCGACGTCGTCACGACGCGCGAGCCGGGCGGCAGCCCGAAGGCGGAGGTGCTGCGCGAGCTTCTGCTCGGCGGCAGCGTGGCGCCGTTCGGGGCGGAGGCGGAGGCGCTGGTCTTCGCGCTGGCGCGGGCCGACCATGTGGCGCAGACCATCCGGCCGGCGCTTCAGGCCGGGCGCTGGGTGATCTCGGACCGCTTCTTCGATTCCACCCGCGCCTACCAGGGCGCCTCGGGGGTGAGCACCGCACGGCTGAGCGAGCTCGAAAAGATCGCCGTCGGCGACGACCGGCCGGACCTGACGCTGATCCTCGACCTTTCCGTCGAGGAAGGGATGCGGCGGATGGGAAAGCGCGACGCCGGGCCGGACCGCTTCGAGCGCGATGACGTCGCCATGCACGAAGCGCGGCGCGCGGCCTTCCTGGCGATCGCCGAACGCGAGCCGGAGCGCTGCGCCGTGATCGATGCGTCGCGCGGCGAGGCGGAGGTGGCGGAGGCGATCCGCGCCGTGGTCGCCGAGCGGCTGCAGCCGGCCCGCGCCGGCGCAGGCTGATCGCCATGGCCCGCGCCCCCAAGCCCATCGAAGAACGTCCGCCGCACGACGCGCTGGACGGCGTGAAGCTGCCGCGCCAGACGACGACCCTCGTCGGCCACGAGGAGGCGGAGCAGGCGCTGCTCGATGCCTACCGCTCGGGGCGGATGCATCACGGCTGGATTTTTGCCGGCGAGCGCGGCATCGGCAAGGCGACGCTTGCTTTCCGCCTGGCGCGCTTCGTGTTCGCCCACCCCGACCCCACGGCGCCGGCGGTCGCCATGGCAAAAGACCTTTCGGTGGCCGATACCGACAGCCAGGCGCACTGGCTCGATATCGGCGCGCATCCGAACCTCTTGCATCTGCAGCGCGAATGGGACGACAGGCGCGGGCGCTTCAGGACGGTGCTTTCGGTCGATACCGTCCGCCGCATCACGCCGTTCCTCGGGACGACGGCGGGCGAGGGCGGCTGGCGCGTGGTGATCGTCGATCCGGCCGACGACATGAACCCGAACGCCGCCAACGCCATCCTCAAGAACCTGGAGGAGCCGCCGCGCGACACGCTCTTCATCCTCATCGCCAAGAGCCGCGGCTCGCTCCTGCCGACCATCCTGTCGCGCTGCCGCACGCTGAGCCTGAAGCCGCTCAGCCCGGAGGAGGTGCGCGAGGTGGTGCAACATGCGGCGCCCGACCTCGCCAAGGCGAAGGACGCGACGCTTGCCGCGGCGCTTGCCGGCGGCAGCCCGCGCCGCTTCATCGAGCTGGAGCGGGAAGGGGGCGTGGAGCTCTACCGGCTGATGCGCCAGGCGATCGAGAGCGGCAAGCCGGAGGCGCAGTTCCTGCTTTCGGCGCGCGCCTCGACGGCCGGCGCGACGGAGCAGTTCCTCGACCTCTTCGAGGATTATCTGAGCCGCAGGGTGCGCGGGGAGCCGGAGCCGGAAGGTGGGGGAAATCCCCCCGCCGCGCCGGCTGTGACCTGGGCGGAGCTTTGGGAAAAGGCGGCGCATTCCGGGCGCGAGGTCGAGACGTACAACCTCGACCGAAGGCAGTTCGTGCTCGACCTTCTCGAGTCCTCGGCCGCCGCTCTTCGTTAGCCCGGGATTCCGGTGAAAGTATAAGCGATGACGATTCGAATTGTGGAAGTGTTTGAGACGACCAAGGCGATCGCGTCGCCGATCCGCAATGCCTATATCGACTTCTCCAAAATGACGATCAGCCTCGTCGCCGTGGTGACGGACGTGGTCCGCGACGGGCGGCGCGTGGTCGGATACGGATTCAATTCCAACGGACGCTACGGTCAGGGCGGCCTGATCCGCGAGCGGTTCCGCGACCGGATGCTCGGCGCGGCGCCGGAAGCGCTGCTGAACGACGCCGGCGACAATCTCGACCCCGACCGGATATGGAACGTCCTCATGGCCAACGAGAAGCCGGGCGGACACGGCGAACGCTCCGTGGCAGTGGGAACGCTCGACATGGCGGTCTGGGACGCAACGGCCAAGATCGCGGGCTTGCCGCTGTTTCGGCTCCTTGCGGAGCAGAGCGGCATGAAGGCGGACCCGCGCGTCTTCGTCTATGCCGCGGGCGGCTACTACTATCCGGGCAAGGGGCTGGATGCGCTTCGCGCGGAGATGCGCAGCTACCTGGAGCGCGGCTACACCGTGGTCAAGATGAAGATCGGCGGCAGCTCGCTGGACGAGGACCTGCGCCGCATCGATGCGGTGCTTTCGGAGATCGGGGACGCGGCGCAGCTGGCGGTCGATGCCAACGGGCGCTTCGACCTGGAGACCGCGATCGCCTACGGACGCGCGCTCAGCCAGTTCCCGCTCTTCTGGTATGAGGAAGCCGGCGACCCGCTCGACTTTCAGCTCCAGGCGGCGCTTTCGGAGGTCTATGCCGGTCCCATGGCGACGGGCGAAAATCTCTTCAGCCACCAGGATGCGCGGAACATGATCCGTTATGGCGGCATGCGCCCCGACCGGGACTGGCTGCAGTTCGATTGCGCGCTGTCCTACGGTCTTTGCGAGTATCGGCGGACACTCGACATGCTCCGCGACAAGGGGTGGTCGCCGCGCCGATGCATTCCGCATGGCGGGCACCAGATGTCGCTCAACATCGCCGCCGGCCTCGGTTTGGGCGGCAACGAGAGCTATCCGGACCTGTTCCAGCCCTATGGCGGCTTTCCCGACGGCGTGGCGGTCGAAGACGGGCATATCGTGATGCCGGATCTCCCGGGCATCGGCTTCGAGGGGAAGGCCGATCTCTATCGGGAGATGGCGGCGCTCGCTTCCTAGGGGGGCCAGGCCCGGGAGCCGGTTGCAGAGCGCCGCCGCTCCGCCGATCGCGCCGCTTGTCACCTGGGCGGAGCTATGGGAAAAGGCTGCGCTTTCCGGGCGGGAGGTCGAGACTTACAACCTCGACCGGAGGCAGTTCGTGCTCGACCTTGTCGAGACTTCAGCCGCCGCCCTTCAGTCCGGAACTCCAACGCGTTTTTGAACCAGCAGGCGGTCCACGCATGGCCGACAAGCCGAGATTCTACATCACGACGGCGATCTCCTATCCCAACGGCCAGCCGCATATCGGCCACGCCTACGAGGTGATCGCCACCGACGCCATCGCCCGCTTCCAGCGGCTCGACGGCTACGACGTGTATTTCCTGACGGGCACCGACGAGCACGGCCAGAAGATGCTGCAGACTGCCAAGGCCGAGGGGCTGAGCGTGCGCGATTTCGCCGACCGCAACGCGGCGCGCTTCGAGGAGATGGCGAAGGCGCTCAACTGCTCCAACGACGACTTCATCCGCACCACGGAGGAGCGGCACTACCGCTCGGTCCAGGAGCTGTGGCGCCGCATGGCCGCGGCCGGCGACATCTACAAGGACCGCTATGCCGGCTGGTACTCGGTGCGCGACGAAGCCTATTACGATGAAGGCGAGACGCAGCTGCGCGACGACGGCGTGCGCTACGGACCGCAGGGAACACCGGTGGAGTGGGTGGAGGAGGAGAGCTACTTCTTCCGCCTCTCCGCCTATCAGGACCGGCTGCTGGCGCACTACGAGGCGAACCCGGAGTTCATCGGGCCGCGCGAGCGCAAGAACGAGGTCGTCAGCTTCGTCAAGGCCGGGCTGAGGGACCTGTCGATCTCGCGCACCACCTTCGACTGGGGCGTGCCCGTGCCGGACGACGAGAAGCACGTGATGTATGTGTGGGTGGACGCGCTCACCAACTACATCACCGCGGTCGGCTATCCGGACGCCGACGCGCCGCTCTGGAAATACTGGCCGGCCGATATCCACGTCATCGGCAAGGACATCGTGCGCTTCCACGCGGTCTACTGGCCGGCCTTCCTGATGTCGGCGGGCGTGGAGCTGCCGAAGCGCGTCTTCGGCCACGGCTTCCTGTTCAATCGCGGTGAGAAGATGTCGAAGTCGGTCGGCAACGTGGTCGACCCGTTCGCCATCGCCGCGCATTACGGCGTCGACCCGATGCGCTACTTCTTCCTGCGCGAGGTGTCGTTCGGGCAGGACGGCAGCTACAGCCACGACGCGATCGTCAACCGCATCAATGCCGATCTCGCCAACGATCTCGGCAACCTGGCGCAGCGCTCGCTGTCGATGATCGGCCGCTACGCCGACGGCATCGTGCCGGAGCCCGGCGAATATACCGGCGACGACCTGGCGCTGCTGGCCTCCGCCGACGGACTCCTCAGCCGCTGCCGGGCGGAGATGAGCCAGCTTGGGCTGCACCTGGTGCTCTCGGCCATCTGGCAGGTGGTGGCCGAGGCGAACCGCTATTTCGCGGCGCAGGAGCCGTGGGCGCTGAGAAAGACCGACCCTGCGCGCATGGGGACCGTGCTCTACGTGACGGCGGAGGCCGTGCGCCAGACCGCGATCCTGGTGCAGCCGGTGATGCCGGATTCCGCGGCGCGGCTGCTCGATCTCGTCGCCCTGCCGCAGGACGCGCGGAGCTTCGCCTCGCTCGGCGAGGCCGGACGCTTGAAGCCCGGCACCAGGCTGCCGCCGGCCGAGCCGGTGTTCCCGCGCTACGTGGAGAAGGAGAAGGCCGACTGACGACGCCCACCATAGCCCATGGCGGCGAAGGCTGGGTCGAGGTCGGCCATTATCGGCGCGTGCCCGACGCGGAAGGCGAGGCGCTCGTCCTCGCCGCCGTCGATGTCCCCTGCCGGCTGGTGCCGGGGAGGGAGCGCGTCGGGCTTTTCGTGCATTCGGGCGATGTCGAGCGGGCGCTCTACGAGCTGTCGGAATATCGCCGCGAGAACCGCGCGCGCCCGCTGCCGGCGCTGCGGCCGGCGAGCGAGGGCGTGGATGCCGCGCTGGTCGCCGCGGCGCTGCTGGTCGTGGCCCACGTCGCTGCCATGCGGCAGCTCTTCGGCATCGATTGGGTCGACATCGGCTATGCCGGCGCGGGGCTCATCCGCGACGGCCAATGGTGGCGAGCCGTAACGGCGCTCAGCCTGCATGCCGACTTCGGGCATCTGGCGAGCAACGTCGTTGCCGGCGCGCTGATCGGCGTCCTGCTGGCGCAGGTTCTGGGGCCGGGGCTCACCTGGCTGGCGATCATCGTCGCCGGCGGCCTCGGCAACGGGCTGAACGCGCTTCTGCAGCCGGCCGCGCATGCCTCGATCGGTGCTTCGACCGCGGTCTTCGCGGCGCTCGGCATGCTTTCGGCGCTGATGTGGCGGCGGGCGCTGCCGCTCTGGCGGCGCGGCCTGCGGCGATGGGTGCCGCTCGCGGCGGGCGTGGCGCTGCTGGCGATGCTCGGCACGGGCGGCGAGCGGACGGATCTCGGCGGGCATGCCTTCGGCTTCGTCGTCGGCGTGGCGGCCGGGACCGGGCTGCATCTTGCCGCGGAGCGCATACCGAAGCGGAAGGGCGCGCAGATCGCCTATGGCGCGGCCGCGCTGGCGCTGTGGGTTGCGACCTGGGCGCTGGCAGTGGCAAATGCCTGAGCCGATATTATAGTCGCCGCCGCCTCACGCGAATCCAAACCCAAGCCCTCAGAACCGCCGCCCATGCTGGTCGACAGCCATTGCCATCTCGATTTTCCGGATTTCGCCGCCGAGCTCGACGAGGTCGTCGCGCGGGCGCGCGCGGCCGGCATCGGCACGATGGTGACCATCTCGACGCGCGTGAAGAAATTCGACCAGCTGCGCGCCGTCGCCGAGCGCTTCGACGACGTCTATTGCTCGGTGGGCACGCATCCGCATAACGCACATGAGGAGCTCGACGTAACTGCCGACGATCTCGTGCGAATTGCCGAGCATCCGAAGGTCGTGGCGATCGGCGAGGCGGGGCTCGACTATCACTACGACACCTCGCCGCGCGAGGCGCAGGCGGCGGGCCTGCGGACGCACATCGCGGCGGCACGGACGACCGGGCTGCCGCTCGTCATCCATGCGCGCGAGGCGGACCAAGACCTGGCGGCGATCCTAAAGGAAGAGTCGGGGAAGGGCGCCTTTCCCGCTGTTCTGCATTGCTTTTCTTCCGGCCGCGCGCTGGCGGAAGCCGGCATCGCGCTCGGCCACTACGTCTCGTTCTCCGGCATCCTGACCTTCAAGAACGCCCAGGACATCCGCGATATCGCCCGCGACATGCCGGCCGACCGCATCCTGGTGGAGACGGATGCGCCGTATCTGGCGCCGGTCCCGCATCGCGGCAAGCGCAACGAGCCGTCTTTCGTCGCCGAGACGGCGGCGGTGCTCGCGGAAACGCGCGGCGTCAGCCGCGAGGCGATCGCGGCGCAGACCACGGAGAACTTCCACCGGCTCTTCGCCAAAGTCCCGAGACGCTGAGACCGGGATTTGCGCGACCTCATGCGGTTCACGATCCTCGGATGCGGCTCGTCGCCAGGCGTGCCGCGCATCGGTGGCCATTGGGGCGCCTGCGATCCCGAAAATCCCAAGAACCGCCGCCGCCGCTGCTCGCTGCTGGCGCAACGCGTCTCCGATGCGGGCGTCACCAGCGTCATCGTCGATACCAGCCCGGACCTGCGCGAGCAGGCCCTGGCGGCCGGCCTGGAGAGCATCGACGGCGTTCTCTACACGCATCCGCACGCCGACCATCTTCACGGCATCGACGACCTGCGCGGCTTCGTGATCAACATGCGCCGCCGCGTCGACATCTATGCCGACGACCAGACCATGGCGCGGCTGAGGCAAGGCTTCGGCTATTGCTTCGAGACGCCGACCGGCAGCGAATATCCGCCGATCCTCAATGGCCACGCCATCATGGAGGCCGTCGAAGTCGTCGATCAGCGGCGCCGGCGGCCCGATCGCCGCCATGCCCATCCGCCAGACGCACGGCAACATCACGTCGCTGGCGTTCCGTTTTGGCGGGCTGGCATATTCGCCCGACGTCAGCAGCCTCGACGACAGTGCCGCTGAGCAGCTGCATGGGCCTCGACGTGTGGATCGTCGACGCGCTGCGTCCCAAGCCGCATCCGAGTCATTTCTCGGTCGACGAAGCGCTCGGGTGGATCGAGCGCCTCAAGCCGAAGCGCGCCATCCTGACCCACATGCATGTCGATCTCGATTACGCGACGCTGAAGCGCGAGCTGCCGGCGCATGTCGAGCCGGCCTATGACGGCATGACGATCGAGCTTCCGGCGTGAGCGCGCGCCCTGCGGGCAAATCGGGCATGCCGCCACCAGTGATGGGCGTCGGCGCCAATGTCCGTTTTAGTTCCATAATATATCTTATGCGACATACGGATGGGCGCGCGAGATGCGGCCCCTGCGGCCTGATCCCCCGATCATAGGCGTTTTTGCGCGTTTTCCTCGCCGCTCCGCTCCGCCGTCTCGAGAGCCTAGAAAGGTTGACTTGACCGGCAGCGGAGCCAACGACAAGTTGCGGCATGCGGAATCGAAAGCCGAGCGTCTCGATCGCCTATTGTCGGCAATGCGGCTGGCTGCTGCGTGCCGCCTGGATGGCGCAGGAGATCCTGTCGACCTTCTCCGAGGACCTCGATGAAGTTGCGCTGAAGCCATCCACCGGCGGCGCCTTCCGCATCGAGGTCGACGGCGACGTCGTCTGGGACCGCAAGCGCGACGGCGGCTTTCCGGACGCCAAGACGGTGAAGCAGCTGGTGCGCGACCGGATCGATCCTGACCGCGACCTCGGTCACGCCGACCGGGCCGCCAGCGACGTAAGAGCGTAGGATGGACAGAGCAATGAAACCCAGCAAGGACATCCAGGACCTTCTCGCCATCATGGTGCAGCTCAGGACGCCCGGCCTGCGGCTGTCCCTGGGACCTGACCCAGGACTTCGCTTCGATCGCCCCCTACACCATCGAGGAAGCCTATGAGGTGGCGGACGCCATCGAGCGCGGCGACTTCGAAGATATGAAGGACGAGCTGGGAGACCTCCTGCTGCAGGTGGTCTTCCATGCCCAGATGGCGAAGGAAGCCGGCAAGTTCACCTTCGGCGACGTCGTCGAGGCGATTACCGCCAAGATGATCCGCCGCCATCCGCATGTCTTCGGCGATCTCGACGCCAAGGACTCCGCCGAGGTGAAGGAGCGCTGGAACGCCATCAAGGCGGAGGAGAAGGCGGAGCGCGCGAAACGCCGCGGCACCAACGGGAAGGCGGCCGACAGCATCCTGGAGAAGGTGGCGCTCGCCCTCCCCGCGCTGACCCGCGCCGTGCGGCTGCAGGAGCGCGCCGGCTCGGTCGGCTTCGATTGGGACGATCCGCTCGCCGTGCTCGCCAAGATCCGCGAGGAGGTGGACGAGTTCGAGCGCGAGCTGACGCGCTTCGACCGCGACGAGGACAGCCTCGAGGACGAGTTCGGCGACATCCTTTTCGCCGTGGCCAATCTCGGGCGGCACCTTGAGATCGATCCCGAGGTGGCGCTGAAGCGCTCCAACGCCAAGTTCGTGGAGCGCTTCCGCCACATCGAATCGGAGCTGCACAATCGCGGCCGCGACCTGAAGGATGCCTCGCTGGAGGAGATGGAGGCGCTGTGGGTCGAGGCGAAGAAGAGCGAGGTTGCGAAGGCTGAAGGCCCCGCGGCGACGCGTTAGGCCGCAGCGACGGCCACCCGCTCGCGCTCGGCCCAAGCCCGGAACGGCGCCAGGCGCTTCTCGGCCACGCGCACCTTGAGCCGCGCGCGTCCGGTCTCCGGATCGTCGCTGCGCTCCAGCACTTCGGTGTTCTCGTAGAGCCAGGGCGCCGCGCCGAGCTGTTCCAGGCCGAGCTCCACGGTGACGGTCGGGCGTCCGCCCATCAGCGCGCGCTCGATCGCGTCAAGCAGGTCGGGAATGCCGTCGCCGGTGACGGCGGAGACGAGCACGGCCGGCGGCGTGAGCGTGTGCGCCCTTCCCTTCAGCGCCTCGCGCTGCGACGGCTCCAGGCAGTCGGTCTTGTTCCACACCTCGATGATGGCACGCCCGTCGCCGGGATTGATGCCGAGCTCGGCCAGCACCTTCATCACGTCGTCGGCCTGCTGCGCGGTTTCCGCCGATGCGATGTCGCGCACGTGCAGGATCACGTCCGCCTCCAGCACCTCCTCCAGCGTGGCGCGGAAGGCGGCGACGAGCATGGTGGGAAGCTCGGAGATGAAGCCGACCGTGTCGGAAAGGATGATCTCCTCGCCATGCGCCAGGCGCACGCGGCGGAGCGTCGGGTCGAGCGTGGCGAACAGCATGTCGGCCGCCACGATGTCGGCGCCGGTGAGGCGATTGAACAGCGTCGACTTGCCGGCGTTGGTGTAGCCGACCAGCGCCACGATCGGGCGCGGCACGCGCTTGCGCTCGGCGCGATGCACGCCGCGCATGTTGCTCACGCGCTGAAGCTCCGTCTCGATGCGGTTGATGCGCGCCTGGATCTGGCGACGGTCCGCCTCGATCTGCGTCTCGCCCGGCCCGCCGAGGAAGCCGAAGCCGCCGCGCTGCCGCTCAAGGTGCGTCCAGGAGCGGACGAGCCGGCTCTTCTGGTAATTGAGGTGTGCCAGCTCGACCTGCAGGCGGCCTTCCTTGGTCTGCGCACGCGCGCCGAATATCTCCAGGATGAGGCCGGTCCGGTCGAGCACCTTGGCCGACCAGGCCTTCTCCAGATTGTGCTGCTGCACAGGGCTCAGCGGATGATCGACGATGACGAGCTCGGCCTCGTCGACGCGGACGAGCGCGGCGATCTCCTCCACCTTGCCCGAGCCGATGAGCGTGGCCGGAGACGGCTTGCGGATCGGCACGACAAGCGCCGTCGCGACATCGAGGCCGATGGCTTCGGCGAGGCTGACGGCTTCGGCAAGGCGCGCCTCGTCGCTGCGCGCGGGCACATGCCCGTGCGCCCCACCCGCTTCGGATGGCTGTCCACGCCTGGCGGGAAGGATGACGAGCGCGCGCGTCGGCTCGCCTTCTACGCGGGCGGCGTCACCGTCCCTCGCGTCGAGGGCCGGCTCCTTCCGTCCGCGCCTATCCCTTGGCTTCAATCAGGTCTCGCTTGTCTCTTCGTTTTCCGGCTCGAAGAGCTGCACCGGATGCGACGGCATCACGGTGGATATGGCGTGCTTGTAGACGAGCTGCGAGTGACCATCGCGCCGCAAAAGCAGGCAGAAATTGTCGAACCAGGTTACCACACCCTGAAGTTTGACGCCGTTGACCAGGAAAATAGTCAGCGGAATCTTGGCCTTACGGACATGATTGAGGAACGTGTCCTGAAGGTTGTGACTCTTTTCAGCCATTGTTTTTTGTCCGGCCTTTTTGCGGAATCTTCGAAACAGATTGCCCTTTTCGCACTGCACTGTCACCCCCTGCCGGAAAGAGAGTGCAGGCCGGAAACCGCCGCTCAGCCGAGCTTTTCGGCCACGTCGTGGAATTCGGCGCGAAGCGCGGTGGCCACCGGACCGGGCTTTCCGTCCGCCACGGGATCGCCGTCGATTCGCACCACCGGCATGACGAGCGTGCTGGCCGCGGTGACGAACGCCTCGCGCGCGGACTTGGCCTCCGCCACCGTGAACTTGCGTTCCTCGACGGTGAGGCTGGCGCGGCGCGCGACCTCCGAGGCGGTGATGCGCGTGATGCCGGGCAGGATGCCGGTGCCGTTGGGACGGGTGACGAGCGTCCCCTCCCCGGTCACGATCCATGCCGTCGTCGAGGCGCCCTCCGTGACGTAGCCGTCGCGATCGACGAGCCACGCCTCGTAGGCTCCCGCTTCTCTCGCCTTCTGCTTGGCGAGCGCATTGGGCAGCAGCCCAACGGTCTTGATGTCCACCCGCTCCCAGCGGTTGTCGGGGAGCGTGATGACGGCGATCCCCTGCGCCGCCCGCTTCTCGGCAACGGCGCGCGATGTGCTCTTGGCGGTGAGCACAAGCGCCGGCGGCGTGTGCTTCGCCGGGAAGGCATGATCGCGCGGAGCCACGCCGCGCGTGACCTGGAGATAGACGAGCCCGTCCCTCACCAGGTTGCGCCGCACCATCTCGCGGATCACCACCTTCAGCGCGGCGCGCGGCATGGGCATGGCCATCGCCAGCTCGCCGAGCGAGCGCTCCAGGCGATCGAGGTGCCGCGTCTCGTCGATGACGAGCCCGTTCCAGATCTCGCAGACCTCGTAGACCCCGTCGGCGAACTGGTAGCCGCGGTCCTCGATATGGACGCTCGCCTCGCGATGCGGGACGTAGCGGCCGTTCACATAGGCGATGCGTGACATGCCGGGCTCAGACGCCGAGGCTCTTCAGCTTGCGGTGAAGCGCCGAGCGCTCCATGCCGACGAACTCCGCCGTGCGCGAGATGTTGCCGCTGAAGCGGTTGATCTGGGCGGTGAGATATTCGCGCTCGAACACCTCGCGCGCCTCGCGCAGCGGCAGCGACATGATGTGCGTGGAGCCCTCGCTCGGGGTGGAGGGAAGGATCTCGCCGATCTCCTTCGGCAGCATGTCGGCGGTGATCACCGCGTCGGCATCGCCGCGCGTGAGGATCATCAGGCGCTCGACGTTGTTGCGGAGCTGGCGCAGGTTGCCCGGCCAGTCGTGCGCCTGCAGCACCGCCATCGCGTCGTCGCCGATCTGGCGCGCCGCAAGGCCGGTGGAAGACGACACCTGCTCCATGAAATGCGCCACCAGCTCCGGGATGTCCTCGCGCCGTTCCGCCAGTGCCGGAACCCGCAGCGGCACGACGCTCAGCCGGTGGAAAAGGTCCTCGCGGAACTGCCCGTCGGCGATCGACGCCTCGAGGTCGCGCGCGGTGGAGGAGAGGATGCGCACGTCGACCTTCACTTTGGTGGAGCCGCCGACGCGCTCGAAGGTCTGGTCGACGAGCACGCGCAGGATCTTGCCCTGCGTCTCGCGCGGCATGTCGGCGATCTCGTCGAGATAGAGCGTGCCGCCATGCGCCTCTTCCAGCGCGCCCACGCGGCGCGCGGCGCCGTTCATCGGCTCGGTGCCGAAGAGCTCCGTCTCCATGCTGTCGGGGGTGATGGCCGCGGCGTTCAGCACGATGAAGGGGCCGTTGGCCCGCTGCGAGCGCTGATGGATGGAGCGCGCCGTCTGCTCCTTGCCGGCGCCCGAGGGGCCGAAGATCATGATGCGGCTGTTGGTCGGCGCGACGCGGTCGATGGTCTGGCGCAGATGGTTCATGGCGGCGGAGGAGCCGACCAGATCGTCCAACTCGCCGGAGCGCTGCTTCAGCGAGGCAACCTCGCGCCTCAGCCGCGAGGCCTCCAGAGCGCGCGTCGCCACCAGCACCAGCCGGTCGGCCTTGAACGGCTTCTCCACGTAGTCGTAGGCGCCGCGCTTGATGGCGGAGACCGCCGTCTCGATGTTGCCGTGGCCTGAGATGATGACGACCGGAAGGTCCGGATGCTGCGCGTGCACCTCGTCGAGCAGCGAAAGCCCGTCAAGGCGGCTGCCCTGCAGCCATATGTCGAGGAAAAGCAGGTTGGGACGCCGCGAGGTGATCGCCGCCAGCGCACCGTCACTGTCGCCGGCCGTCCGCGCGTTATGTCCCTCGTCCTGCAGGATTCCGGCAACGATCTCGCGGATATCTGCTTCATCGTCGACAACAAGTATGTCCGCCGCCATGTCTACTCCCGGTCTCCTTCCTAGTGGGCCGTCGCCGCGACGGCCGTCTCCTGCTCGGTCCCCGCGACAAGCGGGAACTTGAGCCTCACGCAGGCGCCGCGGCCGCCCTCGGCCACCGCACGCGCATCCATGAGCGCAATGGTCCCGCCGTGCTCCTCCATGATCTTGCGCACGATGGCGAGACCGAGACCGGTCCCCTTCTCGCGCGTGGTCATGTAGGGCTCGAGGAGCCGCTCGCGGTCCTCCCTCGGCAGGCCCTTGCCGTTGTCCTCCACGTCGATCACCGCCTGGTCGCCGTTCGCCGACACGGTAACGGTGATGAGGCCGCCTTCGCTTTCGAGGGCGCCGACCGCTTCGATCAATTCCGTGGCGTTTTTCACGATGTTGGTCAGCGCCTGCGTCACCAGCCGGTGGTCGACGCGCGCCATCACCGGCTCTTCCGGCAGATCGAGCTGGAAGCGGATGTTGGGCTGGCTGACCTCCTGCAGGAACACGGCCTCGCGCACCACCTCGTTCAGGTCGCGGTCCTCCATGATCGGCCGCGGCATGCGCGCGAAGCCGGAGAACTCGTCGACCATGCGGCGGATGTCGCCGACCTGGCGCACGATCGTGTCGGTGCACTGGTCGAAGACGGAGCGATCCTCGGCATCGACGCGCTCGCCGAAGCGGCGCTTGAGGCGCTCGGCGGAAAGCTGGATCGGTGTGAGCGGGTTCTTGATCTCGTGCGCGATGCGGCGCGCGACGTCCGCCCATGCCGAGCGGCGCTCCGCCGCGGTGAGGTCGGTGATGTCGTCGAGCGTGACGACGAAGCCCTCGAGCTTGGCTTCGGCACGCTCCTGCGTGACCTGGATGTTGAGCGTGCGCTGGTCGCCGCCGCGCGCAAACTGGATCTGGTCGCGCGCCGGCCCGCGCTCGCGGTGGCTGGCTTCGTTGAGCACCGCCTGGAAGGCCGGGATGACGTCGCCCAGCGGATGGCCGACGAGCGCGGTGTCGTCCATGCCGAGGGCCTCCAGCGCCGAGCGGTTGACGAGCGTCACCTGTCCGTCCCCGTCGAGGCCGATGACGCCGGCGGAGACGCCCGAGAGAACCGCCTCGGTGAAGCGCCGCCGCTGGTCCATCTGGGCGTTGGCGTTGAGCAGTTCGTCGCGCTGCGACTTCACCTGGCTGGTCATGGTGTTGAAGGTCTGCGCCAGCACGGAGATGTCGCCCATGGAGCCGCGCACCGGGACGCTGACGTCGAGATTGCCGGCGGCGATCTCCTGCGAGGCGCCGATCAGCCGGCGGATGGGCGAGACGAGACTTCGGGCAAAGCCGAGGCCGATCCAGATCGCTGACAGGAGCACGACCAGCGCCAGGCCGGCGAACACGATGCCGAAGGCCACCTGAACCCCGAACCGGTTGGCTTCCAGCTGCTCGTATTCGGCGGCGTTCTCCTCCGTCAGGCGCAGATTGCGCGTCACGCGCGGATCGAGCGGCCGCGACAAATAGAGGTAGACGTTGTCGAAGCCGGTGAGCTTGATCACGCCGCCGACCAGGTCGGTGGTGCCCGGCGCGATCAGCGCAGGCTGTCCGGAATCGAGATCGGCGAAGATGTTGGGCGGCGCCGGCGGCACGCGCACGTTGCTCCTGGTGTCGCCTTCGATGATGACGCTGCCGTCGCGCTTGATCAGCTCGATGGAGGAGAGCCCGCGGAGCTTGGCCTGGTTGGTGAGGTAGCTCGGCGATGGCTGCGGCGTTCTCGCCGAGATCGGGGGTGACCCGGTTGAACTCGCCGGCGATGGCGAGGAGGTCGAGCCCCAGCATGCGGCTGTGCTCTTCGACATAGGCCTGCGCGACGGCGCGCGACGTGTCGATGATGGCGGAGACCCGGCCGCCGAACCAGCGGTCGAGGCCCTTGTTGAGGGTGATGGAGGCGATCACCATCATGAGGATCGCCGGCATGCGCGGCGATGATGGAAAAAAGCAGGACGATGCGGACGTGCAGCCGCGCGGCGGCGCGTCCCCGCCGCCGCGCGAGCCAGAGCCCGACCGCCTCGTAGGCCACGATCCCGATGAGCAGGACGGCGATCAGCGCGTTGGCGACGCCGGCACCGCGCACCACGATGGGGGTCGGCTGGATCGGCGTCTGGCCGGTGAGGATGAGGAACGAGACGATCGACGTGGTGACGGCGCAGAGCACGACCAGGAAGCCGAGGGCGCGCGATATGCGCCGGCGCTCGATCGGGGGATCGGGAGTGGATGCGCTAACCGCGGCCGTCATGCGTTTTTCTGCTGATCCCCAAAGATCGGTCGCGCCAGAAGATGCGCGCGCGCAACAGGCGTGACCAATTTGTCACAAATAAGACGAGCGCCGTAATGACAGTCAAACGCCGCGGCGCATGACGTGGATGTCGAGTTCGCGGATCTTCTTGCGCAGCGTGTTGCGGTTCAGCCCGAGCAGCTCCGCGGCGCGGATCTGGTTGCCGCGCGTGGCGCCGAGCGCGGCGCTGATCAGCGGCACCTCCACTTCCCGCAGGATGCGCTGGTAGAGCCCGGGCGGCGGCAGCCCGTTGCCGAACTCGCTGAAATAGCTCGGCGAGATGCCGCTCCATCGCGCCGCCGATGCCGTCGGCATCCTCGGCCGGCGCGGCCTCGATCTCCGCCATGGGGCCGATCTCGTTCTCGACGATCGGAGCGGTGATCGTCTCCTGCGGATAGAGCGCGGTGAGGCGGCGGATCAGGTTCTCCAGCTCGCGCACGTTGCCGGGCCAGCGGTAGCGCTGCATCGCCTCCATCGCCGCCGGCTCGATGGTCTTGGCGGGCAGCCCTTCGCGCTCGGCGATCGCAAGGAAATGGCGGATGAGGTCGGGGATGTCGTCGGTGCGCTCGCGCAGCGGCGGCAGGCGGATCGGGCACGACGTTGAGCCGGAAGAACAGGTCCTCGCGGAACAGCCCCTGGCGGATGAGCTGGCGCAGGTCCTTGTTGGTGGCGGCGATGATGCGCACGTCGGTGCGGATCGGCGTGCGGCCGCCGACGGTGGTGTATTCGCCCTGCTGCAGCACGCGCAGGAGCCGCGTCTGCGCTTCCATCGGCATGTCGCCGATCTCGTCGAGGAAGAGCGTGCCGCCCTCCGCCTGCTCGAAGCGGCCGGACGGAGCGCGCCTGCGCGCCGGTGAAGGCGCCGCGCTCGTGGCCGAACAGCTCCGACTCGATCAGGTCGCGCGGGATCGCCGCCATGTTGACGGCGACGAACGGCCCTTTGCGGCGCTTGCCGTAATCGTGGAGCGCGCGCGCCACCAGCTCCTTGCCGGTGCCGGACTCGCCGGAGATCATCACCGTCAGGTCGGTCTGCATCAGCCGCGCCAGCATGCGGTAGATGTCCTGCATGGCCGGCGAGCGGCCGACCAGCGGGATGGCGTCGCCGCGTCTGGTCGCCGGCCTCGCCGCGCGCGCCGCCGCGCGGCTCGGCCAGCGCGCGGCCGACGATGGCGGTCAGCTCCTTCAGGTCGAAGGGTTTCGGCAGGTAGTCGTAGGCGCCCTTCTCCGAGGCGCGGATGGCGGTCATGAAGGTGTTCTGCGCGCTCATCACCACGATCGGCAGGTCCGGCCGCGTGCGCTTGATGCGCGGGATGAGGTCGAAGGCGTTGCCGTCCGGCATGACGACGTCGGTGATGACGACGTCGCCCTCGCCCTCCGCCACCCAGCGCCACAAGGTCGCGGCATTGGAGGTCAGGCGCACCGTGTAGCCGGCGCGCGAAAGTGCCTGGTTGAGCACGGTGCGGATGGCGGCATCGTCGTCCGCAACGAGAATGGTCGCGCTCGTCATTCTTCTGAACTCAGCTCCTCGTCTTCGCCGTCTCCCGCTATGCGCCGGCATGAGAATCCGGAAGACCGTGCGACGCGGCTGCGACTCGCATTCGATGACGCCGCCATGGTCGCCGATGATTTTGGCTACCAGTGCAAGACCGAGGCCGGTTCCATTCGTCTTGGAGGTGACGAACGGGTCGAACAGGTAAGGCAGGAGGTCGTCGGGCACGCCCGGTCCGTTGTCGATCACGGAAAATTCGAGCGGAAGGCTGACCCGACTGCGGCTCCCCGGCATGGAGAGGCGAATGCCCGGACGGAAGGCGGTGCGCAGCACGATCTCAGGATCGTTCTGCGTTATCAAGCGCTTCGGCCGCGTTCTTCACAAGGTTCAGGAAGACCTGGATCAGCTGGTCGCGATTGGCGTGACCGGCGGCAGCGACGGATCGTATTCCTCCACGATGCGAACGTTGCGGGCGAAGCCATTGCGGGCGATCACCTTTACCCGCTCCAGAATGGAGTGGATGTTGACCGCCTCGCGCTCCATCGGGCGCTGATCGGCGAAGGTCTCCATGCGGTCGACCAGGCCGACGATGCGGTCCGCCTCGTCGCAGATGAGGCGCGTCAGCGCGCGGGAATCCTCGTCGGCGTCCGCCTCCAGAAGCTGGGCCGCGCCGCGAATGCCGGAAAGCGGGTTCTTGATCTCGTGCGCCAGCATGGAGGCGAGGCCGGTCACGGTGCGTGCCGCGCCGCGATGCGTGAGCTGGCGGTCGATCTTCTCCGTCATGGAGCGCGGCAGCAGCATGATCGCCACGTCGCCGGCGCTCCCTCCGAGACGGGCGATGCGTAGATATCGACCACGCGCTCGGCCCCGAGCCGCGGCGAGCTGATATCGACGCGATATTCCGTCACCGGGGCGCCGCTTGCCCTCACCTGCTCGATCAGGCCGAAGAGCGGGCTGCCGAACGGCACGAAATGCTCCAGCCGGTAGCGCCCCAGAACCGCGCTGGAATTCTGGAAGAACACCTCGGCCGCCTGGTTGGCACCCGAGATGTTCCCGTCCGGCGCGATGGTGACGACCGGATGCGGCAGCGCATTCAAGACGGCCCCCGCCCCGCCTCCAAAGGCGG
The DNA here is from genome assembly GCA_963801225.1 of uncultured Alphaproteobacteria bacterium. GTDB lineage: Bacteria > Pseudomonadota > Alphaproteobacteria > Rhizobiales > Afifellaceae > DASWJZ01. Next base: position 316,532 of record CAWDED010000007.1, read on the forward strand.
GCTCGGCCGTCGCGATAATACTCGTCGATTCCAATGCCGGAGCCCTGTGCCTAAGTTTTATGCACACGAAAAAACTGCCCTCAGAATAGACAAATAGCGGCGGCACGCAAGAGGCGACGTGTGCAGGGCTGGTGTGTTATCAGCGCCGCGCAGACGTTCGGACAGGCATGTCGACACACGCAAATCAGGAAGACGGGCCCGTGGCGGCGCTGGTTGTCGCGGCCGGCCGGGGCAGCCGCGCGGCGCGCGACATCCCCAAACAATATGTCGCGCTTCGTGGCAAGACCGTGTTGCAGCGCACACTGGAGGCGCTGCTGTCGCATCCGGCCGTGGACATGATCCAGGTTGTGATCGGCGACGCAGACGACGCGCTCTACCGGGAGGCGGTGCGGGAGGTGCCCAGGCTGCTCGCGCCGGTGAAGGGCGGAGCGACGCGCCAGCATTCCGTGCGCAACGGGCTGCAGGCGCTCGCCCCGCACGCACCGCGCCTGGTGCTGGTGCACGACGCGGCGCGGCCGTTCATCGACGCCGCGCTCGTCGAACGCGTCATCGCCGCCTGCGACGGCGCGCACGGCGCCATCCCCGTCCTCCCCGTCACCGAGACGGTGAAGCGGGTGGAGGACGGCGCCATCACCGCGACGGTGCCGCGCGACGCGCTTGCCACCGCGCAGACGCCGCAGGGCTTCCCCTTCGCGCCGCTGCTTGAAGCGCACGAGCGCGCGGTGCAAGAGGGCAAGACCGACCTCACCGACGATGCGGCGGTGGCGGCGCTTGCCGGCCTCACCGTGCGCGCCGTGGAGGGCAGCCGCAGCAACATGAAGCTCACCAACCCGGCGGATTTTTCGGCCGCCGAGCGGATGCTGACGATGACGACCGAGACACGCACCGGCCAGGGCTTCGACGTGCATTCCTTCGGGCCGGGCAACTCGGTCTGGCTCTGCGGCGTGGAGATCCCGCATACGCAAAAGCTCTCCGGCCATTCCGACGCCGACGTGGCGCTGCACGCGCTGACCGACGCGCTGCTCGGCACCATCGGCGACGGCGACATCGGCGATCATTTCCCGCCCTCCGACCCGCAATGGAAGGGCGCCTCCTCCGACCGGTTCCTGGCGGACGCGGTGCGGCGCGTGCGCGAGAGAGGCGGACGCATCGTCAATCTCGACGTGACGCTGGTCTGCGAGGCGCCGAAGATCGGCCCGCACCGCTCGAAGATGCAGGCGCGCGTGGCGGAGATCGCCGGGATCGGCGCGGACCGCGTCGGCGTAAAGGCGACCACCAACGAGAAGATGGGTTTCGTCGGCCGCGGCGAAGGGATTGTCGCGATGGCCATCGCCACGGTCGAGCTGCCGAGAGACTGATGAGCCCGATCGGCAGGCGACGCGTCTCAATCCGCCCTCACCCTGAGGCGCCTTGCGCAGCAAGGCCGGGGGCGGCCTCGTCCTTCGAGGCTCGGCCCTTCGCTTCGCTCAGGACCTCGCACCTCAGGATGAGGCCGGGAGGGGCTTCGCTATGACCTCCTCCCCTACCTTCGAAACGCTGGTGGAGGACGCAGCCGCGCTGCTTGCGGCATGCCGCGAGAAGAAGCTGCTGCTCGCCACGGCCGAATCCTGCACCGGCGGGCTGATCGCGGCGATCCTGACGGAGGTGCCGGGCTCCTCCGACGTGGTGGAGCGCGGCTTCGTCACCTACTCCAACGAGGCGAAGACGGAGATGCTCGGCGTGCCGGCTGCGCTGATCGAAGAGCACGGCGCGGTGAGCGAGGCCGTGGCGCAGGCCATGGCGACGGGGGCGTTGGAACACTCTCGCGCCGACATCGCGGTGTCGGTGACCGGCGTCGCGGGCCCAGGCGGCGGAACGGAAGCGAAGCCGGTGGGGCTGGTGCATTTCGGTGCGGCGCGACGCGGGAGCCCCGCCCTTCATCGCGAAAAACGCTTCGGCGACATCGGGCGGCGTCAAGTGCGTCGTGCCTCGGTGGCGGAGGCCTTTGCGATGGTGCGGGAGCTGCTGTCGTAGCCCGCATGAAGCGAAGCGTAATGCGGGGATTGGCATTCCCGGATTGCGCTTCGCTCCATCCGGTCTACGAACGTAGACAACCGGCACGCACGAGGAGGGCTTCAATGGATAAGAGCGAACGCAAGGCGGCGGTGAGCGCCTACAAGGAACGCGACGTCGCGGCCGGCATCTATGCCATCCGCTGCGGGCCGTCGGGAGAGTGCTGGGTCGGCCAGGCGCCGGACCTGTCGAAGATCCAGAACCGGCACTGGTTCGCCTTGCGGCAGGGCGGCAATCCGCATCGCTCGCTGCAGGCGGCATGGCAGGAGCATGGGCCCGATGCATTCGCGTTCGAAGTCCTCGAAGAGATCGAGGAGACGGAGAGCGCCTACGTGCGCGACAGCACGTTGAAGGAGCGGCGCGAGCACTGGGTGGCGGAGCTCAACGCGACCGCGATCTGACAAGCGGCGGCCCTCGCGTCGCCGCAGCCCCTCTCCCGACCTTCGGCTGACGCCGAAGGCCACCCTCTCCCACGAGGGGAGAGGGCTTATGTTCGACCGCCCTCACCCTTCCCGTAAAGCCGATCCGCCCGCGTCTCGAACGCATGCACGAACTTGCGGAAGGCGCGATCGAACACCGCGCCCATGAGCATGGCGAGCGTGCGGCTCCTGAACTCGTAGGCGATGTGGAAGCTGATCTCGCACCCGCCGTTCTCGAGCGGGGCGAAGGTCCAGTGGTTCTCCATCGTCCGGAAGGGACCCGCGAGATAGTCGGCGCGGATATCCATCGCCTGGCGGTCGAACGTCACCTTCGAGGTGAAGGTTTCGCGCACCAGCCTGTAGCCGATGGTCATGTCGGCGATGGCGATCACGCGCCCCTCTTCCTCCTGGCGCTTGCGCACGGTCAGCCGCTCGCAGAACGGCACGAACTCCGGATAGCGCTCCACGTCGGCGACGAGGTCGAACATCTGCTCGGCCGAATGCGCGATGCGGCGCTTCGTGGAGAATGCCGGCATCCGATGCCGGCGATCAGCCGCGCGCGGCGCGGGCCGCCCTCAGCCGCGCAAAATCCTCGCCCGCATGGTGCGAGGAGCGGGTGAGCGGGCTCGCCGAGACGAGCAGGAAGCCCTTGGCGTAGGCGATGGTCTCGTAGGAGCGGAAATTCTCCGGCGTCACGAACTCGGCCACCGCATGATGCTTGCGCGTCGGCTGCAGGTACTGGCCGATGGTGAGGAAGTCGACATCGGCGGAGCGCAGGTCGTCCATCACCTGCTGCACTTCGTTGCGCGCCTCGCCGAGCCCGACCATGATGCCGGACTTGGTGAACATCTGCCGATCGAGCTCCTTCACCCGCTGCAGGAGGCGGATGGAGTGGAAGTAGCGCGCGCCGGGGCGGACGGTCAGATAGAGCGACGGCACGGTCTCCAGATTGTGGTTGAAGACGTCGGGCTTCGCCTCCACCACGATCTCCAGCGCGCCATCCTTGCGCAGGAAATCCGGCGTCAGCACCTCGATGGTCGTCTCAGGCGAGCGCGCGCGGATGGCGCGGATGACGGCGGCGAAGTGCCCTGCCCCGCCGTCGGCAAGGTCGTCGCGGTCGACCGAGGTCACCACGACATGCGTGAGGCCCATCTTGGCGACGGCGTTCGCCACATGCTCCGGCTCCTCCGCGTCGACCGCGCCGGGCATGCCGGTGCGCACGTTGCAGAAGGCGCAGGCGCGCGTGCAGGTGTCGCCGAGGATCATGAAGCTCGCATGCTTCTTCGCCCAGCACTCGCCGATATTGGGGCAGCCGGCCTCCTCGCACACGGTGACGAGCTTGTTCTCGCGCACGATGTCGCGCGTCTCCGCCCATTCCGGCGAGCCCGGCGCGCGCACGCGGATCCAGGCCGGCTTGCGCAGCACCGGACTGTCCGGCCGATGCGCCTTCTCCGGATGGCGCGGGCGGGCGGCTCTTCCGAGACCTGGCGCCCGCGGGCCTGTCTAGCGTGTTGATGAGGGTGACCACGCGACTCCTCTACCTGCGGCCCTGGATGAGGCGCCAGCCGAAGATGAGGATGCAGGCGCCGATGACCGCCACGATGAGCTGGCCGACGAAGCCGCCGAACGTGGTACCGAAGAGGCCGACGAGGATGGCGTTCAGCAGCACCGCGCCGATGATCCCGAGAATGATGTTGCCGATCAGGCCCATGTCACTGTGCATGACCTTCTCGGCGATCCACCCGGCAAGCCCGCCGATGATGATCGTCATGATCCAGCCGAAACCCTGCATCGCCCTTCCCTCCTGCTCCGAGTTGCCCCTTCCCGGGCCCCCTACACGTGGATAACACGCCCGTAGGCGTCAAGCACGCTCTCGTGCATGGTCTCCGAGATGGTCGGGTGCGGGAAGACGCTGTCGATCAGCTCCTGCTCGGTGGTCTCCAGGTTCATGGCGACCACAAAACCCTGGATGAGCTCGGTGACCTCGGCGCCGACCATGTGGGCGCCGAGGAGCTGGCCGGTCTTGGCGTCGAAGACGGTCTTCACCAGGCCGTCCGGCTCGCCCATCGCGATCGCCTTGCCGTTGCCGATGAAGGGGAAGCGGCCGACCTTCAGCTCGTGGCCTGCCTCCTTGGCCTTCGCCTCGGTGAGCCCGACGGAGGCGATCTGCGGGCTGCAATAGGTGCAGCCGGGGATTTTGAGCTTGTCCATGGCGTGCGGATGCCTGCCGGCGATCGCCTCCATGCAGATGACGCCCTCGTGCTCCGCCTTGTGGGCGAGCATGGGCGGGCCGGCGACGTCGCCGACGGCCCAGATGCCTTCCACGTTGGTCTTGCCCAGCCCGTCGACCACGACGATGCCGCGGTCGGTCTTCACGCCGGCGCTGTTCCAGGCCGAGACCCTCGATGTTGCCGACCACGCCGACGGCGGAGATGACGCGGTCGACCTTCAGCGTCTCGGTCTTGCCGCCCTTCAGCTCAAGGGTAGCGGTCACGTCATTGGCGCCCTTCTCCAGCTTCGCGACCTTCGCCTCGGTGTGGATTGTGATGCCGGCCTTCTCGAAGCGCTTGCGGGCATGCGCGGCGATCTCGGCGTCTTCGGCGGGCAGGATCTGCGGCAGGATCTCCACCACCGTCACCTCGGCGCCGAGCGTGTGGAAGAACGAAGCGAACTCGATGCCGATGGCGCCTGAGCCGATGACCAGCAGCTTTTTCGGCATCTCGGGCGGGACCATCGCCTCGAAATAGGTCCAGATGAGCTTCTTGTCGGGTTCCAGGCCGGGCAGCGCACGCGGCCGCGCACCGGTGGCGATGACGATGTGCTTGGCGGAATAGTCGCCGGCGCCGAGCGCGCCCTTCGGCGGATTGTCGGCAGCCGTGACGCTGACCTTCCCCTTGCCGATGATCTTGGCCGTGCCCCAGATCACGTCGACCTTGTTCTTCTTCAAAAGGAAGCTGACGCCCTGGCTCATCTGGTTGGCGATGCCGCGCGAGCGCTTCACCACCGCCGCCATGTCGAAGCCGACCTTCTCGGCGGTCAGGCCGAAATCCTTGGCGTGCTGCATGGCGTGGAAGACGTCGGCGGAGCGTAAGCAGCGCCTTGGTGGGGATGCAGCCCCAATTGGGGCAGACGCCGCCGATATAGCTCTTCTCCACGACCGCGACCTTGAGGCCGAGCTGCGCGGCGCGGATCGCTCCCACATACCCGCCGGGCCCCGATCCGATGATGATCACGTCGTAATTTTGGGCCATTTCAGCTCCCAGGCCGTTTCCGCATGTCTGGGGGTTAGATAGCGAAACGCCCGCCCAGATGCCACCGGCGAGGCCGCCGGACAGGCCTGCTATGCCCGATGGCGGAGGCGGCCCTGCCCCCTACGCATGGTCAATCAGATGCGGGGCATCGAAAACGGTGGGCTCTGCCGGCTCGCCCGCATTGGTCGCCGAATGTTCGAGATAGGTGGGAATGCCGGCAGGGATAACAGTTCCGCGCTGCGCAACGCCTAGGAAGATATGCTTCGAGTTGTCGGGAGACCGCTCGAACCAGTTCGGATCGTCGAAGGTGCCAGCATAGACTCCGACAACGTCGGGAAACCGTTCGAAGGTCAGGAACAGCTTTGTGCCGCACGTGCCACAAAAATGCACGTCGACCATCTTTCCGCTCCCCTCCGACCGGTGGCCGTACACGGTTTCCTTGCCGGCCGTCAGCGCGAAGTCAGTTTTCCGGAATACCGGCTCCACCATATACGCGGAGCCGGTCGCCCGTTGGCAGAACCGACAGTGGCACACAGTCAGCCGGACTGGCGCCGCGCTGACCGAATAGCGTAGCGCGCCGCACAGGCAACCACCTTCAGCCAACACTGCCAGTCCCTCGCATCTAAGCCGCCGCGCTCAGCGCCTGGTCGAGGTCCGCAATAATGTCCTCCACGTCCTCGATGCCGACGGAGAGGCGGATCACGTCAGGCCCGGCGCCCGAGGCGACCTTCGCCTCGTCGGAGAGCTGGCTGTGGGTGGTCGACGCCGGGTGGATGATGAGCGAGCGCGTGTCGCCGATATTGGCGAGGTGCGAGAAGAGCTGCACGCCCTCCACGATCTTCACGCCCGCGTCGAAGCCGCCGCGCACGCCGAAGGTGAGCACCGCGCCGGCGCCCTTCGGGCAGTATTTCTTGGCGAGGTTGTGGTAGCGGTCGCCCGGCAGGCCGGCATAGCTGACCCAGGTCACCTCCGCGTGCTTCGACAGCCACTCCGCCACCTTCAGCGCGTTCTCGCAATGGCGCTGCATGCGAAGCGGCAGCGTCTCGATGCCGGTGATGAACAGGAAGGCGTTGAAGGGCGAGATGGCCGGGCCGAGGTCGCGCAGGCCGAGCACCCGGCAGGCGATGGCGAAGGCGAAATTGCCGAAGGTCTCGTGCATCTTCACGCCGTGATATTCCGGCCGCGGCTCCGAGAGGAGCGGATAGCGCCCCGCCGCCGCCGACCAGTTGAAGGTGCCGCCGTCGACAATGGCGCCGCCGATGGAGTTGCCGTGGCCGCCCATGAACTTGGTGAGCGAGTGCACGACGATGTCGGCGCCGTGTTCGAAGGGCTTGCAGAGGTAGGGCGTCGCCAGCGTGTTGTCGACGATGAGCGGCACGCCCGCCTTGTGGGCGATATCGGCGATCGCCTTGATGTCGGTGACGATGCCGCCGGGATTGGCGATCGACTCGATGAAGATCGCCTTGGTGCGCGGCGAGACCGCCGCCTCGAAGGTGGAGATGTCGTCGGTGTCCGCCCACACGACGTTCCAGCCGAAGCTCCTGATGGAATAGCCGAGCTGATTGATCGACCCGCCATAGAGTCGCTTGGCGGCGATGATCTCGTCGCCCGGCTCGCAGAGCGTGTGGAAGGTGATGGCCTGCGCGGCGTGGCCGGAGGCGACGGCAAGCGCGGCGGTGCCGCCCTCAAGCGCCGCGACGCGCTCTTCGAGCACCGCCTGCGTCGGGTTCATGATGCGGGTGTAGATGTTGCCGAACGCCTTCAGGCCGAACAGCGAGGCGGCGTGCTCCACGTCGTCGAAGACGTAGGAGGTGGTCTGGTAGATTGGCGTGGCGCGGGCGCCGGTCGCCGGGTCCGGCTTGGCGCCGGCGTGAATGGCTAGGGTGTTGAAACCGGGTGCGCGCTCTTCGGCCATGATTTCCTCCTGTTTGGGCCCGCCGACTTATCCCAGCAATTTCGGCCTGCGCAAAGACGGAAATTGCCGACTTAGGCAAACGGAGGGTTCCCAAGAGGAAGGGGATTTGCCGCCTGGCACGGGGATTCGTGCCAGGCGTCAGACCAACGCGGGCGCCTACGGCGTCACGTCGAACTCTGTCCACATGCCGGCGGCGTAGTGGCCCGGGACGTTGCAGATCAGCAGGTATTTTCCGGGATTGAGGTGGACGGTCAGCGATCCCGACTTGCCGGGATCGAGCTCGGAAACCTCTCCCTTGTCGCCCGCCTGGTCCTCGTCGACCCGCTCTTCGTTGTCGATATAGGGCAGCGGCTTGCTCGGGTCTGCGAGATACATCACGATCATCTCGTGGATCGTGTCCTTCGAGGAGTTGGTGACGTTGAAGGTCACGTCGCCCGTCGGCGCGCTCGGCTGAGACACCTTGATGCCCATCGTGGCCTTCGAAAGGTCGACGCCGGGTGCGCCGTAGATGAGCCCCTTGGGCATGTCCATGTCGGCGCCTTTGTCCCATAGATCGACGTTCACCACCGTCGCCGCCGATGCCGCCCCCGCCCACTGAGCGAGCACCAGGCCGGCCACCAGCACGAAGGCGAAATGCTTGAGCGATCTCATTGGATTTCATCCTTTCCCGGCCCGGCGACCGGATGCCGGCTGACAGGCCGTTTCTTCGGGTTTTACGGCCCATGGAAGCCGCGCCTCGACAGGGCAGCGTTGATATGGCTCAAGCAAACTGACAGGACGCTGACGATCGGCGCCACGCCGCGTCGCCAACGTTTATGCCCCGGCCCGAAACGAACTGGCGCTCCGGCCCTCCCATTTTAAGGGCCCGGCTCATTCACGGTCAGGGATTAGGTGCTGGGGGCGGTGGGGCGGCCAGCTTGATCGTGCAGGCACCGGCGCAGGCCCCGTTGCCCGAGGGAACGCAATTCACGCCGTCATAGAGCTTCAGGTAGCAGCCACCGGTGGCGCCGTTTTCGGTCTGGCAAAAGCATGAAACGTACCCGCCGGACTGCGGGTTCGCCAGAAGATCCTGCAGGTGGATCGCGGCCCGGGCAGCACGCAACCCGCGGCGCGCGGCGACAAAGGCTGCGTCGCGCGTTGCGCCAATCACGAGCGGCAAGCGATCAAGCGAGATATCGCCAAGCATCTCGGTGATGACAGGCTGGGGGTCGGCGCAGTTGCCGCGCGCCATCACGTGACCCCGCGCTATGTACAACAACTCTTCGAGAGCGAGGGGACCACGTTCTCCGAATACCTTCGCAACCAGCGCCTCGCCCGCGCGCGCGAGATGCTGGGTGATCCCCGTAACCTCCAGCGCGCGGTGAGCGCAATCGCACTTGCTTCCGGATTCGGTGACATTTCCTATTTCAACCGCTGCTTCCGCCGCCGCTACGGTGCCTCGCCGACGGAGTTTCGCGGAACGAGCCGTCGCCCATAGGCAACGGCTGCGCGCTACCGCGGTCCGAGCCCGCGGCTGTGAAAGCCTTTGCCGAGGACCGGCTTCTTCGACGAGATCACGCGGGAATTGACGCCCGACCAGCTGATCTCGCCGGAGAGCCGCCCGTATTCGATCTTCGGGCAGCGGTCCATGACGACCTGCAGCCCCGCCGCCTCGGCCTTGGCCGCGGCCTCGTCGTGGCGCACGCCGAGCTGCATCCAGATCACCTTGGGGCGCGGGTCGAGCGCCAATGCCTCGTCGACGATGGCGGGCGCGTGCTCCGCGCCGCGGAAGATCTCCACCATGTCGAGCGGCACCGGGACGTCCTTCAGCGACGCGTAGACGGTCTGGCCGAGGATCTCTTTGCCGCCCTGCCCCGGATTGACCGGGAACACGCGGTAGCCCTTGCCGATCAGGTAGCGCAGCACGAAGAAGCTCGGCCGCACGTCCTTGGGGCTCGCCCCGACGATGGCGACCGTCTTCACGCCGTCGAGGATGCCGCGGATGTAGGAATCGGGGTAGGTGTCGTGGTCCATTGTGGATCGCCTCTTAAGAAGACATAGACCGCGATTCGGGGAAGTGGAAGCCCGCCGCTTCTACCAGGCAACGCCGTCGCGGATGCGTCGGTCGTCCTCCGCCGCCATCATCGCCGCCAACGCGGCAACGTCCACCTTGTGGCGCCAGCCCAGCCGTTCCTTCGCCTTCTTCGGGAGGCCGTAAAGGACCGACGTATCGGCAGGACGATACCGGTCGGGGTCGACCTTGACGATACGGCGCCCACTCCTGCGGTCGATGCCGACTTCATCGCTTCCCTCACCGGCCCATTCGATGTCGAAACCGAAATGCGGTGCCGCCAGATCGACGAACCGGCGCACGCTGGTCTGAACGCCCGTCGCGAGCACGAAGTCGCCGGCCTCGTCCTGCTGCATCATCCGCCAAATGCCGTCTACATAGTCGCCGGCATAGCCCCAGTCGCGCTCTGCGTTCAGATTGCCGAGCGTCAGATGCTTGCAGAGTCCGTGCTTCACCTTAGCGAGCCCGACCGTGATTCGGCGGGTCACGAATTCGGGTCCGCGCAGCGGTGATTCATGGTTGAAGAGGATGCCGGAAACGCAGAACATCGCATGCACCTCGCGATAGTTGACTGCGAAATAATGCGCCGCGAGCTTGGCTGCCCCATAGGGGTTGCGCGGGAGGAAGGGCGTCGTCTCCGTCTGCGGCGCCTCTTTCGTATCTCCGAACATTTCCGACGTTGAGGCCTGATAGAAGCGCGTGGCGGGACTCGCGAGACGGATCCCCTCTAGAAGCAGCACTGAGCCGATCGCGTTCACCTCAATTGTCGAGATCGGCTTTGCAAACGCGCTGCCCACGAAGCTTTCGCCCGCCAAATTGTAAACCTCGTCGGGCTTTATCTTCTCAATCATCCTGGCAACGCCGGTGGCCTCCGTAACGTCGCATGCATAGGGCTCTACGTCTTCGACGATCCCGAGATAGGCAAGGCGAGCAAAGCGCTCTGGAGTGATCTGGCGGGTGGTGCCGACGACGCGGTACCCCGCTTCGAGGAGGCACCTCGAGAGATAGGCACCGTCCTGCCCGGAGACCCCGACGATCAGCGCTGTGTTGCCCATGCACTAAGTGTGCCGCTCTACCCTAACACCCGATGGTAGTGCAAAGTCGTCTCTGGCGATATCATGGCGTGCAATGGATAGGGGCGTGCTTGCCAACTGGCTCGGCGGAAGAGCGAGCGGCGTAAATTTCATCGGACCGATCGAATTCGTGCTCGGTATCGGAACGAGCGCGCGTGGTTATATGAAGGCGCTGCAGCACTCCGGCGTTCCCCTGAATGTCATTCCCTGGGATGAGGGCTACACCCACAAGAAGCGGATCGCGGTCGACTATCCCGTCTGCGCGTCGCAGCCGGTCAACATCCTCCACATCAATCTCGACCAGATCGTTCACCAGCGCCCGTTCGACACCGGCCCTCTCACCGGCCTGTTGACACCGCACGGGTACAACATCGCGATCGTCTACTGGGAGCTTGCCACGCTCCGTCCGGAATGGTTCGACGTGATCCGCCGCTTTGACGAGTTCTGGTGCGCAAGCTCGTTCGTGGCGAACGCCATCTCTTCTACCTTTTCGGGAACGGTGAGCCTCGTCCGCCCGGCGCTCGCGCGTGCGACCCACCCGCCCACACGAACGCGGCAGGACCTCGGCCTGCCGGAAGACCGCTTCCTCTTCTTCTACACCATCGACGCCGCTAGCGTGTACGGACGCAAGAACCCGCGCGCGTTGATCGACGCCTATGTCGCAGAGTTCCGAGAGGATGAAGGGGCCGCTTGTATGATCAGGGTCCTATACGGCAGCGCCGACGACCCGGAGCTCAGTCATCTCAGATCGGTCGCAGCGGTGCGGAGCGACGTCGTCCTCAGCGAGCGGTTCTTCTCCGATGAGGAGATGGGCGACCTCTTCGCGCTGATCGACTGCTATGTCTCGCCGCATCGCTCTGAAGGGCTCGGCCTCACCATCATTGAAGCGATGCTGGCGAAGAAGCCGGTCATCGCCACGCCGTATGGAGGCGTCGTCGATTTCGTCAACGCACGAACCGCGTTGCCGCTCAAATACCGAGTGACGGGTGTCGGCCCCGGAAACGTCCCCTATCCCGAGAACTTTTATTGGGCCGACCCGGAGTTGGCGTCGATCCGGACCTCGATGCGTTGCGTCTTCAGAGACCGACGCCGGGCAGAAGCCGTCGCGCTTCAGGGCTTTAAGACCGTGAACTCCATGTTCTCCGCCGAACGGACGGCAAGGCAGATCAGGAAAGAGCTTCGCCGTATTGGACGCACCCTCAAGATGCAACGCGCCTGACCGCGGCCGGGCCGCCGCAGCGGGTTAGCCTCGCGGCCACTTCGGCTTGCGCTTCTCGAAGAAGGCGCCGATCCCCTCTTCCGCCTCTTCCATCAGCATGTTGTCGACGATGGTGGCGGTGGCGAAGCCGTAGGCTTCGGGGACCGACATGCGGAGCTGCTGGCGATAGGCCTTCTTGCCGAGCGCCAGGACCTGCTTCGGCCGCTCCAGCAGGCGCTGGACGACCTCGTCGGTCTCCGCGCGCAGCCGGTCGGCCGGCACGACGCGGCTGACGAGGCCGGCGGCGAGCGCGCGCTCGGCGGAGATCATCTCGCCGGTCATCAGCATGTCGAGCGCCGTCTTGGAGCTGACGTTGCGCGACAGCGCCACCATGGGCGTGGAGCAGAAGAGGCCGAGGTCGATGCCATTGACGCCGAAGCGCGCCGTGTCGGCCGCCACGACGATGTCGCAGGTGGCGGCGAGCTGGCAGCCGCCCGCCGTGGCGATGCCGCCGACTTCGGCGACGACCGGCTTGGCGAGCGCCAGGATCGACTGCATGACGCGCGCGCAGCGGCCGAACACGTCCTCGAAGTAGGCGCGGCCGCCATCGGCCTCGCCGCGATGCGCGGTCATCTGCTTCAAGTCGTGGCCGCCGGAAAAGAGCTTGCCCTCGGCCGCGATGACGACAACGCGGATCGTCTCGTCGTTGGCGGCCTCGTCGAGCGACGACTGAAGCGCGTCGAGCACGGCTTCGGAGAGCGCGTTGGCGGGCGGGTTGGTGAGCGTCAGGCGCAGGACGCCGGAATCCGCTTCGATGCGGACAGGCGCGGACTGGGGTTGTGCCTCCTGCAGCATGGTCCCCTCACTCCGTCAGAATGGCTTCGATCCAGTCGCGATAGGGCGCGACCGCGGCAATGTTCTCCTCGGGCGGCCGGATCGCGGCGAGCGCGTGCATCGAATGCAGCAGCATCTGCCGCATCAGCTCCTTCTGCGGCGCCGACAGGCCGGTCTGGCCCTCGACCTCGTCGAGCGCCTTCTGCAGGTCGTCGTCGGCGCCCGGATGCTGGGCAAAGCCGTGCGCCATGAACACCGCATAGGTGGTCGCCAGCCAATCCAGATACCCGTCGAAGCCATAGTCCCGGGCGGGGCCGTCGAGCGCGCTCCCCACGCTGTCGATCTCCGCCAGCCCGATCAGCCGCATGGCGACATCGCCGGCATTGCCGTCCGCGTCGAGATCGGTGCCCAGCGCTTCGATGCGGGCGCGCATGGGCACGTAGGCGGCGAGCACGGCCTCCACCTTCTCTGGCGAGAGCGTGACGTTCGGAAGGGACGCGCGCAATTCCACCGCAAGCGACGGGGCCGCGAGCAGCACGGCCAGGACAACGATCAAGGATCGCAGGATCATCGCCGCTTCCCTCCCGGTTTCGCTTTCGCCCGTAATTCTGCTAGCTGCGTGCAGCCCGTTCCACAAGCGAAGACCCCATGCAGCCGGTGATGACAGTAGAGGAACTGACGGCGTTTCTCGACCAGACATTTCCGCAGATTCACCAGTACGGGCGGGTCTATTCCGTGGCGGCGATCTCGCCGGGCGAGGCGGTGATGCGGCTCGATGCGTCCGAGGCGCATCTGAGGCCCGGCGGCACGGTGTCGGGGCCGACGCTCTTCAGCCTGGCGGACCTGGCGGCCTACGCGCGCCATTCTGGCCCATATCGGCCCGGTGGCGCTCGCCGTCACAACCAACGTCTCGATCAATTTCCTGCGCAAGCCTCCGCCGGGTCCGCTGCTCGCCCGCTGCCGCCTCCTGAAGCTGGGGCGGCGGCTGGCGGTGGTGGAAATCGGGATCGCCCCGCCGGACAGCGAAGAGCTCGTGGCTCACGCCACCGCCACCTATTCCATTCCGCCCGACGAGATGATAGGTATTATATTACCTATAAACTAAGACGCTGATATCTGGTCTTTTTCTGCTATCCCGCTTGACACGGGAGCGCCGCCTGCCCTATCTGCGGCGCACGCGCGGGCCGCGTGCCCCTTTCCCTTACGAGACAAGAGCAATGAAGACCTATTCCGCGAAACCTGCGGAGGTTGAGAAGAAGTGGATTCTCGTCGATGCCGAGAATCTGGTCGTGGGCCGGCTCGCCGCGCTCATCGCCACTCGCCTCCGCGGCAAGCACAAGCCGACCTTCACCCCGCATGTCGACATGGGCGACAACGTCATCGTCATCAACGCCGAGAAGGTGGCGCTGACCGGGCGCAAGCTCGACCAGAAGAAATACCACTGGCACACCGGCTGGCCCGGCGGGATCAAGGACCGCACGGCGCGCAAGATCATCGAGGGCCGCTTCCCGGAGCGCGTCGTCGAAAAGGCGGTGGAGCGGATGCTGCCGCGCGGGCCGCTCGGCCGCCAGCAGCTGAAGAACCTCAAGGTCTATGCCGGCCCCGAGCACCCGCACGCGGCGCAGACGCCCGAGACGCTCGACGTCGCCGCCCTCTCCAAGAAGAACGTCAGGATTGTCTGATATGGCTCAATCCCTCGAAGATCTCGGCGCGCTGACAGGCGACGCCGTCGCGCAGCCGGAAGCGCCGGTGCATGTGCAGAAGCTCGACCAGTACGGCCGCGCCTACGCCACCGGCAAGCGCAAGGACGCGGTCGCCCGCGTCTGGGTGAAGCCGGGCTCCGGCCGCATCATCGTCAACGACAAGGAATACACCGAGTATTTCGGCCGTCCGGTGCTGCAGATGATCATCCGCCAGCCGATCATGCTGACCGACCGCACCGGCCAGTACGACGTGATGGCGACGGTCTCCGGCGGCGGCCTGTCGGGCCAGGCCGGCGCGCTGCGCCACGGCCTCTCCAAGGCGCTGACCCTCTACGAGCCGGAGCTGCGCGGCGTCTTGAAGCGCAACGGCTTCCTCACCCGCGACTCCCGCGTGGTGGAGCGCAAGAAATACGGACGGCGCAAGGCGCGCCGGAGCTTCCAGTTCTCGAAGCGCTAGCACGTCAGCCTATCGCGCTGCGATCACGAGGCCGCCCGCCGCTGGGCGGCCTCTTTCATTCCGGCGCCTCCAGCCGATAATGCAGCAAGGCCCGCCCGTAGAGCGTGGCCTCCCCGCGGAGCGACAGTCCAACCTTCTCCAGCACGCGGCGCGACGGCATGTTTTCCTCCATGACCAAAGCGTGGACGAACGGCATGTTCAGGCGCGTGAAGGCGTCGGCGACGACGGCACGGGCGGCCTCGGTCGCGTAGCCGTTGCCGCGCGCCGCCGTTGCGAGGCGATAGCCCAGCTCCGGCGAGGGCTCGCCATCGATGGGCTCGAAACCGAACCCGCAATAGCCGATGAGCCGCGAGCCCTTCTTCTCCAACACGGCGAGCTTCGAGAAGCCGCGTGTCTCGTAGAGGGCGACGAGGCCACGGAACTTCTCTTTCGCTGCGTCGGGGCGCAGCGCACCGTCGAGCGACCAGGACATGAAGTCCGGGTCGCCGAAGAATCGCACGAATGTGGCCTCGTCCTCCGGCTCCAGGGGGCGGATGAGAAGTCGCTCGGTCTCCAGAATCATGGTCGATCTGCACCAGATGTGACGGCGTTCGCCGGTATTTTCGCTCAAATCCAGGGGTTTTCTTCACAATTCGGCAGCTTTCAATCAAGAAGCGGCTTCACTCGCGTCATAATCGTGCCATTGCTTCCCGCTAGGAGGAGGCCATGAACACGCAATTCCAATCCATCATCGAGGCAGGCGTCAGGCACGCCAAGGCCAGGAAAAGCGTGCTTTGGGCGGATGAGTTTGCACGGCGTATCGTGTCGTCTACGCCGCTTTCGGTGCGCGAATCGGAGATTTCCGAGCAGATCGTCGTGGAGGCGACGCGCGCCGGAGTGGCCATCGATTTCGCTCAGCAGGGAAGCGTCGCCCAAAGCCGCAGTTGCTGCACCGCCTGACGGCGGAGCCTCGAGACAAGCTTGAAGCGCCTTCGGGCGAGGGGAGCGCTCGTCTCCCCTTCCCTCGCGCGCGCCATGCGGCTATCGAGAGCGGATGGCTGAGGCGTCCGGCAAGCCCCCGATCGACCACGCCTTCCGCTCCGCCACGCTGAAGGGCGGCGCGGACGACCCCACCTATGCAGGCGCGCTCTCCTTCATGCGAAGGCGCTATGCGCGCGACCTGACCGGCGTCGACCTCGCCATTCTCGGTGTGCCGCTCGACGTGACCGTCACCAACCGCCCGGGCGCGCGCTTCGGCCCGCAGGCCATCCGCCGCGCCTCGGCGATCTTCGACGGCGACCCGCAATACCCGTTCGGGGTCGACCTTTTCGCCAACATCGCCGCGGTGGATTGCGGCGACGTGGCGCTCGACCTGCACAACCCGCTCACCATCCCCGAGACGATCGAAGCGGAAGCGCGGCGCGTGCTCGATTCCGACGTGCATCTTTTCGTCCTGGGAGGCGACCACTTCGTCACGTGGCCGCTTCTGAAGGCGCACGCGGCGAAATACGGGCCGCTGGCGCTGGTGCAGTTCGACGCGCATCAGGACACATGGGCGGACGACGGCACCAAGCTGTCGCACGGCTCCTTCGTCGGGCGCGCGGTCCGGCAGGGGATCATCAATCCGGATCACTCGATCCAGATCGGCATCCGCACGCAGGCGCCGGAGGATTGCGGCATCGAGATCATTCCCGCCTACGATGTGCACCGCCTGTCTCCCGACGTGGTGGCGAAGCACATCGTGAAGCGCGTCGGCGACATGCCCGCCTACCTCACCTTCGACATCGACTGCCTCGACCCGGCCTTCGCGCCGGGCACCGGCACGCCGGTCGCCGGCGGTCTGTCGTCCGCCCAGGCGCTGATGGCGCTGGAAGGGCTCGGCGAGGTTGATTTCGTCGGCGGCGACGTCGTGGAGGTCTCGCCGCCCTACGACCACGCCGACATCACAGCGATTGCCGCGGCGACCGTGGCGCAGCACTATATCGGGCTGCTGGCGGCGAGACGGTTGCAGTAGATCCAATATTAGTCGTTAAGTTGTTGTAGCGCGTCGGCCACAGTCCGCAATGGAACTGTCAAGCACGACTTGCGGTCGCGCGGATTTTCATATTTTTTTCTGACAAGCAGATACTTAGCTCAGGCGGTAGGGTCATGTTGTCGCGTGGTGGCGCCCTGTTCGTTGGGTCCGTGACATTGGCCTTGGCGGCCATCGGCAACGCAGCATGGGCGGCAGACCTGCCCCTGCCCGATCCTGAGCCGCTGCCTCCCGCGCCATCCGACCTTCCGCTTCCTGCCGTTTCCGGCGTGAACGGCAAGTTCGCGGTTTTCGGCGGCGGTCTGGATTCCGGCGGAAACGACGGGGAGATGATCGGCGGACAGGGTTCGCTCTCCGTTCCGATCAGCCAGCGCTTCGGCTTTCAAGGTGATGCGTTCGGCTTTGTGGCGGCAGACGACTACGTCGCCGGCGGGGCGGGTCATCTCTTCTGGCGCGACCCTTCGATCGGTCTCCTCGGCGTCTATGGCGGAGCGTGCGCGCAACGACCTCCTGGATTTCTATTCCGTCAGAGCCGGCATTGAAGGAGAAGCCTATCTCGGGCGCTTCTCCATTGAGGCCATGCTCGGCTGGCAGGGACTGGACTTCGACGCGGGCGGCCACGACGACAACATTTTCGCGCTCGCCGACTTGGCCTTCTACCCAATCGACAACCTGAGGCTCTCTGCCGGCTACCGGTTTTGGAACGATATCAACATGGCTGCGTTCGGAGCGGAGTACCAGCTTCCCATGCAATGGGGCGGAAGCGCCGCTTCGCTTTTCGCCGAGGCGCGCGTGGGTGAGGACGACTACCTGTCGGTCTGGGGCGGCCTGCGCTTCTACCTTGGCGCTCAGCCGAAACCGCTTATCCGCCGTCACCGCGAAGACGATCCGCATCTGAGGATGGAGGACCAGGCGGGCGAAGAGGTTTCTACCCCTGCCGCGAGCGCTCCTGCTGCCCCGGTCATCCCGACGTGCGGTGCCGGCGAAATGCTCGTCCAGGATGGTAACGACTACTTCTGCGTCCCGATAAACGTGAATGCATAACGTCGAATAAGCTGGCACATGCGAACCGGCAGGCCTGTATCGGGCAAAACGAAATCGATGCAGCCGCGCGGTGGCCGGGAAGCGGCCAGACCGGATGGCGGCGTTACCCGGTCAGTGCAGGATCTGGCTGAGGAACAGCTTCGTCCGCTCGTGCTGCGGATTTGAGAAGAAGATCTCCGGCTCGTTCTGCTCGATGATCTGGCCGGCGTCCATGAAGATGACGCGATTGGCCACCTGGCGGGCGAAGCCCATCTCGTGGGTGACGCAAAGCATGGTCATCCCCTCCTCCGCCAGGCCGACCATGACGTCGAGCACCTCCTTGATCATCTCCGGGTCGAGCGCCGAGGTCGGCTCGTCGAAGAGCATGATGCGCGGGCTCATGCACAGCGCCCTGGCGATCGCCACGCGCTGCTGCTGGCCGCCGGAAAGTTGCCCGGGATATTTCAGCGCCTGCTCGGGAATCTTCACCCGGGTCAGGTAGTGCATGGCGACCTCGTCCGCCTCCTTCTTGGGCATCTTGCGCACCCAGATCGGCGCCAGCGTGCAGTTCTCCATGACGGTCAGATGCGGGAAGAGGTTGAAGTGCTGGAAGACCATGCCGACCTCGCGGCGGATCTCGTCGATCTTCTTCAGGTCGTTGGTGAGCTCGATCCCGTCGACGACCACGTTGCCCTTCTGGTGCTCCTCCAGCCGGTTGATGCAGCGGATCATGGTCGACTTGCCCGAGCCCGACGGCCCGCAGATGACGATGCGCTCGCCACGCATGACCTTCAGATTGATGTCGCGCAGGACGTGAAACTCGCCGTACCATTTGTTCATGCTGGTGATCTCGACCGCGACTTCAGTCGTGGAGATCTCTGCCACCGTTCGCTCGACCGGCTCGACGGAAGTATCAGCAACCATTTCGAGTTCCCCTCAATCCTGATCCACGGCCCCGGCCTACGGATCGCCCGGACAATCGGCTCAATGCCCCGTATGCAGACGCCGCTCCATGTAGCGTGAGTACTGACCCATGCTGAAACAGAAGATGAAGTAGACCGCCACTGCGAACGTGTAGCCGGTCATGACCTGCACCGGAGACACCCAGGTCGAATCTGAGAAGCTCGACTGGATCTGTCCGAGGAAGTCGAACAGCCCGATGATCAGCACGAGCGTCGTATCCTTGAACAGGCCGATGAAGATGTTGACGATGCCCGGAATGACGATCTTCAGCGCCTGCGGCAGGATGATCATGCCCATCATCTGCCAGTAGCTCAGCCCGATCGCCATGGCGCCTTCGTACTGGCCCTTGGGAATGGCCTGCAGCCCGCCGCGTATCGTCTCCGCCATGTAGGCCGCGGCGAACAAGGCCACCCCGACGAGGGCGCGGAACAGCTTGTCGAAATCGACGCCCTCGGGGAGGAAAAGCGGCAGCATCACCGAGGCCATGAAGAGCACTGTGATCAGCGGCACGCCGCGCCAGAACTCGATGAAGATGATCGAGAGCAGCCTGACCACCGGCAGGTTGGAGCGCCGGCCGAGCGCCAGCAGGATGCCGAGCGGCAGCGAGGCGACGATGCCGGTGACGGCGATGACCATGGTGACGAGCAACCCGCCCCACAGGCTCGTCTCGATCCAGGGAAGCCCGAAGTCGATGCCGAAGATGAACAGGATCGCCGCGATGCCCGCCATGATCCCGACGATCGTTATGAGCGTCGGCCGCGGGTCGCGGTCCGAGCCCCGTTCGAATGCATAGGCGATCGCCAGGATGACTGCCGTCAGAAGCAGGTACTCGATGCTGAATTTCAAGACCGAGGGCTCCATCCACGAGTCGGGAATGAGGAAGCCCGAATAGGTGATATGGCCGCCGGTCAGCAGGATGAAGGAGACGATCGGGAAGACGAGCAGCATGAAGACGACGTTGATCGCCTTGTAGGGCACGCGCGGAATGACCAGCGGGACGAGCCCGCCGAAGAACAGCAGGAAGACGATGTCGACCCGCCACCGCTCGGCGACCGGATAGCGCCCGTAGATGAACTGGTTGAAGTAGGCGTCCACATAGGCCCAGCAAGCGCCGAACCAGCCGTTGGGCTGTATGCCGCCCTGCGCCTCGGTGGAACAGACGTTGCGCCCGCCTCCGTACCACACCGCGTTGGTCAGCACGAACTCGATGAATGGCGGAATGATGAGATACAGGAGATAGAGGATGATCAGGGTGGCGATCGTATTCGCCCAGGTGGAGAAGAGGTTCTTGCGCATCCAGAGGATCACGCCGCGGTCGGCGGCGCTGGGTGGAAGCGCATCGAGCATTTCCTCGCGAACGAAGGAGACGTCGTATTCGTCGCCCATGGAGCTCATGGCATCACCTCTCCACCAGAGCCATCTTGGCGTTGTACCAGTTCATCCCAGCCGAGAAGAGCAAGGATAGTGCCAAATAGGTCAGCATGGTCATGAGCAGAATCTCGACTGCCTGGCCCGTCTGGTTGAGGGCAGTGCCGGCGAACACCGAGACGAGATCCGGATAGGCGATGGCGACCGCCAGCGAGGAGTTCTTGGTCAGGTTCAGATATTCGCTGGTGAGCGGCGGGATGATCACGCGCAGCGCCTGGGGCACGACAACGAGGCGCAGCGCCTGCCCCGGGCGAAGCCCCAGCGCAAACGAGGCTTCGGACTGCCCGCGGCTGACGGCGAGAATGCCCGCCCGGACGATCTCGGCGATGAAGGCGGCCGTGTAGGTGGAAAGCGCCAGGAACAGCGAGATCAGCTCAGGAAGAATGGTCGTCCCGCCGCTTGGACGGAAGGTGCCGACCTGGGGAATGTCGAAGCTGAGCGGCAGCCCGGTGATGAGGAAGGCGACGATCGGCAGGCCGATGATCAGGCCGAGCCCGGCCCGTAGCTTGGGAAAGGGCTGCCCGGTGCGCATCTGCCGGGCCGTGGCCCATTTGGACACGACGACCGTGGCAACGATGCCGATGATGAGGGCGGCGACGCTTACCCAAAACAGGCCGCCGGGGACGGGACGCGGCACGAACAGGCCGCGATTGTTGAGCAGCATCACCCCTTCGATGGTGATGCTGTCGCGTGGCGCCGGCAGCAGCCTGAGGACGCCGAAATACCAGATGAAGATGATCAGAAGCGGCGGAATGTTGCGGAAGACCTCGACCCATGCCGCGGCGGCGGTCCTGACGATGAAATTGGTCGACAGACGCGCGACGCCCACGACGAAGCCGAGGATGGTGGCGAAGAACACGCCGGCAATGGAAACCAGGATCGTGTTGAGCAGCCCGACCAGGTACACGTCGAAATAGTTCGAGTGGCCTTCGTCATAGGGAACCAGGGCCTGGCTGATGCTGAAACCTGCCGTGTTCCAGAGGAAGCCGAAGCCGGAGGCGATATGCGCCGCCCGCAAGGAGGCGAACATGTTGGATATGGCCGACCAGCCGACATAGACCACAAGGACCAGCAGGACGACCTGGTAGAGCCAGCCTCTGACCGTCGGATTGTTGAGGATGGCGACGCGGGGCATTTCGCCGCCGCCCGCAAGCTCCTGTACTGCCATGGAACCTCGCTGCCTCCGGATGATCACGCATAACTGACCGGCAGAGACTGCCGATCACACGCCACCGATCCCCCCCTTGCGGGCGTTCCGCTGGTTTGTTTGGTAGAACGGCCCCGGCGGGTTGCCGGGGCCGTTCGCAAGCTCTTTACCGAACCGGCATGCCGTATTGCAGGCCGCCGTCGGTCCACAGGGCGTTCAGCCCGCGATCGATCTTCAGCGGGGAGCCCATGCCCACGTCCTTGTCGAAGACCTCGCCGTAGTTCCCGACGTTCTTGATGATGTTGTAGGCCCAGTCGTTGCTCAGCCCGATGGCCTGGCCGAACTCGCCCTCGGCGCCGAGGAGGCGGCGGACCTGCGGATTGTCGCTGCCCTTCATCTCGTCGACATTGGCCTGGGTGACGCCGTAGAGCTCGGCTTCGAGCATGGCGTAGTGGGTCCACTTCACGACGTCGTACCAGACGACGTCATCCTGACGCACGACCGGTCCGAGCGGCTCCTGCGAGATCGTCTCCGGCAGGATGATGTTGTCGTCCGGGTTCTTCATCTTCAGACGCTGGGCGTAGAGGCCGGACTTGTCGGTGGTGTAGACGTCGCAGCGGCCCGCATCGTAGGCGGCGACAACCTCGTCGGACTTTTCGAAGTTGACGAGCTCGTACTTCATGTTGTTGGCGCGGAAAAAGTCAGCCAGGTTGAGCTCCGTCGTGGTGCCGGTGTTGACGCACACGGAAGCGCCGTCGAGCTGCAGCGCGGACGTAACGCCGAGCTCCTTGCGCACCATGAAGCCCTGGCCGTCGAAGAAGTTGACGACGGAGAAGTTGAGGCCGAGCTGCGTGTCGCGGCTCATCGTCCAGGTGGTGTTGCGCGACAGGATGTCGACCTCGCCCGACTGCAGCGCGGTGAAGCGCTCCTTGGCCGAGAGCGGCGTGAACTTGACGGCCTGCGGATCATTGAACACCGCCGAGGCCATGGCACGGCAGAAATCGACGTCGAGGCCCGACCAGTTGCCCTCCGAATCCGGATTGGAGAACCCCGGCAGGCCCTGGCTCACTCCGCACTGGACGAAGCCTTTGGCTTTAACATCGTCGATCGTGGCGGCCGACGCTGCCGTGACGGACAGCACGAGCGCGGCGCCGGTGATGATTGGTAGGATGTGCTTTGTCATGTGATGTCAGCTTCCCTGTTACCCCTGTAAACACGGACGGGTCAGCGAGATTGACCCTTTCGGAGCAGAACTTCAGCCCCTCGTCGCGGATATCCCTCGACCGCCCATCCCCGTCTTGTGATCGAAGTCTAAACGGCACCATAGGTCAAGTGCGCCCGGCATTTGCATTTTTGCGACGCCTCGCTATTCCGCAGGCAAAGACAAGGAGCCAACATGGTCGAAGACAATGACGAAGCTGCACCGCACAACGATCCGGCATGGCGAAACGATACTGTCCTGACGCATGCCGGACTTGCACCGCACGCCTTCCACGGCTTCGTCAACCCGCCGGTTGTGCGCGCCTCCACTGTGCTTCAGCCGAGCGCCGAGGCGTTCCTGGACCGACGCAACGTTCGCTACCCCTATGGGCTGAGCAACACGCCGACGATCGAGGCCTTGACCACGGCGCTCACGACGCTTGAGGGGGCGGAGGCCGCCGGCACGGTGCTGGTGCCCTCCGGGCTCGCCGCCGTCGTGCTCCCTCTCATGGCGGCCGTGCGGCGCGACAGCACGGTGCTCATGCCCGACAACGTCTATTTCCCCTCGCGCCGCTTCGGCGACGAAAGCCTCTCCGCCTTCGGCGCCGCGGCCGTCTATTACGACCCGCTCTCCATCGACGACATCAAGGCGAAGATGAACGGCGCCTCCGTCGTGCTCATCGAGGCGCCCGGCTCCATCACCTTCGAGATGCCCGACATCCCCGCCATCGTTGCCGCCGCCAAGGCCGTCGGAGCGGCCACGGTCATCGACAACACCTGGGCGACGCCCCTCATCTACCGGCCGCTCGACCATGGCATCGACATGGCCGCCTATGCCGGCACGAAATATTTCGGCGGCCATTCCGATCTCTTGATCGGCTCCATCACGGCCAACGCCGAGGCGTGGCCGAAGCTGAAGAAGCTGCACGGCAATCTCGGCCTGCAGGCGGGGACGGAAGAGATTTTCCTGACGCTCCGCGGGCTGCGGACGATGAGCGTGCGGCTGGAGCGGCACGAGAAGAGCGCAATCCACGTCGCCAACTGGCTGCAGGGCCGCCCGGAAGTGGCGCGGGTCCTCTGCCCTGCCCTGCCCGGCGACCCGGGCCATGCCGTGTGGAAGCGCGACTTCGGCCGCAGCTCAGGGCTGTTCGCCTTCGTGCTGAAGGGCGGGATCGAAGACGCCAAGCGCTTCTTGAACGGGCTGAAGCTTTTCGGCATCGGCGCCTCGTGGGGCGGGTTCGAGTGCCTCGCCATCCCCGCGCAGCTCGATCATGCCCGCACCGTGCGTCCGTGGACGGAGGGCGCGGTGATCCGCCTGCATATCGGGCTGGAGGACGTCGCCGACATCGTCGCCGACCTGGAGCGCGGCTTCGCGGCGCTCGCGTAGATCTGCTCCGGAACGAAAACCGCCGCCGGGAGGGCCCGGCGGCGGCGCTCTGTCCGGGGATGCCGGATCAGATGGTGGTGAGGTTGTAGTGGTAGCCGTCCGTCGAGATGGTGAGCGCCTCGCACAGGTTCACGTCGTAGATGTCGGCGACCAGGCCGTCGGCGTAGGTCACCTCGATGTCGAAGCGGCAATAGCCGCGGGTGCCGACCGGGTCGACCACGAGGCTGTGCCCGGGCCGGATGGTGCCCGGCAGGATGTTGGGTCCCCAGTTGCGGTTGTCGATGTCGCTGATGCGCACTTCGACGATGCTGACATTGGCGGTGTTGGCGACCTCCACCCAGCGCTCGTAGGCGGACGCGGCGTTGGCGGTGGCAAGGCCGGCGATGAGGGTGGCGGCGGCAAAAGCGGTACGGATCGTGTTCATCTTCGTCTCCATCGATTGCCCTTGGCGATTGCCCCATGGGCGTTGCTGACCGCCGCTATATGAAGGAGGCGGGTCGGCACGTTTGTGAGCCGCCGCACAGACGCGCCCTTCGCGCCGGAAGGGCCTCGTATTCCTAGGTTTTTCGCCTATATTCCGGCCTTGCCGCTTGACCGGCGGGCCGCCGCGGCCTACCGCGGGCGACGGATCGGGGCATGGCGCAGTCTGGTAGCGCACCTGCTTTGGGAGCAGGGGGTCGCAGGTTCGAATCCTGCTGCCCCGACCAGCCTTCGCTCTTCGCGCTACGGCTTGGCGAGCCAGCCTTGCCACGGCGACGGGCGGCATTGGGAATTGGACGATGACGGCACGCATCTACAAGCCGGCCAAGACGGCCATGAGCTCCGGCCGCGCCAAGACGCATCGCTGGGTGCTGGAATACGAGCCGGAGCGGCCGCGCACCATCGAGCCGCTGATGGGCTATACGTCGAGCGACGACATGGACAGCCAGATCCGCCTCACCTTCGCCACCCAGGAGGAGGCGGTGGACTATGCCAAGCGCAACGGCATCGCCTATCAGGTGTTCGAGCCGAAGCGCGCGACGAGAGCGACGATCGCCTATTCCGACAATTTCCGCCGCGACCGAAGACAGCCTTGGACGCACTAGAGCCGGCGTTCTGATTCAGTCAGAATGCCAGCGGCTCCGAAGCGGAGCGATTGGGGCCCCGTAGCTCAGGGGATAGAGCAGTAGCCTTCTAAGCTATTGGTCGCAGGTTCGAATCCTGCCGGGGTCGCCACCGCTCAAAGGGTCCATTCCGGACACATAGGTGACGGTTTATTCCGGAGACGGAGTGGACTGCATCCTTGGGGTGAAACATCGGGGACGGCCCTCCCCGAAAGTGTCACCCATGTCTCCGGAACGATGCATCCCGCTTCTCTCAGGGCACGAGCGTTTGCGTTCACTTTACGTTTGCCTTGCATGTGCAACGTCACGCCTGAAGATCGCCGTCGGCTTGAGGCGATCGTGGCAGATCGCAGTTCGCCGCAGAAGCATGTGTGGCGGGCCAGGATCATCCTGGCCACCGCCGACGGCTGCGGCACGTTCGAGGTGATGCGGCGGTCGGGCAAGGCCAAACCCGTGGTCTGGCGCTGGCAGGAGCGTTTCATGCAGGAGGGCGTCGACGGGCTGCTGCGCGACAAGACGCGGCCGCCCGGCAAGGCGCCGCTGCCGGCGGAAACGGTTCGGCGCGTCATCGATCTTGCGCTTGGCCCGCCGCCGGGCGAGACCACCCACTGGACCGGACGGATGCTGGCCAAGGCCGCCGGCGTCAGCCTGCGCTCGGTCCAGCGCATCCTCGAAGCCAACCAGCTCGCCCCGCACCGCATCCGCACCTTCAAGCTGTCGAACGACTCCGGTTCGCCGACAAGCTTCGCGACATCGTCGGCCTCTACGTCGATCCGCCGGCCCATGCCGTCGTTCTCTCGGTCGACGAAAAGAGCCAGATCCAGGCGCTCGACCGCACCCAGCCGGGCTTGCCCATGAAGAAGGGCCGCGCCGGCACCATGACCCACGACTACAAGCGCAACGGCACGACGACGCTGTTCGCCGCCCTCAACGTCCTCGACGGCACCGTCATCGGCAAGAACATGCAGCGCCATCGCCATCAGGAATTCATCCGCTTCCTCAACGCCGTCGAGGCGGAGGTGCCGGCCGGCAAGCTGATCCATGCCATCGTCGACAACTACGCCACCCACAAGCACCCCAAGGTCCGTGCCTGGCTCGCCAGCCATCCGCGCTGGACCTTCCACTTCACCCCGACCTCGGCCTCTTGGCTGAACGCCGTCGAGGGCTTCTTCGCCAAGCTCACCCGACGACGTCTCAAGCGCGGCGTCTTCCGATCCGTTGTCGAACTGCAGGCCGCCATCAACCGCTTCGTCGAGGAAACCAATGCCGATCCTAAGCCATTCCTAGCAGCGTCGGCATGTAGCGCCTCCCTTGGGAGCCGCTACATGTTACAGCGCTACATCCGCCCGCCGGTGATTCCCCGACGGGCTCATCGGAGGCTTTTACAATGCGACATTCTTCCGGATTCCGTGCGTGGCTCACCGCTGCCATCGTTGGGATCGCCGTCGGCATCTCTTCCACGGCTTTTGCCGATAGCGGCACGATCCGGCTCAAGATCGTCAAAGCCGGATTTCATCATCGGCGGCTCGGGCGGCAGCGGCACGCTGACCTTCCACGGCAAGAATTACACGCTCGACGTTGGCGGCGTGAGTCTGGGCATCACGTTCGGTGCGTCGGAAGCCCGCCTTTCGGGAACCGTCAGCCACATCAGTCGTGCCTCCGATGTGGAGGGCGTCTACGGAGCCGCCGGCGCCGGGGGCGCGATCGGACCGGGGGGCGCGGGCAAGATCGTCCTCACGAACGACAAGGGCGCGGTCCTCGAGCTGCAGGGCAGCCAATCCGGGCTGATGGTCAGCGCCGACCTCGGCGGTCTGGTCATATCGCTGAAGTAGGACCGCTCCAGGCGAGATCATGCCGTCCGAACAGGCGCATCTCCTTCGCCTTTGATCCTGCCGGCCGCGAGCGAATCGCGGCGGCATGCGAATACGGCGCGCGTGCTCTCGCTGTCGCGAGGCACCGTGCCGCTTCCGAAGAAGCGCGGCGCACCCTCCCCCTCGAACTGACCGTCAGCAGCCACGCGGAAATCCCGCGCGGCCTGTAGCGCCCTGCTTCCAGGCCGTTGTGCGGCTTGAATCCCGCCGGATTCGCTCCCCCTGCCCGCCCCCATTGCAGCGACCGCAGGCGCCGCTGGTTCGTGCCGGCCAGCCCGACAACGGCGGGCCTGCCGCTCTTTTCCGTGCCCCCTCGCGGCCTCCCCACGGCGATCTAAAGGGTTTGCTAACCATACTTGTTAACATTGCCGGTAATGGCGCGCCCGCCAGTGCTTTTCTTCCATGCGAGCAGGGGCGCCTCTCTCGCACCTGCAGCCCAGGGCTTTTTGCGAATGCCGAGTCGCGTCGCGTCATCACTGGTCCTGCTCGTTGGCGCTGCGAGCTTGCTTGCCGGCTGCAAGGGCGGTTCGCAGGCCGTCCCCGAGCCGACGGCAGTGAGCGTGGTCACCCTGCATCAGCAGAACGTCCCCATCATCGCCACGCTGCCGGGCCGCGCGCTCGCCTCAGAGGAAGCCGAGATACGGCCGCGGGTTGATGGCATCGTAAAGCGCCTCGTCTTCAAGCAAGGATCGATGATCAAGGCGGGCGATCTGCTCTATCAGCTCGACCCCGCCCCGTACCAGGCCGCCTATGACAGCGCCAAGGCGGCGCTGGAGAAAGCCAAGGCGGGCGTACCGAGCGCCAAAGCCAAGCTGCGCCGCTACGAGGAGCTCGCCAAGTCGAAGGGGGTGAGCGAGCAGGATGTCGAGGACGCGCGCGCCGCCTTGGCCGAGGCCGTTGCCGACGTCTCGGCCGCGGAAGCCGACCTGGCGGTGGCGAAGATCAACCTCGACTACACGAACGTCACCGCGCCGATTGCCGGCGTGATCGGCAAGTCCAGCGTGACGGAGGGCGCGCTTGTGACGGCCGATCAGACCGACGCGCTTGCCACCGTCCTCCACCTCGATCCGATCTACGTCGACCTGTCGGTATCGAGCGTGAAGCTTCTGAATTACCGCCGCCTGCTGCGCGAAGGAAAGGCGTCGGGCGATCCTCTGGAGACGAGCGCCCGCCTCATCCTCGAGGACGGCTCGACCTACGAGCAGCCGGGAAAAATCGCGTTCGCCGACGCCGACATCAGCGCATCGACGGCCAGCTTCATCATCCGCGCCCAGTTTCCCAATCCGGATGGGCTGGTGCTGCCGGGCAGTTTTGTGCGGGCGGATGTGACAATGGGGGCCAACCAGCGCGCCTACCTCGTGCCGCAGCGCGCCGTCAGCCGCGATCCCAAGGGAGACGCGACCGCGCTCTTCGTCACCGCCGAGGGCAAAGTGGAGGTGCGGAAGCTGCAGACGCTCCGCGCCATCGGCAGTTCGTGGGTGGTGGACAAAGGCCTGTCGGACGGCGACCGGGTGATCGTGGAGGGGCTGCAGAAGGTTCACGCCGGCGAAGCGGTCACGGCCGAGGAGGTGCAGCTCGATTCCGAGGGCCTCGTGTCGCCGCCTCAAGGGAAGGCACAGTCACAGCCCGAAGCGGCCTTGCGGCTGCGGGGAAGCTACGGCGGCGGCTGATGTCACGGTTCTTCATCGACCGGCCGATCTTCGCCTGGGTCATCGCCATTGCGATCATGCTGGCCGGCTTGCTCGCCATCAATTCGCTGGCGATCACGCAATATCCCGAGATCGCTCCGCCCACCATAAGCATCTCCGCCAGCTATCCCGGCGCCAGCGCCGCGACGGTCGAAGACGCGGTGACGAAAGTCATCGAGCAGAACATGACGGGGCTCGACAACCTCGACTACATGCACTCCACGAGCAGCTCCAGCGGCTCCAGCAAGATTGCGCTCACCTTCACCACCGGGACCGATTCCGACGTCGCGCAGATGCAGGTGCAGAACCAGCTGCAGCTGGTCGAAACCACGCTTCCGAGCGCGGTGATCGATCAGGGGATCACGGTCACCAAGTCGAGCACCGGGTTCTTCATGGTCGGCGCCCTGGTCTCGACCGACAATTCGCTCTCGGCCACCGACCTCGCCGACTACATCTCGACCTATTTCGAAGACACGCTCTTGCGCCTCAATGGAGTGGGCGATCTCAGTATCCTCGGCTCCGGCTATGCCATGCGCATCTGGCTCGATCCCTACAGGCTCCTGAAATACGACCTGACGCCCGCCGACGTGGTCAGCGCCATCTCGGCGCAGAACGAGCAGATATCCGTCGGACAGCTCGGCGGCCTGCCGGCTGTGAAAGGCCAGCAGCTCAACGCCACCATCCGGTCGCAGTCCCAGCTGAAGAGCGCGGAAGAGTTCCGCAATGTCATCATCCTGAAGACCGCGTCGAGCGGCGCGGAGGTGCGGCTGGGTGACGTCGCCCGCGTCGAGCTCGGCGCGGAAAGCTACGACGTCACCTCCGCCTACAACGGCAAGCCGTCGGCCGGCTTCGGCGTCAGTCTCGCGACCGGCGCCAATGCCCTCGAGACCGCCGATCGGGTGCGTGCCGCCGTGAGCCGCATCGCTGAAACGCTGCCGGCCGGAGTGGAGGTCGTCTATCCCTACGACACGACGCCGTTCGTGCGGCTGTCGATCGAGAAGGTGGTCGAGACCCTGATTGCGGCCATCGTGCTCGTCGTCCTGGTCCTGTTCGTGTTCCTGCAGAATTTGCGGGCGACCTTCATTCCGGCCATCACGGTGCCGGTGGTGTTGCTCGGGACCTTCGCGGTGCTGGCCGTCGCCGGCTATTCCATCAACACGCTGACCATGTTCGCCATGGTGCTCGCCATCGGCCTGCTGGTCGACGACGCCATCGTCGTGGTGGAGAACGTCGAACGGATCATGGACAGCGAAGGCCTGTCGCCGCGCGACGCCACGCTGAAATCGATGCAGGAGATCACCGGAGCGCTGGTCGCCATCGCCATCGTCCTGTCGGCGGTGTTCGTGCCGATGGCGTTCTTTTCCGGCTCCGTGGGCGTCATCTACCGGCAGTTCTCGGTGACCATCGTGTCGGCGATGCTGCTTTCGGTGCTGATCGCGCTGGTGCTCACACCGGCGCTCTGCGCCACCATGCTCAAGCCTGCGGCCAAGAAAAGGAAGCGCGGGCGCGCCTTCAGTCTCTTCAATACCGTGTTCGCTCACGCCACGGAGGGCTACCTGGCCGGCGTTTCGGCGATCCTCGGTCGGCCGCTCCGCTTCTTGCTTGTCTTTCTGGCGATCATCGGCGGCGTCGCGTTTCTCTTCGCCAGGCTCCCCACCTCGTTCGTGCCCCAGGAAGACCAGGGCGTGCTGTTGGCGCAGATCCAATTGCCGGCGGGAGCCGCCAGGGCGCGCACCCAAGCGGTCGTCGAGCAGGTCAGCAGCTATTTCATCACCGAAGAGAAAGATGCGGTGGACGCCATTTTCGGGGCGATCGGATTCAACTTCACAGGCGTCTACCAGAACGCCGCCACCATTTTCATCCGCTTGCGCGACTTCAGCGAGCGCAAGAAGGCGCAGCTCTCGGCGGAGGCGGTGGCTGCACGGGCCACGCGGGCCCTATCCAAGATCGGGGACGCACAGATATTCGTGCTTCAGCCTCCGGCCATCCAGCATATCGGTTCCTCCGCCGGCTTCGACCTCTATCTGCAGGACATGGCCGGCCATGGCACGCAGGCGCTGGAGGAGGCGCGCGACAAGCTGCTGGCGCTCGCCGAGAAGAGCCCGCAGTTGGAAGGCGTGCGCCAGAGCGGCCAGGCCGACCAGCCGCAATTCACGATCGACGTCGACTACGCCAAGGCGGGGGCGCTTGGCGTGAGCGTGTCGGACATCAACGACCTGCTCTCCACCGCCTGGGCCGGCAGCTATGTCGACGACTTCATCGACCGCGGCAACATCAAGCCGGTCTACGTGCAGGCCGACGCACCCTATCGCATGCTGCCCGACGACGTGGGCCGCTGGTACGTCAACAACGACGACAGCGAGATGGTGCCGATGTCGGCCTTCACGTCAACGCGCTGGGAGACCGCTCCGCCCTCGCTTTCCAGATACAACTCCGTTGAGGCGGTCGAGATTCAAGGCTCGCCGGCGGACGGCGTCAGCTCCGGCGACGCGATGAGCGAGATGCAAGGCCTCGTTGCGGACCTGGGCAACGGATACGCCATGGAATGGACTGGATTATCCCGCCAAGAGGTTCTTTCCGGCAGCCAGGCGCCGGCCCTCTACGCCATCTCCATCCTTGTCGTCTTTCTCTGCCTCGCCGCTCTCTACGAGAGCTGGTCGATTCCCTTGTCGGTCATCCTGGTGGTCCCGATCGGCGCCCTGGGCACGCTGCTCGCGGCCAAGCTGTTCGGCCATTCGAATGACGTCTACTTCAAGGTCGCGCTTCTCACCACGGTCGGCCTCGCCGCGAAGAACGCCATCCTGATCGTAGAGTTCGCTCGCGAGCGGGAAAAAGACGGCAAGGGGCTCGTGGAGGTGACGCTCGAGGCGGCGCGGCTGCGCCTGCGGCCGATCGTCATGACCTCGCTCGCCTTCATCCTCGGCGTGCTGCCGCTCGCCGTGGCAAGCGGCGCCGGCTCGGCCGCCCAGAACGCGGTGGGTGTCGCCGTGCTGGGGGGGATGCTCGCCGCATCCACGATCGGCATCTTCTACGTGCCGCTGTTCTTTGTGGAGGTCACGCGGCTGACGGATCGGCTGCGGCACCTGGTGTCGCGCCAGGCCGTGGCGCCCGCCGCGCCGACGGAGGCGGCGTCGTGATCGCTCGCGCGCTTCCCGTGCTCGTGACGGCCTGGCTTCTCTCCGGCTGCATGGTCGGCCCCGACTTCTCTTCGCCCGATCTCTCGCCCAACGCGGGCTATACGCCCGAGCCCCTCCCCCGCACGACCGCGTCGACGGCCGTGCATGGCGGCGCGGCGCACACGATCGTCGCGGGCGCAGACGTGCCCGGCGGCTGGTGGAAGCTGTTCAAGTCCGACCGGCTCAACACCCTGGTGGAGCAGGCCGTCGCCAACAATCCGGACATCGCCTCGGCGCGCGCTTCGCTGCGTGAGGCGCAGGAGACGGCGCTGGCCACGGCCGGCGGTCTGTTCCCGTCTGTCACGGGCTCGAGCTACACGGAGCGGATCAAAGGCACACCGGTCACCACGCCCTACAAGCTCTACAACGCCACGGTGGACGTCTCCTACACGCTCGACATCTTCGGCGGCACGCGGCGCTCCGTGGAGGCGGCGCGCGCCGATGCCGAATACGAGGCGTTCGAGGCGGAGGCCGCCTATCTGACGATCACCGCCAACGTGGTCACCGGCGCCATCCAGGAAGCCTCGCTGAACGCGCAGATACGCGCGACTCAAGAGATCATCTCCGCCGAGCAGAAGCTGCTCGACCTGCTCAAGCTGCAGGTGGATGTCGGTCTCGATTCGAACGCCAACGTGCTGCAGCAGCAGGCTTCGCTCGCGGAGACGCGCGCCTCGCTGCCGGCGCTGGAGAAGGAGCTGGCGCAGCAGCGCAACGCGCTCGCCGCGCTGGTCGGCGTCTTCCCCAATGAATACACGGCGAAGCCATTCACGCTCGACGAGCTGACGCTGCCGCGCGAGCTTCCGCTGAGCCTTCCCTCGACGCTGGTGCGCCAGCGGCCCGACGTGCGCGCAGCCGAGGCGCAGCTGCACGAGGCATGCGCCAATATCGGCGTGGCTGTTGCTGATATGCTCCCCGAGTTCACGCTCACCCCGAGCATGCCTTCGACCGTCTACAAGATCGCCAACCTCCTGTCGGCGAAGAGCATCGCGTGGACCTTTGAAGCCACCGTGTCGCAGACGCTCTTCGAAGGCGGCGAGCTGCTTCACACCAAGCGCGCGGCCGTTGCGGCCTACGATGCGGCGGCGGCCGATTATCGCTCAACCGTGCTCGGCGCTTTCGAGGACGTGGCCAATGCGCTGCGCGCCGTGGAAGCCGATGCGCGCGCGCTGAGGGCGCGGCTGGAGGCGGAGAACGCGGCGCGCGACAGCCTGAAGCTGACGCAGGCGCAGTTCAAGGTCGGCACGATCAGCTACATCGACGTGCTCACTGCGCAGGGGACATACGAGACCGCGCGCATCGAGCGCGCCAGCGCCCAGGCCACCCGCTTCGCGGACGTCGTGGCGTTGTTCGAGGCGTTGGGCGGCGGCTGGTGGAACCGCGTCGATCTGCCGGAGCTGCAGCCGGAGCAGAAGCCGGCCCAGGTTGCGGCGCGCGAGGGCGTCGCCCCTCTGTAGGGCCTGAGCATCGCATCGCGGTGGCATCGATCTCGACCTGTGCGCGATACGCCGCCAGTCCCTTGACCTCGACCGGCGCGATGGCCAGTTTCCGCGAATTCACCGGACAGGCTCAGGATAGCGAGGCAGGAAAGCGCGAATGGACCACATCTATTTCGAGGAGATCGAGATTCCGAGCCGCATCGAGGGCCCCAGCGAGATCACCGACAAGGACGAGATGGTGGCTTTCGCCAAGACGTGGGATCCGCTGCCCATCCATATCGACGAAGAAGCGGCCGCCGCGCATGGCGGGCTGACGGCCTCGGGCGCCTACATCCTCGCGCTTCGCATCCGCCTGATCCACAAGATGCCGCGACGCCTCGCGGTGATCGCGTCGCTCGGATATGACGAGGTGCGCTTCAAGGCGCCGGCCCATGCCGGAGACCGGCTGACCCTGGTGCTCGACAACGAGGACAAGCGTCCCTCCAAGTCGAAGCCCGACCGGGGCGTGGTCATGCAGAGGCAGTCGCTGGTCAACCAGGACGGCGTCACGGTAATGACCCTGAAGGACGCGCTCCTGGTCCAGATGAAGCCCGAATAGCGCCTTCGTCCCTCGGCGGCGGGCTGAAGCCCGCCTCGGCTCAGCCCGAGACTCAGCCGAGCATCGCCGTCGCCTCGATCTCGACCTTGGCGCGGTCCTCCACCAGGCCCTTGACCTCCACCAGCGTCATGGGCGGGAAGTTGCGGCCGATCACGCTGCGATAGGCTTCGCCCACTTCCTTCAGGCGCGATACGTATTCGCGCTTGTCGATGACGAACCAGGTGAGCCGCACGATGTGCTGCGGGCCGGCGCCCGCCTCTGCCAGCACGGCCAGCACGTTCTTCAACGCCTGCCGAACCTGGTCGACGAAATCGTCGCTTTCGAAGGCCTGGTCGGCGTTCCAGCCGATCTGCCCGCCGACGAACACCATCGGGCCGGAGGCCACCACGCCGTTGGCATAGCCGGAGGGCACCTTCCAGCCCGCGGGCTGCAGCACGCGCTTCTCGTCGGATTGGCTCTCGGGGGACTTCAGCATCTCGGCCTCTTGTGACAAATCGCGAAAAGGCCCGAGCGCAGCGGGCCAGCTTGAACCTCGGCTCTATTGCGGGCCGGCCCGCAGCAGGAAGCGCCTGACCTTGCCGGTGGCGGTCTTGGGAAGCGTCTCCACGAAGCGCACCGAGCGCGGCGCCGCCTCGGGAGCCAGGGCGTCCTTCACATGGTCCTGCAGGCGCTTGACCAGCGCACCGCTGCCGTTTTCGCCGGCGTTGAGCACGATGAAGGCCTTGACGACCTGACCGCGCTCGCGGTCGGGAATGCCGATCACGGCGCAGTCGGCGACCGAGGGGTGCGCCATCAGCGCGGCTTCAACCTCGGGAGCCGCGATGTGATCGCCGTCGGAATGGACGATGTCGTCGGCGCGCGCCACGAAGTGGAACCGCCCCGCCTCGTCCTGACGGAACATGTCGCCCGTCAGGTTCCAGCCGTCGCGCACGAATTCGCTCTGGCGCGGATCGTCGAGATAGCGGCAGCCGGTCGGCCCGCGCACCGCGAGCCAGCCCACCTCGCCGCGCGGCAGCTCGTGCATGGATTGGTCGACGACGCGGATCTCGTAGCCGGCGACCGGACGGCCGACCGTTACCGGCGCGGCGTCGTCCAGCCGGTTCGACAGGAAGATGTGCAGCATCTCCGTGCCGCCATAGCCGTCGAGCAGCGGACGCCGCGTAGGCCTTGGTCCAGGCCTCGAAGGTCCGCGCCGGCAAGGCGTCGCCTGCCGAGACGGCGACGCGCAGCGTGGCGAGATCCTTGGGCGAGGCCTTCAGCGCCAGGATGCGCTGATAGACCGATGGCGAGGCGAACGACACCGTCGCGTTGTAGGTCTTGATCTCGGCAACCAGATCGGCCGGCGTCGCGTCCTCGATCAGCACCGAGGCGGCGCCGAAGCGCAGCGGGAAGACGACCAGGCCGCCGAGCCCGAAGGTGAAGGCGAGCGGCGGCGTGCCGACCACGACGTCGTCGGGCGTGATGCCGACCACGTCCTTGGCATAGCCGTCGGCGATGGCGAGCAGGTCGCGGTGGAAGTGCAGCGTCGCGCGCGGCTCGCCGGTGGCGCCGGTGGAAAAGGCGATGAGCGCGACATCGTCGCGGCCGGTCTTCACCGCCTCGAAGCGCACCGGCTTGCCGAGCGCCAGGCGGTCGAGCTCGGCGTCGAAATTCGCCGTGCCGTCGAAGCCGATCACCGTCTTGAGGAAGCGGCTCGACTTGGCGGCGCCGACCAGCTCGTCCATCAGCCGCGTGTCGCAGAGCGCCAGCTTCACCTCCGCCTTGTCGATCACCTTGGTGAGGTCGTCGGCGCGCATCTCCGGCAGCGTGTTGATGACCACGCCGCCCGCCTTCACCGCCGCCAGCCAGCAGGCGACCATCGCCGGCGTGTTGGCGGAGCGGATGAGCACGCGGTTGCCGGGCTCGATGCCGAGATCCTCCACCAGCGCGCGCGCCAGCCGGTTGGTCCAGTCGGCCAGCTCCTTGTAGGTGCGCATGCGCCCCTGGCCGATCAGCGCCGTATGGTCGCCGAAGCCGCGCTCCACCATGCGGTCGGTCAGCTCCACCGCGGCGTTGAGATGCTCCGGATAGTCGAAGCCGGCGAGCAGAAACGCCGGCCAGCTCTCCGGCGGCGGAAGATGATCGCGCGTGAATGTGTCCGATATGAGCCGACGGCCCGAGCATGCCTATCCTCCCGCCAGAACCTGTCGTGCGATCACGATCTTCTGCACGTCCGAGGCGCCCTCGTAGATGCGGAGCGCCCTGATCTCGCGGTAAAGGCGCTCCACCACCGAGCCGCGCCTGCACCCCGTCGCCGCCGTGCAGCTGCACCGCCTTGTCGATGACGCTCTGCGCACGGTCGGTCGCGAAGAGCTTCGCCATCGAGGCCTCGCGCGAGACCCGCGCCGCGCCCATGTCCTTGGTCCAGGCGGCGCGGTAGACGAGGAGCGCCGCGGCATCCACGTCGAGCGCCATGTCGGCGATGTGCCCCTGCACCATCTGCAGCTCCGCCATCGGCGCGCCGAACAGCTCGCGGCTGCGTTGCGCGCTCGACGTGAAGCGTCGAGCGCCCGCCGCGCGAAGCCGAGCGCCGCCGCGCCGACGGTGGAGCGGAACACGTCGAGCACCGACATGGCGACCTTGAAGCCCTCGCCCGGCGCGCCGATCAGGCCGGACGCCGGCACGGCGCACGCCGTCGAAACGGCAGGCGCGCCAGCGGATGCGGCGCGATCGTCTCAAGCCGCTCGGCGACCTCCAGCCCCGGCGTGTCGGCCGGCACGAGGAAGGCGGAGAGCCCCTTGGCGCCGGGCGCCTCGCCGCTGCGCGCGAACACGACATAGAGATCGGCGATGCCGCCATTGGAGATCCAGGTCTTCTCGCCGTCGAGCCGCCAGGCATTGCCGTCGCGCGTCGCGCTCATCGCGATGTTGGCGACGTCGGAGCCCGATTGCGCCTCGGTCAGCGCGAAGGCGGCGATCGCCGCGCCCGCCCGCGTCTTCTTCAGCCATGCCCTCTGCTCCGGCGTGCCGAAGAGCGAGATCGCCCCGGTGCCGAGCCCCTGCATGGCGAAGGCGAAATCCGCCAGCCCGTCATGCCGCGCCAGCGTCTCGCGCGCCAGGCAGAGCGTGCGCACGTCGAGGCGTTCGCCGCCGCGTCGCCGATTGCGGTGTGCCGAAGCCAGCCGCCGCGCGCCGAGCCTCGCCACGAGATCGCGGCAGGCCGCATCGACATCGGAGTGATCCGACGGGCAGATTCGCCGCGCACCACGCCTCCAGCGCCGCGTGGAACGCCCGGTGGCGGCTCCTCGAAGAAGGGCCAGGAAAGGAAGCTCTCGGTCCGCCATCAGTCGCCCTCGAAGACGGGCTTCTCCTTGGCGACGAAGGCGCGGTAGGCGCGCTCGAAGTCGCGCGTCTGCATGCAGATCGCCTGCGCCTGCGCCTCCGCCTCGATGGCCTGTTCGAGGCCCATCGACCATTCCTGGTTCGAGCTGCGTCTTGGTCATCGAATGCGCGAAGCTCGGGCCGCGCGCCAGCCGCTGCGCGAAGGCAATGGCCTGCGGCTCGAGGCTCGCCGCCGGGATGAGGCGGTTGAAGAAGCCCCAGCGCTCGCGCCTCGTCCGCCTCCAGCGTGCGGCCGGTATAGAGCAGCTCCGCCGCCCTCCCCTGGCCGATGATGCGCGGGAGGATGGCGCAGGCCCCCATGTCGCAGCCGGCCAGCCCGACGCGCGTGAAAAGGAACGCCACGCGCGCCTCCGGCGACGCCGAAGCGGATGTCGGAGGCCATGGCGATGATCGCGCCGGCGCCCACGCACACGCCGTCGACCGCGGCGATGATCGGCTTGCCGCAATGGAGCATCGCCTTCACCAGGTCGCCGGTCATGCGCGTGAAGGCGAGCAGCGCCTTCATGTCCATCTTCACCAGCGGCCCGATGATGTCGTGCACGTCGCCGCCGGAGGAGAAGTTGCCGCCGTTCGAGGCGAACACCACCGCCTTCACGTCGTCGGCATAGGGCAGCGCGCGAAACGTGTCGCGCAGCTCCGCGTAGCTCTCGAAGGTCAGCGGGTTCTTGCGCTCCGGCCGCGTCAAGCGAGATGACCGCGACAGCGCCCTCCATGCGCCAGCGGAAGTGGGATGGCGTCAGCCCTGCCAGCTCGGTCATCGGTCGCCCCCCTTTTCGCTATGCATGAGCCGCCTTGCCGGTCAGCTCCGGTATTGCGAGCGCCTGGCCCGTCACCGCGTCCGAGCCCGGATCGCAGAGCTCCAGCACCATCGCCGCGACCTCTTCCGGCTCCACGATGCGGCCGTCGGCATTGAGGCCGGCGAGGGCCTCGCGGGCCTCCTCGTCGCTCCGCCCGGTCTTGCCGATGATGGTGCCGACGCTCCGCTCCAGCATCGGCGTTGCGGTGTAGCCCGGGCAGATCGCGTTGACGGTGATGCCGCTGCCGGCCGTCTCGGCGGCGAGCGTCCGCGCCAGGCCGACGGCGCCGTGCTTGGCCGCGGAGTAGCCCGCGGCATAAGCGTGGCCTTCGAGCCCGGCGATCGAAGCGATCGACGAACAGCCTGCCCCAGTCGGCGCCGGCCATGGCCTTCGCGCCTTCGCGCAGGGTGAGGAAGACGCCGGTGAGGTTGACCGAGATCATCCGCTCGAACGATTCGAGGCTGGTGCGGGCGAAAGGCGCGCTCTCCGCGGCGCCGGCATTGGCGACGACGATCGAGAGCGGCCCGTTGGCCTCGATCGCTTCGCGGAACGCGGCGGCGATATCCGCCTCGTCGGTGACGTCGGCGACGAGCGCGCGGATGCCGCGATGCTTCGCGGCCAGCGTCGTCCAGCGGCTCGCGGCGGCGGCCGGTGATCGTCACCTGTCGCGCCGGCTTCGGCGAGCGCCACGGCAATCGCCGCGCCGATGCCGGTGCCGCCGCCGGTGACGAGCGCGTTGCGTCCCTTGAGATCGAGCATGCTCATGTCTTCCCACTCATATCTTCATCGTCTGGGCGTCCTCGCCGCTCGGCGAGCCGCCAGAGCTGGTCGCGGCCGGCCCAGTAGGGCGGCGGCCAGGCCTCCCGCTGGTCGCCGAGCTGCGCCGCCGCGTGCAGCGTCCAGTACGGATCGGAGAGGTGCGGCCGCGCCGAGGCAGACGAGATCGGCGCGCCCCGCCATCAGGATCGAGTTGACGTGGTCGGGCTCGTAGATGTTGCCGACCGCCATGGTCGCCATGCCGCGTCTCGTTGCGGATGCGGTCGGAGAACGGCGTCTGGAACATGCGCCCGTAGACCGGCTTCGCCTGCCGCGTGGTCTGCCCGGCCGAGACGTCGCAGATGTCGACGCCGGCCTCCTGGAAGATGCGCGCGATCTCCACCGCCTCGGCCGGCGTCACCCCGCGGTCGCCGACCCAGTCGTTGGCGGAGATGCGCACCGAGATCGGCTTCTCGTCCGGCCACACCGCGCGCACGGCGTCGGAACACTTCCAGCGGATAGCGCATGCGGTTTTCCAGGCTGCCGCCATATTCGTCGTCGCGCGTGTTGGTGACCGGCGTGATGAAGGAGGAGAGCAGGTAGCCGTGCGCGCAGTGGATCTCCAGCATGTCGAAGCCGGCGCGCTCGGCCATCTCGGCGGCCGCCACGAACTCGGCCTTCACGCGCTCCATGTCGGCGCGGTCCATGCGCTTCGGCGATCTGGTTCTTCTCCGACCAGGGCACGTCGGAGGCCGAGAGCAGCGGCCAGTTCCCCTCCGCCAGCGGCGCGTCCATCTCCTCCCAGCCGAGCTGCGTCGAGCCCTTGCCGCCGGAATGGCCGATCTGCGCGCAGATCTTCGCGTCCGTCTCGGCGTGCACGAAATCGACGATGCGCTTCCAGGCGCGCTCGTGCTCCGGCGCATAGAGGCCGGGGCAGCCGGGCGTGATGCGCCCTTCCGGGCTGACGCAGGTCATCTCGATATGGACGAGGCCGGCGCCGCCCTTGGCGCGCTCCGCGTAGTGCACGAAGTGCCAGTCCGTCGGGCAGCCGTCGACGGCCTTGTACTGCGCCATGGGCGAGACGACGACGCGGTTCTTCAGCGTCAGCTCGCGCAGCTTGTAGGGCGCGAACATCGGCGGGCGCGCGACATTGTCGGTGGCGCCGGCGCTGCCGCTGGAACCACGCCTCGGCGCTCTCCAGCCATTCCTTGTCGCGCAGCCGGAGGTTCTCGTGGCTGATGCGCTGCGAGCGGGTGAGCAGCGAGTAGTTGAACTGCACCGGGTCGAGATGGAGGTAGCGCTCCACCTCCTCGAACCATTCCATGGAGTTGCGCGCCGCCGATTGCAGCTTCAGCACCTCGACGCGCCGCTCGTCCTCGTATTTCTCGAACGCCGCTTCGATCGTGTCGGCTCCGAATGCAGGTAGTCGGCGAGCGCGATGGCGCTTTCCAGCGCCAGCTTCGAGCCGGAGCCGATGGAGAAATGCGCCGTCGCCGCGGCGTCGCCCATCAGCACGACGTTCTCGTGGTGCCAGCGCTGCGCACAGCACGCGCGGGAAGTTGATCCAGGCCGAGCCGCGGATATGGCGCGGCGTTCGACATGAGCGGATGGCCGCCGAGATAGTCCTTGAAGATGCGCTCGCAGGTCGCGATCGACTCCTCCTGCGTCATCGTCGCCGAAGCCGAATTTCTGCCACGTCTCCTCGGTGCATTCGACGATGAAGGTCGCGGTGTCGTCGTCGAACTGGTAGGCGTGCGCCCACACCCAGCCGTGCTCGGTCTCCTCGAAGATGAAGGTGAAGGCGTCGTCGAATTTCTGGTGCGTGCCGAGCCAGACGAACTTGCACTTGCGGACGTCGATCTCGGGCTTGAAGTACTCGGCGAATTCCTGCCGCACCTTGGAGTTCAGCCCGTCGGCCGCGACGACGATGTCGAAGTCATCCATGTAGGCCGCGGCGGGCTGCGCCTCCGTCTCGAAGCGCAGCTCGACGCCGAGCTCGCGCGCGCGCTGCTGCAGCAGGATGAGCAGCATCCGCCGCCCGATGCCGCAGAAGCCGTGGCCGGTGGAGACGGTGCGCGTGCCGCGGTAGTTGACCGCGATGTCGTCCCAATAGGCGAAATGGCCGCGGATCGCCGCGGCGCTCGGCGGGTCGTTGCTTGGCGAGATTCTCCAGCGTCTCGTCGGAGAGCACCACGCCCCAGCCGAACGTGTCGTCGGGCCGGTTCCGCTCGATCACGACGACCTCGTGGTCGGGGTTCCGGAGCTTCATCGTGATCGCGAAGTAGAGCCCGGCGGGGCCACCGCCGAGACACACAACCCGCATCGCTCAAACGTCCTTCTCGCTTCGCCCCTTGTCGCACTCGGAGGAAAGATATTTCAAGCTTGAAGGTTTTGTGAGACCTCGCCGTTTGGTTGACCCCCGGACCTGGAACGCTAGTTTGTGGGTGTGGTGAGCGCGATCCAGTGTTAGCGGGCGCCTGTACCGCAATGACCGGCGCACCAACCCATGAAACAGTCACAACTCCTGCTCATCAACATCCTGGCGACAGGCGCTTTCTACGTCGGCAGCTTCGTGGCGCTGGGCAATTCGTTCCCGACCATCGAACTCCAGCGGTCAGGAGATCGTCGAATGGTTTTCGAGCAACGGTACGAGTGCCCGCATCTACGCTTGGACGGCGGCGTTTTTCTCGCTCGGGCTCGCCGTCTTCGCCGGGCAGATTGCAGCCCTGCTTCCCAAGCCGCATCGCTATATCTTCTTTGCCGGAGTTCCTCGGGTTCGCCCTGACGGCTCAAGTTCAGGCCTGGTTCTGGGCGGGCCTGGCATTTCATCCGGACGGTCTCGACCCGGCCGCCGCCCGGGTCATCTTCGACATACCGGCCTACTGGGGACCGCTGGTCAACGGATCCACGATGACCATGGCAGCGCCGGTCGCCGCTCTCGGGCTTGGTGCATCGCCCATCATTCCGCGCTGGCTCACCTGGCTCAGCATCATCTTCTTTGTCGAGCAGGCCATCGAGACGATCACCGTCTTCGGGCAGAGCGGGTTCATTGCGCCGGGCGGCACGATGAATGTGTACCTCGGTGGTGTCCTCGGCTTCCTCTGGGTCGGCGGCGTCGTACGCTGGGCGATGCGGCGAATGGATTCCCGCGACTAACCGGCGGGCTTCGCTACAGAGTCTTGATCGTCTGCAGAGCGCCGTCGAGCATCTCGCCCTTCTCGTCCTTCAGCGCCGCCTCGATCAGGCGGTGCAGCCAGTCGGCCGCGTCGTCGCGGCCGGCGAGGACCGGCAGCGCGGAGATGACGCGGTCGTATTTCGACGTGCCGCGCTCGTGCGTGTCGCTGTAGCCCTTGATGAGGCGCCGGCAGCGCAGCACCTCGACGCCGAGCGCGTAGTCCTTGCGCACGGTGTCCTCCGCCAGCTTCAGCCATTCCTCCAGGTGCGCCGTCTCGACTCGGTGGCGCAGCGTGCCCGGCGGAAGCGGCGCATGCCGGCGAGCGCGTAGAGCATGAGGAACCAGCGGATCGTGTCGGTGCGCACGTGCCGGCCCTTGTTGACCACGCGGTTGAGCGCCCGCACGAACCCTTCGCGCTTGAGGATGAAGGCGCCGAGCCCGGCCGGCATCGTGCCGCAGACCTCCTCGATGCGCGGATGCATGAACTCGGTGACGTGCATCACCTCGTTCGGGCCGACGCCCATCTCGCTCTCGACGCGGCGGAAGCGCGACGGCGCGCGTCTTCAGGTCGGCGACGCGGATCACGTCGTCATAGGCCATGGCGTTGGCGACATATTTCGCCGCCTCGATCGTGAAGCGATGGCCCTCGGCCGCGCCGCCTGCCGCGGCGTCGAGCGCGCAAGACGCTTCGCAGGCGGTCGAGATATTCCTCGCCATAGGCGACGTCCTGGAAGTCGACGACCTTCTCCAGCCCGCGCAGCAGCATGGCGCTGCGCCTCCGCGGGGAAGTCGCGCTTGATCGCCGCCGTCAGCGCCGCGCCAGGCGCGCGTCTGGTCCTCGGGTCCGGACAGGCGCCGCGTCGGCGCGCGTCGCCGACTCGGCGCCTCCGGAACGCGCGCGGCCTTGCGCGTCCTCCGCCTGCGGGCCTCTGCACCGCCTCGTAGCCGGCGCGGAACGCCTTGAGGCTCGCCGCGGCCCCGCGGCCGCCGGCCTCGATGGTCGCCTCGAAAGCTCTCCGTCGGGAACGGCAGGACGTTCGGCGCCGGCAAGCGCGCCGAACAGGCTGGCGGAGATGACGCTGCCGTTCTCCACGGCGAGCCGGTCGAGGTCGGCGCCGAGGAAGCGCTTCGACGCGCTCGTGCGCGGCGTCGAGCACCGGGCTCGAGATCGGCGATGCCGCTGCCCGGAACCACCTTCTCGATGACGGCGAGCGTGCGATGCGTGGAGGTGATCAGCGTCGTGCGGTCGGGCGACACGAAGCCGCGCTGGATGGCGCGCCCCGCCTCCATCAGCTCGGCCGCGAGCACGATGTCGACGTCGCCCGGCGTCGGCATCAGCGACAGGATCGGCGTGCCGGCGCCCTCCGGCACCATCTCGACATAGTAGATCGTGGCGCCGGTGCGCTGCGCCACGCCGGGCACCGAGGTCGCCTGCGCGTACCAGCCGTTGCGCTCGGCAAGCTGCACGATCCAGTCGGTGATGACGCCGCCGCCCTGCCCGCCGACCGCCAGCACGGCAAGCTTGATGACGGTGTCGTCGGTGACGGAGAGGTTCGCCGGGTCAGGACGCGGATTCATGCACGTCTCCCCTTTCGTTTGTCATCCCGGTTTGCCGCGTGAGCGGCAAGGCCGGGACCCATGGCCACAAGGTTTGGCGAGAGAACGCAGCGCTCCCCTCTGTCCCGAATTGTCGGTGCATGAGTCCCGGTCTTGGCCGGAGCCTGTCCTCGGGCCGGCCGGGGGCCGGACCCGGCGGGCCGAACCGGGATGACAAACCGAGAGGGAGGCGGTCGCATCGCGCTTAGGCTCCCACCGCTCCGAAGCTCAGCCGCTTGCCGTCCCGCCGCCGCTGCAGCCAGCCGGTGACGCGGGCGCGCAGGCGCGCCATGAAGCGGTCCCAGCCGCTCGGATTGTGGATCACGTCGGCGCGGTAGAAGGACGGGCAGAGCACCGCCGCGTCGGCGACCTCGCCGCAATTGCCGCAGCCGACGCAGGATTCGTCGATCGCCGCGACCGGGTCGTCGCGCAGCGGATCGTCGAGCGGCTTCACCGACAGCGACGGGCAGCCGGAGAGCCGCATGCAGGCGTGGTCGCCGGTGCAGACGTCCTCGTCGACGCCGAAGCGCGGCTTGATCGAGCGCTTGCCGTCGTCGATCGCCTTGGCGAGCAGCGGCCGCTCGCGGCGCTGCCGGTTCAGCATGCATTCCGACGAGGCGACGATGATCT
The DNA here is from genome assembly GCA_963801225.1 of uncultured Alphaproteobacteria bacterium. Taxonomy (GTDB): domain Bacteria; phylum Pseudomonadota; class Alphaproteobacteria; order Rhizobiales; family Afifellaceae; genus DASWJZ01. The sequence continues at coordinate 360,849 of CAWDED010000007.1, forward strand.
TCGGGCCCTTCTCCTTCGTCGTCAGCGCTTCCTTCAGCGTGTCGCGGACCTTCGTCACGTCGTAGGTGCGGTCGATGTGGCGCACCCATTTGGCGCCGACGCCCTTCACCGCGTCGGTGATCGGATGGCTGGTCGAGCGCGAGCGGTTCTTGGCGCGCGAGGAGGGAATGTCCTGCCCGCCGGTCGCGGCGGAATAGTAGTTGTCGACGATGATCGTCACGCCGTCATGCTTGTTGAAGACGGCGTTGGTGATGCCGCTGTTAAGGCCCGTTGTGCCAGAAGCCGCCGTCGCCCATCACCGAGATGACGCGCTTCTTCGCCGGCACGTTGAAGGCCGAGGCGGAGGCCGGCCCGAGCCCGTAGCCCATGGTGCTCGCGCCGATGTTGAAGGGCGGCATGATGGAGAACAGGTGGCAGCCGATATCGGCCGCCACATGGTGCTCGCCGAGCTCCTCCTCCACCAGCTTCATCGCCGCGAAGATCGGCCGCTCCGGGCAGCCGGTGCAGAAGCCCGGCGGGCGCGGCGGCACCACCTTGGAGAGGTCCGGGAGCAGCGGCTGCTCCGGCTCGTTGGGCAGCCGGTCGCGGTCGCGCGAGAAGATCCGGCCGCGTTGGCGCGCAGGAAATTGCGGATGCCGTTCAGCATCACCTGCGCCGGTATATTCGCCGGCCATCGGGAACGGGTCCTTGCCGAAGAGCTTCGTCTCGATGCCGGCCTTGTGCAGCATCGCGCCGAAGGCCTGCTCGATATGGTTCGGCTGGCCCTCCTCCACGATGAGGACGGCGTCCTTGTCGCGGGCGAAATCGAGAAACTCGTCGTCGATCAGCGGATAGGTGACGTTGAGCACGTAGAGCGGCACGTCGGTGCGGCCGCGGATGTCGGCGAGGCCGAGATGCTGCAGCGCGCGCATGACGCCGTTGTACATGCCGCCCTGCAGCACGATGCCGACCTTGGCCGGGGCCCTGCGGCCCGAAATGCTCGTTGAGCTTGCGCTCGCGGATGAACTTCACCGCCGCCGGCCAGCGGTGCTCGATCTTCTCCTTCTCGTGCAGGTAGGAGGCCGGCGGCAGCACGATGCGGTTGAGGTCGCGCTGCGGGTTCTCCAGCGCCTCGGCTGAGCGGCATCTTGGGGCGCTGGTTGTCGCGCGCCTTGAAGCGGCCGTGCACGTGGCAGGTGCGGATGCGCACCTCCAGCATGACCGGCGTGTTGGAGACTTCCGACAGCTCGAAGCCCGTCGCGCACCGCCTGCACGATGGTCTCCAGGTTCGGCCGCGGGTCGAGCAGCCAGATCTGCGACTTCATCGCGAAGGCGTGGCTGCGCTCCTGCATGATGGAGGAGCCCTCGCCGTAATCCTCGCCGACGATGATCAGCGCCCCGCCCTTGACGCCGCCCGAGGCGAGGTTGGCGAGCGCATCCGAGGCGACGTTGGTGCCGACCGTCGACTTGAAGGTCACCGCGCCGCGGATCGGATAGTGCACGGAAGCGGCGAGCGTCGCCGCCGCCGCCGCCTCCGACGCGCTCGCTTCGAAATGCACGCCGAGCTCGCCCAGGATGTCCTGCGCGTCGGCGAGCACGTCCATCAGGTGCGAGATCGGCGCGCCCTGATAGCCGCCGACATAGCCGACGCCGCATTCCAGCAGCGCCTTGGTGATGGCGAGGATGCCCTCGCCGCGGAACTCCTCGCCCGCGCCGATCCTCAGCTGCTGCACTTCCTTTGCGAATGACCGTTCGGCCATGAGCTTTCTCCTTCAGTCCCGTGCCGCCCCTTTGGTCGGTCGGGCGCCTATTCCGCCGGGTTCCGGGTCGACCAGAGAATCGGCCCGCCGTCCTTCTCGTAGGCCATCCCGTCCGGATAGGTGATCGCTTCGAGCTGCAGGCCCCAGGGCGCGAAGAAATACAGGATCGTCTGCCCGGCCGCCGGTCCTTCTTCGATCGGGCAACGGCCCCATCAGCGTCCGGATGCCGTTCTCCTTGAAATAGGCCGCCGCCGCGTTGATGTCTTCCACATAGAACGCCAGGTGGTGGCCGCCGTAATCGCTGTTCTTCGGCATGTCGGTCTTCTGGTCGGGCGCCGTGTACTGGAACAGCTCGATATTGCTGCCGTGGCCGCAGCGCAGCTGCGTGATCTGCTCGATCACGGCGCGCGGATCCACGTTGAGGAGGTCCTGCATGAAGGTGCCCTTGTCGTCGCGGAACGGGCCGAACGACATCGCCTTCTCGCACCCGACGACGTCGACGAAGAAGTGCTCGGCCTCGCTCGATGTCGGGAACCGTGATGCCGACATGGTCCATGCCCGTCATGCCCGGAATTCCCGCGGATGCCGCGCCGGCCCAGCCGGTAGCCGCCACGATCGAACCGACTACGCGAACTACTGAAGAAAACTCGTCATTCTGGTTCTCCCTTCAACGCGACCGCAAGAACGCGGCGTGCTGGACCCCACTCAAAAGTCGTGCCGGCGGATGTTCCCCAGCACCCGCGTCAACAGCGCGATCAGCGTCTCGTATTCCGCGTCCGAGATCCCGGCGAACATCTCCCTCAACGAGCCGTGCATGACCGGCCAGATCGCGCTGGAACGCCTTGCGGCCCTTCTCGGTCAGGTGCAGCTCGCGCACGCGCATGTCGCCGGGCCGGTTCTTGCGGCGCACCAGGCCCTCGCGCTCCATGCCGTCCAGCGTCCGGCTCATCGTCGACTGCTCCGTGACCGCAAAGACGCGCGAGCTCGTTCACCGTCGCGCCCGGCATGACCGACAGGATCGCGAGCACCCGCATCTGCAGCGTGGTGAGCCCGTGCTCCTTGCAGCTGCTCCTGCAGGTCGGCGTTCCAGCGCGCCGAGATCCGGTTGATCAGATAGGGCGCGAAATGGTCGAGCCCGATCTCGGCCAGGGTCGGAACGGCGCTCGGCTGCCTCGGCCTGTGCCGCGCGGCTTGCGGCGAGCGTGTCGGTCTTCAGCATCGCGCCGCCCTCATGCCAGCCGCTCGGCGAGCGCGAAGCCGGAGCCGCCGCGCAGCCCCGGCGCCGGGATGCGTCGAGGCGCCGATCTGGTAGAGGCCCGGTGATCGGCGTCTTGTGGTTCACGCTGTCGGCGAAAGGCCGCCAGATGAAGAACTGGTCGATGGAACAGGCGCCGCCATAGGGATCGCCGCCGACGAGGTTGATGTTGAGCGCCTCAAGGTCCGACGGCGAATAGGCGCGGCGCGCGACGACGTTTTCGGCGAAGCCGTCGATGTGGCTCTGCAAGGATCGCCTCGACCCGGTCGGCATAGGCCTCGCGCACGCGCTTCGGTCCACGCGCCGTCGCGCCGACGTGCGATCGTGCCGGCGGCGTCGCCCTTGATGATGCGCGGCGCCTCGGGGAGCTGCAGCCAGAGGATGCCGGCGCCCTCGGGACAGCGCGAGGGATCGAGCGCATGCGGCTGGCCGACGCAGATCGTCGGCACCTCCGGCAGCATGCCGCGCTCGCATTCGTTCACCGCCTTCGACACGCCGTCGAGGCCGGGCGTCAGGTGCAGCAGCGCCACGCTGCCGAGCTCCGGATTCTTCCAGCGCGGCGGCGTTTTCAGCGCGTAGTGGATCTGCATGTCGCCCTTGCCGTAGCGATAAGCCTCGGCGCGCTCGCGCGATCTGCGCCGCCCGCGGCATCGCCGGCAGCAGGCGCTCGTAGAGCTGCGTCGGCGTCACGGAGCAGATGACGCCGCGCGCCGCCTCGATCGGTCTCGCCGCTCGGCGAGCCGCACGCCGGTTGCCTGTCCGTCGGAGACGAGAATCTCCGCCACGTCGGCGCCGGTGCGCACTTCGCCACCCTGCTCCTCGATCAGGCCGGACGAACGCTTCCGACCGCCTTGCCGGCGCCGCCTTTCGCCACCGGCGCGCCGGCCGCCTCCATCGCGAAGGCGATGACGCGGCCGATCTCGCCGGCGAAGGCGCTTTCCGGCCCGAGCCCGGCATGCAGCGCCCATGGGGCGAAGAGCGCCCGCATCAAGCTCCGAGCGGTATCGCGTCTCCAGCCAGCCGCGGCCGGAGATCAGCGCCTCGCCGAGACGGGCAGCGAGCCCGCGCGGGCCGCGGCGGCGCCCTTCGCCGAAGAGCAGCTTTGCGGTGCTCCACGTCCACAGCGCGCCGCCGAGCAGCCCGAACAGAAGCGGCGCCTCGCGCGCGACCGTGTCGACGTCCGCTGCGAAGCGGTCGCCCTCCCCCGCCATGACCTGCGTTGAAGCGCGCCACGTTGGTTGCGCGATCGGTCGAAAGGACGAGGCTCTGCCCGTCCGGCAGCAGCACGCCGGTCGGGCGTCGGCGTGTGCGCGAAGTCGAGGCCGTGGCGCGCCAGGTCGGCGCCGAGCTTGGCGAAGGCCGGCGAGGTGATGAACAGCACGAAGGTCGCCGCCATCACGTCGTGCCGGTAGCCGGGCGCGGTGATCTCCTCCGTCCGCATGCAGCCGCCGGCCACCGCCTCGCGCTCCAGCACGCAGGACCCGCTGGCCGCTCTTGCCCAGCAGCGCGGCGCAGGTGAGCCCGTTGATGCCGCTGCCGACGATGACGTAGTCAGCTGCGGTGGCCATGACTCAGGCCTCCAGCCGCGCGGCGGGCCTACGGCCGAACCGGAATGGCGGCAAATAGAAGCCCTCATCCTGAGGTGCCGTTCCGACGCAGTCGGGACGGCCTCGAAGGACGGCCGCACGCTCACGGGCTCGTGCTTCGAGGCTCGCCGCCTGCAGCGACGAGCACCTCAGCATGAGGGAGATGTGGGTGGCCCCCGAAATGTCCGGCGCAGCCTTCAAATCCGGCTCAGCCTTTCGGCACCAGCGCCAGCGCGCGGATGGGGCTGCCGGTGCCGTTGACGAACTTCAGCGGCGCGGCGATGAGGATGGCGCCCTTCGGCGGCAGCTTGTCGAGATTGGCGAGGCTGGCGAGACCGAAGCGGTCGTTCTTGTGCAGCAGGTTGTGCGCCGGATAGGGCGGGTCGAAGGTGCCCGCCATGCCGGCATCGGTGCCCACGCACTCGGTGCCCCAGCCGACGATCCCCTTGCCGATGAGGTATTCGATGCAATCGACCGTGGGGCCCGGGCGAATGGGGCATGTTGTCCCTGACGTTGAGGAACTCCGCCTCGCTGCGGTTGCGCGGGAACCAGCCGGTGCGCATGACCACCCACTCGCCCTTGCCGATGTCGCCGTGCTCTTTCTCCCAGGCCTTCACGCCGTCGGCGCTGAGGAGATAGTCCTCGTTCTCGGCGGTCTCCTTGCTGCAGTCGATGACGTTGACCGGCGCCACGAGCTTCTGCACCGGCAGCGTGTCGGTGGCGCCGTCCTTGTAGTCCTTGCCGGTGATCCAGTGATGCGGCGCGTCGAAATGCGTGCCGGAATGCTCGCCGAGCTCCAGCCAGTTCCACGACCAGTAGGGGCCGTCGTCGTCGTAGTTGGAGATCGTGTGGACCTTGACCGGCGGCGTCTGCTTGAAGGGCGGCGGCAGCTTGATGAGCGGCGTGTCGGGACCGAGCGGCACCGCCAGGTCCACCACCTCGACATTCCCCGAAACCAGCATCGATGCGAGCTGCGCCAGCGTATCCTTCGCCGTCATGGTCTCCCTCCGCGTTGCGGGCTTTCCGCGGGTCGGGACACTACGCCTGGAACTATGCATTTGCAAATATCGAACGTTGAAATATAGTCGCGGCAACGGGCTCCCGACCTCTCCCTCATGCTGAGGTGCGCGTCCTGAGCCTGTCGAGGGACGCGCCTCGAAGCACGAGCCCCCATGGTCGCCGCCATCCTTCGAGGCTCGCTCCGCTCGCACCTCGGGATGAGAGCGGGGAGATGGGCAGCGCCGGGAGGGACAAGGCACATGGCATTCGACGCCGTGCTCGTTGGCGCCGGGCATAACGCGCTGGCCGCGGCCATCCATCTGGCCAGCAAAGGCTGGTCGGTCGGCGTGTTCGAGCAGAGCGACAAGGCCGGCGGCGCGGTGCGCACCGAAGAAGTCACCCTCCCCGGCTTCCGCCACGATCTCTATGCGATGAACCTCAGCCTCTTCGCCGGCTCCCCCTTCATGGCCGAGCACGGCGCGGCGCTTGCCGAGCACGGCCTTGCCTTCGTGCCGGCCGAGCACTGCTTCGCCTCGCCGATGCGCGACGGACGCTGGTTCGGGGTCTCCAAGGACCTGGAGACGACGGTCGGCGCGGGCGGCGCAATTCTCCGAAGCGGACGCGGCGACGTGGCGCGAGATGGTCGCGGACTTTCGGCGGCGATGCGCCGTTCATCTTCGCGCTGCTCGGCTCGCCGATGACCAAGCGGGCGCTCGCCAAGACGGCGTGGAAGGCCTGGCGGGCAAGGGCGCGGCCTGGATGCTCGAGACCGCACGGCATGCTCGCCTCTTCGCCGCGGGAGTTCCTCGAGCAGCATTTCGAGATCGCCGGAAATCCGCGCCGCGCATGGGCGCCTGGGGCATGCATCTCGACTTCTCGCCCGACATCGCCGGCGGCGCGCTCTTCCCCTACCTGGAGAGCATGGCCAACCAGAGCTTCGGCATGGTGATCGGCCAGGGCGGCGCCGATACCATGATCAAGGCCATGGTAGCGCGGCTGGAGGCGCTCGGCGGCTCGGTGACGCTCAACGCCGAGGTGGCGGAGATCGTCCGCAAGCGACGGGCGCGCCGCGGGCGTGCGCCTCGCCGGCGGCGAGACCATCGAGGCGAAGCGCGCGGTGATCGCCGGCGTCACCCCGACGGCGCTCGCCGGCAGGCTGCTCGCCGGCGGCACCGGCGCATGCCGGCTACGACAAGGGCGCGCAGAAATTCCGCTACGGGCCGGGCACGATGATGGTGCACCTCGCCGTCTCCGGCCTGCCGGACTGGGCGGCCGGCGAGGAGCTGAAGCGCTTCGCCTATGTGCACCTGGCGCCCGATCTCGACATGATGGCGCGCGCCTATTCCGAAGCGGTGGCGGGCCTGCTGCCGGCCGAGCCGGTGCTCGTCGTCGGCCAGCCGACCGCCATCGACCCGTCGCGGGCGCCGGAGGGAAAGCATATCCTGTGGGTCCAGGTGCGGGCGCTGCCTGCGGAAATCCGCGGCGACGCGGCCGGCAAGATCGCCGCGCAGCGACTGGGACGCGGCCAAGGATGCCTATGCCGACCGGGCGATCGACATCCTGGAGACGCTACGCACCGGGCACGAAAGCAAAGATCTTCGGGCGCCACGTGGAGAGCCCGGCCGACCTGGAGCGCCGCAACCCCAACCTCGTGGGCGGCGACCAGGTCGCCGGCAGCCATCATCTGATCGCAGAATTTCCTGTTCCGTCCCATTCCCGGCTGGGCGCGCTACGCGACGCCGGTCAAGGACCTCTACCTCATCGGCGCGTCGACCTGGCCGGGCGCCGGCGCCGGCGCGGGCTCCGGCACGATGCTGGCGAAAATGCTCGCCCCGTAGCGCTCGTCTCGTAGCCCGGATGGAGCGAAGCGAAATCCGGGGTGGGGGCCCGTGCCCACGCTGTCCCACACTCCGCTCCCCCCATCCGGGCTACGGCGTTTACGCGCCCCAGGTGCGGCGGAGCAGGCCGAGCCAGTTGTCGAAGCAGAGTTTCCTCAGCATCGCGTCGTCATAGCCGGCCGCCCGAAAGGCATCGAGGAGCTTCGGCAGCCCGGCCACGTTGCCCATCTCCTCCGGTATTCCGGCGCCGTCGAAGTCGGAGCCGAAGCCGACGCGATCCTCCCCGACATGCTCGATCAGGTAGTCGGCGTGGCGGACCAGGTCGCTCAGCGGGGTATCGGCGCGCATGCGCCCGTCCTCGCGCAGGAAGCAGGTGGCGAAGTTGATGCCGACCATGCCGTCGCTGTCGCGGATCGCGGCAAGCTGCCGGTCGGTCAGGTTGCGGGCATGCCGGCAGAGCGCGTGCGCGTTGGAATGGCTGGCGACGAGCGGCGCGCCGCTGACCTCGGCGACGTCCCAAAAACCCTTCTCGGTGATGTGCGACAGGTCGACGACGATCTTCATCTCGTTGCAGGCCTTGACCAGCGCCTTGCCTTCGTCCGTGAGCCCCGGCCCGGTGTCGGGCGTGCTGGGGAAGCGGAACGGGACGCCATGGCCGAAGAGATTGGGCCGGCTCCACACCAGGCCGAGCGAGCGCAGCCCGGCCGCGTAGAGCACGTCCAGCATCTTCAGGTCGCGGTCGATCGGCTCCGCGCCCTCGAAATGCAGCACCGTGGCGAGCGCCCCCGCCTCCACCGCCGCGTCGATCTCGCCGGCCGTGCGGCAAAGGCGCACGGCGCCGTCGGAGGTGCGCACGATCCGCATGAGCAGCGCCACCATGTCGAGCGCATAGGATTGTGCAGCCGTAAGCTCCAGCAGGTCCGGCAGCGGAACGTCGTATTCCGCCGCCTGCATCTGCTCGCCCAGCCCCCCACCCCCCTGCCGCGGCGGGACGAAGACGGCGAAGAGGCCGCCGGCGAAGCCGCCTGCCCTGGCGCGCGGCAGGTCGAGCTGCCCGACCCCGTCGCCGTTGAGAAAGCTGCCGGCTCCGCCGTCCGCCTCACCCTTGCGGATGAGACGCAGCAGCACGTCATTGTGGCCGTCGAAGATCGGGATCATGGGCGCTAAGGATTTCGATATCGGGATGGAGCCCGCTGGAAAAACAAACTCGGAGCGGACTCACTGCTTGCACGCTGGGGTGATGACGTCCACCCCGACGCCAACACCGGCCATGCTCCCTCCGCCACGCCTTCGCCTCTAGCCGCTCGTCGCTGGTGGCTCGATAACGCCCTTGAAGGCGTGTATCTCAGTCTGAAGGCACTCGGCGAGAAGCTTGGCAGCAGCAATCGTCGGTGCGATTTCGCTCAGCCGAAAGTTATCGTAGTTGTGAGCCGCCCGGTGCCGGAAACGCCGCGTCTCGTCGGCGGCCTCGGCGAGACGAGCGCTGAAGAATCGCGGGGCGACGGCAGGTACCGATGTCCGCGTCGACCTCGAACCAGCGTGCGTCGCTCACGGCAGCACCAACGCACTCTTCTCAATTCTTCTCAGCAAGGCGGGCGAACACCAGGTTTTCGGCTGGGCGTCCAGCTTCAACCCCAGGCGGACCGCTTCCCTCTCGACGAAGGCAAATGCCGCTGACGTGGCCGCGCCGTCAAAATCGACAAGGACGTCGATGTCGCTTTCGAAGTGAAAGCGGCCTGTCGCTGCCGACCCGTAAATCCAGAACCGGCCGCCGTGGGTGCGGCCATACTCCGACAAGAGCTCGCGCAACTCTGCGAAGCCGGCGCGGATTTGTTCCACGCGCGCCTTCTTCCGATCCTGGAGCGTGATTACGGTGCTCATGGGCCGACCATCTAACATAATCGCCACGGCAACACAGTGTTGCGCGCGATCCGCTTGACCCATGATCGCGCAAAACTCTAAACTTGAAATATCTTCGCAAGCCGGTGTGAAAGCGGGGCTTTTGCCGGCAGTGCGACATTGGGGACGGCGTTTCGCCGAAAGCCAGGGAGAGGGGTTATCATGCTGACAAGACGCGATCTTATGAAGCGGGGGGCCGCCGGTGCGGCGCTCGTCACCGCCGCCGGCCTGCCGTTTCGCGCCTTCGCCGCAGGGCGACGAGCTGACCATCGCCTACAACGTCAACCTGCCCTCCTTCGACCCGACCGTCGGCCCCTCGGCGGTGAACCCGACCATCCAGGGCATCTACCAGTCGGTCTTCGACCAGTATATCGCGCCAGGCGCCCGACCTCGAAGCTCATGCCCGGCCTGCTGACGGAGTGGGGCTGGAACGACGACCGCACCAAGGTCCACATGACGGTGCGCGAGGGCGCGACCTGGCACGACGGCTCGCCGGTGACGCCGGAGGACGTGGTCTGGTCGCTGGAGCGCGCCGGCGATCCCGACGACCGGCAACCCGATCCAGTTCGTCTGGGGCAAGATCGGCAACTTCTCCATCGACGGCAACGTCATCACCGCCGACGTGAAGGAGTTCGAGCCGACGCTCTTCAAGTGGATGGGCTTCCTCACCGGCTACGTGCTGCCCAAGGCCTATTACGAGAAGGTCGGCGCGGAGGGCTTCGAGGCCAAGCCCGATCGGCTCCGGCCCCTACAAGGTCGTGCGAGTTCGAGCGCAACGCCTTCCTCAAGCTCGAGGCGCACGAGGGCTATTGGGGCGGCGCCGGCCGCCTACAAGTCGGTCATCATCAAGTTCGTGCCCGGACGCGACGAGCCGCGTGGCGGAGATCGAATCCGGCAAGAGCCAGGTCGACGTTCGACATCCCCTATGACGAGTTCGACCGCCTGAAGGAGAAGCCGGGCCTGAAGGGCGTCACGACGCCGATCTCCGACATCGCGATGATCTTCATCAACGACGTCGAGCCGATGACCGACAAGAACGTGCGGCTCGCGGCCTGCTATTCGATCGACAAGCAGCTTCTGATCGACCGGCTGCTCGAACGGCTACGGCGTGAAGATCGACACGCTGCAGACGCCGGAATACGACGCCTACGATCCGTCGATCACCGTGCCCTACGATCCGGAGAAGGCGAAGGAGCTGCTCGCCGCCAGCGGCTACTCGGTCGACAATCCGGTCAAATTCAAGATCCAGACGACGCGCGGCTTCAAGCCGAAGGACTACGAGATGATCCAGGCGATCGTCGGCATGTGGCGCAAGGTCGGGATCGAGGCGGAGATCGAGGTCTACGAGATCGCCAAGCACTACGAGCTGCGCGCCGCCGACAAGCTGGCGCCCGCCGCCTTCTACAACTGGGGCAACTCGATCGGCGACCCGGCGACCTCCACCGGCTTCGCCATGTTCGGCCCCTCGCCGCATTCCGTGTGGGACGGCCAGGACATGATCGACATGATCGGCCCGCTCTGGGGCGAGCCGGACGAGGCGAAGCGCATCGCCGGCTACAAGGCGGTCGACAAGCACATCGCCGAGGAAGGCGAGGTCATCCCGCTGCTCCAGTACGTGCAGCCGATCATCTTCTCCGACAAGCGTCGACGTCACGCCGCACGTCTCCGGCGCGGTGCAGCCGTATCTGATGAAGCCGGCGGGCTGACGGACGATCGGGGCGAGCGCAAGCGTGACCGCCCGAGCGCTGCCCCTTTGTCGTCATCGCCGGTTCGCCGACTTGAAGCGGGATTGACCCGGCAATCCATTCCGTGACGGCTCTTCAGGTCACCGACCGCGTCGCGGCAATGGATGCCCGGATCAAGTCCGGGCATGACGACAGTCGGGGATGGCGATCGCCGTGGCAAGCCGATCGGCGCAGCGCTACTGAGGCGGCTCCGCTCGAAATGACACGCGCTGCGCGCGATCCTGACCCGCTGTGTGACGACGCTGATCACGCTGTTCGGCGTCGCGGTCATCGTCTTCGTCGTCATCCGCGTGGCGCCCGGCAACCCCATCGCCATGATGCTGCCGCCCGGCGCCACGCAGGCGGACATCGCACCGGCTGACGCGCGCTCTACGGCCTCGACAAGTCCATCCCGCAGCAATTCGTCATCTGGCTCGGACAGCGTGCTGCACGGCGATTTCGGCACCTCGATCTCGCTCCGCCAGAACGTGCTCACCATCGTGCTCGACCGCCTGCCGGCGACGCTGGAGCTCTGCCTGCTGGCGCTTGTCATCGCCGTCGTGCTCGGCACCACGCTCGCCTTCGTCGCGACGCGCTGGCGCGAGACGCCCGGCGGAGACCGGCGTCGACCTGGTGAGCGGCATCGCGCTTTCGGTGCCGGACTTCCTCTGGGGCCTGGCGCTGATCCTGGCGCTCGGCGTCGCCTGGCCGGTCTTCGAGATATCCGGCCGCGTCTCGCCGCAGCCTCGACCTGCCCTTCGTGACGCAGTTCTATCTCATCGAAAGCATCGTGCGCCTGCGCTTCGACATCACCGCCGACCTCCTCGACCACATGCTGATGCCGGCGCATCGCGCTGGCGCTGCCGCTCGCCGCGGTCATCGCGCAGCTCCTCAAGTCGTCGCTGAAGGAGACGATCCAGCAGGACTACGTGATGCTGGCGCGCACCAAGGGCTTCCGCGAGACGCCGCGTGATCCTCTCGCGACGCCATGCGCAACGCGCATGCTGCCGACGCTGACGCTGACCGGCGTGCAGCTCACCTTCCTGATCGGCGGCACCGTGATCATCGAGCGCATCTTTTCCTACGAAGGGCTCGGCAACCTCGCCATCGACGCGGTGATCAACCGCGACCTGCCGCTGATCCAGGGGATCGTGCTGCTTTTCGCGGTGCTCTTCGTCGGCATCAATCTCGGCGTCGATCTCCTCTACGCGCGTGCTCAACCCGAGGCTGCGCCATGGCTGAGGCCGTCGCAAAACCGCCGGCGCGCCGCTCTCCTGGCGACTGATCCTGCCGGGCGCCTGGCTGGCGATCGTGTCGATCTGCGCCGCTCTTCGCGCCGCTCGATCGCGCCGCACGACCCGCTGGCGCAGGACCTGTTGCTGCAGCGCCTGCCGCCGGCCTGGCTGAACGGCTCGGAGCCCGGCTACTCGCTCGGCACCGACGGGCTCGGCCGCGACGTCCTCTCGCGCATCATCTACGGCAGCCGCATCGCGCTCACCGTCGCCTTCGTCGCCGCGCCGCGGCCTGCGTCATCGGCTCGGTGCTGGGGCTGCTCGCCGGCTATTTCCGCGGCTGGGTCGACCAGGTCGTGTCGCGCATCGTCGACATCTGGATGGCGTTCCCGCCGGTGCTCTTCTCCATCCTGCTCGTCGCCGTCATCGGCACCGGGCTGCACTCGGTGATCCTGGCCATCGTGGTGATCGACTGGATCCGCTTCTGCCCGCGTGGTGCGCGCCGAGACGCTGGCGCAGAGCCGCATGGACTACGTCGACAGCGCCCGCATCGTCGGCTTCTCGCGCGCCTCCATCCTGACGAAGGAGGTGCTGCCGAACGTGCTGCCCACCATCGTGGCGCTCCTGTCGCTGGAGATGGGGATCGCCGTCATCGTGGAGGCGATCCTCTCCTTCGTGAACCTCTCCATCTCCACCGACGATCCGACCTGGGGCGGCATGATCGCGGAGGGCCGCACCATCATCCATTTCGCCTGGTGGGTGCTGGTCTTCCCGCTCATCGTGCTGTTCCTGACGGTGCTCGCCTTCGGCCAGTTCGGCGAGGGGCTGAAGGACCGCTTCGACCCGGTGCTGCAATGAGCGGCGCCTATCTCGACATCGCCAGCCTGTCGATCGCGCTGAAGGCCGAGCCTGGCGCATCGGCTGCTGCGCGAAGTGAGCCTCAACGTCGCGCCCGGCGAGGTGCGCGGGCTGGTGGGCGAAAGCGGCGCCGGCAAGATCATGATCGGCAAGACGATCTTCGACATCCTGCCGCACGCGGTGACGGTGGTCGACGGCTCGGTGCGGCTCGGCGGGAAGGAGCTCCTCGCCATGCCCGAGCGCGAGCGGCGGCGGCTCATCGCGCGCACCTCGGCGCTCATCCCGCAGGACCCGCTGACCGCGCTCAACCCGGTCCGCCGCATCGAACGGCCAGATGACCGACCGGCTGACCGCGATCCTCGGCCTCAGCCGCGCTGCGGCGCGCGAGCGCGAGCGCTGCACGCTGCTGAACGAGGTGCACATCACCGATCCGGAGCGCGTGCTCGCCAGCTACCCGCACCAGCTTTCCGGCGGCATGCGCCAGCGCGTGCTGATCGCCTCCGCCTTCGCCGCCGAGCCGAAGCTCATCGTCGCCGACGAGCCGACTACGGCGCTCGACGTGACGGTGCAGAAGCAGATCCTGCGCCTCATCGCCGAGATGCAGGCGCGCCACGGCACCGCGCTCCTCTTCGTCACCCACGATCTCGGCGTGGTCGCCAAGATCTGCCAGAAGGTGACGGTGCTCTTCGGCGGCTCGGTGGTCGAGGACACGGACGTCGACGAGCCTCTTCGCACGCGCCGCAGCATCCCTACTCGGCGGCGCTGATCGCCGCGACGCCGCGCTACGACCGGCCCGACGAGTCGCTCGTCCCCGTCCCCGCCGAGGTGATCGACGCGACGTGGCGGGAGATCCACGCCGCCGACGCGAAATGGGTGGAGGCGCGGCGATGAAATTGCACGGAAGCCTGCGGCAATCTCCCAACATCTCCCTCATGCCGAGGTGCTCGCTGCGAAGCGGCGAGCCTCGAAGCACGAGCCGGAGCGTGCCGCCATCCTTCGAGGCGACCCCGACGGAGTCGGACCCGCGCCTCAGGATGCGGGCATCATGGTTGGCGGGCGCCCATGACCGAGCCCCTCTTCCAGGTCGAGGGCCTGTCCGTCGCCCTCCCCGATCCGAACCGCAAGGCGCTGTTCGGGCGGCGGCCGATGGTGACGATCCTCAATGACATCAGCTTCGCGGTCGAGGAAGGGACGGTGGTCGGCGTGGTGGGCGAGTCCGGCTCCGGCAAGACCACGCTCGGGCGGACGCTGGTGCGCCTGATCGAGCCCGCCGCCGGCTCGCATCCGCTTCGCCGGCGAGGACATCGCCCATCGCGACGAGGAGGCGCTGCGGCCGCTCCGCCGCGACCTGCAGGTGATCTTCCAGGACCCGCTCTCCTCGCTCAATCCGCGGCTGACCGTCGGCACGACGATCGCCCGCCCGCTGCTCTTCCACGGCGTGGCGACAGTCCGCGACGCGAGGCGCGCAGCCTGGCGGCGGAGGCGCTGGAGACGGTCGGCCTGCCGCCCGCCTTCGCCGCGCGCTATCCGCACGAGCTTTCCGGCGGCCAGCGCCAGCGCGTCGGCATCGCGCGCGCCATCGCGACGAAGCCGCGCTTCGTGCTCGCCGACGAGATCGTCTCCGGTCTCGACGTCTCCAGCCAGGCGCAGATCCTGCGGCTGCTCGAACAGCTGAAGAGCGAGCTGCGGCTGACGGTGCTGTTCATCAGCCACGACCTCTCGGTGGTGCGCCGGCTGTGCGACCGGGTCATCGTCATGCGGCGCGGCGAAATCCTGGAGAACCGGCCGACCGGCCCGCTCTTCGATGCGCCGGAGCACCCCTATACCGCCGAGCTGAAGGCGGCGATCCCTTGCCGGAGGTCGATCCCGGCTGGCTCGAGCGCGACTTGAGGTTGCCGAATGATCGTCGCCTGCCTTGCGGATTCCGTCGGTTTGTTTAGACATAAAACACTTGCGGCGCGCCGACAGTGACGCTCTCGGCATGCGGTCATCGTTGAGGAGCAGGATGGTCCGTGAGCAAACAGGATACAGCCGCGCCGATCGACGTCCGCCCGCATCTGGACGCCGAGTTCGAAGGTGTCGGAGCGGCCGCAGGACCATGCGACCGAGCTGCGGCTGTGGCTGCAGGCTGCTGGCCAGCACCAATCTGATCGAGGTGGAGGTGCGCAAGCGCCTGCGCGAGCAGTTCGACACCACGCTGCCGCGCTTCGACCTGCTGGCGCAGCTGGAGCGCGTCGAGGACGGACTGCTGCTCGGCGAGCTGTCGCGCCGCATGATGGTGTCGAACGGCAACGTCACCGGGCTGGTGGAGCGGCTGGTGCAGGCCGGGCTCATCGAGCGCAACGTCTCGGAGGCCGACCGGCGCGCCGTGCGCGTGCGCCTCACCGACAAGGGCCGCGAGGTCTTCGCCGAGATGGCCGCCGCTCACGCCGAATGGATCGGCGAGCTCTTCGCCGGCGTCAGCGAAGCGGAGCAGAAGGCGCTGTGGTCGCGTCTCGGGACGCTGAAGGCGTCCGTGCTGAAGGGATCAAGACCGCGCGGGGCGTCGGAGGCCGGAACGGCCGCCTGAAGGAGGCGACGCGAGCCCTTCTTCCCGCTCACCGCCGGTCCAGGCGGCGGATGTCCTGACCCCGCCACAACACCCCCATCAGAACGATGGCCAGCGTCGATGCGCCGGCACTGATCAGGAAGGGCAGCCGCATGTCGATGGCGATGAGATGTCCGCCGACCAGCGAGATGATGCCGGCACCGAGCGTGAGGCAGGCCACGGTGACGCCCATCACCCAGCCCTGCTCGCTTTCGTCGACCGAGGCGGAGAAGAGCGCCAGCACGGCCGGATAGTAGAGCCCGAAGCCCATGGCGAAGGGCAAGACCAGCACGTAGGCAGCGAGCGGCGACGGGTTCACGACCGACACGACCATGGCCGCCGCCATCATCAGCAGGCTCGCGCCGATGATATGTATCTTGCCGAAGTGCCTGTTGAGCGGGTCGACGAGGAAGGCCGCAAACGCGACGCCGGCGCCAAGGACAACCAGTGCGACGCCGTTCTCGAACGTGCTGAAAGCGAAAGCGGTCGTAAAAGAAGTTGTCCATGAAGACGTAGACGGTGTTCAGCGCCAGCTGCGCAAAGAAGAACACGATCGAGAGCTTGAGCACCACCGGCCGCCGGCCCGCCTGCCATAGCGTCAGGAACACTTCGACCGGCCTGATCCGCACCGGCCGGCGCTCGGTGCGGCGGTCGCGAAAGAACAGAACGATCAAGCCGATGTTGACGATCACCAGCGCGCAGACCACGAAGAACGGCAGATCGAGCGACGCAAACCGGCCGAGCACGGACGTGTCGGAGAGCACCCCGCCGATCAGCGGCCCGCAGACGAGCCCGAGGCTGGCGGTGATGACCACCAGGCTCATGGCCCGCACCTTCTGCTCCTCGCTCTTGCACATGTCGATGAAGGCGGCCTGGGCGATCGGCTGGTTGCCGGCGGTGAAGCCGGAGATCATCCGCGCCACAACGAGCAGCGTGAGACTGCCGACGAACAGCGACACGATCGTCAGGACATAGCCGAGGAGATTGCCGGAGAGGCAGATGAGGATACCGCGCTTGCGGCCGATGGAATCGGAGAGCTTGGAGATGTAGGCGGCGCCGAGGAACCAAGACAGGAAGAAGGCGCCCATCGCCAGCCCGTAGTCGACTTGCCGCGCCGCTGCTGTCGTGTGCGCCGGCAGGAAGCCCTGCGACGGATCAAGCAGGACCGTGGTGAGGACAGGAACGATGACACCCTGGCTCAGGAGGTCCAGAAAGACCACGAAAAGCAAAGCGAAGCTGGAAACGCTCACGCTACCCCCCTGCGTGACGGGGACTGTGGCGAGCGAGTTTTAAGGTCGCGTGAACCCGTGAGCCGGCAACGGACTGCGAAGCGAGGCCAGTCTGGCCCTGGCCTATTTCTTCGTCGTTCGCATGGCCTTGCGGTACGTCGCAGCGGCGGCGGAAAAATAATCGACGGCGGCGCTCACGTCGTTGGCGACGATGGCCATCGCGTAGCCGTCTCGACGATGCGCGCCGCCGCCGATTTCGCCTCCAGCGTGAATGTCCCGCACGGCGTGCCCGCCGCCCGGCTCGCGTCGCGGATCTTGCGGCAGGCATCGTCGTGCGCCTCCGTATCCGGGCTGCCGTTCCAAGCGACAGCGCGAGATCGCCGGTGCCGATGAAGACGAAGTCGACATTCTTCGCCGCGGCGATCGCCTTGGCGTTCTGCACGCCCTTCTTCGTCTCGATCATCACGCCGACGGCGATCGACTGCGGCACGCGGCGACGTATAGCTCGCGAAGTCGCGCAGCGGCCGCACGCCGCCGCCGGAGCGATGGCCCTTCGGCGGGTAGTGGCAGGCTGCCGCCGCCGCGCTTCGCCTGCGCGGCGGTCTCCACCAGCGGCACGATGATGCCCTCCGCGCCGGCATCGAGCGCACGGCCGATGGCGCCCGGCGTGTCGTCCTCGACGCGCACGAGGCACGGCACGGACGCGGGCACGAGGCCGACGGCCGCTTCCAGCGACGCGCGGTCGAACAGGCCGTGCTGCATGTCGATGACGATGGCCTCGGCGCCGGCATGAAGCGCCGCCTCGATCATCGGCAATGTTGCCGAGCGCGAACCAATAAGCCCCGAGCGCCGGGCCGTCGGCGAGGCGCGCCTTCAGCGTCGGTCTTTTCGTGATCGAACACGCGGCGTCCCTCTCGTCTCGATTGCTCATTCTCTCAGCCCGGCGTCCTTGCAGGAGCGGAAACACCCGCTCGATGAAGAACGGCATCTCGTCGGTGTAGTTGAGGAACGACAGCGCCGCGCCCGACCATCCCTCCGCGGCGATCGCGGCGATCTCGCTCGGCGATCTTCTCCGGCGTTCCGACGAGCGGATAGGTGCCGGCGCCGCCGGCGAAGCGCTGGCGATACTCCAGGTAGGCGCGCTCGTCGTGCGAGGCGGAGAACTGCTTCTTGCCCGCCATGTGGTTGTCGACGGCCTCCTGGTCGGCCTCGCGCACGGCATAGCGGTCGTAGGCGTCCTCCGCTTCGGCCTGCGTCGCGCGGCAGACGACGTGGCAGACCGTGTAGGCGCCGACCTCGCGCCCCGCCGCTTCGGCGCGCGCACGGATATCGGCGAGGTGGCGGCGCCCGTCGGCGATGTCGGTGAAGGTGGAGAAGAGGAAATCGCAGTGGCGCGAGGCGAAGTCGCGGCCGGGCCCGCCGAAGGCGGCGTTCATGGTGACCGGCCGCGGCTTCTGGATGCTGGCGGGCTTCGAGACGACGCCCTTCAGCTTGTAATAGGCGCCGTCGAAATCGAACGGCTCGTCGGACGCGTAGGCGCGCTCGATGATGTCGATCCACTCCGCCGCGCGCTCATAGGCGCGCTCGTCCGGCGTGGTGCCGAACATGGCGAACTCGGTCGGGTTCCAGCCGCACACGATGTTGAGCCCGGCGCGGCCGCCGGAGATGTGGTCGACGGTCGCCAGCGCCTTGGCGGCGTAGATCGGATGCACGAGCGGCACATGCACGGTGGCGAAGATCGCCATCCGCTGCGTGAGCGCCGCGAGGCCGGCCGCCCAGGTGAACGTCTCGAACGACCATTCGCGCGCGCGCGTCTTGCCGCCGAAGCCGGCCCAGCGGGCGATCGGCAGGAAGAAGTCGAAGCCGCCCTCGTCGGCGATGCGCGCCGCCGCGACGTTGTCGGGCCAGGTCGCCTTCCAGCGCTCCGGCACGGTGGTGAGCGCCAGGCCGCCATCGGCATTGGCGGAGAAGACGCCGAGCTTGAAGCCGCCCGGGGCTTTCAGCGGATGCGTCATGCTGCTGCCGCGCCCGGACGCTGGACGATGTCGGCCAGGACGGTTTCGAACCGCGCGATCTCGGCCAGCGTGTTGTAGTGCACCAGCGACACCCTGAGGCAGCCGGTCTCCATGGCGAGGCCCAGGCGCTGCATCAGACGCGGGGCGTACATGTGGCCGTCGCGGATGCCGATGCCGGCCGCGTCCATGCGGTCGGCGACCGCCTGCGGCGTCATCGACGGGATGTTGAAGCAGATCGTCGGCACGCGCTCGGCGAGTCGCGCCTCGTCCTCGATGCCGTAGATCACGGCGCCGTTCTTCTTCAGGACCTTCAGCATCTCGTGCGCCAGCTCCTGCTCGTAGCCGCGGATCGCCGTCATCGCCGCGACGACATCGCCGCGCCGGTCGTTGCTCTCTCCCGGCGCGACCATCTGGCCGAGCTCCTCCAGGTATCTGACCGCCGCGCTCATGCCGGCGACGTTCTCGTAGATGAAGGTGCCGGCCTCGATCTTGTAGGGCGGCTCGTCGGGGATGAAATCCTCGCGGAAGGTCGGCAGCCGTTTCAGCGCCTCGTCGCTTTCCCCAGAGGAAGCCCATGTGCGGCGCGAAGGTCTTGTAGCCGGAACAGACCAGGTAGTCGCAGTCCCAGGCCTCAACGTCGATCGGGCCATGCGGCCCGTAATGCACGCAGTCGACAAAGAGCTCCGCGCCGGCGGCATGCGCAAGCCGCGCCGCCGCCGCGATATCGACGATCGTGCCGATCGCATGCGCGGTGCGCGTGCAGGCGACGAGGCGGGTGCGTTCGTTGAGGAGCGGCGCGAGGTCCTCGGTATGGAGGGTGCGGTCCTCGCGCATCCGCCACCAGACGATCTTCGCGCCGAGCTTCTCCAGCTGCATCCACGTCGCGATGTTGGCGTCGTGGTCCATGTCGGTGACGACGATCTCGTTGCGTGCGGTCGAGCATCTGCCCGATGCCGAGGCTGACCAGCCGGATGAACGACGTCGCGTTCATGCCGAAGCAGACGTCCGAGGGATCCTCCGCATTCAGGAGAACGGCGACGCTTTCGCGCGCCTCGGCGATGGCCTGGTCGACCGGTGCGGCTCTTCGAATAGCGCCCGCCGCGCTGAACGTTGTGGTCGACGAGGTGATCATGTGACCGCGTCGAGAACGCTTTGCGGGATCTGCGCGCCGGCGGCATTGTCGAAGAAGATGAAGGAGCCGGCGTGCGCGAGCGCCGGAAACTGCGAGCGGACCGCATCGATGGGAAAGCCCGACGCGGCAGGCGGCCGCGGCCGATCGTCCTGCTGCATCGTCGTCTCCGATCGCGCCGATGAGCGCCCGGCGCCCGCGCGGAGCGCTCCGCCTGTCCGAGCGTGGCGTCGGCCGCGCTGCCGCCTCCGCTCCTGTCGGAATTCGACGCCTCGGCGTGAACGGCGATGAAGAATTCCTCCTCCGCCGCATTCATGAAGGCGAGCATGCCGGCGCGGACCGCTTCCGGATCACGCGCGGCGAACGCCGCTGCCAGGGCTTCGATGCCGTCGAGCACGACGATCTGCGTCGCCGGCCGGCGGAGCGTGGCGATGCGCACGGTCTGGATATGATCGCGGAAGCCCTCGATGGTCTCGACCAACCGCCGGTTGTCGACCGCCGCGAGCCACGCGCCGCGAAAGGCGATGTTCGCCTCCATCAGTTCCTCCGCGTTATTCGCCGCGCAGGCCCGGCGCGCTGCGTCCCGCGCCACTTCGAGCGCGGCGCGGCCCGCCGCTTCGAGGCGGCGCGCGGCGATGGCGGCGGCTTCCGGCTCCAGAAACTTGCGCACGGCGAAGATGTCGCGGATGTCCTGCGGCGACAGCTCCGGCACGACGAAGCCGCGGCTCGTCTGCGTGAGGAAGCCCTGCGAGGCGAGCGCCATCAGCGCTTCACGGGCCGGCATGCGCGAGGTGCCGAACTCCGCGGCGACCTCCATATCGACCAGCCGGTGACCGGCGCTGATTTCGGCGCGCTGCAGCCGGCGCCTCAGGGCCGAGTATATCTGCGCGCGGTAGCTCGAGGCGGGCGCCTCCCCCGCATCCCGCAGCAAAGCCCCGGATATCTGCAAAGCCGACAAGCGCTTTCTCCCCGCCGCATCGGACACCGGCCGCCGATGGCGATGGCGTCGCCGGCCATGGTGGCGCACGGCGCATAAACTTCAAGCTTGAAATGGATACAGTTTTGGTGGAATGCTTGCGGGCAGCCGCCGGGAGCGTCCGCCGCCATGCCAGTGCTTGACCGAACCAGACCGCCGCTTGCCTTGGACCGTATCCGCGCGCAGATCCGCGACCTGGAGACGGAGAATATCGCCGAGCTGGCGGTCCGTGCCGGCGCCATCGAGGACGTGATCACGCTGTGGTACGGCGAGGGCGACCTGGTGACGCCGGCCTTCATCCGCGACGCCGCGAAGGCCGCGCTCGACGCGGGGCAGACCTTCTACGTGCCCGACATGCGCGGCCTGCCGGCGCTGACGGAGGCGCTTTCCGCCTACCTGACGCGGCTGCACGGCCGGGACTATCCGGTAGCGCGATCCACCATCACGCCGGGCGGCATGCAGGCGGTCTTCCTGGCGCTTGAGATGATCGTCGATAGCGGCACCAACGTCGTCTACATCGAGCCGCAATGGCCGAACATCCGCCACGCGATCCATGTGGCCGGCGGCGAGCCGCGCCCGGTGGCGCTCGACTATGTCGACGACGAATGGCGGCTCGACCTCGACAAGCTGTTCGCCGCCTGCGACGCGCGCACCCGCGCCATCATGTTCTCCACGCCCTCCAACCCGCTCGGCTGGACGGCGAGCCGCGAGGAGCTGGAGGCGCTGATCGATTTCAGCCGCCGCACCGGCATCTGGATCGTCTCCGACGAGCTCTACAACCGCCTGTCGTTCCACGCCGAGACGGCGCCTTCGGTGCTGCAGATCGCCGAGCCGGAAGACCTGGTGATGTCCGTCAACGGCTTCTCCAAGGCCTGGGCGATGACCGGCTGGCGCATCGGCTGGCTGACGCATCCGCCGTCCGTGGCCAAGGCGCTCGGCGGCCATGACGCAATACATGAACAGCGGCACGGCCGCCTTCGTGCAGGCCGGCGCGCGCGCCGCGATCGTCGACGGCGAGCCGTTCGTGAAGGAGGTGCGCGAGCGCTGCCGGGCCGGCGTCGAGGCCGCCTACGCGGCGCTTTCGCGGCTCGAACAGCCTCGTCCTGCCGACCAGGCCGCAAGCGGCGGCATGTACGTCGTCTTCGCGGTCGAAGGCGAAGCGGATTCGCGCGCCGCCTGCCGCCGCATCCTGGAGGAGCGCGCAGTCGGGCTTGCGCCCGGCTGGCTCTTCGGGAAGTCGTCGAACGCGTTCCTGCGCATGTGCGTCTGCCGGGACACGGGCGAGATCACGCGAAGCCTGCCGCCGCATCGCCAGCGCGCTCGGCGGCAAAGAGCGCGCGACGCTGCCGGCCGCGCTTCGGTCCATCCGTAGGGACGGCCTGTCGGCCTATCACAAGAGGGAGAAGGGAAATGAGAGTAAAGACTGCTTGCATCTCGGCGCTTGCTCGCCGCGATCGCGCTTCGGCATCGGCCGACCGGCCGGCCGCGGCGGAGACCTGGACGGTCGGCGCCTATCCGGCCAATCCGCCCTGGGAGAACAAGAAGGAAGACGGCACCTTCGAGGGCTTCGAGGTCGATCTCGTCAACGAGATCGGCAAGCGCCTCGGCGCCGACGTCAACATCCAGGACCTCGGCTTCCAGGCGCTGTTCGCGGCGACCAGCTCCGGCCGCATCGACATGGCGATCTCCTCGATCACCATCACCAACGACCGGCTGCAGAACCAGTCCTTCACGCAGGGCTACTACGACAGCGACCTGGCGCTCGTCACGCGCCAAGGATTCCGGCGTGAAGAGCCTGGCCGACATGAAGGGCAAGCCGATCGGCGCCATCTCCACCTCCACCGGCGAGGCGTGGATCAAGGCGCAACAGGACGAAATACGGCTTCGGCGAGTACAAGGGCTACAACACCCAGCAGGACCTGCTGCTCGACACGCAGGCCGGCCGCGTCGCCGGCGCCGTCAGCGACATCGCCGGCTTCCAGTTCGCCTTCATGCAGATGCCGACGATGCAGGTGGTGGAGCGCATCAAGCACGGGCGACCGCTACGGCATCATGATGGAGAAGGGCTCGCCGCTGCTGGAGCGCGTCAACGACGCGATCACCGCGATCAAGAAGGACGGCACGCATGGCCGCGCTGCACAAGAAGTGGCTCGGCGCGCGACCCCGATCCGGGCACGTCGACCGTGATGGTCATGCCGATCCCGCAGGCGCAGTAAGCGCCGTTCCGGCGCGCCGATAGCCGAGGGAGCAACGGCGGCCGCCGTTGCTCCCTTTTCTGATGGACTGATCGCGCAATCGTCTCCGACGCGTGTCGGCACCGGCGCACGGCGCCGGGCACGCGTTGCCGAGGCTGACCGTGCCGAGGCTGATCCAAACCTTCCTCAACGCCGATGTGATGTTGCGCGCCCTGCCGATGCTTCTGCGCGGCCTCGTCAACACCTTCTACCTGGCGGTGACCGCGATCCTCATCGGCACGGTCGCCGGCATCTTGGTCTGCATCGCGCGGCTCTACGGCCCGAAGCCGCTGCGCCTGATCGCCACCGGCTTCATCGACATCTTCCGCGCCCTGCCGGTGCTGGTGGTGCTCATCGTCATCTACTACGCGCTGCCCTTCGTCGGCATCCGGCTCTCGCTCCTTCACCTCCGCCACGCTGGCGCTGTCGATCGTGCTCGCGGCCTTCACCGCGGAAGTGTTCCGCGCCGGCATCATGAGCATCCCGCGAGGGCCAGTTCGAGGCGGCGCGGACGCTCGGCCTCCCCTTCCCGGTCACGCTCTTCAAGGTCGTCATCCCCCAGGCCGTCCGCATCGCCACGCCGCCGCAGACCAGCAACTGCATCTCCGTGGTCAAGGACACGTCGCTGGCCTCGTTCGTCGCCATGCCCGACCTCCTGAAGCAGGCGACCGACGCCCAGGCGCTGATGGCCAACCCCAGCCCGCTGATCGCCGCAGCCGCGATCTACCTCCTCATCCTGTGGCCGATGGTGCGCCTGGTGGCCTATCTGGAGAAGCGGAACGGATGATCGTGGATGCTGAGGAGCTGAGGAAGAGCGCCTACGGGCGTCCGTAAATGTGAGAACATCACCAATGAAGCCGCGCCTACGCGTCCTTTCCAACGCAGCGTACCCACTGACAGGGTAGCATTGGCCGATAGCTTTCTAGAAACCGGGGGAGATAGCCGTTGCAAGGCCGCCGCATCAGTCTCTCATAGGACTTGAGGTTCCTCCCACTACGTTCCTGTCGCGCAGAGCCTCGCTCCAAAGGAGAACTCAAGCGCATTGGAACGTAGGCGCAGCGCAGACCTTTCGAAAATGCGCGTGCATGAAGGTCATGGTCATCATTTCCGAGAAAGAAATTCTGCTCGTCGAGCAGGCCCAGCCCAATCAGATCGCTGCGGCGCAGACACCACGGCCCTCGCATGACGGTCTCGACCCGAGCGTGAGTGCCCGGCGCGAAAGTGTGTTCTTCCGCCTTGGACAATTGACCTGGCGAGATAGCCGACTTCATCCCAGCCGCGCCATCGCCATACACGGTCGCGGATCGGAAAGCGTCGACTGCCGCTCGTGTTTGCGCTGAAGGAGGCCGAACCAATGTCCTCCGCGGCCCGATGTCGAGAAGATGGCAGGCTCACTCAGCATCGGAGCTTTGAGCAAGGTATCGAAGCCGTCAGTCATGACCTAATATCGCTTTGTACCTCGATCACGTACCGGCCGCGTGACAGCAGGAAACCGAGATTGTCACATCGGGTCTCGAAGAGAGGATACGTTGTTCGAAGCACCGTTACGCGGCGGAACCGCTCGTGGGCTTGGTCCAGGTAGGCAAGTACAGCCGGCTCCGTTCCGTCATCGCAGCAGTCTAGCACGATAACAATGTCGGACGACTCGGCCATGTGTCCCGCTATGCCGGCAAGGCAGCCGCCGATAAATGACTCCTGATTGAAAACCGGGACGACAAAGGTCTGCTCCGCGGGCAGCCCGCTGTCGTAGACCCGCAAGACCTCCAAATTTCCGCGAATGAATTCATCGCCGAGAACTCGGTCGACTATTTCTTGCGGAATGTCGTCCGCTACAAGGTGCGGGATTTCAAGCATGCCCCACGCTAGCCGCCAACAAAGATTCCCTACAAGGCATGCCGCGCGCGCTGCCAGCGCACGGAAAGATCACGTCGGATCGTCCTCAGGAGCGGACGTCTCGCCCCTCGTCTTCTAGTGGCCAAGAAGGGCGATTCGGTTGCAGTGCCCCAATCATCGTGGAACGTCTCATCGTCCATCAGTGTTGCACCGCGCAGCTTTGCCAAAAGCGAAAAAATACTCTGATCGCGTCGATGTACCTTGGAACTCAGGATCATTCGGCATGGCACTTGGGAGATCAGAGATCAAGTCATAGCGTTCCGCCAGTGCCAACCACTCCCGCGCTAGCGCTACGCTCGGTGCGCAACTTCGCCATAGCGTAACGGTCGCGATAATCTGTTGCGTATCCTTAAGATGCCATGCGTTCAACGTCTCAAACAGGTCTCCTTTTGTGTAGCACTTTTCCTCAAACGGGAGCCGGAAGCCCATGACTCCCGACCGGCGATTCCTTCACCAGCTCAATGTAGTCATCAAGCCGCTTCCGACCTTTCGCATTGATCGTGCAGCCGGCGTCCGCGTAAACTATGACCTCCTCTTGGTGCGAAGCCTCAAGCTCTGCGAGAATGAGCCACGGCTTCCATATCCAGTATCCGTAGCCGACTTGGTGACGGTTCACGAATTGCCCGTGTTTCTTCCAGAAGGCTCGGCCTAAATCCGATGGCCGTCGTATACGCACCTCGTCAAAAAAGCCGCTGGCTGCCGCTTCCTTTTCAATGCGGCGAAGCGACGGCTCATAACTGGGGTCCCCAAAAGTCAAAAGGACGGTCATTCACCACGCTCGCGCCTATACCACCCGTCGAACCGCGAATGGCGTCTGTAAACCCGTCTGAATCCGTGTTTCCGTAACAGATGTTCGGTGGCCTGCTCGCGCGACGCATGCCAATTATGCTCTACGGAGATGAGGGAAATGTCGTGCGCGTCGAATTTGAGTGACGAGAGGATTTCGAGCTCGCTGCCTTCTGTGTCTATGCTTAGATAGTCGATCTGTCGGGGTGCGCCGTGCTCCTGGAGCAGGTCCTCAAGCGTGATGGCCTCCACGGATAAGATGTTCGGTTCGCGCTTGCGTGTTTCGGCAAAAAAGTCGTCGTACGCATGCTCGACGATGCCAGAGATTTCGGGCGCCTCCTCGACGCAGACGAACTGGACCATCCCTTTGCAAGAGTAAATCGCCTTGGGCGAAATCGCCGCTGTTCGGTTTTGCCGCAGAAGCGCATGGTACGCGGGATTGGGCTCCGCCAGGATTCCGCTCCAGCCAAATTCCTTTTCCAGCAGATAGGTATTACTCAACGTGACGCCGTCGAACGCGCCTACCTCCACGAAGAACCCGCCCCGTTTGCGTTTAGTCTCTGTGAGCACCCAGAGGTCCTGGTGGAGCTGAGCCTTCGATCGCGAAGCTAGATCCGAGACCCCGGCAAGTAGTCGTCGGCCCTCCCAGTCTTGCAATATCTTCCTCAGTCTCATGCGGACCCCTGCGAAGGTTTCAGATACCAGCCGATAGGCGCGATGCCAGCTTTCTCACCGCGCGTCCGGTCAGGCGGCGAAAGCGCGACGGTCGAAAGGCGCGTTGGGGACGCAAGCGTATTTCGCGCGGCTCGCGTGGAGCCAAAGACTGGCAGGCGCGCATCGCCACGTCGAACGTATTGTAGCGCTCGAGCACCAGGGAGCGCGCGCTCGCAAGAGCCGCAGCACGCTGCGGGGTCAATTCCTTGTCCATGACCAATTCGATGATCGCGATCGCCTCGTCCGGCTTGCTGATGTCGATCTGGATCAGGCTGTCTTCGGAGAAATAGTCGCCAATGTTCGGGCAGCCCCAATAGATCGGAAACGCCCAGCCGAGATAGCTGTCGGAGAGCTTCTCGGTCCAATAGTCGGCAAGACGGCTGTTCTCCAGTGCGATGTGATAGCGGTAGGGCAGGATCGCATCTGCCTTGTCGGGGATGGGCCGGACGCCGCGGCCGAAGACATCGACGCGGTCTCCGAGCCGTGCCTGCAGCTTTTCGACGAAAGCCCGGCGCGCGCGATGACCGGGCAGACGCGAGGAAACCGAGCAGATGACGGAGAGGTCTCTGGTCTTCGCCGGTGGCGGCATTTTGAGGAAGTCGTCGTAACCCATCGTTCCACTGAACGCAGGACGGTCGTCGCGTCGGTCCCTTTATGCATGCCGATGTGCCAAGGTTGACCTTGAAACTCAATGTGGACGTCGGGATGCCGCAAGTCCCGATGGCAGGTCAGGACGAGGTCGAACTGCTTCAGAAAGCCGGGAGTATAGTCCCTGTCAGCGGGGGCTCCAGGGTGATCAGCACCGTCCGTCCGGACCTGACGAAGCACGTCTCTTCGTCGTTCAGCGTGTCCTCCAGGACAACCCAAAAGTCGCAATTCTGCTGGTCTGCGGCATTCCCAACGAAAGTATGCCCCTTCCATAAGCCCGCTCCGCCGGGGGTTTGGCGGAACAGCGGCTCATTGTTGAAATAGTAGGAGAGCTTGATTTCCATGGCGCTAGTTGCAGCAGACGCGATCGTGTACGCAAGTCCTTCTGGAGGTCAGCCAATGGGGGTTTAAAGGATGGCCAGATTTCGACTGCGCGCAAAGATGCGGCGGTTCTTCTATCCGTCGTTCGGTCGCAACGTCGGAGTCTATCGGATGCAGGGGCTCCGACTTCTGCTCCGGACACAAAGTCGCGTCGATCGTCGGGTCATCGAAGCAGGAGCGATGGAGCCCGACCAGGTTGCGCAGCTGGTTAGCATCACGAAGCGTGCCCTGGCGACATGCGGGGGGCCGGCGGTCTTCTTCGATATAGGCGCTTATTTCGGGCTCTATGCTTTGATGATGCGGCGCGAAGGCCTGTTCGACCGGATCGTCGCGTTTGAGCCTGACGCAATCAATTTCGCTCAGCTCGGCGCCCAGCTCTTTCTGAACGATGCTGCCTACGAGATCGAGGCACGGCGAGTTGCGGTGTCGGATCGAACGGGCCGAGCACAGATGCCAAAGGCCATCCTGAGGAAGAATCGCGGGCTAAGCGGATTGGACGTGCGAGCACCTCCCGAGGCGTTGCAGACCGTGGATACGATCAGGCTCGACGAGGCGTATGACTACCAGGACAAATTGCTGGTCATGAAGGTCGACGTGGAGGGACATCAGGCGCCCCTGCTTGGCGGCATGAAGCTCCTTGTCTCACGCAATCCCGTGGTCCTCCAAATCGAAATTCACGAGGACGAGCGTGAGTCTCGCATTTGCTGCGCTCGACGACGTAGGCCTTAAGATCATCGGGCGGTCGCACGCCGACTATTACGCCACCAACATCGACGCGCTTATCGATACTTGAGCTGGCGGCCCGGCCTTGCATCTTACGCACGCAGGCCATAGCGGATGCGACAACAACAACGTGCCGTGACACATCCCTCGTGAAGGCCTACGTCATCAACCTCGACCGCTCGCCGGACAGGCTCGCCCATATGAAAGGCGAGTTCGATCGCATCGGGGCGAGCCTCATGAGATTTCCGGCGATCGACGCTGCGCAGCTCAGCGAGGCGGAGCTGGCGGACTTTGCGCGGCCTCGCACCGGTGTTGCGCCCGGCCGGTGGCTCACCGGAGAGATCGGCATCTTTCTCAGCCATTTCGGCATCTGGCAGCAGATCGCGGCGGGCGAGGAACGCGCAGCAGCGGTCTTCGAAGACGACGTGCACCTGGCGAAAGACCTGGCGGCGCTCCTGTCCACCGACGCGTGGATTCCCACCGACGCGGACATTGTCCGGCTGGAGGCCAACCGGAAGATGCTGCTGCGCCACGGACGCAAGATTGCCGTGGCGCCCGGTCGGAGCATCTACCGCGCCGCCTCCGGCACGTGGGGAGCCGCAGGCTATGTGCTCACCAGGGCGGCAGCCGTGAGGCTGGTGCGAAGCGCGCCCGAGCTCCACTGCCCGGTCGACATCTTCCTGTTCAAGCCAGGACGCTCGGCCGTCGCGGCGTCTTTGCGTTGTTATCAGGTGGCGCCTGCGGTCTGTATTCAGAGCCAGCTTGCGGCGCAACGCGGCGCGGTGTTCGAGAGCCTGGTCGGCACCGAGGGACGCACGCCACGGGCCGGCCGCATGGGATGGCTCAGCACCGCAGCGCGGCTTCTGCCATGGAAAAAGACGCCGGTGGCATTCCGTCCGTGAGCCCGCGGCAATCTTTCGCGTTGCACGCGATCATACTGCACTGCACACGGCAAGCGGGTTTCCTCGACGTTGGCCCGCTGCGGTCAGATGATCGTCCGCAAACGAGCGCACACCGACCATCGCCTGAGGAAGCGGATGACGCTCCTTTTTCGGATCATCAGGAATCAGTTCCGAAAGCCGAGGCCGCGGCGCGCACCTTAGGACGCTCAATCGACAGGAAACGAGCGCGCGCCCTTTTCCGTCAGCAGCTTGTCGAAATAGGCGATGGTCCGCGTCAGCCCCTCGCGCAGCGGGCGTCGTCGGCTCCCAGCCGAGCGTCTCGCGGGCGCGTGGTGATGTCCGGCTGCCGCTGGCGCGGGTCGTCGCCCGGCAGCGGCGCGTGCGCGATCTTCGAGCGGGAGCCGGTCAGCTCGATGGTCAGGTCGGCGAGCTGGCGGATGGTGAACTCCCCCGGATTGCCGATGTTGATCGGCCCGGTCACGTCGTCGCCGGTCTGCATCAGCCGCACCAGCCCGTCGATCAGGTCGTCGACA
Source organism: uncultured Alphaproteobacteria bacterium (assembly GCA_963801225.1). Taxonomy (GTDB): domain Bacteria; phylum Pseudomonadota; class Alphaproteobacteria; order Rhizobiales; family Afifellaceae; genus DASWJZ01. The sequence continues at coordinate 390,729 of CAWDED010000007.1, forward strand.
TAGCAGAAGGCGCGCGTCTGCGAGCCATCGCCGTAGATGGTGATGTCGCGACCCGATCAGCGCCTGCACGATGAAGTTCGACACCACGCGGCCGTCATTGGGGTGCATGCGCGGCCCGTAGGTGTTGAAGATACGCGCCACCTTGACGGCCATGCCGTGCTGGCGGCGGTAGTCGAAGAACAGCGTTTCCGCGCAGCGCTTCCCCTCGTCGTAGCAGGCGCGCAGGCCGATCGGATTGACGTTGCCCCAGTAGTCCTCCGTCTGCGGATGAATGCTCGGGTCGCCGTAGACCTCGGAGGTGGAGGCCTGCAGGACCGGCACGCGCAGCCGCTTGGCGAGGCCCAGCATGTTGATGGCGCCGATGACGCTGGTCTTGGTCGTCTGCACCGGGTCGTGCTGGTAATGGATGGGCGAGGCCGGACAGGCCAGATTGTAGATGCGGTCGACCTCCACGTAGAGCGGGAAGGTCACGTCGTGCCGCATCAGCTCGAAGCGCGGGTTGTCCAGGAGGTGCGCGACGTTGCGCCGCGCGCCGGTGAAGAAATTGTCGACGCAGAACACTTCCGCACCGTCGGCGAGCAGCCGGTCGCAAAGATGCGAGCCGAGGAACCCCGCCCCGCCGGTGACCAGAATTCGCGTGTTCGAAATGCCGTGCCATCACCCTCAGCGTTGCCTGCCCGGCGGCACGCTCACCGCCAGTGCTCCTTTATGAAGGGCGCGCGCTTCCACGGCCCGTAAGGCGCGTCCATCACGTCTTCCGGGTCGGGCTTGCCATGGAAGACCACGACGGACGCCCCTTCCGGCGGGCCCACCGTCATCCAGCGTGGCGCCTTGACCCAGGGGAGCTCCAGCCCAAGCTTCTTGGCCAGAAGCAGAACGTGCGAGTTCATGTCCTTCTTATAGGAGACGACCTTTCCGGGCGGAAACAATGCTGCGTCCGGTGCCTGCTCGTAGATCCAGTTCTGGTCGCCGGAATATCGGCCGGAAGCGACGATGGCCTCCGCATCCGCCGCGAACCGCTCGTAGACGTGCGGAAGCGAGCCGGCCTTCAGGCGCATGACCGAGCTGTTGTAGCCGCCATTCTTGCTGAAGCCTCGAATGATCGTGAGGTCGGCCTCCCCCTCCTCCAGCAACGGATCGAGCGGCCCGACGATGACGACATCCAGATCGAGATAGAGGAGTATCCGGCCCGGCTCGAACAGGTCGCCGCGGAAGAGGCTGAGCTTGTTCCACCATCCGCTGACGGCATCGGGCAGCGGAATTGGCCGGATGTCGGGATCGAGGCCGGCGGGGTCATCGGTGAAGCAGACGAAATCGTGCGGCTGCGCGAGATGCCGCCGGACCATGCTGCGCAGCCGGTTGACGTAGGCGGCAGGATACTTGGTCCCCCATTTGACGCAGCAGACGACGGGGATGGCAGACATCGGACTCCGGGCGCGGGAGGCGGAACGAGGCGGCAGCCGGTCTACAAGACGCCTGCCAGGCCGTCCAGACAGCAAGGTTGAGAGGCCGGATCGAGCCGGCTTGCCGCGGCAACCCGCCGGTCTATAGACTCACCCTCCCCCGACACGACGAAAGTTGTGGGGCCGTCCCGCCTGCTCCGCGCCCGGCAAAAGGAAACCCGACCTGAAGGCTTACCTGATCAATCTGGACCGCTCCCAGGACCGGCTTGCCCATATGCGCGGGGAATTCGGCCGCGCGGGTATTGCCTTCGAACGGATCGCAGCGGTCGACGGAGCAGAGCTGCCGGCCGAAACGCTCGAAAAGTTTGACCGCGCGCGAGCCGCCAAGCCGGAGGGGTGGCTGCCCGGCGAGATCGGCTGCTTCCTCAGCCATTTCGAAGCATGGAGCCGCATCGCCGCGGGAGAGGAGCCTTGGGCGGCCGTCTTCGAGGATGACCTTCGCGTCTCTCCCGACCTCGCACCGCTTCTGGCATCGAGCGAATGGATCCCCACCGACGCCGACGCCGTCCGGCTGGAAGCCAACCGCAGCATGCGCCTCAGCCGGCGGCGGCGGATCGATGTGACGCCGAACCGGTCTCTCTACCGTGCCGTCTCCGGCACGTCGGGCTCAGGCGCGTATATCCTGTCCAGGACCGCTGCCCAGCGCCTGCTCACCAGCCCTTCGGAGGCGCGCTCCAGCGTTGACGTGTTCCTGTTCAAACCGCGTGTCTCCGCTGTCGCCAAAGGGCTCCGCCGTTATCAGGTGGTGCCGGCCGTCTGCGTCCAGGACGGCTTGGCGGAAGGTGGCGAGGGCCGGCTGAAGAGCCTCATCCGCCAACGCAACTCCTTCGGGCGGGGATATCGCGAGCGGTCTCACCCGGTGTTGCGCCTCTGGCCGATCCGCCGGCTGGCCGTGCCGTTCCGCCTCTAGAGGCTCCATTCCGATTTGGTCGAAATGAAGGCTCTATCTCTTTGCTCAAGCACGATCTTTTCCGAAAACCGGTTCCCACTTTTCGGGATCGTGCTCTAGGCGCGCTCGCTCATATGCCGTGGCGCGCGAGGCTCTCGTAGAGCATCTCAAGCTGCGAAGCGGGTAGCGGCTCCAGCCCGGCCACGCCGTCAAGGAGGGTCTTCGCGGTCAGCCCCGAATAGGTCACTGGAAACGCGCGGCGGTCGGCCATCATCGCTCTGTGCTCGATGGCGTCGCGTTCCGGCGGCTTGTAGCGATCGGCGAACAGGATGCCGGTCGGCCGGCGCGAGGCGATGCTTTCCGCCAGCATCGACATGGAATCGGCCGTCACCAGCACCAGGTCGGAGGTAAAGGCCGGATTGTTCGACAAGAGGCCGCGCTCGGCAAAGCGCACGAACTCGATTGGCGCGCCGCTCGCCTTCGTCAGTTCGACCAGATGGTCGATCTCCTGCTCCGGACTGCGCCGGGAATCGAAGAACGTCCATTTCAGCCAAGGAAGATCGCGGGTGAGCGCGGTCAGCCGCGCCGCCAGCTGCTCCATGTCGGCCATGGTGTAGTCGTAGTGCTTGGACTGCCCGCCGAAGAGGATCGAGGCGTGCCGCTCCGTGCCGTTGGCGACGAGCGGCCGTGCCTCGGGCAACTCGGTTCCGTCGAGCTCGGACGGCCTCAGCGTATAGGCGCGGTGCGGATGCGGCCGCCGCTGCTCCGAGGTCAGGAGCACGGTGTAGAAGCCGTCGGACGGCCATTTGGAGAAGCCGAAATAGACGTTCTTGGCCCGCAGGTGGCGCGCCATGGCGATGTTCGCAGCGGAGGTGCGCGGCCCCGTCGTGATGACCAGGTCGACGGGATCTTGCGGAATCTCGCGTGTCACCGGCAGCGGGTTGAACGGGCTCGGCTCCCCGCCGATGCGGTAGAAGGTCTTCCAGAAGCGATCGAACGGCATGATCCCGGCGAGCGTCCGCTTGAGACGCCTTGAGAGCCGCCGCGTCTCGCGAATCGACAGGACACGGGCGTCCACGGTGCGGTGCCTTTGAAGCGCGGTAAGAATGCCCAGCGACGAGCGGTCATGGCCCGCCACGCCATCCGACAGGATGAGGATACGCATTACGCTCACGCGGCCGCCCTTCACTGCGACACGATCAACGCCAATGCTCGGCGATCCAGGGTGTGGGGCGCACATGCTTGTAGAGCCCCTTCCACCATTCGCCCCGCTTGCTTGGCCAGATGCCGTCGCGCGCGTGGTCCGGGTTGGGCAGGCCGGTGAAGCAGACCACGCGCGTCTCCCGCGGCAAAGGCGGAACCTTGACGAAATTCAACGGCCAGCGTGGCATCAGCGTATGCTTGAAGCTCACGCACCAGTCGGCCGGCCAATAGGTCATGCGCGAAATATTGCGCGAGATGAAGGTCTGGCCGTTGCGGGTGCTCTGCACCGCCGCCGCGGGGTCGGCCATCAGCTTGTCGTAGACCTCGGCGTGGGCGCCGATGCGGAGCCGGAACACCGAGGTGTTGCCGATCCCCTCATCCATCTGCGTCCAGTTCTCGATGACGCAATACGACTCCTCCGGCTTGAAGTCGAAGAAGGCATCGATCGAGCCGGTCACCACCACGTCGAGATCGAGAAAAAGGACGTCGCCGGTGAGGTCGTCCAGCTTGCCCGCCCACAGCGATATCTTGCGCCATGCCTTCCATTGGTGTGAGGGCGGCAGGTCGATCGGCGGCAGCGGCTTCGGCTCGATCTCCGGCCGCAATCCCTCGGCATCGTCCGTGAAGCACACGAAGCGGAGCGGTCGCTCGGTATTGCGGCTCACCATCGAATAGAGGGTATTGGCGTAATCCGCGCCGTAGGCCGCTCCCCACTTGATACAAATGACGGTCTGCACCGGCAAGCTTTCTCCGCTGGCGGCCCAAGCCGGGCCCTTGCTCCGCAGCGCGTGGTCTCCGCCATCCCGGCGCCGAATTCAATCCTCGCCGTCGGGCGAGCGGAGACAGTTAGCCGCGCGAAAGCGCCCATTCATAGATTTTTCGATCGGCCTCGGTCCGCTCGGCCATCAGCGAACGGATATGGGAGGGCAGATCAGCCAATTTCGGCCGCTCACGATTTACGTTCTTCGATTCCATGGGCACGTTCGGCCTTCCCAGCTGTGCCAGCAGGCGGGACATGTCCGACTCGATCCGCTCCGTGACCCCGACGAAATCCATGGACGAGAGAATCTCGATGGCGTCGTCGGCGCTGGTGCTGCCGGCCAGCATCTGGGTCATGAAGTTGCAGTCGCCGGGATTCCAGTCGTCAATAGAAAACTGCGTTCGCATCTTGGTCGGCCCATAGAAGAGATCCGATACTAGGCGCTCCACCGGGTCGCGCAGGAAGGTGAAGATGAACGGGTTCGGCACGCGTTCTCTTGCAAGGTCGACATCGAAAAAGCCGCGGTAGACGCCGAAGCGCCCGAAGGTCTTGTTCGGCATCCGCAATATCGGCTCGCGGCGGTCGTCGCCATCAGGCAGATAAAGGACCGGCTGCCCCCAATAGGCGGTGCGCAGCATGCGAGCCACCGAGGTACTGCCGGTCTTGGGGATGCTGATGAAAACAGGCCGCACATCCGGAAGACCAACGCCGGTGACGTATCGAAATGCGCGAAGAACGGCGGCCGCCGGGCGGCTTAGGGCATCCATATGGCAGTTGCTTTTGAGTGCGGATCATCCGGGCGGGGCGAAGACGGGCATTTTATGAAGGCGCTTTCCGGGTGGCAACCGATTGTCCGCGCCCTTGCGCCTGCCCGGCCTGCCCTCTAGGTGAGTTTTTCCGCTAGGCTTTCCACCCGGGGGTTGTTTGATGGACAGAGCCCGCGGGGGCGAGCCGATCGGCGCGGTCGAGCCGTTCTGGGCGCAGCCTCAATTCGTCCTCTTCGCGATCCTCGCCTATCTCGCGTTGCACCTCGCCATCCGCATGGCGATGGGCCAGGCGCTGAGCATCGATGACGCCGAACAGGCGCTGTTCTCGCAGCATTATGCCTGGACCTACCGCTACCGCGAGCCGCCGCTCTTTACCTGGGTGCTGGTGGCGCTCAACCACGTCGTTCCAATCAGCGCGTTTTCCATCGGCCTCCTGCGCTACCTGTTTCTCGGCATCCTCTATGCCTCCGTTTACGGCGTTGCACGGCGGCTGATCGCCGATCCCCGGCTGGCGGCCCTTGCCGTCTACAGCTTCGCCGCGCTCGGCACCTTCGCCGAGGCAAGCCACCGCAATCTCACCCACACCACCGCGCTCGCCGCATTTCTCGGCCTCGCCTGGTACGTCTTCCTGCGCCTTGTCGAGACACCGCGGCTCGGATGGTACGTGGCGCTTGGCGCCGTTTTCGGGCTCGGCGTCCTGGCGAAGTGGAATTTCGTGATCTTTGCCGTCGCGCTGCCGCTGACCTGTCTGCTCCGCCGCGAGACGCGTGCGCTGGTGCTCACCTGGAAGGTCGTGCCTGCTGCTGTGGTGGCCGCGGCGATCATGCTGCCGTCGGTGCTGGCGGCGATCGAGATGGGGCCGCCGCCGGGTGAAAGCGTCGAGGCCGTTTTTCACGCGGCGAGCGGCCCTGGCATCTCGGCCGCCCTTCGCGGGACCGTAAAGCTGCTCGACACGGCGCTCGTCTACGCGCTGCCTCTGCTGCCGGTCGTGCTGATCATCTTCGCGCAGCCTCTGTGGCGAAGCCTGCGCGCCGGCTCGAGGGACGCACCGCGGCGGCAGGGGCGCAACGGCGTGACGGCGGCATTCATCGGCCTCACGATCGTTGTCGGCATGGGGCTTCTCTGGGCAATCGTCCTGGCGCTCGGTGGAACGGAGCTGAAGCTCCGCTACGTCTACCCGGCGCTTCTCATCCTGCCCGTCTGGCTGATGATGGCGGTGGAGCGCGGCCGGCCCTCTGGCCGCGCGCTTGGCCTCTTCGCGCTCGTTTTGGTGGCGATGTTCGTTTTTGTGGCCGGCAAGCGGGCGGCCCTCGCCACCGGCATGATCAAGTGCGACCTGTGCACGGAATACTACCCTTACCAAGCCCTCGCAGCGCAGCTGAAGCAGGCCGGCTACAGCGGCGACGGCACGATTCTCGGCAGCGAGATGATCGGCGGCAACCTTCGCGTCGCGTTTCCGGAGGCGCGGATCATCGACGCGACCTATTCCCTCACCCGCTGGCCCGCGCCGCGCGGCGAAGGGCAGTGCCTGCTGGTGTGGTCCGGCACCGGCGGGGACGACGTGCCTCTCCCTCGTTCCTACGCCGCCTATCTCAGCGACGACCTCAGCGGCAATCCGGGCGCACCCAACCGCAGCGGCACCGTCTCGGCCGCCTTCCGCCCTCCGGCAGAAGGCGAAGCGAGCCTGCAATACCGCCTCTACGACGGACCGAACGGCGACTGCCGGTGATGCGGCGGCTCAGCCCTCTGGCTCCGCCGGCCCGCCCGGCCTAGAAGTTCTCCGCAAACCGTATGCCCGAGCCGATGCCAACCCCAGTCTGGGCGAGACCGCCCTTCGTCCTCTCCGCCCTCTTCGTCTATCTCGCGGTCCACTTCGCCGTGCGCATGGCGATGTGGCACACGCTCGGCATCGACGATTCCGAGCAGGCAGTCTTCGCGCAGCACTTCCTGTGGAGCTACCGCAACTCCGCACCGCCGCTCTTCACCTGGCTGCTCCTCGGCCTCGGCGGCGTGATGGGCGTCAACATCGTCTCCATCAGCCTTCTGCGCTACGCGCTGCTAGCGATCCTCTACGTGTTCACCTACCTGACCGCCCGGCGGCTGATCGCCGACCCGCGCCTTTCCGCACTCAGCGTCTACAGCTTCGCCGCCATCTATGTCTTCGCCTTTTACAGCCATCACGACCTGACCCACACGACCGTGATGGCCACCATGCTGCCGGTGGCGTGGTACGTCTTTGCGCGGCTGGCACAATCGCCGAAGCTCGGCTGGTACATCGCGCTCGGTGCCTCCTTCGGCCTCGGCCTTCTCGGCAAGTGGAACTTCGTGATGTTCGCGGCGGCGCTTCCGCTCGCCTGTCTCGTCGTGCCGCGATATCGCCGCCTCGTCCTGACCTGGAAGCTCGTCCCGGCGATGGCGGCATGTGCGCTGGTTGCGCTGCCGACCGTGGCGACGGTGCTGTTGGCCGGCCCGCCCGACCAGGACACGTTCGGCTCCGTGCTTCTGGGCGACAGCGCCCCCTACCTCACCAGGGTCGTGCAGGGAATACTCCGCCTGGCGGAATCCATCCTGGTCTATCCGCAGCCGCTCCTGCCGCTTCTGGTGCTGGTCTTCGCGCTGCCGCTGTGGCGTGGGCTGAGGCGCGCCGGCGCCCCGGACGAGGAGACGCGGGCGCTCGACGTCCGTTTCGTCGGCTGGACCATCGCCATCTCGGTGGCCTTGCACCTGGTGCTGGTGCTTGTCTTCGGCGCAAGAGAGCTGAGCGAGCGGCTGATGCAGCCGCCGCTCTTCATCCTGCCGATCTTCCTGTTCATGCTGATCGAGCGTGGCCGTCCGGCAAGGCTGGCGGTGAATGCCTTCGCCGTCCTTATGGCGGTGCTGGCCACCGGCACGCTCGCCGCGCGCATCGTCGTCTACGCGCGCGGGGCCGACCATTGCGGCAGCTGCCGCGCCATGATGCCGGTGGAGGCGCTCGCCGACCAGCTTCGGGCCGCGGGCTACAAGGGAGGCGGCACCATTCTCTCCAGCGGCTTCCACATCGGCGGCAACATGCGCGTCCCGTTTCCCGATGCCCGATTAGTCGATGCCCCATTTCCTCCCTCGATGTGGCCGGCACCGAAGGGCGAAGGGCAATGCCTGCTCCTGTGGCAGGCCAAGGGCGACGAGGGGCTGGACGAGGGCCGCCTGCGCTTCCTGCTGGGCTACCTGGCCGATCGGCTCCACGGAAACGTCGACGCGCCGCACGAGCAGGGCGTCGCCTCCGCGCTGATGTACGGCTCGCAGACGCGGCTCTATCGGATGGGCTACCGGCTCTATGACGCGCCGGTGGGAGACTGCCGTTGAGCGCGCCGGGACCGAGACCGGAATGATCCGCCCCGCCCTCTCGGTCGCGCTGGGAATCGTCATCGCCGCGGCTGCGATCTGGTACCTCGTCACGCCGGAGATCATCGAGGCGCTGCGCACGGTCGCCGCCACGGCAAGCTGGCCGGCCCTCGCGCTCGCCATGCTCGCCGGGGCAGGTGTGCAATGGCTGAGGGCGTGGCGGTTCGCGATCATGACGACCGGCCGCCTCGCCTTTCCCGGTGCTTCGCTGGTGCGCATCGCTTTTCAGCTCAACATGCTGAACTTCGTCCTCCCTTTCCGGTTGGGAGAGCTGAGCTACCCGGTGATGATGCGCCGCACCTTCGGGCAGCCGATCCTCAACGCCGCCGGCGTGCTGCTCCTGGCGCGCATCTTCGACCTCTGCACCGTCGCGGCGATCCTCTGCGCGCTCGCCGCGGCGCTCGGGCTCGGCGGCAGCCCGCCGCTGGTGGCGGCCCTATGGGCTGTCGCGGCGGCGTTGGCGCTGGCGCCCGTCGCGCTGGTGCTCGGCGCACGCGCCCTCTCCCGTCGGCTGGCATCGCGCCCCCGGGGAAAGCTCCCCGCGGCGCTTCACGCAGCGCTGGACCGGCGCCCGGCGGAGCTTGCGGCAATCGGCGTCAGCTTTGCGATCTGGTCCGTATTCGGCGCCCTTGCCACGCTGGCAGCCAACGCCGTGGCCGTCATTCCGCCCGCCATCGCCTGGCTCGGGGCGGCCGCCGGCAACCTGGCGTTTGCGCTCCCGGTCAATGGGATCGCGGGCCTGGGCGCATCGCAGGCCGCCTGGGTCTTCATGGTCAGCAAGGCCGGGATCCCCTGGACGGAGGCGGTGCTGAGCGCATTTGCCGTCTATGCCGTGACGCTTGCGGGCGCGCTGGTTTTCGGCGCCGCGGCGTGGCTGCTCCCGTCGGCGTCGCACGACCGCTCGCGCCCGTGACGATAGTTCGCACTGCGGCTCGGCAATTCTTGTAGAAAGAAAGGCAGGGAACCGGCTTGCCTTCCGGCAAGGGGGCGCGGGATGATTGTTGTTGATCGTGAAGGAGGTGCGTCATGCCGCTGAACGCGGATGCAGCCACAATGTCGCTACACCTACGTCAGGCCACCCGGCCGGAAGCCCGGTGCGGCGCAGCTTTGCTGGCTGGGCTCGTCCTGGTCCTCGCCGGCGCATCGGCCGAAGCGGCCTGCAACGACGCGGCAAAGCCGGGTGTCGATTGGTCGGAATGTCAGAAGACGCGGCTCATGATGAGCGGGCAGAACCTGGCGGGGGGAACGTTCGACAGGACCTTCTTCACCGCCACCGACCTGCACGGAACGAATTTTTCCGGCGCCACGCTGACCGGTGCCGACTTCACCAATGCGCGGCTGGCAGAAGCCGACTTGACCGATGCCATCATGGTGAAGGCCGTTGCCACCCGGGCCGATTTCTCCGGAGCCAATCTCTCCGGCGCCAGCCTGGCAGGCGCTGAATTCTCGCGCACCAACTTTACCGGTGCGAATTTGACCGGCGCCGATATGGGCTCTTCCGAGATGAGCCGATCCAATTTCACCAAGGCAGACCTCACCGGCGCCAACATGTCGAAGGCGGAGCTTCCCCGCGTCATCCTGACCGAGGCGGTGATCTCCGGCAATTCGTTCAGTTATTCCAACCTGGCGCGCGCCGATCTGCGCGGGGTCGACATGCAGGATTCCGACCTGACCGGGACTTACATGTTCCTGACTCGCGTCGACGGAGCGGATCTCAGCCAGACGGTTGGGCTGAAGGCCGACCAGCTCGAAATCGCCTGCGGCACCGCCGATACGGTGCTTCCGGAGGGCCTGACCGCCCCGGCCTCGTGGCCGTGCCCGGACTACGACGACGAATAACAGCAGAAATCGCATTTGGGGGGAGACATGGACCGGTTTGAGGGCCGACGCGCGGTCGTGACCGGCGGAGCGTCCGGCATCGGGCGCACGATCGCCGAGCGACTGGCAAAAGAAGGCGCGGCAGTGTGCGTCTGGGACCGCGACGCGCTTCCCGGCGACACAGGCAACCTGACGGCCGTGAAGCTAGACCTGACGGATCCCGCCGCGGTGGAGGCGGCGACAAAGGAAACGGTCGGGTCGCTTGGCGGCATCGACATCCTGGTGTGCAGCGCCGGCATCACGGGGCCGAACGCCACGCTGGCGGACTATCCGATCGACGCCTGGCGCGCGGTCTTCGACATCAATGTGCACGCGCTCTTCTACTGCAACCACTTCGTTGTGCCACACATGCTGGCCAACGATTACGGCCGCATCGTCAACATCGCCTCGATCGCCGGCAAGGAAGGCAACCCCAACGCCTCGGCCTACAGCGCCTCCAAGGCCGCCGTCATCGGCCTCACCAAGTCACTCGGCAAGGAGCTCGCCAAGACCAAGATCACCGTCAACACCGTGACCCCCGCCGCAGTGAAGACCGCGATGTTCGCGCAGATGACGCAGGAGCACATCGACTTCATGCTCTCCAAGATTCCGATGGGTCGGTTCGGCATGGTGGAAGAGATCGCAGCCCTGGTGTGCTGGCTTGCAAGCGAGGAGTGCTCGTTCTCCACCGGCGCGGTGTTCGACGTCTCAGGAGGCCGCGCCGTCTACTGATAAGGAATTTTGCGCCGACCGCGCCAGCGTCGAATGATTATCCGGCGGAGGCAGCGGCGTGGAGCTTGCCGAGCGTCAGCCAGGCAGACTCGACCGCGCCGGCGCTCCAGCCGTTCTGGAAGCTGAGCCAGTCACCAGCGAAATAGGTGCGACCGTCCGGCTCGAGCAGCCGCTGCCGGCTCGCAATGGTTTCGTTCGGGTAGCTCCCGAAGAACGCTCCGGCTCCCCGGCTGAACCGCTCGTTGCCCCAAGCGACCGCGAACGATGACCCAAAATCCTCGTCCCGAGCGGTCGGGTGGATGGCTTTGATCACGTCGATGAGCGCCGCCCGCTGCTTCATTGGCTCCAAGTTCCCGAACGTTGCACCCATTCCGGCTGCATCAGTCACCAGGACGCCGGTCTCGCTGAAATAGTCGAGGGGCGGGTACACGAGGACTCCCATCTCGGTGTCGGTGAACGAGATGCCGCCGTAGACGGCGTCGTCCAGCTCCCAGAAGCGCCGGAAAGACTGGATCCCCGCCTTTGTCACGGGCACGACCTGCGCATCGGAGATGGCAGCCAGCGTGTCGCTCGAAAGGTTGGTCGATATCTCGGCGATGAGCTGGGGCATGATCGTCAGGATCGCGTAGTCGAAACGCTTCGCTGAAACGTCGCCTCTGCGTCGCGTCGAAATCGCGACCCCCGTGTCGTCCTGCGCCAGCCGGATCACCTCCGCCTCGAGGATGAGTTCCGCTCCGGCGTCGGCTGCTGCAGCTGCGATCGCCTCCGGGATCGCCTGCATCCCTTTCACGGGGTGCAGCATCGTCGGCTGTTCATTGAAGTCGGGAAACACGCCGAGGGGACTGAACGGCGTCCCGGCAGCGGCGGACGAGTAGGCAGCTAGATCGCTTTGAGCGATCGGATCGAGCGCCACGCCGGCGGAATCCATGGACGGCAACTCGGAATACCCGGATCGGGAAGACCCCCGGTAGACTCCGCTGGAGTCAAGCTGCCCGAAGGCTTGCGCCGCTTTGCGCAAATCCGAGGCGCTCCCGCTCTCAAGAGCGCTCTGCGCGAGGTAGCCGGCCAGATCCTGCTGCACTCGCCGGATCGGGACGGGCGTGTTCGCCAACGTGCCGGCCTCAGGCGACGTCATCAGCAGGAAGGCGCCTGCGTTCCAATTCACGAAGGTGCCCATCTCGATGTTCAGCGCCCTGCAGTAGTGCAGAATCGCCGTCATCGAAGGATGGATCCGCATGCCGCCGACCTCGGCGTAGCCATCACCCTCGAACGCGCACACCTGCGGCGCTCCCGAGATTGGGTCGGTCCTGTCGCCGCGCCGCGCGCTCCACAGCCGGCCACCGAAGCGGTCGCGGGCCTCGAAGAGCGTCACGTCATAGCCGACACGGGCGAGCTCCAACGCAGCCGCTACCCCGGCGGGGCCACCGCCGACGATGCCGACGGTGATGCCGCGGCCGCCGCCTTCGAGAACCGGAGGTTCGGTCAACGCTGCGACGCTGGGGTCGGTCCTCAGCAATCCGGTCGCGAACGCCCCCACGGCCGCAGCCGATGCTCCTTGCCGCAGCACCTCGCGTCTCGATATCCGCTCATAGCCCCGCATCCAGCGCCTCATCCCGTCAGTCCCCTGGTTGGCCCAATCACAATCCCCTTGGGCGACGCAGCTGTCGCCATTCTGCAAGTGCGCCATCTAACTTTTTCTTACGCACTACGGACGGAGGGCGGGAATGGCTCGCGGCGTCAGCGAAATCACATGCAGCGCCGGATCGAATGTGATGGATGGCGTCGCGGGCCTGATGGGTCTCAGGGCTCGAAGCGCACGCGACACGTCGCTGAGCTACGCGTCCTGATCACCGGTCTGAGTTCCGGTCCCGGTGCCCGGCATCAGCGCCTTCTCCGTCTCCGCATCGAAGAGCGTGGCGCGCTTGAGGTTGATGTCGATGGGGATCTTCTCGCCCGCCGCGCTCACGTCATGCGCGTGCAGCTCGGCGATGACCGGCTCGCTCCCCATGCGGAACGTGGCGTGGGTGCGCGGGCCATTGGGTTGCAGAAGCTCGATCTCCGCCTCGTAGCGGAGCGTCCCGTCAGGCGGAGAGACCCGCACCGCCCGCATCATGTGCTCCGGTCGTACCCCGAGGATGAGCCGCGCGCCCTCGGCGGTGCCGGCCGGCAGGCGGTTCGGCGGTAGTGGCACGCTGATTTCGGTGTTCGCCAGGGTCAAGACCTCGCCGCCTTCGCCGCGCGTCAGCGTGCCGACGAGAAAGTTCATCTTCAGCGGACCGAAGAAGCCCGCCACGAAGCGCGAGGCGGGCCGCTCGAACAGCTCGATCGGCGCGCCCGCCTGCTCGATCCGCCCGTCGCGCATGACGACGATGTGGTCGGCGACGCTCATCGCCTCCAGCTGGTCCTGCGTGACGTAGACCGTCGTCGTGGGCCTTTCCTGCTGCCGGCGCTTCAGCGCAGCGCGCAGCGCCTCGCGCCGCAGCGTGTCGAGCCGCGCCAGCGGCTCGTCGAGCAAGAGCACGAGGGAATCGCGGACGATGGCATGCGCGATCGCCACGCTCTGAATGTCGCCCTCGGCGAGCTGGCGCGGCTTGCGGGAAAGCAGCTCGGAGATTCCCACGAGCCCTGCGGCGTGGGTCACCTTCTCGGTGATCTCGGCGCGCGACACGCCTCGCTTCCGCAGCCCGAAGGCGATGTTCTCCTGGACCGAGAGGTGCGGAAAGAGCACCGGCTTCTGCGGCACCATGGCGACCTTGCGGTCGCGCGGCCCGAGGTCGTTCACCACCTCGCCGTCAAAGGCGATGGTGCCGGCATCGATCCGCTCAAGCCCCGCGATTGCCCTCAGCAGCGTCGTCTTGCCGCTCCCGGCCGGCCCGACGATGACGCAGAGCTCGCCGTCGGGCACGGCGAGATCGATGCCGTCCAGCGCCTTCCGCTTGCCGAAGGTCTTGGTGACGCCGCTGATCGCCAGAGCCGCCATCGCCTCAGTCCCTGACGAAACCGAGCGACAGCGAGCGGGCCACGCGCCCCTGCATCAGCGCCAGAGCCACGAGGACGGGCAAAATGCCCACCACGGCGAGCGCCGCGACCCTTCCCCAGAGCTCTGGGTCATGCGCGAGCCCGGCCAGCTGCACCGGCAGCGTGACCGCGGAATCCTTCGCCAGGACAAGCGCGAAGGGCAGCTCGTTCCAAGTCAGGATGAAGGTGAAGGCGCTCGTGGCGAGCAGCCCGCCGCGCGCCATGGGCCACAGGACGTTGCGGGGAAGCTCCTTGCGCGAGAGGCCGGCAATCAGCGCCGCTTCCTCCAGGCCGACCGGAATGTCGCGGAAATAGCCGCGCATCATCCAGAGCACATAGGGGCAGTTGAAGGCGGCCAGCACGAGGACCAGCAGCGCGATGTCGCCGACTTTGCCGTAATCGCCGAGCAGGAGCAGGAACGGGAAGGCGATCATCACCGGCGGCGCCATGCGGCTCGCCAGCCCCCAGGCGGCGAACAGCCTGCCGCCGAAACCCGCCCGCGCGAGCACGATCGCCCCCATTGTGCCGGACACGATTGCGAGGGCCGTCGCCACCGTGGCGATGCCCAGGCTGATCAGCACGGCATGGATGTCGCCGTTCGTGAGCAGCGCGGCGAAATGGCCGAGATTGAGCGCGCTCGGCCACCAGACCGGCGGATAGGTGAGGATTTCCTCGTCGATCTTGAACGCGGTGATGAACAGCCAGTAGAGCGGAAAGAGGAAAACGCCGACCGCGGCCAGCGCCAGCACATAGCGCAAGGCCAGCACCAGCGCCCTCACCGCCCACGCTCCATGGCGCCGAAGACGATGGTCGCGATCAGCGTGACCGCGACGATCGTGGCGAAGCAAATGGCGCCGGTCTCGCTCACCCCTGCGCTCCCGGAGAGCCGCTCGTAGACGTTCACCGCGAGCGTCTCGCTGCTCCCGTCGGGTCCGCCGCGCGTCAGCGTCCACACCACGTCGAACAGGCGCAGAAGGTCGAGGGCGCGGATCGCGATGGCGATCACGATCGCCGGGCGGATGGCCGGGATGACGATGCGCCGCAACATGCGCCAGGGGCCGGCGTCGTCGACCTCCGCCACCTCCAGCAGCGCTCCGTCGACATTGCTGAGCGCCGCGAAGAGCAGCAGGAACATGAAGGGAGTCCACTGCCAGATGTCGGCGATGAGCACGGCGACATAGGCTGAGCGGGGATTGTCGGTCCACAACAGCACCACGGCGCGGCCCGTGATCCAGCCGAGGATCTGGTTGAAAGGCCCGTAATCGTTGTTGAGCAATATCTGCCAGGCCGAGCCCGCGATCACCGGAGCCACGAGCGCCGGCACGGCCAGCAGGAAGACGAACATCCCCTTCCCCGGCATGCGCCCGACGAACAGGCATGCCAGCGCCAGCCCGAGCAGCAGCTCCGCCGGCAGGGCGATGGAGGCCAGGAACAAGGTCTCCCGAACGGCCTCCCAGAAGCGTGCATCGGCCTGCAGGGCCTGGAACCCGTTCGGCATGTGCTGGAGACTGAAGAACAGCGCCGCGGCGACGGGGAAGAGGCTCGCGATCAGAACCGCCGCGACGGCCGGCAGGACAAGCTGGGAGCCGGCGCTACGGGTCCGTGTAGTGGCGGACGACCGACCTATGGCCTGCGCAATGACCGTTGGGGCCACAGTCCCGGAGGGGGCTACGCTCGTCTCACTCACGCTCAACGTCTATCTCGGCGGGCCGCATTGGAGTGTCACGAACAGCCAGATTGCCCGTTTGGCGAGGGCTGCGCAAACGAAACGCACAAAACCGGCGCGGGCGTCGCGCTCAGCGCACGGATAGCTGCGGAGAACGAGAAGATGCGGCCGTGAAGCGACTCAGGCGGCCGTGCGGCTGCGGGGCGTATTGTCGACGATGCCGGCCGTGCCGACGCCGGTGAAGCGGATGCCGGCTTCGCCGCGCTGCTGCCAGGCCGGCGCGGCCGGGATGACCAGGTCGGCGGCGACGATGCGCAGCTGGAATTCGCTCGGCAGGAAGACCGGCCCGTCGAATTCGAGGCGAGCGCCATTCGGGCTGATATCGCGGATGACGCAGCTCACCGACACCCATTCGGTAAGCAGGACTTTGCCCTCCTTGAAGACTTTGTGGCGCCGCTCGCTGCGTCGATCCTGCATTGATTCCCCCTCGCCCTCTCCGCGAGAAACTGTGCATGCTCCGGTAAACATGCTGTTACCGTCGCCGGCAAAGACACGGTCGAAAGCCAGCCGTGGCGGGGCTTCCCAGCCCATCTGAGGTCGACTGACGGCGCTGGATATAAACTACCGAGAGTAGAGTGCCGCGAGCCGCCCCGTTGCGCGGGCTTGCGATATCATGGGCGCGTCACGGAAATTGTGCTATTGCTCCTGCGCGGAGTCGCTTGAGTGCGGGCTCCGCAGAGGGTGGAACGCGTTCCGGCGCGCCTGGGCTTAGGGGAGCCGATGCAGGGGGTCGTTGGCTGGTTTGCAGGGTTCGGTGAGATTCCGCTCGCGCCGCCGCCGCGGCTGCGCGAATACGCGCCGCTCGACGACGATCCCGACGGACATGGCAACTTCACGGACGAGAAGATCTGCGGTGTCGCCTTTGCGATGGAATATTGCGACGGTCGTGGATGGGCAAGCACGCGCACGGTACGCTGCCTGGCGTCCGATCCGACCCATCCGGCCCGCATCAGGGCCTTCTGCCACGTGCGCCAGGCGGAGCGCACGTTCAGGGCTGACAGGATCATCTCCATCGCGGATCTGCGCACCGGCCAGATCCTTTCCGGTGACGCCCATGCGAACCTGCTGGCGCCCTATCTGGGGCAGGAGGACGAGCCCGATCGCCACATGACGGCGCTGCTCGAGGCGCAGGACGTGGCGCGTGACGGGGTCTTTGCCCTCCTCCAGCTCGCCATGCCTGCGGGACGGCTGGGCTACACCGCGCGCATGGCAGTGATCCAATACATCCGCCAGGAGGTCGAGGCGCACGGACGCAAGCCGCCGTTCGGCGGGCATCTGGAGCTATGGGTGGACAATCTCGCGCCGCCGCTCGAATTGGTTCTCGGCTCCGTTCGCAATCTCCTGCAGGACCGCGAGAAATTTGCCCGCGTGCTGCCGTTCGCCCTCAAGGTCTTGCGGGCGCGTGGTCGAACCGCCGAGGGCGAGGAGGCCTTGCGCGAGCTGATCGCCGTGGTGCGCGAGCATTTCCGTCACCAGCCGATCGAGTGGTCCCGCGATCTCCGCGCCACGCCCTGAAGCCCGCCTCCGGACCGAGCTGAATCACGAAAAGCCGAGTCAAGCCGGCTGGCTTTCCGCGCCGGCTCGTGATTGCGTGTGGGCATGACGAGCGACCAGCGATCGACGATAGGCATCGAAGAGGAGTACCTCCTCGTCGATCTGGAAAGCCGCGACCTGCGGGTCGATCCGCCGGACGCCTTCATGCAGACCTGCCGGTGGCTGCTCGGCGAGCACGTGACGCCGGAGTTCCTGCGCTGCCAGATCGAGGTGGGCACGCGGGTCTGCGAGACGATCGACGAGGCGCGCCGCGACCTCGCCTTCTACCGCCGCACCATCGCCGGCGAAGCAAGACGGCACGGAATGGGGCTGGTGGCCGCATCCACGCACCCGATCGCCGACTGGAACATGCAGGTCACCACCGACAAGGAGCGCTACACCCAGCTCGCCCGCGACCTGAAGACCGTCGCACGCCGGCTCCTCATCTGCGGCATGCACGTGCACGTCGTCGGTGCCCGACGACGAGCTGAGGATCGACCTGCACGGCCAGCTCCCTACTTCCTCCCGCACCTTCTGGCGCTGTCGACGTCTTCGCCCTTCTGGCGCGGCCACAATACCGGGCTGAAATCCTACCGCTCGTCGATCTCCATCGACCTGCCGCGGGCCGGTCTGCCGCAGACCTTCTCCAGCGCCGGCGAATACGACCGCATGGTCGACATCCTCGTGAAGCTCGGCCGCATCGAGGACGCGTCGCAAGATCTGGTGGGATCTGCGGCCGTCGGCGCGCTTTCCGACGCTGGAGATGCGCATCACCGACATCTGCACGCGGCTGGAGGACGGCATCGCGATCGCCGCGACCTTCCAGTCGATCGTGCACATGCTGATCACGCTGAAGCGAAAGAACCTGCGCTGGCGCCAATATCTGCCTGCAGCTGATCAACGAGAACCGCTGGCTGGCGCAACTGAACGGCGTCGGCGGCGAGCTGATCGATTTCGGCCGCGGCGATTCCGTGCCCTTCGCGGAACTGGCCGAGGAGCTGATCGCGCTGCTGGCCGAGGAGGCCGATGCGCTCGGCTCGCGCGCGGAGGTGGAAAGCGCATACGCACGATCGCCGCGGAAGGGACGAGCGCCGACCGCCAGATCGCCGTGTTTAACAGGCGCGCTCGAGGACGGGGCTGAGCGAAAACGAGGCGCTGAAGCGCGTGGTCGACCACCTGGTCGAAGAGACGCTGGAAGGATGCGAGCCGAATTAGAGCCTGGCGGCACGCCGCATGCGCGCATGGCAGCCCTGCGCTCAACCCCGCACATCGATGCTGCCTGAAGGTGCTAGAAGCCTTCGCAAGAACAAGGCGGCCAATGACGCCGCGCGAGGGAGGAGGCTCCGCTGATCGACCGCTGGACGCTGGGCGTCTGCGCCGCCCGCATCTTACTCTTCGCCAGCTTCATGACGGTCGCGGCCGTCATCCCGATCCTGCTGGAGGAATGGCATCTGAGCGGTGCGGCGGCCGGCGCCATCGTCACCTCGTTCACGGTCTCCTATGCGGCATCGCTCTTCATCTTCGCCTGGGGTGCCGACCATATCGGCGCCAGGCGCGCGGTCGAGATTTCCGCCGTAGCCAGCGCCGCGGCGTCGATCGCCTTCGGGCTGTTCGCGCGGGACTGGGCCAGCGCCGTGGTGCTCTACGGCCTGATCGGCCTGGCACAGGGCGGCGTCTACACGCCCCTCATCATGCTTTTCGCCGAGCGCCACGATCCCGCGAGACGCGGCACGGCGATGGGCTGGCTGATTGCCTCCACCTCGGTCGGATATGCCAGCTCGCTCCTGTTGAGCGGCATCGCGCTCAGCTTTGGCGGCTATCGCGCCGCCTTCCTGCTGACGGGGTTCGCCCCGACGCTCGGGGCGGTGCTGCTGCTCGCCTGCCTGCGCCGCGTCGAGAACCGCATCCACCGGCGCACGACCACCGGCAGCCTGTGGCAGCATGTCTTCGGCAGCCGCGATGCGCGACTGCTGACGACCGGCTACACCGCGCATTGCTGGGAGCTGCTGGGAAGCTGGGCGTGGCTGCCGTCGCTGATCGCCGCATCCTTCGCGCTCGGCGGCAGCGGCATCGCGGCCGCGAGCCGGGCAAGCGCCGTCACGACCGGGTGCATGCATCTGGCCGGTGCAGCCGCATCGTTCGTGATGGGCATGCTGTCCGACCGGCTCGGCCGGCGCGCCGTCCTGCTCGGCGTGGCGACGGTCGCCGCCATCTTCTCGCTCTCGATCGGCTGGGTGATCTGGCTTCCCGCGAGCCTCTTCGTGGCGCTGGCGCTGATCTACACCTTCCTCACCATCGGGGATTTGCCGGTGCTCACCACGGCGATAACCGAGGTGACCGACCCCGGGCGGCTGGGCGCCGTGCTGGCGGTGCGCTCGCTAACCGGCTTCGGCGCCGGCGCCATCGCTCCGATCGCCGCGGGCCTCGTCTACGACGCTGCGACGGGGCTCGCCTGGCGCCCCGCCGCCATATGGGGCTGGACCTTCGCGGTGCTCGGATTGGGCGGGATCATCGCGGCGCTCTCAGCCGCCGGCCTCAGCCGCCGCGCGATCTGAGCATGATCCCGAAAAGTGGACACCGGTTTTCGGATAAGATCATGCTCCAACAAAGAGATAGAGCCGCCATTTTGATTCAATCAAAATGGAAACGGCTCTAGGCTGCCAGCGTCTCGCCGTCCCGAATACGCTCGCTCGGCGCGGAGAACGTCACCAGCTCCTCCGATGCCGTTGGATGCACGGCCATGGTGGCGTCGAAATCCGCCTTGGTCGCCCGCATCTTGACGGGGATGGCGAGGAGCTGGGCCATCTCGCCGGCGCCCGGGCCGAGGACATGCGCGCCAAGCACGCAATCGGTGTCGGCGTCGACGACGAGCTTCATGAGCATGCGGTCTGGACGACCCGTCAGCGTCCCCTTCAGCGGGCGGAAGGCGGTCTTGTAGATGTCGAGATTGCGGTAGCGGTGGCGCGCGTCGTCCTCCGTCAGCCCGACGGTGCCGATCTCCGGCTGCGAGAACACGGCTGTGGCGACCGCATCGTAGTCGGGCTTGGTCGGCTGGTCCCGGAACACAGTCTTTACGAAGCACTCCGCCTCGTGGATGGCGACGGGCGTGAGCTGCATGCGGTTCGTCACGTCGCCGATAGCCCAGATGTGATCGATGTTGGTTCGCGAATAGTCGTCCACGGCAACGGCGCCGATCTTGTCGAGCGCGACGCCGGCATTCTCCAGCCCGAGGCCCGCCGTATTGGGGCTGCGCCCTACGGCCAGCATGATCTGGTCGGCCTCCTCGCTGCCGCCGCTCTGGAGATGCGCGCGGAGCCGTCCGTCCGGCAGCTTCTCCACCCGGGTCAGCAGCTCGTGGCAGAGGAGCCGGACGCCCTTGTTCTCGCACTCGGCATGGAACAGGCGCCGGAGATCCATGTCGAAACGCGACAGCACCTCGCGCCCGCGGTAGACGATCGTCGTGTCGACGCCGAGACCGTGGAAGATGCCGGCGAACTCCACCGCAATGTAGCCGCCGCCCTCGATGATGATCTTCTCAGGCAGCTTTTCCAGGTGGAACGCTTCGTTCGAGGTGATGCAGAGCTCGTGCCCGTGCAAGGCCCGGTGCGGGTTCGGCGCCCCGCCCGTGGCGATCAGGATGCGCTCGGCCGTGACGCTGCGTCCGAGACTCTCCAGCCTGATGTCGTGCGGACCTTCCAGCGAAGCGCGCGTCTCCAGAAGCTCAACGCCGGCCTTGGCAAGATTGGCGCGATAGACGCCCTCCAGCCGGGCGATCTCCTTGTCCTTGTTGGCGACGAGCGTCGGCCAGTCGAATGTGGTCGGCCCGACCTGCCAGCCGTAGGCGGCGCTGTCCTCGAACTCTTCGGCGAAATGCGAGGCATAGACGAAGAGCTTCTTGGGAATGCAGCCCCGGATGACGCAGGTGCCGCCGACCCGGTCGGCCTCCGCGACAGCAACCCGCGCGCCGGTCTCCGCGGCGCGCCGCGCCGCGCGCACCCCGCCCGAGCCGGCGCCGATGACGAAGAGATCGTAGTCGTAGAGCCACGCGCGCTACTGCTGCGGCGCGGGTGCGTGGTCCGCGGGGCCGGCGACGTCGTTCTGCAGCGCGCGCTGCTCGGCCGACATCGAAGCGCTCAGCTCGTCGCGCACACGCTGCTCCATCTCCGCAGCGACCGACTTGGCCCATTCCTCGGCCGCCGCGGTCTGCACCGCCAGGAGCTGCGGCTGCAGCCGCGCGAACTTCTTGCCGACGTCGGTGCTGTAGAAATCGATCAGCGCCTGCATCTCATCGTTGGAGAAGCCCGATGCCCATACGCGCGCGAGGTAATCGTCGAGCTCGGGGCGCCGGCTCACGAGGTCGACCGCGACCTTGTCGACGATGGAGATGATCCCGAGCTGCATCTGCGGGTTGCCGCGGATGAAGTTGTTCTTCGTCTGGTCCGCGATGTTGGGCAGCAGCGAATCGAACATGCGCGCCGTCCCGGTGATCTGCACCAGCTTGTCGGCGAGCACTTTCGTCTCCGGTGTCATCTTGGTCGCGAGGATCGACTTCACCGCTTCCTCGCCCGGGACCTGGTCGGACGTCTGCGCAAAGACCGGCGCGCTGCCTAGGATTGCCGCGAGGACGAGAAAAAAGGCGGCAAGCGAGCGTTTCATTTCAACCTCCGTCGGACGGCTTGGGGGCCGCTTTTGGCTTTGTCTATCATGCTTCGATGTCCAAGACGCCGTCCGCTGAAGCGATCAAGGCGCGCTCGGCCAAGCCTAGGAACAGGCCGTGTTCCACAATCCCGGGAATGTTGGCAAGGGCATCGGCCAGCGCTTCTGGGTCTGGAATGCGGCCAAATGATGCGTCGAGGATGTGGTTCCCGCTGTCCGTGAGGTAGGGGCCGCTGGCGCCCTGGCGGAGCGTGAGGGGGCAGCTCAGCCCGAGCCCCGCGGCGGCGCGCTCTATGGCGCTTCTGGTCGCGGTCATGCCGAACGCCACCACCTCGATCGGCAGCGCAAAGGCGCCGAGCACGGGAACCTGCTTGCTGGCGTCGGCGATCACGATCATCCGCTTCGACGCCGTCGCCACGATCTTTTCGCGCAGCAACGCGCCGCCCCCGCCCTTGATGAGCGCCAGGCCGGGGCCGATCTCGTCGGCTCCGTCAACGTCGAGGTCGGGCTCCGGCGTCTCGTCGAGCGTGGTGAGCGGCACGCCGGCCTGGTGGGCTAGGCGGGCGGTGGCATCGGAGCTGGGGACGCCGGTGATGCGGAGTCCGCTGGCGACCCGCTGGCCCAACAGGCGCACGAAATGCGCGGCGGTGGAGCCGGTGCCGAGGCCCAGGCGCATGCCGTCCTCGACATAGGTGAGCGCAGCCTCGGCGGCGCGGCGCTTGAGCTCGTCCGACATGTCCCTTTCGCACCGCTTGGGCCGACGGCCAGATACCCTTCCCGGCGCCTTAGCATGGGCGTTTCGGCGGACCAAGAGGACCGACGCGCCTTGCCAGCCGGGCGGCGGCGGGATAGTCGCCCTCGCATGGCCCCGCCCCTCCTCGTCTTCGACCTCGACGGCACGCTGGTCGACAGCGCCCCGGACCTCCTGGCCACGCTCGACGCGGTGCTGCCGCGCCACGGCTTCCGCGCCCCGCGCGACCCGGGGCTGCGCGAGGGGATCGGCCTGGGGGCGCTGCACCTGATCGAGACGGCGCTCGCCCACCAGGGCGCGCGGCCCGACCGCGCCGCGCTGCAGCCGATCTACGGCGATTTCCTCGCCTATTACGAGGCGAACATCGCCCGCCATTCGCGGCTCTTCGCCGGCACGGAGGCGCTTCTCGACCGCTTCGAGGCGGCCGGCTGGCGGCTTGCCGTGTGCACCAACAAGAAGGAGCGCCTGTCGCGCCTGGTGCTTGAGGAGCTGGGGATCGCGGCGCGCTTCGCCGCCATCTGCGGCGTCGACACGTTTGCCGCCTGCAAGCCCGACCCGGCGCACCTGACCGGCACCATCGAGGCGGCGGGCGGAACGCCGGAAAAGGCCGTGATGGTGGGCGATTCCCGCACCGACCGCGACACGGCGCTGAATGCCGCAATCCCCTTCGTGGGCGTCAGCTTCGGCTATACGCCGGTGCCCATGGCCGCGCTTGCCCCCGACCTCCTGGTCGACGATTTCGCGGCGCTGACGCCGCAGGCCGCGCTGGCGCTGCTGGCGGCGCGCCACGCCCCCGGCAGAGCGGCGCCCGCCTCCGGCCGCGCCGCGCCTTGATTTCGGCCTTCGCCGCACCTATAGAGCGCCAATTCCCGGGCGGTTAGCTCAGCGGGAGAGCACACGCTTCACACGCGTGGGGTCACTGGTTCAATCCCAGTACCGCCCACCATTTTCCTCCCCAGACGCTTCCAATCCTAAATCCCAGCGCCGCCGGTCATATTCGCACGCCTGCGCATACACCTATTACGTGCGTATTATCAAAAATACACTTGTAAAGAGAGCGCCCATCGGTTCTGACTCCCGGTTGTATTAACAGAAGAACTCTATCGGGAGTTTCTGCGACGCCATGTGGTTGTGGGCGCTAGGGTCGGATGTGCGTGAGGTCTTTCGGCCCGAATTCGTCACCGATACGAAGGATGTCGAGTCGAGCGACGGCTGGCTTGTCTCGACCAGCGCCGACCCCTGGTTCCTCATTGTGCCGCCCCGCCCCCTGACGCGCGGCTCGGTACAAGTTTTCGCTGTGCGCCAACTTCGAGGGAATGGCGCAGCCCAAGCTCTATCTCGGCCTCAACGGGCACTTCGACGAAAATTTTGCGACGCGGCTCTGGTGGGACGGTGCAGCCTGCTCCGCCATCGTCCGCATGCACCGGCCGGCCGCGATGCTCCGTCTCGACCCTTGCGAAAGACCCATGCGCTTCATGGTGAAATCCTTCCACTACCGGCACATGGGACTCGGCGAGCTTACGGCTCGGCGCCTTGTGCGGCTCGGTGCATGGTGGCGTGCGCAAAAGGAACGGAGCCCGCCTCCCCGCGCCCAAATCCGGCCCCGGCCGCAGGCGTCATGGCCTGATGGCGCTGAGAGGCTTCGACGCTGCCAAGCCGACCTGGGTTCCGGTCGAGCCGGTCTCAGACTACCAGCTCTGGATCGACCGCTTCGACTATCACCCGGAGCGGCAACGCCTCACGGTTGCCGCCGCGGTTGCCGCCCTGCAATACCCGCCGCTCATCAGCGTGGTCATGCCGGTCTACAATACGCCGGCGCATCTCCTTGACGCGGCGATCGCCTCGGTCGTCGGCCAGATCTATCCCCATTGGGAGCTGTGCATCGCCGACGACTGCTCGACCGAAAGCCGGCGGTAAGGACATGTCCTGGAGAGCATGGGCGGCAGGGACAGCCGCATCAAGATCGTCTTCAGGGAGCGAGAACGGTCATATCGCCCGCGCGACCAACTCCGCCTTCGCACTGGCGAGCGGCCGAATGGATCGCGCTGCTCGACCACGACGACGTGCTGCGCGAGCACGCGCTGGCGGAAGTCGCCCTGGAGATCGCCGCGCACCCGAACGCGGAGCTCATCTACAGCGACGAAGACAAGATGAACGCCCGGCGGCCAGCGCTTCGATCCGCATCTTCAAGTGCGACTTCTCGCCCGAGCTGTTCCGCTCGCAGAACTATCTCAATCACCTGAGCGTCCACGAGACCGATAATCGTGCGCGAGGCCGGCGGCTGGCGGGAGGGTTTCGAGGGCAGCCAGGACTACGATTTCGCGCTGCGCATCTCGAGCAATCCCGGGAGAGCGCGATCCACCATATTCCGAAGGTGCTTTACCACTGGCGCGCAGTGCCGAGGGCTCGACCGCGCTCGCCGGAGGACCAGAAAGCCTACGCGTTCGAGGCCGGACTGCAAAGGGCGCTGAAGGAGCACCTGCATCGAACCGGCGTGCCGGCCGGCGGAAGCGGTGCCGGGCGTGCCCTATTTCCGCGTGCGTCCCGTCGCCGCGATCCGCGCCGATGGTCAGCCTGATCATCCCGACACGGGACACGCGACGAGCTGCTGAAAGCTGCGTCGCATCGATAGTGGAAAAGAGCGATTACGACAATTACGAGATCATCATCGTCGACAATGGCTCGCGGAGACCGGAGACGCTTTCCTATCTTGACGAGTGTCGCGACGCACGAGACGTGCAGCGTCATCCCCGATCGAATCCGCTTTCAATTTCGCGGCGATGAACAACTGCGCGGTCGAAAGGCGCGCGGCGACGATCGTCGGGCTCGTCAACAATGACATCGACGTCATCATCGCCGACTGGATGACCGAAATGGTCGGCTGGGCGCAGCAGCCGGCGTCGGCTGCGTCGGCGCCAAGCTCCTCTATCCCGACGACACGATCCAGCATGCAGGCGTGATCCTCGGCATCGGCGGCGTCGCCGGGCATTCGCACAAGTTCTACGGAGCGAAGAACACGGCTATTTCAAGGCCTGCAGGTAGTGCAGAATTCTCTCGGCGGTCACCGGCGCCTGCCTGTTCGTGGAAAGGTCGGTCTACTGGGAGGTGGGCGGCATGGACGAAGAGGCGCCTGGCCATTGCCTTCAACGATGTGGATTTCTGCCTTAAGGTACGCGAGGCCGGATACCGGAACGTCTGGACACCTTTCGCGGAACTCTTTCACCACGAGAGCAAGTCGCGCGGCGATGAAGACACTCCGGAAAAGCTGGAGCGATCCGCGAAAGAAGCTGAGACGATGCAAGACCGGTGGAAGCACGCTCTGTTTGCGACCCGTTCTATTCGATCCACTTGACGCGCAATTCGGAGAACTTTGCCATCACTCAGTGATGCGCGCCGCCTGCCGCGCTGGAAAGGAGGCGCAGGACATCACGCCACATTCGTTGCTAGGACGTTTCCCGCTTCGCAATCACTTCACGGGAAACATCCCAACACACGACACCCCGTTCTTGAAGTTTATCTCTGAGACAATTCGAGATCGAAGCATGCCGCAATAGTTCGCCCTCTATACCAAAAAGGGGTGCATCGCTGGGACACTCGGACGCGATAATTTCGGCCACCTGATCTTCGACCCCCTGATTTCTGATGAAGATGCCTACTTTCATGAAATCGAGAGGATGCGTGTTAGAGAAGGCCGCAGTTAGCGTCTGTGCAAATGTATAGAACGCATAAGACGGATCCCAAATCAGTCGAGACAGCAAAAGGTCGATTGAATAGACAGGAATTCCTCGTCCGGCTAGCTCGCGATTGAGGACGGTCTTTCCAAGATCCCGGGGCTCCACTCACCAAAAACGCCATGTTGGCGCGAGGCCGGCAATGATAGACAGAGCGTGCGACGGGATCACCGGATTGTTTGACGCTCGGTCCAATCGCACGGACCGCGTAGCCCGAAAGTAAGTCGGTCAATAAGAGAGCTTGCGTCGGATAGCGTCTGATACCGTCTGCGCGCTTCGCTGCACGCCATGCTCGAACTCCCTCGACCTTCACCGTCCCGCATTCAGAGCACCAGAACACCCGTTGGTGTAAGATGCTGAAGTAGCCGACCCAAAAGGAGCTTTGGCTCTGGCTCATAGTGCATCGCGGAAAGGAAGAATATGAGGTCGAACTTCTCAGCAGGATGTCCCACCAACTACCCGTGATGAATTTGGCTTCCGGGCATCGCTTACGTGCAGCGTCCACGAATTTCGGACGAATATCGACGCCGACGACACTCTTGGCGCCTTGCCTTACGGCCTCCATGCAGAAGAAGCCCTCATTGCATCCGATATCAAGGACAGAGAGCCCGAAGAGCGGAGGCAGGGATCTGTCTCTGGTGGCAGCACATCTAGGCGGAGAGCAGAAAGCTTCTCAGCAGATCGCGATGCGCCAGTGCCATCAAAATCTTGGTAAGACGGCATCGATATTTGCGGTGATTCATAAAGACGCGCCACGATGCGGCGCTTGTCGTACGAGCACCTTCCGATGATATCTACTCTTGAGAAGAGTGAATAGACAAACATCGAGAAAGAGCCGCTCATTGAAACGGTCCAGAGGGACGTCATGCTGTTTCATGATTTCCTCTTCGGCGGTGACGCATCCTTCAAAGTAAATTGCATAGCCGCAGCTTGATCTCAGCCAGCTCATGATGTCATACAGGCTGATCTCTGGGGTTCTGGATCACCCACCAGTGGACAATGGCATTAGCGATGAATACATCTGGGCGGAGACTGGAAAAACATCGCCGGGGTTGAAACGTCGGGTGGCGAATCTTGCCTTGTCTTCTGGCCACTTGCAGACGTTGAGCTTGTAGTTTGCGGCGATGTTGTTCGCGGCTTCGATGAAGCGCGGATTAAGGTCGAAGCCAAAGACCTGCTCCGCGCCCCTTGCCAAGGCGGTGAGCATGCAGAATTCCCAACTGGCATCCGATCTCTACGACGCTCTTGTCAAGAAACTCATCGTCTCTCCATCGGAGGTCGTCGAGCTTCTTTCGGCAGATTGACTTGGGATTGCCAGTGGGAGGAAACGTCGTGGCGTCGAAAACCTGGTAGCCCCCGGCGGTCATTGAGCGCATCTTGTCTTCACTGGGGATGCGGAACGATGGGCCTTGCCGTAATACATCAAGATATTCGGAAAAACACCCCGCTGCGCTGTTAGTTGCCCGCTCCCAAGGCTCCCGTTGCGGTTCGGCGGGAATGGCAGCATGGCGACTTGCAACAAGCGCGTCGAACACAGCGACAAGTTCGTCGAGCGAGGTGCCGCCGTATTCCAGGACACTGTCCGCAAGCTGCGAGTATTTAGCGTCGAAACTCTGGTAAAGCTGGTTGAAGCTTTCCTCGGTAAGAGCTTTGTGCCGAATTCCATCCGTATTCGATTTTGAAAGCATCTCATACACGATCGACATAGGGCGTTTGAGATAAAGGAAATGAATATCCTGAAGTTGGCCGGCTTCGCGACAGGCGAGAACCCGCGAGATGAGGTCGAAGCCTGCTCCGACAGCACGAAAAGCGGCAATTCGCGGCCAAGAGTTAGCATTTCCAGAAATGAGTTGACGGAAATGCTGCGATGACCGACAGAGACAAATCGGTCCATGTCACATGCAGTCCTGTCGAAGGAGAGCTGCTCCAGGATGGCCGACTTGCCTGCTGCCGAATGGCCGATGATCACCGTCCGAAAAGCGCAAGCGCGACCCCGGGAAACCACGCTTTTTTGCAGATCGGTCGCGAACCGCGTCACGTTATGGCTCGCAAGTTGATTGATCAGTGGTGTGGTCATCGGTGAGGTACGTTTGTCGCCGCGCAGCCTTTTAGGATTGCTATCTTACCGAGTGGTTCCTGTCTAGAACAACCTACGAAGACGTCGAGCTAACGTTCTCCTACGTTGCCGCCATTTCCACCACCCCCATAAACCCCCGCATATTCCTCCCCCGGCCTCCCCCACCCCACATCCGTCGCCATCCCGTTCCGCTGCATCTGCCGCCAGATCTTCGGCTGGCCGTAGAGCGCCACGGCGCGGGTGAGCGCCCGTTCCAGCGGCGCCTGCGCCACGGGGGCGAACTGGATGCCGGA
>CAWDED010000008.1:0-695778 GCA_963801225.1 uncultured Alphaproteobacteria bacterium
TGGATTTGAAGGCAAACAGCCAGGATGGGACAATTCGCCTGACTTCTCCAGCCCAATACACGTTGAGTTGGACAGCTTCCAATGCGGATACCTGTTCCGCTTCCGGAAATTGGAGTGGAAGTAAAAGCCAAACAGGCTCTTCGAATTATTCTGGTATTACAGTTGGAACCTTTACCTACACCCTGACATGCTCCAATCCAATTGGATCTGCTTCGGACAGTGTCACTGTCATTGTCTACAATCCGCCTGTCGTGGATTTGAAGGTCAATAACCAGGATGGACCCATAACCATTGTCTCCCCTGCCAGCTTTACGCTGAGTTGGGTTAGTAAGGATGCAACCAGCTGCACGGCGATGAGTACAGATGGAATTTGGACGGGAAATGTTGTCGTGGCAGGAAGTCGATCCCTGAATGGAGTCGTCACCGGAACCCATACCTATACCATTACTTGTTCGAATCAGTATGAAATCCGCCAGTGATTCGGTCACGGTGGTTGTCGTTGCGCCGCTGAGCGGAACGATTTCGGTGACTTACGCACGATTGCTCCTGTTTGCGCCAAATCTTGAACAACCTGCACAAACCCTGATTGGAACCGTGTCTGGTGGTATTTCGCCTTATTCGATTCTTGTATGGGTTCGAACACCATCGGGTGCTCTGATTTCTCTGACCCGCAGTGGATCAACCTGGTCTGTAACTCCTGAAAATTCTGGAGATCTCAATTTTGGCACCACCGAAGAAGGTATTTGGACTGCCTGGGTAGATTTACAGGATAGTTCCGGTCAGACTTATCGAACTGTTAGCGCAGTATGGGAGGTGGCATGGCACCCCGTGCATGGTCGTCCATAATCCGTTTTCTATTGGTCGTCCTTACAGTGATGACTACCGCCAGTTGGAATGTTTTACCAGTGAAAGCAGACGGCGGGGGAACTTGCCAGATAGCATATGGTCTAACCCCAACCTCTATCCCAGATTGGTTGATGCCGGCGGAAGAAAACACAGATCTAACAACCGCCAACCGCTATGATATTTTGGCTGCAAAACTACTGTCATCCGGGCTAATCGATGGCTCTTCATGCCCGGCAAATGGTTTAAATCCAGATGGCTCTGCGAACGGTTGTGGTATCGAACTCGCCACAGATCAGGTGAAAGTCTGGCAGAACCAATATGATCCGACGATCCTTAGCTACTCTCGATCCAACGATTTGCCCCCGAAGGTGGTCAAGGCAGTCATCGCGGTTGAATCGCAATTCTGGCCTGCGGCGAATTGGACACGAGGTGAGATTGGATTAGGTCAGATGACTGGATACGGCGCTGATCTTGTCCTGATGTGGCGTCCGGATTATTACCAAAGCATTTGCCGGCAAGCGTTTGGAGGGAAAAGTTGTAGTACCCAATACCAGTTCCTTAACTCAGCGACCCAATTGCTCCTGCGTGGATTGGTATTGAAAGAAATTGATGCCACCTGCCCGAGTTGTGCAGGTGGGGTCGACCTTGAAAAAGGCAAACAGGCTATACAGGTATTAACGGAAACCCTCAACGCCAGTTGTCTGCAATCTACACGAGTTATTTATTTGGCTACAGGGAAATCTCCTGCAGCATTGTTGAGCTTTGAGGATTATTGGCGTTTGGTTCTGGCAAATTATCACGCTGGAGCCGGTTGTGTTTATCAGGCGCTTCGAAAGACCGGAAACCCAAATAGCTGGAACGTCCCTGAACGAAGTGAATGGGATTGGAATAGCATTGCTGCTAATTTTTCCAGCGGGTGTGCCAGTGGTGCAGAATACATCCGGCGTATCGAAGGGCAGATCAAACCTTAGGTGAAGGACATTTCATGGATTGGATTATTTTTGGTCTTATTGTCGCTTGGTTAGGAATTATCTCCTGGTTCGATATTCGTAAAAATGAGATTCCACACAGTGCCTGGGTGATCATCCCGCTCATTGGAGCATGTTTTTATCGAGCCTGGCAGACAAATTGGGCTTTGATTCTGCTTACTTTTTTGGTTGCAGCCGTCAGTGAGCGAGAAAGGATATCCCAGATATTTGGATGGGAAGAGATCGGGAAAATGATCACCTGGTTTCCGTTATTATTTCTTGGCGTATATCTTTCTATTCAGACTTCACCTGTCCCAGCTCTGGCGATCATCGGCTTTTGGGCTGCTTGGGAGTTGAAGTGGTGGGGTGGGGCGGATGCAGTGGCAGCCATAACGATAGTTGTGATCTATCCAGAGATTACATTTATCCTTGCTTTTTTGACTGTCCATCTGATTGCAACCATAGGACTGGCAATTAGATCTTTGGTTAAAGATAATACGGTTTCTTTGCATAGAATTCCAGGGTTGCCATTACTTTTAATTGCAGTGATTCCTTTTCAGATCATCCATTTTTTAGCTTGATTACATAGCGTTCAGCAGTCGGAAGACGTTATTATTGAGATTACCAGTACCCACCACGCCTCTGCTAGCATGCGCACCGAGGTGGGTCATTTTTTTTCGGAAGTGATCCTGAATATAAATTTCAACAAGTGTATATACGTAAAATCTATATTTACACTTTTAGTTATGATTAGGAATAATAAATGAAGCTAAAATAATTTAGCAGCAAAGTTGCAAGGAGAGCCATGCTCACTCCGACGGGTTTCAGGGCTTTCCCACCTAACCCTTTACCTCCGAATATATCCTGGAATTTATCACTGGTGTCAACCTTATCCTTTTCAATAGTTTTGGCACTATCTAAAAGACGAAGTTCTGCCTAATTATCCGAGAACAACATTGCCTATATGCTTATTCAAGCCCATTTCCCATTATCGATTTCACAATTCTAGAAACTTACGACTTTCTATTCAAATAAAGCTGAACAAAAATAAAAAATCATCAATTTCTTGTGATGAGAATTCTTTACAACCTCAATAAATCCATGCTCTTGCAGATCCTTCAAAACCTAATTGCGTTATTATTTCCCCGTCTGAAGTAAATAGCGTTGGCGTACCAAGGATTTCTTGTGAATTCTGGTATTGAGAGTAAGCAACAAAAAAATTCCCGTCCGGACTCCAAATCGGAGCAGTGATGTCAAACAAATACGCCTCTGGTGTTACCCGTTCCAAATGGCTGCCGTCAGAATTGACTTGATAAATTGCATAGGTAGCTCCGGATTTTGCGCTAAACAAAACAGTGCTTCCATCCGGAGAGATAGAGGGGGCTCTAAAACGAATTAAATCTGGCACTTTCTCTTCATCCAGGACGGTGTGGATATTGTTATCTTCAGTTGAATATAGCTGAATAATTCCTCTGGCATGTCCGCTTATTTCCGGAAATATCTGGGTCAGGAAAACAATCTTGCTGCCCCCCATGCTCCAATTTCCAACAGTCACACCATCCTTTCCAACATTGCTTTGAAATCCGTTAAGAAGAAAATTGGTTAATTCCTTGCGTTCTCCGCTTTCTAAATTTAATAAACATAATTCAAGATGATAACTGGTTTCTGAATAGCACCCAAATCCGATTTTTGTACCATCAGGCGACCAGGCCATTCTGCCATTTATATTTCCGGAGGTTTCATAATCAAATTGAGCGGTTTCAGATGTGATTAAATTCTTAACGTAGACGATGCCATTCGATAAATAGGCTAGCTTTCTGCCATCATTGGAAATCGAGACTAAACCGGGAGTAAAATCTAAAACTTGTTGCTGAGTTTTATCATCCAGTGAAAACAATACCATCTTGTTTTGATTATCTAATGAAATTAATAATTGACCGTTAACCCTTTCAAATTCAGAAACCCCGGTTGGCGCTGATGGAATAGCGGTTTCAATTACTTCTGTTGCATTCATGGTGGTGATAATTGTTGGTGTTGATGAATTGGTTGGGATTGATTTCAAGGGAACACAACTATACGCGGTAAAAAATGTGATAAACGTCGAAATCAGAACTAAAGAAATGAACTTAATGGCTGGATAGTTTTTTCTCAAGACACACCTCTCGTCTTTTTATGCTTCAGATGTTTTTCTATTATCTTACTTTGCTGTTTTAAGAAACTATTACCTTTTAAATTGTTAATTACGTTAAATCTAGATGATGAAATTTCCTTTTTTGTTTATCTAATCTTATGAAACGGTAAGCTATCTCATACACCGAAAATGAAATGTAATCTGGTGAAAATATGGTCAGAGTTTTTCCTGCAGTGGTTAATCCTTTCCATGATTTTTTTGTTATCTTTTTATAAAAAAGCAGTTATGCATTCAAGGATATTCTCCTAATAAATGAAAAGTGGGAAGAAACAGGCGTACTTATTTCTTCCCACTTTGATTGAGTTTTGAATTTATCTTGTATATCCCATGTCATCCCAATAAACAGGATAACTATAACATCCCCACCCACTAACACATGCATTACCCAAATCAAAAATAGAACCCGAATTTGGTACAGTATCTGAGTATCCGATATAAACAAACGTACCTTTATTACTGGCATTGCTTTGATCCATAACTTGATTCCAATTATCTCCTTCATTATTAGATACATAATATTTGACCGCAGCCTGTCCAATGGTTGGATCGTAAGCATACCAGTTCACTATATCACTTAATCCGGGGATCCACCCATAATAACTTGCATTCGAGGATACCTGGTTTAAATATTTACAATTATATCCAGTCCCTCTACAGCCTGCATTTGCGATAACATTAAGCCCGGGATTAGTGCCTCCTGTGTGATAAAGAGACCCATCCGTAAGCACATATGGTGGTACATATGCATCAACTATATATTTGACAAAGAACATTGATAAGCCTAAAACAATTAAAAACGTCACTAATGTAATCAATATTGAGTTCAGAATTATTTTTATGGATTTCATTTTTAATCTCCGATCTGTTGTATTAACTGCTTAGCGCTCAATTTCTGGCACATATCCAATTGTTGGTGAAAATATGTCATTATCAATTGGAATGTCAAACTTAATACTGGTGAATTCAACTTCAAGAAAAGGAATTCCAGCAACTTGTTGCGTATATTTCAAAATCACCCCTGTTTGTTTGTCAATCCAGGCTTTTGTGAAATCCAATTCTTTTTCTCGCTCAACCACCCATGTTTTCCGGTCGAGAACGATATCCTCCCCGGATAATGTAAATGTTCCTCCGCCTTGAGGGAACCATTGTGGATAAAGATAATCCCTTATGGGTAAGGGAATGACCATAGCAAATGGATGATGGTAGACTGTATCTGATGTGACCTCAGATAGTTGTTCAGGTAACATCGAAAAGTCCTGGCTAAATTGGGGTAGATCAATCATTTTGTATGTTTTTGAAGGTTCATCCAGCGAATATATCTTGACACCATCACTGATCCAGGCAGTGTTCTGACCTTTCCCATCCAGGCTGATGCTTTCAATGTATGCTTTATTTGGATTTGATATTACGAATTTATCAACATAAGTCTGTGTTTCACCCCGGGGACCATAAAATGTAAAATGGGCTTCCCCCAATACAGTTTCCCATTTATTATGGCTGATCAAAGTATATGTTAATGCTTCTTCAACACCGGTTGATGCGTTGACAGATTGGAGATGGATTACGTTAGATAAAAATGTAATTCCTCCAATCGTCCCCAAAATAACAATAAATGTGGTCAAAACAAGCCAATCCTTTTTTGTCATTTTACCCTCTCTTTTTCGGTTATATTTTTGATCTTGCTTAATTAGATAATAAATGGTTTTACAATAGTTAGCATGAAGCAAAAGTTATAACTTCACCTATGACGTAAGAACGATTACTTTCGCCATGGATATAAACCCTATTCTTTGGAATTCAGTACAAAACTATCAATGTCTTCTTCTCTTATTTTTTGATGGACCACATCATGTAAATATAATAACAATCTGTCTTTGTTATTCGTGACTTGTCCTATTACCAACAAGTATAGTCGTGCAAACAACTTGAATAAGCCATAACCCAATAGAACTCCAAATGCGTTAAATATTGCATCGTTTATATCAACTACACGGTAAGGGTATCTCAATGCAAGAGACAGCAGAAGTTGCGCCATCTCAAGTCCTAATCCAAGGCAAATAGAAATTCTAACTATTTTTTTAGCATTCATCCCTGTTAAGAAATTTATACCAAATCCATAAGGCATAGTTAGAAGAATGTTGTAAAGCAAGAATTTTAATCCACCTGCGGTTAACCCAAATTGACCGAAGTAGAACGGTACAAAATTTACCGAAGACAATATCGGTAAACGCCTCATTGCATCCGAGAATGATCCACTTATTTCCATGGGAAAAAGCACCTTGTCAATCCCGTACATTAAGTACACAACGAACAGTGTAAAGAAAAATATATATGGAAGATTTTGTTTTCGCCTCCATTGGTTGAATAGAATCACAATTAACACCAATAACACTATTGGGAGCATGGGAATACCTAGATTGCTAGTGTATATATACATTTTTGTTCCTCTCAAAGAGGTCTCTCGAGGATCGATAGTAGCATTGATCCTCGAGACTAATGATACTATTTATGGTGTGCTTAGCGTACCCCACCCCTCTATTTCACGATTGTCCGTTTCTG
Source organism: uncultured Alphaproteobacteria bacterium (assembly GCA_963801225.1). GTDB lineage: Bacteria > Pseudomonadota > Alphaproteobacteria > Rhizobiales > Afifellaceae > DASWJZ01. The sequence continues at coordinate 6,565 of CAWDED010000008.1, forward strand.
CTCTCCAGATTTTCATGAAATAGCTCCCCGAGGCTACGTTCGCGCATCCATAACTAAAAGAAACTGTATCTCCCCAACTTGCGGGTGCGGCAACTTTTCCAACTCCACACATTTTTTGATGAATAAAGGTATCCTTCCACACTTCAAAAGTCCATCCCTGATTACCATTGGGTGATCCATAAATTGCAGTAGTTTCGAGAGTCCCGGCGACTGTTAAATACCCAGCATTCATCTGGTGAAATACCCCATTGTCATGTCCATTTACTACTCTGCCATCGTAAAAGGCGAGGAAATACCAGCAGCTACTGTTTGCCATTACAGGGGTGACCATAACCAACGCTGCAAGTAACGTCATAGCGATAGATATAATTCTGTTTCTGATAGTTTGATTCTTCATTACATTCATTGATCGCCTTCCATTTCTGTCTGTTGAGTTTGATTGAGCTATTGTCTGACATACTGTTTACAATTTGAGTTCCAAGTGATTTCTTTTTAATTCACATTTACCTCCATGAAACCATATGTTTCCTACCTTAAGCTAATCTAGAGATAATTAAGTTGGAAGAGTCAATTTATCGCCAAAGAGCACTATAATTACTAAGGCAAACTATAATCTTCGGACAGACGTCTACATGATAGGTTTCCTTTCTAGCCTTAGCTCTAAGTCGATTTCCACATCTTTAAGAATAAGATAGCAAATCAGGTGTTAAGTCCTTGTAAAGTTTTTTCAAATGTTTGAATACCATAAAACTGTTCAAAGAAATGCATGATGTGGCCATTTATTCCGCCTACCCAATAATTGTTTTAAACTTCATTTGTTGGTATATAATTTTCCAGGGAAGTAAGGTAACTTTTAGAATTCCAAGAACAATTTACGCTGATGGCTAAGGTGAAGGCGTGGATTGTATAACGTCGATTAATTCTTCTGGCTTTTCTGCTAGTGGATGAAAAGTAGATGAGGTTGTCATAGCTGTTTGAAATTTAATGGGCAACATCCATGGACCGACTATTGTTTTTGTAAAGGCGGTTTTGACCATGTCGTATGCTTCTTGGGATGTCATATTGTTTGGATAAGAAACCACTTGAAACCAGTGTTGTGGCTGACCGGCCGTTTCATATTTCCAACATTTAATTTGAATACTTTTCAATTCTTCAATTTCTCTACGTACAGCTTCACAATCTTGCACATCCACCTGCCCAGGATTAGTGTTATCAATTATCACTTGATTAATACCTATTTGAAAAACTGGCAGTGGAAAATCAACTGAATTGCTATAAGGGATGGTAAAGGTAAAACATCTCTGATCACTCTGGAAAGGTGTGGAAGGATATGCAGGATATGTGGGTAAGTAATTTGTAGAATAAGCAAAACTTCCATTTAATTCTAATTTCGCTTGAGGAATCCAATTGTGATTATCAGGTATCATGATACAAGCGTTCAACCAGGTTACTGATGGCTTCATGGTTATTCGATTTACCTGAATGGCAATACCATCCCCGATTATTTTTTGTGAATTTTGCCAAGTGAGTTTTTCTTTAATTTCAGTGTATTTTACATTGATTGTAAAAGAACCCAGAGGGGACAAGGTAACCACTTTTTGTGGTCCGATGAAAACGTTTACTTGACCAAATTCAATAAGGATATCGGATAAATCAAATAATTCCGGCAAGGGGTCATTTTGATAGTAATTAGTGCCATCCAGCAAAGAGCGATCTTCATTGAAATGGGTCATGCTGAAAAGGTAATCGGCAAATCCATCCTGATGTCGTTTTATTGGATAATGCCAATTGTTGTGACCCCTGATGATGTAAAACTCATCCAGGGATATTTGATCGGGATTCATGTAGAATAAATGGCTTTTCCCAATGCTCTCGAGATCAATGCGAGTTAAAGGACAGTTTAACGTGGCTTCCTGAGGTAGTGGATAGTTCTTCACAAGGATCTCTATTCCCAGGCGGTCGCTATCACGGTAAGTCCATTTGATTTCCAGATCTATGTTGGCATTATTTACGGATGTTGATGCCTTTTCAATAGAAGTGTCTTTTATCAATTGATAATTACACCCAGAAGCAATGAAGCAGACAATCAACCATAAATTTAGTATCTTTACAATGCAAAAAGTTTTTTTCGATGCTGCGCTCATTTCAGTTTTATCGTCTAAAGTCCATAAATCGCCCCCTCAATGGTATCAGCTATTAGTGTCCAATTTCCTAACATTAAATGTGACCTATTAAATTTCAGCAAGTTATTAATTGCTATCTATTGGTAAAATCCATAAGGCAAAACAATGATTTAAAACGTTTTCGTAAATTTATCTTATGAAACATTCTACGTCAAATCGAACTATCTTTCTTATTTTCGTTTTGATGGAATTGTTGCGTTCGCTTATTATAGGTTACCAATGCAAATGCAACAGGCCCGAGAAATGGGATTAAGATAATCACGAGTGTCCATATTATTTGGGCGATCTCGGAAACATTGCGCTTTTTGATTAGCAAATATAAAGAAATGCCCGTTGTTACAAACCAACTAAGTATTACGAAACCAAAAATTAAATTTATTGATGTCATAAGTCTATTCTCCTTTTCAACTTTGTTATTAGTATCCTATCGATTTCATGCAAATCTTATTTTTTCAGGATAAAAAGAAGTAAAACAAAATCTTTGAAACCCCTAATCTCGCAGTAAGCTATGAGGCATTGTGGAATTTAACCCGTTGGGATGGATTTCATTTACAGTTTCCCAGCGAGTTGGCAGGAAATGACCTCTTCTTGGTTATACACTATTGTATAGTCCTTCGATTATAATTCCGTCCAAAAACATTTGTCACATAATATAGGGTGGGAAGTTGTCTTTATAAGCGAGTTCTATCTACAAGCACTGGGAAAGGTTATATGCTTAATGTACAAACTTTGTATTTACCCGTTAGATTAGATGTAAATTACAAATGCTGAAGGGTTATACCCATTAGGTCGCTGCTGCCTTTCCTTTAGAGATCAATTAAAAATCAATAGGTTATAATAGACAAATAGCCTATCATATCTTTTCATATTCAATTATTAAGGTTCTTTTTAAATCTAATCAGTTCTCCTGACAAATATAACGAATCAAACTTTCACTAATCTTTTAACCTGTAATCGTTATCAAGAAAAGTGGCATTGGTAGGTCGTCGTAGTCCCTTCTATAAAAATATCTATATTTCAAGGATTACCGACCTACCAATGTTTGATAATTAATTCTTTTTGAAGTGGTTCTTATCCATTCATTGGCAATAAGTCCCCGAAGTATTAACCATTAAATATGAGGTAAAAACCCCAAAGGTTCGGCAAATTCCTTCAATACAACCTTGAAGTGTACCATTTGCTTGCACGTAGCCAGAATTAAAGGTAATGTTTTTAGCAGGTACAGATGATTGTGATAACCCATTCCACGTGAAAAATGGAATCGTATCAGTACCCGACATATCGTATGCCAAGAATTGTGCGGGTGCTTTTGCTGTGTCTCCACTGTAATAGACCATAGCTCTATTGCTCAACCCTGCCACCCAACCCCCTAATACATAAACGTTGACACCACATTGTTGCCAAGTCTGAAATGAGGCGGGACTCATGTGACCTGCGCTTACAATGCTTACTCCACTTACCGGTAGAAATTTACTACTTTCGTTTTCGATCTGAATATACGTATCCGTGTCCTTAATCCTGTAAATTATGTTTTGCCCATCTTCTACTAAAACGTTTCTTTCATTGAGATCGGAAATTACAATCGCATTTTTCATCTGCTCATTTGATAAACTCGAATCAGATTTTTCATTATTTCCGTCCTTTGCTGATACAGAAAAAGCAGGATTTATAATTGAGAAAATGGTTAGCAGCACTATTAGAATTCTTGCTTTAAGAGAATAGTTTCTGTTCATGATAATCTCCTTTACATTGGTTTAATTTTGTCTATCTGAATAATATATATTTATCAATTTCAGGAGTTTTTTATAGACGCCTCCTTTCCAAGATCACACACTTTCTCATTACCTTTTTTATTCTTCATACTCCAATAACATATACGGCTGCTTAATCGGTTTCCTTTCTGACTTTACCCACTAAACTAAGTTGGTTCCCATACCATCTAAATATAAAAATAACAAATCGGGGGTTAAGTCCTTGTAAAGTTTTTTCAAATGTTTGAATACCATAAAACTGTTCAAAGAAATGCATGATGTGGCCATTTATTCCGCCTACCCAATAATTGTTTTAAACTTCATTTGTTGGTATATAATTTTCCAGGGAAGTAAGGTAACTTTTAGAATTCCAAGAACAATTTACGCTGATGGCTAAGGTGAAGGCGTGGATTGTATAACGTCGATTAATTCTTCTGGCTTTTCTGCTAGTGGATGAAAAGTAGATGAGGTTGTCATAGCTGTTTGAAATTTAATGGGCAACATCCATGGACCGACTATTGTTTTTGTAAAGGCGGTTTTGACCATGTCGTATGCTTCTTGGGATGTCATATTGTTTGGATAACAAACCACTTGAAACCAGTGTTGTGGCTGACCGGCCGTTTCATATTTCCAACATTTAATTTGAATACTTTTCAATTCTTCAATTTCTCTACGTACAGCTTCACAATCTTGCACATCCACCTGCCCAGGATTAGTGTTATCAATTATCACTTGATTAATACCTATTTGAAAAACTGGCAGTGGAAAATCAACTGAATTGCTATAAGGGATGGTAAAGGTAAAACATCTCTGATCACTCTGGAAAGGTGTGGAAGGGTATGCAGGATACGTAAGTAAGTAGTCTTTTGAATAAGCAAAAATTCCAGTTGATTCTAATTTTGCTTGAGGAATCCAATTGTGATTATCTAGTATCGTGATACAAGCGTTCAGCCAGGATACTGACGGATTCATCGCTATCCGATTTAACTGAATGAAAATGCCTTCCCCCACTATTTTCTGTGATTTCTGCCATGTGAGTTTTTCATCAATTTCGGCATTTATTTCATTGAGCAGAAAAGAACCCTGCGGAGGTAAGACAATGACTGCTTGTGACCCAATTAATGCTTTAACTTGACCTAATTCGATAAGAACATCAGTTGTATCAAATAATTCTGGCAGGGGGGCATTTTTATAGTAATTGGTGCCATCCGGGAGAGAGCGATCTTCAGTAAAGTGAGTCACGCTAAAAAGGAAATCGGCGAATCCATTCTGATGTCGTTTTATTTCACAATACCAATCGCTATGGCTTTTGATTTTATAAAACTCATCTAAGGAGATCTGGTCAGGATTCTTGTAGAGTAGGTAGCTTTTTCCACCGTTTTCAAGATCAATACGAGTGAGTGGGCATTTTAGAGTGGCTTCTTGGGGTAGGGGATAGTTCTTCACAAGGATTTCTAATCCCAAGCGGTCTCCATCTCGGTAAGCCCAGTTGATCTCCACATCTATGTTGCCATTATTTACGGATGTTGATATATTTTCAATAGTAGGATCCTTTACCCAATGATAATTGCACCCGGTAGCAACAAAGCAGACAATCAACAAAAAATTTAGCATCTTGGCAATGCAAAAAGTTTTTTTCGATGCGGCACTCATTTTATTTTTATCGACCAAGGTCCACAAATCGCCCCCTCAATAGTGTCAGCTATTAGTGAGGTTGCCTGTGTCTGTGACATTCCGCTTGGCAATTCGAGGCCAGTATAATAGCCTGCCATGCTGAAATTACATTGAAAGTCGATACCCGGATATTCGGTGATCAGTTTTTGGCGGGCAGTCTGGCAAGCCACATTTGGATCACCTGGTGGAGGAGACATTCGAAGGCAACCATCGATGATCAACTCCACATCATTGGCCTGATCAATATCTTTCGCACCTGCCTGGTAGGTAACCAACATACATCCCTCCCCGCTTGTAAAATCACTGCCTCCAGACACAAAAGGTGCCTGTGCCTGATCAATCAATAACTTTGGGCTACTATCTATTGAGTATGTGTGCAATGATACCGAAAGGCATAGATTCACTGTGGTGGTTTGTACATCAGACGTGATACGTGTTATCGTAAAAGTAACACCATTTTCGGAAATCTCGCCACCAGAAACTGGCGAAGAGGTCTGGCCAGATTTACTGACTTTGATCTTTACCCATAATAAATTACTACCATCAACAGCGACTACTTCTCCAGCCTCATTTATTATCGAGTAGTACGCGACATAAATTCCCTCGGTTTGAGGTGCGACCAAGGTAACAGAGATTAACATTGTCTCTCCTGGGTGGATTTGTTGCGAGAAACTAATGTGGGGAACAGATCCTAGGGTATTCCCTTCTGGAGAAGCAATTAACACCAGATGATAATTCGTGGTCCAATTAGAAGCGCCAATATTTTTTATCGTCCACGTCTTTGTAAATGACTGACCAGGTTTCAAAATTGAATTATCAGGATAATTTTCGCTAACTAAAGACGCCTTGTCTTGCGCAGATGATTGTTCACTTATTGGAACCAGTGTTTGAGTAGGGAATATTTCTGTAGCCGTTGCATCTGGTAGGGTAGATTTGACAGCAGTGGGAATTAATGTTTGGGTTGCGTGGGTATTAGTCGATTGTTGCTCAGCAACACAACCGGTCAAAAAAATTATGATGGAAATGCAAAGAGAAATTAATTTGTAAAGAATCGTTCGAATATTCATCATGTTTTTCCAGGTATGAGAAAATTGCAAAATGAAAGGACTACCCAGTGAAGTTATTAAAAAGCCACCACCGGATAGTCTTTTTGTCTTTTGTTTAATGTAAATCAACTACTTCTTGCCAATTTTCAGACACTTCTTCGATTGATGCCTGTTGGATCAATTGGAATATCTGGTCATCACTTATACCATCTGGTTTGGAGAGAATTTGAATATATGCACCACCTCCGCCTTCACCTTTTTCGATGATGACATTGAAATCGATTTGGGGTTGAGTTTCTTGAAGTCGCTTTCTAGTCGCCGCTAAACCAGTTTCGGTCAATAATCCACCTTGGTAATCGACCGAGAGTTTTTCCAGTTTTAGTATGGCTGTCTTTGACATACTTTCGGTCACTGTTACGGGGAACGTAAACTGGTAACATCTTGTTTGAGATTTCGATACAGCTGGGCTTTTGGCATTAATTAATGCGACTTCGCTATTAGGAGTAACTTTTCCATCTATTGAGAGGGTTGCGTATGGTCCCCATTGTTCCAGCGAGGGTAAAACAATGCAGAGTTCAGACTGAATGTCATTTTGGTGAACCTCAAATTTTTTCAAAGTGACATTAGTATCGGCAGATTGGGCATTTGAGCTTGCCCGTACTTTCATCAACGGAATTGAAATTGCTAAACCGACGACTAAACTGATGACTACCCCAAGAACAAACAAATGCTTTTTCATAATCAGATCCTTTCCTTTATATACAAACACTACGCACAAACGCTATTGGAAGAGACGTTATAGTTCCCCTGGGTGAAAAAACTATATGAGCTGGTTGTGATATAGGAACTAGTGCTAACATTTACCCCACCGACAGTGCTACCTGGTCCGATGTGCGTATACGTTGCAGCTAAGACAGTTCCAGTAAGCAAAATGCAGATACCCATTGCGACCATAAGGGCGTGGTATATCTTGTTTTTCATGTTATTTTCCTCCAGTTGCAATTAGATTAGTGACATCAGATGGCGGTTCAGATGCTACGCTGTATTCGAAATTATCTGTTACTGATGAAAGAACCAAAGACATATCATCCAGAATATAATAATGTTCATATCCCAACAATAATCCTGTTTGAGGGTCAAAAGTGAACTTCTCGAATTGACCCCATACTGGCTTGTCAAATTGGATATTGAACCATTGTTTGTCTGTTATGGAAAACTGAGTGCGGAGTTCAATCAAAGATCTGGATTGATTAGCCAATATTTCATGTTTAAAAGTTAATTCATGTGGGGAGTTACCTTCCACAAGAGTCTGAATACTGCTCACAAGGTACAAATCGTAAGCTGGTGTGTAAGGATCCTTTTTTACTTTTTGACCATCATTCCACAGAGAGGTTAATTCGCCATCCACAAATACCCCTAATGGGACCTTGCCGGTTTCGGGAGAAATAAGATAATCTACCTGTTCAATCACTTTTTTACTTCCATCAAAATGGCTCCAGAACTCTTTTTGATATTGTGAGGGTAAGGGTTTAGGGCTATTCAATGGTAGGAGGTCATTTTGGTCAAATTTTATTGATGTCCAACCTGGCTGCATTAAATAGGTGTTCTCCAATTCTCTATACCGAGACAATTCCTGAATAATATCCTCGTCTGTAGAAGATGGTGAGTCCATGACATTTTCACTATTGTTATTTATATAGATAAGTTCAGGATCATTATTTTTATCGGTTTCACTATTCTGTGAAGTAAAATAACTAAGGTTGGCAACCTTTTTTGTTGAATTTTCATTTCCAATATTTTGAGTTGTCATGGTGTATGCATCGAAACCGCTAGCGGCAATTGTTTTTCCGACCAACGTCACGGATAAAACAATGACGATCAACAATACTAGAAGTGATAGCTTTTTCATGTTTGCTCCTTTTTTACAAATCAATCGTGTATTTTTGAAAATTGTATCTAGTTGCATATTACCAAAACCGGTGTTAAATCTTTGTAAAGTATTGTAATTTTGAGCAAATCTATCCGCATATTCGTTAATTATTGGGTGAATGTTAAAACTTTATATAGATTTAACATCACAGAAGGTATTATTAATGAAAAACATTGGAGGATAATCGATGATTAAAAAGTGCGATTTTTTGTATTTGGTTGCAGGATTATTTCTTATCCCGTTTCTCACAGCAGCAGACTTCATAGGAACAAACAATATTAAACAACATTGTTATGCCTTAATTGCTCCAATTGCAGAAGGTAACAATGGATCTTCAAGAATAATTAAGTCGGAATGTTTTGATAATTTCGCAGATTCGATTGACGCAGCCACGAATGGTCGAGTTCAACTCGATCGATCCACTCGACCAGAAGAAGTCACTGATGAAATATTAAATTCCAGCAATGGAGTGAGTTCGCCAAGTAGCCAGGTGGTGATCGGTATTGATTGGGATAGTACCAATTTTGCTGGCAGTTCTTATACCTGGGTTGTGAGTGGAAGTGGATGTTCCAGTTCTACACAATATAGTGTATCTTCAATGCCATCAGGTTGGGACAATCGAGTTTCTTCGGCAAGAGGGTATTCAAACTGCAATTACTTCTATCATTACCAGAATACAAGTTCTGGTGGATCTTCGGTGGTATGCAATACCGAATGTTCTTCAATGGGTTCTCTTGATAACGCGACTTCTTCAGAGAAATGGACTTATACTCCTTAGTTAGGTAGATATATGAGATTGTTAGTGGTTGAAGATGAAAAAGATGTTGCCAATGCCCTTTTGTTGGGTTTAACACGAAATGGGTATGCTGTTGATATTGCAGAAAATGGGAAAAAGGCAATTGAAGCATTAGCGGTCAATGATTATGATCTGTTAGTGTTAGATTTAAATTTGCCTGATATGGATGGACTTGATATATGCCGTTTGGCAAGAGAAAAACATCCACCACTATTAATTCTCATTCTTACCGCAAGGGGGAAACAAAAAGATATCATCACCGGTTTGGATAACGGCGCTGATGATTATCTAATTAAACCATTCCACCTTCAGGAACTGCTAGCAAGAATAAGGGCACTGTTGCGCCGTGATATGCGTGTAAGAGAACCCATTTTGAAGCTTCAGAATATTTCTCTGGATCCGGTTGAGAAGGTAGTTTGGAAATCTGCTCACAGGATTCAGTTAACCCGAAAAGAATTTGGCATTCTGGAATATTTGATGCGACATCCAAATGAAGTGATCAGTCAGGAAGAACTTCTTGAACACGTTTGGGGCACAATGACTAACGTTTTCTCAAATACAGTGCGTGTTCATATACAATCGCTGCGTGAAAAGCTTGAGGATAACAGCGCAACGCCAAGATATATCGAGACAATCATTGGTACCGGGTATCGGTTTATTTCCTTGGAACATGAATCTAATGAAGGCGAGCCGCAAAAAGAAAGTGCAAATGAATAAGCAGAAGATAGAATTCGATGAGTCTGAGACAACGAATCATTTGGTTAACCAGTGGAGCCGTATTTGTTATTGGTTTGCTTTTGGTCATTTTTGTCAATTTGATTGCCCCAATTTTCATTACCCACGAAGTTGGCTCTCCAGATACCCAAATACTTATAAATACGGTGGACGCAAATGGCACTCCCATTACTGTCCTGGCTGAAACTCCTGGACCGGCCGGGTATACGTTCTGGCACGATCCTGGTTTTTCAAGAGCGGATCCATTGCTTGTTGTTCGAATTTTATCAGGGATTGGATTGATCGTGATTACAAGCACCGGTTTTTTTGCTGCGAGACTAGTCGCAAAAGAATCCCTGAAGCCAGTGACTCAGATAAGTAATACTGCTCGACAAATCAGCGTTCAGAACCTGGATCAAAGATTGAATTATCAGGGAGAAAACGATGAAATCAAGACACTCGCGGATTCTTTTGACCGTATGCTTCAGCGTCTGCAAACAAACTTCGAGGATCAAGGCGAATTTATATCCAACCTCGCTCACGAACTTCGCACTCCTTTGACCTCCTTACGAATGAACCTGGAGGTATTGAATTCCAGCCCTCAGGCAAAACTTGAAGATTATCAAGGTTTTTCAGCCACAGCCGAACGCTCGATCACACGACTTGAGCGTCTGGTAGAAGACTTGCTTTTGTTAGCTAAGGCAGAAAAAGAGATAGATCGTCATTCCATTATATTAGGAGTCTTGTTTGAAGACATTCTCGAAGAATTAGCGCCCATCGCCGAAAAAGAGGGGATAAGCCTTAAATTAGGTGGCGACCCTGGACTTGAAGTAAAAGGAGATCCGGTATTACTAAATCGTGCCCTGGCAAATTTGATTGAAAATGGAATCCATTACAATCATACCGGCGGTTTCGTGGAAATAACTGCTTGCAAAGCTGACAATCAAGTCATTATTGAGATAAAAGACAATGGCATAGGAATCTCAGAAGGCCAACAATCTCATATATTTGAACGCTTCTATCGTGCACAAGCAGGAACTACAAATCACAATGGTAAGGGGTTGGGCCTCGCAATCACGGCTCATATTATTGCTGCTCTCCACAATGGCCGGATTGAAATAAAAAGTGAGTTGGGGAAGGGTAGTATTTTTCAGATATACCTTAAACCTGCTAAATAAATTTAACTGGCTTGATCTACAAAAAATCCACATTGGATTACTAAATGATGTCCCTATAATTATCTTTATAGATATATATTATCAAATCGTTTTTTTGGTGCGATTAACAATTCGGGGGCTTTGAAGGTACGGTGAAAAAGGGAGTTATGTCCGTCTTTAATATAATCCATGTTGGTTTACGGTCAACTTTGGATTTTGATAAAACCTCAAATAACAGTAGCTGTTGGAGAATCCTCGCTATCCAGGCATTAATTGTCTGAAATCTTACCTCATCCCACAATCCCCATTGGATGAGGTAAGATTTAATTTCTTCCATATCAAATTTCGATCCCGGTTTAGACATTTTTACGAATTTAATGTAAATAGCCAATTCAACCAATAGGTAATCTTCATTTGGATATATACATTTATTGACATGGAATAGTCTGGGCAAATTTTTATTTTGCCGGAGGGCGTTCTCTTGGATCTTTAACCTCTGGAAATTGTTCTAACGATGTAATCTGAAATTTGGTCATTAAATATGAGATAAATTTGCCTTTTTGTTCTTTTCTCCGCAATAATTCATTTAGGTATTTTTCATTCTCAATCGCTTGTTTTTCTTTTCTTGCTGTAAAAATCTTGGAGTAGTCAGCTTCTGCTTTACTTATAAATCTTTCTTCTGTTTCGGAAAAAGATATTTCATCATCCAGATTGATCAGAAAACCGGATTTGCATGCATTGTTTTCTTTCCAAATAATAGCACTATGGAAATGTAGTTTAGCAGTGGACTTATTGTTTATTACTGACACAAAATAAAAAACTTCTGGTTGATTATTATTTGCAAATAAATAAGCCAGGGCTGATTCCTGTCGTAGTTTCAGGCCAGCCGTTTCCCATGTTGGACGGGAATACATATCCCTTACAACATTCCGTTCGAAATAGTCTAAATTGCTTACAGAAAGAATTTCTCGGTGAGGTAAATACCCCTTTTTTAATACATTTGCCAATTCATCCCTTACTCCAATTATCCATATCGGAATAATGCCGGCTTTATGGTAGTCAGAAGTCCTCTGAGCCCAGGTTTCGTAGCTTTGAGGACTAAATTGAATTTCAATCGCAAATCTTTTTGTGGGTGTAATCAGTAATATGTCTGCTTTTTGACCAAAATCAACAAAAGTTTCTTTTTTCACACATTCGGTTGAATATTGATTTCGTAAAATGGTATATATCCACGATTTTGCCAGGTCATGTTCTATGGATTCTTCGCTAATTCGGCAATGAACCCCTTTTGTTAGATGTGTAAAGTGGGACCTTTTAAGGTTGCATTTATGTAGAATTACTATTCCACCGCACAATGGATCGGGACAATGAAGCAATCTATGGTTACTCAATCTTCTCAATCCAAGGAATTGCTCCTCAAATTGATAATTATCTATATCTATTTCTTGAGATCCTGATAGACATTTCAGCATGATTAAAATCCAATATTCAATTCTATTTCCATGAAATTATTATATGACCACCTAACAAAAGGAAGTTGATTAACTTAGCAATTCACTTATTATTTTCACTTTCAAAAGGATTAAGTAATGAGCCTATTTTTGTTCCAGGACTTATATCACTTTTCCAAATTGTTTATTTATGCCCCTTGGATACCGCCATTCCATCACTATAATTAGAAACAGACAATCTTAATCTAATCGTTGGCCGGACATTTACCTGCTGGATATGCAGAGCATGTTCGTTTTTTTTTATTTTCAGACACCTTTACTTTAAGGAGTGCGTTTCTGATTGCCATTATCACCTTATTAGCCTTGCTTTTCGTTTGCATGATCTACGATCTGCGTGACCAACGGGTCCCCATGCTTTTGACAGTAGGTGGATTGGTCGGTGCCGGCGTGTACGCATTATGCCGTGGTTTATGGGCTCCTGTACTTTTAACCATCGCTTTGATTCTCGTGGCAGATTTTAATCCCAGAACAAAACGTCTGGTTTTTGCCATGACTCTTACTGGCGTGGCTACAATGGTCCAACCTGCAGCAGTCTTGCTTTGTGTTCTTATTCTTGCAGTTTGGATGTTATGGGAATTTGAGGTTATTGGTGGTGCAGATGCAAAATTGCTGATTGCTACGCTGTTTGTTTTTAACAACCCAATTGTTTTGATCTTCATCTCAATCGTAGGTGGAGTTCAGGGTGTAATTGCAGCCCTGAAGAAGAAGAAGGAAATTCCCTTTGTTGTCTCTTTTTTTTGTGGAACATTTTTATTTGTTCTCTATCCATATCTTTAAACAAGGAGGAGGTGATTGACTTTGAGTTTCATAAATGATAATCGTGGAATTGAATCGACCGAAGTTGCCTTGATCATCGCAGTTGTCGTTCTGGTTGCTTATGGTGCATACAAGTTATTAGGGCAAAACATTGCTGCCGCTGTCACTGATATTGCCGGAAGGATTTAATACACAAAAGGTTCTGCCGGCATTGGAATTCCGTGAGTAAACGTTCCCAATCTGGCAGAACAATTTTGGTTTTGGAGGACGATGAAGTTATTAAAAGACAATCATGGAATGGAATTATTGGAAGCAGCCATCACCACCCCAATTGCAATTATGGTCATGATTGCAATAGTGAACCTGGGGATGTTGGTCTACGCCCAGCAAGCTGTTCAAGCTGCTGCCCGACAAGGTGCTCGCATGGGAAGCGTAGCCCAACAATGTGCAGCCTGTTATGCAATCAGTGGAGCCAAAGATGCAATTGCGAATGCCGGCATTTTGGAGAATACATCAGTTAGTGTTCTGTCTCCTGGTGGCAGTGCCGGCAGTATTCTCAAGATCCAGGTGAGCGTAATGTCCCAAACTTCATGGCTCCTTTGACTGGTCTATTTCCTGGTTTACCCGGACATACATTCACAGTCCGGGCGGATGCTACTTTTCGGCAGGAGGGTTGGTAATGTTGTGGCGAGACCGTCGGGGTTATTCAATGACCTTCTGGGCAATATTCATTGGCTTGGTTTTGATCCCTTCCTTGTCATTAGCAATTGAACTGGGTCGCTATTTCTACGCGATTGCAGAAGTTCAGAAAGCCGCGGACGCAGCAGCGGTTGCGGCTTCTGCTGAGTTTGATCAGCAGGTTTTTCAGGAAACCGGAAGATTAGTCCCGACGTCAAAAACCTGGGCGAGCGCACAATCCTATGTAAATTTGAATACTGTTGGTTTATCCGCCAAGGGGGGTATGCCTTTGTGACAGGGATACAACTCAGCGGAAGTGATAACACAGTGAATGTAAATGTGTCCGCTGATTTGACTATTTTATTTCCTTCAGTGGTGCCTAAGGTGCTGGTAACTCAAACCGGAGTGGCTAAACTACGTGCATTCACACATTAATGGACCTCCATGCCCTCCCACTCCTAGCTTTAGAACAACCAAGAATTATCCACTTAAAATCAAATTATCGAAAATCATTGTGATCACAGAGTGCTTGACTGCAAATTAATACCTTTCGGGTTGTTTTGGGTAATCTTAATCGCTATTGAGCAGGTCGCAATCTGGTGAATGTCTAAACAGGAATCTTTCATATTCCCCTGCACTTAAAACTTTACAGAGATTTAACTCTAAAATTGCTATACTGCCATTAGAGGTTTTTATCCTCGACAAAGTGTGGATATTAAACATTTGATTGGGAACTGAGAAAAACATTACTTACCATGATTGGTGGCACGAATGCGAATTGGAAAAAGGGAATACAAACCCATAAGTACAGTTCTCAATTTTTAGGTAGAAAAGTAATTTCACAGAGATATTTTTGATGGAGGGAATGCCATGATTCGGAAACTTCTACTGCAAAGAAATAGATGGATAAATATTACCCTGGTAATTGGGGTGATTATGCTAATTCTCATTTCTACTGCATCCGTTCAGGCCTACACTGTTATGGTCGGCAAATGGGCGTCAACATCGACGACTTATGTACGGGATTCTAGTTATACGAGTCAGGGAAGTGGCTGGTCCAGTATGTTTGGCTCAGCAGCTTCAAATTGGACGTCCAGTGGGGCGTTTGGATTTTCTTCAAGCAGTTCCAGTTCCAACCACATTCAAGCTGCCGATATTGCCGATGATAGTAGTTGTAGCGGTTGCCTGGCGCTTACTTCGGTCTGGGGTAATCCTATCTATCAATTTAGAATTGAAGTCAATATTGGAAGTGGTTATGCATTTTATGATGGGACGCAAGCTCCTTCGCTTCCATCCAATTACTACGATTTACGATCGATCATGCGCCACGAGTTAGGTCATGCGCAAGGTTTATGTCACTCGAGCAACTCAAGTTATTTGATGTATCGGGCTTTTGGTACAGGACAGATTAAGCTAGTCGATACCGATGCCATAAACGGAAGTGAATATTTATATTTGAGCGGCTACGATGGCCCGGATCCAGAAGGATCTTGTCAATTGAATTAAATGAAGGCAACTGAGCAATAAAGGAGGTCACAATGAATAGGGATAACAAGCTTTTTCTCTCGGTTCTCACATTTATTTTGTTGATCGTTCTCGTTGGGTGTATGAGCACAAATTTAGGGGATTCTTCCATGCCAGGGGAAACGTTGCCAGCCCAGGGTAATTTGAACCCAGATAATCAGTCTTCCGCCGTTGGAGAAGAAACGCAAATTACCTCGTATGCCATGATGCCTGCGCCTGTTCTTGGAGTTGTACTCGATCAGGACGGGAAGGTGTTATTTGTAGAATCTGGGAGCGCAGCAGAAAAAGCCGGTGTAGCGGTAGATGATGTTTTGGAAAGCGTCAATGGCATTTCTATTTCTTCTGATCGAGAAAAGGCTCACGAGGTTATCTCCTCGACCGCAGATGGAGAGTCGATCGACTTGCAATATAACCACGGGGGTCGATCAATAACAACCAAGGCGCAACCATCCCGTCCAACGCCACTTCTGCGCGCTGATGGAACCATGACAACCCCGACGCCAGTCTTACCTCCAGAAGATTATCTCTAGGGCAAGTTCAGTTTCTGAAATTCCCATTTCAGAACCAGGTGAAGCCTTTTGGACAAATGGCTTTGCGATATTTTCAAAAATCGGTCAAGTCGTGAAATGGCATATTCATCGCTTCTGCTGGCATCTCAATAATGGAACGTTTAAAAGCAACGTCAGAATCTTGTTTGGAGATTTTGAGTTATTGTAATTGTTTCAAACTTGTAACCTAGCTTATAACAGATAACACCATGTCCTGCTTCGTGACATACTCTTTGACCCCTGCGAGTGCTTTTGCTTTGTCGATCAGTTTCTGATTGAGCTGTTTCTTCTTGTCCACTACGCTCAGGAACATTGTTTTGGTGGTCGGGACTTGGCTATTGAGCACTTTCATCGCCTAGGTGCCTGTTTCTCGATGTTGCGGCTTGCCCTTCGAGTTACCGCACTATATTTTCCACTCATCAAAGCCAAGTAATTCTGGGAAAATAAAAAAGCTCCATCATCTTTTCAATATATAGGGCAAAAGCCCTCGGTAAATTCTATAATCGACAAATGGCTGACAGGTAATGTACCCCAAAAAACACTATCGGTTTTGAAGGCGTAAAGGAACACCATAAAAACTTGCATCCTTGAGGATTTCTTGGATCGCTATTCGATCTTGATGAGAAGGATACCAAATGATCAAGTCGGCTTTTCCTGGGCAAGTGGTTGCATCAACTTCAACGCCAAAGTGTCCAGGATCAACATCCAGGATTGCATCAAAGGGATCTTTATGAGACGACAAGAATTCTTTCACAAATGCCTCAGGCGGCAACTTGGAACATGGAAGGTAATGGTTTTGAATTTCCATAAGGACAAGGATGATAATGAAAACAAATAGAAAGATCAACAATTTGATGTTCCTCATTACAATAAACCTCAAATTGAACCTGGGACTTGTTCCATAAGAATAGAACGGCGTTGAAAGCCTGAAGGAGCTGAAAAGTCTCATTTTATAAATGTATTCTGACTTTACGGTCTATCTTATGCCCTTTAATAAAGGATCATCACCAATATTTCGGATTTATTAATACTTTTCACAAACAAGCGGATCGGGGATTGTATCAATCTGAACTATCTTCCAACCATTTTCATCATTGATAACAGTCAATGCATATGGGTAGGTTCCCGATGGCCCTGCTCCCCATAGTCCTTCTTTATATTCCACCTTTACTTCCACAATATACCGTTTGCATTGGTCATTCTCCATGAGCATCTTGGCCGATGGTGTACCGGCGTTTACTGTGGCGCTCCAGGCCGGGTAACTTTCAATTGAAAGTAGCCTGTACAATTCGTAGAAAGTGTCTGCTTCCAAAACGAAGGCTTCGAGAGTTCCCAGGTGAGGGGTTAATGGACTTAGCATTTGGTATGCTTCCGCATATTTTTGCGCATTCATCAGTTCAAAATAAGTCTCCACAGCCTCTTGTGCTGACGTAACTTCGCTAATTGGAATTTTTGTCGGTGCGGCTGTTGTTGTTTGTTCAATTTCTCCATTAGAGATTGATCCATTATCAGTAAAAGATGTTCCTTCTGTCGAACCTGCGTTTGGGGGAAAGCTTGTTTCGTTCCCGGTTCTCGTATTGGCAATACATGATGAAAGAACAAAAATAGTTAGGAAACTTAAAGCGAATAAACGAAATGGGCTGGAAGCAATCTTCATTTCACCGGTCTCCATTCTAATTCAAGTAAATCGTAGTATTTTCCGCAAGCCGTCAAAATCAAAACTGGGTAGCTGCAGAATCCTAATCCTGCAGCTACCTTGTTGACATTATTTTTCAACTTTCATATTAATAACCAGTGATATGAAGAAAACGGACATCACCATAATCGTAAGAGGAAAATGGATAATTATCCACATCATCACTGTGAGCGGCAACCGATGGATAATAATATCCACTATAAACCTCAACAGAATCCACGACTATCACACTATGATCCCAATCCCCATCACCACCCCAGTCGTACTGAATGATGTCACCTTCATACATGTAGCTTTCTGTTGACTCCTCTACACCTTCCGGACCTCCTGTCCAACTGTGGCCATAAATTAAAAAGTCGTAAAGATAATTTACATCTGTCCATGCAGCAGCACGGTCGTACACACTAATGTAATACCATCCCGGTTCGCCAATACCACCGCCACTGGCAGTTTCAGATATTCCACCGCGTTCATGCAAAGCTTGGGATACAAAGTTTGTACAGTCACCACCGATGTTGCTAAAATCATAATAATCAGTATTTCTATCGTATGCCCATTCATGTGCATAATCAACGGCACCAGATCGATTGTAAGTACTCAAGATAGATTCACGCAATATAGGTTTGGTTAATTGTTGTACCGCACTCGATTCGGAGCGAAGTAAGTGAATTTGGCTTTGATCAATTTGTTGAAGAATCTCAGCTTTAGATACCCCCGTTGTTTTTAATAAGCGCCAGAGATAGTCACCATAAAGGTCAGAGACAATTCTCCACTCGTTATTTTCTTTTACCAGAGTAATCTCATGTTTCAGGTTTCGTAGGGATGAAACAATTGGGTCCAAAATTTCGAATACAACATCATGGCCTTCGACAACTGAAACAATTGCTGTAGTTGATGTAGAATCCAATTTAAAATTTTTGTATTCAAGGAAATACTTATAACTTATGTAGCGTAGTTGATTCTTCTCAGCATGATAAAGCTCAATTTCCAGTTTATCCAATTCGGATTGCAAGAAAGTCTTAGCGTTTGGCGAATTGCTAATCACTCCGCTATAATCCTGCAAAGCAAGAGTGGATAAAGCTTCATATTTTAAGTTGATATATGCGTCGATGGCGTCTTTAATTTGAGCTTCTTCTGAAGAGGAGTATTGATCATATTCAGAAAAAGCCATCACCGGACGCGGGTTTAAAGCACTGACAGCCAGTACAACTGTAACGATCAACATTGTAAACGATTTAAGCCTTTTCATATTAACCCTCCCAATTGAAAGGAACCTATGCATTTCGTTACCGGAACGACTTGGAGAAATTCCCTACTTTTCTCTCCTTACAGACAACAAATCTATTGATATTCACTTTATCATTCATAATTCCTTTTAATTTTCATTTACACTCCTTTCTAGCCTGGGCGCTGGTTGATGTATGTCATCTGTACTTATTTGTATTGAAGTTAAACTTGCCCCATCATACAAATACAATTTCCCTGGTTGAGTTGATGTGATCAAAATACTTCCTGAAAATAGATGTATAGGATCGCATGTCCTTGGGGTGCTTTTTACTGGAAGATTGTGATTACTAGCAGTGGTAGGCAAACTTGATGGAGTTTGTTCAGACAGTTGAGCTTGGAGAGTTCTGGGGATTTTGCGAAACTGTACAACCTGCCAATAAACCCAGAAAAATAAATCCAACGAATATCCAAATTCCATATTTCTTCATTGTGTTTTTCTTTAAATAATTCAGTAAAGATTTGGAAAACATAATAATTTCCCATTTATTTGATTGTCTATTTGCCTCAACTTATCGTTCGTTAAAATAAGAGTACCAAAATGGGTGTTAAGTCTTTGTAAAGTTTGAATATCGGTAATATATCATGAATTCACTTACCTGATCAGTGGCAATAAGGCCATTCCTTCGATTTTGCAAAAAGTGTGGGATGAAAAGTTAAAAAACACCAGGCTTATGCTGGTGTTGTGTGGTTCCTATATCGGTATGATGGAAACAGAGGTATTAGGATACCAGGCTCCCTTGTACGGCAGGCGAACAGCCAGCGCTCTCCTACGACCTTTAGATTTGCCTTCATCTTCGCTATTCTTTCCGCATTATTCCCATGAAGAGCAATTTTTAGCTTGGGCAATTTTAGGTGGTATGCCTTATTATTTGCGGACTTTTAGCGACAACCAAAATATTTTTTCTAATATCCGCCAGCATATTTTAGACGCTCAAACAGGTGCCCTTTTCAATGAACCGCGCTTGCTATTAATGGAAGAACTGCGGGAACCACGCAATTACTTCTCGATTTTGCGCGCTATTGCTCAAGGTCGAACTCGTTTGAATGAAATCACGCAAGCATCTGGTGTAAGCGAAGTAACCGCCGTAGCCGCTATTTGGATATTCTTCAACAGATGCGTTTGATTACCAGGCGCGTGCCTGCAACCGAAAGCCAACCCGAAAAGAGTAAAAAAGGGATTTACCAAATCGACGACCATTTCTTGCGATTTTGGTTTCGTTATATTCAGCCCAATCAAAGTGGACTTGACCTTGGTCTGGCTGATGCGATTCTGAAACAACGCATTTTGCCAGATCTGGATCGTTTTGTATCTACTGCATTTGAGGAGGCTGCAATAGCCTTCGCAGCCCGATTGGCGCAAACAGGTGGTTTAACCTTTCTCCCCGAACGGATTGGTGGTTTGTGGGACCGAGATGCAGAGATCGATGTCCTGGCTATCAATCAAACAGAGAAAGCTGCCCTCGTCGGGGAGTGTAAATGGTCTGTCAACCTGGTTGGAACCAATATTTTGGACGACCTCAAACAAAAATCGCAAGTCTTGATAAAGGATTATGGAATTCAGAAAGTACAATTCGCATTATTTGCGCGTATTGGCTTTACACCCGCCTTGGAAAAAAAAGCTAGGGCTGAAGGAATAAAGTTGTATACGGTGGATTCACTTTTGAACAATCATTAGGTTCAGATATTGTTCTAGAAAGAGGACATTTCAATCAATTTTCGGCCTGACACGTATTGCAAAACGAATGAGATGAGACTTTGTCCCCCTAGGATAAGCCCTTTTCTCTTGCTATACTCAAATTAATCTGACAACCGAATAACCTATTTTTTCAATCGTTGGCCGGACTCTACCTGCTGGATGCGCACATAAAAAGGTGCGCCAGTGCGAGTGTCCGGTTTTTGTATTTAAAACTTACCTGGAGGATGCATGACGATATTAATTCCGGTGGTGGGTATTTTATGCACCACGTTATTCCTTTTACTGTGGTATCCGAAAAAGATCAAAACGGGCAGGTTGGCTGCCCTTTACACGGTTGATTCTGCACGCTCTTTGTCCAGTCCCGATTAAAAAATCTCTGGTGTAAAAACTCTTAGTTTCCGGTCTAAATATCAAACCCGTCGCCTTATGATATCCAACATTTGAGGAGATACACCTCGATTCGTTCATTTGTTGGAACTTAATTAATGGGGTTGCTCATGCTGTGCTTATAGCCTATAAAATATTACGTGAATTAAGGATTTCTTCGATCTGGGTTATTAATTCATCCAGAGTCATAGGCACCGCGACCCCTTCCTTTTTCTCTCCATAGGAGGCGACATTCTGTCCTTCAATTTTGTATCGACCGTATGGGTTTACAATTCTATACAATTCGCGGTCAGGCGCTTGAACAGGATCTCCTGAAATATCCACAAGGAACAGGACATATTCTTCCCCAATATTGTATAGGGGGTCGTCACGCATCTCACTTCGTAAATCCGGATTTTTCGGATCCATTCCGCCAGTTTGCATGACCGTGATTTTTTCCAAAGGCTTCCCAAAATAGACCTCCAGAACTTCGAATTCCGTATCCGAGAATGTCATCTCATCTATCTTCGTCCCAATAATTTCCGTCCCTTGTTCATCAACCATCGGAAGCTCACTACGGACAATCCGGGTAGTAGGCTCGTTGATGACACGCACCTTTACTACTAGGTCAACCTCTTTCATTAACTGAGAAACGGTGGCGGCATCTGAAACCCAACTGGCGACAGAACCACTTGTCCCTTCCCGGGATAATGTGCCATCTTGGGCATTTTGGTCTGTTGTCGTTCCGAATAACGATATTAAAACTCCTGCTATGGCGATCATTGAAATTGCACCTACACCAATTAATCGTTTGTTCATTTCAACCTCCTTCGTTCAATTCGAGTTAGTGCAACAAGATTGCTAAGCTCAAGGGGAAATATAGTAACAGGGTAAAAATCAATCCGCTAATATCGTGCATTAATTAAGTTTATATCTTGGGAATTGGGAACACTTCCATCTTTCATAACACTACCACTAACATCTGCATGATCGAGGGAATAACAATGTCCCATTTCATGCGTCATGAGCTTCTGAACCTCGGCGCTCGTATAAAAATTGGGGTTGCGTGAAATAGGATATGCATTGGCGCGAGCATCACAGTATTCATATGTGCCATCGTAAGCTGATGAATTATTACAGTCACCATCGGTATTACATATATAGGCGTAACCTGCCCAGCCCGTATCGCCATAATCGGCATAAATTGTCCAAATGTCGGTTCCTGAACAGTTATAGTACATATTCAGGTCGGTATCGGCGCTCCATCGGGCAGAAGCGTTCTGGAATTCCGCTGTATATGATGTTCCCAACTTACATCGATTAAGGTTGTTTGTGGGGAAATAACCCGAGCCTAAATACCCATTAATGGAAGCTGAAACAAATTTTACACTACCAAACATAAGGATCGAGAAGAACACGAGTAATACTCCAAAACGAACTGACTTTGTATTCAACATCATATCCTCCTTTTTCCGACGAGAGCCTAATTCTTTTATTCAATATAGCATTTCGTATGTTAAGTCTCTGTTAAGTTTTCATCACTGTTGTTCAAATTGGACTGCAATCTCAATCACGACTTCACCCACAAAAAGCTACTAATTACCTTTACCGACAAGGGATTGAACGAGAAATCCATATTTCGACTTTAGAACTCTCCAGATTATGACAATGAAGTTTGCTCCTGGTTCTATAAACCGATAGTTGCTTTCAATGCAAATGCTGAGGGTATCCCCCTAGGATAAGCCCTTTTACCTTGCTATACTCAAATTAATCTGACAACCGAATAACCTATTCTTTCAATCGTTGGCCGGACTCTACCTGCTGGATGTGCACAAAAAAGGTGCGCCAGTGCGAGTGTCCGGTTTTTATATTTAAAACTTACCTGGAGGATGCATGACGATATTAATTCCGGTGGTGGGTATTTTATGCACCACGTTATTCCTTTTACTGTGGTATCCAAAACAGATCAAAACAGGCAGGTTGGCCGCCCTATACAGGGATTATTTGACGATTTTCTTGAAAATGCAGGAGAAAATAATGATCGACGTTTTGGCCCCAAATAATTATTTCTATTTTAGTGAACCAATCAAATCCAGAGGATTTTAAGTACATGCACTAAAGCTCATCCAAAGCCGGCCATATATGGAATTTTTTGGTCAATCCGAGTCTTTTTGCCCACATATAGGGGCACTCGGCGAGAGAAAAATATGGTTTTTACGAGAGTCCACTGGGTGTCAAATTATTAAATGAATTGACACCAATTGATCGTCTCGAATTCGATGCATATATTTTACTCAAGAAATTCTTTTCTGCAATTTAATTCCACCCACTGTTTCAAAACACAAACCAGCCAAAGACTTATCTATTTTTCAGGAATTTTGGATAGATTTATCTGTTTTTTATTCCCCAAAAGGGTGTTGCACATACGGATGATATTACGAAGTTGAGAGGGTATTATTTAATATCCGTGCAGCTGGAAATTTGGAGATCGATACTGCCCGAAAGGTAATTCTCTGCTTAGGAGGACCAATTTTGATCACTCTGAAGACATTTGAGCCAACAGGTACCGTACATGCTGTACCAGATCACCAGGTTTAAGCACCGTTACAGTTTTTACGCCTGGTTGAAAATGTTTAATATTGTAAGTAGTGAGGTATACACAGCCCTCTCGCACTGCTGCAGCCAAAATGGGTAGATCCTTAGCGTCTGCAGCCTTTGATAATGCCTTGATTTCGGCTACGGTCGGATCTGAAATTACGTGAAGACAACGACTCACTAACATCCGAAATGCTGGCATAGCAGTCGGTATCTTCTCTTCCAAGTTTCGTTCAACCTCAATGATGACTTGCTCACTTGTTACCGCATCGATTAAAGTAATTTCTGCCATACGGAGAATCACTAAACTTGCGCTATGCTCATTTGGTGAGGCAGCACCCGCGAAAAGCACATCAGCATCTACGAAGATGCGCGGTTTAGGCGGGTTGCTTGCCATACTTTTCCTTGTTATACCGTTCGCGTTGTTTGCGCAAATCATCCAAAAGCTCATCAACGCTCAGGCCGGCTTCTAGACGAATCCGTTCGATTTCACTGGCAAGCTCCGGAACCATTGGCACCATTGGTACAAATATAAAGATGCCATCCAGGTCCACCAAGCGGAAGATTTTACCTTTTTCAATATTGTACTTTTCACGCAGTTCAGCAGGTAGTGTGACCACACCACGTTCTCGCACTTGAATTGTTAGCTCCATATCTCTCCTTTGAATTTATATCTGCTAATGCAGATATTCTGCAATAACAGTATATCATATTTTTGTCTGAAAATTATATTACTAAGAGAAGAGTGAGTGTTGAAAAACAAATGACAAATGGGGTTGGTTATTTGACGAAAAGGGGAAAATTTAATACAATTAAGGCAATCTAGAAACAGGAAGCGTTTTGTAGAGACGGGAAGGGATTCATTCTTTGGAGATTGTTTATATGATCAAATAGTTCCCGAGGATCATTTTCTACGTAAACTCAAACAACAGATTCCGTGGGAACGGTTTACCCGACGCTTGATCAAGCTCTACAAAGGCAGTACATATATGGTCGCCCACCCTTTGATCCAGCCCTGGTACTCAAGGTAACCTTGATCGCCTATCTATACAATCATTCCGAACGACAGGCGGAGGCCTATGTGAATGACAATTTATCCGCAAAGTATTTTGTGGGTTTGGCGGTTGATCAGAAAGCATCCAATCATTCTACTCTGACGGTATTCCGTGAGCGTTTACAGCAGAGTGGGTAATTAGCAGTCTTTGAAGCTATGTTAGCAGAGATCATCCAGTCAAAGTTTGATAGTGGCATTCAGTTTGGCTCGATCCAAATTGTGGACAGTATCCACAGTATTGCTAATGTGAATACCTTTAAAGACCAGGCCCAAAAAAAGAAAGACAAAGGGGCACATCATCCAGATGCTCGCTGGGGGGCGAAGCATAAATACAAAGTTAAGGCATAATAACAATACCAATATGGATGACAAAGTTATCTCTTCAAATATCATTGTTAGTTATAGTGAATGTCATCGAAAAGCCTATTTGCTACTGGATGGCAATCAGGAAGAATATTTGCTCGAATATGAAAACGTTATCAACAAGTTGCGACAAAACAATCGAGACAGACAAATCCAAATATTGAGAAAGCAAGGGAATATTGTCAAACCCTATGACAATATAAACCAACTATTTGAAAAAGAACTTTACATTACTAATACAAATATAAAGGCAGAAAGGTTTGAAGCCTATTTTGATTTTTTAAAAATAAGCCAAGGTAAATACATTCCGATAATCGTTTCAGGTACAAATCGAATATATGATGAACAAAAATTGGAATTGTATTTTGCGAGCTTCGTTATTGGCAATTTAATGAAAATCAGTCCGCAATATGGCATCATCGTCGATGGAAAGCAGAAATACCACAAAATCGATCTATCACTTAGCTTAAAGAAAATATCTCCAGCGATTAATACATTGACAGAATGGGCAAATACGCAGTTAGAAATTCCTCCCGTTGTTTTAGGAAAAAAATGTTTCCTCTGTCAATATTATTTGACATGTAAAGATGTAGCGGAAAAGAATGACGATTTAAGCCAATTGGAGAGGCTTACTCCCAAACTGATCAAGCGTTATCATGAAAAAGGAATTTTTACATTGAAACAATTGTCGTTTCAATTTAAGCCTAGGCGAACTCGTAAACGAAAACCGAGAGAAAACGAACTATACAAACCCGAATTACAAGCTCTTGCAATACGTACTGGTAATATCTTAATTCATGACATTCCAAAATTGTCAAAATCGTCGCACAGAATATTTTTAGATATAGAAGGCTTGCCAGATTTAGGATTTCACTATTTGATAGGTTTTCTTATATGCAGTCCAGATAGTGACAGTTATCAATACTTCTGGGCCGATACTCAGATTGACGAGGAAACGATATTTCAGCAGTTTTTAGATGTTGTGAAAAAAAACAATTCCCCCATCTATCACTACGGGAGTTACGAACAAAAAGCTCTTCGCCAGTTAGGAAAACGCTACCAGATTGAAACCGAGAATGTTCGAAAACGGCTTATCAACCTGAATACCCATATTTTTGGAAAAATATATTTCCCTGTCAAATCGAATAGACTAAAGGAAATTGGAAGTTTTATTGGAGCATCATGGACAGCCAAAAATGCATCTGGACTCCAAAGTATTATCTGGCGATATCACTGGAACGAAACGAACGATAGAAAATTCAAGGATTTGTTGATTGAATACAATCGAGAGGATTGCCAAGCCGCAAAACTTTTGGCAGATAAAATCCGAGAAATAGCAGAAAAAGCCGAACTACAGTCTAACATCGATTTTATTGACAATCCCAAAAAGCGCACAGACGATATTGGCAGTGAAATCCATGATCAATTTCAGACAATTCTTAAGTTTGCTCATACTGGCGGGTTTGATAGAAAGAAAATCGAATTTGAAAATGCGCAAACTAATGAACAACCAAAAAAACGAGGGGCTAAGCTGGGACATGTTGGAACCACAAGGTCAGTGCCATTTACCGAAAATGTAATAGTTCGTGAACCGCTAAAAATATGCCCAAAATGTAATTCGGATCTAATAAAAGGTCAGGGCAAGATTTCAGAAAGAACTTTTATAGATTTATGTTCTAAAGAAGGTGGTTATTCAAAGGAAATAACAAAGATTCAGGGAACAAAAGGGTATTGTAAACATTGTTATCGATATTATGGCTACGATGATTTACGTGGGGGAGTTGTTTTTGGGCATGGATTTCAATCATGGATTATTTATAAACGAATGTTCCTACGCTTGCCCTATACAAATATTATTGAATCCCTAGATGAACTGTTTGGAGAAAAGATTAGCCCAGGTTCAATCACTACAACCATACGAAGATTTGCTAAGTACTATACTGAGACAAATTCTCTTATTACCAGTCATATATTAACAAGCCCATTCATTCATGCAGATGAGACAAAAATAAATATTCAGGGGGCAGAGTATTATGCCTGGGTATTTACTGATGGCCAACACGTTTTGCTTAAAATGAGTGAAACGCGGGAAGCCACATTGGCTAAAGACCTCCTAAAAGATTACAAGGGGATATTGATTTCAGATTTTTACACCGCCTACAATTCTTTAGACTGTTTACATCAAAAATGCCTCGCTCACTTGATTCGAGACATGAATGATGATTTATGGAAATTACCATTCGACTATGAATATCAAGAATTCATTCGAGAATTCAAGAATTTAATCGTTCCAATCATCAAAACAGTTCACGCCCATGGATTAAGTAAGGTACATCTCGGTAGCTTTTCTGCTGAAGTTGATATTTTTTACGAGAAGAATATTTTCGAAAAAACGTATCAATCTGATGTAGCCTTGAAATACCAAAAACGAATAAAAAAATACAAAGATTCCCTATTTATGTTTAGATTTATTCACTTTGATGGGATACCTTGGAACAACAATATGGCTGAAAGAGCGCTTCGCCACTTGGTTGTTCAAGAAAACATATCCAAAACCTTTTTCAAATCAATATTTTCGGATCATTTATTGTTGCTGGGGATCATGCAAACTTGCCGATTTCAGAAAAAATCCTTTTTGAAGTTCCTAATTTCCAGAGAGAAAGATGTCGATGTTTATAACGAGTGAGCAAAGAAACATAAAACTATCATTATTCTTTTCACCCAAACTGACCACTGATTACCGATCACTAACCACACATGACACGTAACTTATCATCCCTCAGCACAGGGAGTCGACGTATCCGGGTAAGCTGCCCCATGTTCCACTATTATCCCATTGCCAACCATTCAACCTGTGCCTCGTGGATACGATGAGCCAAGACCTGCCACTACCGGAGTACAGCTAAAAGATTATTCCAAAGAGTTGTCTATAAGCGGAAACAATTGCTGGTCATGTTCATTGGTTTTGCTTTCATCGGCAACTTCCTAAATGGATTGATTCCTTTGGAATGGAACAGCATACTCCCTCGGTAGTGGCAATAATTACAGCATCCCCATGGCTACCTCCCTGGGATAGCCATTCACCATCTGTTTCTTTCTAAACCATTGCTTTCAGGCCAGATTTAATGAAATATTTTGGGATTAATATCCATTATTTAGGAATGGCTGCAAGATAATGTTTTCTATTTACTAAAGGCATTTTCATCCCTGTCATATTGTCTGGTCTGGTACAATGTCTTCAGGTGGGTTCATTTTCATTATTAAAATGGTACTTTTTTCGTTGTTAAAAAACAGTCGATTTACAATAATCATACATCATTTTGCTGACAATCATAATCAAAAGATTTAGATAATGAATAATGGAAAAGGTCTTTTGAAAACTCACATTTTGATTAGTAATCCTGGAAAAGAAATTTAATCTTGAACCTAGTGGTTAAAGGTTCAAATCTTACAATAATCAATAATGTAACAAGCACCAAAACAGCATTGCTCATTCTGAATATAAATATTTATCATATACTAAAATGGAAATCTTTATTCCTAAATTCCGTATCATCTCAATAAATAGGGGCAAACGAAAAGAAACTGAAGCCTATTAATTTTTGACAAAGGCTGTTAAAATTTCTTTATGCTATTAGACAATCTTGATCTGAACGCCATACAAGACGAAAACGCCCGGGAATTAATCAGGCAGTTATTGAACCTGGTGGAAAAATTGTCAGCGGATTTACGAGATGCACAGGTCGAGAATCAGCGATTGCGAGATGAAATTAATCGGTTAAAGGGGAGCAAGGCAAACCTAAAATAAAAGGGGATACGCCAAAATCACCACCGACCAATTACGCCTCAGAAAAGGAACGTCATCAATCGCGCCACCGGCATAAGAAAAGCAAGAAAGCAGAAATTCGGATTGATCGGGAACAAGAGATTGAAGTAGATCCATCTGTTTTACCCAAGGATGCCAGGTTCAAGGGGTATGAAGATGTGGTGGTACAGGACATCTTGTTGCAGAAAGACAATACTCTATTCCACAAGCAAAAATACTATGCCACCTCGACCCGAAAGACCTATCTTGCAGAACTGCCAGGCGGATACGAAGGGCGATTTGGTCCAGGGATCAAAGCTCTGACGTTGGCCTTTTACTATGGGATAGGAACCAGTGAACCGAAGATACTGGAATTCTTTGAGAATGTGGGCATACAGATCTCAGCAGGGGAAATATCGAATTTACTGATCAAAAAGCAAGAGGACTTCCATTCAGAAAAGGATGCAGTGTATGAAGCGGGATTACAAAGTAGTCCCTGGCAACAAACGGATGATACACTGACCCGAGTTGATGGACAAAATCAACATTGCCATGTGGTCTGCAACCCAGTTTACACGAGCTACCATACCCGAGCGAGTAAAGACCGGCTGAGTGTGCTGGATGTACTCTGCAATGGACGCAAACGTCTGTTTCGGTTGAATGAGGAAACTATCGGGTATTTGAAAGGCATTCCCTGGTCGAAAACAGCCCGGAGAAAAATACAGAGCTGGAAAAGTGAACGGGATTGGGAAGAACTGGCATTTCTGGAGCGACTGGATGAAGGTTTACCTGGATTGAGTAAACAACAACGCAAAACCTCCTATGGTTGGTGGTACACATACAGGCGGCTCTATCTGGTACATATTCAGGCGATCATGCCTGGTACACATACAGGCGACTGCACATGGTACAAATACGGGCGATCACGCCTGGTACATATTCAGGCGGCTACTTGTGGTACATATTAGCACGGTCAATGACAACAACTATGTAAGAGCCACAGACTATGGGCTCGAACGCCTGAAAACTTTGCCCGTCAGTCTACGCCTGATCCGTAATTGCACGAAAAGTTGATGGAAAATGTTCGAGGTGGAAGTTTAACACCAGGTGAATTTCGGCGAAGCCAAAATTGGATTGATCCAATAGGCAGCACACCTTCCTCCGCGCCTTTTGTTCCGCCTCCAGTAGATGAGATGCATCAAGCGCTCAATAACCTGGAGAAATTCATGCATATTGACACAGAGATTCCTACACTTATTCGGGCTGGAATGATCCACTATCAATTTGAAGCTATTCATCCATTTTTGGACGGGAATGGCAGGGTCGGCAGACTTCTGATTGTGCTCCTGATGTGTGAGTGGGGATTGTTACCGCAGCCGTTGCTCAATCTCAGCGTGTATATCGAACGCTATCGGCAGCAGTATTATGATCTTCTCCTGGATGTTTCTCAACAAGGAACATGGGAGGCTTGGTTGCGTTTCTTTCTGCGAGGTGTCAGTGAACAAGCCCGTGATGGTATATATCGGATGGAGCGATTGCGGGAAATACGGATTGCCTATCAACCCATAGTCGATAAAGACCGTAATCCTAAGCGTATGGAAAAAGTAGTAGATTATCTATTCTCTCGTCCTATTCTCTCAGTTCGACAGGCATCAGATGACTTGGGTTTTCCTTTCAAAACTGCCACAAACTATCTTTCGAAACTTGAACAAGCAGGGATACTTCGAGAAATTACCGGATACGCCAGAAATCGAATATTCCAGGCGGATGAAATTATGAAGTTGTTTTAAATAGTCAATATTTATCAAATGATAAATATTGACATGATATATATTATTTGATATACTAATCATTGCCCTTTGATAGGCAAATAACTGAGGCGTACATGGAAGGTTTTTCAGAGGAAGAACTACGTCGTCAAATCCTTAATTTCCTGAAAGACTTTAAGGAACTGATGGGTCAGGGTCACTATTTCGTCAAAGAACATCATAAAAACGTGCAGGCACTCATGCATCTGGGAATCAAT
Organism: uncultured Alphaproteobacteria bacterium; assembly: GCA_963801225.1. Taxonomy (GTDB): domain Bacteria; phylum Pseudomonadota; class Alphaproteobacteria; order Rhizobiales; family Afifellaceae; genus DASWJZ01. Next base: position 37,721 of record CAWDED010000008.1, read on the forward strand.
GCCAGATTACGAGATGAAATTATTCTTTCAGTTGCCATGGAAGATTATTCATCTGGTCCGAATCCTGATGAATACCACCCCGGTTATTATTGGATTTTTGGAAAAAACCTAGATGCCGTTGAAATTTACATCAAACTGAAGATTGTTTCTTACAACAACGGAAATGAAAGGGCTGTTTGTTTTTCCTTCCATTCATCAGAACACCCTTTGAAATACCCATTTCGGAGTTGAAAGAATTTTAAAGCGATGAGAAAAGAACAAGAGGCGATAGCGATGAACGCATTTTGTCCAAATTGCGAAAAAGAAACCGAACAAAAATTTGTTGACAAAGTTGAAGAGATCAACATTCGGGGTGAAATGATCCCTATTCATATGGAATACTATCAGTGTGAAGAATGTGGCGAAGATTTTGAAATCCCTCGCCCCGATTATGATCCATTGGATGCAGCCTATCGTGAATATCGGAATAGAAAAGGAATGGCGCAACCCGAAGAGATCAAAAAATTCCGCAAGGAGTTAGGACTCACTCAAAAAGAGTTGAGCAAGATTCTCGGCATTGGAATCGCTACGTTGAATCGATATGAAAATGGGGCTTTGCAATCCGAATCACATGATCAGGTTGTCCGACTGTGTATGCAGCCGGCAAATTTGTTACAAATCCTAGAAAAAAAACCGGAATTGCTATCCGAAACAAACAGGAATCGGATCATTCAACTTATCCAGAAAAAAGACCAGGACTGCGGCGATTTGTTGGAAGAAGCTATAGAACAATTCGGCAGTTATTCTCCCAATATATTGAGCGGATACATTCGATTTAATGCCAATAAACTGTTCCAGGCTATCAAGTTCTTTTGTTTTAAAGATCAGGTGTCGAAGACAAAGCTCAATAAACTCTTGTTCTATGCGGATTTTAAACACTTCAAAGATAATGGTGTTTCAATTTCTGGAGCTCGTTATGCTCATGCCTACTACGGCCCGGTCCCTGATCAATTTGAGACTTGGTTGGTTGCAATTTCTGAATGGGAGAAACAAATTACCAGCGAGGAACAAGCTTTTGGTGATTATGTTGGTGAAGTGTATACGAGTGGTGAGCCGGATTGGTCTGTTTTCTCCACTTCAGAGCTGGCGGCTCTCGCATTTGTCAAGGATAAGTTCCAAAAATACAGTGCCAGACAAATCCGAGATTTCTCCCACCAAGAAAAAGGGTATCAAAATACCAAAGATGGCGAAATCATTTCCTACCAGTATGCTCAGGACCTCCAAATATAGTATTACCAAGTTGGGGTTAGTAAGTATGGTGTAGTAAATCTGAAGTAAACCGGAATTTACCCGCAAGGTCCATTTTTTACCTTTGTGCCACCTTGGATAACGCCATTCCATCACTATAATTTGAAATAGACATTCTTAATCTAATCGTTGGCCGGACATTTACCTGCTGGATATGCAGAGCATGTCCGGTTTTAATTTTTCAAATACTCTTTATCAATGGAAGGAGCGCCCTCTGATTGCCAGCATTGCCTTATTAGCCTTGTTTTTTGTTTGCACGATCTATGACCTGCGTGACCGTGAAGTTCCGATGCCATTAACCATCGGAGGACTGGTTGGAGCTGGCGTATATGCGTTGTTTATGGGATTGTGGGCTCCTGTATTATTGACCATCGCTTTGACCCATGTAGCAGATTTCGAACCAAGAGAGAAACGTCTGGCCTTCGGTTTAACCTTAGCCGCGTTTTCTGCAATTTTCCAACCTTCAGCAGCCTTGATTTGTGCCCTAATTCTCGGATTTTGGTTATTGTGGGAATTTGGCTTTCTGGGCGGCGCAGACGTGAAACTATTGATTGCTGTGACACTTGTCTTAGGGAATCCAATTGTTCTGATCCCCATTGCAGTTTCTGGGGGAATCCAGGGCGTAATTGCAAGCCTGCAAAAGAAGAGAGAGATTCCTTTTGTCGCATCGATATTCTGTGGAACCTTATTGTTTGTTGTCTATCCATATTTCTCCTGCTACTTGGGAAAAATTTGAAGCGTATGTTATCGATGATAAATATTATTCTTATTTTGTGTAACAAACCTGTACGCAGGACTTCGTAAAACGGAAGGAGGTGATTGGCTTTGCGTTTCCTAAGAGATAACCGGGGAATCGAGTCGACTGAGGTCGCTTTGATCATTGCAGTGGTTGTCCTGGTCAGCTATGGTGCTTACCGGTTGCTGGGACAGAATATCGCTGCCATCGTAACTGATGTTGCTGGAAGAATTTAACCATTTCAATGTTCTGCCAGCAATGGTAAATCTGGCAGAACGATTTTCCTCATGGAGGACAATGAAATTTCTCAAAGATAACCGTGGGATGGAAATACTTGAAGCGGCCATCACCACCCCAATAGCAATAATGGTGATGTTAGCTGTCGTGAACCTGGGAATGTTGGTCTACGCCCAGCAAGCGGTGCAAGCCGCGGCCAGGCATGGCGCTCGTATGGGAAGTGTGGCACAGCAATGCCCGGCCTGTTATGCAGTGAGTGGAGCTAAATCCGCAATTGCTCAAGCTGGGATATTAGAGAATACTTCTGTTAGCGTCCTGGCTCCTGGTGGCAGTGCAGGCAGTATTCTCAAGATCCAGGTAAGCGGCAGCGTCCCTAATTTCATGGCTCCTTTGACCAGTTTGTTTCCTGGATTACCCGGGCAGGTTTATTGTCCGAGCGGATTCGACATTTCGCCAGGAGGGCTGGTAATGCTGCTGCGTGATCGGCGGGGTTATTCGATGACCTTCTGGGCGGTCTTCATCGGGTTGGTGATGATTCCAGCCCTTGCATTGGCAATTGAACTGGGCCGCTATTTCTATGCGATTTCGGAAGTAGCAAAAGCTGCGGACGCAGCAGCCGTTGCAGCCTCTGCAGAGATCAACCAGAAAGTTTTCCAAGATACAGGGAGACTGATACCCACTTCAAAGACGTGGGGGAATGCCCAATCTTATGTGACTTCCAATACAACCGGTTTGTCCGCCAAAGGGGTTCATGCATTCGTGACAGACATTCAGGTCAATGGAGGAGATAACACCGTACGAGTCGATGTGTCCGCAGATTTGTCCATTTTGTTTCCTTCGGTGGTTCCTAAAGTGCTGGTAACTCAAACCGGGGTGGCTAAACTACGTGCATTCACACATTAATCCAATTAAACGCCAGAAGGAACCGAGATCATTGTTGAGTAGAAATTGACCATCTAGGATAAGCCCCATCTAATTGATATACTCTGATTGACAACTTAAAACTTTTTTTCTATCGTTGGCCGGACATAACCCACTGGGATTTGTCCGGCATTTTATTTTAAATCTCCCTATAGGGAAGATTCTGGCACAAGGAGGTTCTTTTGATCAATGATGTAGTGTTGGAAGGGATTGTGGTGCGTGAGCCATGGAAATTTATGGATGACCTGTTTTTCCGGTTAGTAATTTATCGTGATAGCGATCTACCAGCCAAGAAACTTGATCTGGAAAGGGACGCGGGTGATTACATCAACATTCGGGTCAATGGCGGCGCAAATGGTTTGATCCATATCCGCCGAGGTATGCGATTGCGGGTGCATGGTTTCCTCCAATCTCGGGATTACCGGGAAAGTCTGGAAGAATTTATCAGCAAAGCCCGGAAATCCAAGAACTGTGCTGACCTGGCAGTGGATATCAAAGCATGTGATCCAGCCCGAGAGGGATACTCCGTAAAGCAAAACCAGGTGCTCATTGACCGAAATGTGGTTGAAGCGGTTGCCAGGCGCATTATTGTGTTGAATGCAGCCTCACCGAATGAGAAAAAAACCAGATCAATTGAGAGAGTTACTACAGATCGGCACGCCGAAGCAGAAAACGATTCAAGTGAAAAAGTATCTGCTTCTGGAGAAATTGACACAACTGCTGATTAACTCATCCAGTCATTAGGAAATCAGAGTTTTCAAGGGAAATTGCCCTATTGAAGATTCTATGATCAACATACGCAATGTCTCGCGAATGGATGAGGTCAGACCTGAAGTGAATTCTTAATACTTCAGGGTTACGAGGAGGATCACAAGATGACATCCGAATCCCTTGCGTTAAGCAAGTTGGATTTCGAGACCTGTCATCGTCAAGTTCCCTTTTGTATTGGGAGTGAGTGATCCTCCTTTTCATTTCCGGGGGTCCCGGATATGGGATTGCACTTTAACAAATAGCCTTTTCCTCTCTTGAGGCGTCTTGGCGTGCTGAGAAGCAGAAAGGTTCATATCACATGGAGAAAACAATCCCCCTCACAAATATGCCTAATCGGGTATCAGTTTGAAGGGAGCACATGTCACGTGGGTGGATAAAAAAATATTTTTTATCCACCCATCCATACACATTTTGACAGGACAGCGAATGCCTGCGAAGAAGGAGCTGGCTTCTCCTCTGGCGTTCTCTGCCCTGTGATTTTTCACGGGTAGTCAAAAACGTTGGAACACTCTTGGCGTTTTTTCAAGAGTTGGACGTTCACTATTTTTCTAAATTCAACGTTGGAAATTTTTACAAGGAGGATTATGCAAATAACACAAGAACTCATTCAAGTACATGTTAAACGAACTGAGCGCGCACGCTCTGCCATCCTCGCTGGCAAGTTCCTGGTCACCCGGACTTCACCCCCAACAATGGACGGTTAAAAATGGCGACTAGTTTCCCTATGTCGTTTCATTGAAACCCTCAGAGAGTGATTTTGTTGAGAATGACTGGACCTGCCCACAATATGGACTTCCAACAGCAAGGACCACTAATTCTATGCAAACACAATGAAGGCGTCCGTCAATTAAAAGCGGCACAAAATCAAATCCCACAATTAACAGAAAAGGAAAACCACATGAACAATTCAACCCCCGCAAACGAAGGGAGCCTGGTGATCGGTTGAACTGCATCCCACAAGGGGACAAAATCCTCTGGGAACTGCGCACCTGGTTGACAGGAAACGCAGCACAATCACGCCGGCATCCGTTGCCGCGTAAACCTACCCTCATACAAATCAAGCAATACATTCTTATGCCCTCTACTGGTTCCGTTCAGGTCTTAACTGAGGGATTCACTCTTACGGAAATCAAAGACTATTTTCTTATATTTGACGTTGATATCGGATTAAACCGAATTAAAAACTACCTATATTGCTCTGAATTACTTGGCTGGGTTAGAAAGGTTAGAAAGGGTAATCATATATATTATATTTCGACTGGCGGAACACTCTCTCTCGACTACAGCTTCCCGAAAAGCGGCGTTCCGAACATTAAGGAGCGCTGGCGCGCTGATATTCGCGAATACTGGCAGGCCCACGAATTTCGCGAATGCGCGCTATATCTGGAGGCACTTGCGGACGTCGCAGGAGCCGCCTCGTGATTGGCTCACTGCACTGCTGTCCGAGGAGAGCGGCCTCGCCTTGGGCGATCTAGCTAAAATCATCAAGACGGCGCCGCGTAGATACAAAGTCTACTCTATTCCCAAGAGGGATGGTGGAGAGAGGGAGATCGCTCAACCTGCCCGAGAGGTTAAAGTCCTTCAGCGCATTCTGATTACTAAGCTGCTGGCCACGCTTCCTGCACACGATGCTGCTGCGGCTTACCGTACGGGCAAATCTATTCGAGACAATGCGGACGCCCACCGCGGACACGGTCCCATACTGAAGATGGATTTCGCCGACTTCTTCCCTTCAATCCGGGGTGAGGATTGGAGGAATTATTGCGTAAACTGGCGAATTTTGGATGAAGTGGATATTGAGGTTTCTGTAAATATTCTTTTCCGTGTTCGGAAAGGAGAACGCCTTCTTAAGCTTTCTATTGGGGCGCCATCGTCTCCCGCATTATCGAACATCTTGATGTTTGAATTTGATACTCTGGTTTCTGAAGAGGCTACTCGGAGGGGTATCCGATACACAAGATACGCCGACGATCTTACGTTTTCAGGGCAACGGATTGCGATGTTGCGAGATATGACGCGGGTCGTCGAATTGCAGCGCGGCGTGTGCGTTGGCCAAGCCTATCCGTTCATCCACGAAAGACGACGTTCGTCACAGCCAAGCATCGAAGGACGGTTACAGGATTAGTCCTGACTAACGACGGCGGAACCAGCATCGGCCGCGATCGAAAGCGCTTGATTTCCGCGATGGTTCACCACGCGTTGATGCGGCAACTTTCGAGGAACAGCTAATCGAACTGGCCGGCTACCTCGGCTTTGCCAATGCGGTTGAGCCCGACTTCCTAGTCAGGCTCAGAAAGAAATATGGAACAGAGATCGTGGAAAATATCCGACGTTCAGCGAAATATGTCCGCTCATTACCTTCGCCTGATTTCGACTGACAGGGTCTGATACGGCAACTCGGCCGCACTGCTCGACATCGCTGTGGCTGGCATCCGTCCCTTTGAAAGCTCACACCGAGTGAGAAGGCGGGCGCTGCGGCGTGCCGCCTTCCCCCCCTCCCGGCTTCGCCAGAGGCTACGCCGGGCAGGCCCCGGCCCTCCCCCGCAAGGGGGGAGGGAAGGGTCGTGCCATGTCTCGGGGAAGCGGGGCGTTAAGCAGCGGCGGGGTAGGACGGGCGGCGCTCGACGTCTGCGCTCGCAACAAAGGAGAGCCTCATGCCCGCTCGTTTCGGCCGAACCTTCGCCATCGCCGCGATTGCCGGCGGCGTGGGGCTGGCGGTGGGGTTCGCCGCCGCCAAGGTCGCCTATCCGCCGGTCGAGGTGCTGCTTGAGACCGACAAGACGGTGATCGGGCAGACGATCGCCTACCCCGCCGGCACGCCGCAGGTGACGGCGGCGATCGTCACCATGCAGCCGGGCGAGGCGACCGGCTGGCACCGCCACGACGCGCCGCTCTTCGCCTACATGCTGGCCGGCGAGCTGACCGTCGATTACGGCGCCGACGGCACCCGCGTCTATCATGCCGGCGACGCCTTCCTCGAAGCGTTCAAGAGCGAGCACGACGGGACGAATACCGGCGCGGAGGCGGCGCGCGTGCTGGCGGTGTTCATGGGCGCGGAGGGGGTGGAGGACACGGTGATGCAGGGGAAGTAGCGGCCCCTCTCCAGCCCTGCGGCCTGCCGCCTTCCCCCCTCCCGCTTGCCGGAGGCTACGCGGGCAGGCCCCGGCCCTCCCCCGCAAGGGGGGAGGGAGTGCGCCGTGCTTGCGGCATGGGCCTCAAAACGCGTGCGCGACCATTTCGCCGTCGGCCTGCATCGCCTGGCGCGTGAATTGGGCGGCCGCGTCGGCGTCGAAGCCCTTGCAGGTGTAGACGACGAGCGAGAAGAAGTGCTGCGCCGTCCACACATAGGCGGAGATGCCGCTGTCGATGAGCGGCACGAAAGCGTCGAAGCCGGCGTTCTCGTCCTTGCCCATGCCGCTTCCCGGCGCGAAGACGACCGGCTCGCCATAGGTGCGGAGATCGAGCGCCGCGGCGAGATCGAGCAGGAAGCGGGTGAGCCGCGGCTTGTCCATGTCGCCGCCGAAGAAGCCCTCGATCAAAAGCCGCTGGCGGAAGACATCAGGCGCGAGGTCCTTCACGACGGCTTTGGTGGCGGTGAGGGTGGCGGGGTGTGGGGGCATGGCGCGGGTCCTCCTGCGGGTGTGGGATGGGTCGAGGTTTCGTACCCGAAGGAGTGAGTGTGGCAAGGGGCGGAGGGTTGGCACGGCGCGCCCTCTCCCCCGCAACCCGGATGTTTCCGGGTTGCTTTCTTTAGATGCCCAAGTCGGGAACACCCGACTTGGGTGGGAGAGGGTGGCCCCGCGCGTCAGCGCGGGGTCGGGAGAGGGGCCGTGCCTCGCTTGTTTCCGGACCGTTACGTGGCAACGTGAATTGGGTTTCGCGGTGGCTTTACGCGATGCGTTGCAGAAGCCGTGGTGCTATGCGGCGCGGCCCCGGGGGCGAGAGCGAGGGACGAAATCCATGCCGCAGCTGAGCCTCGAGGGACGCCAGATCCATTATCGCGACGCGGGAAGCGGGCCGCCGGTGGTGCTGATCCACTGCTCGGCGAGCCATGGCGGGCAGTGGAAGCCGCTGATGGAGGCGGCGGGCGACCGCTACCGGTTCCTGGCGCCGGACCTGCACGGCTATGGGAAGAGCGACCCGCTGCCCGAAAGCGCGCGCGCCCTTCTTCCGGCATGCCCCCTTCTTCCGGCATGATGGCGAGATCGTCCGCGCGCTGGCGGAGATCGCCGGCGGGCCGGTGCATCTCGTGGGGCATTCGCTCGGCGGCTCGGTGGCGGCGCGCGCGGCATGCGAGGCGCCGGAGCGGGTGAAGAGCCTGACGATGATCGAGCCGGTGCTGTTCAACCTGCTCGAAGAGGCGCGCGACCCGCGGCGCGTGGAATTGTACGAGATGGCCACCTCGGTGATGACGCTCACCGCCTTCGGGCACGACGAGCAGGCGGCGCGGAACTTCTTCGAGTTCTGGAGCGCGCCAGGCGCGTTCGACCGGATCGACGACGCGACCCGCGCCTATATCGTCGGCACGATCAAGCGCGTGGCGGACGAATGCCAGGCGCTCTCCGCCGTGCTCCCCGATCAGGTCGGCATGGAGCGGCTGAAGCGGCTGGCGCTGCCGACCGCACTCATCTGCGGCACCGACACAAGGAACGCCGCGCGCGCCGTGATCGAGCATGTGCGCCAAGCGCTGCCGCACGCCGCCTATCGCGAAGTCGCCGGCGCCGGGCACATGTCGCCGGTGACGCATCCCGACGCGGTCAACCCGCTCATCCTGGCGTTTCTCGACGCGCAGGAGGAAGGCGCGGCGCACGAGGCGCGGCGCTCGGCCTGAGGGCTTCCCAGCTTTCTGTGCCGCGCGGCGGGCGGAAAAAATCTTGGCGCGTGTCGATCTTCGCCTGTGTCGCTCGTCGTGGGGGCAGAGGGCGCCTCGCCGCATGAGAGGGCGCCGCAGGAGGAGAGATGACGATGACGACGAGCACATCCTTGCCCCGCACCGCGCCGCAGGCGAGCGACGTGGGGTGGCGCGCGGTCGCAACGCTGGCCGGGCGGCTGATCTTCGCGGGCATCTTCGCCATGGCGGCCGGGTTCAAGCTCGCCGGCATGGGCGCGACGGCCGGCTATATCGCCGCGGCGGGCTTTCCCTTCGCCCCCCTCCTCGCCTGGGCGGCGGCGGTCTTCGAGGTGCTGCTCGTCATCGGCTTCCTCACCGGGCTTTATTTCGCCGAGACGGCGCTGCTGGCGGGCGTCTACGTGATCTTCCTCGCCTTCGCCTTCCACGGGCCGTCGCACTGGGCGGAGAACCAGAGCGAGTTCGGCTTTTTCGTCGACCACTTCACCTTCCTGGCGGGGCTGCTGTTCGCCGCCGCGCACGGGCCCGGGCGCTGGGCCTGGCGGCGGAGCGTGATTGGATAGGGCGCCCTTCGAGTCGCCGCGGCGTGCGGCCTTTCCTGCAACCCGGATGTTTTTTCCGGGTTGCCTTCGTTTGGAAGCCCAAGCCGGGAACACCCGACCTGGGCGAGGCAGTGCGCCGTGCCCGCGGGCCGGCGGCTACTCGTAGGCGCAGCAGATGAGGCGGACGAAGAGGGGTGCGCCGATCGCTGCGATGAGGATGTTGACGAGCGCCGCGCCGCCCGGCCACGCGCCGGTGGCGATGAAGGCCACGACGATGCCGATGATGAGGAGGCCGACCATCAGCGTGACGGTCGCGAGCCAGCAGCGCCTGATGCAGGCGAGATAGCGGTCGAAGCTCCACTCGTTCTGCTCGCCGCCCCGGTCGTGGCAGCAGCAGACGCATACGGCCAGCACCGAGCCGAGAATCATCAAATAAAGCAGGCCGGGCCCGACGCGATTGAAGACCCACCACCACAATACGCCGAAAACGACCGTAAAGATCAGCCTGATGACCAGAGCCATTTGAGCGTTCCCCTTTTTGCCAGGGGCGAAAGCTTTGCGGCCGGCTTCCAGGGCGAGCGGTCGCGCATCGCCTCCACCCATACCTCCACGCCACTGTTAGTAGTCTAACTGATTCGTGCCTACAAAACAGGCACTGCTTGCGGAGCGTGACGCCCCGGCCTTCGTCCGCAAGGGAAGGGCGTTCTGCGCCGCGGGGCGCCCGGCATCGCTCTTTGGCGGGCGACAGGGTAGGATGGCGACCGGCAGGCCAATTCGTGGCCCGTGGGAGACGAGATGGCGAAACCGGTAAGCCGGGCCCGTAACCAGGCCGAGGCGCGCTTCGACAAGGCGCAGAAGACATCCCAGGTGGCGCACGCGCTGATCGACAGCGAGCTTACCGCCACGCGGGCGAAGACGGAGCGGCTGAAGGCCGCGCGCCTGGCGCAGGAGGCCAAGGACGGCATCAGCGAGCTCGACAAGAAGCCCGCCAAGAAGCCCGCCAAGAAGAAAGCGCCGGCCAAGAAAGCCGCCAAGGCCCCGGCGAAAAAGGCCGCCAAGAAGGCCTGACCCGGCCGCGAGCCGGCCGAGACCGGGGATGGCTTCGCCGTCCGCGGCGCGCTGCCGTTCCATGAACCGCATATGAACATCGCCTTCCGCCCCGGTTCAGGCGCGATCGGGCAATCTCCACGTGTCCTCAAGACAACGAGGGACAGCGGCTCGGGAGACCCGCAACCGACCTGGGAAGATGGAGACAGACAGATGTTCGCGAAAGCCACCCTTGCCGCAGCCGCGCTTGCCACCGCCATCACGGCCGCCCCCCTCACCACCACCTCGGCGGAAGCCGCGCCGCCCAACTTCTATTTCGGCATCCAGACGCCGAACGGCTCGTTCGGCTTCGGCACCGGCGGCCCGGGCTACTACCCGCAGCCCTATCCGCAGCCGCAGCCCTCGGCGATGACCTGCTGGCAGGCGAAGAACTACCTGCAGGGCAACTTCGCCCACGTGTGGAAGGTGGAGTGCAACGGCGCCGTCTACACGTTCCACGTGAAGAAGTTCAACTGGGGCCCGGTGAAGACCGTGAAGCTCAACAAGTTCAGCGGCAATTACTGGTTCGTCTGATCCACCACCGCCGCGTTTCATGGAGAGGCCCGGGCCGCCCGCCCGGGCCTTCTCTTTGTGAGGGGCGGCGGCCTATGCTCGCGACAAACGACGAGCCCGAGGGAGGCGAGATGCCCCAGTCGAAAGCACCCAAGCCCAAGATCAGCCGCTTCAAGGTGCCGGCGCTGAAGAGCCTGCCGGAGGACATCCGCGCGCGGATCGCCGCGGTGCAGGAGAAGGCGGGCTTCGTGCCCAACGTGTTCCTGGCGCTGGCGCGGCGGCCGGAGGAGTTCCGCGCCTTCTTCGCCTATCACGACGCGCTGATGGAGGGGCCGGGCGGGCTCTCCAAGGCGGAGCGGGAGATGATCGTGGTGACGACCAGCGCCGCCAACCAGTGCCAGTATTGCGTGATCGCGCACGGGGCGATCCTCAGGATCCGCGCGAAGAACCCGCTGATCGCCGACCAGGTGGCGGTGAACTACCGCAAAGCCGACCTTTCGGCGCGGGAGCGGGCCATGCTGGATTTCGCCATGACGGTGGCGCTCCGCTCCCACGAGATCGGCGATGAGGATATCAAGACTCTGAAAAAGCACGGCTTTTCGGAAGATGATGCGTGGGACATCGCATCGATTGCCGCATTTTTCGCCATGTCCAACCGGATGGCAAACGTCACCGGCATGCGCCCGAATGACGAATTCTACGCGATGGGACGTGGTTAGGCGGGTGTAAATCGTCGAAATTTCGCAAGCGACGCGCTAATCTGCGGCTCTCACACGGGTCAGACCAAACGGCCACGGAGAGAGAGGCATGGCAAAAGCGCCGGGCGACACCCGCGTCCAGACGGAAGAGCGGATCGACAGGGCACAGCGCACGACCGAAACGGCCATGGCGCTGATCGATCACGAGCTTTCGTCGATCCGCGCCAAGACGGCACGGCTGAGGGCCGAGCGTCTGAGGCGGGAGGCCGTCGAGGCGGCGCAATCGGGCAACAAAGCCATCGCCAAGGTCGCCAAGGCGGAGGCCGACGCCGCGGCGGTGCTCGCCGCAAGGATGCCGGCCCCGCCGCCGATCGATCCGCCCGAGCCGCCCAATTCGGTTTTCCTGGCTCCCGCAGCGCCAGCGGCGCCCCAACCGGCCGCGCCCGCGCCAGCCGCGCCCACACCGGCTGCGCCAACGCCGGCTGCGCCCACGCCTGCCGACGCCGCCCCTGAGACGGAGGAGACGCCACCTCCGGCCGCCCAGCAGCCGCCGGCCGCCAAGGCCAAGCCGGAGCCGAAGAGGCCCGTGGCCAAAAAGAAGCCGGCACCCAGGAAGCCAGCGGCAAAGAAGAAAGCGCCGATCAAGAAGCCGACCGCCAAGAAACCGGCGGCAAAGAAGAAAGCGGCGCCGAAAAAGAAGCCGGCGGCAAAGAAGGCCACCGCGAAGAAGCCGGCAACGAAAAAGCCCGCGCCGAAAAAGCCCGCGCCGAAGAAGAAGGCGGTGAAGAAGAAGGCGGTGAAGAAGCCCATCGCCAAGAAGAAGCCGGCCGCGAAGAAGAAGCCTGTCGCGAAAAAGAAGCCCATCGCGAAAAAGAATGCGGCGCCGAAGAAGCCGGCGGCCAAGACGAAGGGCGTGAAAAAGCCGACAAAGACAGCGAAGAAACCGGCCAAGACAGCCGCCAAGAAGGCCAAGGCCAAGCGCCGATAAGGCCGGCCGAGACGCGCAACACGGCCGAAACCACTTTCACCGGCACGGGAAACACGGCCGAAACGTCGGCCGGGCATTGTCGCTCGCATAGACGGGGCCCAAGGGAAACGGGCCTCGCGGGATCGAGCTGAGGAGAACGACAATGTTCAAGAAGACCGCAATCGCCGCCGCCGCCATCGCCACTGCCATCGCCGCCACCCCCGTGAGCACCGCCAGCGCCACCAGCATCTATTTCGGCATCGGCGTGCCGGGCTGGGGCTACGGCTACGGCCCCGGCCCCGGGCCTTTCCCTCCCGGCCCCTCCTCCTATTCCTGCTGGCAGGCCAGGCACGTCCTCGAAAACCAGTTCAACCACGTGTGGAAGGTCGAGTGCAACGGCTCCAACTACACGTTCCATGTGAAGAACTGGGGTCCGGTAAAGACCGTCAAGTTCAACAAGTTCAGCGGTAATTACTGGTTCGTGTGATCGCGCCAGCCGCCATCTGACATGAGGTCCGGGACTTCGGTCCCGGGCCTTTCGTGCGTCCGGTTGCGCGAAAGCCTCGGAGTCATTCGAGCGGTGCTGTTCAATCGAGGCGAACGGCATTCCCCCGATTGCCGAGCAACGCGAACGGGCGCAGGGTGATCGAGAAGCCCGGGCTGAGACCCAGGGCAAAAAAGGGAGAAGTCATGACGTTTCGAACAGCAGCTTGTCTTGCAGTCCTGGCCGCGACGGCGGTGGCCCTGCCGTCGTTGGCGGCAAGGGCCGACGACGCGCAGCTCGCGCGCGGCAAGTATCTCGTCGAATTCGGCGGCTGCAACGACTGCCACACGCCGGGCTATTTCCTGGGCAAGCCCGACATGGACCGCTACCTCGGGGGCTCCGACGTGGGCTTCGAGATCCCGGGCCTGGGCGTGTTCGTCGGCCGCAACCTCACGCCCGACAAGGAGACCGGTCTCGGCGACTGGAGCGTGGAGGAGATCATCACCGCGCTGCAGACCGGTGTGAGGCCCGACGGCCGCCAGCTCGCGCCGATCATGCCCTGGCGCGCCTTCGCAAGCCTGACCAAGGACGACGCCACCGCCATCGCCATGTACCTCAAGAGCCTGAAGCCGGTGAGCCATGACGTGCCGGGGCCGTTCGGGCCGGGAGAGACCGTGTCGACCTTCATGATGCGCCTGCTACCGCCGGGGACGGAGGCCGCCGCCGCGCCCCAATAGCGAGGGCGAATGCCGGGGATGCAGTGTCCGAAAATCGACATCGCCGTGGAGGCGGGAGACTGGCCTCCGAAGGCGGCGCTCCGCCGGCTGGCGGAGCGGGCATTGGCGGCGGCGGCGGGCGAACTCGGCGCTGCCGCCCTCCCCGACCCTCCCCCGCCAGGAGGGAGGGAGATCAGCTTGCTGTTTACCAACGACGCGGCGATGCAGCGGCTGAACGCCGCCTGGCGCGGAAAAGACAAGCCTACCAACGTGTTGTCGTTTCCGGTGGCGCCGAGTGCGCAGCCTTCCCCCCTCCCGCCTTCGCCCTCCGGGCTACGGCGCGCAAGCCCCGCCAATCGCCAGGAACTACGCCCGCTCGGCGATATCGCGCTGGCGGCGGAGACGGTGAGGCGCGAGGCAGAGCTTGCGGACAAGCCGCTTGAAGCCCATATCGCGCATCTTATAATTCACGGATTCCTTCACCTTCTCGGCTATGACCACGAGGAGGAGGGGCAAGCGGAAGAGATGGAGGCATTGGAGCGGGCCGCGCTGAGCCGGATGGGCATTGCCGATCCTTACGCGACCGCTTTCGCAACATGAGCGACGACCAAGGACGAAGTCCCAGCGGCCCGCAGGCCGAGTCCGCGGGCCAGAGCCACGACTTCGTGGGCCGTGTCAGAGCCGCCCTTCTGAGCGCCTTCGGCGTGAGGCCGAACGGCTCCGCCAGAGCGGAAATCGAAGACGCGATAGCCGCCGACGAAGCGGCCGGTGCAACGCTCTCGCCCGACGAGCGCGCGATGCTGCGCGCCATCCTCAAGCTCGGCGACATGCGCGTGGAAGACGTGATGGTGCCGCGCGCCGACATCGAGGCGATCGACATCGAAACAACGCTTGCCGAGGTGATCGCCATCTATCGCGAGTCCGGCCATTCGCGCCTGCCCGCCTATCGCGAGACGCTCGACGACCCCGTCGGCATGGTGCACATCCGCGACCTGATGGCGTGGGTCGCCGACCGGGCGCTGAAGCCGACGGACGAGCAGGAGACGCCGAGCTTCGATTTCACCTCCGTCGACCTCTCCTGCACGCTGGACGAATCCAAGCTGGTGCGGCCGCTCCTCTTCGTGCCGCCCTCCATGCCGGCGCGCGTGCTTTTGAAGCGCATGCAGGCGAGCCGCATGCAGATGGCGCTGGTCATCGACGAATATGGCGGCACCGACGGCCTCGTCTCCCTGGAAGACCTGGTGGAGATCATCGTCGGAGAGATCGAGGACGAGCACGACCTCGACGAGGAGCCGGTGGTGCTGAAGGTCGCCGACGGCATCTTCATCGCCGATGCGCGCGCCGAGCTGGACGACGCGGCCGAGATCATCGGCCCGGATTTCCTGGTGGGCGAGAAGAGCGAGGACATCGAGACGATCGGCGGGCTGGTGTTCGCGGCCACCGGGCGCATCCCGCCCAAGGGCGAGGTGGTGGAGGCGCTGCCGGGCTTCGACTTCGAGGTGCTCGACGCCGACCCGCGGCGCATCAAGCGCGTGAAGATCCGCAACCGCGCCAAGGCAAAGCCGGCAGTCAGGCCGAAACGCGCCGCCGCCGGCTGAGGCGATCGCGCTCCGTCGCAGCAGAATGGCCGAGCCGCTGCGAAGCAGGGGGACGTCACAACCGGTGCTTTCCCGCAGCACGACGCTGAGGCTCCGCCTGCTGGTCGTCATGGCGATCGCATCAGCGATCGCCGGCGGCCTCTATGCCGTGGTCGATGCTCCGCGCCAGTTCAGCTGGCTCGAGGAGATCGGCACCGGGGCGCTGGTCGGCGCGGTGATCGGGGCGTCGATCGTAGCCTTCGAGCTGTTCGGTGCGGATCGCCTGCTGACGCGGCGCGGGCGCCACCTGCCGCTTTCCGCCGCGATCCTGGTGCGCACGACCCTCTACGGGGTCGTCATCCTCGCGGCTCTCCTGATCGTGCCGTGGCTCGTCTCCGGCGTGACGCCGGACCCGCTTCGGCCGGGAATCGTCGGCGACGTCCTCTTCTCCATCGCCGCGACCTTCGCCTTCGTGACGCTGCTCTCCATGGTTCAGCTGATCGGCCTCAGCGAGCTCGGCAGATTGCTGACCGGCCGCTACTACAGCCCGCGCGAAGTCGAGCGGATCGTCCTCTTTCTCGACCTCATCGATTCCACCAGCATCGCCGAGCGGCTCGGCCCGGTGCGCTTCCACTCGCTGCTCTCCGAGACCTTCACCCGTCTTGCCCGCGTGGTGACCGACAATGGCGGCGAAGTCTACCGCTATGTCGGCGACGCGCTGATCGCCACCTGGCCGCTCGACACGCGCAAGAAGAACGCCCGCCCCATAAGCTGCCTGTTCGCCTGCCAGGATACGCTGGAGACCGTGCGCGCCAGCTTTGTCGCCCGCTACGGCGAGGCGCCGACATTCCATGCCAGCCTGCACGCAGGCCTGCTGGTCGCCGGCGAGATCGGCGGGTTCAAGCGCGAGATCGCCTTGCTCGGCGACACGATGAACACCGCCGCGCGGCTGGAGCAGGAATGCCGCGTTGCCGGGCATCTCTTCCTCGTGTCGAAGCCGCTTATCGAGCGCACGGAACTGCCGCCCGGCATCGCCGCCGTCAGCATCGGCAGCCGTCAGCTGCGCGGCAAGGCGGAGCGCATGGAACTGTTCGCGCTGGAGCGCGGCGGCGCCGAGGGAAGGAGTGCGGCGACTACTGCGCCTGATAGGGCTTGATGCCGATCGCCCGCTGCTCGGCCTTGCTGAGCCAGCGGATGGCGCTCGGCGGGGTCGCCGCCATGCGCTGCAAGGTGCCGGAAGGGACGCCGACCCGGCGCAGATAGTCGGCCATCAGCCGCGTCGCCTCCGGGTCGGCCCGCCCGTCGGCGTAGGAAGCGGAATGCAGGCCGATATTGGCGCCGGCGCCGAGATATTTCGTGCTGCCGGAGAGGTAGACGACGGCGCAGGCCGAGGCGCAGGTGCTGTGCGCGGCGACCAGCGTTGCGAGGTGGCGCCGCTGCACCTCCTCCCCGATGAGAAGCGCCTCTCCAAGCACGCCGCCCGGCCCGCTGAGCACCACCATCTTGGGCGTGCCGCGCGACAGCGCCGCGCGGAACTGCAGGTGCGCCCCCGGGCCGATGACGCCGCTTACCAGAAGCACCGTCTCCTCGTCCTGGCGCGAGGTGCCACTTTGGTGCCCGCCGAGAAGCCCCCCATAGGACTTGCTGTGGGCGGCCGGATCCGTTTCGGCCGCGGCGTAGCCTGCCAGCCCGACAAGCACGGCTGCGACGGCGATCGAAAGCTTCTTGACCAGTGCGGACATCTGCATGGCGACTCGTTCCCTGCCATCCCCCACGGGGAATTTGCGTCCGACGCGGCGGGAATTGCAACAGTCAAACGCTGCCGGCCAGGCAACTTTCGCGGGGCTGCGCTTCCCTTGCAACGGCGGCCTCGCGGCGCCTTCGCCGGGGAACGTCTTCGCCAAGCCGGCGTTAACCATCGAGTCAAGTGAAACCTTCCCGCAGAGAAGCGGAAACTCAGTTGAAACGTTGTCGGGGTATTCGACCGCCCAAGAAAAGAACTTGGGGAGTACGATCATGACGAAAACAAGCAAGGCCATGCGACACACAGCTGGTGCATTGGCAATACTTGCGGCTTTCGGCGCCGGATGGACGACGCCGGCCGTTGCGGGCAGCGGCAGCTTTTCCTCTGCTGTCGAGCAGATCCTGATGGGTCAGAAAGAAGGGATCATCAGCACGCTGCCGGCCGCCAAGAAGCGCGCGATGGTCACCTGCGTGAACGGCGTGCTGACCGGCATGCCGAACGGCATGAAGCGCTACGTGCTTGCCGCCTCCGACTATGGCGACATGGAAGCGCGCTTCGGCAAGGTGGTCATGGAGAACCACGCCGAGTGGAAGCAGAAGATCGCCGCGGGCTGCTCGCACATCGTGGTGTGATGCAGCGGCGCCGCTTGCGGCGCCTGAGCGACGAGGAGACATGATGCGGCCGGCTCCGGGAGCCGGCCGCTCTTTTGTCCAGCGACTGGAGGACGCCTCCGCCTTGATTTTGGCCAACGCACCCGGCAGCTACTGGGGCGAGGCAACGAATCGGCGGCTCATGGATCGCCTAGCATATGCGGTCATCCTGTCCTGGGGCTGGCGCCGTCGCGGGCTGGCCTTCGGCGCCGGCGCACTTTCGGCGCTGGCGATGCCGCCGTTCTTCGCCTTTCCGATCCTGTGGATCACGCTGCCGGTCCTGGTCTGGCTGATCGACGGCGCAGTGGAGCGCGCGCCGGGCGGCAGGCTCCGCCGGCTCGGCCCCGCCTTCGCCGCGGGCTGGTGGTTCGGCTTCGGCTATTTCCTGGCGGGGCTCTGGTGGATCGGCTCCGCCTTCCTGGTGGAGGTGGACGATTTCGGCTGGCTCATGCCGCTCGTGGTCGTCGGGCTGCCGGCGGTGCTGGCGCTCTTCTGGGCGCTCGGCACGACACTGGCGCAGCTTCTGTGGAGCGAAGACTGGCGGCGCATCTTCGCGCTGGCGCTCGGGCTCGGCGCGGCGGAATGGCTGCGCGGGCACATCCTCTCCGGCTTTCCCTGGAACGAGATCGGCTACGCGCTGACGGCAGGCGAAGTGCTGATGCAGTCGGCGGCGCTGTTCGGGCTCTACGCGCTCAACGTCATCGCCGTCGTGATCTTCGCCGCACCGGCGGCGCTTGCCCCGGCGCCCGGCGAGCAGCGCCGCCACGTGGCGCTGCCGATGCTGGCCATCGTGGCGATGGCGGCGCTCGGGCTCTACGGCGTGATCCGGCTGTCGCAGGCCGAGCCCGTCTCGGTCGCCGGCACCAATATCCGCATCGTGCAGCCGGCCCTGACGCAGCTGCAGAAATGGAAGCCGGAAGACAAGGACGGAGGTGCTCAGCGAATATTTCCGCCTGAGCAGCCCGGAGGCCGATCCGCTGAAGAGCGGCACCGTGCTGGTGTGGCCGGAATCGGCCTTCCCCTACCCGCTGACGCAGGATCCGGGAACCCTGGCGGCGATCGCCGCGCTGCTGCCGGAGGGAACGGCGCTCGTCACCGGCGCCTACCGCGAGACGTTCCTGCCGAGCGGCCGGCCGGAATACTACAATTCGATCTATGTCATCGGCGACGACGGCACCATCCGCCAAGCCTACGACAAGATCCACCTCGTGCCGCTCGGCGAATACGTTCCCGGCGGCGCGCTTCTGAGGAAATGGGGAATGCGGCAGCTGGCGGATCGCGGCTTCGTGCCGGGGCCGCATCGCCGGCCGCTGGCTCTGCCCAACGGCGGCCCCTCCTTCGTGCCGCTCATCTGCTACGAGATCATCTTTCCCGGCGAGGTGCTGCGCGACGGCCCGCGGCCGGACTTCCTGCTCAACGTGACGAACGACGGATGGTTCGGCCGCACCACGGGTCCCTACCAGCACTTTCACGAAGCGCGCGTGCGCGCGGTCGAAGAAGGGCTGCCGCTGGTGCGCGCCGCCAATACCGGCATCTCGGCCATAGTCGATCCCTATGGGCGAGCCATCGTCAGGAGCCGGCTGGAAGATGCGACGATGATCGAGGCCGCGCTGCCTGCGGCTATTTCGCCGCCCCTCTACGCTCAGTGGCGCATGCTCATGGTCGCACTATCTCTGGCTGTCTGCATGTTGATGATATTCATAAAGAATCTTTACCGTGCGTCCGCCGTATGATTGACTTGTTCAGACTCAGAAAGGGTTGGCCCGCTTTTGGGCGGCCAAACGAGCCTGAGTCTCAACCTCGTGCTTACGGCACTTGGGGCGTGCCGGGGCGTCAAAGCTCCATTACATTGGCGACAGTTTTTGCGAGGGGCGTGGTGATTGAACAACCACAGCAGACGGCTAAACGACCGAATCCGACAGACATCTATGTCGGCAGCCGCATTCGCATGCGGCGGAAAATGCTTGGCCTGAGCCAGGAGAAGCTCGGCGAAAGACTGGGCATCACGTTCCAGCAAATTCAGAAATACGAAAAGGGAACCAACCGCGTCGGCGCCAGCCGGCTGCAGGCCATGTCGGATGCCCTGGAGGTACCCGTCTCATTTTTTTTTCCGGAATCGTCGCCGTCCAGCCCTCCAGGGATGAAGGAGGAAAGCGCCACCTTCATGATGGATTTCATGTCCACGTCGGAGGGGCTTGACCTGACCCGCGCCTTCATCCGCATCCGCAGCCCCAAAGTCCGACGAAAAATCGTGGAGCTGGTGCGCGCGCTCGCGGAGGATACCCCCTCCTAGCTTGCGGCAGGCGAAGGGTCGTTTGCGGCAGGCGAAAGCGGCGCGCAAATGTCTTGACGAGTGGCGAAACGGTAGGGGACAGTCCGCCCGACCACCGGCTCCGGGCGGCTCCTTATCCTCCATTCCATTCGTAGAAGGCAGACTGATGGCACACCGCAACTACCTCTTCACAAGCGAATCCGTTTCGGAGGGCCACCCGGACAAGGTCTGCGACCGCATTTCCGACGAGGTGGTCGACGCCTATTTCCGCGAGGCGCTGAAGAACGGATTCGATCCCAACCAGATCCGCGTCGCATGCGAGACGCTGACCACGACGAACCGCATCGTCATTGCCGGCGAGACGCGCGGTCCGGCATCGATCGATGCGGGCTACGTTGAGGACCTGGCGCGCCAGGCGGTGAAGGATATCGGCTACGAGCAGGACGGCTTCCACTGGAAGAACGCCAAGGTGGAGGTGCTGCTGCACGCCCAGTCGACGAACATCGCGCAAGGCGTCGACGCCGCCGGCAACAAGGACGAGGGCGCCGGCGACCAGGGCATCATGTTCGGCTATGCCTGTCGCGAGACGCCGGAGCTGATGCCGGCGCCGATCCAATATGCGCACCGCATCCTGCGCCTGATGGCGTCGGCACGGCATTCCGGCGAAGCACCCAAGCTCGGCCCCGACGCCAAGAGCCAGGTGACCGTCGCCTACGAGAACGGCGAGCCGAAGCGCGTCACCTCCATCGTGGTCTCCACGCAGCACACCGATCCGGACATGGAATCGGAGGACGTGCGCAAGGTGGTGGAGCCCTATGTGCGCGAAGCGCTGCCGGGCGACCTCATCACCGACGATACGGAATGGCACGTCAATCCGACCGGCAAGTTCGTCATCGGCGGGCCTGACGGCGACGCCGGCCTCACCGGCCGCAAGATCATCGTCGACACCTATGGGGGCGCCGCGCCGCACGGCGGCGGCGCGTTCTCCGGCAAGGATTCCACCAAGGTCGACCGCTCGGCCGCCTATGCGGCGCGCTACCTGGCGAAGAACGTCGTCGCCGGCGAGTTCGCGGACCGCTGCACCATCCAGCTCGCCTATGCCATCGGCGTCGCCAAGCCGCTGTCGATCTACGTCGACACGCACGGCACCGGACGCGTGGACGAGGCGAAGCTGGAGAAGGCGCTGGGCGAGGCCATGAACCTTTCGCCGCGCGGCATCCGCGAGAAGCTCGGCCTGATGAAGCCGATCTTCGCGCGCACCTCGGCCTACGGCCATTTCGGCCGCGAGCCGGACGCCGAGGGCGGCTTCTCCTGGGAGCGCACCGATCTCATCGACGCGATCGGGGCGGCGCTTTAGCGGCAAAGCCCTTTTACCCATCGTCATTGCCGGGCTTGACCCGGCAATCCATTCCGCAACCACTGCCGCAAGCTGAGACTCAACGGCATGGATGCCCGGATCAAGTCAGATCAAGTCCGGGCGTGACGACAGGCAAAAGGCAGTGATGTCCGGAGCGCACGAGCGCCGCGGCGGCTCGTTCTACGGCCGGCGCAAGGGAAAGCAGCTGAGGCCGGGACAAAGGGCGGCGCTCGACGCCGTCCTTCCGGCGCTCTGATCGACGTCGGAGCAGCCCGCGCCGGAGGAGCTCGGCGCGCTGTTCGCCGTTCCCACGCGGGCCTTCCGCCTGGAGATCGGCTTCGGCGGCGGCGAGCATCTTCTCAGCGAGGCGAAGGCGCATCCCGATATCGGCTTCATCGGCGTGGAGCCGTTCGAGAACGGCATGGCCAAGGCGGTGACCGCCATCGACCGCGACGCCGTCAAGAACGTGCGGCTCTACGACCAGGACGCGACGCAGCTCCTCGACTGGCTGCCGGCGGGATCGCTCGAGCGCATCGATCTCCTCTATCCCGACCCGTGGCCGAAGAAGCGCCACTTCAAGCGCCGCTTCGTGAGCCAGGCGAATCTCGACCGCGTGGCGCGCTGCCTGACGCCGGGCGGAAGCTTCCGCTTCGCCACCGACATCGAGAGCTACGTGGAATGGACGCTCGAGGAGGTGGCGAAGAACGGCCGGCTGAGGCTCGTCGACCCGACTGGCGACCACAGCGTGCCTTGGGAAGGCTGGCCGGGCACACGCTACGAAGCGAAGGCGATCCGCGAGGGACGCAGGCCGACCTATCTGGCCTTCCGCAAGGAAATGGCTTCAGCCTGATGCGAGATAGCGCGGCAGCTCCTGCTCGAATTCGGGGAAGTAGCGCGAGATGACGTCGACATCGAACTGATCGAGGATCGACTCCCTCGGCTCGTGGTCGAGCAGGAAGCGGAAAGCCGCATGGATGCACTGCTCGGGCGTATGCGCCTCTCCTGCGAGCCGCAGATAGGTTTCGGTCGCCATCTTCACCGTGTGGCGGCTGTCGCTTTCTTCGCCCCTCACCACGACCTCGAACTCAAAGCCTCCCGCTTCCGCGGTTCGCGTGACCTCGATCATTGTGGACCTCCCAAAGCGCTCCCAAGGAGCTCTGCGGACGTGAAGTCGACGATGCGGCCGAAGCCGGCGACGAGGTGGCCGGCGGTCGGCTCGAAGCGATAGAGCGCAAAATCACCGAAGCCGGCGTAGCGCTTCGCGTCGGGGTGGCGGTCGAGGAACAGACGGCGCTGCTCGTCGTTGTCCTCCTTGAGACAGCGGCCGGTGACGGTCAACCGCGCCGCGGTCATGGATTCGTTTCCCGGCTCCGGCTCGCGCACGAAAAGCAGCGAGGCGCGCGGGTCGCGTTCCAGGTTCTGCGTGTGGCGGGCGAGCCGCGACAAAAGCGTCAGCGGCGACCCGTCGGCGGCGGGCGCGGTGACGACGTATGACGCGAAGGGGCAGCCGTCCGGCTCCAACGTGCCGAGCGACGCGGTCCCGCCAACCCGCAGCAGGCTGCGCGCCAGCTCAAGGTCGGAGCCCGTTTCTTCGCCCATGTCCTTACGCCTCAACCATTTTCCAGATTGCCCGCCACATTCTGTTCGCATTCTGTTACAAAAGCTGCAGCGGCGGGACCCAGTCTCGGGCCTGCGCCGAAAGGAGCCACCATGCCCACAATCGCGCTCGTCGACGACGACCGCAACATCCTCACCTCCGTTTCCATGACGCTGGAATTGGAGGGCTACAGGGTGATGACCTATAATGACGGGAGCACGGCGCTGGACGGGCTTGCGCAGAACCCGCCGGATCTCGCCATCCTCGACATCAAGATGCCGCGCATGGACGGCATGGAGCTTTTGCGCAAGCTGCGCCAGTCGAGCGACATGCCGGTGATCTTCCTCACCTCCAAGGACGACGAGATCGACGAGCTTTTCGGCCTCAAGATGGGCGCCGACGACTTCATCAAGAAGCCCTTCTCGCAGCGGCTCCTGGTGGAGCGCGTGCGGGCCGTGCTGCGCCGCGCGCAGCCGCGCGACGGCTCCGCCCAGCGCGGCACCGATCAAAGCCGCATCCTGGAGCGCGGGGCTTTGACGATGGACCAGGAGCGTCATACCTGCACCTGGAACGGACAAAACGTCACGCTGACGGTGACGGAGTTCCTCATTCTTTTCGCGCTTGCGCAGCGTCCGGGCGTGGTAAAGAGCCGCAACGCGCTGATGGACGCCGCATATGACGATCAGGTCTATGTGGACGACCGCACGATCGACAGCCACATCAAGCGCCTCAGGAAGAAGTTCAAGGCGGTCGACGACGAGTTCAACATGATCGAGACCCTCTACGGCGTGGGGTACCGCTTCCGGGAAGGCTAAGATCGGCGGATGGTCGCAGAGACAAGCCAGGAACAGCCGCTTCGCCGCAGATGGGTGATCCCGGAGCGGCTGCGCGCGGGCGCGCAGGTGCTGCGGCCGATCCGCAGCTGGCTGTCGAGCGTCGGCCGCGCCGCCACCTCCAGCCTGACGCGGCGCATCGTGCTGCTCAACCTGGCGGGGCTGATGGCGCTGGTCGCCGGCATCCTCTACCTCAACCAGTTCCGCGCCGGGCTGATCGACACGCGCGTGGAGAGCCTCCTGGTGCAGGGGCAGATCATCGCCGCGGCGATCGCGGCGCAGGCGACGGTGGAGACCGACGCCATCACCATCGACCTCGACAAGCTGCTCGAGCTGCAGGCGGGGCAGAGCGGCGCGCCCTACCGCACCAGCGAATCGGCGACCGAGTTCCCCATCAATCCGGAGCGCGTGGCGCCGCTGTTGAGACGCCTCATCTCACCGACGCGCACGCGGGCGCGCATCTACGACACTGACGGCTCGCTCATGCTCGATTCGCGCGGCCTCTACATGCGCGGCCTTATCCAGACCTTCGACCTGCCGCCGCTCGGCGACGAGAAGAGCCTGCTCGAGCGCTGGTGGGACGCCATCAAGCTCTGGTACCGGCGCGGCGAGCTGCCGGTCTACGAGGAGATCGGCTCCGCCAACGGGCGTGAATATGCCGAGGTCGCCTCGGCGCTCAACGGGCAGTCGGCGAGCGTGGTCAGGGTCGGCGAGGACGGCGGGCTCATCGTCTCCGTGGCGGTGCCGGTGCAGCGCTACCGCGCCATCCTCGGCAGCCTGCTCTTGTCCACCGAATCGGGCGACATCGACGCCATCGTGCAGGCCGAGCGGATGGCGATCGTGCGCGTCTTCCTGGTTGCCTCGGCGGTCATGGTGCTGTTGTCGATCCTGCTGGCCAGCGGCATCGCCGGGCCGGTGAGGCGGCTCGCCAACGCGGCGGAGCGGGTGCGCCGCGGCGTGCGCCACCGGCGGGCGGAGATTCCGGACCTCGGCAGCCGCAAGGACGAGATCGGGCACCTGGCGCGGGTGCTCTCCGACATGACCAACGCGCTCTACAAGCGCATGGAGGCGATCGAGAGCTTCGCCGCCGACGTGGCGCACGAACTGAAGAACCCGCTCACGTCGCTCCGAAGCGCAGTGGAGACGCTGCCCATCGCCAGGACGGAGGAGCAGCGGCAGCGCCTGCTCGCCGTCATCAAGCACGACGTGAAGCGGCTCGACCGGCTCATCTCCGACATTTCCGACGCATCGCGGCTCGACGCGGAGCTGGCGCGCGAGGCGGTCGACCCGGTCGACATGGCGCGGCTCCTGGAAACGGTCGTCGCCATCGGACGCGAGACGCGCGTGCCCGACAAGCGGCAGATCCAGCTCACGCTGGAGCGCGGGCGCTGGGGCAAGGATGCCTTCTACGTGCTCGGCCACGACAGCCGCTTGGGGCAGGTCTTCAACAACCTCATCGACAACGCTCTGTCCTTCTCGCCGCCGGAGGGACAGGTGCGCATCCATGCGCGGCGCGAGGCGGAAACCATCACCGTGACGGTCGACGACGACGGCCCGGGCATCCGCACCGACAATGTCGAGAGCATCTTCGAGCGGTTCTATACCGACCGTCCGGAGGGTGACGATTTCGGCCAGAACTCCGGACTGGGCCTCGCCATCTCCCGGCAGATCGTCGAAGCGCACCGCGGAACGATCAAGGCGGAGAACCGCCGCGCGCCCGACGGGCGCGTCCTCGGCGCGCGTTTCACGGTCATCCTTCCCGGCTCGACCTGAGCGATGTCTGAAACCGTGCATGCATCCGCCGTGCTGGTCGGCGCGCATGGGGTGCTGATCCGCGGCCCGTCCGGCAGCGGCAAGTCGATGCTGGCGCACGCGCTGATCGAGCGCGGCGCGCGCTTCATCGCCGACGACCGCGTCTGCCTTGCCGCCTGCCACGGACGCATCGTCGCCAGCGTGCCGGCGTCGATCGCCGGCCTGATCGAGCTGCGCGGCCGGGGGCTCATGGCCATGCCCTACGAGCGCGTCGGCGTGATCCGCCTGGTTGCCGACATCGTGAGCGACGAAGCGCTTGAACGCATGCCGCCGGATAACCAACTGAGCGTTGCACTGCTTGACATAGCAGTTCCGCGCCAGCCAGTACCGTCCCGGACGGAATTGGCGGTGCGTCTCATCGGGGCGGCTCTCGCCGCGCTGCCGCAGCCGAATATGGGCTTGCGGTCGGCGCAAGTTTGAGGAAGATGTCGACCTCTCCCCCATCTATGGCGTATTCATGATCGGTCTCGTGCTTGTCACCCATGGGCAACTGGCGACGGAATTCCGGGCGGCCCTCGAACATATCGTTGGGCACCAGGATGCGTGCGAGGCCGTGGCGATCGGCCCGGACGACGACATGGAGGCGCGGCGGCAAGACATCATGGCGGCCGTGGAGCGCGTCAACGACGGCTCGGGCGTGATCCTGCTGACCGACATGTTCGGGGGCACGCCATCCAACCTCGCCATCTCGGTGATGCAGCCGGGGACGGTGGAGGTGGTGGCCGGCGTCAATCTTCCCATGCTCATCAAGCTCGCCAGCGTGCGGGGGGACGGCAAGATCGATGAGGTCGCCGGCTGCGCTCAGGATGCGGGACGCAAATACATCAACGTCGCCAGCAAGCTCCTCGCCAACGAGTGAAGCCTTGCTGTCGCGGCAAGTCACGATCGTGAACAGGCGCGGCCTGCACGCGCGCGCCTCCGCCCGCTTCGTGAAATGCGCCGAAGGCTTCGAGGCGACCGTGTATGTCGTGAAGGACGGCCAGAGCGTGGAAGGCACGTCGATCATGGGGCTGATCACGCTCGCCGCGCCACCCGGCACCGTCATCGAGCTGACCGCCGAGGGGCCCGAGGCGGAGGCCGCCATGACGGCGCTGGCGGAGCTCGTCGAAAGCGGGTTCGGCGAGGAAGACTGACGCCGTCATCGGGAAAGCGCCGGCCTGTCGGTGATCCGAGACCGGCGCTTCGTTTCCTTTCAGGTCAGGCTGCGAAGGCCGGCATTGCGTCGATGAAGCCGAACACGCTTGCGATCCGACCGTCGGCCGCCAGGGTCATGAAGTCCGTTCCGCCGATATAAAGCGGCGCGTCGGGGCGGCCGCCGGCACTCCAGCTGAAACGGGCGACATTGTTGTGCGCCTCGATCCCGCTGACCAGGCTGAGCTGGTATCCGGGCAGCGATTGCTGCGCCGCCTCCAGCATGGCGTCGATCTCGGCGTGACCCACGCCGCGCCGGTGCGCGTCGACATAGCTTCCGTCGTCGGCCCAAGTGGCGGCGACGAGCTCGCGCCGACGTTTCGGATCGCGCTCGTTCCAGGCGGCGATATAGCGAACCACGCTTTCATTGAACTTGCTCATCGTCTTCTCTCCTTAATGCGGGCCGCAGGCTTTGCAGCCGACCGTCTCGGAGACTGGAGGAGCGAAGGCGCGGAATCGATTACGTGAGGGGTAAGAAAGCGACTGCGCTCAGTGGGAGGTCGCCACGATGTCCGCTTCGGCTGCGGCGGTCATTTCCCGGACCAGCGCCGCGGTCTCCTCGTCGGCGGGAAAGAACAGCTCCAGCATCAGCTCGGACAAGGTCAGATCGACGGGCGTGCCGAAGACCGTCGTCGTGCTAAAGAACGTCAGGAGGCCGGCTTCGGTCGTGATCTTCAGCGGCACGACAACGGCGTGCTCAAGCCCCGCAGCTCCGACGGGCCTGCCCGCGGGAGCCGGATATTCGCCGAGTTCGCTCATCAGCGCGATCAGTCCAGGATCGGCGGTGATCTCGATCTGCCGGCGCAGGCGGAAGAGAAGATGCGCACGCCACTCTGCGAGGTTGGCGATGCGCGGCGCCAGACCCTGCGGGTGCAGGCTGAGGCGGAGCACGTTGATCGGCGGGGCAAGCAGCGCCGGCGCCACCCCGACGTAAAGCTGCGGCAAGGCGCCGTTCGAGGCGGCGACACGCCATTGCCGGTCGAGCGCGAAGGCCGGATAGGGCTTCTGCCGATCCAGCACGAGATCGACGGCATCTCGCGCCGCCGCAAGCGCCGGGTCTCGCAGCGACCGCTCGGGAAACATGGGCGCGTAGCCGGCCGCCGTCAGCAGCACGTTGCGCGCACGCATCGGCACGTCGAGCTGCTCGGCGAGACGCAGAAGCATGTCGCGGCTCGGCAGCGCCCTCCCCGTCTCGACGAAGCTCAGATGCCGTGTCGAAACGCCTGCCTCGCAGGCGAGATCGAGCTGAACTCAAGCGGCGGCGCTGGCGCCATTCGCGCAGCAGGTGGCCAACGGAACGGCTCTCGGTCAGCATCCGGCGAGCCTAGCGGAGCGCCGGACTTTCCTCCATGACCTTTGAGGTAATGGGCGCGGCGCAGGGAGCGGGCAAAGCGGGCGGAAAGGGAGGCAAATCGTCACCCGCGAGACGGGATTGCGCCGGTGGACTGGACCCCGGCGCGGCCCGCGTGCTTCCACGCGGGGCACGACATGGAGGAGGACAAGGAGGGCCGCGCCGATGCCTTCAGTTGATTTGCTGATCCCGTTCTTCGTCGCGGCCTCGATCTTCGCCTGCGTGCCCGGCCCCGGCATGTTCTATGCCGCGGCGCAGACCATCGCGCGGGGGCGACGCGCGGGATGGCTTTCGGCGCTGGGATTTCATGCCGGCGGCTACGTCCATATCGCAGCGGCGGCCTTCGGCCTGACGGTGCTGCTTGAGGCTGTTCCGATCCTCTACGCCATCGTGAAATTCGCCGGTGCCGCCTACCTGGTCTGGCTCGGCGTCAGGCTCTTCACCGCGCGGAGCACTGTCGCGGCTCCAGGTGCGCACGGCGAAGCGCGGTCGCATCGCCGCGCCGTGTGGCAAAGCATGATTGTGGAAATGCTGAACCCCAAGACGGCGCTGTTCTACCTGGCCTTCCTGCCCCAGTTCACCGAAATTTCCGCGCCGCTGCCGGTCTGGGCGCAGATCCTGATCCTCGGCGCCATCGTGAACCTCATGTTCTCGGCGACCGATGTCGTGTGCATCGTGCTTTCCCAGAAGCTGACCCGGATGTTTTCGGCCTCGCGGCCGGCGAGCCGGCTGGCGCAGCGGATCGGAGGCGGCACGCTCGTCGCGCTCGGCGTCGGGCTGGCGGCGGCACGGCAGTGATCACGCGCCGTGGTCAACCGGCCTGACGCGCAAAACGAAGCAGCCCCGAGCTAGCGTGGTTTTTCGACCAATCCGCGCTCGGCGGGCTGCTCCGCTGCATCGAACTGCTTCTTCGCCAACTCGATCGATCGATAGCCCACTATTCGGAACTCCACTTCGTCTCCAGCGCTGAGATTAAGCGCACGGACCACCGTGCTCGGTATTCGAACCGCCAGTCCTCTCCCCCTCTTGCCTACGCGCATCAAAGGAACCTCACCCGCTGATGTTGTAGGCGGCGAGCGCGGCCATGTTGACGATGTCGGAATCGCGGGCGGAGATCGGCAGGATCTGCACCGGGCGGTCGAAGCCGACGAGCAGCGGTCCGAGCACGGTGGAGCCGCCGAGCTCCTGCAGCATCTTGGTGGAGATGGCGGCGGAGTGCCTGGCCGGCATGACCAGCACGTTGGCGGGGCCCGACAGGCGGCAGAAGGGATAGGACGCCATCACGTCGGGATTGAGCGCGGCGTCCGCACCCATCTCGCCATCATACTCGAAGTCGACGCTGCGGCCGTCGAGTATCTTGACCGCCTGTCTGACATTTTCCGCCCGCTCGCCGGTGGGACTGCCGAAGGTCGAATAAGCGAGCATCGCCACGCGGGGATCGAAGCCAAGCCGCCGGGCGACGCCGGCCGCTTCCACGGCGATGTCAGCCAACGCCTCCGCATCCGGCTGATCGTAGACGGCCGTGTCGGCGACGAGAACCGTGCGGCCGCGGCACAGCGCTATGGAGACCCCGATAACGCGATGCCCGGGCTTTGAATCAATGCAGCGGCGCATGTCCTTCAACACCGTGGGGTAGTTGCGCGTGACGCCGGTCACCAGGCCGTCGGCATCGCCGAGCGCCACCATACAGGCGGCAAAGTGGTTGCGGTCGGTGTTGGCGAGGCGCACGCAGTCGCGATAGAGGAAGCCCCGGCGCTGCAGGCGCTTGTAGAGATATTCGGCATATTCGTCGCGGCGCGTCGAAAGGCGGGCGTTCATGATCTCGATGCCGGCCCTCAGCTCGATGCCCGCCTCCGCCGCCTGGCTCTGCACGAGGTCCTCGCGACCGACCAGGATGGCCGTGCCGAGCCGCTGGTGGACGAAGCTCGCCGCGGCGCGGATGACCTGCTCCTCCTCGCCTTCGGCGAAGACGATGCGCTTCGGGTTCTGCCGCACATGCGCGGTGATGCGCGCCAGCGTACCGGCAACGGGGTCGCGCCGCGCCGAGAGCTGCAGGCGGTAAGTCTCAAGGTCGTCGATGGGCTTGCGCGCCACGCCCGACTTCATCGCCGCCTCGGCCACCGCCGACGGCACAGCGTGGATGAGCCGCGGATCGAACGGCACGGGAATGATGTAGTCGGGGCCGAAGCGCGGGCGGTGGCCCTGATAGGCGGCGGCCACCTCGTCGGGAACATCCTCGCGCGCCAGCTCCGCCAGTGCCTCGGCGGCGGCGATCTTCATCTCCTCGTTGATGGTGGTGGCGCGCACGTCGAGCGCGCCGCGGAAGATGTAGGGGAAGCCGAGGACGTTGTTCACCTGGTTGGGATAGTCGGAGCGGCCGGTCGCCACGATGGCGTCGCTGCGCACTTCCGCGACCTCCTCCACGGTGATCTCCGGATCGGGATTGGCGAGCGCGAAGATGATCGGCCGCTTCGCCATCGACGCCACCATCTCCTTGGTGAAGGCGCCTTTCGCCGAGAGGCCGAAGGCGATGTCGGCGCCCTTCATAACGTCGGCCAGCGTGCGCGCCTCCGTCTCCACGGCGTGACGCGCCTTCCATTCGTTCATGCCTTCGGAGCGGCCCTTGTAGACGACGCCCTTGGTGTCGCAGAGGATGACGTTCTCATCCGGCATGCCGGAGGCCTTGAAGAGCTCCACGCAGGCGATCGCCGATGCGCCGGCACCGTTGCACACGAAGCGTGCCGTCCTGATGTCGCGGCCGGTGAGGAGCAGCGCGTTCAGCAGCCCGGCAAGCGCGATGATCGCCGTGCCGTGCTGGTCGTCATGGAAGACGGGGATATCCAGAAGCTCGCGCAGCCGCTTCTCGATCATGAAGCATTCCGGCGCGCGGATGTCCTCCAGGTTGATGCCGCCGAAAGTCTGTCCGAGGAAGCGCACGCAGTTGACGAACTCGTCGACGTCCTCCGTCGAGACCTCCAGATCGACGGAATCGATGTCGGCGAAGCGCTTGAAAAGCACCGCCTTGCCTTCCATCACCGGCTTTGCGGCGAGCGCGCCGAGATTGCCGAGCCCGAGGATGGCGGTGCCGTTGGTGATGACGGCCACCAGATTGCCGCGCGTGGTGTAATCGAAGGCGAGGCTGGGGTCGGCGGCGATACGCTGCACCGGCACGGCGACGCCCGGCGAATAGGCGAGCGACAGGTCGCGCTGCGTCGCCATCGGCTTGGTGGGGGCCAGCTCCCACTTGCCCGGCCGGCCGCGCGAGTGGAAGTCCAGCGCTTCCTGATCGGTGACCGAGGTCGCCCTCTTCTTGCCGTTGCCCAACGCCATACTCGGATTTCCTCCCTGTTTGGCCCGAGCCTACGAGCCCCGCAGGGCGGCGACAAGCGACGCATGGAAGCGGGGCGACGAAACAGGCGACAGGACACCACTGGCGGGCGGGACGGCGAAGGGATATCTGACGGGGCATGCGCGCCGAAAGCCCAGCCATCTCCGTCGACGGGCTGACCAAGACCTATCGCGACGTCACCGCGGTGGACGGGATCTCATTCGCCGTGCGGCGCGGGGCGATCGTGGGTCTTTTGGGGGGAAATGGCGCCGGCAAGACGACCACGATCGCCATGATCATGGGGCTCGTCACGCCGACCGGCGGCACGGCGCGCGTGCTCGGCGCCGACATGGCGCACGAGCGGCACCGCGTTCTCCACCGCGTGAATTTCGAGAGCCCCTACGTTGAGATGCCGATGCGGCTGACGGTCCGGCAGAACCTCAAGGTGTTCGGCATGCTCTACGGCGTCGCCGACCTGAAGGCGCGGATCGAGGACATCGCCGGCGCGCTCGATCTGACCGGCCTGCTCGACCGGCCGTCGGGCAATCTCTCCTCGGGGCAGAAAACGCGCGTGGCGCTCGCCAAGTCGCTCATCAACAGCCCCGACGTGCTGCTCCTCGACGAGCCGACCGCCTCGCTCGACCCGGACACGGCCGACTGGGTGCGCTCGCACCTGGAGCGCTACCGGCGGGAGCAGCATGCGGCGATCCTGCTGGCCTCGCACAACATGCCGGAGGTGGAGCGGCTCTGCGACAACGTGCTGATGATGAAGGCCGGAAAGATCGTCGACCAGGGCAGCCCGGCGGAGCTTATCGCGCGCTATGGGCGCGAGACGATGGAGGACGTGTTCCTCGACGTGGCACGCGGACGCCGCGGCGGCGAAAGGGAGGCAGCGGAATGACGGCGCGACCACCTACCACGCCTTCTCGCTCACGCGCGTTGCGGCGATGGTGCTGCGCTACTGGTATCTCTTGCGCTATTCCTGGCCGCGCATCGTCGACCTCATCTACTGGCCGGCGGTGCAGATGCTGATGTGGGGCTTCCTGTCGCTTTATCTCACGCAGCATACCGGGCTGGTGGCGCGCGCCGGCGGCGCCTTCATCGGGGCGGTGCTTCTGTGGGACATCCTGTTCCGCGGGCAGATCGGCTTCTCCGTCTCGTTCCTGGAGGAGATGTGGTCGCGCAATCTCGGCAACCTGATGATGACGCCGCTGAGGCCGGCGGAATTCGTCGCGGCGCTGATGGTGATGAGCATCGTGCGCGTCGCCATCGGGATGGTGCCGGTGACGGGGTTGGCGATCCTGTTCTTCGGCTTCAATTTCTGGCAGCTCGGCTTTGCCGCCGCGGCGTTCTTCGCCAACCTCATCATCACCAGCTGGGCGATCGGGCTGATCGCCTGCGGCATGCTGCTGAAGAAGGGGCTGGGGGCGGAATCGCTCGCCTGGAGCATGACCTTCCTGCTGCTGCCGCTCTGCTGCGTCTACTATCCGGTGGCGGTGCTGCCGGGATGGTTGCAGTGGATCGCGCTGTCGCTACCGCCGACGCATGTCTTCGAGGGGCTGCGAGCCCTCGTGCTGGAGAGCCGTTTCGACGCCGGCGAGATGCTGACGGCGCTCGGCCTGAATTTCGTCTATTTCTCTGTGGCTGCAGCGGTTTTCGCCCTGCTCCTGCGGTCAGCGCGGTGGACGGGATCTCTCATGCAGACCGGGGAATAGCCCCCGTTCGGCAGGGTTAACGATTTGCGATGAAATTACTGCGATTCTTTCAAGACACTTGCCACGCAAGCTTCAGGCGTTAAGTTTGCGGTGCACTATCTTTTCCGCGGTGCACAATCCGCGGGAAGAAAGGCTGGGCTCGGTGTCGATCTATCAGCTCTACGAACTGAACCATGCCGCCATGGCGCCCTGGCGCGCAATGGCGGACGCCACCCGCCTCGCCTTCCAGCACCCGCTCAACCCCTTCACCGAGACCGTTTTCGGGCGATCCGTCGCCGCGGCGGCTGAGCTTTTCGAGCGCACCACGCGCCGCTACGGCAAGCCGGAATTCGGCATCAAGGAGGTCGTGATCGACGGCCGGGCGGTCGCCGTGGAGGAGGAGACCGTCTGGGAGAAGCCGTTCTGCTCGCTTCTCCACTTCCGCCGCGACCTGCCGAAGGACGCGCCGCCGGCGCCGAAGCTTTTGATCGTCGCGCCGCTCTCCGGGCATTACGCCACGCTCCTGCGCGGCACGGTGGAGTCGATGCTCGTCGACCACGACGTCTACATCACCGACTGGTCGGACGCGCGCATGGTGCCCCTCTCGGAGGGGCACTTCGATCTTGACGACTATATCGACTACGTCGTCGAGATGTTCCACGTGCTCGGCCGGGGCACGCACGTCATGGCGGTCTGCCAGCCCTCCGTGCCGGTGCTCGTCGCCGTGGCGCTGATGTCGGAAGACCGCGACCCCTACGTGCCCACGACGATGACGCTGATGGGCGGCCCCATCGACACGCGCATGACGCCGACGGACGTGAACAAGTTCGCCGAGACGCGCGGCATGGACTGGTTCAACCGCAACACCATCATGACGGTGCCGTTCCCGCATCCGGGCTTCATGCGCAAAGTCTATCCGGGCTTCCTGCAGCTC
The DNA here is from genome assembly GCA_963801225.1 of uncultured Alphaproteobacteria bacterium. Lineage (GTDB taxonomy): Bacteria > Pseudomonadota > Alphaproteobacteria > Rhizobiales > Afifellaceae > DASWJZ01. The sequence goes on from CAWDED010000008.1 coordinate 71,868, forward strand.
ACCGGCTTCATGAGCATGAACTTCGACCGGCATGTCACGGCGCACCAGGAGTTCTACACGCACCTCGTCGACGGCGACGGAGATTCGGCGGAGAAGCATCGCGAGTTCTACGACGAGTATCTCGCCGTCATGGACCTGACCGCGGAGTTCTACCTGCAGACGGTCGAGACGGTGTTCGTGCAGCACGCGCTGCCGAACGGGCTGATGACGCATCGCGGCCGGCCGGTGCGGACGGAGGCCATCCGGCGCACGGCGCTCCTCACGGTGGAAGGCGAGCGCGACGACATTTCCGGCGTCGGCCAGACCAAGGCGGCGCACGCGCTCTGCACCAACCTCTCCTACGACAAGAAGCAGCATTTCCTGGCCATGGGCGTCGGCCATTACGGCGTCTTCAACGGCTCGCGCTTCCGCGCCGAGATCGTGCCGCGCATCACCGACTTCATCGCCAAGCACGACGCCGCGGCGGAGAAGAGCGCCGCCGGCCCCGCGACGCGCGTCAACGGCCATCGCGCGCCGAGCGTCGAGAAGCGTTTCGCCGATGCGAGCGGTCTCACCGCGCTCTCCGGCAAGAACATCTCGGAGATCGGCGAAGGCTTCAGGCGCGAGTTGACGGAGATCGCCGGCGTCGGCCCGAAGATGATGGAGAGCCTCAACGAACTCGGCATCTTCAAGGTCGGCGAGCTCGCAGACCTGACCGGCGACGCCATGCGCTCGCTCGACGAGCAGCTGAAGGGCCGCCCCAGCCGCGAAGACTGGTTCGGCCAGGCGCGCAAGCTGGTGCGGAGTTCGAAAGCGAAGTAGGCGCCCGGCTGTCGCCCCGCAGCCTGGATGGAGCGAAACGTGATCCGGGGTCGGATTGCGAGCCGCAACGCCCTCCCCGCATGACGCTGCGCTCCATGCGGGCTACGCCAGCGGGGTATTCGAAATCGGCAGGGGCGCGTCCGATTTTTCTTGAACGGCGCTTTTCGGCTTCCCATTTCGGATTTGTCAGAAAGACAAGGGAGTACGAAAGGAAGCACCCATGAACCAGACCGCTACCGCGACCCGCGCCTGCCATCGTGGCCGCTGGTCGGCGCTCAACATCGTGCTGATGATCATCGGCTTCGCATTGTTCTGGCCGCTTGGCTTGGCGATGCTCGCCTGGATCATCTGGGGCGAAGAGCTCAGCGCCAAGTTCGAGGAGTTCAAGGGACACTTCCAGGGCATCCCGCAGCGAGCCCGCGAGTTCGGAGGCGCCTACGGCAGCAACACCGGCAACGCCGCCTTCGACGAATACCGGGCGCGCGAGCTGGAGCGGCTGGCCGAAGAGCGGCGCAAGCTCGAGGCGATGCGCGCCGAGTTCGACGTGTTCCTGAGGGAGCTCCGCCGCGTGAAGGACCAGGAAGAGTTCGACCGCTTCATGAGCTCCTTCCGCAGCCGCACCGAAGGAACGAGCGGCGCCTGAACGACGCGCTCTTCAGACCTGACAACGAGCGGGGCCGCGTGCCCCGCTTTTTTTCGTCCAGCCGGCGGGGCCCCGCTTTTCAGGATCATGCTCTCGCCTGCATGCCGCCATCGGGCGGCCGCTTGCACATCAGCCGGTCACACTGTTGCGCCAGAAGGCTGTGATAGGTGGAGCAGGGCTGCGTGGGAGAAAGGTTGTCCGCTTGACGCCGCGGGCGTCCCGGCCCCGCCGTCCCCACCAAAATCGCAGAGCGGGGCGGCGAGTCCCGCGTTTTTTGCGTTTCTCATCCGTAAAAATGCTGGCAATAATTGTCGCCATGAGGGGGGCACTCAAGCGCGCGCAGGAGCGGCTGTTCGTCGAGATCGGCGGACGGGAGATACCGGTCGCCGTGCGGCGTAACCCACGGGCGCGGCGGCTTATTTTGCGCGTCGACCACATGTCGGGGCTGCCGGTGCTGACGCTGCCGGCCCGCACCGGGCTGGCGCATGGCGAGCGCTTCCTGGCCGCGAATCTCTCCTGGCTCGAAGGGCAGGTCAGCGCCATGGCGCCGACCACGCCGCTCAGCGACGGCACCATTTTCCCGCTGCGGGGCGAGCCGTGCCTCATCCGCCATCGCGGCGGGCGCGGCGTGGTGGTGCTGGAGGCGAACGGCGGCATTCCGCACCTGGGGGTTCCGGGCGATCCGGAGTTCCTGCCGCGACGGGTCGGTAACTGGCTGCGGCGGGAGGCGCGGCGCGACCTGGAGAGCGCCGTTACGCGCCACGCGGAGAGGATCGGCCGCGCACCGCGAGCCATGCGCATCGGCGACCCGAAGAGCCGCTGGGGCTCCTGCTCGGCGGACGGCGTGCTGACCTTCTCCTGGCGGCTCGTGCTGGCGCCGCCCTTCGTGCTCGACTACCTGGCGGCGCACGAAGTGGCGCATCTGAGGGAGATGAACCACGGGCGGCGCTTCTGGAATCTGGTGGACCTGCTCTTCCCGCGCCACCTGGAGGCGCGCGAATGGCTGAACCGCGAGGGCACGGCGCTCGCGGCGATCGGGCGAGGCAGCCGGTAGACTGCGGATTACCCGCGCAATTCGGCGGCCCGGCTAATCGACCGGCTTCGCGGCCTGGAACAGCGCAACGTCGATGGAAAAGCTGCCGTCGGGACCGGTGTCGAAATAGCGCGTGACGTGCGCCGACACCCCCGCCTGCAGCGCCCGGATAGCGCTGACCTGAGCCTCCGGCGTGCTCATGCGCTCCACCCAGGCGGCGAAGTCGAGATGCTGGCGGTAGTGGCGCGAGGCGACCGGGGCGAAGCCGGCATGCGCCAGCGCCGCCTCCCATTCGGCCCGCGAATAGTCGCGCACATGCGAACAGTCGCGCAGCAGCTCGATCGCCTGGAAGTAGGTGTCGAGGAGCGGCGTGCCGGGCGAGACGGCATCGACGAAGCCGGCAACGCCGCCGGGCTTCAGCACGCGCGCCGCCTCCCGCAGCCCGGCGGAAAAATCGCGCCAGTGATGCGCGCTGTAGCGGCTGAGCACGATGTCGAAGCTTGCCGCCTCGAAGGGCAGGCTCTCCGCGACGCCCTCAGCCGTCGTGACATTGGCGAGGCCGCGCTCGGCGGCGGCGCGCGCCACCACGGCCAGCATCTGCGGCGAAAGATCGTAGGCCACCACCTCGCGAACATGCGGCGCCACGTTGAAGCTCACATGCCCGCCGCCGCAGCCGAGATCGAGCACCCGCGCCGTCCCGTGGCCGGCGGCAAGCGCGGCCAGGTCGCTGAGGTCCGGGCTCTGCGCGTGCACGCTGCTTTTCAGATAGGCCTCGGCGCGCGACCCGAACTGGCCGCCCACCAGCGCCTCGTGGCTCTTCGTCTCCGACATCCCCTCACTCCGGTTGCCGCGGCTCCATACGGCCGCGTGCCCTGGTCGCATAGCAGCAGAAAAGCACTGGTTTAAGAGGCGCATTTATACTGGTATGACGCGCTACCACCATGCCGACACGATCGCCCCAACAGCAAGAGGAGCTGGGAGATTTCGTCCGCGCCTGCCGGGAGCGGCTGACGCCGGCGGCGATCGGCCTCGCCGTGGGGGCGCGGCGCCGGACGCCGGGCCTCAGGCGCGAGGAGGTGGCCCAGCTCTGCGGGCTGAGCACGACCTGGTACACCTGGATCGAGCAGGGACGCGACGTCTCCGTGTCGCCGGCCGCCTTCGCGCGGCTGGCTGCGGCGCTGCGGCTCAGCCGTGCCGAGCGCGCCTACCTCTTCGAGCTGGCGGGGAAGCGCGATCCGGAGCCGCACGAGGAGCAAAGCGAAGCGGTGCCCGCCGCCGTGCTCGCCTGCCTCACGAGCATCGCGGCGCCCGCCTACCTGCTCGACCGTAGCTGGACCGCGCGCGGCTGGAACGCGCCGGCGGAGCGGCTCTTCGCCGGCTGGCTCGACCGGCCGGGAGACCGCAACCTGCTGCGCTTCATCTTCCTGCGGCCGGAGGCGCGGGCGCTGATCTCAGACTGGGAGACAAGGGCACGACGCGTCGCGGCAGAGTTCCGCGCCGCCTGCAGCACGCATCTCGACGACCCGGCGCTGAGCGCGCTCATCGCCGAGCTGCGGCGCGACAGCTCCGCCTTCGCGCAGTTCTGGGACCAGCACGGCGTCTTGGGGCGCGAAGGCGGGGCCCGCACCTTCAACCATCCGAAGGACGGCTTTCTGCATTACGAGCAGGTGAGCTTCGACCTGGCCGGCCGGCCCGATCTCAAGCTGACGATGCTGGTGCCTGAGGCCGATGCGACGCGTCAGCCGGGCTAACCCCCGAACAGGCGGCGGAAGAAGCCGCCGGGGCCGCCGGCTCCCTGCTGTGGCTGCGGCGCCGGCTGGAGCTGCTGCTGTGCGGCGGCCTCCTGGGCCTTCCGGGCGCAATCGGGGCTGCGATAGAGCATGCAATAGCGGGCGATCGCCTCGTTCGATGCCCGCTGCTCGGGCGAGGAGGAGCCTAACGCCCAGCCTTGGAACCCCCCCTGGCCTTCCGAGCCCGGAGCCGGCTGAGCGAGCAGGTAGGGCACGAGATCGGTGCCCGGGAGCTGCGCCACCGGCACGCCCTTGTGGGCCTGGATCATGAATTTCGACCAGATCTCCGCCGGCAGGTTGGCACCGGAGGCATGCTTGGTGGGGGCGTTGGAATCGTTGCCGACCCACACGCCGGTGATGAGGTTGGCCGTGTAGCCGATGAACCAGGCGTCGCGGTAGCTCTGGCTCGTCCCGGTCTTGCCGCCGACCTGCCAGCCGGGAAGGTCGGCGCGCGACCCGGTGCCGATGTCCACGGTCGCCTCCAGCATGTCGTTCATCAGGGCGACGCTCTCGATGCTGATCACGCGCCTCGGGCCGGAGCCCGTGCGGTCGAACAGCACGTCACCCTTGGGGGTACGGATGCGCTGAATGACGAAGGGCGGCACCGCATAGCCGCCGTTCGAGAACGGCGCGTAGGCGCCGGTCATCTCAAGCAGCGTGACCTCCGACGTGCCGAGCGCGATCGACGGGTTGGCGGCAAGCGGCGAGTTGACCCCGAGGCGCTTCGCGGTCTGCACCACCGCTTCGGGGCCGACCTGATCCGCGAGCTGGGCGGCGACGGTGTTGACCGAATGCGCCAGCGCATCCTTCAGCGTCATCGGGCCGGCGTATTTGTTGTTGTAATTGTGCGGCGTCCAATCCCCGATCGTCACCTCCTGGTCGATCATCACCGTGTCGGGGCGGTAGCCGAGCTGCTCGACGGCCGTGAGGTAGACGAAGGGCTTGAAGGACGAGCCGGGCTGACGGCGCGCATCGACGGCACGGTTGAACTGGCTGTCGGCATAGGAACGGCCGCCCACCATGGCGCGCACCGCGCCGGTGCCGTCGAGCACCACCATGCCGCCCTCGCCGACGCCGTATTTCTCGCCCTCCTCGTCCAGCGTCGAAGAGAGCGACTGCTCGGCCATGCGCTGCAGGTTGAGATCGACAGTGGTCTCCACCACGATGTCCTGCTCGACAGCGCCGATGTGGTAGGGCAGCAGCTCCTGCACCCAGTCGGCGATGTAATTGCCGCTGCGGGCGAGCTGATAGGAGGCCGCCTGCGCGGGGTTCTCGCGCGTCTGCTGGGCCTGCTCCGGCGTGATGTAGCCCTCGGACGCCATGGCGGCGAGCACGAGCGAGGCGCGCTGCTCCGCCGCTTTGGGGTGGCGGTCCGGCGCGTAGCGGCTGGGCGCCGGCAGCACGCCGGCCAGCAGCACCGCCTGCCCCAGTGTGAGCTTGGTCGGATCGACGTTGAAATAGCGGTGCGCGGCGGCATCGATGCCGTAGGCGCCGTTCCCGAAGTAGACCCGGTTCAGGTACATCTCCAGGATCTGGTCCTTGGTGTATTGCGTCTCCAGCCAGAGCGAGAGGATGACCTCCTGCACCTTGCGCTTCAACGAGCGCTCCGGCGACAGGAACATGTTCTTGGCGAGCTGCTGGGTGAGCGTCGAGCCGCCCTCCACCACGCCGCCGGACGTGAAGTTCTTGGCCACGGCGCGCAGAAGGCCCACCGGGTCGACGCCGAAATGCGATCGGAAGCGCCGGTCCTCAATGGCGATGACAGCGTTCGGCACATAGGAGGGAAGCGTGGCGAGCTTGACCGATTCGCCGCCCGTATCGCCCCGGTTGCCGATCAGCTGGCCGTCGACGGCCAGAATCTGGATGTTGGGCGGCCGGTCGGGCACGCGCCATTCGGAGGCGCCGGGAAGCTCGGCGGCGTAATAGGCGACGAGGCCGGCGACGCCGACGGCGCCCCAGATGCAGAACACGAAACCCCAGTAGAGGACGCCGCCGAACACGCGCCGCAGCGCGGATTTGCGCCGCTTGCGGCCGCGACCCGACTTGCGGCCGGCGGGGCGCTTCTTGCCTTTCTTGGGCCGGGCATTGCGCGGCGCGGCGGGCACGCGATCGTCCGGCCGGATGGTGGGCCCATCCGGCTCCGCGCCGGCGAATTTCGGTTCGATGCGTCCAGTCCGCTCGCGGCGCGCCATAAGCTCTTTCTGCCCTTCCCGCCGGATCACCCGAGGGGCCCCTTCAACGCTAATTTTGTCGATTTAAGGGGCAGTTAAAACCCCATTCAGCATTTACCCTTTCTTAGGGAAGGACGCGACAGGCGGCGGGAAAAGCCCCACAACCCGGCAGGAAGCGGCAAACCGAGGTCTCCTGCCATGACCGACCGCGTCGATTGGGTCGACGTCGCCAAGGGCATCTGCATCTGCATGGTGGTCATGATGCACTCCACGCTGGGCGTGGAGAAGGCCGTCGGCGAGATGGGGTGGATGGGCTATGTCGTTGAATTCGCTCGTCCTTTCCGCATGCCTGACTTCTTCCTCATCGCCGGCCTGTTCCTGGCGCGCCGCATCGACGCACCCTGGCGCCTCTACCTCGACCGCAAGGTGCTGCATTTCGCCTATTTCTACGTTCTGTGGCTGACCATCCAGTTCGCCTTCAAGGCGCCGGAGATGGCCGCGCAGGTGGGCTGGCAGGGCGCGCTCGGCGAATATCTCTTCGCCTTCATCGACCCGTGGGGAACGCTGTGGTTCATCTACCACCTGGCGCTCTTCCTGCTGGTGACGCGGCTCGTGAAGAACGTGCCCTGGCCGGTCGTTTGGCTGGTGGCGGCGGCGCTCGAGATCGCGCCGATCCATACCGGCTCGGTGCTGATCGACGAGTTCGCGGCGCGCTTCGTCTTCTTCTACAGCGGCTATGTCTTCGCTACCCAGGTCTTCCGGCTTGCCGACGAGGCGCGGCGCGACCGCTGGACGGCGGTGACGGCCATTGCGCTATGGGCGACGCTGGAAGGGCTGGTGGTGTTCAACGGCTACAGTGAGCTTCCCTTCGTCAGCCTGGCGCTTGGCATCGCCGGAGCGCTGGCGATCGTGGCGATCGCGACGCTTCTCACCGATACGCTCGCATCCATTCCGCTGCGCTGGCTGGGCGAGCATTCCATCGTGGTCTACCTCGCCTTCTTCCTGCCGATGGCGGTGAGCCGCACGGTGCTGCTGAAGACCGGCATCATCACCGACGTGGGCACGATCTCGGTGCTGGTGACGCTCTGCGGCATCGTCGGGCCGGTGCTGCTCTACGCGCTGGTGCAGTGGAGCGGCGTCGGCAAGTTCCTGTTCGAGCGGCCGGCCTGGGCGCATATCGACCAGCCGCGCCGCCGCACGCGCGAGGCGATGGTGCCGGCGGAATAGGCGCGTTTCGCCGCCGTCTCCGCGGCGAAACCAACTTCCGGACCTGACGACATAAGCCGGCAACGACCGCGCCGTAGCGTCCATGCGTCCCAATGGCTGGGAGCGGAGGACAAAGATGGGCGCGGCAGCACGCAGGCTTCATGCGGTCGTTATCGTTTCACTCAGCGCGGCCGTCATCGTCTCGCTGGGCGTGGCGCTCATCGCCCTTGCCTCGCCGGCCGCGGCGCTTGAGCCGAGCGGCCACGCCGTCCGCGTCAACCCGGCGGTGAACGCCACCGGCCCCGGCGGCGAGCGGATGATCGTGCTTGAGGGCGCCGTCTTCATGGGCGACGTGATCGTCGCCAATCCCAACGGGCAGGCGCAGATCCGCTTCATCGACAACACGCGGCTGGTCGTGGGACCGAACTCGCGGCTCACCATCGACACGTTCGTGTTCAATCCCGACAACACGGCGCAGAAGGTGACTGTGAGCCTCATCAAGGGGTCGCTGCGCTTCATCAGCGGCAACAGCCCGGCGGAGGCCTACACCATCAACACGCCGTCCATGACGATCGGTATTCGCGGGTAGGCAAACGGGTCTCTCTGCCTGTTCGCAGCAGGTCAGGCGGCGAGCACCTTCAGCGCTTCCGGCATCTTGTAGACGATCCTCAGCAACGCCCGGACGGCGGGATCGAGCCCGACGCGTTGCTGCTCCCAATTCCGCAGCGTGCCGACAGGGATACGCAGCGCCTTGGCGAACTCCTCCTGCGTCATGCCGAGCTTCTCACGCACCGCCTGCGGTGGGACGACATGCTCCGCATCGGCGGGAATGTCGGCATCCGGATCTTCGCCATCCTCGATCATGTGGCGGCGGATGTCCTGCTCCGTCGTGGCGCGAAGCTTTTCGTGATCCACGTCCGGCTCGGAGGCGAGGATCTCCTCTAACGTCTTTCTTGCCACAGCCTGCGCTCCTTTCTGCTGGCCGATCGCGCGGAAATGATCCAGCGCATCGAGCCTCTGTCGGTGTAGACGACATGAAGAACGTGACCATCAACCTCGCCAACCGCACGCATTCGTCGCTCGCCGTAGTCAAAGCGGTCGTCGAGCCACTCAATGACATCTTCGCGGAAGATGCGCGCTGCGTAGGCAAAGCCGAGACCACGCTCGCGCAAATTCCTCTGATGCTTCGCGTCGTCCCACCCAAACTCCATCGCTCATGTATACGCTAAATGCGTAGTCTGCACCACGCTTTCAAGGCCTGCCGGAGAAGAGCCGGAGGCCTACACCATCAACACGCCGACCATGTCGATCGGTATTCGCGGGTGAAGCTTTCTCCTTCCGTGCTACGCTGAGTTGGTACAGCGGGAGGCTTACATGGGCTGGAACGACGAAGCGGACGACCAAGTCTACGTCGTGGTGGTAAACCACGAGGAACAATACTCGATCTGGCCGAAAGCGCGCGACCTTCCCTTGGGGTGGCGCGCTGCCGGCAAGGAAGGCCCCAAGGCGGAATGCCTGGACTATATCAAGGAGGTGTGGACGGACATGCGGCCGCTCAGCCTCAGGAAGAAGATGGAAGAGGACGCACGGAGGATGAAGGAGGAGGCGGAACAGAGAAAGCGGGAGGGTGGCGCGTGACGGCCGGACTGCGCGCTTGAAATGCCTGCGCCGGTGGGCGAAATGTCCGCCATGCCCAAAGCCTCCACGAAAGCCAAAGAGCCCGTCGCCAAGGCGCCCGTCAAAGCCGGCGACCATCTGATCCTGGTCGACGGGTCGGGCTTCATCTTCCGCGCCTTCCACGCGCTTCCGCCGCTGACGCGGAAATCCGATTCGCTGCCGGTCGGCGCCGTGTCGGGCTTCTGCAACATGATCTGGAAGATGCTGCAGGAGGGGCCGAGCAAGGAGGCCGGCGACGAGCCGACGCATTTCGCCGTCATCTTCGACTATTCGGCCAAGACGTTCCGGCGCGACATCTATGCCGACTACAAGGCGCACCGGCCGGAGCCGCCCTCCGACCTCATCCCGCAGTTCGGGCTGATCCGCCAGGCGACGCGCGCCTTCAACCTCGCCTGCCTGGAGCAGGAGGGCTGGGAGGCCGACGACCTGATCGCGACCTACGCCAGGCAGGCGACGGAAGCCGGCGCGACGGTGACGATCGTCTCTTCCGACAAGGACCTGATGCAGCTCATCGAGCCGGGCGTCACCATGGTCGATACGATGAAGAACGCCGTCATCGACCGCGAGGCGGTGAAGGAGAAGTTCGGCGTCTACCCGGAGAAGATGATCGACCTGCAGGCGCTCTGCGGCGATTCCACCGACAACGTGCCGGGCGTGCCGGGCATCGGCGCGAAGACCGCGGCACAGCTCCTCGACGAATATGGCGACCTCGAGACGCTGCTTTCCCGCGCCTCCGAGATCAAGCAGAACAAGCGGCGCGAGAACCTCATCGCGTTCGCCGAGCAGGCGCGCATCTCGCGCCGCCTGGTGGAGCTCTCCACCGAGGTGCCGCTCGACGTGCCGCTCGACGACCTCGCGGTCGAGCCGCTCGACGGGCCGCAGGCGGTCGGCTTCTGCAAGGCGATGGAGTTCAACGCGCTGATGAAGCGCGTCGCCGACAAGACCGGCACCGACATCGAAGCGGTGGAGCCGGCGGCGCTCGATATCCGGGGCTGGCCGCCGGACGGCGGGGCGGAGGCGCACGGGCCGGACATGGGTGTTTCCGGCGCGCGTCCTTCGAGGCGCGCTCGCGCGCCCCTCAGGGCGAGGACCTTTTTGGAAGCGCCGATGCTGCCGCAAAGCCGAAGCGCGATTCAAGGCAGGGGGGCGGCCACGACGCGTCGCTGGGCACGCCGCAGGCGCTGGCCGAGGCGCGCGCGGCGAAGGCGCTCGCCTCGCCTTTCAAGGTCGAGGAATACGAGGCGGTTCGCACGCCGGAGGCGCTTGAGAGCTGGGTCGCGGAGGCGCGCGCGCGCGGCATCCTCGCCGTCGAGACGAAGACCTTCGGCGCCGGGCCGATGCAGGCGGAGCTTTGCGGCATCGCGCTGGCGCTGGAGCCCGGCCGCGCCTGCTATGTGCCGCTCGGCCACCGCGCCGGCGACGGCGACGGCGACATTTTCGGAAGCGGGCTGGAGAAGGATCAGATCCCCGTCGACGCGGCGCTCGCCGTGCTGAAGGACGTGCTGGAAGACCCGGCGGTGATGAAGATCGGCCAGGACATCAAGGACGACTGGCTGGTGCTGGCACGCCACGGCATCGAGATGGCGCCGATCGACGACACGATGCTCCTCTCCTACGCGCTGGAGGCGGGGCTGAAGCGGCACGGCCACGGCATCGCGCAGCTCTCCGCCGACTTCCTCGGCCACGAGCCGATCCTTTTGAAGGACGTTGCCGGCAGCGGGCGCGACAAGGTGGCGTTCCACGGCGTGCCGATCGACCGGGCGACGGCCTATGCGGCGGAGGACGCCGACATCGCGCTACGCCTGTGGAGCGTGCTGAAGCCGGCGCTGCCGGCCAAGCGCGTCACCCGCGTCTACGAGCGGCTGGAGCGGCCGCTGGTGCCGGTGCTGGCGAAGATGGAGAGGCGCGGCATCAAGGTCGACCGGCAGATCCTCTCGCGCCTCTCCGGCAGCTTCGCGCAGAAGGCCGGCGCGGTGGAGGCGGAGATCTACGAGATCGCCGGCCGGAGCTTCAACATCGGCTCCACCAAGCAGCTCGGCGAGATCCTGTTCGGCGAGATGGGGCTCTCCGGCGGCAAGAAGACCAAGACCGGGCAATGGGCGACCGACGTGAAGGTGCTGGAGGACCTGGCGGCGGAGGGCGTGCCGATTGCCAAGAAGATCGTCGACTGGCGGCAGCTCACCAAGCTGAAGTCGACCTATACCGATGCGCTGCCGACCTACATCAACCCGGAGACGGGGCGCGTGCACACCGCCTATGCGCTCGCCTCCACCTCCACCGGGCGGCTTTCCTCATCGGAACCGAACCTGCAGAACATCCCGGTCCGCACCGAGGAGGGCCGCTTCATCCGCCGCGCCTTCATCGCCGAGAAGGGCTGCAAGCTCGTCTCCGCCGATTACAGCCAGATCGAGCTGCGCGTGCTGGCGCACATGGCCGACATCCCGCAGCTGGTGAAGGCTTTCGCCGACGGGCTCGACATCCACGCCATGACGGCGTCGGAGATGTTCGGCGTGCCGGTGGAAGGCATGGACCCGTCGGTCCGCCGGCGCGCGAAGGCGATCAATTTCGGCATCATCTACGGCATCTCCGCCTTCGGGCTGGCGGCGCAGCTCGGCATCCCGCGCGGCGAGGCGGCCGACTACATCAACCGCTATTTCGAGCGCTTCCCCGGCATCCGCGACTACATGGACGCGGCCAAAAATTTCTGCCGCGAGCACGGCTACGTGGAGACGCTGTTCGGACGGCGAGCCTACTATCCCGACATCAAGGCGTCACAGCCGAGCCTCCGCGCCTTCCAGGAACGCGCCGCCATCAACGCGCCGATCCAGGGCTCCGCCGCCGACATCATCCGCCGCGCCATGATCGACATGGAGGACGCGCTGGAGGAGGCGGGCCTGAAGCACACCCGCATGCTGCTGCAGGTACATGACGAGCTGGTGTTCGAGATCGACGACGACGAGGTGGAGAGGGCGATCCCGGTTATCCGCCGCGTGATGGAGCACGCCGCGCTACCGGCCGTGCATCTCCGCGTGCCGCTACATGTGGACGCAAGAGCGGCGGACAATTGGGACGAGGCGCATTAGGGCCACCGGCGCGACGCCACGCGGAGCTACGGCAGCTTTGAACCAGAGAAGGCGGTCGCCACCGTAGCGGCGGCACGCCAGCTTGCCGAGGGCCTGATCCCAGCCCTCGCGACCTTTCGTGCGGGGATCGACCCTACGGAGCCAGAGGTTAGCCGCTGAGTCTCTGAAAACTCTCAAGAAGTCGACCCCGCCTAAGCCTTGCGCCCACCCCTGCCCCAGCCCACATCGCGACCGTGAACACACCTCACTCAAATCCACCTCGTGTGGTCATCGTCGGCGCCGGCTTCGGCGGGCTGGCTTGCGCGCGGGCGCTTGGCAACACGGCGGTGAAGGTCACCGTCGTGGACCGGCGCAATTATCATCTGTTCGTGCCGCTGCTTTATCAGGTGGCGACGGCGGCGCTTTCGCCGGCCGACATCGCGCAGCCGATCCGCCGCATTTTGAGCCGCTACAAGAACATCGACGTGCTTATGGACGAGGTCACCGGCATCGATCGCGACGCCCGGGAGGTGCTGCTGAAGGGCGGAGCACGGCTCGGCTACGACCGCCTCGTCGTCGCGGTGGGCTCGCAGTACGACTATTTCGGACATGACGATTGGGCACGCCATGCGCCCGGACTGAAGATGCTGGAGGATGCGCAACTCATCCGCGCGCGGCTGCTGGAATCGTTCGAGCGGGCCGAGATGTCGCGCGACCCCGAGGAGCAGCAGGCGCTGATCCGGACGATCATCGTGGGGGGCGGGCCGACCGGCGTGGAGATGGCCGGGTCGGTGGCGGAGCTTGCCCGCCACGCGCTCGCCCGCGACTTCCGCAACGTCAGCCCGCACAGTGCACAGACCATCCTGGTGGAGGCCGGCCCGCGGCTCCTGTCCGGCTTTCCGGAGAAGCTCGCCACCTATGCTCAAAAAGAGCTGCAGCGGCTGGGCGTGACGGTACTGACCGGCAAGGCGGTGGAATCGGTCGACGCAGACGGCGCGGTCGTCGGAGGCGAGCGCATTCGCGCCGGCACCGTAGTCTGGGGCGCCGGCGTAAGGGCTCCGCCGGTGCAGCATTGGCTGCCGGCCGAGACGGACAAGAGCGGCCGCATCCGCGTGGCGAGCGATCTCTCCGTGCCGGGGCTCGACGGTCTCTACGTGATCGGCGACCTAGCGCATTTCGAGACGCCCGCCGGCACGGTGCTGCCGGCGCTGGCGCAGGTCGCCCATCAGCAGGGCGGGCATCTGGGGAAAGCGCTCGCGGCGAGCCTGACGAAAGGCGCGCCGCTGCCACCTTTCATTTTCAGGAACAGAGGCAACACCGCGATCGTCGGCCGCAATGCCGCCGTGTTCGACTTCGGGCGCTGGCAGATGAAGGGGCGTCTCGCCTGGCTTCTCTGGGCGATCGTCCACGTCTATCTGCTGGTCGGATTCGAGAACCGCGTCCAGGTCACGCTGAAATGGCTGTGGCGCTACGTCACCTATCAGGGCGGCGCACGCCTCATCCTGCCAACAAGCAGCAAGCAACGAGAAGTCTGGGCCGAGTGATGGCGGGGGGCCCGCAGGCAGACGCGAGGCTTATTAAGCGCTATCGCGCCAGCACTCGCTCCACCGTCTTCTGCTCCCGCTCAATGACGGCGAGATAAGCAAGCGCGGCGCTATCGGGCAGAGTACGACCTTGCTCCCAATCCCTGAGCCGCCCCGGATTGATGTGGAAGCGCCTGGCAAACGCATTCTGGCTGAGACCGGTCGCCGCGCGCGCGCTTGACCGCACGCGCCGCGCCAAGGCGCGCAAGCTCGGCTTTGCTCAGCGGCGGATTGTCGGAATCAGAAAGCGCCGCCGCGGTCAGCTCTTCGTCGGTCAACCGATCAAGCTGAGCCTTTGTCTTGTTCGACAGCCGCGGTGGGTTCTTTCGGTCAAGCTGTGCTTTCACCACCGGCATACGCCTTCTCCCCCGCGCGCACCCTCAATGCGCCATCAGCACCGGGACGGTCATCTCGCCCAGGATGTCGCGGGTGGCGCCGCCGAAGAGGGATTCGCGCATGCGGCTGTGGCCGTAGGCGCCCATCACCACGAAGTCGAAGCCGCGGTCGGAGACGGTGTTGAGGAGCACGTCGGCCACCGCCACCTCGGTGGGCGGCATCTGCTCCACCTCCACCTTGAGGCCGTGGCGGTCGAGATGGACGGCGAGATCGCTGGCTTCCTCAGGCGGGCGCTTGCCGACCGCGAGCACCATGACGCTCTCGGTGGCGGCAAGCAGCGGCAGCGCGGCGCGGATGGCGCGCGCGGCGGTGGCGCTGCCGTCCCAGGCGATGAGCGCGCGGCCGAGCGCCACGTCGCGCGTGCCGACATAGGGCACCAGAAACACCGGGGCGCCGCCTTCGAACAGAAGCGTCTCGATCAGCTGCTTGCGCATCGGCTCGGGCAGATCGGGATCCTCCTGCCCGACCACGACGAGGTCGGTCAGCCGGCTGCGGCGCAGAAGCTCGGCGAAATAGGCGTCGGCGGGGGCATCGATGAGGATGCTGTCGTAGCGGATGCCGGCAAGGCGCCCGATCTCCTGGAAGGCGGCATCGGCCTCCCTCGCCTGCTGCAGCCAGAGATCGCGCACCTGGGCGCTCAGCTCCACCGGGGCCAGCGCCATGCCGCCTGTGGGGATCACCGGGACATGGGCGCCGGTGATCCCGGTCAGGTGGGCATCCAGGCGGCGCGCCAGCTCGGCCGCGGCCGATGCGGCGGGCCGCTCGCCGGCAAGATCGACGACGGTGAGAATGTCTTTGATCGGCATGGCTGAACCCCTCCCGTTGAATGCCACCTAATCCCGCTGAGCGCGCCGGGCGTTGACTCGGATCAATCGACCTCACGCTGCACGCCTACCTGCACCGGCCCCATCGCCATGGCAAGCGCCAGCGCGGCGGCGCCGGCGGCGAGGATGGCGCCGGAGACGATAAGGGCGGCGTCCCAGCCCTGCGGGCCCGTGACCAGGCTGCCGGCGGCAACCGGCCCCAGCACCTGGCCGGTGCCGTAGCCGATGGTCATGACGGCGAAGCCGCGCCCGCCGACGCCATGCCGGCCGAGCGGCAAGGCAAGAACCACGATGCCGAGGAAGGTGCCGCCGAAGAGCACGGCGGCGGCGAGCGCCGCGAAGGCAGAGCCGCTCAGCCCGGGAAGCGCCACCCCGATCGCCTGCACCAGGAACGCCAGCAGCAGCGCCCTGGCATAGCCGATGCGCTCCGCCAGCCAGGCCCAGAAGAGACAGCTCGGCAGACCGGCAAGGCCGGCCGCCACCCACACCCAGTCGCCGAAGGATTCCAGGCCCGGCCGGCTCTTCACGATCGCCACGATGAAGACCGAGAAGACGGAGAAGCCGAGACCCTCCAGGGAATAGCCGACGAGGAGCGGCAGGAAGGGCAGCGGCCGCGGCACGCGGCGCTTGCGCGCCATGCGGTGCGGACGCGGCTCGAGCTTCCGGTCGGTCACCTCCGCGAGGATGAGCGGGAGCACGAGAAGGCAGGCGATGCCGGCGACGATCCACAGTGCCGGGGAGCGGAGATAGGGGTTGGCGAAGTTGACGAAAATGCCGGAGGCGGCGATGCCGATGCCCACCCCGCCGAAGAGCCAGCCGATCAGCCCCGGCTCCTCGATGGCGGCGAGCGCTTCGGCAAGAAAGGCGGCGGCGAGGATCATGCCGAAGGCGCTGGCGATCCCCGCCAGCGCGCGGATGAGAAGCCACAGCGGCAGGCTGTCCGTCAGGCCCATGGCGAGCGTGGTGGCGACGCTCGTCAAGACGGCGGCGCGAAACACCCAGCGCCGGACCGCGCCACGCGGCACCAGCGCCGCGCCGATCGAGCCGACGACATATCCGGCGAAATTGGTCGAGCCGATGAGCCCCGCCGTCGCCGCATCGAAGCCGAAATCGCGCTGCATCAGCGGCAAGAGCGGCGTGTAGTAGAAGCGGCCGATGCCCATGACGACAGCGAGCGTGAGGAAGGCGCCGAGAAGCAGGCGGGCAACGGGCGACATGTCGATCCGGAAAATGCCGAGGAGGCTTTAGCAGGCCGCGGCGGGGCGGTCCAAGCCGTCCGCGGACGGTTCGCCCGCCGACGAACGATTGCGCTGGGTCAAAGCGTCGGGGCGCGCGGATGGCCTAACGGCGGGTGCAGCCCAGGAGGCCCGCCCATGCCCACCACCCGGTTCCAGCCGGCATTCGTGCTCATCTTCCGCCTGCTCATGGCGTGGACGTTCCTCTACGCCGCCTCCACGCAGGTGCTGAACCCCACCTGGAACGTCAGCGATTTCCTGGCGGCGACAAAAACCTTCCACGACGTCTATGGCGTGTTCTCCGGCGCCGCGGTGGCGGGCATCGTGGCTCTCCTGGTCGCCTGGGGGCACCTGCTGATCGGCCTGTCGCTGGCAATCGGCCTGATGGTGCGGCTGAGCGCCACGGTCGGCGCGATCCTGTTCATCCTCTACTGGGCGGCGTTCATGGACTTCCCCTATGTCGGCGGCCCCGGCAATTTCATCGTGGACTTCCACTTCGTCTACGCAATCATCCTGCTCTATCTGGCCGCCGTCGGCGGCGGAAAGGTTTTTGGGCTCGACCCGATCGCGGAGCGGATGGCGATCGACCGGAACTCCCGTCTGAGGCCGCTCTTCGCCTGACCGAACCGGCGGGAGGATCAACCAGCGCGGCCCCGCGCCTCCTCGTAGCGTTCCTCCAGAACGGCAAGGTCGGCGGGGTGGCGGATCGACAGACGCCCGCTTTCCACCACGGCATCCATGTGACGACGCAGCGTCTGTTTCTGCTCGGCGGTGCGCGGCGTCTCGGCAAGCTCGCCGAGCATGTCGATCGTCCGGATCAGCACAGCGGGATACGACGCCCCGGCCTGGCGAATCTGGTTGAAGCTGAGGTCGACGAGGCCGTCGAAGCTCGACGTCACCGCCACCAGCCTCACCTCGCCTTCTTCGTCGCTCCAGAGCCGCTGCGCCTCGCCGCGCCGCATGGCCAACGCGAGCGACGCGCCCAGCCGGTCGATGACGGCGATCGCCGTGAACGGATCGTTGATGCCCGGCGACAGGGCCCGCAGCGCCACCTCGACGAGCTGGCGGACGGAGAACTCGATGTCCTGCACGGCGGTCCGCTCACGGCCGACGAAAATGGCGCTTCCGATAGCCGCGCGGAGCTCGTCGTCGAGCGCCGACGCCGGCCAGACATGCGCGTGGGTCCGGCCTTCGAGCACATGGTGACCGGGACGCACGAGGAGTTCGATCAGCGCGTCATGCGCCGCGGCGGCCGCGACCAATCCCTCATAGTCGATCGCCTGCGCGTAGCCGCTCGCTGTCAGACCGTAACGCGCCGGCTCATCTTCGGAGAGATGCGCGAATATCTCCGGGATGATTTCGGCGTCGCGCAGATTGTTGTCGATGGCGCGGTCGAGATCTTCGCCGACGCGGTTCACCATCGTGTCCGCCACGATCGAGCGTGACAGATGATGCAGAAAGAAGAGCAGCGTGAGCAGACAGACGAACGTCAGCACGCTCGCGAGGGTGACGGCGAGATGCGGAACCGCATCGCTGGAGAGATCGCTGTCGAGCAGGCGGAAGATCAACAGGATGTAGACGACCGTCGCGATGAAGATGCCGACGACGCTCTGCGTGCGGCGGTCGGCGACGAAGCTGCGGATCAGTCGCGGTCCGAGCTGCCCGGCGGCAAGCGTCAGCACCACCATGGTGAGCGAGATCACCAAAGTGGTCATGGTGATGAGGGCCGTGAGGAGAGCGCCGAGAAGCCGCCCCGCTTCCTCTGCGCTCCCCTGGTTGAGCCACCAGACATAGCCCCAATCGCCGACATTGATGTCGAGGCGCAAGGCGAGCCACGCCAGCAGCATCGCGCCCGCGATCATCAGGCCCGGCAGGAACCACAGGCTGGTGCGGACGCGCTCCCACAGAGCGGCGAGTTTCGGAAGCAAGCTTTTCCCCGGCCCGGAGGCAGTTTCCGTGCTTCTCTAACGCCTCAACGTGAATATGGCTTCATTTCCGCGCCGCGGGCGGCGATGCGCTTGTAAACGTGCACCATGAAGGCGGTGGCGAAAAGCGGCGCGAGCAGGTTGACGATGGGGATGGCGACGAAGACGGCGATGAGCAGCCCGGCGGCAAAGATGCGGCCGGAATACATCACGCGCAGCCGCCGCACCGCGGCCTTGTCCTGGTGACGAAGCGCGATCATCTCGAAATATTCGCGGCCGAGCAGATAGGCGTTCGCGGCAAGGAAGATGGCGAAGCCGAAGCCGAGCAGGAGCACCAGCGGCAGCGCCACCGCATTGACCAGGAGCACTATTCCGAGGAACTTCACCGAGGTCCAGATCGCGCGGCCGATCGGTAGCGCGCGGCCGACGGGGTCGGCGGGATAGTGCGTCCGTTCGACGATCTCGGCGATATCGTCGAGGAAAAGCCCGGCAAAGAGCGCCGCCACCGGCGCCACCAGGAAGCCGAGGCCGATGACAAGACCGACGCCGGTCAGGATGTCGAAAGCCGTCTGCAGCCACGACCACGGCAGGGTGACCCAGGCGGTCAGCAGCCGGTCGAGCAGTACCCACAGCGCGATAAGCAGGCCGAGCGTCAGCGCAAGCGACTTGAGAAGCACGCCGCGGAAGGGCGGCGAGAGGATTTCGCGGAGCGCAAGAAATGCGGCGTCGAGCATGAACCTAACCGGCAAGCACAGTCGTCATGCCCGGACTTGATCCGGGCATCCGTTCCGGAACGTTCCGAGCTGGCGCAACGGTCACGGAATGGATTGCCGGGTCAAGCCCGGCAATGACGACAATTGTGGGACGCACTTGCGGTGCGGCCCTCACGGATTTGCCAATGCCGTCCTGATCCGCTAGGCGGTCGCGTCATTGTATACCGGGTGGGAAGATGGCCGAGACGAAATACGACGTGCTGACGATCGGCAATGCGATCGTCGACGTGCTGGCGCATGCGGAAGAGGACTTTCTGGTGCGCGAGGGGCTGGTGAAGGCCTCCATGCGCTTGATCGACGACGCGGAGGCGGCGCGGCTCTACGACCACATGGGCACCACCGAGCTGATTTCGGGCGGCTGCGCCGGCAATACGGCGGCAGGCGTCGCCTCCTTCGGCGGGCGCACCGCCTTCATCGGCAAGGTGGCGGACGACGAGCTCGGCCGCTTCTACCGCCACGACATGCATGCGCTCGGCATCTCCTTCCCCACGGCGCCCGTCACCGACGGCACGCCGACGGCGCGCTCGATGATCCTCATCACGCCGGACGGCGAGCGCACGATGAACACCAACCTCGCCGCCTGCCAGGAGTTGACGCCGGCCGATATCGACCGCGAGACGGTGGAGGGCGCGGCGATCACCTACCTGGAAGGTTATCTCTGGGATCCGCCGAAGGCGAAGGAGGCCTTCCGCAACGCGGCGAAGATCGCGCACGGCGCCGGGCGCAAAGTGGCGATGACGCTCTCCGATTCGTTCTGCGTCGACCGCTTCCGCGACGAGTTCCTCGATCTGATGCGCACCGGCCAGCTCGACATCATCTTCGCCAACCGGCACGAGGTGCTGTCGCTCTACCAGACCAGCGACTTCGCCACCGCGGTCTCGCTGCTGCGGCAGGACGTGCCCCTGGCGATCGTCACGATGAGCGAGGAAGGATCGATGGTCGTCTCCAAGGAGGGAAGCGTCCAGGTGCCGGCGGCGAAGCTGGAGCGGCTCGTCGACCTGACCGGGGCCGGCGACCTCTATGCCTCGGGCTTCCTTCACGGCCTGTCGCGCGGCTATTCGCACCTGGTGTGCGGCCGGCTCGGCTCGCTGGCGGCGGCCGAGGTGATCGGCCATGTCGGCGCGCGGCCGGTGGAATCGCTCAAGCAGCTCGCAGGCCAGGCGGGTCTCGCGGCCTGAGCAGCCCGACATCGTGCCAGGGCTGGCGCATCAGGCCCTTGGCATGCAGGAAGTCGCGCACGTCCCAGACGAAGGGGATGCGCCGCTCGGCAAGCCCGGGGATGCTCCACGGGTCGAGGCCGGTCCACGGCAGGAACGGGTTGCGCCGGCCATAGGTCCACACCTCCACGCGGACGGTCGGGCGGGCTGAAAAGCCGCGCGCGTGAAACCCGACCGTGTCGGCGACGACCAGCGTGTTGGCCGGCACCGCGAACGCTTTGGGCGCGGCGAAGCCCATTCGCTGCAGCTCGTCCGCAGTGGCGCGCAGCGAGCCGCGCGCGGCGAGGCGGTCGCTCCCCGTCGCCGCCACGATGCTCTGCTCATGCTCCCATTTCAGACGCTCCGGCGTCAGGCGGTGCGAGCCGGGGGCATAGACGAAGGGCCCCTCGTCCTCCTTCACGTCGGTGAGGAAGTAGAAGGCCTTCACCGTCGGGTGGAAGGTGTCGATGTGAAGGTCGGTCTGCGGGTCGGGCTTTGAATTGTTGATGTGGCTGAGGATCGTCTGCACGTAGGTGAGCGGCTCCTGGTCGAAGGAGCCGACATAGCGGTTGAGCCCGCGCCAGTCGGGGTTCGCCAGAAGCGACTTGATCTCGGGCACCGCGGCGATGAGATCGGGGTCGACGGCGAAGCGGCGGGTGATGGTGTCGCCCTGCAGCATCTCGCGCGCCGGCGCGGGATGCGCGAAGATTTTTTCGCGCAGCTCTTCGAACTGCCGCGTCGGCAGGAAGTCGGTGCGCATGACGAAGCCGTCGCGATCGAAGGCGGCGCGGTCTTCCGGCGAGACCATGTGCGCCAGCCGCTTGCGGCGGCTCCACGCCAAAGCATGGGCGAGCCTGATGCGGCGCACATGCAGCCCGGCGCGATTGAGCGCTGCGGAGCCGATGACCGGATTGTCGCGGAACGACTTCGCGCCGGTCGCCAGCGCCGCGACCCAGACCGGTGCCATCAGGTAGCGCGTGGCCCTCATGCCAACTCCCGCGAAACGCAGGTATCCTATCTACGGGGCCGCCTGCGGACGCAAGCTTGGGATGCGGCCGCAGGCGCCATAAGATGACCCGTTCCACCCTCCCCGCAGAGACGGGGACGCCACCTTACAGAATGAAACGGCTGAGGTCGGCGTTCCTGGCGAGGTCGCCGATGTGCTCTTCCACATAGGCGGCGTCGATCGTCACCGTCTCGCCCGCCTTGTCGGTGGCGGCGAAGGATATGTCGTCGAGAATGCGCTCGATCACCGTCTGCAGGCGGCGGGCACCGATATTCTCCACCGAGGCATTCACCTCCACCGAGATGCGGGCGATGGCATCGACTGCGTCGTCGGTGAACTCCAGCGTCACGCCTTCCGTCGCCATCAGCGCCTTGTACTGCTTGATGAGGCTCGCCTCCGTCTCCGTCAGGATGCGGCGGAAATCCTCCTCCGTCAGCGCGCGCAGCTCGACGCGGATCGGCAGCCGGCCTTGCAGCTCGGGCAACAGGTCCGACGGCTTCGACACGTGGAAGGCACCCGAGGCGATGAAGAGGATGTGGTCGGTCTTCACCGGCCCATGCTTGGTGGCGACGGTGGTGCCTTCGACGAGCGGCAGGAGATCGCGCTGCACGCCCTCGCGGCTCACGTCGCCGCCGCGATATTCGCTGCGCGTGGTGATCTTGTCGATCTCGTCGAGGAAGACGATGCCGTCGTTCTCCACCGCCGTGATCGCCTCCTGCACCAGCTGCTCCTGGTCGAGCAGATTGTCGGCCTCCTCGTCGATGAGGAGGTCGTAGGAGTCGCGCACCGTCACCTTGCGCGTCTTGGTGCGGCCGCCGCCGAGCGCCTTGCCGAGCATCTCGCCGACATTCATGACGCCGATGGAGGCGCCGGGCATGCCGGGCACCTCGAAGGCGCCCATCGGGTTGGAGGTGTCGCGCACCTGGATCTCGACCTCCTTGTCGTCGAGCTCGCCGCCGCGCAGCTTCTTGCGGAAACTGTCGCGCGTGGTGGGGCTGGAATGCTCGCCGACCAGAGCGTCGAGCACGCGCTCCTCCGCCTGCAGATGCGCCTTGGCCTGCACCTCCTTGCGCTTCGTCTCGCGCGCCAGACCGATGCCGACCTCGACGAGATCGCGGATGATCTGCTCCACGTCGCGGCCGACATAGCCGACCTCGGTGAACTTGGTCGCCTCGACCTTGACGAAGGGCGCGTTGACGAGCTTGGCGAGACGGCGGGATATTTCCGTCTTGCCGACGCCGGTGGGGCCGATCATGAGGATGTTCTTGGGCAGAACCTCCTCGCGCATCGGGCCCTCCAGCTGCTGGCGGCGCCAGCGGTTCCTGAGCGCGATGGCGACGGCGCGCTTGGCGTCGTTCTGTCCGATAATGTAGCGGTCGAGCTCCGAGACCGTTTCGCGCGGCGAGAACACGGCCTTGCGCTCCTCCGGCTCCGGTGCGGGCTCGAATTGTTGGGCGAAGTTCTGGCTCATCACATCTCTTTCAGCTAGCCCGGCCGGTGGCCATCGGCACCACGGGCCGTCGATCGAATTCATGCACGCGACCGTCAGGCCGCCTCGAGCGACTCCACGATCACGTTCTCGTTCGTGTAGACGCAGAATCTCGCCGGCGATCTGCATGGCGCGGCGGGCGATCGCCTCGGCGTCCATGTCGCCGTCGGCCAAGGCCTTGGCGGCGGCGAGCGCATAATTGCCGCCGGAGCCGATGGCGGCGAGCCCGTTTTCGGGCTCCAGCACGTCGCCGGTTCCGGTCAGCACCAGCGTGGTCGACTTGTCGGCGACGATCATCATCGCCTCAAGCCGGCGGAGATAGCGGTCGGTGCGCCAGTCCTTGGCGAGCTCCACGCAGGCGCGCATCAGCTGGCCGGGATATTGCTCAAGCTTCCCCTCCAGCCGCTCCAGGAGCGTGAAGGCGTCGGCGGTGGCCCCGGCAAAGCCGGCGATGACGCCGCCTTTCGACAGGTGCCTGACCTTGCGGGCGTTATGCTTCATGACGGTCTGGCCCATGGTGACCTGACCGTCACCGGCGATGACCACCTTGCCGCCCTTCCTGACGGTGACGATGGTGGTGCCGTGCCAGGGCGCGGAAACGGAATGTTCGCTCAAATAAATGCTCCTCCAGCGGATAAAGCCGGCCCTCTTTCGAAGCACCGGCCCCACCCCTGATACAGTCGCGAGGTTATTTAGGAGCGCCGGCGGCAATCTGCAAATCGCCCGAGCGCGCGCCACTCCGGGCGCTCCGGTGCTGTGGCAATTGCCCGATCCCGCTGCTAGAAGGCGCTCGCGAAGCAGGACACCGCCATGCGCAAGGCCGAGATCAAGCGCAAGACCAAGGAAACCGACATCTCCGTCTCCGTCGACCTCGACGGCACGGGGAAAGCCTCCATTTCGACCGGAATCGGGTTTTTCGACCACATGCTGGAGCAGGTGGCGCGCCACGGGCTGATCGACATGACAATCAAGGCCGTGGGCGACCTCCATATCGATCAGCACCACACGGCGGAGGACGTCGGGATCGCGCTCGGCCAGGCCTTCAGGAAGGCGCTCGGCGACATGAAGGGCATCACGCGCTACGCCGACGTGCTTCTCCCCATGGACGAATCGCTGACGCGCTGCGCCGTCGACATTTCCGGCCGGCCCTATCTCGTCTGGCGGGTGAAATTCTCGCGCGGCAAGATCGGCGAATTCGACACGGAGCTGGTGCAGGAGTTCTTCCAGGCGCTGGCGCAGAATTCCGGCATGACGCTGCACGTGGAGAACCTTTACGGGCGCAACAACCACCATATCGCCGAGAGCTGCTTCAAGGGGCTGGCGCGGGTGCTGCGCGCCGCCTTTGCCATCGATCCGCGCAACGCCAAGGCGATCCCCTCCACCAAGGGCACGCTGAGCGGCTAACGGCGGCTGAGAGACGAGGATGAGAATCTACACGGTCCACGCGCCTCCCGGCGACCCGGCGCCGGAGCGCTTCGCCTTCGTGAAGGACGGCTTCTCGTGGCCGGCCTTCTTCTTCACGTTCCTCTGGATCCTGTGGCACCGCATGTGGATCGCGCTGCTTGGCTACATCGTCTTCCTGCTGGTCATCGCCTGGATCGGCGTGCTGGCGGGCGATAGCGAGGCGATGATCTTCGCAATCATCGGCGGCATTCTGATCGGGCTTGAGGGCAACACCGTCCGCCGGCTGTCGCTGGAGCGGAAGGGCTGGCGCGAGGTGGGCGAGAGCTACGGGCGCAATCTCAGCGAAGCGGAGATCCGCTTCTTCCACGGCTGGGCGGAAGCCGCGCCGCAACGGCTCCGTGCGCCTGCCGCCACATCCTACGCAAGCGGCGCGGGAACACACGGCGTCGACGAGCCGATCCTCGGCCTCTTCCCCGAGCCGGAGCGATGAGCCCGAGCCCATGAGCGTCGCCATCATCGACTACGGCTCCGGCAACCTGCACTCCGCCGCCAAGGCTTTCGAGCGCGCGGCGCGCGAGACGGGCGACACGATCGTCGTCACCTCCGACGCCGATGAAGTCGCCAGGGCGGAGCGCATCGTGCTGCCCGGGGTCGGCGCCTTCGCCGATTGCCGGCGCGGGCTCGACGCCGTGCCCGGCATGGTGGAGACGCTGAACGAGCAGGTGATCCGCGCGCGGCAAGCCGTTCCTCGGCATCTGCGTCGGGTGCCAGCTCATGGCCGAGCGCGGGGTGGAGAAGGAAACGACCGCCGGGCTCGGCTGGATCGCCGGCGACGTGGTGGAGATCGCGCCGTCCGACCCGGAGCTCAAAATCCCGCACATGGGCTGGAACACGCTCAACGCGATGCGCGAGCAGCCGATCCTTGCCGGCATCCCGACCGGCGAGAACGGGCTCGACGCCTATTTCGTGCATTCGTTCCACCTGAAGACACGCGACGATGCCGACCTCGTCGCATGCGCCGACTATGGCGGGCCGGTGACGGCAATCGTGGCGCGGGACAATTATGCCGGCACGCAGTTTCATCCGGAGAAGAGCCAGACGCTCGGCCTGGCGCTGATCGCGAATTTCTTGAAGTGGAAGCCGTGAGTCTCGCAGCCTTTGCCTTTGTCATCCCGGAAGGCGCCAAGCGCCTGTCCGGGACCCATACCCCTCCCGCATCAACACGTGGCAGACACGCCGACGCCATCACCCCGGCTGATCGGTGTTCATGGGTCCCGGTCTTGGCCTGCGGCCAAACCGGGATGACATACGAGAGGGAGGGGGCGTTCAAAT
This sequence comes from uncultured Alphaproteobacteria bacterium, assembly GCA_963801225.1. Lineage (GTDB taxonomy): Bacteria > Pseudomonadota > Alphaproteobacteria > Rhizobiales > Afifellaceae > DASWJZ01. The sequence goes on from CAWDED010000008.1 coordinate 97,414, forward strand.
GATCCTCTTCCCCGCCATCGATCTGAAGGACGGACAGTGCGTGCGCCTGAAGCAGGGCTCGATGGACGACGCCACCGTCTACTCCAAAGACCCGGCGGCGCAGGCGCGCTCCTTCATGGAGGTGGGCTTTTCGTGGCTGCACGTGGTCGATCTCGACGGCGCCATCAGCGGCAGCGGCAAGAACGAGGAGGCCGTCGAGGCGATCCTGTGGCACATCGCCAACGACATGAAGGTGCAGCTCGGCGGCGGTCTCCGCGAACGGCAAAAGATTGAAGACTGGCTGGAGAAGGGCGTCACCCGCGTCATCCTCGGCACGGCGGCGCTGCGCGATCCCGACCTGGTGCGCGAGGCCGCACGCGACAATCCCAGGCGCATCGCGGTCGGCATCGACGCGCGCGGCGGCAAGGTGGCGGTGGAAGGCTGGTCGGAGACCTCCGACATGGAGGCGCTGGAGCTCGCCAAGATGTTCGAGGACGCCGGCGTGGCGGCGATCATCTACACCGACATCGAGCGCGACGGCGTGCTGACCGGCATCAACTGGGAGGCGACGATCGCGCTGGCGGAGGCCGTGTCGATCCCGGTCATCGCCTCGGGAGGGCTCGCCTCCATGGCCGATATCGAGCGCCTGACGCAGCCCGACGCGGCGAAGCTGGAAGGCGCCATCATCGGCCGCGCGCTCTATGACGGGCGCGTCGACCCGCGGAAGGCACTGAAGCTGCTGGCCGGGAAGCAAGCGTGAGCCCCTCGGCGGGGCTGGCGCAAGCCTTTGATTTTTATCTGTTTTTCTTCTTCTTGCTGCCAATCATGAAACCAAGGCGGTCGGGCCGCGCGATCGGTAATCGAAAGGTTCCTTTTAGGTTCTTCCCGTAAGGCTCGGCCGGGGTTTTTGTTTTCGGCGTGCCGTCCATGCGTACCATTCGACGCGATGCGTTGCTCGTCGCCGGGCTGGTCGTTCTCGCGGCCGCAGTGCTCGGCGCGACGCTCTCCGCGTCGCGCGCCGCCTTCCAGGCCTACGGTCTCGACATTGCCCTGGCGTTGGTCGCCATCGCCGCACTCGGCTTCGCCTGGCGCACGCGGCAGAAGCAGCAGGCGGACTCGCGTGTCGCCTGCGTGGCGCAACACGACACGCTGACCGAAATCCTCAACCGCACGCGCTTCATGCGTGACCTCGACGAAGCCGTGGCGCTCGGCTGCGCGGTCGCCGTCCATTGCATCGATATCGACCGGTTCAGGGAGATCAACGACACGATGGGCCAGGCCACCGGCGACGCGATGCTGCAGCTGATGGCGCGCCGGCTGGTGAGCGTCAGCGGGAGAAGCGACCTCGTCGCCCGCATCGGCGGTGACGAGCTGGCGCTCGCCCAGGTCATCGAGAGCCCGCGGCAGGTCACGCGCACGGCGGAGCGGATCCGCGCCGTGCTCGGCGAGATCTACCGCCTGCCCGACCATGACGTGGAAGCGAGCGTCAGCATCGGCAGCGCGGTGGCGCCGGCGCATGGCAGCAGCGCCGCGGCGCTCCTCAAGAACGCCGAGATCGCCCTCGACCACGCCAAGAACGAAGGCTTCGGGTCGCGCGCGCTCTTCCGCGCGGAGATGGACGCGGAGCTGCGGGAACGGCTGCGCCTCGAAAGCCTGCTGCGCAACGCGCTGAGCCAGGACGGGTTCGAGCTCCACTTCCAGCCGTTTCGCAGCACGAAGGATGCCAGGCTCGCCGGTTTCGAGGCGCTGCTGCGCCTGCCGGCGCCGGAGGGCGGCCACATTCCGCCGACGCGGTTCGTGCCGCTCGCCGAGCGGCTGGGGCTGATCGGCGAGATCGGCGAATGGGTCATCCGCCGGGCCTGCGAGGTCGCCGTGAACTGGCCGGCCGCGCTCACCATCTCGGTCAACCTGTCGCCGGTGCAGTTCCATGACGGCGGCATCGCCGCGACCGTGAAGCGCGCGCTCGACGCATCCGGCCTGGCGCCGGAGCGGCTGGAGCTTGAGATCACCGAGGGGCTGCTCCTGTCGCATACCGACGCGACGATGCGGCAGCTCAGGGAGCTGAAGGCGCTCGGCGTGAAGATCGCGATGGACGATTTCGGCACCGGCTATTCCAGCCTCAGCTATTTGTGGCGCTTCCCGTTCGACAAGCTCAAGATCGACCAGTCCTTCGTGCATGGGCTCGCCGACGGCGACAAGCATCTCGCCTCGGTGATCGAGGCGATCGTGGCGCTCGGCCGCTCGCTCGGCATGACCCTCACCGCGGAGGGCGTGGAGACGCGGGACCAGGCGATGTTCCTCGCCCGCATCGGCGTCGACCTGCTGCAGGGCTTCTATCTCGGGCGGCCGATGCCGCTCGACCAGCTGGCGGCGACCATCCTCGCCGACTTCCGCGAGGAGCACGGGGAGGAGCCATCTCCCGAAGCCCCCCGGCTGCGCGCGATCGACGGCTGATCTGCCGCGCCCCCCACTCTGTCCTTCCTTGTGCGCTGCACCATCGGGCCGCTATAAGGCGCTGCCGCATCCCCGGGAAAATCCTCCGTGCTAAAAGCCCGCGTCATCCCCTGCCTCGACGTCAAGGACGGCCGCGTCGTGAAGGGCGTCAATTTCGTCGACCTCGTCGACGCCGGCGATCCCGTGGAGGCCTCTAAGGCTTATGACGCCGCGGGGGCGGACGAGCTGTGCTTCCTCGACATCACCGCGAGCCACGAGGGCCGCGAGCTGATCTTCGACGTGGTGACCCAGACCGCCGAGCACTGCTTCATGCCGCTGACGGTCGGCGGCGGGGTGCGCACGGTCGACGACATCCGCAAGCTGCTGCTTGCCGGCGCCGACAAGGTGTCGATCAATACCGCGGCGGTCGCCGACCGCTCCTTCGTGGCGCGGGCGGCCGACAAGTTCGGCGACCAGTGCATCGTCGTGGCGATCGACGCCAAGCAGGTCGCAACCGAGGATGGCGCGCGGCGCTGGGAGATCTTCACGCATGGCGGGCGGCGGCCGACCGGCCTCGACGCAATCGACTATGCGCGCGAGGTGGTGGCGCTCGGGGCGGGCGAGATCCTGCTCACCTCCATGGACCGCGACGGGACCAAAGCCGGCTTCGACATCCCGCTGACGCGCGCGGTGGCCGACGCCGTGCGCGTGCCGGTGATCGCCTCCGGCGGGGTGGGGACGCTCGAGCATCTGGTGGAAGGCATCCGCGACGGGCACGCCAGCGCCGTGCTCGCCGCATCGATCTTCCACTTCGGCACCCACACGATCGCCGAGGCGAAAGCCCATATGGCCAAGGCGGGGATACCCGTCCGCGGCATTTCGGCTTAAGAGAAGCCGCCAAAGGAGAGCCCCTTCGTCGAGATGTCGCAGTTCACCCTCGAAGATTTGGCGGAAATCGTGGCCCAGCGCGCCAGTTCGGGCGAATCGGGCTCCTACACCGCAAAGCTTGCCGGCGAAGGGATCGCCCGCTGCGCCAAGAAGCTCGGCGAAGAGGCGGTCGAGGCGGCGATTGCCGCGGTCCAGGGGGACCGGGCGGCGCTGACGGCGGAGGCGGCCGACGTGCTCTACCACCTGCTCGTTGTCCTGCACGTCGCCGGAATCCCCTACGAGGCGGTGACGGCCGAGCTGCAGCGGCGGACCGGCGAGACGGGACTTCAGGAGAAGGCCCGGCGGGAGCGCGCATGATGGACCAGGTCGCCCGCACCGGCATCTCGCCCTACCGCGTCTTCACCATCGAGGAATGGGCGAAGCTCCGCGCCGACACGCCGATGACGCTGTCGGAGGAGGAGGTGAAGGCGCTGCGCTCGCTCGGCGACCCGGTCTCGATCGGCGAGGTGGAGCGGGTCTATCTGCCGATCTCGCGCCTCCTGTCGTTCTACGTCACGGCGACGCAGGGGCTTTTCAATGCCACGCAGAAATTCCTCGGCTTCAACGATGCCAGGGTGCCCTACATCATCGGCATCGGCGGCTCGGTAGCGGTGGGCAAGTCGACCACGGCGCGCGTGCTGCGCGAGCTTTTGAAGCGCTGGCCGGACGCCCCGAAGGTGGAGCTCGTCACCACCGACGGCTTCCTCTTCCCCAACGCCGTGCTGCAGGCCGAAGGGCTGATGGAGCGCAAGGGCTTTCCCGAAAGCTACGACCGCTCGACGCTGCTCTCCTTCGTCAACGACATCAAGGCGGGCAAGCCGCGCGTCACCGCGCCGGTCTACTCGCACCTCACCTACGACATCGTGCCGGAACAGCGGATCACCATCGACCGGCCCGACATCCTCATCCTTGAGGGCCTCAACGTCCTGCAGACCGGCGACCTGCCGAAGGACGGCAAGATCGTTCCCTTCGTCTCCGACTTCTTCGACTTCTCCATCTATATCGACGCGGAGGAGGAGGCGCTAAGGCGCTGGTATATCGAGCGCTTCATGAACCTGAAGGATACGCGCTTCCCCGACCCCAAGTCCTACTTCCACCATTATGCGGGCCTTTCCGACAAGGAGGCGGGGGACATCGCGGAAGGCCTGTGGCAGCGCATCAACCTCGTGAACCTGCGCGAGAACATCCTGCCGACGCGGCCGCGGGCAAACCTGATCCTCTCGAAGGACGTGGACCATCGGGTGAAGCGCGTGGCGCTCAGGAAGCTCTGAGCCAATGCGAGCCGATATTCGACCGCGCGACGCCCGCGACCGGATGATCGTGGCGCTCGACGTGGGAAGCGTCGAGGAGGCGGCGAAGCTGGTAGCGTCGCTCGGAGATGCGGTGAGCTTCTACAAGATCGGCATGCAGCTCGTCTTCGCCGGCGGGCTGCAGCTCGTCACGGCGCTTACGAAGCAGGGGAAGCGCATTTTCCTCGACATGAAGCTGCTCGACATCGACAACACGGTGGCCGGAGCCGTCTCGAGCATCGCCAGGCTCGGCGTGACCTTCACCACCATCCACGCTTATCCGAAGGCCATGCGGGCGGCGGTTGCGGCGAACCCCAAGGACGGGACGGGCCTGCTCGCCGTGACGGTGCTGACCTCGATGGACGACGCGGACGCACACGCCGCCGGCTACGCATCGAGCGCCGCTGACCTTGTCGCGGCACGCGCGGCCGATGCGCGTGAAGCAGGGATGGACGGCATCGTCTGCGCGCCGCAGGAGATTGCGTCGGTGCGGGCGATCGTCGGGACCGGGATGGCGATCGTGACGCCGGGCATCCGGCCGGCCGGCTCGGCGGCCGACGACCAGAAGCGGGTCATGACGCCGGCCGAGGCGATCGCCGCCGGCGCCGACTATCTGGTGGTCGGGCGCCCGATCACTGCCGCCGCGGAATCCGCTGGCGGCGGCACGCGCGATCACCGCGGAAATCGAAAAAGCGCTTTAAGGGGGGACGACATGGCAAAGGCCTACTGGATCGCGCGCGTCGATGTGAGCGACGCGGATACTTACGCCGACTACGTCAAGGCGAACGCGGAGCCGTTCGCCCGCTTCGGAGCAAAGTTCCTGGTGCGCGGCGGCCGGCATGAGGCGCCGGAAGGAACGGCGCGCACGCGCAACGTCATCCTCGAGTTTCCCTCCTACGAAGCGGCGCTCGCCTGCTACCGCGACCCGGCCTACGAGAAGGCGATGGCGATCCGCAAGAACGCCTCGGAAGGCGACCTCGTGATCATCGAGGGCTATGACGGCGCGCAGCCGGGGGACTAGGATCGCCCGGCCATGCAGGAAAAGACGCCGCTTTCGCCCGAGGAGCTCGGCCGCTACGCGCGCCATATCGTGCTGGCCGAGATCGGCGGCCCCGGGCAGCAGCGCTTCAAGGCGGCGCGCGTGCTCATCGTCGGCGCCGGCGGGCTGGGCGCGCCGCTGGCGCTTTATCTCGCGGCGGCCGGCATCGGCACGCTCGTCATCGTCGACGACGACATTGTGAGCCTCTCCAACCTGCAGCGCCAGATCATCCACACCAGCGACCGCGTCGGCCTGCCCAAGGCGGAAAGCGCGCGCGCCACGCTTCACGCCATCAATCCGCATGTCGAGGTGGTGCCGCATCAGACGCGACTGAATGCGGAGAACGCGCGCGACCTCATCGCCGGCGCCGACGTGGTGGCCGACGGCTCCGACAATTTCGCCACGCGCTTCCTCGTGGCCGACATCTGCGCGGAGATGAAGGTGCCGCTGGTGACGGCCGCCGTCGGGCGCTTCGACGGCTCGGTGACGGTGCTGAAGCCCTATGAGGGCGACAACCCCTCCTATCGCGACCTCTTCCCCGCGCCGCCGCCGGAGGGGATTTTGCCCACCTGTGCCGAGGCGGGCATATTGGGCGCGCTCACCGGCATCATCGGCTCCATCCAGGCGCTGGAGGTGCTGAAGCTCATCGCCGGCATCGGCGAGCCGCTCATCGGGCGGCTCATGCTCTACGACGGCCTGGCGCAGCGCTTCGACGAGATCCGCTACAAGAGGAAGAAGACGTAGTCTGGATGGAGCGGCGAAGCTGCGCAATCCGGGAACGACGCTTCATTTCGAGAGGCTGCTCCCGCATTGCGCCACGCTCCATGCGGGCGCGCACGGCATCTCAGACGCTGCTCGGCAGCACGCGGTTGGGCGGCTTGTGGCCGTCCATCCAGCTCTGATGTTGATGATGACGATGTCGCCCATGTCGATGCGGCCCTCGAGCGTGGCGGAGCCCATATGCGGCAGCAGCACCACCTTGCCGGCCTTGGCGAGCTCGATGAGCCGCGGGTTGACCGCCGGCTCCTGCTCGAAGACGTCCAGGCCGGCACCCGACAGCGCGTTCGACTCCAGGCTCTCGATCAGCGCTTCCTCGTCGATGATGGAGCCGCGGGCGGTGTTCACGATCACCGCGCCGGGGCGCATGAGGTTGATCCGGCGGCGCGACAGGAGGTGGTAGGTGGCGGGCGTCGCCGGGCAGTTGACGGAGACGAAATCGACGCGCGCCAGCATCTGGTCGAGGCTGTCCCAATAGGTCGCCTCCAGCTCCTCCTCCACCTTCAGCTCGACGGGGCGGCGGTTGTGGTAGTGGATGGCGAGCCCGAAGGCGCGGGCGCGGCGCGCCACCGCCGTGCCGATACGGCCCATGCCGACGATGCCGAGGCGCTTGCCCCAGATGCGGTGGCCGAGCATCCAGGTCGGCGACCAGCCGGCCCATTTGTGCCCCTCGCGCAGGATGCGCGCCCCTTCCGCCAGCCGGCGCGGCACGGAGAGGAGCAGCGCCATCGTCATGTCGGCGGTGTCCTCCGTCAGCACGTTCGGCGTGTTGGTGACGGTGATGCCGCGCTTCACGGCGGCGTCGACGTCGATATTGTCGACGCCGTTGCCGAAATTGGCGATGAGCTTCAGCTGCGCGCCGGCCTGGGCGATCATCTCCGCGTCGATGCGGTCGGTGACGGTGGGGACGAGCACGTCGGCGGACTGCATCGCCTTGACGAGGCTCGCCTGCGACATCGGCGCGTCGTCGATGTTGAGCTCCGTCTGGAACAGCTCGCGCATGCGCGTCTCGACGGGCTCCGGCAGCCGGCGCGTCACGATGACCAAGGGTTTGGCTTTCGTCATCGGCTCGCCCCCAGGCACCTCTGCTCTCGTCACATTCGCGCTATAAACGCTCATAATGGAAGGTCCGTCAAAAGCAATAAACGCGTCGGTATGAGGAGAAGCGCTTGGGCGTTATGGTCGCCGCGGTGATTCGGTCTTTTCGCATTCTCGTGCTGGTGCTCGCGGGCGCGGCGGCGGTCGCCGTGCCGGCTTTTCCCTCCGCGGCGCAGGAAAGCCGCGGCGGCACGGGCCTGCCGCTGCCGCGCTTCGTCAGCCTGAAATCCGACAACGTCAATGTCCGGCGGGGGCCCGGGCAGGAATACGAGATCGCCTTCACCTTCGTGCGGGCGCAGCTGCCGGTGGAGATCACCCAGGAATTCGACACCTGGCGGAAAATCCGCGATTCGGACGGGGCCGAGGGCTGGGTCTTCCACAGCCTGCTGTCGGGCGAGCGCACCGCACTGGTGGCGCCGTGGGACAAGGGCGGCCCCTTCCCCGCCCGGGCGAGCGCCGACAGCCAGGCGCGGGTGGTCATCTACCTGCAGCCGCGCGTCATCGCCAGGGTCGAGGAATGCACCGGTACCTGGTGCCACATCAGCGTGCAGGGCTACGAAGCCTGGATCGAGCAGGAGCGGCTGTGGGGCGTCTACCCCAACGAGGTCTTCCAGGAATAGGCGGCTATGGCCGCTTGGGGCGGACGCGCACGATCACCTCGATGGCGGTGATCTCCATCCCCTCCGGCGGCTCAGGCAGCGGATCGATCCCGATATCGGCGGTCATATCGATGACACGGCCCTCCCCCTCCACGACGAAATGGTGATGGTCCTCGACATTGGTGTCGAAGTAGGTGCGCGTGCCGTCGATGGTGACCTCCCTGAGAAGCCCGGCCTTGGTGAACTGGTGCAGCGCATTGTAGACGGTGGCGAGCGAGACGCGCACGCCCGCCTGCTGGGCGTCGGCGTGCAGGTCCTCGGCCGATATGTGACGGTGGCCCTTGGAGAAAAGCACCCGCCCCAGCGCGACGCGCTGACGCGTCGGCCGCAGCCCGGCGTTGCGAAGCTGCGCGTCCATCCGATCGTGAAGCCCGGAACGCTCCCTCACAGTCTCGCCCTAATAGCTCGCTAACCGCCGATTATCCCGTCTGGCGAGCGACTTATATGGAATCGCGGGAACCGGGACAACCTGTCACCGCGTCGCGGGGCGTTTCGCGCGCCGCCGGCCTGTGTTAGGGACCGTAATGAACCGTGAGCAGGAGCCGGCGGGGAGGCCCGAACAGTCGATGAAGGAGCGCCAGTCGCGGTATGAGTTTGACGAGCTGCTCGCCTGCGGACGGGGCGAGCTGTTCGGCGAGGGGAACGCAAAGCTGCCGCTGCCGCCCATGCTGATGTTCGACCGCATCTCGGAGATTTCCGAAGAGGGCGGCGAAGGCGGCAAGGGCCTGGTGCGGGCGGAGCTGGCGGTCCGGCCGGACCTGTGGTTCTTCTCCTGCCATTTCAAGGGCGACCCGGTGATGCCGGGCTGCCTTGGCCTCGACGCGCTGTGGCAGCTGCTCGGCTTCTTCCTCGGCTGGCTGGGCGGCGAAGGCAAGGGCCGGGCGCTCTCGGTGGGCGAGGTGAAGTTCTCTGGCATGGTGCTGCCGCATGTGAAGCTCATCGAATACGGCGTCGACCTGAAGCGGATCGTGCGCGCCAGGCTGACGCTCGGCATCGGCGACGGGTGGTTGAAAGCCGACGGCGAGACCATCTATCAAGCTGCAAATCTCAGGGTCGGACTGTTCAAGTCCTGAGCGGCGCGAAGCTCGGCCGAGGTCTTTGAGTGCCGCGCTTCGTCACAGGAAGGAGAACGCCATGAGACGGGTCGTCGTCTCCGGCATGGGCATCGTCTCATCCATCGGAAACAACACCCAGGAAGTGCTGGCGAGCCTGCGGGAAGGACGCTCCGGCATCGTCGCGGCCGAGCGCTACAAGGAGCTCGGCTTCCGCTGCCAGGTGCACGGCGCGCCGCAAGGCGAGCCGGAGCAGGCAATCGACCGGCGCGCCATGCGCTTCCACGGCGGCGGCACGGCATGGAACCACGTCGCCATGGACCAGGCGATCCGGGATTCCGGCCTGGAGCCGGGCGAGATATCGCATGAGCGGACCGGGCTGATCATGGGCTCGGGCGGCCCCTCTACGCGCGCCATCGTGGCGGCCGCCGACGCCACACGCGAAAAGGGACCGAAGCGCGTGGGGCCCTTCGCCGTGCCCAAGGCGATGTCGTCGACCGCGTCGGCGACGCTCTCCACGTGGTTCAAGATCAAGGGCGTGAACTACTCGATCTCGTCAGCCTGCGCGACCTCCAACCACTGCATCGGCAATGCCTACGAGACCATTCAGGTCGGCAAGCAGGACGTCATTTTCGCCGGCGGCTGCGAGGAGCTCGACTGGACGCTTTCGGTGCTCTTCGACGCGATGGGCGCAATGTCGTCGCGATACAACGACACGCCGGGGAAGGCCTCGCGCGCCTACGACCGCGGCCGCGACGGCTTCGTCATCGCCGGCGGCGCCGGCGTGCTGGTGCTGGAGGAGCTGGAGCACGCCAAGGCGCGCGGCGCGCGCATCTACGGCGAGGTGGTCGGCTACGGCGCCACCTCGGACGGCTATGACATGGTGCAGCCGTCGGGCGAAGGCGGCGAGCGCTGCATGCGCATGGCGCTTTCCACCGTCAAGGAGAAGATCGGCTACATCAACCCGCACGCCACCTCGACACCGGCCGGCGACGGGCCGGAGATCGACGCCATCCGCAATGTGTTCGGCAGCGGCGATTCCTGCCCGCCGATTGCCGCGACCAAGTCGCTGACCGGGCATTCGCTGGGCGCGACGGGCGCGCAGGAGGCGATCTACTGCCTCCTGATGATGCAGAACGGCTTCATCTGCGAGAGCGCCAATATCGACGAGCTCGACCCGGCATTCGAGGACATGCCGATCGTGCGCAAGCGCATCGACGACGTGAAGCTCGATTGCGTGCTTTCCAACTCGTTCGGGTTCGGCGGCACCAACGCCACCCTGGTCTTCCAGCGCTACGGCGGTTAGGGATGCGTGCATGAGCGATCTGATGGCCGGAAAGCGCGGCCTCATCATGGGTGTCGCCAACGACCATTCGATCGCATGGGGCATAGCCAAGACGCTGGCCGAGCACGGCGCGGAGCTTGCGTTCACCTATCAGGGAGAGCATTTCGGCCGGCGCGTGAAGCCGCTCGCCGCCTCGCTCGGCTCGAAGCTTCTGCAGCATTGCGACGTGGAGGAGCCCGCCTCGATCGCCGCGACCTTCGACGCGCTCAGGGCCGAGTGGGGAAAGATCGACTTCGTCGTGCACGCCATCGCCTATTCCGACAAGGCGGAGCTGCGCGGCCGCTATGCCGACACGACGCGGGAGAACTTCACCCGCTCCATGCTCATCTCCTGCTACTCGTTCACCGAGATCGCGCGGGTGGCGGCGGAGCTGATGCCCGAGGGGGGGAGCCTGCTGACCCTCACCTATGGCGGCTCCATGCGGGTGATGCCGAACTACAACGTCATGGGCGTGGCGAAGGCGGCGCTGGAGGCTTCGGTGCGCTACCTGGCGGCCGATTTCGGCCCGGGCCACATCCGCGTCAATGCGATTTCCGCCGGGCCGATCCGCACGCTCGCCGGCGCGGGGGTGGCGAACGCGCGGCTCATGTTCGGCTACCAGCGCACCAACGCCCCGCTGCGCCACGACATCGCCTTGAGCGACATCGGCAGCGCGGCGCTCTATCTCCTGAGTGACCTGTCGAAGGCAGTGACCGGCGAGATCCACTATGTCGATTGCGGCTACAACATCGTCGCCATGCCACGCCTCGAGCAGCTCAAATCGCAGGACGAAAAGGCGGAAAGCAACGCCGAGGAATAATTACCTACTACTTTTGGTCGTATATTTGCAGGAATTCGGTCGCCGATAAGGGAAATCTTTACAGGAATTTGGCTTTCCTGGCGCCCTCTCAGGGCAGGATTTCAATGCCGATCTCAAAGTTCCGCGCCGCGATTGCCGTCTTCCTGGTGGGCTTCGCCCTGGGGATTTCCGTTTTCGCGGCTTCGCGCCTTTTCGTGCGCTCCGTGCTGAATGGCGACGCGATCCACGCGGCAGAGGAGCTTGCCGGCCGCGTCGGACAGCACCGCGCGACGGGAGCCGGCACGGCGCTTTCAGCCATCGTCCGCTACACCCACTTCGATCTCGACGGGAACCTCGTCGAAAGCGCGGAGCCGAGCGGCAAGGGAGCGACGCAATCGGAGCTCAGCGAAGAGGAAAAGGCCAGGATCGCCGATCTGGCGGTGCGTGGCGGGTCGGTGATCGAGAGCACCTCACTTCTTTCCGGCCTCCTGGGTCTTCCCAATTCGGCGATCAAGAAGGTGGTGGTGCCGGTTGTCGTCGACGGCACGGTGGCCGGCTCGCTTCTCGTAGAGGTTGATCAGACGCAGGCCTTGGCGTCGCTCACGCGCGCCTTCAGCATCGTCGCCATGGTCACCATCGGACTTGCGGCCCTGGCGGTGATCTCCATCGCTCTCATCGTGACGCGCGGCCGCGGCTTCCGCGAAAAGAAGGTCTTCGATCCGGGCTCGGTGGCGCGCGATCCGCTGACCGGCGTGCCGACGCGCGCCGGCTTCGAGCGAATCCTTGACGACGTGGTGGAACGCGCCACGGAAGCCGACCGGCAGGTGCTTCTGATGATCGTCGGCATCGATCGCTTCAGCGGCGTCAACGCCATCTGGGGCCACGCCGTGGGCGACAAGGTTCTGAAATTGGCCGCCGAGCGGCTGCGGGCGATCGCCGACGGGCCGGGCGGCGTGTCGCGGGTGGCCGGCGACGAGTTCGCGCTCATCGTGGAGGGCGAGGCAGCGCATGGCACGCGTCAGCTCGCCGACCAGATCCGCGAAGCCGTTGGCGACCCCGTTCGAAGTCGACGGCAGGTCGATCATCGTCAGCGCCTGCATCGGCGCCGCGCTCTACCCGATCAACGCCGATAGCGGCGACATGCTCTTCCGTGCCGCCGCCGGCGCGTTCTCCAAGGCGAAGTTGCAGGGGCGCAACGTACTCGCCGTCTTCGACACGGAGATGAAGCAGCGCATGCAGCGCAACGAGACGCTCGAACGCGACCTGAGCAAGGCGCTCGAGCGCGACGAATTCGTCGTCTTCTATCAGCCGCAGCTGGAGCTCGCTTCCGGTCGCCTGCGCGGCTACGAAGCCCTGATCCGCTGGGAACGCCCGGGCGAGGGCATCCTGGCGCCGCGCGATTTCCTGGCGGTCGCCGAGGAGACCGGGCTCATCCACCCGATCGGCGAGTGGGTGCTGCGCAAGGCCTGCGAGGACGCCGCCGCATGGGCGGAAGAGGGCGTGGTGGCCGTGAACATCTCCGCCACGCAGTTCAGCTCGCGCGACATCGACAAGACCATCGAAGGGGTTCTGAAGGAGACGGGCCTTCCCGCCGGTCGGCTCGAGATCGAGGTGCCGGAGAGCCTGTTCCTCGACGCCTCCCCGGACACGATGGGCACACTCGGCCGCATCAAGGCGCTCGGCGTGCGCGTGGCGATGGACGATTTCGGCTCCGGCTATTCGGGCCTGGCCTCGCTCGCCCGCTTTCCCTTCGACAAGATCAAGATCGACCGAGCGTTCGTGAGCCAACTGACCGAAGACGCCGACCTCGCCGCGATCGTTGCCGCGATCACGGCGCTCGGGCGCACGCTCAGCATCGACGTGGCCGCGGAGGGGGTCGAGACGAGCGAGCAGGTGACCCTGCTCAAGGCCGCCGGCTGCAGCATCGTTCAGGGCTTCATGTTCGGCCATCCGAAGCGGGCGACGGATAGTGAGGGCGGCGTCGCGCAGGAAGCGGATGAGGCCGCAGAGGAAATCAGCCAGGCCAGCGAGTCCGGCTGATCGGCACCAAGCCTGGACGCAGCAAATGCGGCCGGCTGAATATTACGTCTCGGTAGGCGGAGATTGGTGGCCCTGCAAGGGCCTGTGAAGGGGTAAGGCGTTGGGGGGGCTCTTGCAAAGAAGGAAGCTGGCCACAGCCGCCTCGCTCGTCGTTCTCGCATGCGCCGTGCTAGCCGGCGTCTACATGTTCGGACGATTTGCGCTGGCGCGCATGATCACCGCGGACGCCATAGCGACGGCCGATGTCTGGTCCCGCTCGGTGATCAAGCAGAAATCCGACGTAGAAGCGATTCTCGCCGATCTCAGCCCCGATGCCCTGACCACCACGCTCGACATCACCAAGATCGACGGCCTCGTGCTCGTCTCGCCCGACCAGACACTGGTCGACGTGCACGGCGTCAAGGCGGACGATGGGCTGAAGCGCGTCATCGCCGGCGTTTTCGATCGGGATCGCGCGATCTACTCGGTGCCGAGCGGCGCCTATACGCTCGACTCGGTGGGGCTGTTCAACCAGCCCCCCTTCCACAGCTGGGTGCTGCTCCCGCCCATCGCCAGCGACGGCGCACGCCTTGCCGTGCGCGTCGACCAGACGCAGCTCGCGGCCGACATGGTGTCGAGCTTCGAGCGCGAGGTGCTGTTCAGTGGCGGCGTGGCCATCGTCACCTTCGTTTCCTTCATGGCGGGCTTCAGCTACCGCCAGCGCCAGCTCTCCGCGGAGAACGCGGCGATACGCTTCCTGGCGCTGCACGACGAATTGACGGGGCTCCCGAACCGCAAGCAGTTCGAGGAGTTCATGGCCGAGACGCTGGCGGCGATCGAGGGGGAGGACGACAAGGCGGCGCTCTTCGTGCTCGACCTCGACGCCTTCAAGGCGGTGAACGACACGCTCGGGCATCCGGTCGGCGACGGGCTGCTCAAGGCCTGTGCCAAGCGGCTGAAGGCGTCGCTCAGAAGCGGCGACCTGCTGGCGCGCCTCTCCGGCGACGAGTTCGTCGTGGTGGTGCCGAAGGTGACCGACCCGGCGATGCTGGCGCCGCTGGCGGAACGCATCCTGAGCCTGCTCTCGAGCCCGTTTCGCGTCGAGGGACACGAAATCCAGGTCGGCTGCTCGATCGGGCTGGCGGTGGCGCCCGACAACGGCGACGACATCGGCACGCTCATGCGCAATGCCGACTTCGCGCTCTACCGCGCCAAGAGCGAAGGGCGGCGGACATGGCGTTTCTTCGACCCGAAGATGGCGGAGGACCTGGCGAGCCGGCGGACGCTGGAGGACGGGCTCCGCCACGCGCTGGAGAACGACCACTTCGAGCTCCTCTACCAGCCGCAGGTGGAGCTCGCATCCGGCCGCACCGTCGGCTACGAGGCCATGCTGCGCTGGCGCCTGCCGGGCAAGGGGCTGGTGCCGGCCTCCGTCTTCATGTCGATCGCGGAGGAGACCGGGCTGGTCGTGCCGATCGGCGAATGGGTGATCCGGCAGGTGGCGCGCGACTGCGCGCTCCTTCCGGCCGGGCGCTGCATCGCCATCAACCTGTCGGCCCCGCAGCTGAAGCGCGACGGCTTCGACACCTTCATTCTGGAGACGCTGAAGGACCACAAGGTCGAGCCGAGCCGCATCGAGATCGAGGTCAACGAGACGATCCTGGGACGCAACGAGACGCTCGCCTTCTCGCGGCTCGAGAGCATCCGCGACGCGGGCGTGCGCATCGTCATGGACGCCTTCGGCGTCGGCACGCTCAGCCTCGGCATGCTGTCGCGCTATTCCTTCGACAAGATCAAGATCGACCGCTCCTTCCTCATGAGCCACGACGAGGCGAAAAGCAGCGCCGTGCTCGCGGCTGTGTGCAGTCTGGGGCATTCGCTCGGCTTCCGCGTCGCCGGCCAGGGGGTGGAGACGATCGAGCAGGTGCAGATGCTGCGCGCCGCCGGCTGCTCGGAAGCGCAGGGCTATTACTACGCGCCGCCCATGCCCCTGGAGCAGATTCTGGAGCAGGAAAAGGAATCGCCGGGCTCGACGTTCGCGGTGGCCGGCTGACGGACAGACCGCGCGAAACGAAAAAGGGCGCCGCGCGGCGCCCTTTTGTATTGCGATGATGAAAAGCGGCTATGCGGCGGCTTCGCCGTCCTCGCCCCTCTTCTCGCGCGGGATCTCCTGGCCGGTCTCCTGGTCGACCACCTTCATCGACAGGCGCACCTTGCCGCGCTCGTCGGAGCCCATGAACTTGACCCAGACCTTGTCGCCTTCCTTCACCACGTCCTTGACGTTCTGGACGCGGTGCGGGGCGAGCTGCGAGACGTGCACGAGGCCGTCGCGCGAGCCGAAGAAGTTCACGAAGGCGCCGAAGTCGACGATCTTCACAACCGTGCCCTGATAGATCTGGCCGGCCTCCGGCTCCGCGGTGATCCCATGGATCCATTTGAGCGCGGCCTGGATCAACTCGGCGTTCGCCGAGGCGACCTTGATCGTGCCGTCGTCCTCGACGTTGATCTTGGCGCCGGTCTTCTCGACGATCTCGCGGATGATCTTGCCGCCGGTGCCGATCACGTCGCGGATCTTGTCGACGGGGATCTTCATCGTCTCGATGCGCGGCGCGTATTCGCCAAGCTCGGCGCGCGCCTCGCCCAGCGCCTTCGACATCTCGCCGAGGATGTGCAGACGCCCATCCTTGGCCTGATCGAGCGCCACCTTCATGATCTCCTCGGTGATGCCCTGGATCTTGATGTCCATCTGCAGCGAGGTGATGCCGTCCGCCGTGCCGGCGACCTTGAAGTCCATGTCGCCGAGGTGATCCTCGTCGCCGAGGATGTCGGAGAGGACCGCGAAGCGCTCGTCCTCCTTGATCAGGCCCATGGCGATGCCGGCGACCGGCGCCTTCAAGGGCACACCGGCATCCATCAGCGCCAGCGACGTTCCGCACACCGTCGCCATGGAGGACGAGCCGTTCGAACTCGGTGATCTCGGAGACGACGCGCAGCGTGTAGGGGAACTCGTGCGTCGCCGGCAGGATCGGACGGACCGCGCGCCAGGCGAGCTTACCGTGGCCGATCTCGCGACGGCCGGGCGAGCCCATGCGGCCGGTCTCGCCGACCGAATAGGGCGGGAAATTGTAGTGCAGCATGAAGGCGACCTTGTAGGTGCCCTCGAGGCTGTCGATCATCTGCTCGTCCTCGCCGGTGCCGAGCGTCGCGACCACCAGCGCCTGCGTCTCGCCGCGAGTGAACAGCGCCGAGCCGTGGGTGCGCGGAAGCACGCCAACCTCCGCCACGATCTGGCGGACGGTCTTCAGGTCGCGGCCGTCGATGCGCTGGCCGTTGTCGAGGATGCGGCCGCGGACGATGTCGCTCTCCAGCTTCTTGAAGAGGTCGGAGACCACCTGTGCGGAGGGCGCATCCGTGGCGTCCGGCGGGCAAAGCTCGGCCTTCACCTTGTCCTTCACCGCCTTAACGGCGTCCTGGCGCTCGGCCTTGCCGGTGATCGAGTAGGCGCTGCCGAGCTCGTCGGCGGCTATCGCGCGCACGCGGTCATAGAGCGCGGAGCGGTCCGCAACGATGTGCTCGCGCGGCTCCTTGGCGGCCCGCTCGGCGAGCTTGACGATCGCCTCGATGACGGGCTGGAACGAGCGGTGGCCGAACATGACGGCGCCGAGCATCACGTCCTCGGAGAGCTGGTGGGCTTCCGATTCCACCATCAGCACCGCGTCTCCTGTGCCGGCGACGATGAGGTCGAGCTGCGACTCCTTCACCTGGTCGACGAGCGGGTTGAGAACGTAATTGCCGTTGATGTAGCCGACGCGGGCGCCGCCGATGGGGCCCATGAAGGGCACGCCGGAAAGCGTCAGCGCGGCGGAAGCGGCAACCATGGCGACGATGTCGGGATCGTTCTCAAGATCGTGCGAGAGAACGGTGGCGATCACCTGCGTGTCGTTCTTGTAGCCGGGGGCGAAGAGCGGACGGATGGGCCGGTCGATGAGGCGCGAGGTCAGCGTCTCCTTCTCGGTCGGACGGCCCTCGCGCTTGAAGAAGCCGCCCGGAATGCGGCCGGCGGCGAAGTATTTTTCCTGGTAGTTCACGGTGAGCGGGAAGAAGTCGAAGCCCGGCTTCGGCTCGCGCTCCGATACGACGGTGGCGAGCACCGCGGTCTCGCCATAGGTGGCAAGCACGGCGCCGTCGGCCTGGCGCGCCATGCGCCCCGTCTCGAGGGTGAGCTCCCGCCCGCCCCATTCGATCGTTATTTTCTGGATATCAAACATGGTTCGTCCTTTCGATCATGCGAAAGCAGGACAGGCCATGTGCAAGACGGCGGGGCGCTCCGAGCCGACAATCCAGCTCATGAGCGACCGGCGATCCTGCCATGGCCATTCCCGCATTGTTGGACTTTCAACGGACGGCCTCCTCGCTCGTCCGCCGCGGCGCGCCCTAGCGGCGCAGTCCAAGCCGCGAAATCAGCGCCTGATAGCGCGACGAGTCACTCGATCTGAGATAGTCGAGAAGCCGGCGGCGCTGGGAGACCAGCTTCAGAAGTCCACGACGCGAATGGTTATCCTTCGCGTGGCTCTTGAAGTGTTCGGTCAGGTTTGAAATGCGCTCCGAAAGTATGGCAACCTGCACTTCCGGCGAACCGGTGTCGCCGTCTTTCGTGGCGTATTCCTTAATAAGCTCTTGCTTTCGATCAGCTGTGATCGACATCGGTCATCCTCGTTAAGCTTTCGTTGCCGGGCCGTCTGCGGCCGTCGGACAGATTGAACACACGTTTGGGATTGAAAGCGCCCTTGTCGACCTCACCGAGCGCGACGGGCATACCGCCGAAAACCGCATAGGCAGGGCCGGACACGACGGGCGCATCCCGTCCTCTTAGAATAACGGCCTGGCCTCTCCTGAGGCGGGCCGCATCCCGCTCAGTCATGGCGAGCGCCGGGATGCCGTCCAGCGCCGTCGCAACCGATAAGAGCGCCTCGTCGGCGGCAGAGCCACCGGAAGCGAGCGCCTTATCGCCCAACTCGTCGAGCTTTTCCAGCGAAATCATCTGATCTTCGCCAAACGGGCCGACGCTGAGCCGCCGCAACCCGACGACGTGGCCGAATGTGCCGAGCCGCCGCCCCATGTCGCGCGCCAGCGCCCGCACATAGGCGCCCTTGCCGCATTCGGCCTCGAAAACGGAGTGATCGGTGTCGGGGCACTCGACGATATCGAGCCGGTGGACGGCGATCTCGCGCGCCTCCAGCTCGACCGTTTCGCCGCCGCGAGCCAGGTCGTAGGCGCGCTCTCCGGAGATCTTCACGGCGGAATAGCGCGGCGGGACCTGCATGATGGCGCCGGTGAATTCCGGCAGCACGGCGCGGATTTCAGCCTCGTCGGGCCGCACGTCGGAGCGTTCCACGACATCGCCCTCGGCATCGTCGGTCGCCGTCTCCTCGCCCCACCTGACGGTGAAGCGGTAGAGCTTGCGCCCGTCCATGACGTTGGCGACGGTCTTCGTCGCCTCGCCCAGCGCAATCGGCAGCGAGCCGGTGGCGAGCGGGTCGAGGGTGCCGGCGTGACCGGCCTTCTGTGCGTTGAAGAGCCGCTTCACCCGCGCCACAGCTTCCGTCGAGGTCATGCCGACCGGCTTGTCGAGCACCAGCCAGCCGTCGACCTTCCTGCCCTTGTCGCGGCGACCCATCAGCCCTTTTCCTCCTCGTCGTCTTCTTTTTCATGCTCCAGGTCGCGCGCTACTTCGGGCGACTTCAGAGCTGGTCGATCCTTGCGTCGTCCTCGAAGCGCGTGTCGAGTCGGAACTTGAGGTCGGGCATGTATTTCATCTGCTTCAGCGCCGGCGCGATGCGGCCGCGCAGAAACCGGGCATGCTTGTTGAGGCTGTCAACGACGGCGTCGTCGCCTTCGCGGCGAGCGGCGCGACGAGCACCGTGGCGTGACGCAGATCGGCCGACATGCGCACCTCCGCGAAGGAGACGAGCATGCCGTCGAAGTCCGTCCCCGCCTCGCCGCGCGCAAAAAGCTCGGCCAAGCGCATGGCGCACCAGCTCGCTGACGCGCAGCTGGCGCTGGGACGGGCCGGAGCTGTGTCGAAGCGTGACATCCGTCGGCCGTTGTGACGCGGTCTGCGCCTTGTCCTTTCGTCGACGACCCGCCTGACCCGAAGCATCAGCCGACTCGCACGACTGTCGCAGTGAGCGATCGTCGTCGCAATGGATCGCCCGATCCCAGTCCGGCGATGCCGACCTCGAACGCTGCGGCTTTCCAGCCGTGAGCGTCGCGTCATCGCCAGCGAGTGACGCAGCATCGCGCCGAACGCCAGAGCTCTCCGCCCCGCCGCCTCAAAGCGTCCGCGCGATCTCCTCCACGCGGTAGCACTCGATGACGTCGCCGGCGCGCATGTCCTCGTATTTCTCGAAGGCCATGCCGCATTCCTGGCCGGCCGGCACCTCGCGCACCTCGTCCTTGAAGCGCTTGAGCGTGGAGAGCTTGCCCTCGTGGATGACGACGTTGTTGCGGATGAGGCGCACGCCCGCACCGCGCTCCACCTTGCCCTCGGTGACGCGGCAGCCGGCGACCTTGCCGACCTTGGAGATGTTGAACACCTCCAGGATCTCCGCGTTGCCGAGGAAGGTCTCGCGCCGCTCCGGCGACAGCATCCCCGACATCGCCTGTTTGATGTCATCGACCAGGTCGTAGATGATGTTGTAGTAGCGGATTTCGACGCCTTCGCGCTCCGCCGCGGCGCGTGCCTGCGCGTTGGCGCGGACGTTGAAGCCGAGGATCGCGGCTTCCGACGCGCCGGCGAGGCTGACGTCGGACTCGGTGATGCCGCCGACGCCGGCATGCATGACCTGCGCCGCCACCTCGTCGGTGCCGAGCTTCTCCAGCGCCTGGACGATCGCCTCGACCGAGCCCTGCACGTCGCCCTTGATGAGGATGGGGAAGAGCTTCTTGCCCTCCACCTGCAGGCGGCTCATCATCTGCTCGAGCGAGCCGCGGGCACCGGCGGCGCTTGCCGCCGTCTTCTCGCGGCGCACGTTCTGCCGGTATTCGGTGACCTCGCGAGCGCGCGCCTCGTTCTCCACCACGCCGAGGCGGTCGCCGGCCTCAGGCGTCGCCTGGAAGCCCAGCACCTCCACGGGCATCGAGGGGCCGGCCTCCTTCACCTGCTCGCCGTGATCGTCGATCAGCGCGCGCACGCGGCCCCATTCGGCGCCGGCAACGATGATGTCGCCGACATGCAGCGTGCCGCGCTGCACCAGCACGGTCGCGACCGGCCCGCGCCCGCGATCGAGCTGCGCCTCGACCACGATGCCTTCCGCCGGACGATCCGGATTGGCCTGCAGGTTGAGGATTTCCGACTGCAGGAGGATGGCTTCCAAAAGCTTGTCGAGATTGGTGTGCTTGAGCGCGGAGACCTCGACCTCCAGCGTCTCGCCGCCCATCGATTCCACGACGATCTCGTGCTGCAGCAACTCGGTGCGCACCTTCTGAGGATTGGCGCCCGGCACGTCGATCTTGTTGATCGCCACGATGATCGGCACGCCGGCGGCGCGCGCATGGTTGATGGACTCCACCGTCTGCGGCATCACGCCGTCGTCGGCCGCCACCACCAGGATGGCGATGTCGGTCGCCTGGGCGCCGCGGGCGCGCATGGCGGTGAACGCCTCGTGGCCCGGCGTGTCGATGAAGGTGATCTTCTGGCCGGCCTGCTCGACCTGGTAGGCGCCGATATGCTGGGTGATGCCCCCGGCCTCGGTCGATACGACGTTGGCGGCGCGGATGGCATCGAGCAGCGACGTCTTGCCGTGGTCGACATGGCCCATGATGGTCACGACCGGCGAGCGCGGCTTTAGCGTCTCCTCGGCGTCGGGAGTATCGAAGAGGCCCTCCTCGACGTCGGAGGCGGCGACGCGGCGCACATTGTGCCCCATCTCTTCGGCCGCGATCTGCGCCGTGTCGGCATCGAGCACGTCGGTGATCTTCACCATCTGGCCGTCCTTCATCAGGAGGCGGATCACGTCGACGGCGCGCTCGGCCATGCGGTTGGCGAGCTCCTGCACGGTGATCGCCTCGGGGATCACCACGTCGCGGACGATCTTCTCCTGTGACGGCTGGAAGCCGTGCAGCTGACGCTGCTGCTTCTCGCGCTTGCGCCGCACCGAGGCGAGCGAGCGCTCGCGCTCGCTTTCCGATGCCTCGAGCGCATTGGTGACGGTCAGCCGGCCGCGGCGGCGCTCACCCGGCGCCCCCTTGGTGCGCACCGGCTTGGGAATCTCCACCCGGCGCGGGGCACGGCCAGGCGCTTCGGCGGCGGGACGCGCCGACGCGGGCGCTGCCTCTTCGCCCAGGCGGCGCCGCGCCGCATCCTCGGAGCGGCGGCGCGCCTCGTCCTCGGCCTGCTTGCGGGCCTCTTCCTCGGCCTGCCGACGCTCGGCTTCCTCGCGCTCGCGCTTCAGCCGGTCTTCGTCCTCGGCACGGCGGCGCGCGTCGACCTCGGCCTGCTTGCGCTCCTCCGCCTCGCGGACGCGAGCGGCGTCGAGCGCGTGCTTGCGCGCGTCCTGCTCTTCTTCGGTCAGCGTGCGCAGCACCATGCCGCCGCCACGTGAGCGCGAAGAAGCCGCCGGCGGCTCGATATCGGGGCGCACGGCGGGACGGCGCGGCGCCTCCACCTTCGGAGCCGGCGCCTCCTCGACCGGAGCCGCGGGAGTCTCGGCGCCGGGGCCGGCGACGCGGCGGCGCTTCTTCTCAACCACGACGGCCTTGGTGCGGCCGCCCGAGAAGCTCTGGCGCACCGTATCGGTGTCGCGCTTCAGGGAGAGCGGCTTGCGACCGACCCGCAGCGTCTTGTCCTTACTCGTCGTATCACTCATCCATCAATTCCTGCGGCTTGTCCGCTGTTTCCCGCATCCGGCCATCGCCCGCGCCTTCATAGCGCTGGAGGCGGATGGCCGCTTCCACGAAACTTCTACCTGCCGGGCTTTGAAGCACTGCAGCATGTATCACATCTGGCCGACCCATTGCCAAACCCAATTCCGCCGAATCGAAGAGACGGATAACGGGTATCGGCAGCTCGGAACCAAACCGTCGCGCGAGCGCCTGACGCATCTTGCGCTGGCCGTCGTCGGCCGCGTCGGAGGCGGCGATGATGGCGGCAAGCGCCTCGCGCCCTGCCGCCGCTTCCGTCTTGGCGAAGCCGGCGACGACCGCGCCCGCCCGGCGCGCCAGCCCGAGGCGGCCGAGCGCGGCTTCCCGGAGCCGCGCCGCTACCTGATCCGCCAAATCGCCGGCCGGCCTGACCGGCCGTTTCAGCCCGCGCTGCAGGACATTCTTCTTCAGCGCCTGCAAGACGGTGGCCCGGTCGGCGCCGAGCCAGACGCCGCGGCCCGGGAGCCGCGCCTTGAGGTCCGGCACGACGGAGCCGTCGGGCGCGGCGACGAAGCGGATCAGCTCCCTCTCCGGGCGCACCTCGCGCGTCACCGCGCACATGCGTGTGCGGCCGCGCGAGCGCCCCTCGGGGGCGCCGATATCTGCCAGCGCTTCCGTCAAACGGCAGCCGCCTCCGCTTCTTCACCTTCGGCCGCTTCCTCGGCCGGCGGCGCGAGGTCCTCCTCCGTCACCAGGCCGGCCTTCAGCCGCGCCGCCATGACGATCTGCTCCGCCTCCTGGCGCGACACGTCGAAGCCGGAGAGCGCGCCTTCGAAGCGCTGCGTCTCGCCGTCCTTGCGCTCCACCCAGCCGACAAGATCGTCGGTGGCACAATAGGCGAGGTCCTCCAGCGTCTTGATGTCTTCCTTGCCGAGCGCCACCATCATCGCCGTGGTGATGCCGGGCACCTCCTTCAGGTCGTCGGAGACGCCGAGCTTCTTGCGCTCCTCGTCCTGCTCCGCCTCGATCTTCTCCAGATATTCGCGCGCGCGCGTCTGAAGCTCTTCCGCCGTCTCCTCGTCGAAGCCTTCGATGGACGCGACCTCGTCGAGCTCGACAAAGGCGACGTCCTCGATGGAGGCGAAGCCTTCCGAGGCGAGCAGCTGCGCCACCATCTCGTCCACATCGAGCGCGTCGATGAACAGCTGGGTGCGGTCCTGGAACTCCTTCTGCCGGCGCTCCGATTCCTCGTCCTCGGTCATGATGTCGATGTCCCAGCCGGTGAGCTGCGAAGCCAGACGCACGTTCTGGCCGCGCCGGCCGATGGCAAGCGACAGCTGGTCATCCGGCACCACGACTTCAATGCGCTCGGCGTCCTCGTCGAGCACCACCTTGGCGACCTCGGCCGGCTGCAGCGAGTTGACGATGAAGGTGGCGGCGTCCTGGTTCCAGGGGATGATGTCGATGCGCTCGCCGGCCAGCTCGCCCACCACGGCCTGCACGCGGCTGCCGCGCATGCCCACGCAGGCGCCGACCGGATCGATGGAGGAATCGCGCGAGACAACCGCGATCTTGGCGCGGGAGCCGGGGTCGCGCGCCACCGACTTGATCTCGATGATGCCGTCGTAGATTTCCGGCACCTCCATGGTGAACAGCTTCGCCATGAACTGCGGATGCGTGCGCGACAGGAAGATCTGCGGGCCCCGCTGCTCGCGGCGCACGTCGTAGACATAGGCGCGCACCCGATCGCCGTAGCGGAAGGTCTCGCGGGGGATCATCTCGTCGCGGCGAATGATCGCCTCGCCGCGGCCGAGGTCGACGATGACATTGCCGTATTCGACGCGCTTCACCGTGCCGTTCACGATCTCGCCGATGCGGTCCTTGTAGTCCTCGTACTGGCGGTCGCGCTCGGCCTCGCGCACCTTCTGCATGATGACCTGCTTGGCCGACTGGGCGGCGATGCGGCCATATTCGAGCGGCGGCAGCGGCTCGGAGATGTAGTCGCCGACCTGCGCGGCGGGATTGCGCAACCGTGCGTCCTCCACGGAGATCTGCGCCGCCGGCTCCTCCACCAGTTCGACCACCTCCATGAGGCGCTGCAGTCGGATGTCGCCGGTCTTCTCGTCGATCTCGGCGCGCACGTCCGTCTCCACGCCGTAGCGGGACTTCGCCGCCTTCTGGATGGCGTCCTCCATGGCGGTGATGACGATCCTCCGGTCGATCGTTTTCTCACGCGCTACCGCGTCAGCGATCTGCAGGAGTTCGAGCCGATTTGCACTGACAGCCATTGCCGTAAGCTCCGTTGAGGTCAGTTCGTTGCAGTCTTCAATCCGTTGCCGTCCGCCGCCGGCGCCGCTTTCAGAAGCGCGTCCGTCAGCACCAGCTTGGCGTCGCCGATCAGATCGAGCGGCAGCCAGACATCACCCGTCTCGCCCGCGTCGAGCAACCGCATGCCGGCCGTGCCGTCCTTCACGCCGAGCAGCACGCCGCGAAAGCGCTTGCGCCCGTCGAGCGCCTGCTCCAGCTCGACCTTCGCCTCGTGGCCGGCCCACATGTCGAAATCCTTGGCGCGGGTCAGCGGGCGGTCGATGCCGGGCGAAGAGACTTCGAGGTTGTATTCGCGGTCGATCGGATCGGCCACGTCGAGCGCCGGCGAGATGTCGCGCGACAGGCGCTCGCAATCCTCGATCGTCATGGAGCCGTCGGCCCGCTCGGCCATGATCTGCACGGTCATGCCGTTGACGCCGGAAATTTTCACCCGCACCAACTCGTAGCCGAGATCGCGAGCGATCGGCTCCACAATGTGGGCAACCTTGGCCTCAAGCCCGGTTTCGCGTGTCAGACGGCGCTCTTCCATTCATCCCCTCGCCCGCTCGGGACCTCCCGGCCCCCTCTCGGGCAACAAAAAAGAGCGGGCCCCGCAGGACCCACTCTCGATTTAGTTCGAGATGTGTTGACGGCGATATAGGCCGCGAGAGCAGGGAATTCAAGCCGGATTCTGGCTCGGCCTCAGGCGGGCGGAGGAGCGGCGGGCACGGGCCCCGGCGCTGCGGCCGCGGGCGCCGATGTCTCGGGTGGCGTGCACACGCCGGCCTTGGTGCGCTTCGCCGCCTCGAGGCACAGGATGTAATCGAGGTGCGCGGTGACCTTGGTCATCGCCGCGTCGCGCGTGGCCTCGTCTACGCGGCCCCTCGCCTGCCAGAGGCGGACATAGCCGCCGTAAAGGTCGCCGCCCGGGTTCTTTATCGCCGCCCATTCGTCGGCGATCGTCTGATTGTCCGGCGCGGCGGCGGAGAGCTCGTAGGCCTTCTCCAGGTCGGCGTTGACGGCATCCACCGCGGCGCGATGCGCCGAATAGGCTTCGGTGGAATTCGCCATCACCGTCTGCACCTTCGACTTCAGCTCCACGGCCCGCTGATGCGCGGCGGGATCGTAATTGTAGGTCTTGTCGTCCTTGGTCGTGCGGCAGGCCGACAGGGCCAAGCCGACGGCGACGGCGGCAACAACGAGCGTGAGCGAGCGAACCGGCCTCATCGAAAAATCCTCCCCTCGCCGGACTTTGGAAAATATTGCGCGGCCTGCCAAGCCGGCAGCCGCGACTTCAACCAGAGGGGGCACCGGCGATCGCAAGCTCGGCCGCCGCCAGGTCCTCAAGCGCCGTGCCGACCGACTTGAAGAGCGTGATCTCCTCGGCGGAGCGCCGCCCCTCGGTGGTGCCGCGGCAGAGGTCGAAGAGATCGCCGCAGATATCGGCCTCGCCGATCACGCCGGCCTTGATGGGAAGGACGATGTCGCCCGCCTCCTTCAGCGCGCCCGCCCGCGTGTCCACATAGACGCGGGCGCGGCGGACCGCCGCGTCGTCGCTCTCGCGCATGGCCGGCGTGAAGCTGCCGACCAGATCGAGATGCGCGCCCGGCTTCAGCCAGTCGCCGCTCACCAGCGGCTCGGACGACAGGGTGGCGCAGGAGATGATGTCGGCGTCGCGCACCGCCGCTTCGAGGTCGGAGACGGCGGTGACCGCGTAGGGGCGATCCGCAAGCTGCGCCGCAAGCTTTTCGGCGCGGCCCGCTTTGTGGTTCCAGATCGCCACGGTCTCGATCGGGCGCACGCTCGCATGCGCTTCGATGAGGTGCGGCGCCAGCGCGCCGGCGCCGACCATGACGAGGCGGTGGACATCGTCGCGCGCCAGATAGGAGGCGGCGAGCGCCGAGGCGGCGGCCGTCCTTCTCAGCGTCAGCATGCCGCCGTCGAGCATGGCGACCGGCCGGCCTGTGTCGCCATCCATGAGCACATAGCTCGCCATGATGCTCGGCAGGGAGCGCGCGGAATTGCCGGGAAAGGCGGAGGCGATCTTCACCCCGACATGGCCGTTTGCACCGGCCGTCCAGGCCGGCATCAGGAGAAGCGTGGCGTCCGGCTCGCCGGGCCGCTCAATGGTGTGATGATGGCGCATCGGCGCCACGATGTCGCTGCGAAACGCCTCGCGCAGCGCCTCGACCAGGCGCGGGAACGGCAAAGCGCCGGCGACATCGTCGGCCGAAAGAATGCGCATTTGCGGGCTTTGGCTCTGCCGGCAACTAGCCGCGCTCGGGCCGCGGAAGCAGGCCGGCGGACCGAGACGGCGCGGGGCCGGCCTGCTGGCGCTCCGAGCGCTCGGCGCGCGCCTGCCAGGTGGCGGCCTCGTGCCGCTGCTCGCGGGCATGGCGGCGATATTTCCACTGCCTGCGCCAGACGATCAGCGCGCCGACCAGCGTGCCGAGCACGAACAGGATGAAGGCGAGCTGATAGAGCGCCAGATCGACCCTGAGCACCGGATCGGCGGTGTCGAAAGGGTTCAGATGGACGGTGACGGTCTGGTCGTTGGCGACAGCGAGCAGCACGATCACGGCCAGTATCGGCAGCAGGATCGCCCACTTCAGGATGATGCCAAGCGTGCGGAGCACAGTCAGCCTCCGGCGTTCAGCCGTTCACGCATATCCTTGCCCGTCTTGAAGAAAGGCACGTATTTCTCCGATACGACAACCTGCTCGCCGGTGCGCGGGTTGCGCCCCACGCGTGCCGGCCGGTTCTTGACCGAGAAGGCGCCGAAGCCGCGCAGCTCGACACGATCGCCGCGCGCAAGCGCCGCGACGACCTCCTCCAGGATGGCGTTGACGATGTGCTCCACATCGCGCTGGTAGAGATGCGGATTGCGCTCGGCAATCCGCTCAATGAGCTCCGATTTGATCACGCTGGCCCCCTAGCGATCGGAACGCCCGATGGCGGATGAACCCTGCCAAACCGACAGGAGGCCGTCAACTGCAAGTCTTTGTGGCAGAATCGGAATTGCCGTCGGATCGAGGCCGACCAGCCGGGCGAGCCCGACCAGCGCATGGGCGCCGAAGACCGACATGAACGGCTCGCTCTTCTCCCAGTCGCGCTCGGG
Source organism: uncultured Alphaproteobacteria bacterium (assembly GCA_963801225.1). GTDB lineage: Bacteria > Pseudomonadota > Alphaproteobacteria > Rhizobiales > Afifellaceae > DASWJZ01. Next base: position 125,096 of record CAWDED010000008.1, read on the forward strand.
AAGGTCCTCGGAGACGCCCTTCTCGGAGGCGAGCCAGGCGCGCGCCTCCGCGTCGCCGCCGACCGCGTCGATCAGGCCATTGGCCACCGCCTGCCGGCCGGTGAAGATGCTCCCGTCAGCCAGTTGCCGCGCCCGGACCGGCGTCAGGTCGCGGCGTTCCGCCACAATCCCGACGAACCAGTCAAACGTATCGTCCACCACCGATTTCACCATCGCCTCGGCCCCCGGCGTGGGCGGCGAGAAGATGGAAGGCTCGCCCTTCAGCGGGGCGCTCTTGATCTCCTCGTATTGCGCCCCGACCTTCTGCAGCAGCTCCTCGAAATGCGCATATTGGAAGATGACGCCGATGGAGCCGGTGATGGCGGTCTCCCGTGCCACCACCCGATCGGCGGCGATGGCGGCCATATAGGCGGCCGAGGCGCCGACGCCGTCGATGACAGCGACCACCGGCTTCTCCTCGGAGGCATGGCGGATCGCCTTGTAAAGCGCCTCTCCGCCGCTTGCCGCGCCGCCGCCGGAATCGATGTGAAGCACGATCGCCTTGACGGCGCCCGCCTTCGCCGCCTTGTCGATCAGATCCACCGCATTCGGCCGGGTGGCGATGAAGCCGTCGATCTTGATCTCGGCGACGTGGCCGCCCTCGACACCACCCTCGACGTCCCACACGGCACCGACGGCGACAGCGATAGCGACGGCGAGAATCACCAGCGCGGTGACGCGCCAGAAGCTCGCCCGCCGCCTGAGGCGCCGCCGTTCCAGGATCGCTTCGGTATCCATGGTCATTTGGCCTCCAAATTCGCGCCCGGCGTACAGGCCCGGGCCGCAACGGGCAAGCCGCGCCACCGCCCTATGTTGACGCAGCGTTGCATGGATGGGGGCGGGCGCGATGCCGTTCTGGCTTGCGGCGCGCCGCCGACGCATCTCTTTGCTGGAGCACGATCTTGTCCGAAAACCGGTTCCCACTTTTCGGGATCATGCTCTAGCTTCGCGGCCATGAACAGAAACGAGCCGCAGCACGACGAGGGCACCGGCCAGGAAACCCGCGAACCCGCGGGCGGCCGCGTCACCCCCATGATGGAGCAATATATCGAGATTCGCGCCGCCAATCCCGATTGTCTGCTTTTCTACCGGATGGGGGATTTCTACGAGCTGTTCTTCGACGACGCGGAGGTGGCGTCGCGGGCGCTGGGGATCGCGCTCACCAAGCGGGGCAAGCACCTGGGCCAGGATATCCCCATGTGCGGGGTGCCGGTGCATGCGGCGGACGACTACCTGCAGAAGCTGATCGCGCGGGGCTTCCGCGTCGCGGTGTGCGAGCAGACGGAGGATCCGAAGGAGGCGAGGAAGCGCGGCTCCAAGTCGGTGGTGCGGCGCGACGTGACGCGGCTGGTGACGCCCGGCACCATCACGGAGGAGCGGCTGCTCGATTCCGGGCGTCACAACTACCTGGCATCACTCACGAAAATCGCCGACAGCGACGGTGCCGGGCGATACGCGCTGGCCTGGATCGACATCTCCACCGGCGAGTTCCGCATCGCCGAATGCCGGCCGGGCGGGCTCGCGGCGGCGCTGGCGCGGATCGAGCCGCGCGAGGCGCTGGTCGCCGACCGGCTGGCGCAGGACGAGGAAATCCGCAGCGCCATCAATCAGATAGAGGCGGCGCTGACGCCGCTTCCGGCGGCCTTCTTCGACGCCGGGTCGGCGGAGGACCGGCTGTCGGCGCTCTTCGGCGTCAAGACGATGGAATCGTTCGGGAATTTCTCTCGCGCCGAGCTGTCGGCAGGGGCGGCGCTCATCGCCTATATCGACAAGACGCAGATTTCCAAACGCCCGCCGATCGAGCCGCCGCGACGGCTGAGCGACAGCGATTCCATGCGAATCGACGCCGCGACGCGGGCGAACCTGGAGCTTTTCCGGACAATCTCCGGCGGGCGGGCCGGGAGCCTGCTGGCGGCGGTGGACCGCACGCGCACGGCAGGCGGCTCAGCGGCTTCTGGCGGAGCGGCTGGCGGATCCGCTGACCCAACCGGCCGAGATCGCCGAGCGGCTTGATCTGGTCGAGCTCTTCGTCGAGCGGCCGGAGCTGCGCGCGGGCCTCCGCGCGGCGCTCTCGGCCATTCCCGACATGCTGAGGGCGCTGTCGCGGCTGGGGCTGGAGCGCGGCGGCCCGCGCGATCTCGACATGATCCGCGCCGGCGCGGAGGGCGCCCGAAGCATTTATCAGCGGTTGCAGTGCGAACATTACGGCGAAAACAGTGACTCAGCGCCTCCGGCTCTGCGTCTTGCGGAACGCCTGGACCATGTGCCGGCCCACCTGGCGGAGCGGCTTTCGGCGGCGCTCGCCGACGACCTGCCGCTCCTGAAACGCGATGGCGGCTTCGTGCGGCCCGGCTACGAGGCGGCGCTCGACGAGGCGCGGGCGCTGCGCGACGAAAGCCGCCGGGTGATCGCCGGGCTGCAGGCGCGCTACGCGGAGCAAAGCGGCATCCGCTCGCTGAAGATCAAGCACAACAACGTGCTGGGCTATTTCGTCGAAGTCACCGCCGGACAGGCGAATGCGCTGCAGGCGAACGGCGACGCGGAAAAATTCATCCATCGGCAGACCATGGCGAACGCCATGCGCTTCACCACCACCGAGCTGGCGGAGCTGGAGCAGAAGATCGCCAGCGCCGCCGACCGGGCGCTGATGATCGAGCTCGACCTGTTCGACGATCTCTCCGCCCGCATCGCGTCGCAGGAGAAGGCGATCCGCTCCGCCGCGCAGGCGCTCGCGGCGCTCGACGTGGCGACGGCGCTGGCGGAGCTTGCGGCGCGCGAAGACTACGTGCGGCCGAAGGTGGACCGCAGCCTCGCCTTTAAGATCGAGGGCGGGCGCCACCCGGTCGTGGAGCAGGCGCTGAAGGCGGCGGGCGAGAGCTTTGTCGGCAACGATTGCGATCTTGGCCCTTCGACGACGGCTTCGCTCGCGGCAAGAGATGAAGGCAGCGCCGGGGGCACCCTTCCTCTCCCCTCCGGGGAGAGGTCGGATCGCGCCAGCGATCCGGGTGAGGGGAAACGCGACACGGCACAGCCCCCTCTCCCGCCCCTTGCGCAAGCGCAAGGGGCACCCTCCCCCGCAAGGGGGGAGGGCGACGCGGCGGCAAGCGGAGAAGACGCGGGCCGCATCTGGCTGCTGACCGGGCCGAACATGGCGGGCAAGTCGACCTTCCTGCGCCAGAACGCGCTGATCGCCATCCTGGCGCAGGCCGGCTCGTTCGTGCCGGCGCGCGCGGCGCATATCGGCGTGGTGGACGCGCTCTTCAGCCGGGTCGGCGCGGCCGACGATCTGGCGCGCGGGCGCTCCACTTTCATGGTGGAGATGGTGGAGACCGCCGCCATCCTGAACCAGGCGGGGCCGCGCTCGCTGGTCATCCTCGACGAGATCGGCCGCGGCACGGCGACCTTCGACGGGCTCTCCATCGCCTGGGCGGTGATCGAGCACCTGCACGAGGCGAACCGCAGCCGCGCGCTCTTCGCCACGCACTATCACGAGCTGACCGCGCTCGCCTCGAAGCTGCCGCGGCTCGTCAACGCCACCATGAAGGTGAAGGAGTGGAAGGGCGACGTGGTCTTCCTGCACGAAGTGGCGCCGGGCGCCGCCGACCGCTCCTACGGCATCCAGGTGGCCAAGCTCGCCGGCCTGCCGGCCTCGGTGACGACGCGGGCGAAGACGGTGCTCGACCTCCTGGAGAAGGGCGAGCGCGGACGGCCCATCCCGATCGTCGACGATCTGCCGCTCTTCTCGGCGATACGGGGGATGGAGGAGGAGGCGAAGGAGCACCCGGCGGTGAAGGCGCTGGAGGCGATCGATCCGGATGCGCTGTCGCCGAAGGAGGCGCTGGAGAGGCTTTATGAGCTGAAGAAGCTGGGGCGACAGAAATGACCTTGACATCATATGCTTCTGAGAGCATATAGTCGATGGTGTGGCTCATCGAGTTCCATCCGGAGTTCGATGCCGAGATGCAGGTGCTTTCACGAGCTGTTCGCATCGAGCTGCTGGCGCATGCGAAACTGCTCGCCGAGTTCGGGCCGTCCCTTGGGCGACCGCACGCCGACACGCTGAACGGCTCCGCCTTCGCCAACATGAAGGAGCTTCGTTTCAATGCCGATGGTGGTGTGTGGCGCGTGGCCTATGCGTTCGACCCGAGACGGCGCGGGGTTCTCCTCGTCGCCGGCGACAAGAGCGGCAGCAGCGTAAAGCGATTCTACAAAAAGCTCATCGAGCAAGCGGACGGCCGCTACCGACGGCATCTCAGGAATTTGAAGGAGAAACAGTGAGAAGCCTTGACCAGATATTAGTGTCACTGCCGAAGGCGGATCGAGCCGCTATAGAGGCGCGCGCCGAGGAGCTGATCGCCGCCTACTCTCTGAAGCAGGTCCGCCAAGCCGTGGCGAAAACGCAAAAGGAAGTGGCGGCGACGGCCGGCATCGGACAGGAGAACGTCTCGCGCCTGGAGCAGCGCGACGACATGCTGATTTCGACCTTGTCGAGCTACATCACGGCGCTCGGTGGAAAGCTGCGCCTTGTCGCCGATATGCCGAGTGCTCCTGTCGAGATCGTCTTGAAGCCGGGACGGAAACTGCAGGTCCGCCGCTCAACTCCGACGGCGCGTAAGCCAACCCGGCCTCGTCGCACGAGAGCTGCTTCTTCTTAGGCTATTTGTCAGCAGCCAATACGGTGCTCGACACAAGGCTCTTTGCATGGAGGAACGGCCCTACGTGTGATGAAATTGCAGGATCTCCCTCCTTGCGCTTTGCAGGAAGCGTGAGATCTCCAGCCCCAGGCTCGCCTCCATGGCGACTTCGAGATCCTCGTCTTTCGCAAGCTCTTCTGCCAACTGGGAGAATTGCCAAGCGAGAACCCGGGTCGGCTTGGTCACCCTGACCGTGACCGGCGTCGTGTAGTCCGTACCCCGGTTCAGGAAGGCGGAGCTGCCGAGGAAACGGCCCTCGTGAAGCGTGTCCGTCTGCGTTCCATCCATCTCGACGCTGACCTCACCGTCCACGATGACCGACAGGACGTCCAATTGTTGGCCCCGGGTCACCAGGATCGTCCCGACCGGTTGAGAGGACCAGGTCCCGAGGCGAAACAGCTTGAAGGCGTCCCGCTCATTCATGTTGCGGAACGCCAGCTGGTAGAGGCGCCTCTCTTCGTCGGTAAAGGAAACGGGCCGACGCTCCAAAGCGAGCTTCGCAATCCAGTAGAGGTTGATCGCCATGAAGACCGCGTTCCAACCGATCGGGGCCCAGAGGGGTGACGGCTGCAGATAATAATAGGGCATGAGCAGGGCGGCGCCGACGACGGTCAGAATGCGCAGCCAGAGAATGTCCCGTACCGAATAGGAGAAAAGGTAGACGACGTTCGCAACGCTCACCAATGCGTCGAGGCCCATGTTCTCGCCCTCCCCCAAAGCTCGTGTGGCCGAGCTCATCGCAATCTGCAGTGTCGTGGGGTCAAAATGCAGTTGCCCAATCCGACGTCAACGTCGCCCGCAGGTGCCGACGCGTTATCGCGCCGGGACGATCAGCTGCAGGCGTTGCGGGTGGAGGCCGATCTCGAGCGGCAGGGTGCCGAGCGTCTCGCCGTCGACCTGCACCGGAATGGCCGGGTCGCCTTCGATGGTGACGCGCTCGGCGGCTTCGACGGCGATCGAGGGATCGTAGCCCACGAGCCCGGTGGCAAGCGCTGAGAGCTGGCGGAGGCGCGTGACGGGATTGGCGCCGGCGAAGCGCACGACGTGGAAGTCCGTCCGCTCCAGGCCGGCCCGCGGGGCGAGCAGCAGGCCGCCGGCGTAATGCCTGGCGCGCGTGACGATCACCCATGCGGCCTCCGCTTCGTCGTGGTCGGTGCGCACGCGGAGTGTGGCCGCGCCGTCGGAGAGGAGCGCGCGCAGGACCGGCCAGCTGAGGCCGGCCTGGCCGAGCTGGCGCGTGCCCGCTTCCTCGAAATGGCGAACCGCCTCAGCGTCGAAGCCGACACCCACGACGAAGAGGAACGGCCGGCCGTTGACCTGGCCGAGCGGCATGGAGCGCGACGGCCCGGCGACCAGCGTCTCGGCCAGACGCTCCGGCGCGAAGCGGAGGCCGATCTCGCGCGCCAAGACATTGGCGGTGCCGAGCGGGATGATGCCGAGCGGCGTGGTGCTGCCGACGAGCCCTTCCGCCGCGTCGTGCACCGTCCCGTCGCCGCCGGCGGCAACGATGGCATCGAACACACCGCGCCCGGCGGCATCGGCCGCGGCGCGCAGCGCCTCTCCGTGACGCGTCGTCTCGAGGGCCTCGACGTCGGCGCCCAATGTGCGCAGGTGGTCCAGCGTTGCGTGAAACCGCGTGGGGGACCCCGTCCCGGCCCTGGGATTGTGGATGATGAAGAAGCGCCTGCGCACCGTGCGTGTCCGTCAGCCCCGGGCCACCAATGAACCCTGCGGACGGCGATCATGCCATGTTTCAGCGACCCTTAGGGTGGTGTGAGTCATCGATCGTAAGCTTCGCGGGACATTCTCGGTTGCGCGCCGGGCATGAGCGACCTACAGCCGAATGAAGCGATGCGGAGGAACATTCATGGGACGGCTTGCAACAATCCGGCTGGTCGCGGCGATGCTCGCGGGGCTTGCGGCGATGGCGATTTCACCAGCGTTGGCGCAGGACAGCTACGCGGGCATGATCGAGGCGAGCAACGCGGAGATCGAGGCGCGGCTGCAGCTTTCCGGAACGGACAAGGCGAAGGCCGACGCCATCCTTCAAGAGTATGCGCAAGAGCGGATCGCGGCCTTCAACGACCTGGGCATCGAATGGGGCGAACGGCCCCACTTCTCCACGCTGCTGGAGCTGAAGAAGAAGATGGACGCCATCGAAACCACGGAGCAGACCGAGCTCTCGAAGGTGCTCTCCGAGGAGCAGATGTACACCATCCATTCGGTCGAGCAGGAGTGGCGGGGGAAATTCACCAAGGCGCTGCTCGGCACCTGACCCCATGCCCGTGCGGCGGCCGACCGGAGCCGCCGTGGGGCCGCCGCGTCAAATTCCGATCATGATTGCATGCCACTCTCCGGCGGCGCCCGGCGAGCGGGAGCGAGGGAGGGCAGACAGATGATACGCTTTGCAAGATTGCGGCTCACAGCGACGTTGGGTGCCGCGCTGCTGATGATGGCGGCGGCACCGGCCTGGGCTGAGGAGAGCCTGCAGGGCATCCTTCAGGCGAGCGCTACGCAGATCGAAACGCAGCTCGCCCTCCCCGCCGCTGAGAACGCCAAGGTCGACGCCATCCTGCAGGACGGCGTGAAGCAGCGCATGGCGGTGCTCGACAAGCTCGGCGTCAAGGACGGGGTGAAGCCCTCCTTCTCGACGCTTCTGACGCTGAAGTCGGATATGGACGACATCCGCACCGACGAGCAGAAGCAGCTGGCAGCGATCCTGAGCGAGCAGCAGATGTACACGGTGGAGCAGGTCGCCGACCAGTCGGAGACCCAGTTCCGCGCGGCGCTGCTCGGCAAATAGCGACGCAGCTTCGGCCGGCGGGGCCTCGCGAGGCGTCCGGCGTCAGAGCTTGACGGCGATCATCATCGCGTAGCCGATGACCCCGAGCACGCTGACGATGAGATAGCCGTTCGGATTCTTCAGATCGAGTTGGATGGCGCGCAGCAATTTGCGCATAGGATTGCCTCCATTTCCGGCAGCTAGCGGCGGAGGCGAGATGTCTCGGCCTGGATGACTTACGGGCCACTGTTACACATTCCGGGCCTCAGGGTTAGCCGAGAACCCCCCAGGTGGTGAAAAAAGGCGCTCTGCCGGCCTCCGCATGGCCGTCATGCCGCTGCGCGATCTTCATTTCAGCGGAACGCCGGTCTATCGGAGATCAGGCGTGACATCTGACGCCGAGCGCCAACAGGAGCGATGTCCCGAATGAACGCGGCAGGTCTGACGAGCCGGCTCGATCGCCCCGTCAACGAGAACGACCACGTGCTCGGCTCGCCGGGAGCGGAGATCACGCTGGTCGAATATGGCAGCTACGCCTGCCCCTATTGCCGCGCGGCGAACGAGGAGATCGCCGCGGTGCGCGACCGCTTCGGCGAGCGGGTGCGCTACGTCTTCCGCCACAAGCCGCTGACCGGCGTGGAGCTTGCCCGCCGCGCCGCGGAGCTGGTGGAGCTGGCGCGCGACCCGGAGCATTTCTGGAAGGCGCACATCACCTTGATGACGCGCTCGCAGGAGCTGACGGAGGACGACCTCGTCGCCGTGGCGAGCGAATTGGAGCTGCAGCAGGACAACCCCGGCGAGGCGGAGGCCGAGTCCACCCGCGCGCGCGAGCGCGTAGAGGCCGACGAGGCGAGTGCCAAGGCGAGCGGCGTGATGATCACGCCGACCTTCTTCATCAACAGCCGCCGCTATGACGGGCCGTGGGACCAGAGCTCGCTGTCGGACGCCATGCTCGGCAGGCTCGGTCACCGGGTGCGGGCCGCGGCGCTCGACTTCGTGAGCTGGGGACCCTCGGCAGGCATGCTGCTGCTGCTTGCGACGGTGCTTGCCATCCTGTGGACCAACTCGCCGATGGGGGACGCCTACGAGGCGTTCTGGGAGATGCCGCTGGGGCTGGCGGTCGGCGGGCTCGGCTATGCCATGTCGCTGAGGCACTGGGTGAATGACGGGCTGTTGACGATCTTCTTCCTGGTCGTCGGCCTGGAGATCAAGCGCGAGTTCACCGTGGGGCATCTCGCCCAGCCGCGCGCCGCGGCGCTGCCCATCGCCGCGGCCGTCGGCGGGATGATCGTGCCGGCGCTGATCTATTTCGCCGCCATTCCGAGCGGGCCGTGGGCATATGGCTGGGGCGTGCCGATGGCGACCGACACGGCCTTCGCCATCGCGCTCATCGCGATGATGGGGCGGCGGGTGCCGATCGAGCTCAGGATCTTCCTCACCGCCGCGGCGATCGTCGACGATATCGGCGCCATCGTCGTGGTGGCGCTGTTCTATTCCAGCGGGCTCAATCTCGCGGCACTCGCCGCGGCGCTGGCGATCAGTGTGGCGCTGGCGCTTCTCAACCGCGCGCGCATCTATCGCGTGACGCCCTATCTGCTGCTCGGCGTGGCGCTGTGGGCCTGCGTGCTGGCGAGCGGCCTGCACGCAACGCTCGCCGGCGTGGTGCTGGCGCTCTTCATCCCGACACGCCCGCCGCCCAACCTCAAGACGCTCATCGTGCAGGCGAACACCATCATCGGCACGGAGGCGTCGCAATATGGCGAGGTGCTGCGGCACGGCCCGTCGCTGCCGGCGCTGAACGCGCTCGACGAGATCCACGACCGGCTGGAATCGCCGGCCGACCGGATGCTCCGGCATGCCGGCGCGCGCTCCAGCTACCTGGTGCTGCCGCTCTTTGCGCTGGCCAATGCCGGCGTGGCGATCACCGCCGACATGCTGGGCGGCCACGGCACGCTGATCGCGGCAATCGGGCTGGGGCTGATGCTCGGCAAGCCGCTGGGGCTGATCGCGGCATCGGCCGCCGCGGTGTGGCTGAGGGCGGCGGTGAAGCCCGACGCCTATTCCTGGCGGCAGCTGGCCGGCGCCGGGGCGCTCGCCGGCATCGGCTTCACCATGTCGCTGTTCATCGCCGGGCAGGCGTTTCCGCAGCCGCTCGATTTCTCCGCCGCCAAGATCGCGGTGTTCGGCGCCTCGGTGCTTTCGGCGCTGATCGGCGTGGCGCTGCTTTGGGGCGCGAAGACGCCAGCGCCGGAGGACGGCGCATAGGGCGTCCCGCTCTGGCCTGTGCGGCCGCGATGGGTTAGTCGGCGGGCACGAGGTAAGGAGCCCCGCGCCGCCCATGTCCGCCATCACGCTTTCGGCCGTCAGCAAGCGCTTCGGCGAGACGTTCGCCGTCGACAATGCGACGCTGGAGATCGCGCGCGGCGAGCTCGTCGCGCTGCTCGGCGCGTCGGGCTGCGGGAAGACGACGCTCTTGCGCATGATCGCCGGCTTCGAGACCGTGTCGGCGGGATCGATCGCCTTCGACGGCCGCGTGGTGGCGGGCGAGGGAAAGCACCTGCCGCCGGAGGACCGGCACGTCGCCATCGTGTTCCAGTCCTACGCGCTGTGGCCGCATATGAGCGTGGGAGAGAATGTCGGCTATCCGCTCCGCGTGCGCGGGCTCGCCGCGGCGGAGCGGGGGAAGAAAATCCGCGAGGCGCTGGCGAGCGTCGACATGACGGCCTTCGAGGAGCGCCGGCCGGCGGAGCTTTCCGGCGGACAGCGGCAGCGGGTGGCGCTGGCGCGCTGCCTGACGATGGACCCGTCGATCGTGCTCCTCGACGAGCCGCTCGCCAATCTCGACGTGCATCTCAGAGCCGCGATGGAGGACGTGTTCCAGCGCTTCCACGAGCGCACCGGCGCGACGATGATCTACGTCACGCACGACCAGGCGGAGGCGATGGCGATTGCCGACCGCATCGCCGTCATGGAGAAGGGCCGCATCCTGCAGGTGGCCGACCCGGTGACGCTCTACCGCGAGCCGGCGACCCCCGAGGTGGCCCGCTTCATCGGCCAGGGCCGCGTGGTCGCCTGCCGGGCGCTCGGGCCGGCGGGCGACGGGCGGCGCGAGATCGACCTGTTCGACACGCGCTTCGTGGTGCGGGCGGGCGCGGCGAATGGCGAAGCCACGGACGTGTGCCTGCGGCCGGAGGACCTGGAGATTGCGACAAACGGCGGCTTCGCGGCGCGCGTCGTGAAGTCGACCTACAAGGGCGGCTATGCGCTGGTCGAGCTGGCGCCGGAGGCGGAGCCGGAGACGCTGCTGGTGGCGCAGGCGGAGCGGCTCATGCCGAAGCGGCGAGAGCGTGCGGGTGGCGGTGAAGGACGGGTGGTTGCTGGGCGAAGTGACGGCCCTCTCCGCTTGCGTGAGGGACGGCCGTCCGCGCATCGCCCACGCTCGAGCGGGGCGAGACGCGCGCCGTCGCGCCGTTGCGTGATGGAGGGGCACCCTCCCCCCAAAGGGTAGGTGGCGCGTACCGCTAGTTGGTCCAGGGCAGCACGCCGCGGGGCATGGCGCGGGTGAAGAGGGTGGTGGCGAGCATCAGCACGAGGATGACGGCGACCGTCACCGCGGCGACGGCGGAGGCGAGCACCGAATAGCCGCCGTCGTCGAGATTGAAGACGACGACGCCCAGCGTCTGCGTGCCCGACGACCACAAAAGCGCGGAGACGGTGAGCTCGTTGAAGCTCGTCATGAAGACCAGGATGCCGCCGGCCGCGGCGGCGGGGGCGAGCAGCGGGAAGAGGATGGTCCTGCAGACGGAAGAGGAAGCGCGCGCCGGTCATGCGCGCCGCCTCCTCCAGGCTGCGGTCGGTCTGGTGCACGGCGCTGACCACCGGGCGCAGCGCCAGCGTGAGGAAGCGCGCCAGATAGGCGAAGAGGATGATCCAGATCGGTGTTGTAGAAGCTGATGCCGATCACCGGCAGCGGCACGATGAAGATCGAGGATCATGGCGATCGCCAGCACCACGCCGGGAAGCGCGTAGGGAAGCTCGGCGGCGAGGTTGAGGATGGTCAGCACCCAGTTGCGGCGCCAGACGATGAAATAGGCGAGCGGCAAAGCGATCGCCATCAGGATGAGCGAGGCGGAGAGCGCCAGGAAGAAGGAGTTCCTGAAGGCGCGGATCGTCACCTGCTGGCGCAACAGGACCTCGACGTAATTGTCGAAGGTGACGGTGTCGGGCGAGAGCGGGACGCCGTAGGCGGAGACCAGCGAGGTGGCGACGAGGGCGGAGAGCGGCGCCACGAGGATGGCGACGATCACCAGCCAGCAGACGAGCTCCAGCAGCGGGCGCCAGCGGCCGAGCTCATAAAGCAGCGGCTGCGAGGGCGCGCCGATGGTGCGGTAGTCGCGGCGGCGCGAGCATCAGCGATTGCAGGCCGAAGCCGGCGAAGGCGATGACGCCGACGATGACCGCCAGGATCGCCACCTGGCTGATGATGCCCGGCCCGAAGCTCGCCAGCCGCTGATAGATGAGGGTCGGCAGCACGGTGTAGCCGGCGGGAATGCCGAGCAGCGCCGGAATGCCGAAATTGCCGATGGCGGAGACGAAGGCGAGCGCCCCGCCGGCGACCAGCGGCGGCGTCATCAGCGGCAGCACGATGGTCGCCATGACGCGCGGCTGGCGGGCGCCGCAGGCGCGCGCCGCCTCCACCATCTCGCGCGGCATGGTGCGCAGCCCGGCGCGCAGCGCCAGGAAGACGAGCGGCGCGTGCTGGATGCCGAGCAGCAGCGCGATGCCCTTGGCGCTGTAGAGCGGATGCGGCGAGCCGATGCGGCGGGGCGATGCCCAGCGTGTTGAGGAGCGCGCTCGACGGCCCCATGAGCTGCGCCCAGGAGAGCGCCGTCACCTGCGGCGGGATCATCAGCGGCAGCAGGAAGCAGAAGACCAGCGCCGCCTTGCCGCGGATGTCGGTGAGCGCGACGAGCAGCGCGAAGAGCGTGCCGAGGACGAGCGAGATCGACGGTGCCGGCGCCCGCACGTCACCAGCGAATGCCCGGTGGCGCGCCAGGTGGAGCGCGAGGCGAGCGCCTTGGCGAAGAGGGAGAGGTCGAGCGTGCCGCCGGGCGCCACCGCCTCCATGAGGAGGCGCGCGACGGGCACGATGCTCAAGAGCGCCGACGATGAGAACGAGAACGGCGAGCAGCGCCTGCTCGCCGTCCAAGATGTCTGGCGATGCGGCGCTGAGGGCGCCGCGCAGCGCCGTATCAGCCGCCAAAGAGCTCGGAGAACTTCATCTTGTTCTCCTCCTCGTGCGCCAGCGCCTCGGCCGCGTCGAAGGGCATCAGCTTGATCTGGTCGCGCGAGGGGAAGCCTTCGGGCGGTGCGACGTCGCGGGTCGGCGGGAAGATAGCCCTGGCTGGCCGCCAGCTCCTGGCCCTCGGTGGAGAGCAGGAAATCGACGAAGGCCTTGGCGGCCTCGACGTTCCTGGCGGTCTTGAGGATCGCCACCGGCTCGGTGACGGCGGAAACGCCTTCCTTCGGGAAGACGAAGGTCACCGGCGAGCCCTTGGCGCTCTCGCGGATCGGCAGGAAGTCGACGATGAAGCCGTAGGCCTTCTCGCCGCCGGCGACCGATTTGAGGATGCCGCCATTGCCGCCCGCGGCCTGCGGCGCCGCCCTTGGCCAGCGCCTCGTAGAAATCCCAGCCGATATCGGGGTTCTGCGTCAGCGCCGCGAGGTGCACCAGCGCGGCGCCCGAGGTAAGCGGGCTCGGCATGGTCACCTGGCCGGCGACCTCAGGCTTGGCGAGATCGAGCCAGGACGAGGGCTGCATCGGCGCGGCATTGTTGTAGACGATGCCGGTGGTGATGAGCTTGGTGGAGAAGTAGGCTCATGTCCTTGTCGTAGAGGCCGGCATCGAAGCGGGAGACGTCGGCGTCGGCGTAGGGCATCAGCCGGTCGTCCTGCTTCAGGCCTTCCATGGTGACGGTGTCGGCGATGAGCAGCACGTCGGGCTGCGGATTGCCGGCGACGAACTCCGCCTCCAGCTTGGCCATGACCTTGGTCGTGCCGTCGCGGATCCACTCCACCTCGACGTCGGGATATTTGGCGTTGAAGGCATCCACCGTCTGCTGCGCGTCGGCGTTCGGCTGGCTGGTGTAGAGAACGAGCTTGCCGGATTGCGCCAGCGCGGGCGAGGCAGCCAGCGCTGCGGCGAAGCCGGCGAAAGCGAGCAGTCGAGTGGCGTGATTCATCAACGTCTCCATGCTGAGTAAGCGCGGGGGCTGTGTGAGCGCGGGCGTCAAGCGGCCCGCGCGCGACGATGCCTGGGCTAACGCGGCCCCGATGTCGGTTTGATGAACCTCCCTCCGGTAGCGCGGCCGTTCGTGCGGCCGTTCGTAACGCGGCTCAGGCGCCGGTCCTTCGGGCATACAATCGGCTGGGTGCGAGCGCAACAGGTGCGCCCGAAAGCCAAGCCGGCGAAATGCGCACCATAGCTACCTGGCAAGGCCCGCCCTCATCCTGAGGTGCGAGCGAAGCGAGCCTCGAAGGACGAGGACGGTGGCACGCCGATGGTGCTTCGAGGCTCGCCCTTCGGGCTCGCACCTCAGCATGAGGGTGGAGGAGATGCCGCCATATGCGCTGCTCTGCCACAAGTGGTGGCATCGCAGGGGCGGTGTCGCGGCTATCTCGCGGCGGAGCGCGACGGCTTGCGGCGCGGCTTCGGGGCCTTTACCGGCGGGCAGAAGGTGGCGTGCAGCGCCTCGATGATGGAGAGCACCTCGCCCCGCGCGATGCGGTAATAGACGGTGGTGCCTTCGCGGCGCGAGGTGACGAGGCCGTCGGACCGCAACCGCATGAGCTGCTGCGACATGGGCACCTGCTCGATATTGCCGAGCAGGCGGCGCAGCTCGCTCACCGATTTCTCCTCGTCGCCCAGCGCGCACAGCACCAGGAGCCGCTGCGGATGCGACAGCGAGCGCATCAGGTCGGCAGCGTCTTCGGAGGCCGGAATCATCTCTGCAACATTCATGGGCTTGAACATTATGATATTTGAATGTTATCTGCAAGCGCGAAACGCATGCGAACCGAACAGGCAGTGCCAGGCCGCTGCCAGGAGAGAACGATGACGGACCGCCCGGACGTAGCCGGCTTCTTCCACAAGGACACCTTTTCCGTCGCCTATATCGTGTCCGACCCGAAGACGAAGCGGGCGGCGATCATCGACCCGGTGCTCGACTACGACGAAAAGGCGGGGCGCGTCTCCACCGGCTTTCGCCGACATGCTGCTCGACGAGGTGAAGGCGCGGGGCGTGACGGTGGAGTGGATCCTCGACACGCATCCGCACGCCGACCATTTCAGCGCCGCGTCGTATCTGAAGGAGAAGCTCGGCGCGCCGATCGCCATCGGCGAGCACGTCAAGGACGTGCAGACGCTGTGGAAGGGCATCTACAACCTGCCGGACTTCCCCGCCGACGGCTCGCAATGGGACCGGCTTTTCGCGGACGGCGACACCTTCAACATCGGCTCGCTGGAGGCGCGGGTGATGTTCTCGCCCGGGCACACGCTCGCCTCGATCACCTATGTGGTGGGCGACGCCGCCTTCGTGCACGACACGCTGTTCCAGCCGGATTTCGGCACGGCGCGGGCGGACTTTCCCGGCGGCGACGCGGCGACGCTCTATCGCTCCATCCAGGCGATCCTGGCGCTGCCGGAGGAGACGCGGCTCTTCACCGGGCACGACTACATGCCGGGCGGGCGCGAGGTGCGCTGGGAGAGCACGGTGGCGGAGCAGAAGCGCGAGAACCCGCATCTCAAGGGCAATGTCAGCGAGGCGGAATACGTGGCGACTCGCAACAAGCGCGACGCGGAGCTCGCCATGCCGAAGCTCATCCTCTCCGCGCTGCAGGTGAACATGAATGCCGGGCGGCTGCCGGAGCCGGAGGACAACGGGCGGAGCTATCTGAAGATTCCGATCGGGGCGCTGTAGCAAGACCACGAAGCTCGGCTGCGGAACCCCTATCCTCTCCCTCATGCTGAGATGCGCGCCGAAGGCGCGCCTCGAAGCACGAGCCCGGGAGTTTGCGGCGCGCGCAGGGGCCGTCCGCCCTTCGAGGCTCGGCGATGCGCGCCTCGCACCTCAGGAAGAGGCGGACGGTGGAACGTCGGCGGGCGGCGACGCAGGCTCAGATGTTCTCCACCACCTGCTGCAGCATGGCGCGCGACCTTGGTGGCGACGTCGCCGAGCTTGGGGTTTTCGACCGCGGCCATGGAGGCGACCGGGTCGACGGCGGAGACCTCCACGCCGTCGCCGACCGCGCGCACGATGACGTTGCAGGGCAGCATGGCGCCGATACGCGGCTCCAGGGTCATGGCCTGGTGCGCCATCTTCGGATTGCAGGCGCCGAGGATGACGTAGTCGTCCACGTCGACGTCGAGCTTGGCCTTCATGGTCTTCTTGACGTCGATCTCGGTCGAGCACGCCGAAGCCCTGATCGGCGAGCGCCTTGCGGGTGCGGTCCAGCGCTTCGGCCATGGGAATGCCGGCGAGTTTCCTGTCGAAGGTGTACATCCGTCTGCTCCTTTCGGCCCTTGGCTCGAGTTCGGGTTACCGCATCGCCCCGCCGCAAGCCGGCTCGCAAATCTTACATTCGCACTCTTGAAATTAAAATCTTTGAATGTTAGATGCAAGGCGCGACCAGCACGAAACGCCTGCAGCCGGGCGACGCTACAGCCGTTGACCTGCATCAACGAGTGCACGGCGAAGGTGCGCAAGATCACCGGCGGCGAATTCCATGGGGCGGAATGCGTCCCCAACACGAAAGACCTGAAAGCGGGCGGGGCAGAGGAGGGATTGCATGGCACACGTCGTTGTCCTTGGCGCCGGTCTCGGCGGCACCATCATGGCCTACGAGATGAAGGCGAAGCTCGGCAAAGGCGGCCGGCTCACGGTCGTCAATCTGGGCGACAACTATTCGTTCGTCCCGTCCAACCCGTGGGTGGCGGTCGGCTGGCGCACGCCGGAGGAGATCACCGTCGATCTGAAGCCGGTGCTTGCCCGGAAGGGCATCGCCCTGAAGCCGCAGGGCGCCAAGACGCGTGCATCCCGGCGGAGAACCGCATCGTGCTGAACGACGGCACGGACCTGGAATACGACTATCTCATCATCGCCACCGGCCCCGACCTCGCCTTCGACGAGATCGAAGGGCTCGGGCCGTACGCCAGCACGCAGTCGATCTGCCAGATCGACCATGCGCTGCAGGCGAAGTTCGCCTTCGACGACCTGGTCGAGAAGCCCGGGCCGGTGGTGATCGGCGCCGTGCAGGGCGCCTCCTGCTTCGGGCCCGGCCTACGAGTTCGCCTTCATCGTCGACACCGCGCTGAGGCAGAAGAAGATGCGCGACCAGGTGCCGATGACCTTCGTCACGTCGGAGCCCTATATCGGCCATCTCGGCCTCGACGGCGTCGGCGACACCAAGGGGCTCATGGAAAGCGCCATGCGCGACCGGCACATCAAGTGGATCACCAACGCCAAGGTGACCAAGGTCGAGGCGGGCAAGATGTTCGTCGAGGAGGTGAACGAGGACGGCACGGTGAAGCAGACGCACGAGCTGCCGTTCGCCTTCTCCATGATGCTGCCGGCGTTCCGGGGCGTGCCCGGCGGTGCAGCGGCATCGAGGGGCTCACCAATCCGCGCGGCTTCATCACCATCGACAAGCATCAGCGCAACCCCGCCTTCCCGAACGTGTTCGGCATCGGCGTGTGCGTCGCCATTCCGCCGGTCGGCAAGACGCCGCTGCCGGTGGGCGTGCCGAAGACCGGCTTCATGATCGAATCCATGGTGACGGCGACGGCGGAGAACATCGCCGCGCTGTCGAAGGGCGAGGAGCCGAAGGCGGTGGCCACATGGAACGCCGTCTGCCTCGCCGATTTCGGCGACGAGGGCATCGCCTTCGTGGCGCAGCCGCAGATTCCGCCGCGCAACGTCAACTGGTCGTCGCAGGGCAAATGGGTGCACATCGCCAAGATCGGCTTCGAGAAATACTTCCTCAGAAAGATCCGCCGCGGCCAGAGCGACACCTTCTACGAGAACCTCTTCCTCGACGTGCTCGGCATCAAGAAGCTGAAGGACATTCACGGGAAGAGTGATGGAGGCCGCCGAGTAGCGGCCGCATTCAAGGCAAGGAGAAGACAATGACAGTCGATCGTGCGGTTACCGCGTTTGCGGGATTCATGGTGCTTCTGTCCGTGGCGCTCGGACATTTCGTGTCGCCCTACTGGTACTGGCTGACAGTGTTCGTCGGCGCCAACCTCATGCAGTCGGCGTTCACCGGCTTCTGCCCGGCGGCGATGATCTTCAAGAAGCTCGGCGTTAAGCCGGGCCTGGCGTTTCAGTAGTCTGGCATTTTAGTAGTAAAGGTTGATCGTGACCGACCACCAGCCCTTTCAGCCTCCTCACCCGACCGGTCGAATGGGGGCAGCCGCATATGGAAGCCCTCATCCTGAGGCGCGAGCGTCAGCGAGCCTCGAAGGACGAGGGCGGGGGCACGGCCTTGCGAGAAACGCCTGCCGCCGGCTCCGTGCGCTGTGGCCCATGGTTCGAGGCTCGCTTCGCTCGCACCTCACCATGAGGGGGGTGGGTGGGGCCGGTGCATTTGGAAGCCCTCATCCTGAGGCGCGAGCGTCAGCGAGCCTCGAAGGACGAGGGCGGGGGCACGGCCTTGCGAGAAACGCCGGCCGCCGGCTCCGTGCGCTGTGGCCCATGGTTCGAGGCTCGCTTCGCTCGCACCTCACCATGAGGGGGGTGGGTGGAGCCGGCGCCAGGAGTGGGCTCGCCGCAATTTTCCTTGCCCTTCGCCTCTCCTGCCCTCGCCGAACGAGATCGTGGCGCAAGAGCCAGACGATAGTGGAGACGAAGGCGGTGTTCGGGCAGGTGGAGACCCGCGACATCGTGCCGGCGCGGGCGCGCATCGGGGGGACGATCGAGTCCATCTCCGTCGACGAGGGAAGCGAGGTCACCAAGGGCGACGTGATCGCCGTCGTGGTGGACGAGAAGCTGGCGCTGCAGCGCGCGGCGGCGGAGGCGCAGGTGCAGGCGCTGCAGTCGCAGCTCGACAACGCCACCACCGACCTCAATCGCGCCGAGCAGCTGCTCTCGCGCGGGGCGACGCCGCAAAGCCGCGTCGACGCGGCGCGCACGCAGATGGAGGTCTACACCAACCAGCTGGTGGCGGCGGAATCGGAGCGCGCCGTCATCGAGCAGCAGTCGCGCGAGGGCGAGGTGCTGGCGCCGGCCTCGGGCCGCGTGCTCTCCGTGCCGGTGACGCCGGGCTCGGTCATCCTCGGCGGCGAGACGATCGCCAGGATCGCCGGCGGCGGCACGTTCCTGCGGCTGTCGCTGCCGGAGCGGCATGCGGCGGAGATCGTCGAAGGCGACACGGTGACGGTCGGCGAGCGCGTCCTGTCGGCCGCCGCCGACGCCGGCGCCGTGACGACGCGCCAGGGGCGGCTGGTGAAGGTCTATCCGGAGATCGTCGAGGGCCGCGTGCAGGCCGACGTGGAGGTGGAGGGACTCGGCAACTATTTCGTCGGCGAGCGGACGCTGGTGTGGATCCCGGTCGGACAGCGCTCGGCGATCATGCTGCCCGCCCCGGCCGTGACGACCCGGCACGGCGTCGACACGGTGACGATCGCCACCGACGACGGTGAGCTGCAGGTCGCCGTGGTGCTCGGCGAGACCGTCACCGGCGACGACGGCACGGCGCGCGTCGAAATCCTCACTGGCATTCACGCAGGCGACCGGGTCCTTATTCCATGAAGCTCGGCATTGCCGGCAATTTGACGCGGAGCTTCATCGCTTCGCCGCTCACGCCGCTTTTCCTGCTGGCGGCCTTCGCCTTCGGCCTGGTGGCGCTGATCACGCTGCCGCGCGAGGAGGAGCCGCAGATCTCCGTGCCGATGGTGGACATCCACGTGCAGGCCGACGGGCTGAAGGCGGAGGACGCCGTCAAGCTCGTCACCGAGCCGCTGGAGACCATCGTCAAGAGCATCGACGGCGTGGAGCACGTCTATTCGCAGACCATGGATGACGGCGCGCTGGTGACGGCGCGCTTCGAGGTCGGCACCAGCTCCGACGCGGCGATCCTGCGCGTGCACGAGAAGGTGCGCGCCAACATGGACCGCATCCCGGTCGGCATTCCCGAGCCGCTGATCGTGGGGCGCGGCATCGACGACGTCGCGATCGTCGTCGTCACGCTGACGCCGACGCCGGCGGCCGCGCCGCGCTGGACCGAGAACGGGCTGACGCGGCTCGCCCGCGAGCTGCAGGTGGAGATCTCCAAGCTTCCCGATATCGGCCTCACCTACATCGTCGGGCAGCAGCCGGAGGAAATCCGCGTGGAGCCCGACCCGGAGCGGCTGTCGCTCTACGGCATCACGCTGCAGCAGCTGGCCGGCAAGCTGAAGGGCGCCAACCGCTCCTTCCAGGCCGGGCTGATCCGCGAGGACGGGCAGCAGCGGATGCTGGTCGGCGGGCAGACGCTGCAGACATTGTCGCAGATCGGCAACCTGCTCCTCACCGCCCGCGACGGGCGCCCGGTCTATGTGCGCGACGTGGCGAACCTGGTGCTCGCCACCGATCCGAACGAGACGCGCGTCACCTCCGTCGTCAAGACCGATGCCGGGCTGGAGCGTGCGCCGGCCGTTTCGCTCGCCATCGCCAAACGGCCGGGCACCAACGCCGTGCTCATCGCCGACGAGATCGTCAAGCGCCTCGACGCCGTGCGCGGAGACATCTTCCCCGAAGACGTGGAGATGACGGTCACGCGCAATTACGGCGAGACCGCCAACGAGAAGGCGAACGAGCTGCTGTTCCATCTGGGGCTGGCGACCATCTCCATCGTCATCCTGATGGCGGTGGCGATCGGCTGGCGCGAGGCGCTGGTGGTGGCGGTGGTCATCCCCACGACCATCCTTCTCACGCTCTTCGCCGCGCGGCTGATGGGCTACACGCTGAACCGCGTCAGCCTGTTCGCGCTGATCTTCTCCATCGGCATCCTGGTCGACGACGCCATCGTCGTCATCGAGAACATTGCCCGCCACTGGGCGATGCGCGACGGGCGGTCGCGCAGGCAGGCGGCCATCGAGGCGGTGGCGGAGGTCGGCAACCCCACCATCGTGGCGACGCTGACGGTGGTGGCGGCGCTGCTGCCCATGCTCTTCGTGTCGGGCATGATGGGCCCCTATATGAGCCCCATCCCCGCCAACGCGTCGGCGGCGATGCTCTTCTCCTTCTTCGTGGCGGTGATCCTGACGCCGTGGCTGATGATGCGCTTCGTCAGCCGCGAGGAGGCGGAGCACGTCGCGCATGCGGAGGAGAATATCGGGTGGCTCGGACGCGCCTATATCAAGGTGGCGCGGCCCATCCTGATCTCGCGGCGGCGCGCCTGGACATTCCTCATCGTGGTGGGGATCGCGACGCTTGCCTCGCTGTCGCTGCTCTACACCAAGAGCGTGACGGTGAAGCTCCTGCCGTTCGACAACAAGGCGGAGCTGCAGGTGGTGGCGGACCTGCCGGAAGGCTCCTCGGTGGAGGACACCAACCGCGCGTTGCAGGCGATCGTCGACCGCGTGGCGGACGTGCCGGAGATCATCTCGTTCGAGACCTATGCCGGCACCGCCTCGCCGTTCAACTTCAACGGCCTGGTGCGGCATTACTATCTGCGCTCCAGCCCCGAGCAGGGCGACGTGGCGATCAACCTGACGCCGAAGAGCGATCGCGACCGCGCCAGCCACGCCATTGCGCTCGACATCCGCCGCCGGCTCGCCGGCCTCGACCTGCCGGAGGGCACGGCGCTGAAGGTGGTGGAGCCGCCGCCGGGACCGCCGGTGCTCTCCACGCTGCTTGCCGAAATCTACGGGCCCGATGCGGACACGCGCCGGGCGGTGGCGGAAAAGGTGCGCGAAAGCTTCGAGCGCGTGCCGTTCGTCGTCGACGTGGACGATTCCTTCGGCCGGCAGGTGCCGCGCGCCCGGCTGGAGATCGATCAGGACAATCTCGAATATTACAAGGTCGAGCAGAGCGACGTGTACGACACGATCCGCGCGCTCTACGGGGAGAACACGCTCGGCTATTCGCATCGCGGCGGGGGACGCCATCCGATCCCCATCGTGATGGCGCTCGCCAAGGGCGACAAGACGCTCGGCGAGGCGGCACTGGCGACGCCGGTGCCGGCCAACGTGATCCCCGGCGACCGCGGCGTGGTGGAGCTCGGCGACGTCGTGTCGCTGACGCACGAGCCCGCCTCCTATCCGATCTTCCGCCATAACGGCCGCGCCGCCGAGATGGTGACGGGCGAGCTTGCCGGCGCCTACGAGGCGCCGGTCTACGGCATGATGGCGGTCGGCGACGACATCGCCGCGGCCGACTGGGGCGACGTGCCCAAGCCGATCGTGAAGCTGCACGGACAGCCCGACGACGAATCGCATCCCACGCTGCTGTGGGACGGCGAGTGGGAGGTGACGTGGGTGACCTTCCGCGACATGGGCGCGGCCTTCATGGTGGCGATTCTGGGCATCTACATCCTGGTGGTGGCGCAGTTCGGCTCCTTCAAGCTGCCGCTCGTCATCCTCACGCCGATCCCGCTCACCTTCATCGGCATCATGCTCGGCCACTGGCTGTTCGGCGCGCCCTTCACCGCCACCTCGATGATCGGCTTCATCGCGCTGGCCGGCATCATCGTCAGGAACTCCATCCTGCTCGTCGACTTCATCCGCCACGCGCGGGCGCCCGACCGGCCGCTGATCGACGTGCTGCTGGAGGCCGGCGCCATCCGCTTCAAGCCGATCCTCCTGACGGCGCTGGCGGCGATGATCGGCGCGGCGGTGATCCTGGCAGACCCGATCTTCCAGGGCCTGGCGATCTCGCTGCTCTTCGGCCTCGCTTCGTCGACGGCGCTGACGGTGCTGGTCATCCCGGCGATCTACGTGGCGCTGCGAGGCGGGCGGAGGCCGGAAGCGGCGGCGGAGGCGGAGGGGCTGATCACGTAGCCCGCATGGCGAAGCGTGGGGACGCGCCCGGCCGGGGAGGGAAGGGCCGGCCATTGTAAAGAGCGGGTGAAGCGTGCTGCGAAAATTTCAGAGAGAATCTTTCGCGCCGGTGAGGCGCCAAAGCTCCACCGCGCGGGCACGGCCCTTGACCATGCGCTCGCCCACCGGCTCGAACAGGAAGGCATCGCCCGTGGCGGCAACGACATCGCCGCTGGCGATGACGATGGCCGGGCGGCCGTCGTCGAACTCGCCGGAACTCGATTCGATTCGCGAGCAGACGTTCACCGTGTCGCCCACGACGGTGTAGTTCATGCGCGAGGGCGCCCCGATATTGCCGACGATGAGCGGCCCGGTGTGGAGCGCGATCTTGATGCGGATCGCCGGCTTGTCGCCCGCCGCCACCTTTTCCTCAACGGCCTTGGCGATGGCAAGCGCCGCGCGGCAGGCACGCGCGGCATGATCGGGAGCCGGCTCCGGCGCGCCCCAGAAGGCCATGGTCGCGTCGCCGATATATTTGTCGAGCGTGCCGTCCTCCGCCTCGATGCAGGCATTGAGGATCGCGAAATGACGGTTCAGCATCTCGGCTACCTCGGCCGGCGGCATGCTCTCCGACAACGACGTAAAGCCGACGATGTCGGTGAACATCACGGTGAGCTCGTCGCTGCGGACATCGGCGGCGCCGGCGGTTTGCATGAGGCGCCGCACCAAGGTCTGCGGCACGTAGGTCCGGAACCACCGCAATCCCTGAATCATGCTGTTGAAGGTGCGCGCCTGCTCGTCGAGCTCGCGGATATGCGAGCGCTTGAGCGGCTCGATGTCGTCGAGCTCCAGACGCGCGACGTGCTGCGCCGCGGTCGACACGGCGCGGATCGGGCGCGCGATGCGCCGCGCCAGGATGATCGCCGCGGCAACCGCGACGATGAAAAGGGCAAAGCTGAGGCCGATCGAACCGACGAGCCTCTGCATCTGCTGATTGACCGACTCGACGGGCACATGCACCCCGATCTGCCACGGCACCGGCCCGAACGTGTCCAGCTTTCGCGAAATGATGATGTCGCCGATCCCGCGTCGTACCGGACGGCGCAGATCGAACTCCTTTTTCGACGGCAGGTCGGCAACCGGCAGGCTGTTGAACTCTGCCAGCACCGGATCGCCCACCTGGTCGATCGACAGGAGCGGCGCATCGGCCGACAGGCGGGCGGAATACGCGGCGTCGAGCATTGCCGGATGCGCCAGGACCTTGTCGTCGCCGTAAAGAACGAAGGCGGTCGCGCCACCTTCGGCCAGTTCGCTCATCGAGCGCGACAGCTCCACGAGCGACACCCCGACGGCGATCGTCCCGCCGTAGACGCCGCCGCGATCGACGACGCCGGTGATGGTGATGTAGGTCGCGCCTTCCAAAAAGAACGGCGCGCCCCAGTGGATGCCCTTCTCCGCGTTGACGTCGGCCAGGTAGGCCTTGGACGCCGGGTTGTCGGGCCCGCCGCCATCGCTCACCTCGATACCGCCGGGGTGGCGCACGACCCACAGTCCGCTGCCGTCCGGCCGCCAGATGACGATGCCGCCGATCTGCGGCGCCGGAGCCAGCGCGCCGGAAAGCGTGGCGACGAGCTGCTCCCGGTCGTTGATGTCGAGCGTCGATTGGGCGATCCGGCCGCTGATCTCGGCAACAAGATTGCGCGCCGGCGCGAGGTGATCCTCAACGCCCCGCTCGATGGACGAGATCGTCAGCTCCGCCCGGTCGCGCGTCAGCTCGAGCGTGTTCTTGATGCTGGCGGAGGCGGAGACGAAAAGCACGGCGCTCACGGCGAGCGCCACCAGGCCGCCGATCGCGATCATCAGGATGACGGTGATTCGGATGCGCATCTTTGCCGCCAGAGATCGGCTCAGTCGGCCGTCAGCTCGTAGATGATGAACTTCTCGATCACGATCGAGCGCTCCTTCATATGCCGGGCCGTGAAGCCGGCCTCCGCCATCCATTGGCCCATCACGCCGTGATCGGTATCCGACGAGAGAAGCAGATAGAAGCTGCCGCCCGGCTTCAGCCGCGCGGCCGCCTGCACGAAAAGCTCGCGGATGTCGCGATAGCCGGGACCGGCATGCCAGGCACGGTCCGCGAGGTCGCGCGGCTCCCCCTCCAGATAAGGCGGGTTGGAGATGATCACGTCGAAGAGCGGGCGCGGCGCGATCGCCGTCATCAGGTTGGAGCAGACCGGCCGGACGCGCTCGCCGAGGCCGTTGAGCGAGGCGTTCTCGCCGGCGGCGAGCGCCGCGTTGGGGTTGATGTCGATGGCAATGACCCGCTCGGCGCCGGCCCGCGCGGCGGCGAGCGACAGGATGCCGGATCCGGTTCCGATCTCGGCCACGACCTTTCCGGCCAGGTCGAGCCGGTCGATGAACTTGGCGAAATACTCGCTGGTCAGGAAGTAGCGCGGGTGGAAGACGGTGGGGCGCACCATGAAGCGAAACCCGGCGGCGCGGACACGCCGCGTGCTGCGGCGCGCGAGAATGAAATGATAGGACAGAAAATGAATGGCGTTGCGCAGCAGGCGACGCGCCAGCCCGTAAGGCGCCCCCGCCTGCCCCAGACTGTGCCGGTCGTAAAGCTGCTTTTCCACGACGCGCTTCTTCCCTGCCCTGGACTTATTTTGCCGCGGCTTTCCCCCCCGGCCCCGATCGCCGCGCGCGGGAGGCCCGGCGACCGTGCGACCCTTAACGGAATTCTCCGTTGTTGCACATAGAACTGCGTTTTCACCCCGGAGTGCCATTCCCGGCCACCCCGTGCTAAGCGGGCGCGGTTTCCCGGGACAAGCGGAAGGGATTCGGTGCAAAAGGCGCGCACTGCGGAAAACCCCATCGACGAGGCGAAGCTGAAGGCCGAGCTCGACGCGATCGCCGCCGAGCACGGGGCGGCGACGCCGGCGGCGCGCAAGGCCGTGCTGGAGCTCTTCAAGGAGGTGCTGGCGAACGGCCGCAGCCTGATCCGCACGCGGCTGGAGGAGGACGGAAGGGGCCTCGCCTGCGCCCAGCGGCTTTCGGGGATGATGGACGCCATCATCGAATCGCTGTTCGATTTCGCCACCCGGCACGTGTTTCCCGCCAGCAACCCCTCGGCGGCCGAGCGCCTGTCGCTGGTCGCCGTCGGCGGCTACGGGCGCGGGACGCTGGCGCCGCATTCCGACATCGACCTGCTGTTCCTGTTTCCGTGGAAGCAGACCGCCTGGTCGGAGAGCGTGACGGAATACATCCTCTACATGCTGTGGGACCTGAGGCTGAAGGTCGGGCACGCGACGCGCACGGTGAACGAGACGCTGAAGGCGGCGCGCGACGACATGACGATCCGCACGGCGCTGCTGGAATCGCGACCGCTCGCCGGCGACAACGCGCTCTATGAGGAGTTCGCGACGCGCTTCCAGTCGGAGGTGGTGGCGGGCACTGCGCGGCAGTTCATCGCCGCCAAGCTGGCGGAGCGCGACGCGCGCCACGCCGGAGCCGGCAGTCGCGCTACCTGGTCGAGCCGCAGGTGAAGGAGGGCAAGGGCGGGCAGCGCGACCTGCAGACGCTCTTCTGGATCGCCAAATATTATTACCGCGTCAGCTCCAACGAGGCGCTGGTCGATGCGGGGCTCCTGTCGCGCAAGGAATATCAGCGCTTCCGCCGCTGCGCCGATTTCCTCTGGGCGGTGCGCTGCCATCTGCACTTCCTCACCGGCCGGGCGGAGGAGCGGCTCTCCTTCGACCTGCAGGTGGAGCTGGCGCGACGCCTCGGCTACCAGAAGCATCCGGGGCTGCGTCGCCGCCGAGCGCTTCATGAAGCACTATTTCCTGGTGGCGAAGGAGGTGGGCGACCTCACGCGCATCGTCTGCGCCGAGCTGGAGGAGCGCGAGGCCAAGAACGCCCCGCGGCTCAACCGCCTCATCCGCGGCATGCGCACGCGGCGGCGCAAGTCGAAGAGCCTCGGCGACTTCGTCATCGAGCACGGGCGCCTCAACGTCGCCAGCGACGACGCCTTCGAGCGCGACCCGGTGAACTTCATCCGCATCTTCTACGAGGCGGGACGCAACGACTGCGCCTTCCATCCCGACGCGCTCAGGCTCATCACCAAGTCGCTGAAGCGCATCGACCGCAAGCTGCAGAACGACCCGGAAGCCAACCGGCTGTTCCTGGAGATCCTGTGCGACCCCGACCACGCGGAATCGCTGCTGCGCCACATGAACGAGGCCGGCGTGCTCGGCCGCTTCGTGCCCGACTTCGGCAAGGTCGTGGCGATGATGCAGTTCAACATGTACCACCATTATACGGTGGACGAGCACCTGATCCGCTCCATCGGCGTGCTGTCGGCGCTGCGCACCGGACGCATCATCGCCGACCATCCGCTGTCGGGCGAGATCCTGCCGTCGATCAAGGATATCAAGGCGCTGACGGTGGCGCTCTTCCTGCACGACATCGCCAAGGGACGGCCGGAGGACCATTCGTCCGCCGGCGCCAAGGTGGCGCGGCGGCTCTGCCCGCGCTTCGGGCTCACCGCCAACCAGACCGAGCTCGTCGTGTGGCTGGTGCAGGAGCACCTGACGATGTCGCGCATCGCCCAGTCGCGCGACCTTTCCGACCGCCGCACCATCCTCGACTTCGCGCACATCGTGCAGACGGTGGACCGCATGAAGCTGCTGCTGGTGCTGACCGTCTGCGACATCCGCGCCGTCGGCCCGGGCGTGTGGAACGGCTGGAAGGGGCAGCTCCTGCGCGCGCTCTACTACGAGACCGAGCCCATCCTGTCGGGCGGCTTCTCCACCGAATCGCACAGCCGGCAGATCGCCGAGGCACGCGCGGCGCTCGCCGGGCGCCTGGCCGACTGGCCGCAGGACGAGCGCGAGCGCTATCTCGACCTGCACTACCCGGCCTACTGGCTGCGGGTCGACGAGGACCGCCAGACGCGCCACGCGGCCATGGTCCGCCACGCCGACGAGAACAGCATGAGCTTTGCCTTCGAGGTGCGGCCGATGGCGTTCGAAGGCGCCACCGAGCTGACCGTGCTGGCACCCGACCATCCGCGGCTGCTTGCCACCATCGCCGGCTCATGCGCGGCCTGCGAAGCCAACATCGTCGACGCGCAGATCTTCACCACCGCGGACGGACGCGCGCTCGACACGGTGATCGTCAGCCGCGCCTTTCGCGAGGACGACGACGAGAGGCGCCGCGCCGAGCGGATCGCCAAGCTGATCGAGCAGTCGCTCCAGGGGCACGATCAGGCTCGTCGACATGCTCGCCGGCGCGCGCAAGAAGAGCCGCCGCCGCGAGGCCTTCCAGATCGAGCCGGAGATCGCGCTCAACAACGAGGTCTCCGACAACTTCACCGTCGTGGAGGTGGAATGCCTGGACCGGCACGGCCTGCTCTACGACCTGACGCACGCCATGTCGGAGCTCAATCTCGACATCTCCTCGGCGCATATCGCCACGTTCGGCGAGCGGGTCGTCGACAGCTTCTATGTGACCGACCTGGTCGGCCATAAGGTCACCGCGAAGACGCGACAGAATCGCATCCGCAAGGTGCTGCTGGAGGCGGTGGCGCCGGCGCCTGCCGACAACCCCGCGAAGCAGCCCGTAAACGCCTAATTCATAAAGACAAATTGCGCCTTAAAGCTCGCGGAACCTTTTGACCTTAATTTCGGCGGGTAGCCGTGCGGGCGGCCCGCACGGCCGGGGATCGCGCAGGGCGCCATAGCAGCAACGGGGAAACAGGCTGTCTCCTCTCGGTTTCATATTGACCGCGCTGGTGAGCATCGCCGTCGGCGCCGCGGCCGTTTTCGGCTACATCGCCCTGACGGGTCCGGCCGAGCAGCCGGCGGTCGAGGCGGTGATCGCGGCGACGGCGCCGCGCGGGCCGATCGAGACGCCGGCCGAGCCCGAAATCGTCGACGACGGCACCTGGTCCGACGAGGACATCCGATATTGCGCCGACGAAGCGAAGGCGGCGGCCGACGCCGCGGCCGAGCGCAGGCTCTTCTCCGTCAGCGCCGACCGGGTCGGCCAGGGCGGCCCCACCGCCGAGATGATGGAGCGCGCGGCGCATCTCCTGTGCACGTCGACGCGCAAGCCGCTGCATCTGTGCCGGCGCTACTGGCGCGACAAGTTCATCGGCGATTTCAAGAACTACGTCATCGCGTTCCGTGACATCTCGCGGCAGGCCTACTGGACCAGCTACAACGTGGGGGAACAGGCGCGACGCACCCTGGCGCAGGACCGGCAGGAAATCCTGCAGACGGCCACCAGCGACCTGCGGCAGACCACGCGCGAGTTTGCGGAGATGGACGAAAAGATCACCACCGCGTTCCGGCAGCTGATCACCGACGGGATCATCGACCCGACCGTCTACGGCAAGTTCTTCGGCCTGGGCATCCCGCCGGAGATCTCCGCGAAGATCGGCGATGCGCATCAGGTGCGCGACCTTTGCCCTTAGGCATTTGGCTGGAGCACGATCTTGTCCGGCCTCGCTTCGCCCGCCGAAGCGGGCTTCGCGAAGGCGGGAAACCGGCTCCCACCCGGATCTGCACCCCGGGGGCATGCTTTCGGGGTCATGCCCTGACGCTTCCCATTTCGGCGGAGCGGGACTAGGCACGTAGGCGCCTTTCGCAAATCGCGCCTCAGCCCGCCCCATGCCGCAGAAAGACACAGCCCCCGCATGAGCCTCGTCCGCAGCTTCGTGACCGTCGGCGGCAGCACCGCGGTGAGCCGCGTGCTGGGATTTGTCCGCGAGACGATGATCGCCGCGACGCTCGGCGCGGGGCCGGTGGCGGACGCGTTCTATACGGCCTTCCGTTTCCCCAACCTGTTCCGGCGGCTGTTCGCGGAGGGAGCGTTCAATTCCGCCTTCATTCCGCTTTTCGCGCGCACCCTGGAGGGAGAGGGGGAAGAGGCGGCGCGGAAATTCGCCGAGGACGTGCTGGCGGCGCTGCTGGTGGTGCTTCTCGCCCTCACCGCCATCGTGATGATCGCGACGCCGCTCATCGTCACGCTGCTCGCCCCGGGATTCGAGATCCGACGCGAGCAAGTTCGACCTCACCGTCGAGCTGTTCCGCGTGATGTTTCCCTACCTCATCTGCATGTCGCTCACCGCCATGGTGTCCGGCGTGCTCAACGCGCATCGCCGCTTCCTGGTGGCCGCGCTGGCGCCGACGCTGCTCAACGTCATCACGATCGCTGCGCTGCTGGTCGCGGTCATGCGCGGGCTGGAGGGCCCCGCCGTCGGCCGGCTGCTTTCGTGGGCGGTTCTGGCGGCGGGAGTCGCGCAGCTTCTCATGGTCGTGGTTGCCGCCCGCTCCATCGGCTTCCGGGTGCGGCTGACGCGACCGCGGCTGACGCCCGGCGTCAAGCGCCTGCTGTGGCTCGCCGCCCCGGCCGCCGCCACCGGCGGGATCACGCAGATCAACCTGTTCATCGGCCAGATCATCGCCTCGACCAAGGACGGCGCGATCGCGGTGCTGCAATACGCGGATCGGGTCTATCAGCTGCCGCTCGGCATCGTCGGCATCGCCATCGGCGTCGTGCTCCTGCCGGAGCTGTCGCGCACGCTGAAGGCGGGGCACTTCCGCGAGGCGACGCACACGCAGAACCGGGCGCTGGAGTTTGCGCTGTTCCTGACGCTGCCCGCGGCGACGGCCATCGCCGTCATTTCCGTGGCGATCGTGCGCGTGCTCTACGAGCGCGGCGCCTTCACGCCGGAGACCACGGAGATCACGTCGCGGGCACTGACGATCTTCGGACTGGGGCTTCCGGCTTTCGTCATGATCAAGGTGTTCACGCCCGGCTATTTCGCGCGCGAGGACACGCGCACGCCGATGATGTTCGCCGGCATTGCGGTGGCGGTGAACGTGGCGCTGGCGCTGACGCTCTTTCCCATCATCCACGAGGCGGGCATCGCGACAGCGGAAGCGACCGCCGGCTGGGTCAACGCGACGCTGCTTCTCTTCACGCTGCGCAGACGCGGGCATTTCGCGATCGACGGCTTTCTGCTGAAACGGCTTCCGCGGCTGGTGCTTTCCTGTGTCATCATGGGGGCGGCGCTTTATTTCGGGTTGAAAGGGGTCGCGTCGGCCATGCAGCCCTCGTCCAGTCTTGCGAGCCAGATCGGCGCTCTTGCGCTGCTGCTTGTCGGCGGCGCGCTTGTCTACTTCGCCGCGGCGCATGTCACCGGCGCGGCCGATCTCGGCACGCTCCTGCGCAATCTGAGGCGGAAGCCGAGCCGCGGAGCGGGAGCATGACCGTCATGACAGGCGGCGAAGGCCTCGTTGCCGGCCTCCTCGACCATGGGGTCGACACGGTATTCGGCCTGCCGGGCGCGCAGATCTACGGGCTCTTCGACGCGATGGCGCGCGCCGGCAACACGCTGAAGGTCGTCGGGGCGCGGCACGAGCAGACCTGCGGCTACATGGCTTTCGGCTATGCCCGCTCGACCGGCAGGCCGGCGGTGTTCTCGGTGGTGCCGGGGCCGGGCATGCTCAACGCCTCCACGGCGATGCTCACCGCCTTGAGCTGCAATGCACCGGTGCTGCTTCTGACCGGGCGAGGTGCCGACGGCGTTCCTCGATCTCGGGCGCGGGCACCTGCACGAGATGCCCGACCAGCTGGGCGTCATGCGCGGCGTGGTGAAATGGGCGGAGCGCGTCGACAATCCGGCCATGGGCCGCGCCATGGTGGCGCGCGCCTTCCAGGAGATGCGCTCCGGCCGCGAGGGCCCGGCGGCGCTGGAAATGCCGTGGGACATCTTCACCCGGCGCGCGGAGAGCGCCCCCATCTCCGACGACGGCAGCCCCCTCCCCCTTCACCCGGAGCCGCCGGTCGACAGCGACCAGATCGAACGCGCCGCGCGGCTGATCAAGGACGCGAAAAACCCGATGATCTTCGTCGGGAGCGGCGCCATCCACGCGCGCGAGGCGGTGCTGGAGCTGGCGGAGGCGCTCGACGCGCCGGTGGTGGCGTTCCGCAGCGGCCGCGGCATCGTCTCCAACGACCACGAGCTGGGGCTGATCTTCCCCGCCGCCTACGAGCTGTGGCCGCAGACCGACCTGATGATCGGCATCGGCACGCGGCTGGAGCTGCCGTGCTGGCGCTGGCCGTACCGCCCCGCCGGGCAGAAGACGGTGCGCATCGACATCGACCCGGCGGAGATGCGCCGCTTCCCGCCCGACGCCGCCGTCATCGCCGACGCCGCGGAAGCGACCGCAGCGCTGGTCGAGGCGGTCGGCCGGCACGGTTTTTCGCGCACCAAGGGGCGGCGCGAGACGATCCGCGCCGCAAGCGCCAAGGCGAAGGCCGACATCCAGGCGATCCAGCCGCAGATGGCCTATCTCGACGTGCTGCGTGCCGTGCTGCCGCGCGACGGCTTCGTGGTGGAGGAGATCTGCCAGATGGGCTTCACCTCCTATTACGGCTTTCCCGTCTACGAGCCGCGCACCTTCGTCAGCGGCGGCTACCAGGGGGCGCTCGGCTTCGGCTTCCCGACCTCGCTCGGCGTGAAGGTCGCCAATCCGGACAGGCCGGTGGTGGCGATCACCGGCGATGGCGGCTTCATGTTCGCCAGCCAGGAGCTGGCGACGGCGGCGCAATACGGCATCGGCGTGGTGGTGCTCGTCTTCAACAACAGCGCCTTCGGCAACGTGCTGCGCGACCAGAAGGAGCGCTTCGACGGGCGGGTGATCGGCTCGGAGCTGAAGAACCCGGATTTCGTGAAGTTCGCCGAATCGTTCGGCGTGCGGGCGGAGCGGGTCACCGATCCGGGGGCCTTCAAGGGCGCACTGGAGCGGGCGCTCGCCGACGGGGGCCCGAGGCTGATCGAGATCGTCACCGCCGACGAGGCTTCGCCCTGGCCCTTCATCCACCCGGCGAGGCCGGAGTAGCGCTCATATCGAACCGCGCCCCTTGACGTGGGGTACCCTGTCCCGCCTAAAGCACTCATTGCTGGGTAGAAACGTGCGAGAAACCATGGCCGCAGAAAATCATCCCCTCTATTCCGCTTGGGACAAGGCCCTCGGCAACCTGGTCGAGGCCGAGCGGCGCTATCACATCGCGAAGATGGAAGGCCGCCCGGAAGCTGAGATGGAGGCGGCGGCACGCGAGCTCGACGTCGCGCGGGAGGCCTACCAGGCGATGTCCGACGAGGTCGACCTGTCCGATGCGGTCGGCGGCAGCGCCGGCTAGCTCACGCCGAGCAGCACGACGCGCGCCGCGCGCGTCACCACCGAGGCGACGGTGGAGATGACGATCGCCGAGGTTGCGCGCTGCACATAGATGTCGTGCTGCCGTCGCGCGAAATGGCGGAACTGGCGGGAAGCGATGCCGTGGAATGCGTCGGCGCCTTCCCGCTGAAGGGCGTCGGATCGGAGCAAATGGTCTTCGCGCCAACCGATATTCCACCTTTGTCGGAGGGAAAGTGCTAAGGTTGTTCCTCCGCAGCGGCTAGCGCCCAGCGCGACGAGAGCGCGGGCGCGGCAGCCGGGGTTGGAGGCGAGGATGCCGGACGTCGACAAGGTGTTCGCAGGGTCGATTCCCGCCTTCTACGACAACCTGATGGTTCCTCTGATCTTCGAGCCCTATGCGCGCGATCTGGCCGAGCGCGTGGCTTCGCTCGCTCCCGGCGCCGTTCTGGAGACGGCTGCCGGCAGCGGCGTCGTGACGCGCGCCCTTGCCCCACGTCTCGCGTCCAGCGCGCGCTACGTCGTGACGGATCTCAACCAGCCGATGCTCGACTACGCGGCGGGGCGGCAGGATGGCGACCCCAGGATCGAATGGCGCCAGGCCGATGCGCTCCAGCTTCCGTTCGAAGCGGCGTCGTTCGACGCCGTCTGCTGCCAGTTCGGCGTCATGTTCTTCCCTGACAAGGTTGCAGGCTATGCCGAAGCGCGCCGCGTTCTGAGGCCGGGAGGACGCCTGCTTTTCAATGTGTGGGACCGCATCGAGGAGAACGTCTTCGCCGACATCGTGACGGAAGCGGTCGCCGGGCTTTTCCCCGACGACCCTCCGCGCTTCCTTGCGCGAACGCCGCATGGCTACCACGACACCGCCTTGATCCGTGAAGAGCTCCGCCTCGCGGGCTTCTCCGACGTCGGGGTGGAGACGCTGGAGGATGTGAGCCCGGCCGCTTCGGCCCGCGAGGCAGCCATGGCCTATTGTCAGGGGACGCCGCTGCGCAATGAGATCGAGGCCCGCGGCGCTGACCTGCTCCAGCATGCCACCGACCTGGCGGCCGCCGCAATCGCCAGCCGGTGCGGTGATGGCCCTGTCTCCGGCAAGATCCAGGCGCATGTGGTGGTGGCGACCGCCTGACGCGGGATCGGTGTTGCAAGCGGGGCCGGCATTGGCCATAAGCGCGCGGCCTTCTTTGCATTTTCACCACCGCATCAGCAGCCAGACACAATGACGAAATTTCCCGAGCTCGTATTCTCCGGCATGCAGCCGACCGAGACGCTGCACCTCGGCAACTATCTCGGCGCCATGGTGAACTGGATCAGGATGCAGGAGACGCATTCGTGCATCTACTGCGTGGTCGATATGCACGCCATCACCATCTTCCAGGACCCGAAGGTGCTGACGCAGAACATCCGCGAGGTGACGGCGGCCTATCTCGCCTGTGGGCTCGACCCGAAGCGCTCCATCATCTTCAACCAGAGCCAGGTGCACGAGCACGCCGAGCTTGCCTGGGTGTTCAACTGCGTGGCGCGCATGGGCTGGCTCAACCGCATGACGCAGTTCAAGGAGAAAGCCGGCAAGGACCGCGAGAACGCCTCCGTGGGGCTGTTCGCCTATCCGAGCCTGATGGCGGCCGACATCCTCGCCTACAAGGCGACGCACGTGCCGGTCGGCGAGGACCAGAAGCAGCACCTGGAGCTGTCGCGCGACATCGCGCAGAAGTTCAACAACGATTTTTCCGAGTCGATCGCGGCGCATGGGCACGGCGAGGCCTTCTTCCCACTGCCGGAGCCGATGATCACCGGGCCGGCGACGCGCGTGATGTCACTCCGCGACGGCACCAAGAAAATGTCGAAGTCCGACGCCTCCGACATGTCGCGCATCAACCTGACCGACGATGCCGACACGATCGCGCAGAAGATCCGCCGGGCGAAGACCGATCCGGATCCCCTGCCCTCCGAGCCGAAGGGGCTGGAAGGCCGGCCGGAGGCGGACAACCTCGTGGGCATCTATGCAGCGCTCGCCGGGACGAGCCGCGACACGGTGCTGAGAGAATTCGGCGGGGCGCAGTTCTCCACCTTCAAGCCGGCGCTTGCGGAGATCGCGGTATCGAAGCTGGCGCCGATCGCGGCGGAGATGCGCGGGCTTCTCGACGACCACGCCTATATCGACTCGGTGCTCGCCGACGGCGCCGGGCGGGCGAGCGCCATCGCCGCGCCGATCATGCGCGACGTGAAGGACGTGGTAGGATTGCTCCGGACGAGGGGCTGAGGCCCAGCGCGCCGCCGGGATGAAGCGCCGCGAGGCGCGCAATCCGGGCCTGTGCATGGCACCCGCATTCGCGCTCCGCTGCATGCGGGCTACGGGGATTAGCCGCTCGATAGGGCGAAACGACCCCATCGAGCCTCCGAATCGTCGTTACGTTTATTTCGTATATTGCGTTTATTTCGAACAGGCAGCATATAG
The DNA here is from genome assembly GCA_963801225.1 of uncultured Alphaproteobacteria bacterium. Taxonomy (GTDB): domain Bacteria; phylum Pseudomonadota; class Alphaproteobacteria; order Rhizobiales; family Afifellaceae; genus DASWJZ01. The sequence continues at coordinate 160,296 of CAWDED010000008.1, forward strand.
AGGTGACCGGCAAAAGGAACACGATCGATGAGCGCCAGGGCACATATTTTCGACGACCGTCTGCCTTCGTCGGATGAAGTCGATAGCGCGAACCAGCTCCGCAAAATGCTCGCGGGCCACATCCGGGACGATCGGCCCGTAAGGTTGACGGTTGCCTTCGACACGGAGACGCGAGGCGAACTGGTTCTTATGCCAGCGCTCGCGCATTCCCTCATGGAGCTACTCCGGTATGTAGGAAGCGGACGAGCTGTCAGCATCGTTCCGACCGAGGAAATGCTAACGACCCAGCAGGCCGCCGATATACTGAACGTGTCGCGGCCTCACTTGATCAAGCTGCTTGAACAAGGCGTGATCCAGTTCACGAAAGTCGGTCGGCACCGACGCGTAAAGGCTCAGGACGTGTTCCGCCATATGAAGAAGCGCGATGCTGAGCGCGCCGCAGCCCTGGCAGAACTTGCGGAGCTCGACGCGGACTTGATCTAAATGGCGCATGCCGACCGGTACACGGCGACCATAGACGCATGTGTGCTTGCCGGCGCGCTTCCCAGAAACCTGATTCTCGAGTCTAGCGGAGGCGGGATTTTCCGCCCCCGCTGGTCGCTCGAAATCTTGGCCGAAACGGAGCGAGCGATTGCAGATATTCTCACCGCGCGTGGGGATGCCGCGGCCAGTCAACGCGCAGCTCGCCATCGAGCCGCAATCGAGCGAGCATTCCCTGAATCAATTGTGGACGGATATGAAGGCCTGATTGCCGGACTTGAGCTGCCCGATCCGAACGACCGGCATGTGCTTGCCTCAGCAATTCGAACCCGCGCGTCCGTTATCGTAACAGACAATATCAAACACTTCCCCGCTGAGGCGCTCGGACCTTTCAAGCTACAAACGTACAGCGCAGACTCGTTTCTTGCAGACTTGATCGATCTAAATACGCCGGGTGCGGTCGCTGCGATCCTGTACAATGCGCGAGCGCCTCCGCCGTCCAGACCTTGACGCCGAGGCTCTTATCCGTCGAATGGAAAATGCGGGACTGACTCAGACCGCCAATCTGCTGATTGGCGAGATTGCCTCCCTATAGACTATTGCACCGCGCGACACTGTTAGGCCTGCCCTACGGCGAGGCCTCCGGGCCGGCGTACTTGCCGGCGGTGTCGGGGAACATGTTCTTGATGATCTTGAACTTCGAGATGTCGACGGTGGCGTCCATGTGCATGAAGATGACGGCGTCGCGCAGCGTCTTCTCGATGCCGAAGTCGAGCATGATGCCGTTGCCGCCATGCAGCTCGACGGCGTGCTGGGCGACCTTCATGATCTCCTCCGAGGCGAAGAGCTTGACCATGTTGACCAGCGTGTCGGCCTCCGGCGCGTTCTCGTCGACGGCCTGAGCGGCACGCTCCAGGAGCGCGCGCACCGCCTCGATCTTGGTCGCCATATCCGCGAGGCGGAGCGCTACCGCCTGGTGCTTGATGAGGATGCGGCCGCCCTGCACGTAGTTCTGCACGTAGTCGGCGGTGGCCTCGAAGGCGCGCACGCCGACGCCGAGATTCTTGGCGGCCTGGATGATCTTGCCGGGGCGGAAATAGACGCCGGCCGAGCCCATGGCCTCGTCCTTCACCAGGAGATGGTCGTCGGGCACGAACATGTCGTCGAACGCCATCTCGCCGTTGTTCATGAAGCGGCAGCCGAGCGTCTCGTTGCAGCGGGCGACGGAGAAGCCCTTGGTCTCGCGCGGCACCAGGAACGACGAGGTTCCCTGCAGCATGCCGACCTCGGGATTGGTGTTGGCGTAGACCACGTAGAGCGAGGCGTCGTAGCCGTTGGAGATGAACTGCTTGCGGCCGTTGATCACCCAGCCGCCGTCCACCTTCACCGCGCGCGTCTGCATGGCGGCTTCCGGCACGTTGTAGGGGAGCCAGCGGTCGGAGGCGCCGCGCGGCTCGGTGAGGCAGTGCGCCATGAGGAAGGTCGGCTCGTTGACGAGGCGCGTGAACCAATGCTCCTGCAGGTGACGCGGAGCGAACTGGCGCAGCAGAACGGAGACCTTCCAGTTCTGCACCAGCTTGTCGGAAAGGCCGGAATCGCCGCGCGCGATCTCCTCGGAGATGAGCGCGAAGGTCCTCACCTCGGTGCCCTTCTCCAGCTCGACGCCGCCGAACTCCTCCGGCACGCCGAGCGTGCGGATGCCGATCCGGTCGGCGCCCTCGAGGATCTCCTTGGGCAGCCGCTCCTCCGGCACCATCGACCATTCCTTCTGCCAGTTGGCGCGGATGTACGGCAGCACCACGTCGTCGACGAAGTCGCGGCAGGTCTGCCGCATCATGCGCTGCTCTTCGGATAGGCCGTGTGTCATCTTTCCTCCTGCGGGCGTTCTTGTGTGAGAGCTTTCGGGTGAATGGCTAAGCCTCCGGCCCGGCATACTTGCCGGCAGTCTCCGGGAACATCGATTTGACGATCTTGAACTTGGAAATGTCGGCGGTGGCGTCCATGTGCAGGAAAATCACCGCGTCGCGGAAGAGCTTCTCCACCCCGAAGTCCAGCATGATGCCGTTGCCGCCGTGCAGCTCCACGCAATGCTGCGCCACCTTCGTGATCTCCTCCGAGGCGAAGAGCTTGGCCATATTGCAGAGCGTGTCGGCGTTCGGCTCGCCCGCGTCGACGGCGCGCGCGGCGCGCTCCACCATGCTGCGCACGGCTTCGATGCGGGTCGCCATGTCGGCGAGGCGGAGCGCCACCGCCTGGTGCTTGATGAGGATGCGGCCGCCCTGCACGTAGTTCTGCACATAGTCGGCGGCGACTTCCAGGCAGCGTACGCCGACGCCGAGATTCTTGGCGGCCTGGATGACCTTGCCGGGGCGGTGATAGACGCCGAGCCGGCCGACCGCCTTGTTCTCCACCAGGAGATGGTCGGCGGGCAGGCGCATGTCCTCGAAGACGAGCTCGCCGTTGTTCATGAAGCGGCAGCCAAGCGTCTCGTTGCAGCGGGCGATGGTCAGCCCCGGCGTGTCGCGCGGCACGAGGAAGCTCGACGAGCCGTCGAGGATGCCGACGCTCGGATCGGTGCAGGCGTTCACCACGTAGAGCGAGGCGTCGTAGCCGTTGGAGACGAACTGCTTGCGGCCGTTGATGACCCATTCGTCGCCGTCGCGCACGGCGCGCGTCGTCATGGCGGCCTCAGGCACGTTGTAGGGAAGCCAGCGGTCGGAGGCGCCGCGCGGCTCGGTGGAGCAATGCGCCAGCAGAAACTGCGGCTCGGCCATGAGCCGCGCGAACCATTTCTCCTGCAGATGCCGCGGCGCGAAGTTGCGCAGCAGCACGGAGAGCTTCCAGTTCTGCACCAGCTTGTCGGCAAGGCCGGAATCGCCGCGGGCGATCTCCTCGGAGATGATGGCGAAGGTCATCGCCTCGCTCGCCGGGTCGAGCTCGATGCCGCCGAACTCCGCCGGCACGCCGAGCGTGCGGATGCCGATGGCGTCGCAACCTTCGAGAATCTCCCTGGGCAGCCGATCGTCCGGCACCATCGACCATTCGCGCTGCCAGTTGGCGCGGATGAAGGGGAGCACCACGTCATCGACGAAGGCGCGGCAGGTCTCGCGCATCAGGCGCTGCTCTTCGGAAAGGCCGTGCGTCATGGTTCCTCCCTGTCGGCGCAGCATCTTCTTGTTGGCAGGCGTGACGCGGCGGGCCGTGGGCGAAGACGGTCGTATCGTATGACGGTCGGCGCTTCAATCCGGCAACGCGGATCGCGCCTTGCCGCGCTCGATTCCCGGTGGCAGTGTCGCGCGCATGATGGTGCCAAGACGCGCCCGCGAAGAAGGGCACAAGCGCAAGTTTCTGGTGGTCGTCGACGACACGCCGGAATGCCTGATCGCACTCTCCTATGCCGCTCGCCGGGCGCAGCACACGGGTGGTTGCGTGGTGCTTCTCTCGGTGGTGGAACCGGAGGAGCCGCAGGCCTTCGCCGGGGTGGAGGAGATGATGCGCGAGGAGGCGCGCGAGCAGGCGCAAGGCGCGCTGTCGAAGTTCGCGGCGAAGGCGCGCGACGTCGCCAACATGGACGCCGAGATGGTGATCCGCGAGGGCAAGCCGGCCGAGCAGATCCGCGCGCTCATCGAAGCGGACGAGGACATCGCCGTGCTGGTGCTCGCCGCCGGCGAAGGCTCCGAGGGGCCGGGGCCGCTGGTGACGGCGATCGCCGGCACGCGGAGCGGGCACCTTCCCCATCCCCATCACCATCGTGCCGGGGACGCTGACCGACGAGCAGATCGAGGCGATCGCGTGATCGCGCACGCCTGAGGGGGCACTCGCCGATGCGGCTGCCGCCCATTCTGCGACGACTGGCTGCCGCGGCGCGGCGTGCGGTCCGTCCGCCGAGCGCCGCGCCAGCATCGCCCCGCCCCGCGCCCGCCGAACCGCCTCCGAAGGATGCCGAGCCGCCTTATCCCGGGCTTCCCGGCCCGGCGCTGAAGGCGGCGGTCGAGGCCTCGCTCGAAGGCGTGGCGCGCGGCGGAACCCACCTGACCAGATTTGCCATGTATGACGCATTGCGCAACCGACTGGCGGCCGAGGACCGCATGTCGCGGCGCTGCCTGTCGATCTCCGGCTCGAGCCGGCTGGCCTCGGTGCTGGGCCTGAAGGCCGCGGCGATCGTCGAGGCGGCCTATCCCGAGCGTTCCATGCTGGCGCTTGGCTTTGCCGACGCAACGTTCGATTTCTGCGTCTCCGACCAGGTGCTGGAGCACGTGGAGGGCGACCCCTTCGCCGCCATGGCGGAGAGCTTTCGCGTCATGCGGCCGGGCGGCTGGGTGGTTCACACCACCTGCCTGCTCAATCCCATCCACCGCGAGCCTGGCGATTTCTGGCGTTTCACGCCCGACGCGCTGGCGCTTCTGTGCCGAAGCGCCGGCGGCACCGACATCGAGACCGGTTCGTGGGGCAACCGGCAGGCGCTGGCGCTGACCACGGTCGGGGCGCGGATGACGAAAATCCCGCTCGACCAGGGCCATCCGCTCCACCGGATTGCAACCGCCAACGAGCAGGACTGGCCGATCCACACCTGGGTGGTGGCACGGAAGCCAGGCTAAGTCATTGACACGCCATGTGTTCTAGGTTCGTTCGGCAAAACAACCAAGATGGACGAAATTAAAGAACAGAAGGGCAACCCAGTGTAAGTCTTTGTACTTACACGCGCTTCTTGTGGCAAGAAGGTGAATATCCACAGGTTATCCAGTAATATCAATAGGTTAACGACAAACCGGAATCAGGACCGCAATTCGCCGCCGGTGGCCTTCTCGACGGCCGCCACGACGGCGGCGGAAACCTTGTCGATCTCCTCCTCCGTGAGGGTGCGGTCGCGCGGCTGCAGCGTCACCTCGATCGCCACGGATTTCCTGCCCTCGCCGATCGAAGCGCCGGTGAAAACGTCGAAGACGGAGACGGAGTCCACCAGCGCCTTGTCGGCGCCCTTGGCGGCGCGGACGATCTTGTCGGCCGCCACGTCGCCGGCGACCACGAAGGCGAAATCGCGGGTGACGGCCTGGAACTGCGAGGCCTGGAGCGGCGGGCGCGTGGTGCGGGCGCTCTTGGGGAGCGGCACGGCGTCGAGATCGACCTCGAAGGCGACGAGCGGGCCGGAGACGTCCATGGCGGCGAGCACGCGCGGGTGGATCTCGCCGAAAGTTGCGAGCCTGTTCTTGGGGCCGAGCGTGAAGGTGCCGACGCGGCCGGGATGATACCAGGCCGGGCCTTCGGCGACGGTCTGCAGCTTGTCGACCGGCGCGCCGATGGCGGAAAGCACGGCCAGCGCGTCGGCCTTGGCGTCGAAGAGGTCGACGGGACGCCGCTTGCTCGACCAGTTGCGCGGCACGCTCATTCCGGCGCGGATGCCGGTGGCATTGACGCGCTCGTCCTCCGGCCTGTCGCCGCCATAGACCTGGCCCACCTCACACAGCGCCAGATCGGCGAATCCGCGCGCGGCGTTGCGCTTCGCCGCGGCGATCAGCGTCGGCAGCAGCGAGGGGCGCATGTCCGACATCTCGGTGGAGATCGGGTTGGCGAGCTCCAGCGTCGGCTGCGCCGCCGCCGAAGAGCTCGGCCTCGCGCTTCGGCACGAAAGACCAGGTGACCGCCTCGTTCATGCCGCGGGCGGCGAGCGCGCGGGCGGCGAGGAAGCGGCGATGCTGCGCCACGGAGACGCGGCGGCCGGTCACCGCCTCGAGCCGAGGCAGCAGCGCGTGCTCCACCTTGTCGAGGCCGTAGACGCGGACGATCTCCTCCACCAGGTCGGCCTCGCCGTCGACGTCGGGCCGCCATGTCGGCGCCTCCGCGATCACGTCGACGTCGTTGCCGGCGATGGTGAAGCCGAGCGCACGCAGGATATCGAGCTGCTCGTCGGGCGGGATGTCGACGCCGGCCAGCGTCTTCACCCTGTCCATGCGGAGCGGCTGCGACAGGCTCCTGACCGGCGGCTTGCCGGCGACGACAAGGTCGGAGGCCTCGCCGCCGCAAAGGTCGAGGATCATCTGGCTGGCGATCTCCGCCCCCGGCTCGACGAAGGCCGGGTCGACGCCGCGCTCGAAGCGGTAGCGCGCGTCGGAGATGATGCCGAGCTTGCGGCCGGTGGCGGCGGTGCGGATCGGGTCGAACCAGGCGGCCTCGAGGAAGACGTTGACGGTGTCTCCGCCGCGCAGCCGGTCGCCTCGCCGCCGATCACGCCGGCAATGCCTTCCGGGCCGTTGTCGTCGGCGATGACGGTCATCTCCGGGTCGAGCGTGTAGCTCTTGCCGTCGAGCGCCTCGATCGTCTCGCCGTCCCGGGCGAGGCGGGCGTGGATGGTGCCCTTCACCTTGTCGGCGTCGAAGACGTGGAGCGGCCGCCCGTAGGTATAGGTGATGTAGTTGGTGATATCGACGAGCGCGGAGATCGGCCTCAGCCCGATGGCGCGCAGCCGCCGCTGCATCCAGGCGGGCGACGGGCCGTTCCGCAGCCCGCGGAAATAGCGCCCGATGAAGAGCGGACACGGCTTGTTGTCCGGGTCGTCGAAGCGCAGCTCCACGCGCGATCGGGCTCTTGAAGGCGCCGTCGACGGCGCTGTCCGGGAGCGGCTTCAGCCGGCCGATGCCCTTGGCGGCGAGATCGCGGGCGACGCCGTAGACGCCGAGCGCGTCGGGCCGGTTGGGGGTGACGGCGAAGTCGATCACCGGGTCGTCGAGCCCGGCCCAGACGGCATAGGGCACGCCCACCGGCGCCTCCTCGGGGAGGTCGACGATCCCCTCGTGGTCGTCGGAAAGGCCAAGCTCGCGCTCCGAGAGCAGCATGCCGTTCGACGCCTCGCCGCGGATGTTGCCGGCCTTGAGGTCGATGCCGGTGCCGGGGATGTGCGTGCCGACCGGAGCGAAGACGCCCTTCATGCCGGTGCGGGCGTTGGGCGCGCCGCACACCACCTGCAGCGGGTCGCCGCCGCCGAAATCGACCAGGCAGAGGCGCAGCCGGTCGGCATTGGGATGCGGCCGGGCGTCGAGCACATGCGCCACGACGAAGGGCTTCAGCCTCTCCGCCGGGTTGGAGACGTCCTCCACCTCCAGCCCGAGATGGGTCAGCGCGGCGGCGATCTCGTCCGCCGTCGCGTCGGTTTCGAGGTGGTCCTTCAGCCAGGAGAGCGTGAATTTCATGGTGGCAGCTTCCTATCGCCGCCGCGCCTCAACCTCAACAGCGGCAAGAAGCCGCCGAATGGCAGCCTCAAGCGTGTCGAGGTGATTGACGATGATGTCCCAGATGACGCGGCTGCTGATGTTCTCGTAATTGTGTCGGAGGACGTTGCCGATGCCGGCGATCTGCCGCCAAGGGACTTCGGACTCCTTGTCCTTCATCACGTCGGGAATATGCCTCGACGCCTCGGAGACGATCTCGATGGACCGCTCCGCGGCGCGCCGCAGGAGCCAAGTGTCTGCAAAGGCCTCGTATTCAAGCCCGATGGTCTCGTTCCGGAGCCCATCGATCTCGGTAAGGATATCGCGAAGCCGCAGCTCGAACGCCGGCCTGTTCCTCGCTCATCAGAAGACTTGGACGGCAGCGGATTCGACGTTCGCCCGGATGAACGGATGGATGCCATCGCGCGGCATGATGTCGACCGCCTGGCCGACGATCTCCGGAGCGAGCTCGCGGATGCGCATGAACTGGAGAAAACCAAAGCGGTCAGGATCGTAGTCGTAGAACAGATCGACGTCGGATTTTTCGTCCGCCTCGCCGCGGGCGACGGAGCCGAAGAGGTAGACGTGCGAAATCCCCTCGGCGCGAAGCTCGGCCTCGTGCGCGCGCAGAATGCGGATGACGCTGTCCTTGTCCATCGCCAACCTATGGCCTCAGGGCCGCCTGACTTCAAGGCAGGCGCGTGACGCGAAGCCACGAAAATGCCTCGCATCGGCCCTTGGCGAAACCAAATCGGCGCCCACACGAAATGCGGCTGAAACGGACGGCATCTAGCAAGTGTCGTTCCGCCGGATCAGCCGGCATCGACCTATGCAGGAAACGGCCCGGAGCGGGCCGTTTTGCATCTAAGATCAGAAAAGGAGAACGTCGTGAGTACCGCGCTGTCGCGCAATCCTTCGAGGCTCGCCGCTACATTGGACGCGGTCGCGAGGCTCGCCGCCCTCTTCTCACGTCCGGCCCGCCGGCGCTCGAAGACCGGCATGGATCGCCGTACGCTGCAGGCGGTGCCGGACTATGTCCTCGCGGACATGGGTCTGGAACGAACCGAAATTCGCACGAGCTTCGGTCACCACGACGTCTGGATCGGGCCTCGCCGCTAAGTGTGCGCCACCCCCGGGCGGCGCACACCGCCTTTCTGTGAGGACGACAGCGGAACAGAGTGAGCCGTCGCGCCCGAGTGCCATCGGCGCTCGACGGGTGTATTCACGATGGACTGCCCGCGAGCGGCCTGCTTGCCGCTCGCACGGAGATCACAGGAGGAATTCGATGCGACGCGCCTTCTTTGTCGGGCTCTGCCTTCTGGGTGGAGCGAGCCACGGATTTGCCGCGGAGGCCACGAGCGAGGAGGCGCAGCGCCTCGTCGGGCTGTTCCATCAATATCTCGGCACGCCGCAGGCGGGTGAGCCCGACTTCGTTACGGTCGAGCCGCAAGGCGATGCCTACAGGGTGACGCTCGACCTCCCCGAGCTGGCGCGCCCGTTCGAGCCGCTTGGTCTCGCGATTGACGAGGCGAAGCTCTCGCTGGCCGTCGAGCCCCTCCCCGACGGCACCTGGCGGGTGAGCGACGTGGGGATGCCAAGCCCGCTCACGGCTCGCTTCGGCGAGACGAAAGTGACGTATCGGTGGGACGGCGTGACCATCGACGGCGTGTTCGACCCGGCGCTCGGCGCCTTCACCCACTGGGACAACACGATCGCTTCGACCAACACGTCATCGAAGGGCCCCAGCGCCCAATCCGAAATGCAAGCCGGGGAACAGGTCATTAAAGGCTCCGCCACCGATGACGGCAACGGGGCCGCGGACGTGACGATGCAGCTGACGGGGCAAGACCTCACCATGCATCAGACGGTTACCTCACCCGATATCAGTCCGGACGTCGCCGCCATGTTCGATCTGTCCTACGACGTGAACGGCATCGAGGGCGACGTGAGCGTCGATTCCCTGGAAGCGGCGAAGCTCAACGCGCTCTGGGCCTACGGAATGTCGCAGCGGAATGCCTCATCGCACGACAACCAGGAGATCAGAGAACTGCTTACCGGTCTTCTGCCGATCTACCGGCACCTGCAGGAGAGCGGGACGCTGCACGGGCTCCGGATCAGCACCGCGATGGGCGAGTTCGGCGTCCAGGAAGCGTCCGGCTCCCTTGCCCTGCCGGGAATCATCCCGGACGGCGAAGCAGACATCGCGCTCAAGCTCGCCGGAGGCTCCTACCCGCAGGAGCTGGTACCGGCCTGGGCGCAGCGGTTCGTTCCCGACGAAGTCCAGCTCGCCTTCAATGTGTCCGGCTTCAACCTCGATGCCCCGGCGCGGCGCCTTATCTCGCAGCTCGATGTGAACGCATCGCCGCCACTCGACAAGGCGACGCTTGCCGATGCGCTCGCGCTGCTCACGCCGGAGGGCAATGCCCGGCTTACCCTCGCGCCGAGCTCCATCACCAGCTCGCTCCTCACGCTGCGGCTCGGCGGCGAAATGACCCTGGATGCGGCGGCCCCGACGGGATCACTGGAAATCACCGCCGTCGGCCTCGGCGATGCCATCGCCGCGGTCAGCGGCGCCGCCGGCGATCCCGCCGCCACCCAGGTTCTCGGCATCCTCGGACTCGCCCAGGCGCTGGGCAAGCCGACCAGCGACGGCGCCACTTATTTCCTGATCGAGATGAAAGAAGACGGCTCCGTCAGCGTGAATGGCCAGACGATGGGACAGGCCCCCGGCAAGTCGCTCTGACCGAGGGCGGAATGCCGTCGCGGCTGAGCGCTCAGGCGCTCAGCCCCTCCGCCAGCGTCGGCATGGCGAGCGCGGAGAAGCCGTAGTGCCGTAGCCAGCGGAGATCGGCCTCGAAGAAGGCGCGGAGATCCGGGATGCCGTATTTCAGCATGGCGATGCGGTCGATCCCCATGCCGAAGGCGAAGCCCTGGTAGCGATCGGGATCGAGCCCGCCGGCGCGGATGACGTTGGGATGCACCATGCCGGAGCCGAGGATCTCCAGCCAGTCGTCGCCGACGCCGATCTTCAGCTCGCCGCCCTCCCATGAGCAGCCGATATCCACCTCCATCGACGGCTCGGTGAAGGGGAAGTGCGAGGGGCGGAAGCGCATCTTCACCGCGTCGAGCTCGAAGAAGGCCTTGCAGAAGGCCTCCAGCGTGCCCTTGAGGTGACCGAGATGCGTGGTCTCGTCGATGACGAGGCCCTCCACCTGATGGAACATCGGCGTGTGCGTCATGTCGGAGTCGGAGCGGAAGGTGCGGCCGGGCGCGATGATGCGGATCGGCGGCTCGCTCGTCTCCATGGTGCGGATCTGCACCGGCGAGGTGTGGGTCCTGAGCACCATGCGGTCGTTCGAGCCGGGGCGCGGATTGAAGTAGAAGGTGTCGTGCTCCTGCCGGGCGGGATGCTCGGGCGGAATGTTGAGCGCGCCGAAATTGTACCAGTCGGTCTCGATGTGCGGGCCCTCGGCGACGGAGAAGCCCATGTCGCCGAAGATGGCGATAACCTCCTGCCAGGTCTGCGTGACCGGGTGGACGGTGCCGGTCTGCTCCGGGCGAGGGGGAAGCGTGACGTCGACGGTCTCCGACTGGAGCCGCGCCTCGAGGGCCGCCTCGGCCAGCGTCGCGCGGCGCGCCTCGATCAGCCCCGCCACCTCGTCGCGCAGCTGGTTGAGCTCGGCGCCGGCGGCCTTGCGCGCCTCCGGGTCCATCTTGCCGAGGCCCTTGAGGCGCTCGGAGATGGAGCCCTTCTTGCCCAGCGCCGCGACGCGCACCGCCTCGAGCGCGGACTCGTCCGCGGCGGCGGCAACGGCGGCAGAAATTTCGGCTTTAAGCGCAGCAAGATCGCTCATCGGTCGCGTCGATTCACTCCAGGCCCGGAACGGCGGGGTGTCTTGTAGCAGATGATCCGCCCGGCGAAAGGGCGGCGGACGGTCGCCGGGCGAGCATCAGCCGCGGATGCCGCCGCACCATGTAGAGCCAGGCCTTGACCAGATGGACGCGCATACGGCCGTTGCGGACCAGGCGGATGCGCTTCTCTCCCAGGGTGAGATATCCCTGCCCATCGGCGCTGTTGGCGGCCCAAAGCGCATCAAGCTTGCCTCCGGCAACGGCGTTCCGAATCCTGGCGTAGTGCCAGCTTTGCCCTGGACCGGAGACGGAGAGGATACGCTCCGTCAGGGCCGCCCTTGCCCGAATCTGCGCTTTGTTTCTGTACGGAAGGTGATCGACCGTCAGGCCCTCGGCGATGATCCTCGTCGGCCCAGCGAGGAGCCTGTGCTGCCCGAATGTGAGCTCCACCGGCTCTGCCGCCTTGAAGGCGACCTTCGGCGCCGAATAGCAGACAAGGGGAATGTCGCGCGCGTCCGATTGCAGAATCGGGGCGCAATAGCCCACCTGCAGCATCTCCCGGGCGCTCATGGGCCCGGCGCCGCGACGCTGCACGAACTGCACGAGGGTCGCGTTGAAGACGCCGCCTTCGACGTTGCGCGCCGCGTGGCGGATCGCATCGAGGTCGATGTCCCAGAACTCATCGATGTCGAACGGGAAGACGATGCCGATACCGGCGGCGATCAGTCGATTCGCCGTCGCGCTCACGAGGGCGCGCTGGGCGAAATCCTCCGCCGGCGAGCGCTCCACGACGAGCCGGTGATCCCGCTTCGCGATCGCCTGCAGCAGCTCATAGGTGCCGTCGCTCGACGCATCGTCGATGACGTGCACACGGTCGAAGCCGAGCCGCAGATAATGGCCGACGGTGAACGGCGCGAGGTCGACCGCGTCGCGCACCATGCAGACGGCGCCGGCGCTATCGCTGGGCGGCCGCCCGCTCGACACCGGACATCACTCGGAGAAAGAACGCGCGGCCGGGGGCTACTGCCCGACGGCCTTCTCGAACTCGCCGGGCGTCTTGTCCTTGAGATAGGCGAGCGCGCCCCTGGCCTGCTCGGCAAGCGCCGTAAAGGCCGCCGGCTCGTGCACGGCGAGATCGGCGAGCACCTTGCGGTCAACCTCGATGCCGGCCTTGGCAAGGCCGTCGATCATGCGGGCATAGGTGAGCCCCTCGGCGCGCGCCGCGGCGTTGATGCGCTGGATCCACAGGGCGCGGAAATTGCGCTTCTTGGTGCGGCGGTCGCGGTAGGCGTATTGCTGCGCCTTCTCCACGGCCTGCTTGGCTGTGCGGATGGTGTTCTTGCGGCGGCCGTAATAGCCCTTCGCCTGCCTCAGAACCTTCTTGTGCTTGGCGTGAGCGGTCACGCCGCGTTTGACGCGCGCCATGGCGAAACTCCTTCAGATGATAACGGTCAGATCAGGTGGCGGTCAGCGGCTGTAGGGCATGTAGACCTTGACGATGGACTCGTCCTGGGGGGACAGAACCATCGTGCCGCGGGCGGAGCGGATGAACTTCGGCGTCCGCTTGATCATGCCGTGGCGCTTGCCAGCCTGGGCGACCTTCACCTTGCCGGAGGCGGTCATCTTGAAGCGCTTCTTGGCGCCGGACTTCGTCTTCAACTTGGGCATTTTGCTCTCCTTCAGGAACGAAGACGACCCGCCGTCCGGCGGGCGCTCGTTTCGAGTTGCTCGGAATTGAGCGTTCGGGGGTCGCCACGGCATGCCCTTGGGCCAGAAGCCCGAGCCGGGCGACCCGGCAGGCGGTCATATAGCGAAGCGGACGAGGGGAAGCAAGGCGCCGGCGGGCCCAAAGCCTGCCTTTCCCGGCGGCTGGGGCGCGCTCAGCCTGCCGTTGCCGGCGGGCCGGAATCCGGGGGGCCGGGCGGCGGCGCATCGACCCGCCGGGCCGTCACCCGCGTCGCCTTGATCCGCCGGCCGGTGACGCCATCGACCAGCACCGGCTCGATCGGCGCGCCACTGTCGCGATCGAGCAGCTGGTACGGCGAAGGCCCGGCGCCCGGCTGGTGCTTATCCGACCAGACGATGAGGGAGAGGAGCACCGGGTAAAGCGCCCGGCCCTTCTTGGTCAGCCGGTATTCGTGCCGCGCCGGGCGCTCCTGGTAGAGCTCGCGCCTGAGGACACCCGCGGCTTCGAGCTTGCGGAGCCTGTCGGCCAGCACATGGCGCGTGACGCCGAGGCTCGCCTGGAAATCGTCGAACCGCCGCACACCCAAAAAGCAGTCGCGCAGGATCAGCAGATTCCAGCGGTCGCCGACCACGGAAAGACCGCGGGCGACCGGGCAGCTCTCCTTGTCCAGCTCGTTCCAGCGCATGCCGCCACTATAGCGATCTTGACGCGTTCTGAAAAGGAACTTATAGGCTTTGTGGGTTCTTTTATAGAACCCACATTGGGGAGAAGCCGAATTTGAGCGCATATCTGTCCGCGGCAGGCGGCTCTCCGCTGGGCGAGCCTGCCGACCGGCGCACCGCCCGCACCCAGGCCATGCTCAACGGTGGCATCGGATGGACGCTGCTGCGCATGGCATCGCCCAATGCCGTCGCGATGATCGCAACGGCACTCACGAGCGTGGCCGAGGCGACTTATGCGGGGCTGCTGGGCATCAACGCCTTGGCGGCGCTGGCGCTCGTGTTTCCGTTCGTCATGCTGACCCAGATGCTGTCGGGCGGCTCGATGGGCGGGGCGATATCGGCGGCAGTGGCACGCGCGCTGGGGGCCGGCAAGCCCGAGCGCGCCGCCGGCCTGGCCTTGCATGCCCTGGTCATCGCATTGGGGGCGGCGATGCTGTTCGCCCTGCTCTATTGGGCATTCGGACGGCAGCTGATGGCGGCGCTCGGCGGCCGGGGCGACGTGTTGAGCGAGGCGATACGCTACGCCGGCGTGTTCTTCCCGGGGGCTGTCGCGATCTGGATCTGCCAATCGATGCTGAGCGTCGTTCGCGGCACCGGCAACATGGCCTTTTCCGCCGCGGTGCTGCTGGCGACCGCCGTCGGCACCGTCGTCCTGTCCGGCGCGATGTCGCTGGGATGGGGACCGTTCCCGGCGCTTGGCACGGCCGGCCTGGCGGGCGGGCTGGTGCTGGCCTATGGCGCCGCGTCGCTCGTCGTTCTGGCCTTCTTCGGGGCCGGTCAGGCCGGGCTCAACCCGTTCCGCGGCCGGCTCGCGCTGTCGCGCGATCTCTTCGCCGACATCCTGCGGGTGGGGCTGCTGGCTTCGCTTTCCGCGATTCAGACGGTGCTGACGACCGTCGTCATGGTGGGGCTGATCGGGCGGTTCGGCAAGGATGCGCTGGCCGGCTACGGCCTCGGGGCGCGGCTGGAGTTCCTGATGATCCCGATCGTGTTCGGGATCGGCTCCGCCATGACGGCGCTGGTCGGCGCCAATATCGGCGCGGGGCAACGCCAGCGGGCGCTCCGCATCGCCTGGACCGGATCGCTCGGCGGGGCGGCTATCGTGGGCGTGATCGGGCTGATCGTCGCCCTCAACCCCGATCTGTGGCTGGGCCTGTTTCTGCCACCGGAAGCCGAGGGCGTGTTTCGGGCGGGCAGGCTCTATTTTTCGGTGGTCGCGCCGTTCTACGCGTTCTTCGCGCTTGGCCTCGGCCTTTATTTCGCCTGCCAGGGAGCCGGCATGGTGCTGTGGCCCGTGATCGCCGGCAGCGTGCGGATGCTGGTGGCGATCGGCGGCGGTTTCGTCGCCACGCAACTCTTTCACAATGGCCTCTCCAGCGTGTTCGCGGCCATAGCGGCGGGCATGGTCATCTATGGGCTGCTTACGGCAGCGGCGGTGCAACTGCACGGATGGCGGCCGCGGCGCTGAGCGCCGGCGGGGCCATTCGCCGGAAGAAGGAGACACGCCATGCAGGCGCGGACGTTTCAGGGGCAGATCGACTTCACCATCGTGGCGGTGGACGAGGCATCGGCGCGCGGCGAGATGGCCATCGGCAGCGGTATCCTGAATCCGTTCGGGACAGTGCATGCGGGCGCGCTGGTGTGGCTGGCGGACGTGGTCGCCACCGTGCTCGTCCTGGGCGGGGCGCAGCCGCGCGAGGGGATGGCGAGCTTCCCGGTGGCCGTGACGCTGAATGCGCAGCTCCTGTCGAACCGCAGGGACGGGCGGCTCACGGCGACCGCCGGGTGGGTCAAGCGCGGGCGGCGCGTCTCCACCGTGCGCACGCTTGTCGCCGACGAAGACGGCAAGACGCTGATGGACCTGACCTCGACCCATGTCAGCGCGCAGTAGGCGGAGAGGGTGACCGGCGGCATGACGCCCCAGCACGGCGCATCGCCCCGGTTGCGCGCAAAGCCGGGCTATGCCACATGACGCCGCGTTGACGAAACGCGTATAGGCGCGTTTCGGCCGCTCAGGCGGCATCCGGCGCTGCTGTAGCTCAGTGGTAGAGCACTCCCTTGGTAAGGGAGAGGTCGACAGTTCAATCCTGTCCAGCAGCACCACGCGCAAGCCCCGCGGGCGGCGGCCTTTCGGGAAATCGACATATCGCCGGCGGCACCCGAATGGCGCGGGAATGTGCATGCCGATGCGGGGCTATTGTGGCACGCTTCCGTCGAGGCGCCGGTCCGGTCGCCGTTCTCAGCGCGGCTGCACCGTGAAGTCGGGGCAGGATGTGCCGCACGCCTTCGTCGGAGCAGCGAATGCCGCGCCTGGTTTTTTCGGAGCACCCTTGCTGATCTTTTGGGAAAGCAGATGCGCGGCCGCGTGCGCACCGAGCTGCACCACGCCCTCCGCCGTTAGGTGGACTAGCTTTTGATCCCAAAGAACACGTTGAGCGGGCGCGGGCACAAACAGCCGTTCCGGGCGCGCGGCGGCCAAGCCGCTCAGCACGCGGTTCAACGCAGCAAAGTTCGGATTGATCGCAAGGCCGGAGGCGGTTTGCGCGGGGGCGAGGCCGAAGATCACAGTCGGCGTGTCGTCCGGCACCCATGGTGTGAGGCTCGCACGCATCTCCTCGAAATCGTCGGCATAGGCATCGGGCATGCCCGCATCATTTTCGCCTTGATGCCACAGCAGAAGGTCGAAGCGCTGCTGGCCGAGCTCCTGCAGGGCGGCGGGAAGATGCAGCGCCATCTGGGCGCGCATGTCGTGCCCGATGCGCAGCCGGACTTCGCCCTCCGCCGGAAGCGGCCTGCCATGCCGCAGGATGGTGCCGAGAACGTGGCGGCCGTCGACGAAGCGCACGGCCTCGTGCACCCGGAAATCAATCCATGATGCTTCGTGCTCGGGACTCTCGACGCGGGCGATCTCACTCCGGTCGAAGGTCCGCAGCGTATTGATGCGCGGCCGGCCGAGGGCGTCGGTATGGCTGACGCGGAAGAGGCTTGGCGCATCCCCGGTCAGTTGCAGTTTGCCCGGTCCGATGCGGTCCGCGAGTTGATAACGGACGCCGTTCGTCCAGGCATGGATGGCCGTGTCGCCGCGTGCCACCTTCACCACGGCCACCAGGCGAGAGGGCATGGCCGCGGCGATGTCGGCACCGACCTTCCAGGCGAGATTGATCCTGCCCTTTGGCACTGGCCCGAAGCGCAGTCTGCCGCGATCCCAAATCACCAAGTTATCCGGCGGACACCAGCGATAGGCCGGCATCTGCTCCATGTTCGATTGGCCCGAGGCGGCAACAACAAATGGGTCTATGGCCAATGGCATCGCTGATTTCCTAGCAGCCTGTTATCGATTGTTGCAACAGGCCCGGCTCAGCCCAGCTTTTTAACCCCCAACCCCGATCGCGCCGCTCGCTACTGGACTTCCACATGAGCCTCCACCACGATGCCAACCAAGTTGAGAGATGCGGCACACGCTTCATCTTTTGTCGCACTAAGGGAGGCCTTGCGATCCCAGTCCGGTGCAAAGGATGGGGAGCAGCGCGTTCCACAAGGGCCTTCGCATTGGCGACAGAGAGATCGCCTACCGTCTTGATGCGACACAAATAAATTTGGCCTTAAAGGATGATTCCTCATGCAAATCGATAAGATGGCATCCTTGCTGCGCGACTACAGGCAGCGACATGTTGCAACGGTAATCGACCCTCGCGACAACATGCTGAGCCCACAGCAAACGATCGACCAATATGATCTCGTGGGCGAGTCCGGCCTGAGAGTCATTGCCGGAACGCTTGTGATGTCCCGCAAGGAGGCAGTCTACAATGTGCTCGATTTCGGCTGCGGGTTCGGTCGCGTCGCGCGCTACATCAGGGCGATGTTTCCGGAAGTGCAGCTATATCTCTGCGACATCGATGAGCACGCCCGGGAGTTCTGCGCCTCGCAGTTCGGTGGTATTCCAATCCCGTCGGGGGAGGACTTCTCCCAGGTGAACCTTCCCGACCGCATGGATATCATCTGGGTTGGATCCGTGTTCACGCACATCGACTACGAGCGCATGGAGAAGCTGTTCGACAAACTCTTCGGAGCGCTCGGCAAAGGGGGGCTGCTCATCGCGACGTTCCGAGGCCGCGGCACATACCAGATGACGAAGTCGCGGCCTCACCAGGCGGAGCTCTATGCTCCGCTCTTGCAGGCCTATGACGAGACGGGCGTCGGCTACCAACAATACCCGCCTTCGGTCGAACGACAGACGGTTGATTGGGGTCTTTCTCTCACTTCGGTCGAGAAGGTCATCGCACTCGGCAAGCGCCACAAGGATGCCAGGTTAGCGGCCTATGCTGAAACGTGCTGGGCGAACATCCATGATGTCGCGGCCTGGGAGAAATGTTGAGGTCTGGTGCCTCAGCGACCTCGCTCCTGCGCTGTGAATTCTCGATCGATAGACTGCACAGACGAAACGCGTATAGGCGCGTTTCGGTCCCTCAGGCGCATCCGGCGCTGCTGTAGCTCAGTGGTAGAGCACTCCCTTGGTAAGGGAGAGGTCGACCGTTCAATCCTGTCCAGCAGCACCACCAATCGGCTTTTGTTTGCAGCCGTGGCAGGAGCTTGCCGTGCGTTACGCGAGGGCCTCCTCAGCCATCGTCCGGTAGGGGCTGCCCTTCAGTGCCTCAAGGACCTCGTCCTGGTTGGCGACGACATCGCGGAGCGGCGGGGTCACTTTACGGTGCCGCGTGGAGAGCGGCTCGGCGGGCGGCATTTCGAAGATGTCGGCGAACACCTCCTCGACCTGCTTCGAGAAGCCGGTGCCGTCGAGCAGCGATTCGTATTCGAGCACATGCGCCGGATACCCGCCAAGCCACCGGTCGAATAGGCGCTGGGCATCGCGGAGATCGTCGAGGTCCTGCACGAGGTGGGCGGTGTCAAGCGAGAGGCGCGGCGTCTCGCCCGACCGGTCCGCGAAGACATGCCAGACACCCGTTTGCGCCGCGAGCTTCTGCGAGCAGAGGAGCGCGAAGAGATTCCTGCGCTTGAGATGAACAATGGGAATCTTGAGCCGCTGAAGCTCGGCGAGCAGCAGCGGCGGCTGATAGAAGGCGTGCCAGACGGGATCGAAATGATGTACCGACGTGGTACTTCGCGTCGAGAAGGTAACGTTCAGAATCCGCCAATGACGCCAAGTAGCCGAGATAGCGTGTCAGGATCGCAGACTGGTTCTCAACCGAAGGGAAAGATAGGGCTGGGTCCTCCGCGAAGAGAGCGCAACGAAAATTGAAGAAGCTCACCCGCTCGCCCAGCTCCGGCGAGTGCCGGAAGTCAACGGCAGCGTCGACATGCTGGTGGTGGAAGATCTCCTGCGGCCACACGGCCTTGAAGGAGCGTGAGACGGCGTCGCCAAGCATCGTCGTCCCACTTCTGGCCGCGGCTATGATGAAGCAGAATGACGTCATGCAAGAATTTCGTATCTGTCGCCGCGTGATTCAGATAGCGTTATTCGGGTGCGGCTGCGCGGTCGCGATCCGGAAACGCGGCGGCGGAAAGCCGTGCCGATGCACCCGAAAGCGCCAGACTGTCTCCAGATTTCAATGCTGCATGAATCCAGCACTGTCCGGCAAGAAATTCAGGTGGAGGGGCGGCCGCTGTCATCTCGCACGAACTGCCGAAGTCGGTCGTCCACACCGCGCCGGCTTGTAACATTCGTCGGTGAGAATGATTCCGACATCCTGCCGTTCTTCCTCGATCACTATCGCCGGCTCGGCGTCGACGAATTCCACGTTACGCTTCACGGTTCGTGGTCCGAGCCGGAACTGGAGCCCCTGCGCGCCGACGACGTCGTCATTACGGGAGTATCGCAACAGCGCCTTACGACGCAAATCTCAGGGCTGCGTCGGTTGAAGTCTGTCGCGCGCGCTTTCAAGGGCGAATGGATACTCATCACCGATGCCGACGAGTTCCTCGAGCTACCCTACGGCTCGCTCTGACCGGACGATCGCGGCGCTTGAATGCCTCGGACTGGAAGAGCTGCCGGCCAACCTGGTTCAGCGGGCCGCAGCGGATGGTGCGCTGCTTCCGCTTTCGGAGGGCACTCCGGAGACGCTTTTCTCGCACTACGACTACCGGCTCGCGGAGCGAATGAACACCGAGCATCCGATATGGAAGAGCAAGTTTCCGCTGGTGCGGGTCGGACCCTCATTCCGGCTATGGCAAGGCAATCATCATCCGAGTAACGGCGTGCCGCGATGCACTTTCCAGTTCGCGGCGTGCTGCATCATTTCAAATGGCGCGACAGGCTTCTGCGCTCCGTCGCACGTGCGCGGGGCGAAGCAGGAAGGCAGCAGGGGAACCAGGAAGAGCAGGATGCCTACCAGCGACTGGCTTGACGCGAACGAACGGCGTCTTCCCACCTATGGGCTGCGACCGGCCAACCGAACGGAGATGTTTCGCGCCGGTCATCTCGTGCGGCCGAACCGAGACGAGTTGAGAGTTTGGGCGGCTTTTCGCAAGGCGCGGAAGGGCAACCCGGCTTCTCTAAACGGTGTCCCGCCGGCGCTCCGTCAGTCCGAACGTACCGATGCCATGCTCGACCGCCGCGCACTCAGCGCCCCTGGCGGACGCATCGCGCTCGTGACGACCGATCTGCTTGGCCTCCGGCGGACCGGCGGCATCGGAACGGCGATGACGGCGCTTGCCGAGCGCCTGGCATCGGTCGGGCACGAGGTGCACGTCTTTCTTATGCCGTGGGGCGATCATAGCTGGCCCCGCATCTGGGCTGACCATTGGCAGGCGCGCGGCTGCCAGGTCCACCACATTCCAAATCGTCCTGGATTGAGCCTTGGCGGAGCTGTCGCTGCTCGTCGCCGATGTGCTCAGCGCCGGAGATTGGGATGTGTCCATTTCGCAGAAAACGAAGGGCGGGGTGCGGTGGCCGAGCTGATGCGCACGGCGGGGCTGGCGTTTCAAAACACTCAGTTCGTCGTCACTGCGCATGGCCCGACGCGCTGGCACGGATACGGGAATCTTTTAAGCTGGTCGGAATCTGGAGGCAGTCGGGTCGCAGCTCGAGAAGGCATTCGATCGAGCTCGCCGACGTCCTGGCATGTCCAAGCGAATACATCGCCGACTTGTGCCGCGAGCGACTACGTCATGAAGGCATTGCCCGTCGATGGTGCCCAACAGCCTGACGGGCGAGGGTCGGCGCTTCGGTCGCGGCTCGCGCGAGCCGCGGGCAATCGACAAGATCGTCTTCTTCGGGCGAATCGAGCGTCGGAAGGGTATCGACCGCTTCATCGCTGCGATCGATCGCCTGCTGGCGCGAGGAATTTCCGGCTTCGAGGTGGTGTTTCTCGGAAGCTTCGTCTCCTACTACACGCGACGAACGCTGGACCAGCAGACCTCTCACTGGACATGCCGGAAGACCATTCTGGCGGACTACACGAGCCATGACGCGCAGGAGCTCCTGCGGACGGAAAACTGCCTCGCGGTCATGCCCTCGCGGCTCGACAATTCGCCCTATGTCGTCCTCGAGTGCCTGGACAACGCCGTCCCCTTCATCGCGACGGACGTCGGCGGCGTGGCCGAGCTGATTCATCCTGACGACCGCGCGCGCGTGCTCACGTCAAGCGATCCAGAGGACATCGCCGACAAGATCGCCGCCGCATTGCAGGACGGCGCAGCTCCGGTGCGAGCGAGCTTCGATCCGGCGCTCGCCGACATCGATCTGCTGGCCCTTCACGCCAATCTCGTGGCGGCGGCACGCGCCTCGCGCGGCCGGGCGACACGCCATGAGCTGCCGGAGACCTCCGTCATCGTTCACGGCCCGAAAGCCGAGATCATGGGTCCGCCGCTTGCGGAATGGCTCGGCCGCGTCGGCGGCGCCTCGATCGAGGTCCTCATCTGCGACGCTCCGGGCCCGGATGCATCGGCCGGCAGCGGCAGGGCGCTGAACGCCGCCGCCCGGACCGCCGCGTACGAGCACCTCCTCTTCTGCCACACCACGACGCTTCCGGACCAGGAGACGCTCAGTGCGCTCCTGACGGCGCTCGATCGGACCAAGGCCGACGCCGCCGTCTGCGGCTACAGGTTCCGGCGCTCCGATGGTTCGATTGGCGAAATCGCGGCTTTCGCAGGCCCCCCGGAGCTCTCCGCGCAACGCAACGTCTTCGGCGCGCGGCTTTTCCTCGTGCGGAAGGCGGCGCTCGCCGCCGCCGGCGGCTTTTCGGATCAGCCCGACATCGCCGCAATGGTCGAGTGGGAATTCCTCAACCGGCTGAAGGCCGCGGGCAGAAAGATCGCCGCCGTGCCGATCCCGCTGGCGAGCACGAGCGGAATCGCCGCGCCAAACGAGCTGTCGGAATCGCAGCAAGGCGCGCTGACCCTGCCGTGGGCGGAGGCCGCGCCTCCCCGGCTGCAGGGCTTCATGCGGATGGCGCTTCATTCCGTTCCGGCGCCGCGTCCCGCGCCGCATCCTTCGTTCTTTCGGGAATTGGTTGCGGAGGAGGACGGGTCGACCGCGGCCTCGCTGTTCCGCGGCATCGACCCTTGGGATGACGCGCTCAATCGGGACGGACGCCTGCGGTTAGGTTCGGACGGGGGACTGCGCGATGCCTCCGAGACCTATCGTATCGAAACGACTGCCGATGCGTCGGACTGCGACTTCCTCGTCGCCGACGGGGTCGCAACGGCTGACACGGCTTCGCTGCTCGCCGATGCGTACGAAGAGGTGGAGCGGTGTCTCCTTTGCGCCGGCGGCGACGCGCCTGCCGAGAGCAGCTTTCTCTGGCTGCGCGAGATCGCGTCAAGGCGGCCGGACGCGGTCGATGCGATCCTCGGGCTCGTCGAAGACGGGCTGGCGCGCACATCGGCATTCTACGAGCTCGACGCGGCGCTTCGTCTCGATGATGTGCGGCTCAGAAGGATCGGCATCGGAGGGGCGGTCATGCCGCCGCGCCGCATCGCGCCGCGTGCAGCCTATCCGGCCGCAGCCAACACGCTCGGCTTCAGCGGCCATCTGGTCGTTGGAGCGAAATGCGAAGGCGGCGGGCTCTATTTCACCGGGCTCGACATGGAGGTTGCGCCGCGGCATGGGCGCTTCGTAGCCGCGCCGGACGCGCCCTACTACGAGCGCGCAATCCTCAAGGTGACGTCAGGCGCGCTGCTGGTGCTCAGTTTCGCGATGCGACCGCAATAGCCGCACCGGCAGCCGCTTCTCACGCGGATCAGTAGGGCGAGTTGTCGCTCTCGGGCTCGTTGGTGTCGGACCTGCCCGGCGGCGGATTGGAGCCGAAGTCGGGCCCGACGGGACCGAGCGACGTCGACAGGACGTCGAGAAGCGACCGAAGCTCGCCCGGCCGGAAATCGGCGAAGCCGCCGCCCGGCGGTCCGCCGACGGTCTGTCCCGTGCTGACACTCCGGCACACGATGTGGGGGCCGCCTGCACCTTGCGGCGCGACGCAGGCCTCACCCGACCCCTGCTCCCAATTGGCGTAACTGAAGCCGTTGACGAGAACCCGAAGGTTTATCGTCGTACCGCGCACGCCGAGGGTCATGGTCGGTGTGTTGAGCTGATAGACTTCGTGCGGGCTTCGGCCGCTGATGAAGCGGAATGTCCCCTTCAGCGCGTTGAGGGTGACGTCGGTGGCCGTGCCGTCCGGCTTGAACACGAAATCATTGATCTCGACCCGTGAGTTCGGACCGACGACGAAGCGCGTATCATCGACGAAGCGAATCTGCGCCTGGCCGTGCGGATCTGTGGTGATGACGTCGCCCTGAAAGACATCGCCCGGTGCGTTCAGCACGCGCGTTCCGCCTGGCCCCGCAGCGTCTGCCTGAGTCGAAACCGAAACGGCGGTGCCGCTCGGCTCAAGCGCCCATCCGTAGCTGGGAATCGCGGCGCCTGCGAGAAGCGTAAAGAGAACTCGCCGGAAATCTTGCTCTCGGGACACGTGCCGCCGCCGCTTTCACAACACGGCGGCAGCTTATCCCTTGCCCCGCCAACGTCAATGAGAAACAGCGATCGCCGCTGCTCGTTTGACAGGCACCTGGCGCCATCGCCAAACGGTATGGCTTCGCCTCGAAAGCGAATATGTCGTGCTCCCAGGCGTAATTACTGTTGCCTGCGATCACCGCCGAGAGGGCATTTCTGCCGATGAATCTGAACGCGTCCGTGGAAAAGGTCGCATCGCTGGTCGAGCCGAGGAACATCGTGCTCCTGGGCGCCAGCGACCGGCCGGGAAGTTGGCCGGCTACAGTCTGGAAGACCGTGCACGAGCACGGCTTCGCCGGTCCCATCTACGCCGTGAACCCCAACCGCGATCGCATCGACGGCGAAGTCTGCTATCGCGATTTCGATGCGCTGCCGGAAAAGCCCGACCATGTAGTGATGCTGACGTCGGCCCAGCATGTGCCGGGTGGGCTGGCGGCGGCGGCGCAAGCCGGCGCGCGCAGCGCCACGGTGTTCGCCTCCGGCTTCGGCGAGGACGGCAGCCCGGAGGGGAAGGCGCTGGCCGGGCGCCTCGCCGCAATCATCGAGGAAACCGGCATCGCCGTTTCGGGTCCGAACTGCACGGGCAACATCATCGCCAATAACGGGCTCGTCACGCTCGTCGATCACCGCGCGCTGGACGTGGCGCCGGGCCCGGTCGCCCTTGTCGGGCAGAGCGGCGGGGTGCTGCTCTACGCCAACCACATCCTCGCCGATCGCGGCATCCATATCGGCTGGCTCATCACCAGCGGCAACGAGGTGGGGCTGAGCACAGCCGACTATATCGCCTATCTGGCGGAGCAGCCGGACGCCAAGGTGATCTTCTGCTACCTGGAATCCATCAAGGATCTCGACCGCTTCAAGGCGGCCTGCGCCAAGGCGCGCGACGCAGGCAAGCCGGTCATCGTGTTCAAGATCGGCGCCACCGAAGAGGGACGCAGCGCCGCCATGACGCATACCGGTGCGCTGGCCGGCAGCATGGAGGTGTTCGACGCGGTGATGCGCGAGCACGGCGTGATCCGCGTCGGCACGCTCGACGAGGCGATCGAGGCGATCGAGCTCGTTTCGCATCTCGGCGTGCCGATCGGCCGGCGCATCGGAGCGCTCAGCCTGTCGGGCGCCTATCGCGGCATCCTGGTGGACGGCGCGGCCGGCAGCGGGCTCGTGTTCCCTCCCCTCGCCGCCGATGTCGAAGCTCGCTTGTCGGCGCTTCTTTCGGTCGGCTCCTCGGCCGGCAATCCGGCGGACGGCGGCTTCACGGTGCTCACCAGCGTGGAGAAATACATCGAGTCCGTCGACATCCTCTGCGACGACCCCAACCTCGACCTGCTCCTCCTGCAGGCCGAGCTGCCGCGCGAGGTAGGCATGGCGGCGCATTGGGAAGAGCGCTTCCAGGGCATCCACGACCTCGTCGCCGCGCGGGGCAAGAAGCTCGCCTTCATCTCCATGTATTCGCGCACGCTGACCGACTACAGCCGCGAAGTGCGCGCGCGCCTCCCGCACGTCGCCTTCGTGCAGGAGACCAGCAAGTCCGTGCGCGCGATCGCATTGCTGGCCGACTGGTCGGAGCGGGCTGCAGCGGCCTCCAAGAGCAAGAGCCGTGCGGAGCCGTCTTCCCCTCCCGCGGAGGCCACGGCCGCCATCGCATCGGCGGCTGCCGCGAAGGGGGAATTCGCCCTCAATGAGGCACAATCAAAGGCGCTGCTGCAGGCCTACGGCATCGGCGTGCCCCGCGAGACTTTGGCAGAGACCCCCGACGAAGCGGCCGAGGCGGCCGCGGCCATCGGCTTTCCCGTCGTGCTCAAGGCCGTCTCCGACAAGCTCCTGCACAAGTCGGATGTCGGCGGCGTGCTGCTCGACATGGCCGACGAGGAGGCGGTGCGACGCGGCTTTTCCGAGATCACGGAGAATGTGCGTCGCGCCGGCTTCACGGACCCGCTCGACGGCGTGCTCGTCTGCGAGCAGGTCAAGGGCGGCACCGAGTTGATCCTCGGCGTGCAGCGCGATCCGGAGATGGGGCTTGTCGTCATGATCGGCGCCGGCGGCGTGCTGCTTGAGCTGGTGGGCGACGTCGCCTTCGCCGAGCCGCCGCTCGACCGCGAGCGGGCGCTGTCGCTCATCGGCGAGACACGTATCGCCAAGGTGCTGAAGGGCTATCGCGGCGCGCCGCCGCACGACCTCGACCGCCTCGCCTCCACCCTCTCGGCCCTCGGCCGCCTGGCGCTCGACCTGAAGGAGGTCCTCGTCTCCGTCGACGTCAATCCGCTGCTGAGCCGCCCCTCCCCGCCGAGCCGGTCGCGCTCGACGCCGTGGTGGTGCTTCAGGGCAAAGGAGAGCATGCATGAGCGACGCGACCGCGCCGAGGATTCCCGACGGCTTCACCTACGACACGATCGAGGTCGGCCAGACGGCGGTGAGCCACGGCCGCACCATCACCGAGGCGGATCACGGGCTCTTCATGATGCTCACCGGCGCGTGGCATCCGATCCATTGCGACGAGGAGTTCGCCAAGGCCGGCCCCGGCCGGCGGCTGGTGCAGGGCACGCTCGGCATCGCGCTGGCGCTGGGCAGCCATCTGGAGTCCGACCTGCTGCGTTCGGCCGATCCGCTGGTCGCCGCGCTGGGCATCCAGGACTGGTCCTACAATGGCCCGATCTTCATCGGCGATACCCTGCACATCGAGATCGAGATCGCCTCCAAGCGGCTGACCAGCCGCGGCGACCGATATGTCGTCGACCGCCTCATAAGGCTCGTCAACCAGGACGGCACGGTCGTGCAACAGGGCATCGCGCGCTCCATGTGGGCGCGAAGCGGCTGACGCTCCACGACCTCCCGCGCCGGGAATGACCGCTCTCGAAGGTCAGGTCTTGGCGCCGACCGTCAGTCGTCGTGGACCTGCACCGATTCGTGCCAGGGGATGAGGAAGCGGCGGCATCCCACCAGGATCGCGTAGAAGATGAAGCCGATCACGGACAGGTGGACCACGACGGCGAACAAAGCCGTCGTCTGAAAGCTGTTCATCTCGCGCACGGCAAGGACGCCCAGGCCCTCGCTGCCGCCCAGGAACTCGCCGACCACGGCACCGATGATGGACAGCACGATGCCCATCTCCATGCCGGTCAGGATGTAGGGCAGCGCGCTTTGAAACTCGAGCTGCGTGATCGTCTGCCAGCGCGAGGCATTCAGGCTCATCATGACTTCGCGATGGCCGCGATAGATGGATTTGAAGCCCAGCGTCGTGTTCACGAGGACGGGAAAGAAGGCAAGCACCGCCGCGATGATGACCTTCGGCGTCAGGTCGAAGCCGAACCAGACGATCAGGAGCGGGATCAGGGCGATCTTCGGAACGACCTGGGTCGCCACCACGAAGGGATGCAGGGTCTGCTCGACCCGGCGCATCTTGCCCATGAGAGCGCCGAAGCCGACGCCCAGCACGACCGCGAAGATAAATCCGAGCACCGTCTCGAACACCGTGATCCAGGTGTGGTACCAGAGATTGGCCGTGCCGAGCTGGCGCACCCATTCCGTCACCACCACCGACGGCGGCGGCAGGATGAACCAGTTCACGTCGTTGAGACGGACATAGCCCTCCCACACGCCCAGAAAGATGATGAGCAGGAGCAGGCTCGCCAGCCAGGGCGGAAAGCCGACGGAGCGGACATTGGCGCGAGGCTTCGCCGCGGTCTCGGCCCAGTGCGTGCCTGCCTTGGTGTCGTCCGCCACGCTCAATGCTCCAAACGCTCGCGCAAGTGATTAGCAATATCGAGGAATTCCGGCGAGCCTTGTATGTCGAGCTCCCTCGGCCGTGAAAAAGGCACGTCGACGATCTCCTCGATGCGCCCCGGCCGTGGCGACAGGAGCACGACGCGGTCGGCCAGAAACACGGCCTCGGAGATCGAGTGCGTCACCAGCACGATCGTCTTGGCGGTCGCCAGCCAGATGCGCTGCAGCTCCAGGTTCATGGAATCGCGGGTAATGGCGTCGAGTGCCCCGAAGGGCTCGTCCATCAGCAGGATCTGCGGCTCGTAGCTCAGCGCCCGCGCGATGGCGGCGCGCTGGCGCATGCCGCCGGAAAGCTGCGACTGCCAGCTGTCCTCGAAGCCCGCGATGCCGACCAGCTCGCAAAGGGCACGCGCCGTGTCGTGCCGCTCCCGCTTGGCGACACCCCGCAGCTTCAGCGGCAGCGCAATGTTGTCGATGATCGCCAGCCAGGGGAAGAGGTTGGGATCCTGGAACACGACGCCCATGTTGGAAACCGCGGCGTCGTCGCGGCGATCCTGACGCCACAGGGACCGCCCGCCGATCTCGACTTGCCCGCTGCTCGTGCGTTCCAGTCCGGCGATGAGCCGCAAGAGGGTGGTCTTTCCGCAGCCCGACGGACCGAGGAGGACGGTGAACTCGCCTTTTGGAATGTCGAGGCTCGTCTGCGACAGGGCCTTGATGCGGCCCTGTCGCGAGTCGAACTCTTTCTCAACGCCGACTATTCGTATCGCGCAATCTTCTGCTGCGGCTGCGCTCATACGTCCGTCACGTCTTCATGGCTGCGTCGATATACTCGTTGGTGTAGATCGACGTCGGATCGTCCACCTTGGCAATGCCGGCGCTGGCGATCTGGTTGACGGCATTTTCCCAGACGCTCGGCACGTTGCGCAGCAGGTTGCTGCGGCCATAGGCCAACGCCATGTAGTTATAGATGGACAGGGCCCAGACCCGGAAGTTCGGGTCATCCGGCGCGTCGATGTCGAAGGCCTTGCTGACGCGATCGATGATCATGAACGGATCGGCGACGAGCAGCTCATCCGCCGAGGCGTACATGGCCCGCATGAAGGCGACGACCGTGTCCTTGTTCTGCTCCGCATAGTCGCGCCGCATGATGATGGCACCGCCGGGCATCGGGGCGTAGCGGTCGGCGCTCCAGATCATCACCGGCTCGCCGTCCTTGCGAAGCGTCATGGCGCCGTCGACCGTGGTGAAGAAGGCGTCCAGCCGGCCCTGCTTGAGCAGCTCCACGTTGCCGGGGCTGCTGCCGACCGCCTGGCGGGGCACATCGTCGATCGCGACGCCGGCGCTCGCCAGCATCAGATTGAGGATGTTCTCGGTGCCGCCACCGATGGAGGCGACGCCGATCTGCTTGCCCTTCATGTCCATCGGGCTCTTCACCGGATTGGAGTCGAGGCTCACGACGCTGAAGATGCCCTCCTGCAGGCTGACGCCGACGGAGACGAGATTCGTTTCCTGCGCGGCGGAGGCCTTGATGAGGTCCAGCGCTCCCACGCGCGAGACCTGCGCCTGCTCCGCAACGATCTGCTGGATGGCAAGAGACGTGCCCTTGCCGGGGATCATGTCGATGGTGAGGCCTTCCTTCTCCATGTAGCCGCCCGCGATGGCGTTCAGCTCATGCATCTGCTCCAGAAGGATCGACCACGCCGTGAAGAAAGTAAGCTTCGTGGCGCCCTGTGCCATGGCGACCTGCATGGGAGACATTGCCAGGACAGTACCGGCTCCGATCCCCTGAATGACGCTCCGGCGTGAAATATTATCGAAGTCCCAAGCCATGGTTCGCTCTCCTACCTGCTTTAACGGCTGCAGTGGGTGAACGGCTCGTCCGACATACGTGCTGATCGCGGCATGGAATCAGTAGGCGTCCACTGGCGATCGACGCTTGCGGGACTTTGGGCCGTTGCGCCACAATTGCAAAGCCAAACCACACGGTTCTCGCTGTTTTGGCGGTCTCACCCGAGATGGTGACGCTATGGTCTGAGGCCTTTTGCGTCCACGACACTTATCGGGCTCGTTATGCCATCTGGTAATAATAGCACGCTCGCCGAAACCGACAGGTATGGGCTTTCGCTCGAGCGGATTCTTGTGCCCGCTACCGCCGCCGCAGCGAACGGGCCGTCCAACACGGGTTCCGAAGACGCCAAGCCGCCGCTCTGCGTGGTTGAGCGGACCGCCGCGGACGCGAGACTTCAGGTTGTCACATTTGCGGCATCCGCGTACTTCCGGAGCCACGGGTCCTGCACTTCGCCTCGGACGGCTTCGGCATATTCGCGCACGAGCTGCTCCACAATGTCGGCCACGGGCGTGACGGCACGAACGCTCCCCACGCCGTGCCCGGCCGACCAGATGTCCTTCCACGCCTTGGGGTTCTTCTCGGCGTAGTGCAGGTCGAATTTCCGGCCATTCTGGAGCGTATCGGGATCGATGCCGGCGGCCACCAGGCTCGGCCGCAGCTTGTTCGCCATGGCGCCGGTGATCGCGTCGGTCATCAGCAGATCGCCAAAGACGCAGTCGATGATCATCTGCTTGTAGCGCGCGTCGGCGGCACTCTCCTCGGAGGCGATGAACCGTGTCCCCATGTAGGCGAGGTCGGCGCCCATGAGCTGAGCGGCGCGCAACGCTTCCCCGGTCATCATTCCGCCCGCCACGACGATGATGCCGTCCCAGAACTCCCGCACGGCCGAAACGAAAGCGGTCGCGGCCATCTGCCCGGTATGGCCGCCGGACCCGGCGCAGACGAGAACGAGGCCGTCCACTCCCGCGTCGGCGGCTTTGCGGGCGTATTCGGGCGTGTTCACGTCGGCGAAGACCAGCCCCCCGTAATCGTGCACGGGGCCGATCGCCGGCTTGGGACCACCCATCGCGGTGATGACGAGCGGCGCACGATATTTGACGCAGAGCGCCAGGTCGTCCGGCAGCCGCGGATTGGTGCGGTGCGTGGTGAGGCCGACGGCCCAGGGCGCAACCGCCACCCCGCGCGCGCGTGCCGCGGCCAGCCGCTCCGTCAGCGTCTTCAGCCAGGCATCGAAGACTTCCGGCGTGCGCGCGTTGACCGTCGGCGTGGCGCCGATGACACCGGCCTCGCACGCCGCGGCGACGAGCGCGACATTGCTCACCAGGAACATCGGCGCCGCGATCAGCGGAAGCCTCAGCGACTCCATCCACTCGGCCGGAAGCCTGTTCATCCTCTTCGCCTTGCCGGTCAGAGCTTGTCGCCGAAGATGCGCCGCTCGAGCTCCTCAGGATTCTCCACCGGTGCGAACGGTATCCACCGCGGTGGAAAGGTCGGGGGTCTCGTGCTCGGCGAAGAGGCCGAAGGCGTTCTTGCGGATCCGTGGATCGCAGGCCGGCGCATGCACCTCGACCAGCACGCAGTCCTTGTCGCTGCGGTTCCAGGCCCAGTGCAGAGCATTCTTCGGAATGCGGGAGAAGTCGCCCTTCTTCATGAGAAAGGCATCGCCATCGAGAAAGACCCAGACCTCACCCTCGACGACATAATTAAGCTGCTCGCAATCATGTCGGTGCGGATTGGAATGGTAGCCGGGGGCACGCGTCGCGACCATCAGGTTGCTGTCGTTGCCGTAGACCATCTTGGTCGACATGGAACCGCCGCGAACCTTGAGGACGTTTTCGCCTTCCAGAACTTCGTCGGCCTTTGCGTGCAGAGGCATTCGTGTCTCCCTGTCAGGGTCTATTTGCGTTGGATGATGAGGGGTCCTCTATCGGGCCGGCGCGGCCGGACACGTCGAGGGCCGCCGCGACGATCGGCTGATAGCCGGTGCAGCGGCAGAGGTTTCCCGAGATGGCTTCCCGGATCTGGCTTTCATCCGGCGAAGGCTCCCGGTCGAACAGCGCCTGCAGCGCCAGCACCATGCCGGGCGTGCAGAAGCCGCATTGCAATGCGTGATGGCGATGCATGGCGTCCTGGATCGGGCTCAGGCCGTCCTTCGGCGAAACACCTTCGATCGTGGTGACGCGATGTCCCTCCGCCTGCACCGCCAGCATCAGGCAGCCGCGGATCGCTTCACCGTCGAACAGAACTGTGCAGGCGCCGCAGACGCCGTGCTCGCAGCCGAGATGCGTGCCGGTCAGCCCGAGCTGCTCGCGCAGCGCATCCGCCAGGCTCTGCCGCGGCTCCGCTTCCAGCGTCACCGCCCGGCCGTTGACCTCAAGTGAGACGCGCCGCGCGTTCATGCGTGCGCTCCCGGGCGCGCGGCAAGGGCTGCCCTCAGCGCCCGCTCCACCAGCGCCGGCGCAACGCGCTGGCGATAGCCGGCGCTCGCCAGCCGGCTCTCCATCGTGATTGCCTCGAGCGGCAACGCGGCGACGGCCTCGGCAATCGCCGTATCGTCGAGCGAGCGGCTGGTCAGCGCCTTTTCGGACTCCGCGCAGCGGATCGGCCGCTCGGCGACGCCGCCGAGCGCCAGCGCACAGGAGCGGCAAAGCCCGCCGGAATCGCAGTCAAGCCGCACGGCGACGCAGAGGATGGCGAAGTCGCCCTTGCGCGGGGATATCTCGAGGAACGCCGTGCCGCCGCGCGCCTTCGGCACGCGGATCGCGACGATGATCTCGCCCGGCTGAAGCGCCGTCTCGAAAGCGCCGCGGATGAATTGAGCGGCGGGGATGGTGCGCTCACCGCCCGCGCCTCGCACGACAATCGTCGCATCGAGCGCGGTCAGAGCGACCGGAAGCTCGGCGGCCGGGTCCGCATGCGCCATGCTCCCGCCGAGCGTGCCGCGCGCCCGCGTGGGCGGGTGCCCGACATTGCGAAGCGCGGCGACAAGCAGCGGTGCCATCGCCGCGACGTCGGGCGAGCGAAGCATCTCGGCCTGCCGCGTCATCGCTCCGATGGCGAGCGTGTCCTTCTCCACGCTATCCCGGCAAGCCCTTCGATACGGTTGAGGTCGACCAGCATGGAGGGGCGCGCCAGCCGCAGCGCCAGCATCGGCACGAGGCTCTGGCCGCCGGCGATCGGACGGGCGTCCTCACCGTGATCGGCGAGCAGCGTCACGGCGTCCTCCAGGGTGGTCGGCGCGGCATAGTCGAAGGGCGCGGGCTTCATGCATCTCTCGCCCGCGCGAGACCGAAGAGCCGCTCCTGCGTCAGCGGCAGGACGGTCGGCCGCGCCGCGCCGCCAAGCGCATCGGCCACGGCGTTCGCAATCACCGCGGCAACGCCGGAAATGCCGACCTCGCCCACGCCCTTGACGCCAAGGTCGTTGGAAAGCGCGCGCGCCTTCTCCACGATCAGCGTGTCGATCGGCGGCGCTTCATGCGCCGAGGGAAGCATGTAGTCGGCGAAGGTGCCGGTCTGCAGCTGGCTTTCCTCGTCGTAGACCAGCTCCTCGAGCAGCGTTCCGCCGATGCCCTGAACGACGCCGCCGACGAGCTGGCCGCGGACGATCATCGGATTGATGGCCCGGCCGACATCGGCGGCGACGCAGTAGCGCTCGATCGCGAGCTCGCCGGTCGCGGTGTCGAGCGCCACCTCGGCGAGATGCACGGCGAAGACGCTCGTCCCGCTCGGCACGCCACGCAGAAAGCAGGTGCCGGTGAGGCCGTCATGATCGTCGAAGATGGCCTCGTTCGAGGGGGGCAGCAGCTCGGGATTGCCCGGCGTCAGCACACGCGCGACATGCGCCAGCGTGACGTGCGTGTCAGGCGCCGACTTGACGACGCACTTCCCGCCCGACAGCGCCAGATCGGCCTCCTCGGCCTGAAGCATCTGCGCCGCCGCCTTCAGCGCCTTCGTCCTCACCTCGAGGGCGGCGCGATGGACCGCGTTGCCGGCCATCACGGCCGTGCGGCTCGCATAAGAGCCGCCGCCATAGCTGATGAGGCCCGTATCGCCGTGGCGGACGCGAAACCGCTCGATCGGCAGGTCGAGGATTTCGGCGGCGACCTGCGCCAGCATCGTCTCGTGGCCCTGGCCCTGCGAGGAGGCGCCGGTCGTGATGCAGACGGAGCCGTCCGGGTCGACCTCGATCCGGGCGCTCTCATAAGGCCCGAAGGCGGAGGGCTCGACCAGGGCCACAATGCCCCGCCCGCGCCGCACGGCGCCGTTTCCCTGCTCGAACGGCCGGCTCCAGCCGAAATGCTCGACCGCCTTCTCGAAGACATACGGGAAATCGCCGGTATCGAAGATCGTCGGGCGCTTCACGCTTTCGGTGCCGACATGCCAGGGCATCTGATCGGGCTGGATCAGATTGCGCCGGCGCATCTCGACCGGATCGAGGCCGAGCTTCGCCGCCAGCATGTCCACGACCTGCTCGCGCGCGAAGTTGGCCTCGAACATGCCGGGCGCACGCAGCGTCCCGCACGGCGTCTTGTTGGTAAGCGCCGCGACCGCCGAGACGCGATAGTTGCGAACCGCGTAGGGCCCCGGGAACGACGCGGCCGAATGCGACGGGACGACGTCGCCGTGCGTGCGCACATAGGCGCCGAGGTCGGCGATGAGCTGAACATCGAAGGCGGTTATGCGCCCGTCGCGGTCGGCGGCCGCCTTCACGTCGAAGCGCGCCTCGCGCGAATGGTTGATCGCCGCGAAATGCTCGAAGCGGTCCTCGATCCAGCGGATCGGCCGGCCGATCTTCATTGCCAGCCACGGGATGAGGAGGTCCTCGGGATAGAACTCGCCCCGCGCCCCGAAGCTGCCGCCGACATCCGGCTCGACGAAACGGATGTCGCCGTCCGGCATGCCGAGCAGGCGCGCCAAAAGCGCCCGGTTCGTGTGCGGCACCTTGGTCGGGCCGTGCACTTCGAGGAGCCGCCGTGCCTTGTCGTAGCTGGCGACGAGGCCACGCGTCTCAAGCGGCATCGCCGTATGGCGCTGGACCGAGAAATGCTCGCTGACCGTGACGGCGGCCGCCGCGAAGGCGCCCTCCACGTCGCCGAGATCGAAGCCCCAGCGCGAAGCCACGTTCCCCGCCTCATGCACGCGCGGCGCGGCGGGCTCGATGCCCTTCCGCGCATCGGCGACCGCAGGGAGCGGCTCCCAGTCGATCTCCACGCGCTCTGCCGCGTCCTCCGCCAGCGCGCGGCTCGTCGCGACGACGACCGCGACCGGCTCGCCCACATAGCGGACGACGTCGCGGGCAAGCACGTGCTGCAGGAACGGCGTCATGTCCCCATGCGTCGGGATGCGGCAGGGAATGGGCGGAAGCCCCTCAGGCAGATCGGCGGCGGTGATGACGGCTTCGACGCCCTCCATCGTGAGCGCGGCGCCGGCATCGATCCGCACGATGCGCGCATGCGCATAGGCGCTGCGCAGCACCGTCGCTTCCAGCATGAACGGCAGCCTGATATCGGCGACGAAGCGCCCCTCGCCGCGGAGGAAGCGCTCGTCCTCGACCCGCAAGGCGCTGGCGCCGATCATGCCCGATCAGCCAAGCTCGCTCGCGAGAAAGCGGCCGTTCTCGACGATCGGCTCGCCGTCGAGCTCCAGCCGTCCGCTGCGCAGCGCGATGTCGATGTGCAGGCGCGACGCATTCTCGCCGCCGAGATCGCCGTTCTCGCCGAGCGCGATGAGAATGTTGCCGTAGACGGAGCGCGATTCCACGCCGCCGCTGTCGTTCCAGCCGCGCGTCGCAAGCGTATCCCAGCGGGCGCGGTGCTCCAGCCCCCAACCGATATGGGCAAGCCGCCGCGCATTGGCGTCGCCCTGCCGCTCGATGAGGTCGGAGAGCATGGTCGCCTCGCGGCCGCCTTCGATCGAGGTGACGCTGCCGCCCTCGAAATGGATGCGGACCGGTTCCGTCACGTAGGTCCCGAAGGGGAAGACGATGCTTGCCGACGACACCACCAGCGTGCCGCGCACGGTCTCTTCGAGCGGCGTCGTGCAGATGAGCCCCGTCGCCCAATGGTCCCAGCGGCCCGGCTCGTCCGCCATGCCGTATTGCGTGGTGACGATGCGCTCGCCCTTCTCCATCACCAGCTCGGAGGCGCCGTCTTCGAAGACCAGCCGGATCGTGTTGGCCTTGGCGAAGCGCTCGTATCCGCGCTGGGCGCGCCCCTTCACCTCCTCGCTCGGCAGCAGGCGCAGCAGGACGTCGTCCGGCTCGCGCACGCGTAGGATGCGGGTCTTGGCGGCGAGGATCGACGATTGCTCGGCGGAATAGAGCATCCCGCCGGTCGTGACATCGACGACGAAATCGGCGGCCTTCATCGTCTCCACGATCGCCGGGGACGGCTGGGCGCGGCCGACGCCGCGCGACAGGTCGTGGGGGACCAGCGGCTGGATGATCTGGAACGCGTCGGCGCCGAGGTCCTTTGCCGCGCCGAGAAAAGCCGCCGGATAGAGCGGATCGGTGAAGGTATCGGCGTAGATGACGGCGACCTCACCCTCCCGCAGGCGCGAGGCTTTCAGCCCTTCCCGAAAGAGCGGCAGAAGGTCGGCGGGGACGTTCGGGCTGGTCGGAAAACGGATCATTCTCGATGCAAGCCAGGTTAACCGTGCGGCGATTTCATCGAAGCGATTAGCGTTGGACGCTAAAACCGCCTAGGGCTAAATTCGTCTGAGCCATAAACATGGGGAATACCTTTAGATGGACCAGCGTCAGTTGGAGCGGTTTGTCGACGTCGTGGAGAGCGGCAGCCTCAGTCGAACCTCCCGACGACTGAACATCTCGCAGCCGGCGCTTAGCAAGAGCCTGAGGCTGATCGAAGAGCAGCTCGGCATAAAGCTCCTCGAGCGCGGGCCCCGCGGCGTCCGCGCCACCATCTTCGGAGACGTGTTCTACCGCCGCGCGCGCGCCATCACCGCCGAGTTTCGCCGCGCCAGGGAAGACCTCGACGAGCTGCAGGGCTCGCTTGCCGGGCATGTGTCGCTCGGCGCGACGCCCGGCCCCGGCCTCCTCGACCAGATCGTCCCGAAGGCCATCTTCCGCATTGCGGCGAAACGCCCTTCGCTGCGGTTCACGGTGCGCAGCGGCAGCGCCGAGGAGCTGCTCCCGGCCCTGCACCAGGGCGACCTCGACATCCTTTTCACCGTGCTCGACGACCAGATCAAAGGCCCCGACCTCAATATCGAGCAGCTGTTCGAGGATCACTTCGTCCTCGTCGTCAATCGCCGCCATCCGCTGCTGTCGAAGAACGAGATCACGCTTGCCGATCTGACGTCGCACCACTGGGCATTCCTGAAGGACGCCAGCTCCCTGTGGCATGCGGTGGAGGAGCTGGCGGTACAGCAGGGAATCACGGTGCAGGGCTCGATGGAGACGAACTCCGTCGTCTTCGTGCGGACGATCGTGGCGACCACCGACAGCATCGGCGTTCTGCCGAGCTATGCCGCCGAAGTCGGCGCGGAGACCGGGGCGCTGGCCTTCATTTCGCCCGAGCGCCTCATCGATCACTGCGTGCTGCCACGCCTGGCACGCCCGATGGGCGTGGTCCACTCCGCCGTGACAGACCTGACGCCGGCCGGCGAGGCGCTTCTGCGCTCCATCAAGACCGTCTGCCACGAGCTGAACCTGCTGAAATTCTGAGGCAGGCCGCGCCGCAGCCATTCGCTCTCGTTATAGGCGCACCGCAAATAGAGCCTTCGCCCGCGCGAGAGCCGGAATACATTCACCCTCGCCGTTTGTACGGCATTCCTTCCCGGGGAGGCCGGCCAGAAAGCTGGCCGGCCGAACCCCGGTAGCCCCGTCGGAGCCGAATAGAGATGACGTCTCCGGAAGAGCTCGTTCGCTACGAAGTGCGCGACCGCATCGCGCTGATCGAGCTCAACCGGCCGACGAAGCACAACGCCATCAGCCAGGCGGTGACCGCGGAGCTGCAGGAGACATTCGCCGCGTTCGACGAGGATGCGGACGCGGACGTCGCGATCCTCGCCGGGGCCGGGCCGTCGTTCTCGAGCGGCGCCGACGTGAAGGAAAGCCAGATGGCGTCGCGCGAGGAGCTGGAGAAGTCGCGCGACCCGATGGGGCTCGGGCATCCCTTCGCCGAGCTTCTGCATCGCTGCCGGAACTGGAAGCCGGTCATTGCGGCCACGCATGGCAACACGCTCGGCATGGCGCTGGGTCTCGTGCTCGACTGCGACCTCATCGTGGCCGAGGAAGGGACGCGCTTCCAGGTGACCGAGACGCCGCGCGGGCTCGGCGGCTATCG
Organism: uncultured Alphaproteobacteria bacterium; assembly: GCA_963801225.1. Lineage (GTDB taxonomy): Bacteria > Pseudomonadota > Alphaproteobacteria > Rhizobiales > Afifellaceae > DASWJZ01. The sequence continues at coordinate 198,083 of CAWDED010000008.1, forward strand.
CCACTGGGCGCTGATGAAGGCGCGCGACCTCGGCATGTTCGCCGACGATGTGTGCCTCACCGGCCGGCCGTTCTTCGCCGAAGAGGCGCATCAGGCGGGCCTGGTGACGCGGCTGGCGCCGAAGGGCGAACTGCGGAACACCGCTCATGCTCTCGCGGCCGAGCTCGCGGCCAATCCCCCGCTCAGCGTGCGCGAGACGGTTCGCATCCGCCGCTGGCACGTGAGCCGCCTGACGCGCGAGATCGCCTTCCAGGCCGAGCCCTCGCGCCTGCACCTCACGGAGGATTTCGCCGAAGCCGTGCGCGCCTTCGCCGAGAAGCGACCGCCCGGTCCCTTCAAGGCCCGGTAGGCGCGCCTCACCGATCAGATGCGGTAGAAGCGCTCGGCGGTGCCGGCGAAAAGATCGGCCCGCTCGTCGTCGCTGAATTCGCAGGTAATCGTATCGAAGGCGCTGACCAGCGTATCGTAGCTGCTGTAGAGCCTGTCGACCGGGAAATTGCTGCCGAACATGGCGCGCTTCGGTCCGAATGCGTCGATCATGAAGAGCACGAAGGGGCGCAGGCTTTCGATCGTCCACTTGTGGTCGACCATGCCGAGCCCCGAGAGCTTGACCATTACGTGCGGCAGCGCAGCCAGACGCATTATGCCCTCACGCCAGATCGCAATCTCCTCCTCCTCGCGGTCGACCGGCATGCCGGAATGATCGAGCACCACGGGAATGTCGGGATGGCGCGCCACAAGCGCCGCCGCCTCGCGCATCTGCCGCGGATAGATCTGAAGGTCGAACGAGTAGCCGTATTTCGCCAGCAGCCCGTAGTTGGCGAGCCAGCGGTCGTTCTCCAGGAACTTCTCACCGGAATAGGTCTTGGCCGGATCGTCGTGCCAGTTGATCATATGCCGGATGCCGCGCACGTTGGCATAGGCCTTGTGCTGATCCATGAGCTTTTCGGCGTCGTCGCTCTGCATCTCGATCTTGGCGACGATGGCATGCGGAAAGCCGTTCGCATCGGCAATTCCCTGCAGCCAGCGCGTCTCGTCGACCGGCGCTTTCGGATCGAACCCCGCCTCGACATGCACCGACTTGACGACGTTCAGGTCTTCGAAATCGGCTCGGTAATCGTCGAGGAGATACGGCCTGGCGATCGACGTCACGTCGCCGATCATGCTGGGTCGAGCCGGACGCGGCGAAAGCCACGGGTAGAGACGGTTGTCGAAGTCAATCAAGTGATGATGAGCGTCGACAATCCTGAGCCCCGACATGCCCGATCCTCCGCACGGTAAAATTGCGGCGAAGTCTGCGTCCCGTTCGACGCGAAAACAAACAACTTACCGGCGGCTTCATAACCGACAGGAATAGCGGTGCGGAGCGCCGCGACACCCCCTGTCAGGATGCGCGCTCGTCGCGGCTCACTTCCACGCGGAGAATCTCGCCCGGCACGACATAAAGTGGCCCGCCGATCCGCCCGACCGGCGAATATTTGAAGGGGTCGATCCGATCGCCTGCCAGGATGGACTGCGCCACCTGGAACACCACGACGCGTCCGATCACAAGTCGGTGCGCGTCGCGGTCGTTCATGTCGATGATGCGCTCCACCCGGCATTCCAGCGCCAGGGGTGCTGCGGCTATGCGCGGCGTCGCGACTGCACAACTTGGCGCGAGCGCAATCCCCAGCGCGTCCGCCTCGCTTACCGCCGGCGGATAGCGGCGCGAGCTGTCGGCCATGAGCCGCAGCATGTCGACGCCGACGGCGTTGACCACGAACTCGCCCTGCGCCTGCACGTTGGCGAGCGTATCCTTCAGCTCCTCCGTTCCCGGGCCGATGCTCACCGCCACCATCGGCGGATCGTAGGTGAGGAACGTGAAGCTGCTGAACGGCGCCAGGTTGACCTTGCCCTCGGCGTTGAGGCTCGACACCCAGGCGATCGGCCGCGGCACCACGGCGCCGGAGATCAGCTTGTAGGACTGCGCCGAAGTCAGGCCGTCCGCCTCGATGGCGATCATGGGCGATGCGGCGGCAGGCGCCGCCGGGGCTTGCGCGGGCTCTTCCGTCATCGTCCCCTACGTGGGCTTGAGCTTCTTGCGGACGGCGTTGGACGCCACGATCCGACCCGATTCGGCATAGGCTTCATGGTTCTTCTCGATCTGATTGATGTCGTAGAGATAATTGACCATCAGCCCGTGCGATTGCGCGAGGCCCTTGGCGGTCGGATCGCCCAGCATGTCGAGCTGCTCCAGCCGCGCGCCGTTCCCGAGATGGAACCGCGCGACCGGGTCGAGCGGGCGGCCGCGCTCATTCTTTGCGGTCATGAGATATCGAGCGGCAAGCGCCTCCAGCGACCGGCTGCAGGCGCGTCGCGACAGCCGGGTCGTCCGCCCAGCCCTCCTCGTCGAGAAGCGATAGCGCCTGCCTGTCGTCGCGCGAGAGGCCCTCGGGCGCGTCCGTGGCACGCTGCCCCCCGACCCAGGCGGCAAAGCCGGGGACCGGCGAAAGCGTGACGAAAGTCTTGAGCCCCAGCAGCTCGCTTCTCAGATCCTCCACGACCTGCTTGATGAGGAAATTGCCGAAGGAGATGCCTTGCAGCCCCTTCTGGCAATTCGAGATGGAGTAGAACACCGCAACCTTGGCGTCGCTCGGGCCGATGATCGGACGGTCCGGCGCAAGCAGCGGCAGGATCTCCGCCGGAACGCGGTCGGTCAGCGCGACCTCCACGAAGATCAGCGGCTCGTCCGGCATCTGCGGATGGAAGAAGGCGAAAAGCCGGCGGTCGGCGGGCTCGATGCGGCGCCGCAGCTCGTCCCAGTCGTTGATCTCGTGCACCGCCTCGTAGCGGATGATCTTCTCCAGGATGTTCGCCGGGGTCGTCCAGTCGATACGCCGAAGATTCAGGAAGCCGCGATTGAACCAGGACGAAAGGAGATGCAGGAAGTCGCTGTCGAGCACCTCCAGCGAGGCATTCTGTCCGCGCGCCGCGAGCAGCGTCTCGCGCATCCGAACGAGCCGGCGCGTTCCGTCCGGCGCGTGGTTGAGCCGGCGGATGATCTCCTGCCGTTTCGGCTCCGAGGCGATGTGGAGGGCGGACAGATTGGCCGGCGTAGGGTCGGCTTGCGCATCGGCGATGGCCGAATCCAGCGCCTCCCGATCCGTTCCGAAGCGGTCCACCATCGCCAGGAGGAAGGCGGTCCGTTCCTCTTCGTCCATGCGGTCCCAGCGGGAGAAGATCTCCTGCGCCAGCGCGATACCGGACGCCTCTCCGCGGCGCGACAGGAGCGCGGAGCACAGCTCGATCAGAGCTTGAGGCGCGGTCGCATCGCCGTTGCCGAGCCGCGAGCGCGCAAAAAGTGTCTTCCTGCGGTCCTCGATGCTCGAAAGGAGGCTCGCCAGATAGGAGCGTCTCACGCCGGCCCTTTCTCCAACACGGAACCTAGATGCGCGTCGATGCTTGCGCGTTCAACCACGCGTTCGCTGCCGCAAAGCAGGCCATGGGGAGCGACTGGGTGCCGGCTCCGATCTGGCCGACACCCGGGATCGAGGATGCCACGCCCGGTATTGATCAATGGCGTCATGCCCGACTGGACCACCTTCCTTACGTCAATGCAGCACGGTACCCCACGAAAGCCGAGTGACGGAATGACAAAGTCGGGATGCTCGGCGACCGTCAGCTCGCGCATCCTCTCCGACCGCGCGATCAGCTCCTCGACCGTTCCGCCGATGAAAGAGGCGATCGCCGGCGCGGCGGCAAGCGCAAACGCGCCGAGCCCGATCACCTCCGTCACATAGGAATCGCCCATGGTGGGGGTCGCTTCGTCGATATCGTGGCCGGGGAAAAGCTTCACGTCCGCGACGCTTGCCGGCGTGGTGAACCAGCGCCCCGGCGCGCCGCTGATGCGGATGCCGGCCTCCGCGCCGTTTCCCGCCATCACCGTGACGACGCTTCCCGCGCCTTGGCGCTCCATGAGCAGCGAGGCGACTTTCGCGTGCGCGATCGACAATGACAGAAAGAAATGGTCGTTCTCGGCGATGAACCGCATGGCGGCGACAAGCTCGTCATGCGACGCGCCGGTCGCCACGAGCGCCGGCGCGATCTCGCGGAAGAACTGGCTGGTCGCCGCCTTGTTGCGATTGTGGCATTCGTCGCCGCGGCGCAGCGATTCCGCCACGATCGCCTTGAGGTCGACGCCGCCCTCAGCACGGATCGCACGGTCGAGCAGCGGCGCAAAGTGGTCGCGCATCCACACGAGCCGGGCGATCACCTCCGGCGTGTTCGCGCCGAAGCGGAGCGCCTTGCCGAGCCCTTCGTTGATGGTGACGAAGGCCTGCATGCCGGTGTCCGCATCCTCTGCGACGAAGACGGGCATGGAGGCGGTGACGATGCCGGCCATGGCACCGGCGGCCTGGTGGTCGTGCGCCGAGCCGTAGCCGATGCGCCCGGATGTCGCGAGCGCGCGGGCGGACTCAAGATCGGGAGCCAGGCCCTCGAAGACCAGCGCGCCGTCGATCGCCGCCCGCATGGCGCCCGGCATGTCGTTCCACGCCAGCGGCGGGCCGGCATGCAGCACCTGATGATCGTGCATCCCCGGGATGACGTCCTTCGCCCTCGCCAGCCCGATCAGCCGCGGATGGGCCGCCGCGAGGGCGCGGAAGACTTCGTGATTGGCCTCAGAAAGCGCATTGTCGAGCGGCATGACATCCTGGTCCGTTTCCGGGCCTTGATCGGCCGCATCCCTCGCTCTGTCCACGCTGCTTTTGCGGCTCTCCATGAAGGTTGGTTATCGCGGCGCGGTCGCCGGTCAGGCGGCTCGATCGAGAGGCTCGGCCTTTCTGCCGCGGATCATGTCGGCGGCCTTCTCGGCCGCCATGATGATCGGCGCATTGACGTTACCGCCGATCGGCTCGGGGAAGATCGACGCGTCGACGACGCGCAGATTGTCGGTGCCGATCACCTTGAGCTCGGCGTCCACCACCGCGTCGGGATCGTCGGGCAGACCCATGCGGCAGGTGCCGCAAGGATGATACGAGGTGGTCATCACCGAGCGGATATAGGCGTCGATATCCGCGTCGGAGCGGACTTGCGCTCCAGGCAGCAGCTCGGTCTTCACCAGCCCCGCAAGCTCCGGGCGATTGCCGATCTCGCGGAAGATGCCAACCGCCGCCCGCGCCTTTCGCCGATCGGCCTCCGTCGCCAGGATGCTCTGCACGATCCGCGGCGCATCGTGCGGCGAGGCGGAGCGGAGCGTGACCGAACCGCGGCTTTCAGGGCGAACGAGCACGGCGCGCGTGATGAAGCGATCGACGTAAGGGCGCACGAACGGCTCGAGATAGACGTGCGCGTCGAGCGGCCCGCCCAGGAAGAGGAGCTGCACGTCGGGGACCGGCTCGTCGCTGGAGCTTTTCACGAAGGCCGTCACCCCGCCCGGCAGCTCCGTCGCGAACCCCTTGCCGAGAAGATAGGCCGCGCCCATGCCCAGAGCGGCACGGTCGAGCCGCATGTTGCGATGGAACGGCCCGGGCGATGCGCGCTCGAACACGATCGAGGTTCCCACGTGGTCGTGGAGATTGCGCCCCACGCCCGGCCGCGCCACCTCGACCGCGATGCCGAGCGCACGAAGCGCATCCGGTGCTCCTATGCCGGAAAGCATCAGAAGCTGCGGCGAGTTGAACGCCCCGGCGCTGAGAATGATCTCCCGCTCGGCATGAATCCGCTCGCGCGCGTCGTTGCGCACGACATCAACCGCGACGGCGCGCGGGCCCTCCATCACGACGCGCTCCACCAGCGTCTCGACCGACACGCTGAGATTTGCGCGCGAGCGCACCGGGTGCAGATAGGCGACGGCGGAGCTGCAGCGGCGCCCGCCGCCGATCGTCAGCTGCATGCGGCCGAAGCCTTCCTGCACCGCGCCGTTATAGTCGCTGGTCCAGCTGTGCCCGGCCCCGATCGCCGCCTCCGCATAGGCGTCCATCAGCGGGTCCTGGTATTTCGACGCGCCGGTTGCCAGCGGCCCGCTGCCGCCGCGGTAGACGCTCGCCCCGCCTTCCCAGCTCTCCTGCCGGCGGAAATAGGGGAGCACGTCTTCGTAGGACCAACCCTGGAGCCCGCTTTCGGCCAGGCGGTCGTAGTCGACCCGATGGCCGCGCACATAGGCCATCGTGTTGATCGAGGACGTGCCGCCGATCACCCTGCCGCGCGGGCAATCGAGCCGCCGGTTGTCGGCGTCGGGCACCGGCTCGCTGACATAGCGCCAGTCGTGCCACTTGTTCTGCACGATCTTGGCCCAGACGAGCGGGATGTGGATGAGCGGGTCCCAGTCCCACGCCCCCGCCTCGATCAGAAGCACGCGCGTGTCGCCGTCCTCGCTCAGACGGTTGGCGAGGGCGCAGCCGGCCGAGCCGGCGCCGACGATGATGTAGTCGTAAGAGACTGTCCCTCGCATGGTCGCGATGCCTACCCCGAGGCGCTGATCGCCGGAACATATGTCCGATGGCACGCCATAAGCAGGAGAAATGGCCGACGCAGCGCGCCTGCCGTGCTAGGCAGGCCGAAACGTCGAACAACGGAGGAGGCGAGCCATGGACATCCATCGCGCCGGAGAGCGGCCCACCCGCAAGGCAAATGCAGACTGGTTCACGGGGACCGTGTGGCAGGACCCGATCATGGAGACGCCCGAGCCGGCGCGCGTGCGGGCGGTGCGCGTCTCGTTCGAGCCGGGGGCACGGACGAACTGGCACACGCATCCGCTCGGCCAGACGCTCTATGTGGTCGCCGGCGTCGGGCGGGCGCAGAAGCAAGGCGAGCCGGTGACGGAAATCCGGCCCGGCGACACGGTGTGGATCGCGCCGGGTGAGAAGCACTGGCACGGCGCCGCCCCCGAGACCGGCATGGTGCATATCGCCTTCCACGAGGCACTCGACGGCAGGCACGTTGATTGGCTGGAGCCGGTGTCGGACAGCGACTATGGCGGTCGATGAGCCGGCTCGCTCGGGTCACGTCTCGAACTCGCGTGCCGTCTCGGCGATCTCCTCTTTGATCCAGCGCTTGAAGTCGGCGATCTTTTTCGGCTCGCGTCGCGTCGCCGAGGTCACCAGGTAATAGCCGAGCCCGGTCGCGGCGCGCTCGCGGAACGGCGCCACCACCTGGCCGACGGAGAGCGCGTATTGCGCCAGCGTCTGCCAGGCGAGCATCACGCCCTGCCCGGCGATCGCCGCGTCGAGGCAAAGCGAGGCGTCGGTGAAGGAGTTGCCTTCGTCGAGATCGTCCTCGCTGAGCCCGAAGCGCTTCAGCCACACGTCCCAGCCGATGGTGGAATTGGCGTCGCGCACGATCGGCACGGAGAGGATGTCGCGCGGCTCGCGGAGGCGCTCGGCAAGCTCCGGCGCGCAGACCGGGAAGACCTCCTGGGCGAGCAGGAAGTCGGTCTTCACCTCCGGCCAGTTCCCGTCACCGACGCGGATGGCGATGTCGACATCCGAGGCGTCCGGGTTGATGAGGATCACGGACGCATCGAGGCGCACGCGGATGTCGGGGTGGAGCCGGGCGTAGCGCGAGAGGCGCGGCACCAGCCATTTGGCGGCGAAGACGGGCGCGACCGAGATGGTGAGCACATTGTCGGCGTGGCGCTGTGTCATCGCCACGGCCTCGTCGAGCATGCGGAAGCCGGCGGTCAGGCGCTCAAGCAGCGCGCGGCCGAACGGCGTCGGCACGATGCCGCGGCCGGTGCGCTCGAAGACGGCGCCGCCCAGCCGCTCCTCGCACTTGATGATCTGCTGGCTGACGGCGCCGGCCGACACGCCGAGCTCGTCGGCCGCGGCGCGCAGCGACCCGAGCCGCCCCACCGCCTCCACGGCGCGCAGCCCGTTCAGATGCACGCGGTTCAGGTTCTGCATGCAGTTTTTCTATATCAGGCAGCACGTAAACTCCATTGAATTGGAGCGCGATCAGCTGATTTATTGGAGAGATGATCCAACCATTGGTGCTGCCATGCTACAGATTTTCTTGAGCCTCGCGCAGCGCGCCTCCGACCTCACCACACCGCAGATGGAAGCCGGCGAAGCCGCCCGCCGCATCTCCGATCCGATGTCCGATCCGGTGCTGAAAGCGATGCGCCCGAGCGAGCTCGCCGACATCCCCTTCCCGCGCCCTCAGGCAAGGCTGCGCAGGCGGGACGGGGCCGAGGCTTAGCCGAAGGCGCGCCTCCGTTCCCTGCTCGACCGTCCAACCGACGTCGACCGACCGCCGTGCGCGGAAAACGCACCAAGCTTCAGTTACCAATTCTCCAACGACGCGAACTATTGGGCGTATCATCCGACCAGGTAGTGGGCGCCGCCGCTGCATCCAGCTGATCGGGAGCACATGTTCACGCGAGCGCTCGACTCCGCGAGCCGTAGCGGTCATCCTGCGGTGACACGGGAGAGGAGATGCGGGTCCTTCGCGCGGCATTGAGCATTGTGTTGCTCGCGGCCTTGGTCGCGGGCTGCTCCTATTTCGGCCGTCGAGACGACAACAAGATCGCCACCGGCAGCGTCGCCGCGTTGCCGCGAAAGAAGCCTGCCTCGCCACCCGCGGCGCCGTCGCTCACGGCCTTTGAGGCGACCGATCCTGCCACCGGCCTCACATGCACCGGCAGCTACCAGCCGCTGGAGAACAGCGTGACCTTCGACGCCTCGGTCGTGTGCGACGACGGACGCAAGGGCCGGGTGACGGGGGCGCGATCGCAGGAGCCGAACGGAACCGGCACGCTGACCCTCGATGACGGCACGGGAGGATCCGTTGCGCTGAAGCGTCTTTTCTCGGAAAGCGCCGAAGCACCGCCGACGCCCGAGACGGAGCTACCGTCGCCCGGCCCGACCTACGTGCGCTGAGGGTAAAGAAACTCGGGAAACGCGAAAGACGTCAGGCCGCCTGACGCTGAAGCCCGGCCGCCACCGCTCGGCTCTTCAGCAGCTCGTCACGCACGCCGGCGCGCGCCGAGCTCTCATAGAGAGCGGCGAGCTCGACCGGGAAAGAAGCGTCCTTGAGCTGGCGGACCACGGTGCCGATCTCGCGCAGCACGATGCGCGCCATCTGACGCTTCATCGTGACGTCCGCGTCTGGCCGGCTGCTGGCAAGAACAAGAGCGGCGGCAAGCTCGCGGCCATACTCGCTGCCAAGCCGGCGAACTTCCGCTTCGGTGTGAATGATACGCGCCATGATACCCTCAACGCCTCGCCCGCAATCTCGTTCCCGGGCGTTACTTGTCTGAACCTATACGAGAGCCGCGTTTCCGCCTGGTTGCGTTGGCTCGATCGAATGATTTCGTTGCCGGTCTCTTGCAATTGCGGTGAACAAAGAATTGCCGGATCGTGGAGGCCGATTGGCGGCCGCTTGCGCTCGACAGAGCGGCGGGAATTGTGTTGGTTTAGGGCCTCATCCGCCGCAACGGGGGTTTCTTCGCTCATGCGCGTCGACGGCACGGATTTCCGCACGATCTGGCTCAACGAGGACGGCGAGGCGGTCGACGTCATCGACCAGACGAAGCTGCCGCACCGCTTCGAGATCCTGACGCTGAAGACCGCCGCGGATGCCGAGGACGCGATCAAGCGCATGGTGGTGCGCGGCGCGCCGCTGATCGGCGCGACGGCGGCCTACGGCATGGCGCTGGCGATGCGCGACGATGCCAGCGACGCGGGGCTGAAGCAGGCCGCGCAGATGCTCCTCGCCAGCCGGCCGACGGCCGTGAACCTGCGCTGGGCGCTGGAGCGGATGCAGCGGCGGCTCGGCGCGCTGGCCGCTGACGAGCGTGCGTCCGCCGCCTACGCGGAAGCGGCGAAGATCGCCGACGAGGACGTGGCGGTGTGCTCCGCCATCGGCGACAGCGGCGTCGGGCTCATCGCCGAGTTGGCAAAGCGGCACGAGCGGGAGCGAAGCGGCGAGCCGGTCAACGTGCTGACGCACTGCAATGCCGGCTGGCTCGCGACCGTCGACTGGGGCACGGCGCTGGCACCGGTCTTCAAGGCGCACCGCGCCGGCATCCCGGTGCATGTGTGGGTGGACGAGACGCGGCCGCGCAACCAGGGGGCCAGCCTCACGGCCTGGGAGCTCAACAAGGAGGGCGTGCCGCATACCGTGATCGTCGACAATGCCGGCGGCCACCTCATGCAGCACGGGCTGGTCGATCTCGTCATCACCGGCACCGACCGCACGACGCGGACGGGCGACGTGGCCAACAAGATCGGCACCTATCTGAAGGCGCTCGCGGCGCACGACAACGTGGTGCCGTTCTACGTGGCGCTCCCCTCCTCCACCATCGACTGGCGGGTGCGGGACGGCGTGAAGGAAATCCCCATCGAGCAGCGCGGCGCCGACGAGGTGACGCATATGACGGGCGCCACCGCGGACGGCGGCATCGCCACCATCCGCCTCACGCCGCAGGGAAGCCCGGCGGCCAACTACGCCTTCGACGTGACGCCGGCGCGGCTGGTCACCGGGCTCATCACCGAGCGCGGGGTGTGCGAGGCGTCGGAGGACGGGCTCACCGAGCCTTTTCCCTGAGGCCGAAGCGGAAGCGGCGGCGTAGAGCCGATTCCACGCTTGGATCAGGCCCTCGTTTCGATCAGCCAAGGTCGAGGGCGCGAAGCGCGCTTGCGTCTGCGTAGCGCGGGCGCCCGCGGCGCACGATCTTCCACGAGACGGGCAGGAACAGCAGCAGCACGACGATCGCAGGGATAGCCTTCGGCTGGAGTCCACCGTCCAGCGTGATCGCGGCGATCAGCGGGATCATGGCCACGCTCAGGACCAGCATCGCCACCCAGAAGATATAAAGCGGCCAGGACTGGCCGACGCGGATGGGAACGTCGGGGCGCGCCGCGGTGACGCGAGCCAGAAGCGCCTCCATGAACGCGAAGTAGCTGTCGCTGCGGTCCTCGAACTTGCCGAAGCCGACGAAGTGCGTCGCGGCAATGACGATCTTGCCCGAAAGGTCGCTCTTGAGCACGGTGCGGCGCACCGTCCGCCCCATGGCGGGCGGAATGGAATAGATGTGGACGTGCCGGATCGCGTCGTAGGGGACGCGCCCGGACTTGTCGCCTTCGCTCCACACCAGGGCGTCCGGCTCCAGCCTGTAGGTCCGCTCCTTGGAGAAGAGGCTGAGGCGGGCGGAATGAGCAAGGACGCGGCCGGAATCGGCGGGGGTGATCGGTTGGTGCATCATGGGATCGGCTCCTTGTTGATGCGCCTATCCGTGCCACCGCGGCGCAGACGCGTTTGTGCGAGGGCTCACACCGGCGGGCCGAGGGGCCTGCCCACCAGGGCGTTATCCATGCAGATTTACCGGCAGCCGGTAAATCTGCATGGATTCGCCTCCTCGGAACGCCAGGAATCTAGCGCCATACCCTTGACCCCAATCAATTGCGGTTGATCGGTATCCCCCTGTTGTAGCGTAGTTTTTTCGAATATCCCGACCCCAACTTTCTCGGGTGGGGGATCGTTCCTAGTCGAGAAACGAGGTGTCGATCTCGGCGGGCGGCGCCGCCTCCGCCTCCTCCTTCTTCCCCACCAGCACGCGGTCGATGCGGCGGCCGTCCATGTCGACCACCTCGAAGCGCAGGCCGTCCCAGTCGAAATGCTCGCCGGTCTGCGGGATGCGGCCGAGATGGGCGAGCACGAAGCCGGCGAGCGTCTCGAAATCCTCGCTCGCCGCGCATGTCCTTGCGCTCCAGCAGGCGCTCCACCTCGTGGATGCCGAGCATGCCGTCCATCAGCCAGGAGCCGTCGCCGCGCTGCACGGCCGATTCCTCCTGCAGGTCGGTCAGGTCCTCCGGCAGCTCGCCGGCAATGGCGGTGAGGATGTCGGTGGGCGTGACGATGCCTTCCAGCACCCCGTATTCGTCGACCACCACCGCCATGTGGACCGGGTTCTCGCGGAACATCTCCAGCATGCCGGAGCACCGGCGTCGCCTCGTGCACGACGAGCGGATCGCGCAGCGACGCGACCACGTCGAAGCGCCCGGAGCGCGCCATCTGGTCGAGCAGGTGCTTGGTGTGGACGATGCCCTCGATCTCGTCGAGGCCCTTCCGGCCCGCCGGATAGCGCGAATGGCCGCTTTCGGCGATCTCCTCGCGGATGGTCTCGGGCGGGTCGTCGAGGTCGACCCAGTCCACTTCGACACGCGGCGTCATCACGCTCCGGACCGAGCGGTCGGCAAGGCGCAGCACGCCCTCGATCATGTCGCGCTCGGCCACGTGGAACACGCCGGTCTGCGTGCCCTCCGCGATCATGCGCTTCACCTCCTCCTCCGTCACCGTGCTCTCGCGCTTCTCCGGGATGCGCAGGAAGCCGGCAAGCGCCCCGGTGGAAATGCCGAGGAGCCACACGACGGGGGCGCCGGCGATGGAGAGCCGCGCCATGATCGGGGCAACGGTGGAGGCGATGCGCTCGGGATTGTTGAAGGCGATGCGCTTTGGCACCAGCTCGCCGACGACGAGCGAGAGATAGGTGATGGTGACCACGACCAAGGCGAGCGCGACGGGATAGGCGTAGGTGCCGAGCGCCTTCTCCCACACCAGGCTCAGCGGCTCGGCCAGCGTGGCGCCGGAAAAGGCGCCGGCGAAGACGCCGACCAGAGTGATGCCGACCTGCACGGTGGAGAGAAAACGCGTCGGCTGTTCGAGCAGCTGCAGCGCCGCGCGCGAGCCGGGCACGTTCTCGTCCGCCATCTGCTCCAGCCGGGCGCGACGCGACGACATGACGGCCAGCTCCGACATGGCGAAGAAGCCGTTCAGCACAATCAGAAAGGCAATGACGAGAAGCTCCCAGCCGATCATCGGATCAGGCTATCCCTCCGCCTTGCGGCGCGCTGGCAAGGGCCCGTCAGATTGCCGGCGAGGCACGACCGAGACAAAATTCCTGCGTCCAAGCAACTGTGGTGCTGTCCGCGGGCCTGCCGGGGCCCGGACTGCGCCCCTTCGGGTGTCATCTGGATCGATACTCTCGCCTCGTGAAGCCTTGCCGCAAATCATAGACGGCTTTTGGCATCATCGCCCCCGGAACACAGCGAAGCAACAGGGAATAGACCCGCAGCCCGGCTGCCTGGCAAATCGCAAATGTCGATTTTGCCCAGCCTGCCGGCCCTGGGCCTTCCAGCCACGGCGCCAAGCCGACCGCTCAACCAGCACTTGCCAAGAACGGCATTTCGTTTAGGCTACTCCTGATTGAGATGCGGTCAAGCTCGTCGGGAGCGTCGAATGAGTGCATCTGGATCGCGTGAGCCAGACAGCGCCAACAGAGACTTCTTCTTCAACGTTTTGGCAGGAGCTGTCGGGGCCGCGCTGGTGGGCGGCGCGCTCTACGCATTTTTCATGTCTTTTGGGAACGAGGCGCGTTCCGGCTCCATCGGGGTGAGCACGCTCGAGTCCCTGGTGATCCTCGCAGCGAGCCTCGCCGGTCTCATCATCCTGACGCGGGGCCTGGGGCTGTCCCAGCCGTCAGCGGCGCTCGGCTTGCCGAAGGGCTCGGTCCGGGCCTTGCTGGCGCTCAGCCTGGTTGTCGTCTTCGTGTCCGTCGCCTCGTGGACCATGAGCGGCTTTTTCGAGCCCGAGATAAAAAGAACCGAATTGCTCAGCAAGGAGGGCGCGGACAACGCCTTGCAGAGCTTCCAGGCACGCGGAATGGTCGCGTGGAAGGAAGGGATCCGCGGCGGGCAGCGGATTTACTATCGGGAAGCTGGCCCACCAGAGCAGGTGTTCGACCTTGCGAAGCAGATCCTGACCGTCGTGGCGACCGTGCTCGTCACCGTGGTGGGTTTCTATTTCGGCAGCAGCTCCGCAGTGGACGGCGTCAACAGCGCGAAGTCGACGATGAAAAGCATGAGCCAGGCGCTCGGGGGCGATCTCGGCAAGACCCGCAACTATCAGCTGACCGACATCGAGAACGGGGCGGTTGCCGTCCGGGCAGTGGCCGACAGCGTCAAGAGCGAACTCGACGCAGCCAAAGCCAAGCCCCCAGGCCAAGGTGAGAAAAAGGAAGAGACCGACCGTATCGTCGCGAAAATGGAGGTCCTTGAGCGGTCTCGCTCGGTGGATGCGGATCGTGCGGAAAGCATGCTTCAGGAGTTGCGCGCGGCAGCAGGCGACCAGGCCAAGCTGAACGAAGCCGGCGGGCGCATAGAGAAGTTCCAGGCGGCTGCCAAAGCGGACAAGATCGAATTCGACGCGCTTCTCAAACAGCTCGACATCGCTCCCATCGCCTAGAGACGGCAGGGCAGAAAAAGCGGGCGCCCTGAGGCGCCCGCAGTCGATGGCCGTCCCCCTCTTTTCGGTATTCAGCGCGAGATGCGGATGCTCGACAGGTCGTTGCCGATGGAGCCGAAGACCTCGCTCAGCTGCGAGGCGTTGGGAACCTCGTAGTAGAGCGCCTCGCCGTCGTCGTTCTTCGAGGCGCAATCCTCGAAGATCTTCCTGGTGGCGGCGTCGTTCTCCTCCAGCAGGATCATGTAGAGGCGGATGCCCTTCGCCTTGACCCGCTCGCAGATGGTGGTGACCTTGTCGTTCAGCGCGTCCACGCCGGCTTTTTCGCTCGTGGCGAGCCGTCCGTCGGCACGATAGCCGTAGCTCGTATAGGTCTCCGGGAATGTGTTCTTGCCGTCGGAGAGGAGAACCAGCGCCTTCTGCGTGCCGGCATCGTCATATCCGGCGCCCTGGGTGAACGGCTCCTCCGGGGAAAGCACGCGCCAGCCCCAGACCAGCCCCTGCGGGATGTGGGTGAAGCCGCCCGGCTCCATGGCCGAGATCGCGGCGCGCATGCGGTCCTGGTCGTTGGTGAGCTCCACGATCGGGCCGCGGCAGCTCTGGTTCGGGCCGTTGTTGACATCGGAGGGGTCGAACGAGGCCGAGATCGATCGGCGCGAAATACTTGTCGACGTTCCGCAGCCTCTTCCGCGGCGTGCCGCCCGTGTGATCCCTGATGTAGTCGTTCTTCAGGAGGTAGGCGTTCTTCTCCTTTGCGCGATCGCTATTGCTCGTCGTGTCCTCGTCGGCGCCGTCCGGCGACAGGTAAGGCGTCCAGCGCGTGGCGGCTTCGCTGTCCGGGCGGGGTGTCGTCGACGTCGTAGCCGTCGGCGCGCGCTTCCACGCAGCCCTTCCAGGCCGTCGGCAGGCCGTCCGCACCGACCGCGCCGCCGCTCAGCGAGCTGAAGATGTCGAGCCGGCTGACCGCGCGGTTGTAGCTGTCGCTGCGCATGCGTGCCCCAGCCGAGCGCTCGTCGGGTCGAGCCAGCTCGAATCGAAGGCCTCGCCGCGGATGTTGACGGTGGTGGTGAAGGGCACCAGCGCCATCTTCACCCGGTCCTCCGAGCCGGTCTCCTCGTAGAGGACGTCGATCAGATGGTTGGCGGCGTCCTTCAGAGCGCCGATCTTGTCGTGCTGCGCCATCGATCCGGTGTTGTCGAGCGCCAGCGCAACCTCGTAGTTGCCGCCGGTCGTCATGACCTCGCGACGCGAGATTCAGCGGCAGCGACTGGATGCCCACCACCGGCATGAAGGCGGTGTCCATGTGGCCGCCGGACTCGAGGCGCCAGCCGCCCTCGATCTCGGTCGCCTTGAGATCGCCGACATGCAGCATGTGATCGGCTTCGCCGCCGGCATGATGGCGTTGACGTAGTCGGTGACGAACTGATCGGCGTCGGAGTCATCCTTGGCGCCGCGCTTGGCGAGCGCGACGGCGGCCGAATCCATGGCGTTCAGAAGCTCGGTCTTGTAGCGCTGCTGGCGGCTGAGGTCGACGGCGCCGCCGAGCAGGCCGATGAGGGGGACGGCCGACACGGCGAAAATGACCGCAACGTTCCCGCTTTGATTTCGCGCAAAGCGGTCCCGCGCCCGGGAGAGCACTTTCCACATGACGGCCTCCGATATGTCTTTTCGTGGGGCGGCTCCGCGCGCCGCCTTTAACGTTTCGTTGACATATCTTAATCGCCGTTAAGGGGTGTTAATTTGAGGGGCTTTTGAGGCTATTTTGCTGTTAATTCTAAGGATTTACGGTAAATTCCCGGGCGTGGCGCACGGTGCGCCCTGCATGCGATCTCAACACCGAAGTCAGCTAAGCGTTGTCGCGAAACGGTGATAGGTAGCGTCAAGGTGACACTGGAAATGGCGCGGCAATCGGGATTAAAAGGGGCGGTCCGGCGGGAGCATCTGATGTTTGACTACAAATCGCAGTTCGAGAGCGCGCTGCGACGCCTTGCGCGCGGAGCGCCGCTATCGGGTGTTCGCCGACCTGGAGCGCCGGGTGGGGCGGTTCCCGCGGGCGATGCTGCCGCCGCGACGGCGAGGAGCGCGAGATCGTCATCTGGTGCTCCAACGACTATCTCGGCATGGGCCACCACCCGAAGGTGATCGCGGCGCATGCAGGAGGCTGCCGCCCGCATGGGGGCGGGCGCCGGCGGCACGCGCAACATCTCCGGCACCAACCACCCGCTGGTGGAGCTGGAGGCGGAGATTGCCGACCTGCACGACAAGGAGTCGGCGCTGGTCTTCACCTCCGGCTTCATCTCCAACGAGGCGGCGATCTCCACCATCGCCAAGCTGCTGCCGGACTGCCTGCATCCTTTCCGACCAGCTCAACCACGCCTCGATGATCGAGGGGGTGCGCCGCTCCGGCGGGCAGAAGCAGATCTGGCGGCACAACGACCTGGAGCACCTGGAGGACCTGCTGCAGGCGGCCGGCGCGGAGCGCGCCAAGCTGATCGTGTTCGAATCGGTCTACTCGATGGACGGGGACGTGGCGCCGGTCGAGGCGATCGCGGACCTGGCCGAGCACTACGGCGCGATGACCTATATCGACGAGGTGCATGCGGTGGGCATGTACGGCCCGCGCGGCGCCGGCATCTGCGAGCGCGACGGCGTGATGGACCGCATCGACGTGATCGAGGGGACGCTGGCCAAGGGCTTTCGGCGTGCTCGGCGGCTACATCACCGGGTCGCAGCCGGTGGTGGACGCGGTGCGCTCCTATGCGCCGGGCTTCATCTTCACCACGGCGCTGCCGCCGGGCCTGGCGGCGGCGGCCTGCGCCTCGATCCGCCACCTGAAGACGTCATCGGCGGAGCGCGAGGCGCAGCAGCGGCAGGTGGCGGTAGACGCGCCAGCGGCTGGCGGCGGCCGGGCTGCCGGTGATGCCGTCGGAGACGCAGATCATCCCGATCCTGGTGGGCGACGCGGAGGCGTGCAAGGCGGCAAGCGACTATCTGCTTGACGAGCACGGCATCTACATCCAGCCGATCAACTATCCGACGGTGCCGCGCGGCACGGAGCGGCTGCGGATCACGCCGACGCCGATCCACGACGACCGGCTGATCGACGCAGCTCGCCGACGGCGCTGGTGGAGACCTGGCACGCGCTCGACCTGCCGCTGGAAGGCCCCGCCACGGTGGAGCACGTCGCCCGCCGCGCCCAGATCTTCGCGGCCTCCGGCGGCTAGAGCCACTCCATTCGTGACTGAAGGAGGCTCGATTTCGCAGCCTTTCGAGCTTGTTCGCCCGCCGAAGCGGACTCCCGAAGGCGGGAAACCGGTCCCACTTTTGGTCGTGCTCTTCGAGCGGCGCGCCAGCCAGCGCGCCAGGATCGGCACGCATACGACCAGCCCGAGGAAGCGCGCCACGTGGTGCGCGGCCACATAGGCCGGGTCGATGTTCATCTGAAACGCGATGATGATGAGGGCGTCGAGGGCGCCCGGCGCGAAGGCCAGCAGCGTCTGGATGATGTTCACGCCGAGCAGCAGGGTCACCGAGACGGCCGAGACCAGCGACACGAGGCCCGCAAGGCCGAAGGCGACCAGCGACGGCTTGGCGATACGCGGCAGGATTGCCATGTCGCCTGGCCGCACGCGACTGCCGGTTATCGCTGCGAGCGCGATCACGAAGGGCAGGACGACGCCGAACGGAAGCCGTCCCCCGACGACGCCGCCAAGCAGCAGAGACGCGCTGGCGAACAATCCCCCCATCATCCACCCGGCGGGAACCTTCAGCCAGCGGAAGACGAGCCCGGCGGCGACGCCGACAACGAACATGATCAGCACATCGCGTAGCGACGCGGTCGCCACGGAGCCTGCTGCCGGGCCGCCGGCCGGATGTCCGATCAGCAGGGCGGCGAGCGGGATAACCTCCACCAGGATGAGCAGCCGCAGGCTCTGAGCGATCGCCACTTTCTTCAGGTCGGCCTTCAAGTCCTCCGCCGTCGCCATCACCAGGGAGAGCGCGCCCGGCAGCGAGGCAAGCATGGCGGAGTTGCGGTCCCAGCCGGAGCGGCCGTGCAGCCACCAATACGAGCTTGCGATGACGCCCACGACGGAGACGCCAAGGATGGCGAAGCTCGCCGGCCAGGTCGCCATCTGGTGCAGCGTTTCCTGTGAGACGCCGCCGCCGGCATAGACGCCGATGACGAGGAAGACGGGCGGATGCAGCGGCCGCGGCACCTCGGTGTTCAGCCCCGCAAGCGACGCCGCGGCAACGGCAAGCACGCCGCCCGCGATCCACCCGGCCGGCAGCCCGAGCAGCTGAGCAATGAGGCCGCCCGCCGCGCTCACGCCAAAGGTCAGTCCAAACCGCCGTGCCGATCTCCAGTCGATGCGCCCGAACACCCGCCTTTCGCTTTCGCTAGTTGGCGGCCGCGCCCGAAGCGGGCGCCTCGGTGTCGGCGGCGGCTCCATCTCGGCACCATTCAGGCAGAAGGTCCGGGCTCGGGCAGTAGCCAAGTGTCGAGGCGTCGATCCGGTCGAAGAAGAAGGACCGGTCGACGCCGTTGACCAGACTGATCGTGTGGAAGGCGTTGAGGGCGGGGTTGCGGTTCTTGGTTGTCGGGGTATCTCCCCTGT
The DNA here is from genome assembly GCA_963801225.1 of uncultured Alphaproteobacteria bacterium. GTDB lineage: Bacteria > Pseudomonadota > Alphaproteobacteria > Rhizobiales > Afifellaceae > DASWJZ01. The sequence continues at coordinate 216,916 of CAWDED010000008.1, forward strand.
GACACCCGAAGCAGCCGAGCGGCTTGAAATTCAGCGTCTGGACGTATGTCTCCATCGTGCTGTTCGTCAGCCAGGTGGACCCGATCGCTGTCGCATTCGCTGTATTCGGCTGCGACGGATCGTTCCACACGACCCCCATGAGGCGATAGTCGTCGAGATAGGGCGCGGCGGAGGCCAGCTGTCGCAGCGCCGCCACGACGTCATCGTTAAGCGCTGCGGTCTTGGCGTCGACCGGCGTCGTCCGGCAGACGAAGGCTGGAGAAGGATCCGAATCCGGCGGCGGCAAGCCGGCCGCTTCCTGCGATCCCCGGCAGTTGCAGATGAGCCTGCCGTCGGCGTCGATTGTGTGGCCGTGGGCATCCAGGCTGCATGACTGACGCGAATCAGTGCCTGTCTTCGCGGCGAAACTTGCGGAGGGACACTGCCAGTGGCTGGCATCCGCCGGCGCGTCGCTGAAGGTCCAGGAGTTCCGGTCATCAAGCTTGGATCCCCCGTCGCAGTCAGGGGCATTGGCGTAGTGCTCGAAGGTTATCCAGATCCCCGACGGCACGGATTGATGGAAGACCGTTATGTGCATGCCGACCATGCCAATCACGGCCGGCCGGCCGAAGCGGTCAAAGCCGCGCGTGCAATAGAACGAACGATCCTCGCAAGCCTGCCGGTCGGATGGACCGAACGCCAGCCAGGAAAGCTTCAGCTCCACGGCACCTTCCTTCTCGGCGCTGCTACGCGGAAGCGTGATCGGCTTGGCGTCATGCGCCGATATCCGCTGATCGAAGCAGCCCTGTGTATAGAGGTTCTGGCAAACCGCAAAAGCGTAGCCGGGCCGGTTCACACGCACCCCGAACTCGGTCAGCAAGTGCTCCGGGGTGTAAAGCGGGAACTGCGGCCTGGCCTGCTCGATAAGCACGGTGCTTTTGTTGATGGGCCCCGTCTGCGGTGGGTTCGGCGATCCGTCCCACGCTTGCGGCTGGAACGCGAGGCCGTATCGTGAACCGCCAAGGTCGACGACGGGAGGAAAGGTCTGGTCGGAGCGTTTCCATGTGATGAAGCGTGGCACCGTCGTGCCTCCCGCTTCCACCTCCTGCATGAGATAGAGGAAGCTGCGCCATCCGAGCTCGTAGAAGGAGCAATAGCCCTCCGCCGCGGTCGACGGCGCGAAGCGCTGCCACGGAGGGGACTGCTCGCCGTCGCGCGCATCGGCCAGCCACGATTTCACCTTGTCGACCGTTACGGGGCAACGCGCGTCATCGGCCGCCGGTGCAGCATATGCAGGCGCAGCACACGCAATTGCCCACAGTGCCGCCGACAGCACGGCGCGCGCAAGGATGCGAGGCATCTCTTTCCCCCAGTGACAGCCGCCGACTCGGCCGCAAAGTATCATGCGCTGCGCCTCAGCGCCGCAGCCAGTCGACGAGGCGTGCCGTCGCCTCCTCCATCTGGCCGGCGCTGCGGGCGAAGCAGATACGCAGGAACGCCTCTCCGCCGGGACCGAAAGCGGTTCCGGGCGCAATGCCGAGTCCGGCTTCGTCAACCAGCGACAGCGCCAGCCTGCGCGTATCCTCCACGCCATCCACGGCGAAGAACAGATAGAAGGCCCCGTCCGGCCAGGCAAAACGGACGCGATTCAAGCCGGCCAGCGCGCCGCAGACGATGTCGCGCCCCTCTCGCGCGCGCTCGACCTGAAGCCTGGCGAAGTCCTCGCCGTCGTCGAGGGCGGCGATTGCGGCGCGCTGCATGAAGGCGGCAACCCCGGAGGTGGAATACTGGATGAGGTTCTCGATCACGTCGCCGAGCGGCTCCGGCGCCGATATCCAGCCGATCCGCCAGCCGGTCATCGCCCAGTTCTTGGAGAAGGTGTTGACCAGGATGACGCGGTCGTCCTCCTCCATGACGTCGTAGAAGGAGGGGGCGCGTGCCGCGCCGTCGTAGACGAAGCGGCTGTAGACCTCGTCGGCGACGATCCACAGGCCGTGCGCGCGGGCGATCTCGAGCAGGGCGCGCAGCTCGTCCTCGCGCGCCGTCCAGCCCGTCGGGTTGCCGGGCGAGTTGATGAAGATGGCACGCGTCCGCTCGCCGATCGCGGCTTTGAGCTTGTCGAGGTCGAGGGTCCAGCGCGCCCCGTCGAAATCGAGCGGCACGCTGACGGGCCTGGCGCCGCGGATGCCGATGGCGGCGGCGAAGTTGGGCCAGGCGGGCGTCGGCACGATCACCTCCTCCCCGCTGCTGACGGTGGCGGCGATGGCGATCTGGATCGCCTGCATGCCGCCGCCGGTGACGAAGAAGCGGTGCGGCGAGAAGGGGCGGCCGAAATGACGCTCGTGGTAGCGGGCGAGCGCTTCGCGAAGCTCCGGGATGCCGCGCTGCCACGTGTAGAACGTCTCGCCGTCGTGAAGCGACTTGCTGGCGGCCCGGTGGATGAATTCGGGCGTGGCGAGATCGCCCTCGCCGGCCCACAGCGGGATCAGCCCTTCCCGTCCCAGGCCGTAGCTGAATACCTCGACGATGCCGGAATCCGGCGCCTCGCGAGCCTCGCGCGTCAGCGCCGAGAGAAGGTCTCGATTCATCGTCCCCCGCGTAGCGCAAAGCGGGCGCGGCAGGAAGCGCCTCGACGATAAGCGCGTCGTCCTGCCGCCGCCCGCCTCACGCGTTGCGGACCGGTGGATCAGGCCTGTTTGGCGAGCAGATCGCGGATCTCGCGCAAAAGCCTGGTGTCCTCCGGCGGCGGGGGCGCCTCGGCGGGCTTCTCCTCCTGCTTGCGCACCAGCCGGTTGAAGGCCTTCACCAGCATGAACACCGCAAAAGCCACGATCACGAACTTGATCAGGGCATTGATGAACAGGCCGATATTCCAGGTGACCGCCCCGGCGTCCTGTGCTTCGGCGATGGTGTTGTAGTCGCCGCCCCCCTTGAGGACGACGAAGAGCTGGGAGAAGTCCACGCCGCCGAGCAGCAGCCCGATGGGCGGCATGATGACGTCGTCGACCAGCGACGACACGATGGCGCCGAAGGCAGCACCGATGATGATGCCGACCGCCATGTCGAGCACGTTCCCCTTCAGGGCAAATTCCTTGAATTCCTTCAGCATCGTCTCCTCCTTCCGGATCAGCCCGCCGAACGAGGGAATGTGAGGCCGAATTGCCCGGCTGCGGCAAGCTCTCTCGTGCCACAGACGGCACATTTTGCGCCCATCGCCCCGCCCGGCCGCGGCGCAGGATTTGCCTTTACGGCGCGGCGGCGGCATCTTCGCGAGACGACGTTCGCGTAAGTGAGGTGTGGCATGGCGTGGCTGCTGCCGCCGGAGCGGGATATCGGCGTGCTGAGAGCGCCCGTCCGCTCGACCCTCATCCTGCTCGGCCTTTTCCTCCTGGGATTCCTCGCCTTCGGGCTGTTGGAGCGCCTCGGCATCGAGGTGTGGCTGGCGCCGATCGGCGTGATCGCCGGGGCCGTGGCGGTGTTTATCGTCGCGGCGCTCCTTTCGCACAGCCGCCGCGCCGTCGACTTCTACGTGGCCGACCGCAGGACGCCGGCGTCCTTCGGCGGGCTTGCGGTGGCCGCCGGCTTCGCCGGCCTTCTGACCATCGGGCTCGCCGGCGGCGCCTTTGGCACCTACGACGAGTTTCTCGTGATGGCGGCAGGCTTCGCCGCGGGGCTCGTGTTCGTGGCCTTCACCATCGCGCCGCGGCTGAGGCACGTCGGCGGCTATTCGGCCGGCGATTATCTGGCGCTGCGCTTCGGCGGCACCTGGGTGCGCCTCATCTTCGCGGTCATCGCATTCACCGTGAGCTTCCTGCTGCTCGTCGCGCAACTGAAGATCACCGCGCCGATCTTCGCCACCGTCATCGGGCTGACACCGCGGCACGCGCTTTATGCGGCGGCCGGGGTGACGGTGCTGGCGGTGCTGCCCGGCGGGATGCGCTCGCTCACCTGGACGCAGGCGATCCAGTATTTCATCGTGCTGGTCGCCTGCCTCGTGCCGGCCGGCTCGCTCATCATGCGCGGCACGGCGGGTGACATGGCAGCGGCGAACGAGTTCGCCTCGCTGCTTGGGAGCGCCATTCCAAATGCAGAAGCAAGCGGCGGCGACACCGGGACCGCGCTGCCGTTCCTGCTGGCGGCATTCGGAATGGCGGCTCTGCCGCACCTCACCGCGCGGGCGCTGACGGCCGGCTCGGAGCGCGCCGCGGCGACGTCGATGATCTGGGCGGTGCTTTATGCGGTGATCCTCGTCCTGGTCGGCCTCTTCCTGGCGATCCTGTTCGAGGAGATCGGCGACTGGAGCGCGGCCGGCGGCCTGCTTCAGATCGCGGCGCTCTTCGCCTCGCTCCCCGCCGTGCTCGCCGGCCTGGTGCTGGCGGGGGCGCTGGCGGCGCCTTTTTGCCATCGGCATGGCGTCGCTTTTCGCCGCCGCCACCGCCATCAGCCACGACATCTGGGACGAGATCGTCGACAAGCGCGGCACGGAAGGCCGGCGCATCATCATCGCGCGGCTGTTCCTGATCGGGGTCGCCGCCTCAGCCGTCGCGCTTGGCGCCGCTCCTCAACGTCGAGCCGGCGGCGCTGCTGCGCTGGGCGCTGGCGCTGGCCGCCGCCGGCGGGCTGGCGCCGCTCCTCGTCGGGCTTGCCTGGCGGCGGGCGATCGATATCGGCGCCGATCGCCGGCATGGTCGCCGGCTTCGGCTTCACGGGCCTCGCCTTCGTGCTGCAGCAATCCGGGCTCTTCGGCGGCGCGGCGGGCGGCGGCATCGCGGCGATGGGCGCCCCGACGGCGGGCATAGCGGGCCTTGGCATCGCCGTCGCGGTCACCGTGGGCGTTTCGGTCGTGATGCCGGCGCCGGAGGCCGACGGCGAACAGGCGGCGCAGGGCGGTGACCAGCACGCAGGGCGATCAATTGCCGATCCGCGAGCGCCCGGCCTGATCATGCTCGATCGGAGTGCAGGCTTGCCCGCCCGGCAGCGCCCTCTATCTTAGCCAGCCGATGTCCGCCCTCATCTACAAGATCTGCCCCGAGCCGCTGTGGCGCTCCGCCGAGGAAGCCGGCCGCTTCGACGGCGCGCCCGTCGATCTCGCCGACGGCTACATCCACTTCTCCACCGCCGAGCAGGTGCGCGAGACGGCGGCGCGCTATTTCGCCGGCGAGGGGGACCTGCTCCTGGTGGCGGTGGACGCCGATGCGCTCGGCGAGGCGCTGCGCTGGGAGCCATCGCGCGGCGGGGCGCTTTTTCCCGCACCTCTACGCGCCGCTCGAGCTTGCGGCCGTGCGCAAGGTGGAAAAGATCGTCGCTGAATCCCGACGGCAGCCACAGCTTTCCCGCGGAGATCCAGTGACGCTCGCCGACCGGGCGACCGACATTCTTCGGCTCCTGGAGCCGGAACGTGCGCACCGTCTGGCGCTGAAAGCCGCCCGCTACGGCCGCTCCAACCCGCCCGCCGGCGGCGCGCGACCCGCGGCTGGGCATCGGCAAGCTCGGGCTCGACTTCCCCAATCCGATCGGACTGGCCGCCGGGCTCGACAAGAACGGCGAGGTTCCCGACGCCATGCTGGCGCTCGGCTTCGGCTTCGTGGAGATCGGCACGGTGACGCCGCTGCCGCAGGACGGGGAATGCGAAGCCGCGGCTCTTCCGGCTGGCCGCCGACCGTGCGCTCATCAACCGGCTCGGCTTCAACAATGACGGCCACGAGGCGGTGCTGGAGCGGCTCGACAAACGCGCCGGCCGGCCGGGCATCGTCGGCGTCAATATCGGCGCCAACCGCCACAGTGAGGACCGCGTCTTCGACTATGTCGCGGGCGTGCGCCTCTTCGCGCCGCTCGCCTCCTACCTCACCGTCAACGTCTCCTCGCCCAACACGCCGGGCCTGCGCGCGCTGCAGCAGGCCGACGCGCTGGCCGAGCTGCTGCGCCGCATCGGCGAGGCGCGTGCCGCGGCGCAAGCGGAGTGCGGCCGGCGCACGCCGCTCCTCCTGAAGATAGCGCCGGACCTCGACGACAAGGGGCTGGCGGAGACTGATCGAGACCGCCACGCGGCACGGCGTCGACGGGCTCATCATCGCCAACACCACGGTGGCACGCCCGCCGCTGAAATCGAAACAGCATACGGACGAGCTCGGCGGGCTTTCCGGCCCGCCGCTCCTGGAGCTCTCCACCGCCATGCTTAGCCGCGCGCGCCAGCTCGCCGGCCGGGACCTGGTGCTGGTCGGCGCGGGCGGGGTCGACAGCGCCGCCGCCGCCTGGTCGAAGATCGCCGCCGGCGCCGACCTGGTGCAGCTCTATACGGGGCTCATCTACGAAGGACCGTCGCTGCCGCGGCGCATCGTCTCCGCGCTGTTGAAGCGGCTGGAGGAACGCAACATCAAGAAGATAGCCGACGTGCGCGGCATCGAGACGGAGCGCTGGGCCGCGGCTTGGCCGCATTGAGCCGGTCAGGCCACGGCCGAGATTATCTTTGGATTGTTGCAATGCACCCGTGTAGCGTGAGTTGGCTGGCGAAAGAGATCGCGGCCGCAACGGGCTTCGGGGCGCGCGAATGGACACCCTCTACGAGAGGCTTGGCGGGATAGAGGCGGTCGCGCGGCTGGTGTTCGCCTTCTACGATCGCGTGCAAAAATCGCAGCAGCTGGCGCCCTATTTCGCCGGCACCGACATGGGCCGGCTGATGACCCATCAGACGGCGTTCCTGTCTTCGGTGGCGGGCGGCCCGCCGAGCTACACCAACGCGCATCTCAGACACGTCCACGCCCGGCTCGGCATTGGCGGTGACGATTTCGACGAGATGCTGAGGCTGCTGGAAGAAACGCTGAGGTCGTTCGACCTCGCCGCCGCCGACAGGGAGGTGTTCCTCTCGGACCTGCGCGCCCGCCGCGCTTACATCATCACGACACCGACACCGCGCCAGAGCGCGTGAGTCGGAGCCGCCGGCATCATCTCAAGGCGCGGCCGAAAACGTCCGCGGCAGGAGGCGCCGCATGCGCCAGTGGAAGGTGAAGCTGCGGGCGCCGAGAAAGATCAGAAGCGACACCCACAGGCCGTGATTGCCGAAAGGCGGCGTGAGCGCCGCCCAGGCGGCGAGATAGATCAGCACCGACAGCAGCATCATGTTGCGCATGTCGCGCGACCAGGTGGCGCCGATGAAGATGCCGTCCATCTGGAAGGCGATGGCGCCGACGATCGGCGTGAGGATCGCCCACGGCAGGAAGATGCGCGCCGTCTCGCGCACGTCCGCCGCCGTCGTCATGAGGTCGATGATGAAGGGCCCGAACGCCAGGTAGACGAGGCTCAGCGCCGCGCCTGTCCCCAGGCCCCACAGCGTGGTGAGCCTGACGGTGCGCTCGAAGGCGGGGCGAAAACGCGCGCCCACGGCGCGGCCGGCCAGCTGCTCCGCGGCGGTGGCGAAGCCGTCGAGGAAATAGCCGCCGACGATGAAGAAATGCATGAGGATCGCATTGGCGGCGAGCAGGACGGCGCCGAACTGCGCGCCCTGCCGGGTGAAGAAGGCAAAGGCGAAGAGCAGCACGAAGGAGCGAATCATGATGTCGCGGTTGACGCCGATGAGGCGCGCAAAGCCGCTTCGATCGAAGATGTGCGCGCGCGACGGCCGGTCCGCCAGCGGCGCAAGCTTCAGCACCAGCGGGATCTGCGCCAGCACGATGATCGCTTCCGACAGCACCGACGCCCACGCGACGCCGGGAATGCCAAGGTCGAGGCCGAGCACGAACCAGGTCGACAGGCCCATGTTGAGCGTGGCGACGAGCGTCTGCACGCCGAGCACGATCATCGCCCGGCCAAGTCCCACGAACCAGCCGAGCAGCACATAATTGGCGAGCGTGAACGGCGTCTGCCAGACGCGGATGTAGAGGTAGTCGTGCACCGCGGAAACGACGGCGGGTCCCGGATGCATGAACCACACGCCCGCCTCGATGAGCGGCACCTGAAGCACGACGATCGCCGACGCTCACCGCCGCCGCCACGATCAGCGCGCGGGCGAGCACGGCGACGATCTCCCGCCCGTTGCCGGCGCCGACCGCCTGGGCGGTGAGGCCGGTCGTGCCGGAGCGCAGGAAGTTGCAGGTGGTGAAGAGGATATCGAGGACGATGGCGCCGACCGCGATGCCGCCGATCAGCGCGGCGATCGCCGAGCTGCCCGATGACGATGGTATCGACCACGCCGATGAGCGGCACGGTGAGATAGGCGAGCGTCATCGGCACGGCGAGGCGGAAGAGCCGCGCGATGCGTCACTTCGAAGGGGCGGACGTCCGCAGAGCGCGGAGGGAGAAGACGCCTCGGCGCTCACTCGGCGCGGCGCCTGCCGCCGAGCTTCAACAGGCGCATCACGATGAAGACGGGCACGACGATCAGCGCGCCGACGAGGAGATAGTCGAACGCCTCGCGGAAGACCTCGAAGCCCATGTCGTAGATGCGCGAGATGGCGCGCTCGATCCAACGGTAGATCTGCAGCGGGCGGATGTTGAGCGCGGAAAGCACCAGCCCGACGATGAACGACAGGACGAGCAGGCGAGCGAAGACCCTGAGCGGCGTATCGCCGAGAAAGCGTGTGAGGCGCTGCGACATGATCTCCGTCCTGCTTTGGCCGCGCCTAGGTAGGACGAGAGGGCACGATGCGGGCAAGCGTGCCTACGCTCGCCCTGCTGCGGCAGAAGCTTTTCCAGCGTCTCGAGCCGGTCGGCCTCGGCCGGCGGCTTGTCCCAGCGGAGGCGGCTGATGCGCGGGAAGCGCATGGCGATGCCGGATTTGTGGCGGGTGGAGCGGTTCAGCCCTTCGAACGCCACCTCCAGCACCAGGCCGTGGTTCGGCTCGGCGCGCACGGCGCGCACCGGGCCGAAGCGGTCGGTCGTGTTGTTGCGGACGTAGCGGTCGAGCTCGCTGCAGCTCCTCGTCGGTGAAGCCGAAATAGGCTTTGCCGACCGGCACCAGCTCGGGCGCGGCCTCGTCGCCGGCCCAGACGCCGAACGTGTAGTCGGAGTAGAAGGAGGAGCGCTTGCCGTGGCCGCGCTGCGCATACATGAGCACCGCGTCGACGACATGCGGGTCGCGCTTCCACTTGAACCACGGGCCCTTGGGGCGGCCCGGCACATAGGCCGAGTCCCAGCGCTTCAGCATCAGCCCTTCGGCGACGTCGCTCAAGCGGTCGTCGGCCGGCGGCTCGGCGCGCAGCTTCGCAAGCGTCCCCCATCCGTCGAAGGCCACGAGCGGCGAGATGTCGATGCGCGGCGAGCCGTGGCGCGCGACGAAGCTCTCCAGGCGCTTGCGCCGCTCGGCGAAGGGAAGCGCGCGCACATCCTCCTCGCCCTCCTGCAGGAGATCGTAGGCGCGGATGAAGGCGGGGTGGCTCACCAGCAGCTTCTGCGACACGGTCTTGCGATTGAGCCGCTGCTGCAAATCGCCGAACGGCGCGATGGCGACGGAGCCGCCCGCCCCATCGTCCACCTCGCGCGCCACCAGCAGCTCGCCGTCGATGGCGCCTTCGAAATCGAGGTGCTCGAGGATGTCGGGGAAGGCGCCGGAAATGTCGTCGCCGGTGCGCGAATAGAGCTTGCGGACGCCCGCCTCGCCGGTCGCCTGGATGCGGATGCCGTCCCATTTCCATTCGGCGGCGTAGTCGGCGGGATCGAGCTTCTGAAGCTCCGCCTCGTCGAGCGCCTGCGCCAGCATGACGGGGCGGAACGGCGCGAGCGCGGCGCTGACGGGCCGCTCGCCCTTCCCCTCCAGCCAGCGGAAGAAGGTCGACATAGGGCGCCTCCAGCCCGTGCCAGATCTCCTCGATCTCGGTCACGTCCTTGCCGCCGAAGCTGCGCCAGCGCCTGCTTGGCGAGCCGCGCGGTGACGCCGACGCGCATGCCGCCGGTGACGAGCTTGATCAGCGCGAAGCGGCCGGAGGCGTCGAGCCGGTCGAGCCAGCCTTCCACCAGCCGCGGGCCCTCCAGCCGCGAGGCGGCGTGCAGCGCTTCCACGACCTCGACGAGGCGCGGCGCCTCGCCCTCGCGATGCGCGGCCGGCCAGACGAGCGAGATGGTCTCGGCGAGGTCGCCGACATAGTCGTAGGAATAGCCGAACAGCACCTCGTCCATGCGCTCCACCACGAGCGCGCGCAGCATCGCCGGCTTGACGCTGGCGATCGAAAGATCGCCGGTGATGGCGGCGAGCGCATAGCCGCGGTCGGGATCGGGCGCGGCGCGGAAATAGTCGGCGAGCAGCCGAAGCTTGCCGTTGCGGCCCGGCGTCAGAACGAGGCGGTCGAGAAGGGCGGCGAAGGCCTGCATGGTCGTCCAATATAGGCCGTCCGGTTGTCGGACGCTCGCTCACCCGGAATCTCTTGTCAGGGAACGATGTTCGTGCCGGCCGCGGTCGTCTGCGACAGGCGGCAGGGGCCGGTGACGATCCTGAAAAAGTCGTAGCCCCCGGCGACCTCGGTGGCTTTGAGATACTGGAAGTGGAAATCCAGCGGCGACCAGCGTAGCCGGCGGTAGGTCGCGCGGCTCAGAATCGCGTGGAAGCGCGGACTGCGGCGAACCGGCCGATCGGACGGCGCCGCAAGGCCAAGACCGGTGAAGGGGTGCACGTGACCTGCCGATCCGGCGTCGGGGCGGCCGACAATGTCGATCCATGGGATGTGGCGCGCCTCGATCAATGTCTCGAAGTCGCGTCGGTAGGCCGGATCGTCGGTCATCATATTGTAGAGCGGGAAGGACTTGCCCAGGGTCAACAGGCTGACCGCCCCCCGCTTGCCTAGCATCGGGTCCCGCCGAATGGCCTGGCCCAGAGCGCGCACTGCAAGCTGGCAGCCCATGCTATGGCCGACAATCAGCATCTCGTCCCAGCCTGGCCGGCGGGCGGCGTCGACCAGGCGCCGTGCAAAGGCTTCCTGTCGCGCGTCGATTTCGCCGTGCAGGCCCTGCTCGGCACCCGAGAACAGAACCATCGCCCGTCCGAGCCAAACGACTGGGACCAACAGGTTCAGCTTTCGCCAGACGGGCACCACGGCAAGCCAGAGGAGCAACGGCAGCGCCGCACCGATCCGCCAGTCCCAGCCCGCCGCCTGCGCCAGCGCCGCGCCCAGCCAGCAGAGGCCGGCCACTGCTGCTGTGTAGATCAGCACGAAGACCGTCATCACGCCCACCGGGACCAGGACATGCGCCCGTACGGTACGCGACGGCAACGCGAGGACGCCGCGTCGGCGATAAGCGAAAAATGCCCGCCAGACATCCAGGAAGAGCCTCGGTCCCTGCCTCGGCCAAAACCGTCGCACCACGTCGTTCCATTGTAGGCACTGGTAGTCGATCTCCACGGCTTGACCTGACCACTCGGCCCGGACGTGCCAACCCCTCACCAGCTCGTCTCGCTCTTCGAGCGGGCCAACCTCGATGCGCGCGCCAGTGAGGGCGGCCTGCTTGGCGGACTCGGCGGAGAACATGCCGTGATACTTGCGCGCACCCGCGGGATCGAAGCCAGCTATGAAGAAAACGCACCGTCTGCGGACCGGGCCGGGCTCTTCAGTCATGCAAGACTCCCGAGCGGTAGGATCATCGCAGTGTCGTTATGCATGACCCGCTGCCCGCGGGCCGGCCGCCTGCGGCCGCGATGCGCACAACCTCGCATCGACTCACGCTATGCCGACGGACGCGCGCCGGCGAAGCCCGCCACAAGGTGCCCGAGCTCGATGGGGAACGGAAACACGATGGTCGAGTTCTGCTCGGCGCCGATCGTGGTCAGCGTTCCGAGATAGCGCAGCTGCATCGCTTCGGGACGCTGCGCCAGAATCTCCGCCGCCTCCAGCAGCTTTTGCGCCGCCTGCTGTTCGCCTTCCGCGTTGATGACCTTGGCGCGGCGCTCGCGCTCTGCCTCCGCCTGCTTGGCGATGGCACGGATCATCGATTCGTTGATGTCGACCTGCTTGATCTCGACATTGGCGACCTTGATCCCCCACGGGCTGGTATGCTCGTCGAGAATCTCCTGGATGTCGGCGTTGAGCCTGTCGCGCTCCGCCAGCATCTCGTCGAGGTGATGCTTGCCGAGCACCGAGCGCAGAGTGGTCTGCGCCAGCTGGCTCGTCGCCTGCATGAAGTCCTCGACCTGGATGGTCGCGTGCTCGGGATTAATGACGCGGAAATAGAGCACCGCGTTGACGCGCACCGAGACGTTGTCGCGCGAGATCACGTCCTGGCTCGGCACGTCGAGCACGCGGGTCCTGAGGTCGACGCGCACCATCTGCTGCACGACCGGGATCATCAGGATCAGGCCCGGGCCCCTCACGCCGGTGAAGCGGCCGAGCGTGAACATCACGCCGCGGTCATACTCACGCAGAATCCGTACGGCGCTGGCGAGAAACGCCAGCACGGCAACGACGATGACGGCAAGAAAGCTGAAACTGCCGACCATGATCTTCTCCTCATTGCGTTGTGGCTGTGTCCGGTTCGACCTCCAGGGTGAGGCCGTCGATGCGGCGCACGCGGACGCTCTCGCCGCGGGCAAGCCTGGCCGACGAGACGGCGCGCCAGCGCTCGCCGTGCAGGAAGACGTGGCCGCTGCCGTCCGCCCAGTCCTGAACCTTGGCCGGCTGGCCGATCATCTCTTCGCGCCCGGAGACGACGCGCATCCGCCTGGCGCGGATCAGCGCACGCAGCACCAGCAGCGAGAAGGCGAGGCTGACGACCACCAGCCCCGCAATCACCGGATAGGAGACGCCGAAGCCCGGCACGTCGGGCTCCACCAGGATGGCGGCGCCGAAGGCGAACGAGACCGCGCCGCCGATTCCAAGCGCGCCGAAAGACGGCACGAAGGCTTCGGCGGTGATCAGCGCGAGACCGAGCACGATCAGCCCGAGACCGGCAAAGTCGATCGGCAGAACGGCGAGCGCATAGAGGCCGAGGAGCAGCGAGATGCTGCCGACGGTTCCCGGCACCACCGTGCCCGGATGCAGGAACTCCAGGATGATGCCGTAGATGCCGACCATCATCAGGATCAGCGCCACGTTCGGATCGGTAATCGCCGCCAGCAGCCTGGTGCGCCAGCCCGGCGGATCGCGCTCGATCCCCGCACCACGCGTCGCGAGCGTCACCGTGGCGTTGCCGACCGTCACCTGCATGCCGTCGGCGCGATCGAGCAGCGCCGCCAGGTCCGGCACCACGAAATCGGCGACATGCATGTCGACGGCTTCGTTGGCGGAAAGGCTGGCCGCCTCGCGCACGGCCTTCTCCGCCCAGTCGGCGTTGCGGTGCCTGAGATCGGCGAGCGAGCGGATATAGGCGACCGCGTCGTTGACGGCCTTCGCTTCGTGCGCATTGCGCGGCGCGGCCGGCTTCTCCGTGGAGCCGGACTTGTCCTGATCGCCCTGATCGCCGCCGCCGAACGGCGGCCCGCCGAGCGATACCGGCGTCGCCGCGCCGACATTCGTCGCCGGGGCCATCGCTGCGATGTGGCTCGCGATCAGGATATAGGCGCCGGCGCTGGCGGCACGCGCGCCCGACGGGCTGACATAGGTGGCGACCGGCACGGGCGAAGCGAGGATGGCGCGGATGATCGCGCGCATGGAGCTGTCGAGGCCGCCGGGCGTGTCCATTTCGATGATCACCAGCGGCGCGTGCTTGTCCGCAGCCGTCTCGATGCCGCGCACCACATAGCCGCCGTCGCCGGGCTCACAGCGCCGTCGAGCTGCAAGCACGATGGCGGGTTGCGTGCTCTGGGCGGCGGATTGCGCTGGTGGAAAGCAGACAAAGAGCAGCGCGGCCGCAGCGAGAAGCAGAGCGGATGTCCTGGCGCCGACCGGGAGTTGCCCAATCATGCTACCGAAACTAGGCAGTCAGGCGCCAAGGCCCAAGTGAATTCCCCGACACCTCTCGTGCAGAAGCGAAGGAGGCACCGAATGCGGCGAAACCGCGCGGGCGGACAATCGTAAGCAGCGCCCGGGCCTAAGCAGCGCCCGGGTCAAGCTGCTCCCGCAGCCGCTCGTTCTCCTCCTGCAGCTGACGCAGGCGCCGCTTCGAGGCGGAGTCTGCGTCGCTGCTCTCCCGGTGGGAAAGCGAGACACCCATGCGGTCGTGGTGGCGCCATACTACCGTGGCAGCGTGCATCTCACCGCGGCATGGAATGTGCAGGCTGAATTCGGTCGGAGTCACAGCGGCATGCGGAAAGACCACAAGCGCGCCATGCGGCGCGATGTTGCGCACGGTGCAATCCATCGTGCTTTGCAGGCGGTTGAAGGTGATGTGCCCGCCAAGCAGGCTGCGGAGCCGAGGCTCGCTGCGCTTTTCCGTCATCGGCCAACCCTTCCGGAAATGGTTACTGAAACCTTTATGGGCCGCTATGGTTGTAATGATCCATTAACGATCGCGCTCACGGTTAACGAAGGAGAGAAATTGAATCGCGCGACTTGCCGTCGCCAAATTCCGCCGGTAACGACAAAACTTCACACCGCCACACGTTTTGTGCCGTGCAAAGAAAGGCGGAAGGGAGGCCCAGGTAGATGAGTTCCAACACGGTTCCCGGACTCGATGAAGCGCCGACCAAGCACAGGAAGCTCTTGGCCTGGGTCAGGGAAATCGCCGAGCTGGCTCGGCCGGACCGGGTCATCTGGTGCGACGGGTCGCAGGCCGAGTTCGACCGCCTGACCGAGGAGATGGTCGCCAGCGGAACGCTCCTGAGGCTTGATCCGACGAAGCGCCCCGACTCCTTTCTCGCCCGCTCCGATCCTGCCGACGTGGCGCGTGTCGAAAGCCGCACCTTCATCTGCTCCAAGGATGAAGCCGATGCCGGCCCGACCAACAACTGGATCGACCCGACCGAGATGCGCGCGGACGCTGAGCGAGCTCTTCAGCGGCTGCATGCGCGGGCGGACGATGTACGTGGTGCCGTTCTGCATGGGGCCGATCGGCTCCAAGATCAGCGCGCTCGGCGTGGAGGTGACCGACAGCCCCTACGTCGTGGCCTCGATGCGCATGATGACGCGCATGGGCAAGCAGGCGCTCGACGCGCTCGGCGATGACGGCTTCTTCGTGCCGGCGGTCCACTCCGTCGGCAAGCCGTTGCAGCCCGGCGAAGAAGACGTGCCGTGGCCGTGCAACGAGACGAAATACATCGTGCACTTCCCCGAGACGCGCGAGATCTGGTCGTACGGCTCCGGCTATGGCGGCAACGCGCTGCTCGGCAAGAAATGCTACGCGCTCAGGATCGCCAGCGTCATGGCGCGCGACGAGGGCTGGCTGGCGGAGCACATGCTGCTCCTCAAGCTGATTTCGCCGGAGGGCAAGCCCTACTACGTCGCCGCCGCCTTCCCGAGCGCCTGCGGCAAGACCAACATGTCGATGCTGCATCCCACCGTCCCCGGCTGGAAGGCCGAGACGATCGGCGACGACATCGTGTGGATGCGCTTCGGCGACGACGGGCGGCTCTACGCCATCAACCCGGAGGCCGGCATCTTCGGCGTCGCGCCGGGCACCGGACCGACGACCAACATGACCGCGGTCGAGACGCTGAAGACCGGCACCATCTTCACCAATGTGGCGCTGACCCCTGACGGCGACGTGTGGTGGGAGGGACTTACCAAGGAGCCGCCGGCGGAGCTGATCGACTGGCAGGGCCGGCCTTGGACGCCCGACTCCGACGGGCCGGCGGCGCATCCCAACTCGCGCTTCACGGCACCGCTTTCGCAAATCCCCATCATCGCGCCGGAGCTCGAAGACCCGAAGGGCGTGCCCATCTCGGCGATCCTCTTCGGCGGGCGACGCGCCACCACCGTGCCGCTCGCGGCGGAAGCCTTCGACTGGCGCCACGGCGTGTTCCTCGCCTCCACGCTCTCCTCGGAGACGACGGCCGCGGCCGAGGCCGCCGTCGGCACGGTGCGGCGCGATCCCTTCGCCATGCTTCCCTTC
Source organism: uncultured Alphaproteobacteria bacterium (assembly GCA_963801225.1). Lineage (GTDB taxonomy): Bacteria > Pseudomonadota > Alphaproteobacteria > Rhizobiales > Afifellaceae > DASWJZ01. The sequence goes on from CAWDED010000008.1 coordinate 232,798, forward strand.
TGCGGCTACAACATGGGCGACTATTTCCGCCACTGGCTGAAGATCGGCCGCAACGCCGATCCGGCCAAGCTGCCGCGCATCTACCTCGTCAACTGGTTCCGCAAGGACCGCAGGGGCAAGTTCGTGTGGCCGGGCTTCGGCGACAACAGCCGCGTGCTGAAATGGGTCGTGGAGCGGATCGAGGGCAAGGCGGAAGCGCGCAAGACTCCGATCGGCAACGTGCCGACGGCCGAGTCGCTCGACACCCGCGGACTGAAGCTCGGCGCCGAGGAGCTGAGCCTGCTGCTCTCGGTCGACCCCTCCGCATGGCAGCGCGAGGCGGCGCTCATCGAGGAGCATCAGGCGATCTTCGGCGATCGCCTGCCCGACGAGCTGGCCGAAGAGCTTGCGGCGCTGAAGGAGAGCCTGGCTGAGAAGGCCGCCCGCGTCCACACCAGTGCGGGGGCCGAGGCGGCGCTGCAATAGCAGAATATCCGGCGCAGCGTCTCGCCCCTTAACCGCTCCCTTGAGTGGCGGTTGGCCGCGTTTGGAGGAAGCCCTCATCCTGAGGTGCGAGCGCCTTGTCCGCCGAAGCCCGAAGGGCGAAGGCGGAAGCGAGCCTCGAAGGACGAGGGCGGTGGCCCGGCGGCTGTTTTGGGCTGCGTCTGGAGAAGCCGTGCACTCTCGATGGTGGTTCGAGGCTCGCGCCTTCGGCGCGAGCGCCTCACCATGAGGGTGGAGATGGCCCGATGCGATAGTCCTCCCGTCAAGGGAGAGGTCGTGCGCCTGGCTTGCGGCTAAAGCGCTGCGACCCGCTGCTGCTCGCGGCGCATCTGGCGCGGCGTCATGCTGCGTTCGGTGCGCTCCTTCTCCACCACGTCGGAGAGGACGAGGCCGGCGCAGTCGCCGCGCCGCCATACCACCTTGGCGCGGTGCAACTGGTCGTGATGCGGAACCATGAGGTTGAATTCTTCGGGCACGCGGAACGCCTCCGACAGCACGATGCGGCCGCCATAGGCGGACAGGCTGCGCACCGTGCAGTCCATCGTCGACGTGCCGTCGTCGAACTGGATGATGCCGCTCAAAAGCGTCTTCAGCCGCGGCACACGGCGCTGCTCGAGCACCGGAGCCGCCGATTTCACTTCCAGATTCGGGGCGTTTTCGGACATGGCTGGCCTCCCATTGCCGATCCAAGGGAGGCTTATGCGAGCACGCCGCGCCGCGATCCAGCTTTACCGTCTGGTAAGCTTACCTGGGCGGCCCATCCTTTGTTAACCCCTGGTCGTGGAGGCGAGCGTAAGCAGCAGACGCGCAACGATATCATCGCGCCGCACGATGCCTATGGGACGCAAGTCGCGGTCTACCACGACTATAGTGTGAAGGTTCTGAGCTTCCATAAGATCGAGCGCATCGATATTGCTAGCGCCTTCGTTTATGCGCTGCTCGACAAAACCCTCCGCCCTTAGGAAATTGCGATCGTCTTCGCCTATGGCGCGGATCAGCGCGCTGGCCATCGGTTCACGGTCCAGCGTTCGTAGAACGGACGTCGCCTCGGCCATCGCGACAAACTTTTCCTCCGAATCCACAAGTACGACAGTCATGCCAGGATCGACGACTGAGAGCGTATTAATATAGGCCATTATGACATTTTTGACGTAGTAGCCGGGACGGCCCAAAACTAAAGTGAGTGCGACAGGCTTGTTCTTCTCCAGCAGCTGCCCGGCCTCCTTCAAAGCCTTCAAGCCGCCTTTTTCAACTATCGCCACATTCTGAATTGATTCGGTTATTGGGCTCGGTGTCACATTCGCGTTTGCCGCTTCGCGGAACGTCGCCCCCCAGCCGCCAGGCCCGGTGAATTCTTGAACTCTTCCTGAAGCAATACCGTAGACGATCAGTGGAATAATGAGGATGGCGATAATCGCTGCACTTTCCGCGATGCCAACCGATCTCAGAAACAGCGCCAAGATAACCGCTGCAACTAAGATCACCGTTGAAATGCTTATTGCGCCCTTTTCGCTTGGGGGCAGTTTCTTCCACTGAGCCTCGAGCTGTTCGATGGGCGACATACGGGCCTCCCTCACGGTTGCTCATGCTAGAAGTCGGCAAATCGCACAACTACACTGTGCTTCCCATCGAATTGCCCGGGCCGAAGCTGTCATCGGCATCATCGTGCATTATTTTAAGTGTGATTGCCGGATCAAGTCTGATCCGGATGTCACGTGTCAGTCGACGATCTTGGAAGCATCAGCTGCCGCGGCGGCAAGTCGTATACGCAATATTCTCCGAGCGCGGCAGCGCGGCGCGGGGAATCAGCCCCGGCCGCGGCTTTCTTGCTTATTGCCGACCCCACACCTCGACGGTGGCGCGGCCGCGGGAATTGGGCTGCGAGCGGTAGTTGAGCACGATAGAGCTGATGAAACGCCGGTTTCCGGGAAGGTCGATCTGCCGCGACTGCCCGCCGGCGGGAATGAAGGCCCGCACGGGAAGGTTCATTGTCTGGCGATTGGAAAACGTCACGATGCACGAATTGATATAGACGCCGTTGTCCCTCACCTTGAGCTGCAGGTGCGTGAACGCCCCCTGCAGAAAGGTCACCGGAATGACGTCGGTGTCGTTGACAAGAAGAACCGTGCGTCTGCCGAGCAGCTTCCACGACGCCGCCAGTACGGCGGTCGGCGTCAGACAGGCCAGCGCGGAAACCGCGAGACCGCGCGCAAACGCGCGGCGCGTCAGATTCGAAGACATCCATTCCTCCCCTTAGTCGCTGCACGGCACGCGCAGCCTGCCAAGCAGACTTATTATGCCACGTCCTGACGAGAATGCGGAAGCCGTTTCGCCGGCTTCCGGCAGTTTCCCCGCAACCGCTCAGTAGATCACCACGCTCCTGATCGACTCGCCGGCATGCATCAGGTCGAACCCCTTGTTGATGTCGTCGAGCGGCATGGTGTGGGTGATCATCGGATCGATCTCGATCTTCTCGTCCATGTACCAGTCGACGATCCTCGGCACGTCGGTGCGGCCCCTGGCGCCACCGAAGGCCGTTCCCTTCCACACGCGGCCGGTGACAAGCTGGAAGGGGCGCGTGGAAATCTCCGCGCCCGCCGGCGCCACGCCGATGACGACGGAGACGCCCCAGCCGCGATGGCAGGACTTCGAGCGCCTGGCGCATGACGGTGACGTTGCCGGTGCAGTCGAAGGTGTAGTCCGCCCCGCCGATCTGGTCGGCGCCCTTCTTGGTCATGTTGACGAGATAGGGGACGAGGTCGCCGCCGATATCCTTCGGGTTGACGAAATGCGTCATGCCGAAGCGCTCGCCCCATTCCTTCTTCGCCGGGTTGAGGTCGACGCCGATGATCATCTCGGCGCCCACCAGGCGCAGGCCCTGGATGACGTTGAGCCCGATGCCGCCGAGGCCGAAGACGATCGCCTTGGCGCCGGGCTCGACCTTGGCGGTGTTGATCACCGCGCCGATGCCGGTGGTGACGCCGCAGCCGATGTAGCAGACCTTGTCGAAGGGCGCGTCCTCGCGGATCTTGGCGACCGCGATCTCCGGCAGCACCGTGTAGTTGGCGAAGGTCGAGGTGCCCATGTAGTGGAAGAGCTTCTCGCCACGAATGGAGAAGCGCGAGGTGCCGTCGGGCATCAGGCCCTGTCCCTGCGTGGCGCGGATGGCGGTGCACAGGTTGGTCTTGCGCGACAGGCAGGAGGGGCACTCGCGGCATTCGGGCGTATAGAGCGGGATGACGTGGTCGCCCTTCTTCACGCTGGTGACGCCCGGCCCGACATCCACCACCACGCCGGCGCCCTCATGCCCCAGAATGGCGGGGAAGAGGCCTTCCGGATCGGCGCCTGAAAGCGTGAACTCGTCGGTGTGGCAGATGCCGGTCGCCTTCACCTCCACCAGCACCTCGCCCGCCTTCGGGCCTTCGAGCTGAACGGTGGTGATCTCCAGCGGCTTGCCGGCCTCGAATGCGACGGCGGCGCGAACGTCCATAATCCCTCCCTCTCGGTGTCTGCTCGGCGATGCGGCCTTCGTTTCTACCGAATTTGGCGCGCGTGCCTAGTGATCGCGGCAAAGCGCGAAGAGCGCCCCGCCTTGGCGGCCGTTTTCTACGGCGGCTGCGGCGTCCGGTTAGCTTAAAATTCGATGCAAGGAATACCGAGAATCAAGACTAAAGACCTAACGAGACACTCAACTTTCCCGGTTATCCAACCCCACCGCTGGTTCCGCGTTGGGGAGGGTTCCGATGTCGTGGCGTCTTGCGCTTGCCGCTTTCGTGTTTTCGCTGACCGCAGGGAGCACAGCGTTCGCCGACAGTGCCCCCACAGGGCCGGCCGCGACGCAGACGGCCAATGCCGCGCCCGGCGCGGCGGCCACCACGACCAAGCCCGGCGTGTTCAACATCGTCGAAGACGGAGACCGGACGCTCCTGGAGATTCCGCCGGAGCTCCTGGGCCGCGAGATGTTCTGGTATGCCGAAGTGGTCGACGACCCGCCGGCAGCAGAGATTCTCGACGATTCCGTCGGCTCCGCGCTGGTTCGCTTCGAGCGGGTCGGCAACGTCATCTACCTCCGCAACCTCACGCACCAGACGGACGCGCGCGCCGGCTTCGCCGAGCAGGCCCTCGGTCAGGCGGCACGCGGCGTCAGCCTGAACGAGGCCGGCAGGCCGCAGCATGCGCTGTCGTCGCAGCCGTCCTCCGCGGCCAAGCTCGTTCCGCTTCGCAGGGCGGTCGAGGCGGCGGACTTTCCCCCCGTCATGATGTCGTTTCCGATTCTGCGCGAAGGACCGAACGGCGAAGCCGTCATCGACATCACCGAGGCCTTCACCTCCGACATTCCCGAGTTCTCCGTTGCCGCCTCGCTGGCAGGCGATCCGATCAGCGGCGGGCTGCTGGTGGGCGCGGTTGACGCGAAACGCTCCTACATCAAGCAGGCGATGGCGTTTCCGCAGAACGTGCACATCCGCAGCTTGCTGACATTCGCGCCGCCCACCGAAAAGGCGCAGCTGGAAAACAAGAGCCTCCCGGCGTCCGATTCGCCGCTCTCCTTCGTCATCGGGCACACCATCACGCTGCTGCCGGAAAAGCCGATCCAGGCGCGGTTTGCCGACGATCGCGTGGGCTACTTCACCACGACCTTCACCGACTATGACGAAGCCGGCCAGGCCGGCGGCAAGGAACGGCAGATCATCCTGCGCCGGAGGCTTGAGAAGAAGGACCCGAGCCAGGCGGTGTCGGAGCCGCTGCAGCCGATCGTCTACTATATCGGGCGCGGCGTGCCGGATAAGTGGCGGCCCTACATCAAGCAGGCCGTGGAGGACTGGCAGCCGGCCTTCGAGGCGGCGGGCTTCAAGAACGCCATCGTCGCCAAGGACGCGCCGAGCGCCGAGGAAGACCCCGACTGGCAGCCGGAAGACGCGCGCTGGTCGGTGATCCGCTGGGTCGCGGAGCCGGTGGAAAACGCCATGGGCCCGCATGTCGACGACCCGCGCAGCGGCGAGATCCTGTCGTCCCACATCCTCGTCTGGGGCAACGTGCTCGACCTTGCCGAGCAATGGTATTTCACGCAGGCGGGCGGCGCCGACCCGCGCGCCGCGAAGCTGCCGCTTTCGGACGACGTGCTCGGCACGTTCCTGCGCGCCATCGTCAGCCATGAGGTCGGGCACACGCTCGGCCTCCGGCACAATTTCAGGGCAAGCCAGGCCTTCACCGTGCAGCAGCTTCGCGACCCGACCTTCGCCAACAAGTACGGGCCGGTCGCCTCGATCATGTCCTATGGCCGCATCAACTTCGTGGCGCAGCCCGGTGACGGCGTCACGCAGTTCGTGCCGAAGATCGGGCCGTATGATCGCTTCGCCATCTCCTGGGGCTACAAGCCCATCCCCGACGCGAAGGCGCCGGCCGACGAGACCGCCACCCTCGACACATGGGCGGACGCGCAGCTCACCAACCCGTGGCTCGCCTTCGGCGGCGAGGACGTGCCGGCTCTCTTCGACCCGACCGTGCTGACGGAGACGATCGGCAAGGATCGGCTCGAGACGACCATGCTCGGCCTGAAAAATCTCGATCGCGTCGCGGCCCGGCTCGCCACCTCCGCCAACGACGACGACGGCACCGACGAGGATGTCGCCGCGATGTACGACACGCTGCTGGAGACGCGCACCGGCTGGCTGGTCGACGTGGCGAAGATGGTCGGCGGCGTGGAGGAGCATCGGGCGGAGGCGCGGGCCGGCAAGGGGCCGCGCTTCGTGCCGGTGGCCGCCGACGATCAGCGCAAGGCGGTCGCCTTCCTGCTGCAGGCCGGGCTCGTTCCGCCGCAGAAATTCCTCGATCCGAATCTGCTTTCGCTGATCGCCGTGGCCAACGCGACCGGCCCGGTGGAGGAGAGCCAGAAGGAGATCCTCGACTCGCTGCTTTGCGGCCGCATCTACACGATGCTGCACCAGCAGGCGGCGCTCGACCCGAAGGCCTATTCGATGGGCGAGTTCCTGACCGACGTGACGGAGGGCGTGTGGGCGGAGATCGGCCAGCCGGGCACCGCCATCTCGCCACTTCGCCGCTCGCTGCAACGCGCCTTCCTCGAGCGCATCGGATCGCAGCTCGCCGGCCAGGGCCGGCAGATCGACCCGGCGCGCTTCGCGGCGGAAGGGTTCCCTCCCGCCATCGCTCGGATCCTCCTGTCGGACGGGCAGGGCACCGACTTCAACGGCATGGTCCGCTCCATCATGGGTGATCTCGGCGGACGGATCGAAGCCGCCAAGGGCTGGACCAGCGACGCGGCGACCAAGGCGCATCTCGACAATTCGCTGCAGGAGATCCAGGCGATCCTCGACCTGACCTCGTAGCGAAGCGGCGGAAGCGCCGCCGCCTCGCGGGTCGCGGGTAACCTCCCCCTTGCGGCAGGGCAGTCGGATATAGAGAAAGCCCTCATCCTGAGGCGCGACCCCGGACTTGATCCGGGGGAGCCTCGAAGGACGAGGGCGATGGACGGCATCTGCGGCCCGCGGCAACGCCGTGCGTCGCCGATGGTGGTTCGAGGCTCACGCCTTCGGCGCTCGCACCTCACCATGAGGATGTGGATAGGCGGCTGCGATTGTCTCCTTGCGGGGAGATCAGCCGCGGTTGATCGATGGTCGCGTACTGCGAGGCTCTTATCGACACCGCCGCCACGCCGGCGCCGATGAGGCAGGAGCCGCCGATGCGGTTGACGAGCGCTGACCGCGCGCGGGCTCTTCACCAGATTGCCGGCGCGCGCGGCGAGCGCCGCATAGGCGAGCACGTTGGCGAAGGCGAGCGAGACGAAGGTCGCCTCCAGCACCACCATCTGCGTCACGAAGTCGGCGCCCGGCGACAGGAACTGCGGCACGAAGGCGACGAAGAAGGTGATGCCCTTCGGGTTGAGCGCCGTCACCAGCCAGGCATGCCCCAGCATCTTTGCCGGCGACGCGCCGGTTGCCCGCGGCTTCGCCTCCAGCGCGCCGCCCGCCCGCCACAGCTTCACGCCGAGCCAGACGAGATAGGCCGCGCCGACCCACTTCACGATGGTGAAGATCGTCGCCGAGGCGGCCAGCAGCGCCCCGACGCCGAGCATCGACAGCGTCATGGCCGTGAAATCGCCCAGCGCCACGCCGACCGCCATCGGAAACGCCGTGCGCCAGCCCTGCCCCAGCGCATAGGAGACCACGAGCAGCACCGTCGGCCCGGGGATGAGCAGCAGCACGATGGTGGCGGCGGTGAAGGCAAGCCAGAGCTCGATGGGCATCGGGAGCACTCCAGGAATGCCGAGAAGCCAGCCATAGCCCGCGGCAAGAGTCCAGTGGCACTGACGTCCCCTCCCCCCTTGCGGGGGAGGGCCAGGGAGGGGGGAAGGCGGCAAGCACCGCCGGCCCCGTCCATCCTTGCCGCGGCATCAGCCGCACAAGACTCAATCCTCGCCCGTGCCTGGCGCCTTCCCCCCTCTCCGTCTCTCCCCCGCAAGGGGGGAGAGGGTCACCCCGCCTCCTCCTCATGCAGTCGTCAGCCCTTGTGGCTCACCAACGTTTCCGCCTGCCGCGCGAAAGCACGCGTTCCCGTCGTCATGCCCGACTTGATCCGGGCATCCATTCCTGAGCGTATGCGCGAAATGCGGGCGCTCCGGAACAGATTGCCGGGTCACGCCCGGCAACGACGACGGCTGAGAAGCAGGGCTGCCGGGAACAAGGGAGGCATCGATGGCGGAGAAGGTCGCAATCGTCACGGCGGGCGGCAGCGGCATGGGCGCGGCCTGCGCGCGGCGGCTGGCCGCGGACGGCTACGGCGTCGCCATCCTCTCCTCCTCCGGCAAGGGCGAGGCGCTGGCGAACGAGCTGGGCGGCGTCGGCGTCACCGGCTCCAACCAGTCGACCGACGATCTGAAGCGGCTGGTCGACCTGACGCTCGAGCGCTGGGGCCGCATCGACGTCCTGGTCAACTCCGCCGGCCACGGCCCGCGCGCGCCGGTGCTGGAGCTCACCGACGAGGACTGGCACCGCGGCATGGAGGTCTATTTCCTCAACGCCGTGCGCCCCACGCGGCTCGTCACGCCGGTGATGCAGAAGCAATTTCAGGAGGACGGGCGCGGCGGCGCCATCGTCAACATCTCGACCTTCGCCGCCTTCGAGCCCGACCCGGCCTTCCCGACCTCCGGCGTCTTCCGCGCCGGCCTCGCCGCCTTCACCAAGCTCTTCGCGGACGAATACGCGGCGGAGAACATCCGCATGAACAACGTGCTGCCGGGCTTCATCGACAGCCTGCCGGAAAAGGAGGAGCGCCGCGCGACGCATCCCCATGCAGCGCTACGGGCACGTGGAGGAGATCGCCGCGACGGTGGCGTTCCTGGCGAGCGGAGGGCGCGGGGTACATTACGGGGCAGAATTTGCGGGTGGACGGGGGGATTACGCGAGGGGTTTGACTTTACGGGGTGCGAACGGGACTATCTATGACCCTTGCGACTCTTCCGTCGATGTTGATTGCGACTAAAGGCTCGCAATCGGTCAAAGTGACGGAGCCAAGCATGCCGCAGGAGCAAGCGCGCTCCGCGATTATACGGGAGACAGTAAAGGTCGCCACTCCTAGCGATCGGCGCGCGGCGCGAGATCCACGTTTCAGCTGTTCTTCCGACCACGTCTTGGCAAAGCCTCAATCGCTGACCTGACAAGGGCCGCTGCTGAGCGCGGATCATTCTCTTTATGCTCGGCGTAGTCCTTCGCGATCGTTCATAATTCATCTGCGCCGCAGATGTTCTTTGGCCTACCAAATGAAGAACCGCGAGGGTCGTTGCTCGGATTCCATCTCCCAGGGCCAACAGTGTGTTTCTTCTCGTATGCCTTTATGTGGAGTCAGTTGCCACGTTCTTAGCCGGTGGCCTGCTGGTGGGCTTTGCAGGATTTGCCCTCGTCGAATAGCATCTGAGCGTTAGACGCGCTTCGATCGCCTAAACGAAGATTTGCGTCAAACTGCCCCTACTCCGCCTCGTCCTCATACCCCATCAAGTGTAGCGACGTGGCCGGTATCCCCTGAGGCTCGCATCATCCGACCAGCGCCTCCTCGCTGCCGAGCGCAACTGGGGGAGGGTTGCGGCATTGAGGAAGCCCTCATCCTGAGGTGCGAGCCCGGACATGGTCCGGGGGAGCCTCGAAGGACGAGGGCGAGGGCACGGCATCTGCTGCTCGTGGAAAGGCGGAACTCTGCCGCCGGTGGTTCGAGGCTCGCGCCTGCGGCGCTCGCGCCTCACCATGAGGGGGACAGCCAAATACAATTCCTTCCTCCCGCGGGAAGGGGCAGCCGAACAGCCACGTGAAACCGCGCGAAGGATGGCTGTTCTGATCGGCTCCATGGCTCTTTTCCACGCGACGTGGGGCTGTTCGCACCCTGTTCGAAATCGAGGAATTTTCCGAAAAGCCCAACCGCCCCCGAGGCTTGCGAAGAGGCCCCGATCCCGAACATCGCGGCGGACATTTTTGCGCAGACGACCTACTCCGCCTCGTCCTCATACCCCATCAAATGCAACGGCTTGGCGGGTATCCCCTGCAACTCGCACCACCTGACCAGCGCCTCCTCGCGGCCATGCGTCACCCACACCTCCTGCGGCGAGACCTCGCGGATGGTGTCGCAGAGCTCATCCCAGTCGGCGTGGTCGGAGATGACCAGCGGCAACTCCACGCCGCCCTGCTTGGCGCGCTGGCGGATGCGCATCCAGCCGGACGCGAAGCAGGCGACCGGGTCGGCGAAGCGGCGCGCCCAGCGGTCGGCGAAGCTGGAGGGCGGCGCCACCACGATCGCGCCGGCGAAATCGTGCTTTCCGCCCTTCTCCCCCCTGCCCTTCTCCAAAGTCGCGGGCTGCAGCTCGTCCGAGCGGAATACCCTCCGCCACGTAGAGGTCGCAGAGCTTTTGCAGCGCGCCGTGGATGTAGATCGGCGCCTCAAAGCCCGCCTCGCGGATCAGCGCGATGACGCGCTGCGCCTTGCCGAGCGCATAGGCGCCGACCAGGTGCGTGCGCTCCGGGAACTGCGCCACGGAGGCGAGCAGCTTGGCGATCTCGGCGCGGTCGTCCGGGTGGCGGAAGACCGGCAGCGCGAAGGTCGCCTCGCTGATGAAGACGTCGCATGGGACCGGCTCGAAGCCTCGGCAGGTCGGGTCGGAGCGGCGCTTGTAGTCGCCCGAGGCGACGATGCGCATGCCGTCCTTCTCCACCGCGATCTGCGCCGAGCCGAGCACGTGGCCGGCCGGATGGAAGGTGACGGAGACGCCGTTGACGCTGCGCGTCTCGCCCAGCGTCGCCGCCTCCGTCGTGCCGGCGAAACTCCCGCCGTAGCGCTCCGCCATGATCTTCAGCGTCTCCGGCGTCGCCAGCACCGCGCCGTGGCCGGGGCGCGCATGGTCCGAGTGGCCGTGCGTGACGAGCGCGCGGGGAACCGCCCGCGTCGGGTCGATGTGGAAGTCGCCGGGCGGGCAATAGATGCCGGCGGGGGTGGCGCAGAGGAGATCGGTGAAGCGCATCTGAAAAAGATAATGCCGATGCACTCCAAGCACTAACCACGGACGCGTTTTCCCGCTTCCAGCGGCACTCCCTCCGCCTTGGCCGGGGCGTGAGCGAAGCCGTCACCGAGGCTGCTAAACCTCCATCAACGGGCGCCAGACCGGCGATTCCGGGAGCTTCACCTCCCAATGGCGCCAGCCGTTGAGGTTGACCGGCGTGCCGGAGCTGCTGCGGACGTTGGCGATGAGCGCGGCGGAAGGCGAGCCGTAGCGCTCGTCGCCCACCTGCCACATGCCGCCGGCGATCCGGCCCTCGACCGTCCGCCCGCCATAGGCGGCGCGCAGCTCCGTGCCGTCCGGCAGGAACACATTGCGCCCGCGGCGATCGAGCTTCGACCATCCGCCGTCCACCGCCCCGCCGGCCTTGGCGCGGCGCGCCGGCGCGGCGGCGGCGCCGCTGTAGCCGCCGATCCCCAGCATGCGGCGCAGGATCGTGTTGGGCATCTCGCTGAAGCTCTCGCGCGCCGCCTCGATGGCCTTGTGCACTTCCACGTCGATCATGATGGGGTGGAAGCCCTCCACCAGCTCGGCTTTCCAGAATTTCTTCTTGTTCTTCTTAGCCACGCGCGAATCGCCGCATCTGACAGGAATAGCCAACTATAGTGCCTATTCTGCCTTTTAGGCAAGAAACTCGCTGCCCCTGTGTTTCAGCCCGGACTCCGGCGTAGCGGAGGTGCTTTGGGTGATGCCCCAAAAGAAGCGCTCCGCCGATTAAAGGCGAAAGCGCGATTCAATATTCGGCAACTCGCCGTCGGGAGCATAGACCGCCCGCACGGTCTCTGTTTGCACCATGAAAATGTCCCCCGGTCAGTGCCAGAATAGAAGAATGAGCAGAATGACCGGAATGGGCACCCCCAGGAACCAAAGCAGAAGTCCGCGACCCATCGTCTTTCCTCCCAGCCCGGCGGAAGTGCCGGTGCGCAATAACGTCGGGCCGCCCCGCCAGTTCCTGAGGCGACCACGAACTGCCTCAATCGAACTCGACACCGCGCCGCGCCGGTTCTAGCTTTGTTCCGATGACCGCGCTCGACCCGCCCGACCGCCGCGACGCCGCTTCTGCCGGAGACGTTCGGCGCGTGGTTCGCCGAGCGCGGCTGGGCGCCGCGGCCGCACCAGCTCGAGCTGCTGGCGAAGGCGGAGGCGGGCAGGTCGGTGCTCCTCATCGCGCCGACCGGCGCCGGCAAGACGCTCGCCGGCTTCCTGCCGAGCCTCGTCGACCTCGCCGCGCAACGACCTCGCGAAGGAGCGCAAGAAGCCCGGCATGCCGATCTGTTCGGGCCGCATACGCTCTACGTCTCGCCGCTGAAGGCGCTCGCCGTCGACATCCACCGCAACCTCGAAATGCCGGTCGCCGAGATGGGGCTGCCCATCCGGCTGGAGACGCGCACCGGCGACACGCCGGTCCACAAGCGGCAGCGCCAGAAGCTCGATCCGCCCGACATGCTGCTCACCACGCCGGAGCAGGTGGCGCTGCTCATCGCCTCGAAGGATGCGCGGCGCTTCTTCGGGCGGCTGAAGACGGTGATCTTCGACGAGCTGCATTCGCTCGTCGTGTCGAAGCGCGGCGATCTCCTCTCGCTCGGGCTGGCGCGGCTGCGCGAGCTGGCGCCGGGGCTGAGGACGATCGGGCTTTCCGCCACCGTCGCCGAGCCGGACGACGCTCTGCGCCTGGCTGGTGGCGCAGTCCGGCGAAGGCGCGCGCGCTCGCCGACAAGATCGTGGTGGAGGGCGGCGCGCCGCCCGACATCTCCATCATCGAGGCGGAGGATGCGCGCGTGCCGTGGTCCGGGCCACACGGCGCTCTACGCGCTCCCCGCGCGTCTACGAGGCGATCAAGGCGCACAGGACGACGCTCATCTTCGTCAACACGCGCTGGCAGGCGGAGCTGATCTTCCGCGAGCTGTGGCGCATCAACGACGACGCGCTGGAGATCGCGCTGCATCACGGCTCGCTCGACCGCGGGCAGCGGCGCAAGGTGGAAGCGGCGATGGCGGAGGGGAAGCTCCGCGCCGTCGTCGCCACCTCCACGCTCGACCTCGGCATCGACTGGGGCGACGTCGACCTCGTCGCGCATGTCGGCGCGCCGAAGGGCGCCAGCCGGCTGGCGCAGCGCATCGGCCGCGCCAACCACCGCATGGACGAGCCGTCGGAGGGCCTGCTGGTGCCCGTCCAACCGCTTCGAGGTGCTGGAGTGCCGCGCGGCGCTCGACGCCAACTATCTCGGCCACCAGGACACGCCGCCGCTGCGCCCCGGCGCGCTCGACGTGCTGGCGCAGCACGTGCTCGGCATGGCGGTGGCGGAGCCGTTCGACGCGGTCGCAGCTCTACGAGGAGATCACCTCCGCCGAGCCCTATCGCCACCTCGCCTGGGAGACGTTCGAGCGCGTCGTCGATTTCGTCGCGACCGGCGGCTACGCGCTCCGCAACTACGAGCGCTACGCCAAGATCAGGCGGCGCAAGGACGGGCCGCAAAAGGGCCTGTGGGGCATCACCAACCCGACGATCGCGCAGCAATACCGGCTGAACGTCGGCACCATCGTGGAGGCGCCGATGCTGCACGTCGTGCTCGGGCGGCTGCGGAAAGGCGTGATCCGCGGCGGCAAGCGGCTCGGGCAGATCGAGGAATATTTCCTGGAGACGCTGGCGGCCGGCGACACGTTCCGCTTCGCCGGCCGCGTGCTGCGCTTCGAGGGCATCCGCGAGAACATCGCCTATGTCACGCCGGGCGGCGAGGAGAACCCGTCGATCCCCTCCTTCGAGGGCGGCAAGTTCCCGCTCACCACCTATCTCGCCAGCCAGGTGCGCGAGATCATCGCCGACCGGAAGCGCTGGTCGAAGCTGCCGGAGCAGGTGCTGCGAGTGGCTCGGCTACCAGGAGGAGCGCTCGCTGCTCCCCGGCCCCGACCAGCTGCTGGTGGAGACCTTCCCGCACGACAAGAAGTTCTACATGGCCGCCTTCCCGTTCGAGGGGCGGCTGGCGCATCAGACGCTCGGCATGCTCCTGACGCGGCGGCTGGAGCGCGCCGGCGCCCGGCCGCTCGGCTTCGTCGCGACCGACTATTCCATCGCCGTGTGGGCGCTGCGCGACCTCGGCGCCGCGTTCGCGGCCGGCCGGCCGTCGCTTGCCGCGCTCTTCGACGAGGACATGCTGGGCGACGACCTGGAAGCGTGGATGGCGGAATCGTATCTGCTGAAGCGCACCTTCCGGAACTGCGCCGATCATCTCCGGGCTGATCGAGCGAAGACATCCGGGCGCAGGAGAAGACCGGGCGGCAGGTCACCGTCTCCACCGACCTCGTCTACGACGTGCTGCGCACGCACGAGCCGGACCACATCCTGCTGCAGGCGACGCGCGCCGACGCGGCGGCGGGGCTCCTCGACATCCATCGGCTCGGCGAAATGCTCTATCGCGTGAAGGGGCGAATCGTGCATCAAAGGCTGGAGCGCGTTTCGCCGCTCGCCGTGCCGGTCATGTTGCAGATCGGGCGCGAGCCGGTGTTCGGCGAGGCGCAGACCGACATTCTGGCGGACGCGGCGGAGGCGCTGATCCGCGAGGCGATGGGCGAGGAGGAGAACCCGCGTGCAGCTGCAGCTCAGCCTGCTCCCTCCGGACGCGGCAAGCGCGGAGCGCAACGCGCCGCCCGCGCCATCAGCGCCGCAAAGGCAAACCGGGCGGCCGGGGCTGGCTGAGATGCGTGTCGTCATCGCCGATACGGAGGTGGTGCTCGACCCGGCGGGCGCGCTGTGGCTCGCGGCAAGCCGCACGCTCGTCGTCTCCGACCTGCACCTGGAGAAGGCTTCCAGTTTCGCGCGGCGCGGCATGCTGCTGCCGCCCTACGATACCGGCGCGACGCTGGCGCTGCTGGCCGAACTCGATCGCAGCGCCGCAATCCGCGCCGCGTCATCGCGCTCGGCGATTCCTTTCATGACTGCAGGCGGCTACGGTCGGCTCTCCGATCCCGACCGGCTGCGGCTCGCAGTGCTGCAGGGCGGGCGCGAGTGGGTGTGGATCAAGGGCAACCACGATCCGGAATTCCCCGAAGATGTCGACGGCGACGTGATCGGACGAGCTGCCGCTGGAGGGCCTCACCTTCCGCCACGAGCCGACAGAAGGCGAAGCGCCGGGCGAGGTCGCCGGGCACCTGCATCCGGCGGCCAAGCTTCGCGGCAACGGGCGCAGCGTGCGCTGCCGCGCCTTCGCCACCGACGGGACGCGCATGGTGCTGCCGGCCTTCGGCGTGCTGGCGGGCGGGCTGAACGTGCTCGACCGCGCCTTCGCCCCGCTCTTCGCGCCCGGCGCGTTCCGCGCCTTCCTCATCGGCGACGGCCGGCTCTTTCCCGGTGGCGTCAGCGGCGCTCAGCCCGGACTAATCTTCTTCGTTGCCGGACCAGCAACCCTTGGCGCTCGGAGCCTGCGGGCCGTTCTGATCCTCGACCTTGAACTGCCCGGCGATCGTGCTGGCGATCAGGACCAGAGGCGTGATCGAAGCGATGGTGCCGAGCACCGGACCGAGCGCCGCCTTCAGCACATCGGCGACCATGTCGTTGGTGATCTTCGCCCCGTTCTCCCTCCCCCAGCGCCCGAGATATTTGGTCCACGGAGTTGCCTCGACTTCCAGTCCGGGAAGATCGCTGGCGATGATCTCGTAGCGCTTGCCGCAATCCATGCTCTTTCCGCGCGCCGTGTCGTTGCGCAGAAAGAACTCCAGCTTGAAGGCCGGCGTCGGGGTCTTGATATGGTTGGTGTAGTTCGAGCTCGGCTGGTTGTAGCAGGCGTGCCCGTTCTTGGAGGCATAGGCGATGATCTGTTCGTTCTGATGGTCGAAGTCGCCCGGGCCGTACCAGGTGCCGTCGGCATGCTGCGAGCACCAGACTTTTAGAATCTGCTCGCTGGCATTGTCGATGCGCAACGTCATGTGCTCCCAGTCGCCTTCGTGCTCGCCGAGCGGAGCGAGCGAGGGGTTGCCGGCGTGCAGCGTCTGATCGCCGAAGATGAGGTTGATCAGGCTCTTCACGCGGGCGGTGCCCGGCCCGTTATAGGCGTAAAAATACCAGAACTGCAGGTCGGTCGTGTTGTCGGGACCCGCCTTGACGTGCACATAGGCCTTGGCTTGGCTGAAATCGCCGCCGCGGTCATTGTCGCTGTTCAGGCTGATATTCAGCCCGCTGGTGGCGGCGCCGGTTGGAATGTTCTTCAGTCCGCCGATGCTGCTGCGGTCCGCGAACCAGTCGACGCTCGTCGGAAGGTAGGCTTCCTCCGGGTGAAGATAGAGCACCGGGCCGAAGCGACCGATCCAGCTTTCGATCTTGTCCTTGATGCGGTCGGAATATTTCGTTCGCTGAATCAGCGTCGGCAGATCGAGGACCATGTGGCTGAAGCTCTCAGCGGCATGATCCGCAATCATCACATAGGTGCCGAGGACAAAATCGAACCTTTCGTCGTGCGCCATCGGAAACGCGCTCAAAGCGCTCAGGACGCGATTGATCCTGTCGGCCGTCGCTGTCTGTGGATCCAGGTCCTTTTCAAGTTGCTGCAACGTGAGTTTGATTTGGATCAGCCTCGAAAACGCGCCACTCCTTTGATAGGCATCGATGACTTTCAGGCATTCTCCTTTGAATTTTTCTTCCCAGCGATTGTGAAGCGACACGGGCAGCACGGCGAGATCCCGCAACTCCGGAATGTCCGCCTGGAACGCACTGATTTCGGCCGCGTCGCGATGCTTGATGTTGAAGAACATACCGATCGCGAACGTGATCGGCTGGTTCATCCGGGAGGTGCTGACGGCATCGGTGGTAGCTTGCCAGCTTCCAAAGATGTCGTTCGGATCGAAATTGTCGGCCAGATGGGCGAACAGATTGTTCACCTCCTTCAGCGCCTTCCTTTCGTTGCCGCGCTTGAGAAGAGCGATCTGACCTTCAATCGGTTTCTTTATCTTGTCATGCCAGAACGGCGCTGGGTCGGCGGCGCCGGACGCCATGGCCATGGCGACGGGCTTCGGCTCGCTCTCCATGGCATGCGGCGGCGGCGGGAACGTGCTCGCATCGTCAAGATCGATGCGACTGACATCGCCGCATCGGTCGATCAGCTGCGGCACCGCCTTCAGCAACGCTGCCAGCCGGTCCGCGTCGCTTTCGAAAGCCTGCCCGAGCAATTCATGCAGATGGCCTGACGTCGCATAAAGAACGACCGTCATCGAGAAGCCGTCGCGGTCTTTCCAGTCGGCGAGACTGCTGTAATGCTCCTGCAGTATTTCCGCGACGCGCTGAGGCGGATCTTTGGGACTGAGGCCGCTTTTGAGCGCCTTTAGTTGCGAGGCAATCACCGCTAGGGCCCGATAGTCCCTGCGTTCGTGATACTGATCGATGATCGCATTCAGCTTCGGCAGGGCGGTGCCGTCAAATGAAGAGGCGGCGCCTTTGCCCTTCTGAGATTTGGATGCACGTGTTCCTTCAATGACAGCCATGTCTTCCTCCCTGTTTTTTTTTACGGTTTTGGCGGTCCGGATCACGGCAGGAAAAGGCCAGCCACCGAAGCGTCCTTGAGAACGCGCGCGGAGTGGCCCGCGGACGCTCAGATATTCGATCTCAATTATTCACTAGCTATAATAGCATTCGCAGAACAAAAATACAAACACAGGTTTATTTTAACGATATTTAGCCGGTAACCTCTCAGAACGACTGATTAATCGCGCTGAATGCTGGCTCCTAAACCGTTGGTTAGCTCACTTCCGCGCATGGTGCTGCCGGCCTTCGGCGTGCTGGCGGGCGGGCTGAACGTCCTCGACCGCGCCTTCGCCACGCTGTTTCGCCGGGGGCGCTGAGGCCGTTCCTCATCGGCGACGGCCGGCTCTTCCCGGTGGCGTTCTCTGCGCTCGCGCCGGACTAGATTAACGCGCGCGTCAAACGTCAACGAAATGGTGCGCCGCGCCGGCCTGCCCTAATATGGCCGCGAGCCAGTATGGACGATTCCGAAATGCCAAGACATCTCACCCGTGCCGAGTTGGAGGCCGGCCTGCCGCACATCATCGCCTCGCCCGCCGACAACGGCGTGCTGGAAGCGATCGTCGTCGCCCGGATCACGGCGTGCGGCGGACGTGCCGAGCGTTGAGATCAGCCTCGCCGGCGGCCTCCATGGCGACCATTGGGCCAAGGGCTGCTGGAAGTCGACGGAGGACGGGCAGGCCGCATCCGGACGTGCAGATCTGCATCATGAATGCGCGCTGCATCGGCGCTGATCGCGCAGGAGCGCGACGAACTGGCCGCCGGCCGGCGACAACCTCTTCATCGACATGGACCTGACGTCGGAGAACCTGCCGCCCGGCCAGCGGCTGGCGATCGGCTCCGCCGTCATCGAGATCACCGCCGAGCCGCACACCGGGCTGCCAGAATTTCATCAACCGCTATGGCCGCGACGCCTGCGTCTTCGTCAATGTCGGCGAGGGCAAGCGGCTCAGGCTGCGCGGCATCTACGCGCGGGTCGTCGAAGGACGGAACGATCGCGTCGGCGACCGCATCATGAAGGTCGCCTGAGCTCGGCCGGCGTCAGTTCCGCCTGAAGATCAGCGCCGGCGAGCCAGCCGGTGAAGACCGCCAGCGCCACGCAGGTGAGGCCGTAGTAGAGCGGGAAGTCGATGGAGGCGCGGGCGATGCGGTCGGAGAAGCCGCCCTTGGCGATCGACAGGTCTGCGTCTGGCCGGCCAGGAACGCCTCGTTGCGGAAGAGATAGACGCTCACCCGGTATTCGCCGGTGGGGATGTCGCTCGGCAGGAAGAAGGTGGTGCGGAACACGTCGGGCGCGAGGAAATGCACCTCCGCCTTGCGCTCCGCGTAGAGCGCGCTGCTTGGTCTTCAGGTCGATCAGCGCCTGGGCGAAGCCGCTCGCGCCGTGCGCGTCGCTGGCGGCATCCTGCACGAAGGGCAGGCTGGTCCACGCCGAGGCGGTACTCCAAGAGCTTCGCCGGCGTGACGGCGGCGCCGAAATTCTCGCTGAGATGCATGACGTAGTAGGAGGGCACCTCCTTGAACTCGCGCGAAGTGCGGTTCGCCCAGATGCCGAGCACGCGCTCCTTCTGCCGCACGATCACGTCCTGCGGCGGGCCCCTGCACGACGACGGCCACCTCGTAGCCGGTCTCGTTCGGCTGTCCGCCGCGCACGGCGCCGAAGACGACGATGCGCTCGCCGGTGAAGTTGGAGGTGATCGAGACCGCCTCGTCGGAGAGCGTGGAGACGAGGCTTTCGGCGCGGGCCGCCGCCGGCCGGCAGCGCCGATGAGCGAACAGCAGGAGGAGGACGGCCCGCCTCATGCCGCGCCTCCCAGGATGTTCAGCGAGTAGATGTTCTCGGGCCGCAGGAAGAGGCTGAGGAGCACGCGCAGCGCCACGGCGAGCACCAGGAGCGCCAGCAGCGCGCGCAGCTGCTCGGCGCGGATCGCCTGCCCGACGCGCGCGCCGAACTGCGCGCCGACCACCCCGCCGATCATCAGGAGCAGCGCCAGCATGATGTCGACCGACTTGTTGGCGGTGGCGTGCAGCACGGTGGCGACCGCCATGGTGCACAGCGTGTAGGCGAGCGAGGTGCCGATCACCACGTTGGTCGGCACGCGCAGCAGATAGATCAGCGCCGGCACCATGATGAAGCCGCCGCCGAGGCCGAGCACGGAGCCGAGGAAGCCGATGCCGAAGCCGAGCGCGATGACGGGGAGCACGCTCACGTAGAGCTTGGAGCGGCGGAAGCGCATCTTGAGCGGCAGGCCGTGCACCCAGCTGTGATGCGCGGCGCCGCGCGGGCGCGCCGCAGCGGCCGGAGCGGGCGCGCCAGATGGCGCGCAGCGACTCCCGCAGCATGATCGCGCCGATGGAGCCGAGGAAGGCCGACATAGGCGACCGCGATGATGAGATCGAGCTGGCCGACGGAGCGCAGCGCGCGGAAGGTGAAGACGCCGAGCCGTGAGCCGGCGATGCCGCCGCTCGCCAGGAGCGCCGTCATCTTCTCGTCGATCATGCGGCGCCGCCAGTAGGAGAGGGCCGCCGAGGTCGAGGACGCGACGATCTGCGGCGTCACCGTGGCCACCGCCACGGCCGGCGGAATGCCGGAGAAGATCAGGAGCGGCGTCAGCAGAAAGCCGCCGCCGACACCGAACATGCCGGAAAGAAACCCGACGGCCCCGCCCATGCCCAGGAACAGGAACATGTTCACCGTCAGTTCGGCGATTGGGAGGTAAAGCTGCACCCGCGGCGCCTGTTGGAAGTGACTTTTCGGTACGGCGGCCCCAAGAACGAATAAGCGCCGCCGCAGGCGGCGCTGTCAAATGACGATCAGACGCAGCCGGCGCGAATACTAGGACATCGACTGTTCAAGCCGGCGTCAACCAACCCGCCCGCCGCGTGCGGGACCTGGCCGCAGAGCAGAGCGGGCTTCCCGCGTCGGCGATCTCGCCGCTCAGCCCGAGGCGCCCTGCAGCGCCGCCACCAGCTCGGGGTCGATCTGGCCGGTGCGCGGCAGGCCGGCCTGGCCCTGGAAATCGACGATCGCCTGGATGGTCTGCCGCCCGAGCAGGCCGTCGGCCGGGCCGGGATCGAAGCCCTTGTCGGCGAGCAGCTTCTGCACCAGCGCGACGAGATCGTTCTCCGAAATGCTGCGCTTGCCGTCTGTCGGCGCTGCCGTCCTTGTCCGGGGCTTCACCTCCACGGCCGGTGGAATCCTGCTTGTCGCCCCAGCCGCCGTCCGGCATCGATCACCTCGTTGGCCTCGGAGATCAGCGGGACGCGGCTCGAAGGCAGCGGCCGCGGCCTGCGCCTTGGCAAGGTCGGTCTCCGGTCAGCGCCGCGGCGATGATGTCGCGCCGCTTGGCGGCTTCCTCGTCGCCGGATGTGGCGGCGATCGGAGAACCACTTGTAGGCCTCGATCAGGTCCTGCTTCACGCCGAGGCCGCGCGCATGCAGGATCGCCAGGTTGAACTGGCTGTCGCGCACGCCGTGCTCGGCCGCCTGGCGGAAGAGCTCCGCCGCCTGCTCCAGGTCCGGCTCGCCGCCGGCGCCCTCGGCATAGAGCACGGCGAGGTTGTGCATGGCCTTGACGTTGCCGGCCTGCGGCGGCGCGTGCTGTACCAGTCCTGCGCCTTGGCCAGGTCGCGCGGCACGCCGAGGCCCTTCTCGTAGATCGAGCCGAGCCGGTACTGCGCGGGCGCCAAGGCCGGCCTCGGCGGCGCGCTCGTACCAGGCGACGGCGGTCGTGCATGTCGCGCAGCACGCCCCTGCCCTCGGCGTAGCGTGCCGCGACCTCGAAGGCCGCCGCCGGGTCGCCGGCCATGGCGGCGTCGCGCAGACGCTGCGACCCGATGGATTCCGGTACCTCCAGCGTGCCGGGCGCGACGGCTCGGTGTCGTCGTCGCGGCTGCGGGCGCCGAAGCGGTCGGCGCCTGCGTTTGCGTTTGGCGCTGCGTCTCGGCGGGCGGCGTCAGCGCCGCCATGTCGTTGCCCGCCGGCGTGCCGGACTTGCCGCTTCGGCCGTTGCCGATGCGGATGCGATGCCGTCTCGGATGACGCTTCGGCGGGCGTGCTCGGCTGCGATGCAGCCATGCCGCTCGGCTGCGGCGAAGCAGTGGGAGACGACGCGGCCGGCATCGGCTGAGGAGCGGACGCGGTGGCCGCAGATGCGACATCGGCCGGCGCGGACGGCGTGCCGGCGGTCGCCGGTGCGGACGCCGTGTCGGTCGAGGCCGGCGCGGTCGACGCGGAGGGCGCCGCGGCGACATCGCCGGCGACCGGCTGCGTCTGGCTGCGGATGATCTGCACCGCGGCGAACGCCACGGCGACTGCGAGCGCAGCTGCCAGCAGGGCGCCGCGCGCGCGATTTCACGAAGCTGTCCGAAGCCGCTGTCCCGTCGATGCGGTGCGCCTCGTCGGCCGCTTCGGCCGCGGCCGCCCGCGCAGCGCGGCGCGCCGCGGCCAGGAAGTCCTCGTCGACACTGGCATCGAGCCTGATGGCATCGGGGCGAACGGCAATCGGCTTGCCGTCGTCGTCGAGCGCCGGCGCCGACCGGCTGCGGCTGCGGGAGCCCGACATGAGCTCCGTGTCGGAACTCGGCGCGTCGGTCAGCGCCGAGCTCAGCGGCGCGTCCGTCCCCGGCTCGATCGGGAAATCGGATTCTTCCTCGCTCTCTTCCGGCTCCGGCGTGAAGGACTCGGCGCGGCCGCCCGTGGCGCGCCTCAGGAGCTGCCGCGAGGTGAAGCGGCTGAGCAACCCACCGCTCGACTTCGGCTCGCTCGGCTCGGGCTGAGGCGCGGCGAGTGCCGGCGCTTCCGCTCGGCTCGGCCTTCGGCTCCGGCGCCACCCTCGGCTCGCGGCGCAATGGTCGGCCATGGCCGCTCGACCGGCTTGTGCGCTTCGAACGGCTCCGCATCCGCGACGGGCGGTCGGCGCTATCGTCTCGGCCGTCTTCGTCGCGCGGGCTTCGGCGTCGCGCTCCAGGAAGGCCATGCGCTTGACGACGGCTGCAGCGTGTCCTGCACGGCATCGAGCGCTTCCTGGTCTTGCTGCTCCGCACCTCGGTGGAGCCGCGCAGCACCTTACATCGTCGGACAGCGCGCGCGCTATGCCGGCGACGGCTTCCACGTCTCCTCGAAACTTCCTCGCCGTCCTGGCCGGGACGTGGGCAAACGAGCGGCGCGTCTCGTCCAGCCGCTCCTCGATCGTCCTCAGGCTCGTCTCGATATGGGCGAGCGCCAGACGCGACTGGCTCGGATCGTCGAGCAGCGCCGCGATGCGCTCCATCTGCGCCTCGAGCGCGGCGAGGTGGCCGAGAGCGGGTCCTCCGGCAGCGCTCCATGCGCGCGGCGATCGTCGTGCAGCAGCTCGCCGAATTCGGCGTCCTCGCCGCCGACCATCGGGGAGCGAGCGCAGCTCGCGCCGCAGCGCCGTGATGTCGGAGCGAAGCTCGGAGAGGTCCTCCGGCGGAGAGATAGTCTTCGCCTCCGCCCGACTGGACGAGCGCCAGCTCCTCGAGCTTCTTCTCCAGCCGCGCGAAGCGCTCGTCGCTTCGCAGCGCTGCCGAGCCGCTCTCTGCACGATCCGGAGCATCCGCTGGCGATGCTTTCCGGCGATGCGCCGCTCAAGCCGCTCGAGCTGCTCGACGCGATCGTCGCGGGATGGCGCGGATCGCGGTGTCGACGCGGTCGAAGAGCTCGTTGAGCCGTGCCGGATCGATGCTGCGGCCCTTGAGCAGCTCCAGGCGGCTGACGATGCCTTCCATCTGCGTCTGCAGCGCGCGCGGATCGGGCCCGCGATGCCGCCGCGAGAGGCCGGCGAGCCGCTCCTCGATCGCCTCGAGCCGCAGCGAGAGCGGGCATGCGGACGTCTTGCGCCGAGCGCGCTCAGGCGCTCGGAGATCTCCTGCAAGCTGCCTGCGCGAAGGGACCGAGCTGATCGCTCGATGCCTCGGCGCGCTCGGCAAGCCGCTCGAGCTGCCGCTGCATGCCGTCGAGACGCGTCCTCGAGCGGCTGCGCCTGCGCCCGCGACAAATGCTCCGTCTGCTCGGCGAGCTGGCTGCGCAATCTGGTCGAGCTTGCCGTCGAGCAGCTCGATGTCGCTGCGCGTGCCGCGCGTGTCCTGCGCCTCGATGGCCTCGGCGAGCGCGTCGATCTTGTCGCGTGAGCCCGGCCAGGATTCCGCCGCGGCGTTGTCTTCCTGCTCCTCGATGGCCGTGCCGAGCGCGGCAAGCCGCCGCTCGAGCTTGCCGAAGCGCCTCGCCGTTCAGCCGGCGGTCTTCCGTCGAAGCGGTCGCCGAGCTCGGCAAGCCGCTCCTCCAAGTCCGGAAAGATCGGGCGTGCGCCCGCTCTCGCCCACCTCCTGCAGCATCGGCGGAGAGGCCCGCCAGCGCTGATCGAGATCTGCTCGGCCGCCGTGGTGCGCTCCTGCCGCGCATCGGTCAGCTCGGTGGCGAGCGTCGCCGAGCTGCTCCTCGATCCGCTCCAGCGCGTCGCGTCGCTCAGCGCCTCCGGCAGCGCGTCGAGCCGCTCGGCGAGATTGAGGATGTGCTCCTCGATCGTCGGCCGCTTCCTGGTGCGAGCGCGACCGCCTCGATCTGCCGGCGCAGCCCGTCGACCCGCGCCAAGAAGCTCTTCCGGCCGAGGCGAGCTGCTGGACCAGGCCCTCCATCCGGTCGAAGCGCTCGAGGATGGCGCCCTGGTTCTCGCGGATCGCGTCGAAGCCGGGAATCTCGACCTCGACCTCGTCGAGCCGCTCGGTCAGCCCGGCCAGCCGGTCCTGGATGTCGCCGAGGCGATTGCCGGCCATGTTGCGCGCGGCGTTCACCTTGGCCTCCATCTGGCCGAGCCGCTCGCCGATCTGCGTCGAGCGCCACGGCGACGGTTGCCGCGGTCGCGGCTGATCTCCTCGATCTCGTGGACGATGGCGATCAGCTCCTCGCGCACCGGCCGATCTGGTTCTCGTCGGCGTTCGCTCTGCAGCGCCTCGATGCGCGCTTCGATCTCGGCGAACTGGCGCTGCATCGCCGCGGCAGTCTCCGCCCGCGCCGCTCCTCGGCGATGCGGGCCAGACGCTCCTTCTCCGCTGCTTCGGCCTGGCGGCGCTGCTTCCGCCTCGGCCTCCTCGGCCTGGCGCTTCGCCTCGGCGAGCTTCCGCCAGCCCGGCGCATGGCCTCCGCCGCCTCCTCTTCCGCCCGGCGCTTCTCTTCGGCCGCCGCTTCCTCCTCCGCGCGGAGGCGCGCTTCCGCTTCGCGCTCGGCGGCCTGCGGCTGCTGCGCGCCGCTCCTCGCTCCGCCGCCACCGCTCCGCCTCGGCGGCGCGCCTCGGCCGCGCGCCTCGGCGCGGCGCTCGGCTTCCGCCGCTTCTACTTCTTCCGCCTCGCGCCGGGCTGGCTTCCGCCGCCTCCGCCGTCTCTGCGCCTCGCGCCACTCTTCTTCCGCCTCGCGCTGCAGACGCTCGGCCTCGGCGGCCGCCATGCGTTGCAGCTCCGCGCCGTCCAAATCTATAGTCCGGCTCGGCGCCCAGCGAGGGCATGTCGTGACGCTGTGCCGCCGGCGCAGCATCTGCATCCAGCGGAGCAGCCTCGCCCGCTGGCCGCGCGGCTTTGCAGCCGCTGGCTCAACGCTTCGAGCCGTGCCTCGAGACGGTCGAGGCTGTAGGTGACGAAATCGCGCTCATGCACTTTCGGTGTCTCGGTTGTCGCGGAGCCAGGCGCGATGTCGGCGGAGCGGCGCGGTGTCGGTTACGCGAGCGTGAGCCTGCCGCGCGTTGCGGCTGTGCCGCTCGATCGCTTCCAGCCCTTCGGCCAGCTGGCGCACGGCCGCTCGAGCTGCTCGGCGCTGGCCGCGGGCGGCCGCGGCTCGAGTCGCTCGGCTATGCGTTGACGGCTGCCGCGGCCGACTTGCGACAGCCGTCCCTGCTCGTCGAAACGGGCATCCAGCAGATCATCGAACGCCAGATCCGAATCCCGTCCCGTCCGTTCGCTTCGTGGGCTGTCCGGCTTGGGCTGCGTGAGGTTCGCGCGTTCATCAGTGCTCCTCGGGGCGGAATTTAGCGCAGGATCGCGCCTCTCGGACATCGAATCGCCCGGTATTCCGCCTCAAAGTGAAGATGATCGTAACGAAGGTAAATAGCGGGTTAACCGGGGGAGGATATTTCCGAAAAATTAACCACAACACTTATAGTTTTCTTAAGACGGCGGGCCGGACGCCGCAGGGATTCGGCCATTCGCGTTGACTTTGACGTTTGCGTGAACAAAGCCCGGAAAACCGGGCAAGACAGTGCCGTCCCGCCGTTTGACCCGCAGCTTCCGGAGCCCTTCCATGCAGAACACTTTCACCATCGGCGACCTGGCGCGGGAGTTCGACGTTACCCACAGGACGCTGCGCTTCTACGAGGACAAGGGTCTGATCAGCCCGCGCCGCGAGGGGCAGAACCGCATCTATTCCCGCCGCGACCGGGCCCGACTGAAGCTGGTGATTCTCGGCAGGAAAGTCGGCTTCTCGCTCGCCGAGATCAAGGAGATGCTGGAGTTCTACGACCTGAAGGACGGTCATGTCTCGCAGCTGCAGCTGGCTCTTTCGCGCTTCTCGCAGCAGATCGCGACGCTGCGCCGGAAGAAGAGCGACATCGAGCAGGCGATCGCGGAGCTCGACGCATACGATGGAGCATCGTCTCCGGCATGCTGCGCGACCGGCAGAGCGGGCCAAGGGAGATTCCGCGCGAAGCGGCGGAATGACGTCCGCGTTTTCTCTCGCCTGCCCTCGAAGTTTGAGATGCAACGCGGACGTAAGGGGGATATGGGTTCGGCATGCCTAGCTATCGCGCGCCCGTCGACCATGTGCTGTTCCTTCTGAGGGACGTGCTCGGCTACGAGCGCTATTCCAATCTCCCCGGCTTTGCCGACGCGCCGCTCGACACGGTCGAGGCGGTGATCTCGGAGGCGGCGCGCTTCTGCGAGGAAGTGCTGCAGCCGCTCAATCGCGTCGGCGACATCGAGGGCTGCACGCGCCACGACGACGGCTCCGTCACCACGCCGACCGGCTTCAAGGAGGCCTACCGCGCCTTCACCGAGGCCGGCTGGGTGGGGCTCGCCGCCGACCCCGCCTATGGCGGGCAGGGCCTGCCCTATGCGCTTGCCGGGGTGGTCAGCGAGTTCGTGGCCTCGGCCAACATGGCCTGGGGCATGTATTCCGGCCTGACGCAGGGCGCCATCGCCGCCATCACGCTGCACGGCTCCGACGAGCAGAAGGCGCTCTACCTGCCGAAGCTCGTCTCGGGCGAATGGACCGGCACGATGAACCTGACGGAGCCGCATTGCGGCACCGACCTGGGGCTCCTCAAGACGAAGGCCGTGCCCGAGCCCGACGGCAGCTACGCCATCACCGGGCAGAAAATCTTCATCTCCGCCGGCGAGCACGACCTCGCCGACAACATCGTCCACCTGGTGCTGGCGCGCATCGAAGGCGCGCCGGAGGGGACGAAGGGCATCTCGCTTTTCGTCGTGCCGAAATTCCTGCCCGACGAAAACGGCGCGCCGGGCGAGCGCAACGGCGTCTCCTGCGGCTCGCTGGAAGAGAAGATGGGCATCCACGGCAACGCCACCTGCGTCATGAACTACGACGCGGCGAAGGGCTGGCTGGTCGGCGAGCGCGAGAAGGGCCTGCGCGCCATGTTCACGATGATGAACGAGGCGCGGCTCGGGGTGGCCGTGCAGGGCCTGGCGCTGTCGGAGGTCGCCTATCAGAACGCCGCCATCTATGCGCGCGAGCGCCACCAGGGGCGGGCGCTCACCGGCGCCAAGGATCCCGACGAGAAGGCCGATCCGATCATCGTGCATCCCGACATCCGCCGCATCCTCATGTCGTCGCGCGCCTTCAACGAGGCGGCGCGGGCGCTCTTCCTGTGGGCGGCGCTGAAGGGCGACATCGTGCACAAGTCGGAGGACGCCGGCGACCGGCAGGCGGCGGAAGACGCGATGGGGCTGCTCACGCCGGTGCTGAAGGGCGTCATCACCGACAAGGGCTTCGAGAGCACCGTGCAGGCGCAGCAGGTGTTCGGCGGGCACGGCTATATCGCCGAGCACGGCATGGAGCAGTTCGTGCGCGATGCGCGCATCGCCATGATCTACGAGGGCGCCAACGGCATCCAGGCGCTCGACCTGGTCGGGCGCAAGCTGCCGAAGGATGGCGGGCGCGCCGCGATGGCCTTCTTCAGCGAGATCGGCACCTTCATCAAGGAGAACGAGGGTCACGAGGCGATGGTGCCCTTCCTCACGCCGCTCAAGGCGGGGCTGGAGCACCTGCAGCAGGCGACCATGTGGTTCATGCAGAACGCCATGGCGAAGCCCGACAATGCCGGCGCCGGCTCCACCGACTACATGCATCTCTTCGGGCTGGTGGCGCTCGGCTACATGTGGGCGCAGATGGCCAAGGCCAGCGTCGAGAAGCTGGCGGAAGGCGCCGACGGCCGCGCCGAGTATTACGAGACGCGGCTGACGCTCGGGCGCTACTTCATGGAGCGCACCATGCCGGAGACGGCGGCGCACCTGGCGCGGATTTCCTCCGGCGCCGAGACGATGATGGCGCTGCCGGCAGAGGCTTTCTGAGCAGCCCCACGAAGGCCGACCGGCTGGAGCAGGCCCTGTCGGTCCTCGGTCGCAAGCTCCACATCGCTGTCGAGGCGGCCTGAGCAAAGGCGCTCGCAGCTTACAGCCCTCAGCTTCCCTTGTGCTTGAAGGCGCCCTGGATGAGGTCCGGGTCGAAACCCTGCGGGGCCTGGCCGGCGACGGCGTAGCGGTAGACGGCTGCGGCGTAGACGGAGGTGAGCGCCGATCCGACGAGGATCAAGAGCAGGAACGCAACCGCGGCCACGGCGAAGAGCGGGATCGCGAGCGCGTGGTAGCCGCTGTCGTAGAGCGCGACGCTGCCGCCGGCGCCGACGATCGCCACGGCAACGGCGGCCAGCGTCAGGATGACCGAGATGCCGGCATTGCCGATCAGGTTCTCGCCCCAGGTCTTCTTGAGGAGGTTAGCGCTCTTCTTGATGGCGGCCGTGGGGCCGAGGCCCTCCGCCGCCAGCACCGGGACGACGAGGAAGGTGGTCACGGTCCAGGCAAGGCCGATGAGCGTCTCGATGATGCGCCCGATGAAGCCGAGTCGCTCGGCGACGAGCCTCAGGACAACGCCGACCGTGGCGGAGACGACGGCATAGCCGAGGATCGAGCCGATACGGCTTTGCGCCAGGCCGAGCGCCGAGCCGACGGTCGGATCGCCGCCCTCGAGCCGCTCGATCGCCGCGCCGACCAGCGCCGTGTTGAAGAAGATGATGATGAAATACTGCACCACGTAGAAGACGAAGAGCCCCGCGTAGAACGCGACCTGCGCGGTGTCCGACCCGTGCTTGAGCGTCGTCGAAGGCGCCGCTGATGGCGCCCGCCCCGATGAATGCCGCGGCGACGATGACCGTCGCCACGCCGGACAGGAAAGGCAGGACGAGAAGCTCGCTGTCGGAGCGGAGCACGTGCCAGCTCGCCTTGATCAACAGCCAGCTGCGCTGAAAGCGCGAAATGTTGCCGAGCATGTGCGGATATCCCTGGAGCGCCTGCATGTGGGCACCATATGTTCCCGGCCTTGACTGAAAGAAGCGTAAAGCGCATCGACCCGGCGACGCGCGACGGGGACCGCGCTGCCGCCATGCCTAAGGCATGGTAAAACGGAACGCATGCCCGGCCGCTGAAAGAGCGGCGGAATTCGGAGGACGCCATGTCCGAAGCCTATATTTACGACGCCGTGAGGACGCCGCGCGGCCGCGGCAAGCCCGACGGCGCGCTGCACGAAGTGCCCACCGTGCGCCTGGCCGCAACGACGCTCAAAGCCATCCGCGAGCGCAACGGGCTCGACACGCATCTGGTCGACGACGTGGTGCTCGGCTGCGTCGACCCGATCGGCGAGGCGGGCGGCGACGTGGCGCGCGCCGCGGTGTTCGCGGCCGATTACGGCGCGCACGTGCCGGGCATGCAGATCAACCGCTTCTGCGCCTCCGGGCTCGACGCGGTGAACGTGGCGGCGAGCCAAGTCATGACCGGCTATCACGACGTGGTGGTGGCGGGCGGCGTGGAATCGATGTCGCGTGTCGGCATCGGCGCCTCGGGCGGCGCCTGGCCGGTCGATCCGGAAGTGGCGGTCCCCTCCTATTTCATGCCGCAGGGCGTCTCCGCCGATCTCATCGCCACCAAATACGGGATCAGCCGCGACGATTGCGACGCCTACGCGGTGGAGAGCCAGAAGCGCACCGCCGCGTCATGGGAGGACGGCCGCTTTGCGAACTCCGTGGTGCCGGTCGCCGACATCAACGGCCTGCCGATCCTGGCGCGCGACGAGCATCCGCGCCCCGACACCAACATGCAGTCGCTTGCGGCGCTCAACGCGTCCTTCGAGATCGTCGGCCAGATGGGCGGCTTCGATGCCGTCGCCATCCAGGCCCATCCGGAGGTGGAGAAGATCAAGCACGTGCACCATGCCGGCAACTCGTCGGGCATCGTGGACGGCGCCGCGGCTGTGCTCGTCGCCAACGAAGCGGGCGGCAAGGCCATGGGCCTGAAGCCGCGCGCAAAAATCCGCGCCTTCGCCAATATCGGCTCCGACCCGGCGCTCATGCTGACCGGCCCGATCGACGTGACCAGGAAGGTGCTGAAGCGCTCCGGCATGCAGCTTTCCGACATCGACCTCATCGAGATCAACGAGGCCTTCGCCTCCGTGGTGCTGCGCTTCGAGCAGGCCTTCGACCTCGATCCCGAGAAGGTCAACGTCAATGGCGGCGCCATCGCCATGGGTCATCCGCTCGGCGCGACCGGCGCCATGATCCTCGGCACGGTGCTCGACGAGTTGGAGCGGCGCGATCTTTCCACAGCGCTCGTGACGCTGTGCATCGGCGCCGGCATGGGCACGGCGACCATCATCGAGCGGGTGTGAGGCGGGCGTGCCGAAGATCGACATATCCGCCATCCCGGAGGCCAACAGCTGCGGCTACCCGGCGCCGTTCCACGAGATCGCCAAGGGCCGCTTCCGCAAGCGGCTGGGCAATGCCGGCGGGCTGACACAGTTCGGCGTGAACCTTTGCCGGCTTGAGCCGGGCGCCGGCTCCTCGCAGCGGCACTGGCATGTCGACGAGGATGAGTTCGTCTATGTGCTGGACGGCGAGGTCGTGCTGATCGAGAACGAAGGCGAGACCGTGCTCAAGGCCGGCGATGCGGCGACCTTCAAGGCAGGAGTCGAGAACGGTCACCAGCTCATCAACCGTTCCGACCGCGACGCGCTGGTGCTGGAGGTCGGCACAAGGACACGCGACCACAGCGCCTACTACTCCGACATCGACATGAAGGTCGTGAACGTGAACGGCGAAGACCGCTTCCTTCACATGGACGACACGCCTTACCCGAAACGGTGACCGGCAGTCACCGCTGGAGCTTTGCACGAATGACTTACGAGAATTTCCGTTTCGAGACCGGCGATGACGGCATCGCGCTCATCACCTGGGACATGCCGGGCCGCTCGCTCAACGTCTTCACCATGAAGGTGATGGACGAGCTGGAGGAGATCGTCGAGCGCGTGGCGGGCGACGACCAGATCAAGGGCGCCGTCATCGTGTCGGGCAAGGACGGCTTCTCCGGCGGCGCCGACCTGACCATGCTGAACGGGCTGTTCGAGGGCTTTCACCGGCGCCTTAAGAGCGATCCGGCCAAGGCGCAGGAGGAGCTCTTCCGCGAGTCGAGCCGCATGTCGCGGCTCTATCGCAGGCTGGAGACCTGCGGCACGCCGTTCGTCGTGGGCATCCAGGGCGTGTGCATGGGCGGCGCGACGGAGCTGGCGCTCGCCGCGCACGGCCGCGTCATGGCCGACGACAAGGCGACGCGCATCGGCCTGCCGGAAGTGAAGGTCGGCCTCTTTCCCGGTGCCGGCGGCACGCAGCGCCTGCCGCGCATGACCGACGCGCAGGGCGCGCTGGAGATGATGCTGAAGGGCTCCAGCATCGATCCCGCCAAGGCCAAGGCGATGAAGCTGGTCGACGCCGTGGCGCCGCGCGAAAAGCTGGTGGAGACGGCGAAGAAGCTGATCGCCGACGGGCTCGACCCGGTGAAGCCCTGGGACAGGAAGGGCTACAAGCCGGAGGGTGCTTCGCGCGTGTTCTCGCCCGCCGGCTTCCAGCTCTGGCCCGCCGCCAACGCCATCTACCGCAAGGAGACCTACGACAATTATCCGGCGGCGCGCGGCATCCTGCAGTCGGCCTTCGAGGGGCTGCAGCTCGACATGGATTCCGCGCTGCGCGTGGAGAGCCGCTATTTCGCGCACGTGCTGCAGACGAAGGAAGCCGCGGCGATGATCCGCTCGCTCTTCGTCTCCATGCAGGAGCTGAACAAGGGCGCCCGCCGCCCCGCCGGCCAGCCGAAGCGCGAGGTGAAGAAGCTCGGCGTCATGGGCGCCGGCTTCATGGGCGCCGGCATCGCCTATGTCTCGGCGCAGGCCGGCATGGACGTCGTGCTGATCGACCGCGACACCGAGGCGGCCGAGAAGGGCAAGGCGCATTCCGCCGGGCTGATGGACAAGGCGATCCAGCGCAAGCGCGCCACGCCGGAGCAGAAGGAGGCGCTTCTCAGCCGCATCCATGCGACCGCAGACTATGCCGACCTTGCAGGCTGCGACCTCGTCATCGAGGCGGTGTTCGAGGACCGCGGCGTGAAGAAGGAGGCGACGGAGAAGGCGCTGGCGCATCTTTCCGACGATGCGATCTTCGCCTCCAACACCTCGACGCTGCCGATCACCTCGCTTGCCGCGCACCACAACGACGCGAAGAAATTCATCGGCATCCACTTCTTCTCGCCGGTCGACCGCATGATGCTGGTGGAGGTGATCCTCGGGAAGGAGACGGGCGAGGAGGCGCTCGCCATGGCGCTCGACTATGTGCGCGCCATCAAGAAGACGCCGATCGTCGTCAACGACAGCCGCGGCTTCTTCGCCAACCGCTGCGTCATGGCCTACCTGCTGGAAGGGCATTTGATGGTGTCGGAGGGCGTGCCGCCCGCGATGATCGAGAACGCGCGCGAAGATGGCCGGCATGCCGGTCGGCCCGCTGTCGCTCACCGACGAGGTCGGCGTCGACCTCGCCTGGAAGATCCTGCAGGCGACGAAGAAGGATGCCGGCACCGAGATCCTCATCGATCCGAAGCAGGAGAAGCTCCTGGAAGAGCTGGTGGTGAAGCGCGAGCGCTTCGGCCGCAAGAACGGCAAGGGCTTTTACGACTATGCCGGACGCGACAAGGCGCTGTGGCCGGGGCTCGCCGAGATCTGCGCGCCGAAGCCCGCTGAGGACTTCGACGTCGCCGAGCTGAAAGAGCGGCTCCTCGTCACGCAGGCGCTTGAAGCCGCGCGCACCGTGGCGGAGGGCGTGGTCACCGATCCGCGCGAGGCGGATGTCGGCTCCATCCTCGGCTTCGGCTTCGCCCCCTACACCGGCGGCAC
This sequence comes from uncultured Alphaproteobacteria bacterium, assembly GCA_963801225.1. Classification (GTDB taxonomy): domain Bacteria; phylum Pseudomonadota; class Alphaproteobacteria; order Rhizobiales; family Afifellaceae; genus DASWJZ01. The sequence goes on from CAWDED010000008.1 coordinate 265,838, forward strand.
GCTCTCCTACATCGATTTCATGGGGCCGGCGGAGTTCGTGGCGCTGGCCGAGCGGCTGGAGAAGAAGCACGGCGCCCGCTTCGCCCCGCCGGCGCTCTTGAAGGAGATGGCGAAGAAGGGCGAGACCTTCTACGGGCGCTTCGGCGCGGAGAAGAAGGCGGCGGCCTGAGGGCGCTGCTTTCACAGGCCTGCCGCGTTATGCACCGCTCCCTCACCATCACGAACATTTCGGGTTTCTCCCCCGTCTAAAAGGACTATATTCCTGAGCGTCCGAGGGAGGAGCCTCAGACCATGTGGAACCATGAGTCCGTCTGGGGCGCCATCGATGCGCTTGCCGCGCGGCATGGCTTGAGCGCGTCGGGGCTTGCCAAGCAGGCCGGGCTCGACCCGACCGCCTTCAACCCGTCCAAGCGCCACGGCCATGACGGGCGGCCGCGCTGGCCCTCCACGGAATCGATCGCCAAGGTGCTCGCCGCCACCGGCGAGTCGCTGGAGGGCTTCGTCGGGCTGACGCGCCGCGGCGGAGCGCCGCAGGAGATCCCCATCAGCGGCACGTGCCGGGCCATGCCGTGCCGATGCTCGGCATGGCGGAGGCCGGCGCCGGCGGCTTCTTCGACGATGGCGGCTTTCCCGCCGGGCATGGCTGGGACGAGATCGCCTTTCCGGCGCTTTCCGACGATTCCGTCTACGCCCTCGACCGTGTCGGGCGATTCCATGCTGCCGCTCTATCGCGACGGCGACGTCATCATCGTCTCGCCGGCGGCGCAGATCCACCGCGGCGACCGCGTGGTGGTGCGCACGGCCGACGGCGAGGTGATGGCGAAGACGCTCATCCGCAGGAGCGCGAAGGAGCTGGAGCTCGGCTCGTTCAACCCCGATCACAAGCCGCGCACCGTTGCGCTTCCGCGATGTGGACTGGGTGGCGCGCATCCTGTGGGCGAGCCAGTAGCACCGCCTACGCCGGCTAAGTGATTTTTGCACGCTGGACATTGCAGCCTTCGCGCGCATCATCGCGGCCATGATTCGGGTAGGCCTGCTGGCGCTTCTGGGCCTGGCCTCCTTCGCCGTGGTCTACGTTGCGATGGGGCCGCGCGCGCCGGAGACGGCGCCGAGCCCGGCCGCCACCATGGATCAGCCGGCGCAGACCGCCTCCGTCGATGCGCCGGCGGCGCCGGAAAGCGTGCCGCGGGCGAGCGTGCCGTCCGTCTCCTTCGAGCTGAGACCCAGCACGGCCGCAAGCACCGGGACGGGCACGGAGCCGGCACCGTCAGAGCCCCCGCAGGCAGCATCCGCCCCGCCACCGCAACCACCGGCGCCGCCGGTGCGCGACGTGACGCCCGACGACATGACCGCCGGCCCGCACGTCACCGGGCCGCTGGCGCGCGTGGAGCCGGCCGCGCCGCAACCGGAGCCGGCGCCGGCGCGCAGAGGCGCGCATTCAGCGGCTGTTCAATCCGATCGTCGTCGCCGCCGACACCATCAAGGCCGAGGGACGCGACATCCATCTCGCCGGCATCGATGCGCCGGCCTTCGACGAGCGCTGCGGCGAGGCCGACGCGGCATGGCCGTGCGGGCGCATGGCGCGCGCCGCGCTGCGCCGCTTCATCCGCGGACGCGCCATCGAATGCGACGTGCCGGAGGGCGCCGACAATGTTCCCGATCCGGCGACCTGCCGCTGTCGCCGGCGACGATATCGCCGCGTGGCTGGTGGCCGGCGGCTGGGCGAAGCACACCGGCGACCACTACGGCGACCGAAGAGGACGCGGCGCGCAAGGCGGCGCTCGGCCTATGGGGCGACGGCCGCCCCGGCATCAGGCCGAGGTCGCGACCAATGACTGAGTGATGCGTGCCGGCGAGCGCCTTCTCGATCAGCGCGCGCGTCTCCTCGATGCCGTAGATCGCCACGAACGAGCCGAAGCGCGGCCCGCGCTCCTGGCCGAGCAGCAGCTGGTAGAGCGTGGCGAACCAGGTGAGCGCCACGCCGGGGCGTCCGTCGGGCCCGGGCTTCGTCCTTGTCCTGGTAGCGCTCGAAGGAGCGGCCGACATCGTAGATCGCGGTCTGGATGGTCGCCGGCATCCGCGTCGGGCGGCAGCGCGGCGAGCGCCGCGTCGAGCGCGCTCAGCGCCTCGCGCTCCACCGGGTCGGGCGCGCGGAACGTCTTCTGCGGCTTTACGAAGTCATGGTAGTAGCGCACCGCGTAGTGGACGAGGCGGTCGAGCGCCGGCTCGCTGTCACGCGTCACCTCCGGGCGGTGGCGGGTGATGAAGCCCCACAGGATGTCGGCATCCTCGGTGTTGGACGCGCTCGCCAGGTTGAGCAGCATGGAGAACGGCACCGGCAGGCGGTCGTCGGGCGGGTGCCCGGAATGGAGGTGCCAGACCGGGTTCGACAGCCGCGCCGCCGTGTCCTGCCGCCGATAGGCATCGAGGAACTGGTAATATTCGTCGACGGCGCGCGGGATCACGTCGAAATAGAGCCGCTTCGCCGCCCGCGGCTTCTGGAACATGTAGAGCGACAGGCTCTCCGGCGAGGCATAGGTCAGCCACTCGTCGATGGTGAGGCCGTTCCCCTTCGACTTGGATATTTTCTGGCCGTTGTCGTCGAGGAAGAGCTCGTAGTTGAAGCCGTCGGGCGGCCGGCCGCCGAGCGCCTTGCACACCTTCGACGACAGCGTGACGGAATCGATCAGGTCCTTGCCCGACATCTCGTAGTCGATGCCGAGCGCCACCCAGCGGAGCGCCCAGTCCGCCTTCCACTGGCATTTGACGCGCCCGCCCGTCACCGGGGTCGTGACCTCTTCGTCGGTCTCCGGATCGATGTAGGTGATGGTGCCCGCCTGCGGGTCGCGCGCGACGGTCGGCACCTGCAGCACCACGCCGGTGCGCGGGCAGATGGGCAGGAAGGGCGAATAGGTGGCGCGGCGCTCGTCGCCAAGCGTCGGCAGGATGATCGCCTTCACCGCGTCGTAGCTGGCGAGCATCTTCAGCAGCGTCTCGTCGAAACGGCCGGAGCGGTAGGTCTCCGTGGCGCTCATGAACTCGTACTCGAAGCCGAACTGGTCGAGGAAGGCGCGCAGCCGCGCATTGTTGCCGGCGCCGAACGAAGGATAGTCGTCGGTGAAGGGGTCGGGCACCTCCGTCAGCGGCCGCCCGAGATAAGGCTTCAGCTTCTCCCGGTTGGGCACGTTGTCGGGAATCTTCCGAAGGCCGTCCATGTCGTCGGAGAAGCAGACGAGGCGCGTCTTCACGCGGTCCTCCGTCAGGAGCCGGAAGGCATGGCGCACCATGGAGGTGCGCGCCACCTCGCCGAACGTGCCGATATGCGGCAGGCCGGACGGGCCGTAGCCGGTCTCGAACAGCATCTCCGAATCGAAGCCGCGCGCCTCGGCGCGCTTGACGAGCTTTCGCGCCTCCTCGAAAGGCCAGGCCTTGGAGACGCGTGCGGCTTCGAGCCATTCGGCCGGGAATTCACTCATGACGGACTGTTCAGCTTGGGTGAGGCCGCACCTTGCGCGACGCGGGCGGACATTAGTGGCGCGTTTCGGCGGAATCAACGCGCCATCCTGACGGGCATCGTTGACAATCGCCTGCTCCGGGTGCTTCCTATTCGTACGACCCTCGCAAGGATGCTACCATGATGGAACGTAAGCCTTCGCAGGCTCACACGGATATTGAGCTGGATGTGACCAAGCTCCTGGGCTTTGGCCACTTGGCCAAGGTTGGCGACAACCGTTCGGCGCCCGAGCTCAGCCGGCTTTTCAGTGAGAACATCGAGATGCCTCCGCCCGCCAAAGCGGCGATCGGTCGGCTGCTCAACAAGATAGGCGTCGAAACGACGTAACTTTAAAGGCGGGGATCGGCGAAGGAGCTCTCCACCTCGCGAGACGCCCCAACCGGGGTTTCCACATGGGGATGTTCGCCGACGTCGGCAGTCCGGCGGATATCGATGCCGTCGTCCGCGCACAGCTTGCCGACAGCATTGCGCATATCGCGGATCGGGCCAGTCACCGTCTCAAGGTAAGTCGCGAGAGGATCGACGCCGCGCTATCCGCAATCCGCGCTGCCAAGCAGGATCCCGGGGTCTTTGCGCGCTACTACGACCTTGTGCCGGCCGTCCTCACCGGCGATTTCGAACTTGCCGACAAGCTCCTAGCCGAAATCGCCGATCTGGCGACGCAACCCGCCACATTTGCCATCGTTTCGTATGAGCGGGAGTCGCTTGGGGACGATTGCGAGCGTTTCCCGCGCCTGCTCTTTTCTGAGCACTCCGACGCCAACCCGATGCGCATGCCCCAGGCGCAGAGCTTTGCCAGCGCCGCCGCGATGCTTCGTGGGGCGATTGGGATGATCGGACGCGTGGACCCGCGGCTTCACGATGAGATTCTCTGGGTTGTGGGTTCGCATCATCGTGGCCTCCGCCAGCAGCGAAGATGGCCAGCTCGGTTTCGAGGGCGTCACGTCTTTCATGGCCTGGGGGGCCACCTTCATGAACGGCGATATGCACATGTCCGAAAGGAAGACGGCGCATTTCCTCGTGCATGAGGTGACGCACGCATTGCTGTTCGGCCTCAGCAGCGACGACCCTCTGGTGCTGAACTCGCCGGACGAGTCTTATCCCGCCCCGCTGCGCACGGATCCGCGTCCGATGGACGGTATCTACCACGCGACGATCGTGTGTGCGCGTCTTGCCGCTTTTGACAGAGACTGGTTGACAGCGGCCTGCTGGAGGGACGTGCCCGGCAAGAGATCGAGCAGTTTGCCGACGGCATGACGACCCGATTCCGCGGCGGCGTCGACGTCATCGAAAAACACGGCAAGCTGTCGGACCGCGCCCGCGATCTGCTTGACCGCAGCCGTCGGGCGCTGGCGTTGCCGGCGTGAACAAGTCGTTCTCCGCCGGTGCGCTCCAGCGGCTGCCGGGGACGCCTGAGAATCTGCGCGAAGACATCCTCGCGAAGATCCGGAACCACCCGGACGGCACGTTCACGGAGATCGACCGGGCGGGAAGCCGGACGTCGGCCACCAATTCGGCGCTTTGCCGAAGGGCTGCGCACATCCTCGCCGACATTCGCGACACCGCGCCCTCACCCGACGCCCACATCGTCCTCTGCTTCGAGAGCGTGCTTGATTTCATCCCAGGTGCCTGGGCCTGCATCTTCGGCAACTTCTCGTGTCTGCCGTGGCAGATCCTCAGATCGCAACTGACCCCGGACGCGCTGGAGGGAAAGCTCTCGCTCATTCGCAAGAGACTTCATCGGCCGGTGCTGGTAACGACCGACAGGCTGCGAAAGAGGATCGTCGAAGGGCATGAGGGGACCTTCGACAATATTGTCGTCGTCGATCAGGACCAGACGACCGACGACGGCTCCTCCTTTCCGCATCTCGACACCCTCATCGCCTCGACCGAGGACATCGGTCGGCCGGCTGCATTTCTGATTCCGACCTCGGGAACGACCAGCGAGCAGAAGCTCGCGATCGCCGATTTCCCGACATCGCTGAGCCGCTTGAAGCACTGGAGAAGCAACTGGTCAGCCGCAAGGGGATCATGTTCTCGCCATTCGACGCGGTGGCCGGCACTGCGCTCGTGGCGCAGCCCGGCCCGGAGAGGTTCTTCCTGCAGCCTGAGAGGCTCGCGGCGCAGCCCGGCGAATTGCTTTCGCTGGTCGAGGAGCTTCGTCTCGAGGGCCTGAGCCTCACCTCCTCGATGGCAGCCTTGATCTGCGGCGCTGCCGAACGGAACCCGGCTTGCGACCTCTCCTCCCTGCAACACGTGGGCTTCGGAGCGGAGATGATCGTCCCGGACATTGTCCTCAAAGTTGCGACGCTCTTCCGCGCAAGGGGCGCCACGAAGCTGAAGCAGTCATTCGGCTTCGGGATGACGGAGACCGGCCTGGTCTGCCGGACGCCGGAACTGACACTCGAAGAGATGAAGGCGCACTTGGGACGCAGCGACGCGACGCCGATCCTGGGCCACTGCATCCCCGACTTTTCCGTGCGCATCGTCGGTGATGACGACGTGCCGCTTCCTTCCGGCGCGGCGGGGAACATCCAGGTTCGATCGGAGACCGCGTTGTTCTCCGGCTATCTCGGCGAGCCCGAGCTCACGGCGCAGAGCTTCACGCCTGACGGATGGTTCAGGACCGGCGACCGGGGAACGTTCGAGAACGACGAGCTGCGTATCGTCGGCCGACAGAAATCGACGATCATCGTCAACGGGCGCAACGTTTCGCTGGAGCAGATCGAAGCACCGCTGAGACTGATGGAGGGCATCAGCCAGGCTCTCGTCGTGGCGGCCGCCGTGCGGCAGCTCGACAGCGCGACCGACGCACTCGCGCTCTTCTTCGTGCCGCAGGACGCCGAGGCGGCGTCTCTCGACGCTCTCTGCCGCGCCATGCGACGCGAGACGGCGCAAAACACCGGAATCAGCGTCGCGCATTTCGTTCCGCTGACGGAAGCCGACCTTCCGCGAACGCCGACGGGCAAGGTCCAGCGTGCGAAGCTGGTCGCCCGTTTCGACGCGGGCCTGTTGAAGCCGTACCCCTCGGACGCGCCGGAAACACGGCACGTATTGAGAGCGCTGCCGGGATCGAAGCGACGCTGCAGCAGATTTGGAAAGTGGCGCTGGAACTCGATTGCCTGCCGGGCGCAGAGGAGAACTTCTTCGATCTCGGCGGGGACTTGCTCGCCTCGGCCGAGATTATCGCCGCCGTCGAGGAGCATTATGCGTTCGAGGTGCCGATCGAGGCATTCTTCCGGGAGCCCACCATCGCCACACTGGTGGCGCTGATCGAGAGGCACCGAGGCGCGGCGCCGGCGCCCGTTTCAGAACCGGAGCTCGACCCGCGTCGGCTGCTCCACAAGCTGCAGAGCTTCACCGCGAGCTGGGTGGGCGAGCGGCAGTTTCCCGGGAGCCTCGTCACCAGCCGCAATTCCGGCGGCACGAACACGCCGCTCTTCTGGGTGTTCCAGGAAGATCGGGAGCTGGCGCAGCTCTCCAGGCATCTCGGACCGCAACAGCCGGTCCACGGAATGCGCTCATGCGTGGGGATAGAAGGTTTTCGGACCTACTCGCCCGAACTGCTCGACGCAGTCTGCGACAAGTACCTCCTCGACATGCTGGCGCTGCCGTCCAGCGGGCCGTTCGTGCTGGGCGGCAACTGCCAGGGCGGCGTGATCGCGTTGCATCTGGCGAGGAAGCTCGAACGGATGCGGCGCGCGCCAGCGCTTCTCGTGCTTCTGGACTGGGAGTTCGATTTCGGCACGTACGATGGCCGGACGCTGATGATCTACGGGAAGGATAGCCACGTCGCCCGGCACTACGAAGGCGATGCCGAGACACGGCCCGGCTGGCTTGCCAATTTCACCGACCGAACGATGGTGGCGATCGCGGGAAAGCATGGCGAGTATTTCCTCGACGACGGCGTGCCGGCGCTCGCCGACGTGCTGAAGCGGCGCGCGGGACTGAGGCGCGGCGTCTGGCGCCGCATGGCAACCGCGCTCTGGCCCCTCACGTAAGGCAATGACAGCAGGCCGAGGCGTAAGTTTCGTGCACGCTTCCGAGAGCCGGGTAAGGAGCCGGTACACCGCCTTCAGACCTATTTGAGACTGACGCGGCGGGGGAGAGTTTGCTCGACACGCGCAATGAAATAGCATCGCGCTAAACGCAATTGGAGGAACCTCGCCCATGCGACCAATCAGCTTGCGCCCCTGCGCCCTGCTTCTTCTCCTCGCCTCCCTCGTCGCCAGCGGACCATCCCATGCCGCCTGCGGCAACGATGCCTCCGGCTTCAGTGCCTGGGTGGAGCAGTTCAAGCGCGACGCTGCGGCGCAGGGCATCTCGCAGAGCACCATCAACTCCGCGCTGAGCGGGGTCAAATACAGCACCGCCACGATCCGGCTCGACCGCAACCAGCACGTCTTCAAGCAGAGCTTCGAGCAGTTTTCCGGCCGCATGATCCCGCCGCGGCTTAAGCGGGCGAAGAGCCGGCTGCAGCAGAACGCCGCGACCTTCGCCCGCATCGAGCAGCAGTTCGGCGTGCCGAAGGAGGTCGTCGTCGCCATCTGGGGGCTGGAGACGGATTTCGGCGCCATCAGCAACACCAAGGTCTCCGTCGTCAGCGCCGTCGCCACCCTCGCCTATGACTGCCGGCGCTCGGACTTCTTCACCGGCCAGCTCGTCGATGCGCTGCGCGTCATCCAGCGCGGCGACCTGACGCCGGCGCAGATGGTCGGCGGCCTGCACGGCGAGATCGGGCAGACGCAGTTCCTGCCGTCCTCCTACTACGCCTTCGCCGTCGACTTCGACGGCAACGGCCGCGCCGATCTCATCCACTCGACCGCCGACGTGCTCGCCTCCACCGCCAACTACCTGCACGGCCACGGCTGGCGGGCCGGACAGCCCTGGACACCGGGCACGGCGAATTTCAACGTCATCAAGGAGTGGAACAAGTCCGACGTCTATTCCCGCACCGTGGCGGAGTTCGCGCGGCAGCTGGCGGGGGGATAGGCGGTTATCTGCGTCCCTCAGAACAGACTCACCGGAAAGTACCGCAGGTATAGCTCCTCGTAGGTGCCGTTGCGGTAGACCTCGCGCAGCGCGTAGTCGAGCGCCTGTTTGAGCGTGCGGTCGTCCTCCTTCACGACGATCGACATGCCGGCGCCGAAATAGAGGTTGTCGAGATAGGCGCCGCCGGCGAAGCGGCAGCAATCCTCCGATTCCGGCCCGTGCAGCCAGAAGGCGAGGCTGAGCGCGTCGCCGAAGAAGGCGGCGAGCGCGCCGTCCTTCAACTGCGCCAGGCCGTCGCCGGGACTGAGATAGCAGGCGACCTTCAGATCCGGGAAATAGCGCGCGAGATAGGCCAGGTGCGCGCTGCCGCACACGGCCCCGACGAAGCGCTCGGGGACCTTGCCGCTCCGGCTGGAAGCCGGAACTCTGCGCGACGACGAAGCGTCCGGGAATCTTCAGATAGGCCTGCGTGCCGATGAGCCCCGCGGCGCCCGCCCGCTCCGGGTCGAAGCCGGCGATGATGGCGTTGCCCGCCCCGTCCTTCAGCCCGGCGACCAGCGTATCGAAGGGGCGCACCTGGATGGCGCACTGCACCTTCAGCACCGACGCAGATCGCCTGCGCCAGATCGACGTCGAAGCCGATCAGGATGCCGCGCTGGTCGCGGAAGGCGAAGGGCGGAAAATCGTCGGTGGTGAGGAAGCGGATGGCGCCGATCTCGGTGGCGGAGGGGCGCTCAAGCCGCGCGCGCGGATCCCAGAAATTGGGGACCACGACGCCGTCGTCGGCCGGCGGCGTGCTCTTCCTGCGCCACGCCGAGGCGGGAACGGCCGCGAGGAACAAGAGCCGCAAGGAGAGACAGAAGGCGCAAGATCGTTCGCCGCTTCACGCTTCAGCAAGTTCAGTTGAACCTAGAGCCTTTTCCGTTCCGATTGAATCGGAATGGAGGCCCTATGTCTTTGTGGTGCATGATCTTGTCCGAAAACCGGTGACCACTTTTCGGGATCATGCCCAGGATCGCATTGTCGCCGGTTCTCCCCTAAACGGAAAGGGGGCAGATACGGAAAGGAGCGGCCTTGCTCGACGGCGCGGCGCGACGATTGCTCGATCCGGCGATGGAGCGGCTTGGCGGGCGGCTCGCCGCCGCCGGGGTGAGCGCCGACCAGGTCACCTATGCCGGGTTTCTGATCGGGCTTGGCGGCTGCGATCGTCATCGCCTTCCGGCTTTACGTGCTCGGCCTTCTTCTCCTCCTCGCCAGCCGGCTCTGCGACGGGCTGGACGGCGCGGTGGCGCGGCACACGCAAAAGACCGACCGCGGCGGCTTCCTCGACATCGTGCTCGACTTCGCCTTCTACGGCGGCATCCCGCTCGCCTTCGTCGTCGCCGACCCGGCGGCGAACGGGCTTGCCGGGGCGACGCTCATCCTGTCGTTCTACGTCAACGGCGCCACCTTCCTCGCCTTCGCCATCTTCGCGGAGAAGCGCAAGCTCGCCAGCGACGCACGCGGGTCGAAATCGCTCTACTTCACCACCGGGCTGGCCGAGGCGACGGAGACGATCGCGGTCTTCTGCCTGTTCTGCCTGTTCCCCGGCGCGTTCCCGCTTGCTCGCCTATGTTTTCGCGGCGCTCACCCTGGTGACGGCGGCGGCGCGGATCGCGCTGGCCGTGGAGGTGTTTCGGTAAGCGCGGGACTAACCCTCTCCCAAGGGGAGAGGGTGCGGAAGCAGCCGGGTGAGGATCGTGGGCGCGTGCGAGCGCGGCTGCGAGCGCAGCGGCAGACGGCCTCACCCGTCGCCTTCGGCGACACCCTCTCCCGGGAGAGGCGGGCCTGCCTAAGCCGAAACGGCGCGTTCGGCGGGCGTTGTCGAGCGCCTGCAGGAGGTCCTCGGCGAGGTCGGCGGGGTCCTCCAGCCCGACCGAGAGGCGCACCAGCCCTTCGGTGATGCCGAGGGCTGCGCGCTCCTCGTCCTTCAGCCGCTGATGCGTGGTGGTGGCCGGATGCGTGACGAGGCTCTTGGCGTCGCCGAGATTGTTGGAGATTTTCACCACCTGCAGCGCGCGCAGCATGTCGAAGGCGCCACGCTTGCCGCCGGCCACCTCGATCGCGATCATGGTGCCGCCGGAGGCCATCTGCCGCTCGGCGAGCACGAATTGCGGATGGCTCGGGTGACCGGGATAGAGGACGCGCTCGACCGCCGGGTGCCCGGCGATCGCCTCCACCAAGCGACGCAGCGGTCGCCGCCTGGCGCGTGACGCGCAGCTCCAGCGTCTCCAGCGCCTTCAACAGCACCCAGGCATTGAAGGGGCTGAGCGAGGGGCCGGTGTGCTTCAGATAGGGGAAGAGCTTCTCCTCGATCCACTTTTCGTCGGAGAGCACGATGCCGCCGAGGCAGCGGCCCTGCCCGTCGATATGCTTGGTGGCGGAATAGACGACAATGTCGGCGCCAAGCGTCAGCGGCTTCTGGAAGATCGGCGTGGAGAAGACATTGTCGACGATGAGGCGCGCATCGGCGTCGTGCGCGATCCGGCGACGGCGGCGATGTCGATCAGCTCCAGCGTCGGGTTGGACGGGCTCTCCAGGAAGAAGGCGCGCGTCTCGGGCCGCACCGCCTTGCGCCAGGCGTCGATGTCGCGGCCGTCGATCAGCGTCGAGGCGATGCCGAGCCGCGGCAGGATGTTGCCGATGACGTAATCGCAGGAGCCGAAGAGCGCGCGCGAGGAGACGACGTGGTCGCCCGCCTTGAGGTCGCACAGCAGCGCCGCGGAGACGGCCGCCATGCCGCTCGCCACGGCAAGACCCGCCTCGGCGCCTTCCAGGAGGCACATGCGCTCCTCGAACATGGCGACGGTGGGGTTGGCGTAGCGCGAATAGACGAAGCCCGGATCGTCGCCCTTGAAGCGCGCCTCCGCCGCCTCGGGGGTCTCGTAGACAAAGCCCTGGGTGAGGAACATCGCCTCGGAGGTCTCGCCGAACTGCGAGCGGGCGGTGCCGCCGTGCACGAGCTCGGTGGCGGGACGGAAACGCTTGCGGATGGGTGCCCTGGTCGTCATCGTGTGGAACCTTCCCAACAAAAAACCCGGCCGGCTCTTTGAAAAGCACAAGACCGGGGGCGGTTTCCACCTCCGGCCTTTTAGCGTTTCTTTTTAGCGTGGTCGCAAGCCGGCCGGCACAAATCACCACGTCAGGCTTTTCGATAACCGCTCCTGCTCTTGGCGTCAACGCCCGCCTCCGATAGGGCATTGTCTCCGAGACAACATTTTTCGGGAGCACGACGACCGTGGCGCAAGGCATCCTGCCGGATCGGGACATCCGCCGCCTGATCGCGGAGGGCGCGATCACGCTCGCCGAGCCGGCGGCGGAGAACCAGGTGCAGCCGGCGAGCCTCGACCTGCGCCTCGGGCAAGAAGGCGATGCGCGTGCGAGCGAGCTTCCTCCCCGGCCCCGACTTCTCCGTCGCAAAGAAGCTGGAGCAGCTGGCGCTGCACGAATTCGACCTGGCGCAAGGCGCGGTGCTGGAGACGGGCTGCGTCTACATCGTGCCGCTGTTGGAGAGCCTCGCCCTTCCCTCCGACATCGCGGCGAGCGCCAACCCGAAAAGCTCCACCGGGCGGCTCGACGTCTTCACCCGCGTCATCACCGACGAGGCGCGCGCCTTCGACCAGATGCCGGAAGGCTACTCCGGCCCGCTCTATCTGGAGGTCAGCCCGCGCACCTTCCCGATCCTGGTGAGGACCGGCTCGCGGCTGTCGCAGATCCGCTTCCGCCGCGGCAACGTCGTGCTCGACGACGAGGCGCTGAGCGAGCTGCACAAGCGCGAAATCCTCGCCACCGGCGATCCGCGCTTCATCAACGGGCTGGCGCTGTCGATCGATCTCGAAGGCGACGAGAACGGCCTCGTCGGCTACCGCGCCAAGCGCTACACCGGCGTCATCGACGTCGACCGCGTCGGCGCCTATGACGCCAGCGAGTTCTGGGAGCCGATCGCGCGGCGCGAGCGCGCCGAGATCGTGCTCGACCCGGCGCAGTTCTATATCCTCGTCTCGGCGGAGGCCGTGCACGTGCCGGCGCGGTTACGCGGCGGAGATGGTGCCGTTCGATCCGTTCGTCGGCGAGTTCCGCGTGCATTATGCCGGCTTCTTCGACCCCGGGTTCGGCCACGCGCCGGCCGGCGGCCACGGCAGCCGCGCGGTGCTGGAGGTGAGGAGCCACGAAGTGCCGTTCATCCTGGAGCACGGGCAGACCATCGGCCGCCTCGTCTACGAGCCGATGGCGGCGGCGCCGGAGCGGCTTTACGGCTCGGCGCTCGGCTCGAACTACCAGGCGCAGGGGCTGAAGCTCTCCAAGCATTTCCGTGCGGCACGTTGAGCCGGTTCTCCTTTGAGCGCCTTCCTGGCGCTGCGGGAGATCAAGGAGCTTCAGCTGCGGGCCTGGTCGGACGGGCCGTTCGGGAGCCGGCATCGGCTTCCGCTCGACCGGCTTGCCTGTCGATGGAGCGAGCTTCCGTAGAAACGCTTCCCGCTGAAAAAGAAGGCGGGCGCCGAAGCGCCCGCTCTCGGATTTCTTCCAGGCGTGCGTGTTGCGTCAGGCCATGCGCGGCGGCGTCGCGGAGGCCGTCGGCTTCTCGTTGATCGGATATTCCACCGGCTCGAGCGCGTAGAGCTTGCCGTCGGCGGAGGCATTGCACATCCAGTATGCATCGTTGCCGTTCTTCAGCCACACGACATAGTCGCCGACGCCGTCATCCGCCGTCGCGGCGACCGTCACGTCCTCGATGAGCGTACCGACGGCCAGGCAGAGGCGCTCGGCTCCCGCGGACGCGTCGCTGGCGGTGATCCGCGTCGCGGCCGGAACCAGTGCAATCGTCTGCTCGCCGGCGCCCGCCAGAAGATCGCCCTGGACCAAAGCGTTGGCATAGACGTCGCCCTTGGCGTTGGCGTTGCACATCCAAAGGTCGCTGTCCTTGTCGCGCACCCAAACGACCCAGTCGCCGAGGCCGTCGGGGACGGACTGGACCATCTGCGCGGGACGGTGGGCATTGAAGCCGAGGCAGGCCTCCTCGGCGATTTTGCGCTCGACTGCTGCGCCCGAGCCCTCACCCGCCGAGGCAGGGACGGAAGCGAACACCGCAATCGACGCGGACAACGCAGCGGCGGCAATCGATGTGACGTAGGACACGGCTCTCTCCATTTCTCGCCGGCGGCCGAATGAATCGGCAGGTCGCCAATTTCGCCCGTGAGCATGCCGAGGCGCCGTTTCGGTCCCATTGCGCGCGGCGCGCAAAATGGTTTCGCGGCGCCCAAAGCCGCTGAAACCGCGCTGTTTCCGGCGGAGAACGGGCGCTTCGCGGCCTCAACAAAGCCTCTGGAAAGCCGCGGCGGGACCGTTATATTGGCCAGCCGGCGCGGGCGTAGTTCAGTGGTAGAACGTCAGCTTCCCAAGCTGAATGTCGTCGGTTCGATCCCGATCGCCCGCTCCACCTCTAGCCTCGATCGCGCATTCATCTGGAACCCCTTGCCTTTCAGCTCTTTGCCGCTGCCCGAGCCGTCATGTGCCGTCGCCTCCAATGTGCGGCGCCGTGAGGCGTTGGAAATGGCTGCCCGCGAAGGCCCCTCGACCGGTCGACCCGAAGCGCATTGAAGATCGACAAGACCACGATCGTGTTCTTCCTGCTGGCGCTGGTCTCCGGCGTGGCCTGCGTCATCATGCGGGGCGCCGAGGTGGTGCGGGACGCGGTGCTCGCCTCGGGATCGCTTCTCGTCTTTGTGGCGCCGCAGATCGCCGCCGGGCTTCTGATCGGCGGATTGACGCAGCATCTCCTGTCCAAGGAGAAGGCGGCGGCGCTCTTCGGACGGCAGTCCGGGATGCGCGGGCTGCTTCTTGCGACGTTTGCCGGCATCGTGACGCCGGGCGGCCCATTCACGTCGTTTCCGCTGGTCTTCGCCATGTGGACGGCGGGCGCCGATATCGGCGCGGTGATCACCTACCTGACGTCCTGGGCGCTGCTTGGCCTCAATCGGACGATCATCTGGGAAATCCCCTTCATGGGGCTGCATTTTTCCGTCCTTCGCCTGGCGGTCAGCGTGCCTCTCCCGTTCATCGCGGGGCTGATCGGCCGCCTCATCGCGGCGCACATCGAGATCAAGCCGAGCGACGAGGCGGCGCCATGACGTCTTTCGTCCTTGCCCTCGGGCTGTGGGTGCTGGTCGCCGTGCTTGCAGGCTTCGTCCTGCGCAACCGCGGCGTCTATGCGGTGAAGGAATCGGGCAAGTTCGCGCTTGTTGTGGGAAAGGCGCTCCTGCCGCGGCTCATCTTCGCGCTGCTTGCGGCCTCGTTCCTCGCCCAGCTCGCGCCGCAGGCCATGATCGCCTCGGTGCTCGGCCGCGACAGCGGCCTCATCGGCATCCTGCTTGCCTCCGTGGTCGGCGGCCTGTTGCCGGGCGGCCCGATGACGTCGTTTCCGATCGCGGTCTTCATGTGGCAGTACGGGGCCGGCGTGCCGCAGATGGTGGCGCTGCTGACCGGCTGGTCGGTGTTCGCCTTCAACCGTGTCGTGGCCTACGAGCTGCCGATCATGGGCTGGCGCTTCACCGCGGTCCGGCTGGCTTCGGCGCTCATCCTGCCGCCGCTCGCCGGGCTGTTCGCGGCGGCGGCGACGATGCTGCTTGGCTGGTCGGGGCCGGACGCGATTATGCCGCCGCACTGACGCGGCTCATTCACTCGTATTTGCGCCGGTCGTCGATCACCTTGCCGTCATTGGGGAGCGTGCCGGGCGGAACGACCTCCGCCTTGCCGAGACGCAGGCCTGTCGTCTTCTGAAAATCCTCTGACACGCGCGCCGTATCGACGGCGCCGGGCTCGGCCTCGACCCTGAGGCAGGTCGCGTCCATCTCGCCGTCCCGCGTGACCTCCAGGCGCGCGCGCAAAATGGCCGGATGACGCTTGCAGATCGCGTCGATCTGGACCGGGTCGACGAACATGCCCTTGACCTTGGTGCGCTGGTCGGCGCGGCCCATCCAGCCCTTCAGCCGCATGTTGGTGCGTCCGCAAGGCGAGGCGCCGGGGATGATGGCGGAGAGGTCGCCGGTGCCGAAGCGCACCAGCGGATAGGCGCGGTTGAGCGTGGTGACGACGATCTCCCCGACCTCACCCTCGGGCACCGGGTCGCCGGTGCCGGGGCGCACGATCTCCACCAGCAGGTCCTCGTTGACGACCATGCCCTCGCAAAGCGCGCCGTCCTGCGTCGTCTCGTAGCCCACCACGCCGAGGTCGGCGGTGGCATAGGCCTGCAGCGTGGGGATGCCACGTGAGGCATATTCCTCGCGCAGCGACGGAAAGAGCGCGCCGGCGGAGACATGCGCGCGCTTCAGAGAGGAGACGTCGTGGCCGCTCTCCGCGGCCTTGTCGAGGATCACCTTGAGGAAGTCCGGCGTGCCCATGTAGCCGATGGGCTTCAGCGCGGCGATGGCGGCGGCCTGTGCCTCGCTGTTGCCGGGCCCGGCCGGAAACACGGTGCAGCCGAGCGCACGCGCGCCCTCGTCCATGATGAAGCCGGCTGGCGTCATGTGATAGGCGTAGGTGTTGACCACGATGTCGCCGGCGCGGAAGCCGGCCGCATAGAAGGCGCGCGCCGCACCCCAGGGATCGACGCCCGGGCCCTGCGGCTCCCAGATCGGGCCGGGCGACATGAAGACGCGCGTGCCTTCAAGCGCGCCCGCCGGCACCAGCCCGCCGAAGGGCGGGTTTTCGGCCTGCATGCGCATGAGGTCGCTCTTGCGCAGCACGGGAAGCGCGGCGAGCGCCTGTCGCGAGGTGACGGTTACCGCGTCGATTCCTGCGAGGTGGTGGGCCAGCCCCGGCGCGCCGCGGATCGCCTCGCCCAGGAACGGCACGAAACGCCGAAAGAAATCCGCCTCGCGCTCGGCCGGGTCGCGCGCTTCCTGCAGGTCGAAATGATCGGCCATCTCCTCCTCCTGTGGCGCCGCGTCCGTTGTCCCGGAGCTGTTCATGTCGGCGGGCCATTCTGGTAGCATGATTGGGCGCAGCGTTCGAACCTGGGAACGACATGGCCGAGCGGCAGCCGAAACGGATGACACCGGAGGAGTTCTTCGAATGGCAGTCGCGCCAGGACAAGAACTACGAGCTGGTGGACGGTATCCCTGTGCTGCCGGTCAAGGCGATGACGGGCGCCACCGAGCGCCACGACACGGTGACGGTCAACGCTATTCTGACCCTGGGAAATCAGCTTCAAGGCAAGCCGTGCCGGCCGCGTACGCAGGATAAGGCGATCCGCATTCCGAACGGTCGCATCCGCCGGCCGGACCTTCTCGTCGAGTGCGGCAACCCCGCTCCGACGTCCATGGAGGCTGACGAGCCGCGAGTCGTGATAGAAATCCTGTCGCCCTCGACGATGCGCTACGACCGCTTCCAGAAGCTGGAAGAATACAAGACCCATCCGGCCATCCGGGTTATCCTGCTGATCGACACCGAGGCGCCGCAGATCACGGTTTGGCGTCGCGACGACGGTGACGCCTGGAGTCGAAGCGAGGTGGCCGGGCTTGAGGCAACCATCCCCCTTCCGGAGATCGAGGCGACGCTGGCGCTCAGCGACCTTTACGCGGACGTGACGTTCGACGAGCCGCGACAGGTCGAATCGTAGACCTCTGGCGAGACGCCGGCAATCAGCCAAGCCAGCGCTTGCGCCGCTTATAGTGCTTCACATGGCGGAACGACTTGCGGCCCTCGCCGCCGATGCCGAGATAGAACTCCTTCACGTCCTCGTTCTCGCGGAGCGCATCGGCCGCACCGTCGAGCACGATGCGGCCCGTCTCCAGGATATAGCCGTAGGTGGCGCAGCGGAGCGCCACGTTGGTGTTCTGCTCGGCGAGCAGGAAGGAGACGCCCTCGTTGCTGTTCAGCTTTTTCACGATCTCGAAAATCTCTTCGACCAGCTGCGGCGCCAGGCCCATGGAGGGCTCGTCGAGCAGGATCATCTTGGGGCGGCTCATCAGCGCCCGGCCGATCGCCGTCATCTGCTGCTCGCCGCCGGACGTATAGCCGGCCTGCGCGGTGCGCCGTTCCTTGAGGCGCGGGAAATAGGAATAGACGAGGTCGAGCTCCTCGCGCATCTTCGCGCGACCCTGCCTGCGCGTATGGGCGCCGGTCAGGAGATTCTCCTCCACCGTCAGGTGAGGAAAGCAATGGCGTCCCTCCATGACCTGGATGCAGCCGCGGCGCACCAACTCGTTGGGCGCCAGCCCGTCGACGCGCTCGCCGTCGAAAACGATTGCGCCCTTCGTCACCTCGCCGCGCTCGGAGCGCAGCAGGTTGGAGATGGCCTTCAGGGTCGTCGTCTTGCCGGCGCCGTTGGCACCGAGCAGCGCCACGATGCCGCCCTCCGGCACGTTGAGCGACACGCCCTTCAGCACCAGGATCACATGGTCGTAGATGACCTCGACATTGCTCACCGCCAGGATGGGCGGAGCCGCTTCGGGCGAGGGCACGGTCTCGACGGCAACCATCTTAACGCTCGCGCATCACGGAAACGGGGCCGCCGGTCCGGCGGCCCCGCATGGGCACACTACATCCCAGCGCAGGCTTCGGTGCGCTTCGGCCACGGATCGTTGGCCTTGGCATAGTCCTGAGCGGCCTGCTCCAGAAGCGGCTCGACCACATCCGTGTCGGGCGAGAACCAGTCGCTGGCCTGCTTCCAGGTCTTGCCGTCCCACTCCTGCACGTAGACCTCGTGATGGCCGTTGTGGTCCTCGCAGGAGACCTTCACCGGCCGCATGAAGCCCTCGAACCCCATCTCCTTGATGCGGTCTTCGGTGATGTCGAGCGCCTCCAGGCCGGCGCGCATGTCTTCCGCATTGATCACCGACTTGCCGGTCAGCTGCTGGGCGGTGCGGATCGCCTCGGCGACGAGCACCGAGTTGTAGATGCCGCGATTGTAGAAGTTCTCGCCGAACTTATCCGGCTCGACCTGGCTCTTGCCCGCATCCACGACGTACTTCTTGACGTCCTGCAGAGCGGGATAGTCGCTGCCCGTCGTGCCGTGGAAGTTGAGGGAGCGATAGCCCGCCGCTGCCTCGCCGCCACCGCGCGCGTCGTCGTCGCTGCCCGACCACCAGATGCCGTAGAAGTGGTCCATCGGATAGCGGATGCGGGTCGCTTCCTTGACCGCGGTCGGGTTCATGGCACCCCAGCCCCACATGATCATGTAGTCGGGGTTGTCACGCCGGACATTCAGCCATTGCGACGACTGGTTCTGCATCTCGGCGCCGGGCACCGGATATTTGAACAGCTCGTAGCCGTACTTCTCCGCAAGCTGCTCAAAAAGCGGTATCGGCTCGCGGCCATAGCCGGCATCCAGGAAAATGAAGCCGATCTTCTTGCCCTTCAGAGCATCAAGCCCGCCCTCGCGATTGGCGATGTCCTCGATGATGGCGGAGGCGCCGTCCCAATAGGTGTCGGGCGGATTGAAGACCCACGGAAAGGTCCCGCCGATGGCAGAAGCGGAAAGGCCGTAGGCCATCGACAGGACGGGGATCTTGTCGACCGCCGCTTTCGGAATGAGCTGCAGCGTGATGCCGGTCGAATAGGGATTGTAGACCAGCGCGCCCTTGCCCTTGGTGCCTTCGTAGCACTCGACGCCCTTCTGCGTATCGTAGCCGGTCTCGCACTCCTCGACGTTGAGCTTGACGCCGCCGATGCCGCCGTCGCGCTCGTTCAGCATCGTGAAGTAGTCGTGCATGCCGTTGGCAACGGGTATGCCGGAGCCGGCATAGGCCCCGGTGCGATAGGTCAGGAGCGGGATGTAGAGGGAATCCTCCGCGAAGGCCTCGGACGCGAGACCACACACAACCACAAGCGCCCCGCCAAGGGCGAGCTTTCTCAAGTTCATTGCTTCCTCCCTGCGGACTTCGGGTCCGCATTGCTTCATGGGCCGCGCCTTCTTTGGGCCCGGTCCGATGCCTTGATGGTAGCGGCTTTCCGGCGCGCCGCAACCCACCCGATAGCCATCTAGCCGTATGGAAACGGCCAGACGCGCAGTTTCTCCTTGCCGATCTGCCAGAGCCTGGCGAGGCCGTTCGGCTCGGCGATCAGGAACGCGATGATGAGAGCGCCGATGATCATGAAGGTCACGTGCTGCACCGTCTCCGCGCCGATATCGATGCCGATAGCCGGCAATGCAAAGCGCAGGATCACCGGCAGAATCCAGATGAACGCGGCGCCCATGTAACACCCCATCAGCGAGCCGAGCCCGCCTAGAATCGCCATAAAGAGAACCTGGAACGAGAGCGAGACGGCGAATGCGGAGGGCTCGGCGGCGCCGAGCCAGAAGAACACCATCATCGCTCCCGCCACGCCGCAGATGTAGGACGACACCGCGAAAGCCGAGAGCTTGGCGAAGAGCGGCCGGATGCCGATCAGCTCGGCGGCAATGTCCATGTCGCGGATCATCATCCACGAGCGGCCGATATGGCCGCGAATGACGTTCTTCATCAGAAGCGTAATGACCGCGGTGACGACAAGCACGATGTAGTAGCGCGCCAGCGGCGTGGCCGCCGGACCCGCGGCGACAATGCCGAACGCCTCGCGCTGCGGCACCTCGATCGCGGCGGAGGCATTGTAGTTGTAGAGCCAGGGGATGCGGATGAAGCACCAGCCGAGGAAGAACTGCGCGGCAAGCGTCGTCACTGCGAGATAGAGCCCCTTGATCCTGAGCGACGGCAGGCCGAACACCATCCCCACGATCGCCGAGAAGGCCCCCGAGAGGATCACCAGGAGGACGATGTTGGCCTCCGGGAAAATGCTGGTGAGCTTGTAGCAGGCATAGGCCCCCACCCCCATGAAGCCCCCCGTGCCGAGCGACAGCTGGCCGGCATAGCCGGTGAGGATGTTCAGCCCCACCGTGGCGCAGGCGAAGATGAGGAAGGGGATCATGACGGAGGTGAGGACGAAGGCGTTGGCGGTCAACGGGACGAGCACGAAGGCAACGACGAGCACCACGGCGATGCCGATCTTGTCCTCGCGCAGCGGAAAGATCGCCTGATCGGCTTCGTAGCCCGTCTTGAACTGTCCCGCCTCGCGATAGAGCACCTCTGCCCCCCTAGATACGCTCGATGATGCGTTCGCCGAAAAGGCCCTGCGGCCGGAACAGCAGGAACAGCAGCGCGATGATGTAGGCGAGCCAGCTCTCGATGCCGCCGCCGACCAGCGGACCCCAATAGAGCTCCCCGATCTTCTCGCCCATGCCGATGATCAGGCCGCCGACGATGGCGCCGGAGATGGAGGTGAAGCCGCCGAGGATGAGCACCGGCAGCGCCTTCAGCGCGATGATCTCCAGCGCGAAGGAGACATCGGAACGAGCACCCCACATGATGCCGGTCGCCAGCGCCACGATGCCGGCGGCGAACCAGACGATCGCCCAGATCTGATTGAGCGAGATGCCGACGGAAAGCGCACCCTGGTGGTCGTCGGCGACAGCGCGCAGCGCCCGACCGATGCGGGTCTTGTTGAAGAAGATGCCGAGCCCCGTGACCATGACGATGGCGATGATCGCGGCCGCGACGTCGATGTGCTGCACGATCACGATGCCGCGCTCGCCGATGGGGATCAGCGTGTCGCCGGTGGGGAGCCCGAGCTGCTCGGTGATCATCACCTTCGGCTCGCCTCCGAAGATGAACTCGCCGAGGCCGATGAGGAAATAGGTCAGGCCGATCGTCGCCATCAGCAGGATGATCTCCGGCTGGTTGACGAGCGGGCGCATGACGAGGCGCTCCACGCCGAGCGCCAGCACGCCCATCAGCGCAATCGCCAGGATCAGCGCCGCCCAGGCGGGGACGCCCTTCTCGTAGAGCCCCACCAGGGTCAGCGCGGCGAACACCACCATGATGCCCTGCGCGAAATTGAAGACGCCGGAGGCCTTGAAGATGAGCACGAAGCCGAGCGCGATCAGCGCATAGAGGATGCCGGCGACGAAGCCGTCCCACAGCACCTGCAGCAGGAAGTCGGGCGCGTCGACCATCTGCACGAAGGGCGCGACGAAGATGGCGTGAAGCAGCTCCATGGCCGGCCTCAGTGCGCGACGCCAAGATAGGCGTCGATCACGTCCTGGTTGGCGCGCACCTCCGCCGGCGTGCCGTCGGCGATCTTGCGCCCGTAATCCAGCACGAGCACGCGGTCGGAGAGATCCATCACCACGCCCATGTCGTGCTCGATCAGAGCGACGGTGGTGCCGAACTCCTGGTTCACGTCGATGATGAAGCGGCTCATGTCCTCCTTCTCTTCGAGGTTCATGCCGGCCATCGGCTCGTCGAGCAGCAGCAGGTCCGGCTCCATGGCGAGCGCCCGGCCGAGCTCCACGCGCTTCTGCAGGCCGTAGGGCAGCCGGCCGACGGGCGTCTTGCGGATGTGTTCGATCTCGAGGAAATCGATGATGCGCTCCGCTTCCCTGCGATGCGCGATCTCCTCGCGCCGGGCGGGTCCGACCCAAAGCATCTGCCAGGCGATGTTCTTCGTCATCTTCAGGCTGCGGCCCGACATGATGTTGTCGAGCGTCGACATGCCGCGGAAAAGCGCGACGTTCTGGAAGGTGCGGGCGATGCCCTGCGCGGCCGCGTCGTGCGGGCGCATGCGCTGCCGCGTCCGGTCCTTGAAGGTGATCGTGCCGTGCTGCGGGTGATAGAAGCCATTGATGACGTTGAGCATCGAGGTCTTGCCGGCGCCGTTCGGCCCGATGATGGCGCGAATCTCGCCGCGGCGGATGTCGAAGGAGACGTCGCGGATCGCCTGCAGGCCGCCGAAATAGAGCGAGATGCCGTCGACCTTGAGCAGGATGTCCGGCTCGTTCGCTGCCGCGACCTCGGCCGCGGAGGAGAGGCCTGCGGGCGGCAGGGGTCTCACTCGGCGGCCTCCGCCAGCGGCTCTTCGGCCCCCGCATAGACATCCATGTCGTGGATCTTCACCGTGGCGGAGATGGTCCCCTTGCGCCCGTCCTCGAAGGTGACCTCGGTCTCGGCAAACACCTCGCCGGCGCTCGAATAGAGCGCGTCGATGAGCGCGCCGTAGCGCTCCGCGATGGGCCCGCGCCGCACCTTCTGGGTTCGCGTCAGCTCGCCGTCGTCGGGATCGAGCTCCTTGTGGAGGATGAGGAAGCGGCTGATCTGGCAGCCCGACATGTCGGGCTCCTGGGCCAGGTCGCGGTTCACCTGGTCGACATGCGCGGCGACGATGCGCGCGACCTCGGGATGCGCCGCAAGCTCCTGATAGGACGAATAGAAGACGTTGTTGCGCTCCGCCCACGAGCCGATCGACGACGGTGTCGATGTTGATGAAGGCGCAGACCCTGTCGCGCCCGTCGCCGAAGACGACCGCCTCCTTGATGTCGGGAAAGAATTTCAGCTTGTTCTCGATGTATTTCGGCGGGAACAGCGTGCCGCCGGCGAGCCGCCCGACATCCTTGGCGCGGTCGAGGATCCGGAGGTTGCCGTGCTTGTCGAAGAGGCCGGCGTCGCCAGTCTTCACCCAGCCCTCGTCGTCCTTGGTGGCGCGGGTCGCCTCTTCCTGGCGGTAATAGCCCTGGAAGACGCCGGGCGAGCGGTAGAGCACCTCGCCATT
Source organism: uncultured Alphaproteobacteria bacterium (assembly GCA_963801225.1). Taxonomy (GTDB): domain Bacteria; phylum Pseudomonadota; class Alphaproteobacteria; order Rhizobiales; family Afifellaceae; genus DASWJZ01. The sequence continues at coordinate 288,963 of CAWDED010000008.1, forward strand.
GTCGGCGATCCTGATCTCCACCTCCGGCGCCGGCCTGCCGACCGTCTCCGCGTCAATGTCGCCGTCCGCCTGCATGGTGATGTAGACGCTCGCTTCGGTCTGCCCGTAGAGCTGCTTCAGATTGATGCCGAGCGAGCGGTAGAAGCGAAAGATCTCCGGCCCGATCGCCTCGCCCGCGGTGTAGCCCACCTTGAGCCGCGAGAAGCCGAGGCGGCTGGTGATCGGCCCGTAGACCAGGAACCGGCCGAGCGCATAAAGCAGTCGGTCGGTGAACGACACACGCTCGCCGTTCAAAATCTTCTCGCCGGAGCGCTTGGCGACGTTCATGAAGTAGCGGAACATCGCCCGCTTCGGCCCGCTGGCATCCTCCATGCGCACCACGATCAGCGTGAGCAGGCTCTCGAAGACGCGCGGCGGCGCGAAGAAGTAGGTCGGGCCGATCTCGCGCCGGTCCTGGATCACCGTCTCGGGGCTCTCCGGGCAATTGACGCAATAGCCCGACGTGTAGGACTGCGCGTAGGAGAAGATGTGATCGCCGACCCAGGCCATGGGGAGATAGGCGATAGTCTCCTCGCCCTCGCCGAGACGGTCGAAGGTGTTGCCGTTCCGCGCCGAGATGACGAGGTTGTCGTACGAGAGCATCACGCCCTTGGGGCGGCCCGTCGTCCCGGAGGTGTAGAGCAGAATGGCGAGGTCCCCGCCCCTGCCGGCGGCCAGGCCGGCCCGCCATGCGGCCTCGGCCCCGGCTTCCTCCGCCAGGCGCTCGCGGCCCGCCTGCTGCACCGCTTCGAAGGAATGAAGATGCTTCGCATCGTAGATGCGCATGCCGCGCGTCTCGTCGTAGACGATCGTCTTCAGCGTCGGCGTGCGCTCGGCAATGGAGAGCAGCTTGTCGACCTGTTCCTGGTCCTCCACGATGGCGGCCACCACTTCGGCATGCGCGAGCACGTAGGCCATCTCGTCGGCGACAGAGTTCGGAATAGAGTGGCACCGGCACGCCGCCGAGCGACTGCACGGCGGCGATCGACCAATAGAGCCGCGGCCGGTTCTGCCCGATGATGGCAATCTTGTCGCCACGCGCAATGCCGAGCTTGGAAAGCCCCACGGCGAAGGCGCGCACCTCGTCCAGCACCTGCGCCCAAGTCCAGGTCTGCCAGATGCCGAGCTCTTTCAGGCGCATAGCCGGCCGGGCGCCGCGCGTCTCCGCGTTGCGGATCAGCAGCTTCGGAAAGGTGTCGTCGCTCACCGCAGCCGGTGCAACGGCATCCATACGTTTCCTGCCCCGTGGGTCGCGGGTCTTTGCCCGCCTATTTCCCGCCAGTGTAGGGCGCAAAGCGCGGATGACAAGCGGTTTGCGTGTAGGCTCCGCGTCGCGCCGCCGGAACGGCGGAGCCCGCTGAAAGGCGCGGTAATTGCCAAGCGCCGAACGATACCCTTAGATGCGAAGGCCAAGCGCCCCGGCAGAGAGCGGTGGCATAAGCGAGGGACGCCCATGCGAAGCATCGGCCATTTCATCGGCGGCAAGGCGGTTGCTGGGGAGAGCGGCCGCTTCGGCGACATTTTCGATCCGAACACCGGCGAAGTTCAGGCCAAAGTGGCGCTGGCCTCGAAGGCGGAGGTGGAAAAGGCCATCGCCAATGCTGCAAAGGCGCAGCCGGCCTGGGCGGCGGAAAACCCGCAGAAGCGTGCCCGCGTGCTGCTCCGCTTCCTGCAGCTCGCGCAGGCCGACATGGAGAATTTAGCGAAGCTCCTCTCCTCGGAGCACGGCAAGACCATCCCCGACGCCAAGGGCGACGTGCAGCGCGGGCTGGAGGTGGTGGAGTTCGCCTGCGGCATCCCGCATCTGCTCAAGGGCGAGTACACCGGAAGGCGCCGGGCCGGGCATCGACATGTATTCGATGCGCCAGCCGCTCGGCGTCGTCGCCGGCATCACGCCGTTCAACTTCCCCGCCATGATCCCGCTGTGGAAGTGCGCGCCGGCGATCGCCTGCGGCAACGCCTTCATCATGAAGCCGTCGGAGCGCGACCCCTCGGTGCCCATGCGGCTCGCCGAGCTCTTCATCGAGGCGGGGCTGCCGGACGGCATTCTCAATGTCGTCAACGGCGACAAGGAGGCCGTCGACACGATCCTCACCGACCCGCGCGTCATGGCGATCGGCTTCGTCGGCTCTTCGGCGATCGCCGAATACATCTACACGACCGGCACTGCGCATGGGAAACGCGTGCAGTGCTTCGGCGGCGCCAAGAACCACATGGTCGTGATGCCCGACGCCGACATGGACCAGGCGGTCGACGCGCTGATCGGCGCCGGCTACGGCTCCGCCGGCGAGCGCTGCATGGCGATCTCGGTCGCCGTTCCGGTCGGCAAGGAGACCGCCGACACGCTGATGGACAAGCTCATCCCGCGGGTGGAGGCGCTGAAGATCGGCCTGTCGAGCGATTCCGACGCCGATTACGGGCCGCTGGTGACCAAGCAGGCGCTGGAGCGCGTAAAGAGCTATGTCGATCTCGGCGTGAAGGAAGGCGCCAGGCTCGCCGTCGACGGCCGCGACTTCACCATGCAGGGCTACGAGAACGGCTTCTTCATGGGCGGCTGCCTGTTCGACGAGGTCAAGCCCGACATGCGCATCTACAAGGAGGAGATTTTCGGCCCCGTCCTCTCCGTCGTCCGCGCCGACACTTACGAGGAGGCGCTCGCCCTCCCCTCCAGGCACGAATACGGCAACGGCGTCGCCATCTTCACGCGCGACGGCGACGCGGCGCGCGACTTCGCCTCGAAGGTCAATGTCGGGATGGTGGGCATCAACGTGCCGATTCCGGTGCCGCTCGCCTACCACACGTTCGGCGGCTGGAAGCGCTCCGGCTTCGGCGACCTCAACCAGCACGGCCCGGATTCCATCCGCTTCTATACCAAGACCAAGACCGTCACCTCGCGCTGGCCCTCCGGCATCAAGGACGGCGCGGAGTTCGTCATTCCCACGATGCGCTAGACGCGGGCGGATCGCCGCGATGGATTTTTCCCTCAGCGATGAACAGACGGCGATCCGCGACATGGCGCGGGAGTTCGCGGAGAAAGAGATCGCGCCGCATGCGGTCGAGTGGGACCAGCAGAAGCACTTTCCGGTCGACACGCTGCGCGCCGCGGCGGCGCTCGGGCTCGGCGGCATCTATGTCCGCGAGGATGCCGGCGGCTCGGGCCTGACGCGGCTCGACGCAGCACTGGTCTTCGAGGCGCTGGCGACCGGCTGCCCGACCGTCTCGGCCTACCTCTCCATCCACAACATGGTGGCTTGGATGGTCGATGCCTTCGGCAACGAAGCACAGCGGAAGGCTTTCCTGCCGGGACTCTGCAGCATGGAGAGGCTGGCAAGCTACTGCCTCACCGAGCCGGGCTCGGGCTCCGATGCCGCCGCGCTCCGCACCAGGGCCGTGCGCGACGGCGACCATTACGTGCTCGACGGCCAGAAACAGTTCATCTCCGGAGCCGGCGCGGGCGACCTCTATCTCGTCATGGTGCGCACCGGCGAGGAAGGGCCGCGCGGGATATCCACGCTGATCGTCCCCGGTGACACGCCGGGGCTGACGCTCGGCGCCAACGAAGCGAAGATGGGCTGGAACGCGCAGCCGACGCGGGCGGTGGTCTTCGAGGGCGCGCGCGTGCCGGTCGCCAACCGGCTCGGCGCGGAAGGCGACGGCTTCCCGATCGCCATGGCCGGCCTCGACGGCGGCCGGCTCAACATCGCCGCCTGCTCGCTCGGCGGGGCGCAGGCGGCGCTCGACAAGGCGGTCGCCTATATGGGCGAGCGCTCCGCCTTCGGAAAGCAACTGAAGGATTTTCAGGCGCTGCAGTTCCGCGTTGCCGACATGGCGACGGAGCTGGAGGTCTCGCGCACCTTCCTGTGGCGGGCGGCTTCAGCACTCGACGCCGGGGCGCCGGACGCGACGAAGCTCTGCGCCATGGCGAAGCGCTTCGTCACCGATGCCGGCTTCGAGGTCGCCAACCGGGCGCTGCAGCTCTTCGGCGGCTACGGCTATCTCGCCGAGTTCGGCATCGAGAAGATCGTGCGCGATCTGCGCGTGCACCAGATCCTGGAAGGGACTAACGAGATCATGCGCGTGATCATCGCGCGCGCGCCTCTTCGGCGGGCGCGGCTGATGGACGAAGCGAAAGAGCCGGAGCTTATTGTCCGGCACGAGGGCACGGCCGGACGCATCACCCTCAACCGGCCAGGCGCGCTCAATGCGTTGACGCTTGGCATGGTGGAAGGCATGGCGGCAGCGCTCGACGCGTTCGAAGCCGACGCGGCGGTCGAGACCGTGATCATCGACGCCGCCGGCGAGCGCGCCTTCTGTGCCGGCGGCGACATCCGCTCACTCTATGACAGGCGCGACAGCGGCGCCGGCTTCGCGGCGGACTTCTGGCGCAAGGAATATCGCCTCGATCTCCGCATCGCCGAATATCCCAAGGACGTCGTGACGCTGGTGGATGGCATCGTCATGGGCGGCGGTGTGGGCGTCTCCGCCCATGCGCGCTACCGCGTCGTCACGGAAGCCACCGGCTTTGCCATGCCCGAGGCCGGCATCGGCTTCATGCCGGATGTCGGCGCCACCTGGCTGCTTGCCGCGCGCGCCCGGCGAGATCGGCACCTACCTGGCGCTGACCGGCGAGCGGATCGGCGCCGCCGACGCGATCTTTGCGCGCGTCGCCGATGCCTTCGTTCCGAAGGAGACGCTCGGCGCGCTGGTCACGGCTCTCGCATCCGGCGAAGCGGCGGCCGATGCCATTCCGACGCTTCGCCGGCGATCCGGGGCCGTCCGCACTCGCCGCACGCCAAAGCGACATCGACCGCTGGCTTGCCGGCGACGACATGGAGGCGATCGTCGCGCGGCTTGCAGCCGATGGCTCGCAGCTCGCTCAAAAAACGCGGCAGACGCTGCTGCAGAAATCCCCCACCGCCCTCAAGGTGACGCTCGCGGCGCAGCGGCGCGGACGTGCCCTCCCCTCGCTCGCCCATTGCCTCGACATGGAGTTCCGCATCGTGCTGCGTTTCTTCGCGAGCCACGAGTTCCACGAGGGCATCCGCGCCGCCGTCGTCGACAAGGACCGCAATCCGCGCTGGCAGCCGGCAACGCTTGCTGAGGTGACCGACGAAATGGTGGCGGCCTATTTCGAGCCGCTCGACATGGATGAGCTGGGGCTCGCCGGGGCGAAGAAGACGAAGACGCAGGCAAAAGGAGGAAAGCCCAGTGACGTCGATCGGCTTCATCGGGCTCGGAAACATGGGCCTGCCCATGTCGGCCAATCTGGTGAAAGCGGGCTACGCGGTCAGCGGGTTCGACCTCGTCGACAAGGCGCGCGATGCCGCCGCCAAGGCCGGCGTCACTGTCGTGGCGAGCACGGCGGAGGCCGTGGCCGACAAGGACATCGTCGTCACCATGCTGCCGGCGGGCAAGCACGTGCTGGAAGCCTATTGCGGCGACGGCGGCATCCTGGCGCGCGCCAAGCCGGGCGCGCTCCTCGTCGACTGCTCCACCATCGAGGTGGACGCTGCACGGCAGTTCCATGCCGCCGCGGCAGAGGCGGGCTTCGCCTCGCTCGATGCGCCGGTCTCCGGCGGCGTGACGGGCGCGGAGGCCGCGACGCTGACCTTCATGGCGGGCGGCCAAGCAGGACGCCTTCGAACGCGGCAAGCCGATCCTGGAGCTGATGGGCAAGAAGATCGTGCATTGCGGCCCGGCGGGCGCGGGACAGGCGGCCAAGATCTGCAACAACATGATCCTCGGCATCTCGATGATCGGCGTGTCGGAGGCGTTCATCCTGGCGGAGCAACTCGGCCTGTCGCATCAGGCGCTGTTCGACGTGGCGTCCACCTCGTCGGGGCAGTGCTGGTCGCTGACCAGCTATTGCCCGGTGCCGGGGCCGGTGCCGGCGAGCCCCGCCAATCGCGACTACAAGCCGGGCTTCGCCGCGGCGCTGATGCTGAAGGACCTGAAGCTGTCGCAGGCGGCGGCGCAGGCGAGCGGCGCCCCCACACCGCTTGGCGCGGCGGCGACGCAGCTTTATGCGCTCTTCGACGCGGCGGGCCATGCCGGCCGCGACTTCTCCGGCATCATCGAATGGCTGCGCGGACGAAGCGAAGCATGATCCCGAAAAGGGGAGCGGTTTTCGGATAAGATCATGCTCGAAGCTGAACGAAGCATCATGGCTGACTACGAGACCATCCTCACCGAAACGCGCGGCCGCGTCGGCCTCATCACGCTCAACCGGCCGAAGGCGCTGAACGCCCTCAACGCCATGGTGATGACAGAGGTGATTGCGGCGCTTGCCGCTTTCGACGCCGACGAGGCGATCGGGGCCATCGTGCTCACCGGATCGGAGAAGGCGTTTGCCGCCGGCGCCGACATCAAGGAGATGCACGACCTCGACTATCCCGAGGTGTTCCTGAAGAACTGGTTCGCCGGCTGGGCACAGATGGCGGCGGTGCGGAAGCCGATCATCGCGGCGGTCGCCGGCTACGCGCTGGGCGGCGGCTGCGAGATCGCCATGGCCTGCGACTTCATCATCGCCGCCGACAACGCCAAGTTCGGGCAGCCGGAGATCAAGCTCGGCGTCATTCCCGGCATCGGCGGCACGCAGCGGCTGACCCGCGCCATCGGCAAAGCCAAAGCCATGGAGATGTGCCTGACCGGGCGCATGATGGACGCGGAGGAAGCGGAGCGCGCCGGGCTCGTGGCGCGCATCGTGCCGGCCGCCGAGCTGCTTGCCGAGGCGATGAAGACAGCCGAGGCCATCGCCTCGATGTCGCTGCCGGTGGTGATGCTGGCGAAGGAGGCCGTCAACCGCGCCTACGAGGCGACGCTGAGCGAAGGCGTACTGTTCGAGCGGCGGGCGTTCCAGCTCTCCTTCGCCACGGCCGACCGCAAGGAGGGCATGGCGGCGTTCATCGAGAAGCGCGCCCCGGGCTTCAGGCACCGGTAGGCCACGACGCGCCGCTTTCCAATCCCGCGGCGAGGCGGGGATCGGCATCATTTGCGTAAGGATATTTCGCCGGCCACGTTGTCGCCGCCTTGGCGGATTCTAATATGAACCGAGGGGATCGATCCGGAGGCCTTGATGCTTGTGCGCACACATCTCGTCTGCGTTCCCCTTCTTCTCGCGCTCGCAGCCCTGCCCGCGTCGGGCTTCGCTGCCGGCCCCAGCGGCGAGGCGGAGAAGGTCTCGCGATCGGCCGAGGCGTCGGGCAGCGCCGGCGCCCGCGTGCTGCAGGCCCAGGGCCCGGTCTTCATGGGCGACCAGATCAGCACGAACCGCAGCGGCGAAGCACAGATCCGCTTCGTCGACGACACGCGCTTCGTGGTGGGGCCGAACGCCAGGGTCACCATCGACAAGTTCGTCTTCTCCGGCAACACGGCGCGCACGGTCACGCTGAGCGCCGTGAAGGGCGCCTTCCGCTTCATCACCGGCAACAGCCCCAAGAGCGCCTATCTGATCCGCACCCCGGTGATGACGATCGGCGTGCGCGGCACCGGACTCGACGGATTCGTGGAGCCCGGCACCGGCCGCACCACCATCGCGCTCTACGAGGGACAGGCGCAGGTCTGCGATGCAGCGAATCGGTGCCAGACGCTGCAGCCCGGCTGCACCGTCGTCGTCGTCCCGCCGGGCGGCGGCTTTGAAGACCCCGCACCCGCCACGCGCGGCCTCTTCCTCCCCTACAGCATCTCGCAGGCAAGCCTGCTGCCCGACTTCAGGCTCGACACGTCGGGCTGCCGCGGCGGCGTCACGCCGCCTCGCGGGCTGAACGGCGGCAGCGGTGCGGGCGGCGCTGGCGGGGGAAGCGGCGGTGGCGGCAAGGGCGGTGAGGGCAGCGGAAGCGAGGGCGGCGGACAGGACTGACCCCGCGGAATTCGGGCATGATATTGCAGCATTTTCCGCGCCTCTCGAATATCGCCCCGACGCTTCCTATCTAAGCGGCCCTAAAGGCGTGCATCGGCGCGCTTGCTCTGCTAAACCACGCGACCCATGCGCTGGGTGGCATCGTAATGGCCCTGAATTCCTCCGCGGCGGACGCTTCGTCCGAAGGCGGAAAAAATGGTACGAGCGAGCCCAAGCATCCTGGTCTCGCTCTTCTGGTCGTTGGCTCGTTCGGCGTCATCTATGGCGACATCGGGACGAGCCCGCTTTACGCTATCCGCGAGGCCGCCAAGGCCGCGTTGCCGCCGGACCGGCCACCGAGCTGGGCGGCGATGGTGGGGATATTGTCGCTCATGCTGTGGGCGCTCATCCTCATCGTCTCGCTGAAATACGTCACGCTGCTTCTGCGCGCCGACAATAACGGCGAGGGCGGCACGCTCTCTCTCATGGCGCTTGCCCGCCGCGGCCTCAGAGGCAAGCGCTCGGGATGGGTGCTGCTGCTCGGCATGATCGGCGCGGCGCTCTTCTACGCCGACGCGACGATTACGCCGGCGATCTCGGTGCTGGCGGCGGTGGAAGGCATCACCGTGCGGGCGCCGAATTCTGGAGCCCGCCGTCGTGCCGACGGCGCTCGTCATCCTCGTCGCGCTGTTCGGCATCCAGCGCACGGGCACGGCGCGCGTCTCGGCTTTCTTCGGGCCGATAACCGCGCTCTGGTTCCTCGTGATGGCCGCTGCGGGAGTATCCGGCCTGATGCTGGAGCCCTCGGTGCTCCTGGCGATCAATCCCTACTATGCCGCAAGCTTCCTGATCGGCCACAAGCTGGTGGGCTTCGCCACGATGGGTGCGGTCTTCCTCGCGGTCACCGGTGCGGAGGCGATCTATGCCGACCTCGGCCATTTCGGACCGAAGCCCATCCGCATCGGCTGGTTCGGACTGGCGCTGCCGGCGCTGATGCTCAACTATTCCGGACAGACGGCGCTGATCCTCCATGACCCGTCGACGCGCGAGAACCCTTTCTTCCTGCTCTTTCCCGATTGGATGCTGGTGTTCATCGTGGCGCTCGCCACCTGCCGCCACCATCATCGCCTGCCAGGCGGTGATCACCGGCACCTACTCGGTGACGCGGCAGGCGATCCAGCTCGGCCTCCTGCCGCGCATGCGCATCCTGTTCACGTCGGAAACGACGACCGGGCAGATCTACGTGCCGCGCATCAACTGGCTGCTGTTCTCCGCCGTGGTGGTGCTGACGCTGCTCTTCGGCTCGTCGTCCAACCTCGCCTCCGCCTACGGCATCGCGGTGTCGTCGGCGATGGTCGTCGATGCGCTGCTCGCTCTCGTCGTCATGCGCTATTGCTGGCATTGGCGCTTCTGGCTCGCCGCCCTGGTGATCGGGCCGTTCCTCTTCGTCGATCTCTCCTTCGTCGGCGCCAACAGCCTGAAGATCGCCAGCGGCGGCTGGGTGCCGATCACGTTCGGGGCATTCCTGATCCTGGCCATGCTGACCTGGCGGCGGGGAACGGCGCTGCTGTCGGAGAAGGCGCAGCGGCAGGAAGTGTCGCTGAAGGACCTCGTGAACCATCTCGACGCCAAGCCGCCCAACCGCGTGCCCGGCACCGCGATCTTCCTGACCGGCGACCCGGAGGGCGCGCCGACGGCGCTGCTTCACAACCTGAAGCACAACAAGATCATCCACGAGCGCAACATCATCCTCACCATCCGCACGGAGAGCACGCCGCGCGTCCCGGCCGACGAGCGCGTGACCATCGAAGAGCTGTCGCCCACCTTCCAGCGCGTGGCGATCACCTTCGGCTACATGGAGACGCCGAACGTGCTGAAAGGCATCGCCGCCTGCCGCAAGCAGGGCCTGACCTTCGACATCATGGCGACGTCGTTCTTCCTGTCGCGCCGCAGCCTCAAGGCATCGCCGCATTCCGGCATGCCGCTGTGGCAGGACAAGCTGTTCATCGCGCTCGCCAGCTCGGCCAATTCCGCCACCGACTATTTCCACATCCCGGCGGAGCGCGTGGTGGAGATCGGCGCGCAGGTCACGATCTGAGGCTTACGATCTGACAATCACGCCCCGAGAGCGTGACTGGACCGTCCCTTGCATTAGCCCCTATCAAGGGGACATTCGGCAGAGGAAAGCGACGGCGGGCGTATGTTCGAGACCATGTACCTGGCGATCCTGATCGGTGCCGGGCTCGTCATGGCCGCGGTGTTCACCAGCTGGATCGCCTTCCGCTTCGGCGCCCCCATCCTGCTCATCTTCCTGGCGGTGGGGCTGGTGGCCGGCGAGGACGGGCTCGGGCTGGCGTTCGACAATGGCGGCGCCGCCTATTTCCTGGGCAGCATCGCGCTGGCGATCATCCTCTTCGATTCCGGCTTCGGCACCAAGCTCGCGGCTTTCCGCCAGGCCGCTTTGCCGGCGATCGTGCTGGCGACGATCGGCGTGATGCTCACCACCGCCATGGTGGGCATGGCCACCCGGGTCGTCTTCGGCTTTCCCTGGCTGCAGTCTCTCCTGCTCGGCGCCGTCGTCAGCTCCACCGACGCGGCGGCGGTGTTCTTCCTGCTCAGGGTCGGCGGCATCCATCTGCGCGACCGGGTGCGCTCGGTGCTGGAGGTGGAATCGGGCTGCAACGACCCGATGGCGATCTTCCTCACCGTGACGCTGGTGGAGCTCATCACGCACGGCACGCCGGAGGCGGGCGTGACCGTCACCTTCGTCGTCGCCTTCGTGCGCGAGATCGGGCTGGGGTTCGTCCTGGGGCTTGCCGGCGGCTTCGCCATCGTGCGGCTGGTGAATCGCCTGGAGCTTGAATCGGGGCTCTACCCGATCGTGGTGCTCGCCTCCTCGCTGGTGCTTTTCGCCATCGCCGGCGTCTTCCATTGCAGCGGCTTCCTCGCCGTCTATGTCGCCGGCCTCGTCGCCGGGAACCGCAGGCTGCGCGAGGCGGTGACGCTGCGTCAGTTCCAGGACGGCATGACGTGGCTGGCGCAGATCGGCATGTTCGTGGTGTTCGGGCTGCTCGCCACGCCGTCGGAGTTCCCGCGCATCGCCATCCAGGGCCTGCTGCTCGGCCTCTTCCTCATCTTCGTGGCGCGGCCGGTGGCGATCTGGCTCTGCCTGACGATGTTCCGCTTCCAGCGCGAGGAGACCGCCTTCATCGCCTGGGTGGGGCTGCGCGGCGCCGTCTCGCTGCTGCTCGCCATCCTGCCGCTCATCGCGCTGCTGCCGCGCGGCCAGGAGATCTTCAACGCCGCCTTCATCATCGTGCTCGCCTCGCTGGTCATCCAGGGCTGGACCATCCGGCCGATGGCGCGGCAGCTCGGCCTCATCATCCCGCCGACCCTCGGCCCGGTCGACAAGGTGGAGCTGGAGCTGCCCGGCACCGCCAACCACGAGCTGGTGGTCTACCACGTGGTGCCCGACAGCCCGGTGGCGCGCGGCGAGCGCATCCCGCGCTGGGCGCGTCCCTCGCTCGTGGTGCGCAAGGAGCAGTCGATGCGCCCGCAATATGCCGGCCGCATCGAGCCGGACGACCGCGTCTATCTGTTCACCTCGCCGCGCAACATCCGGCTGCTCGACCGGCTGTTCGCCAGCCCCGCGCAGGTGGAGGAGGACGACAAGGACTTCTTCGGCGAGTTCATGATCGACCCCACCCATACGCTGGGCGAGCTCGCCGCCGCCTATGGCGTGGAGCCGCCGGCGATCCCGGCCACACCGATCGGCGTCCACATGCTGGAGCGGCTCGGCGGCCACGCGGAGGTCGGCGACCGCGTGCCGATCCAATTCATCGAGCTGATCGTGCGCGACACCGGCGAGGACGATTCGCGTCGGCGGCCGCGGGCCTGGCGCTGGCGCCCGAGCCGGCACCCGGCCCGGCGGCATGGCCGGTGGTCGGGATGTTCACCGACGTTGCCGCCGTCGTGCGCCGTTGGTGGGAGCGGGCGCGGCGACTGGCGAAGGCCTTAAAGCCGCAGGCCTCCTCCGCTTCCGCCGGTCTCGCGCCACGCCGTGCACAGTCTTCTCCCACTCCGACGGGCGGCGGAAGAACTGGAAGAGTGCCTGCCAGGCGGCGAAGGACATCAGCGCCCAGTAGAACGGCAGAAAAAGGATGTGCCAGACGAGGTGGCGCGCACCGGCCGCGCCGAGCCCCCGCACGGCCGAAATCACCGCCGCCGCCAGCACGGCAACGAGATTGCCGAAGTTGAGCGCCAGCAGCGGCCACAGATGCGTCTCGGCCGGCCAGCGCCCGTTGAGCGCGGCTATGACGGCCCACGTCACGGTGACCAGCGACACCGGGTAAAGCAGCAAGCCGAGCACGCCGGCGGAGAGGATGCCGTGCACGGCGAGCTGCTGGCCGAGCGGCAGCCTGCAGGCCGCGCGGGATGCGGTCGCCGAGGCAGAGGGCGACGGTCTGCATCCAGCCTTTGATCCAGCGGCGGCGCTGCGGCAGCCATTGCCGGAAACGTGACGGGCGCCTCCTCGTAGGTGCGCGAAAAGATGGTGGTGCTGCAATAGCCGAAGCGCGCCAGCCTTATGCCGAGATCGGCGTCCTCGGTGACGTTGTAGGGATCCCAGGCCGCCACCTTCTCCAGCAGCGCGCGCGGAAAATGGTTCGACGTGCCGCCAAGCGGCATCGGCGCGCCCCAATCGGCGAGAGCCGGGAGGAGCACATCGAAATTCGCGGCATATTCCAGCGCGAACATGCGCGCGAACCAGCTTCCCTCGTTGTCGGGCGTCAGCCGCGCCTGCACGCAGCCAAGCTCCGGCCGCTCGCGGAAGGCGGCGGCCGCCTTCCTGAGCTGATCGGGCTCGGGCCTGTCCTCCGCGTCGAAGACGACGACGAGATCGCCGCGCGCGAAGGCGAGCGCGTAGGTCAGCGCTTTCGGCTTGGTGCGCGGCCCGCCCGGCGGGACGACGACGATCTCGAACAGCGGTGCGGTGGCGTGGCGCGCCAGTGCGGCGCGCGTCTCGCAGTCGTCGGCCTCGACGATCAGCAGCACCTGCAGCTTCGAGGCCGGGTAGTCGATCCGCTGCATGTGCCTGACGAGATCGGCCGCGACGGAAGCCTCGCGATAGAGCGGCACCAGCACCGTATAGGCGGGAAGCTCCCGGTCGAACACCGGCTCCACGCGGAGCGGCCGCACGCGGCGAAGCGCGGCGGCGAGTTTCCAGTAGCTGCAATTGAGGAAGAACAGCGTGCCGAGGAGTGCAAAAGCCTTCGCCGCGGCGACCGGCGCCAGAAGCGCCAGCGCCAGCAAAGCGGCGGCGAGCGCCACCGGCCCGCTCGCGCCTCTGCGGGAGGATTGGCGGCGCGAGGAAAGCGGCGGCAGCACATGCGCCAGCCGGTTGACCGCATAGTGCATGAGGGCGCCATGACGATGCGCCACGAGGAAGGCGCGGATCGTCTCCGGCGCCGCAATCCTCAGCCGCTCCCCCAGCCCCGGCATCTCGGCGAGGCGGCGCCTGAGCAGCGATATTTCATGAGCCCGCGGGGCCAGGACGAGGACAACTTTTCCGCCGGTCCGCACCACCACCTTTGCCGCGTCGCGCACCGCTTCCGTCGCGAGCGGCCCCGTGTCCGCCCGGATCTCGGCATGCCGGAGGTCGTCGATGAAGGCGAGCCCCAGATCGTCGGCGAGAAGCGACCAGTAACGGCGGGAATCGAGGCCGCCGGCGAGAAGCTCTTCGCTCGCCAGGGTGCCGCGGTCGGCGGCCAGCCAAACGGCCCGGCGCAGCGCCTCGTCCGTCACGCCGTGGCCGGCGAGAAAGGCGATGTCGGGCGGGAGCCGCGCTTCGGGAGGCGCCGCGGAGGGCTGCGACCGCGGCGTGAAGGCGTCGTCGCTCGGCCGAGCAGGCTCTACGACCCGCGGCTCCCAACGCGCTTTCCGTGCCCTCGCCAGCGCTCGCAAGCTCAGCCCCCCACTGCCTGCGATTGTTGCCCGCGATATTTCCCGCTTTCTATGCGTTTGGAAAGTGTTTTATGCCATTCTGGCGTGTGGGCGCCGGATTCGGGGATGTGCCTTTCCGGTCACGCGCGGCGAAAATGCGACGGCGGAGCTGCCTCCCGCCTTCGATGCGCCCCACACGGGGTGTTTTGCTCGAGCATCGTCCTGTTTCCACTTTTTGGGACCATGCTCTAGGGAGAGCGAATGAAGAGCCCTCCCGACGCGGGCGAAGGTGATGCGAAGGCGAGCCTCCGGTCGAGCCGCGAGCAGCGGCTGGCGGAAGCGCTGAGGGCCAACCTGAAGCGGCGCAAGGCGCGGGAGCGCCAGCGTGCCGCAGACGAGGGCGCCGGCGAGGGCGCGGGGAACACGAAGGAGCCGAGCTGATGGATCGAATCCGTATCGAAGGCGGCCGGCGGCTGAACGGCTCCATCCCCATCTCGGGGGCCAAGAACGCCGCGCTGCCGCTGATGATCGCCAGCCTTCTCACCGATCGGAAGCTGACGCTGGAGAACGTTCCGGAGCTCGCCGACGTGGCGCTCCTGAAGCGCATCCTCGCCAATCACGGCGTCGACTACCTGGTCTCCGGCAAGCGGGCCACCGACCGGCCGAATGCCGGCGAGACGCTGACCCTTTCCGCAGAGCAGATCGTCGACACGACCGCGCCCTACGATCTCGTCTCGCGCATGCGGGCAAGCTTCTGGGTGATCGGGCCGCTCATCGCCCGCATGCACGAGGCGCGCGTGTCGCTGCCCGGCGGCTGCGCCATCGGCACGCGGCCGGTCGACTTCTTCCTCATGGGGCTGGAGGCGCTCGGCGCCAAGCTCGACATCGAGGCCGGCTATGTCCTGGCCAAGGCACCCGGCGGGCTCGTGGGCGGGCGCGTGCGCTTCCCGCACGTCTCCGTCGGCGCCACGCACACGATCATGATGGCGGCGACGCTGGCCAAGGGCGAGACCGTCATCGAGAACGCCGCCTGCGAGCCGGAAGTGCGCAACCTTGCCGAATGCCTCATCAAGATGGGGGCGCAGATCGAGGGCGCCGGCACGCCGACCGTCCACATCTCCGGCGTCGACCGACTGGAAGGCGCCTCGCACCAGGTGCTCCCCGATCGCATCGAGACGGGCACCTACGCAATGGCCGTGGCTGCCGCCGGCGGCGACGTGGTGCTGGAGAATGCCGAGCCGGGCCTGCTGCAGACGGTGCTCGACACCATCCGCTCGTCCGGCGTGGAGGTGACGGAGACGAATGCCGGTATCCGGGTGGCGCGGAACGGCACGGGATTCCGGCCGGTCGACGTGGAGACGGCGCCGTTCCCGGGCTTTCCGACCGATCTGCAGGCACAGTTCATGGCGCTGATGACGCGCGCCGACGGCACGACGGAGATTCGCGAGACCATCTTCGAGAACCGCTTCATGCACGTGCAGGAGCTGGTGCGGCTCGGTGCCGACATCCATCTCGACGGGCAGCGCGCCACGGTGCGCGGCGTCAAGCGGCTGACCGGCGCCCCGGTGATGGCGACCGATCTCAGGGCCTCGGTATCGCTGGTCATCGCCGGTCTGGCGGCGGAAGGCGAGACGATCGTCAACCGCGTCTACCACCTCGACCGGGGCTTCGAGCGGCTGGAGCAGAAGCTTTCCGCCTGCGGCGCGGAGATCGAGCGCCTGCGCGGCTGAGCAACGCCTTGCCCTTGCGCGAGTGACGCCCTACCACGTCCGGCCATGCCGGACGACAACCGCCTACGCCTGATCGCCCTCGACACGGAAGACCTCGCCGTGCTGTCCGCGCACGTGCAGGACGCCGTGCTCAAGCTCGAAGACATCAACTGGCTTCCCAGGGAAAAGCGCCTGGTGATCGCCATGAACCGCTTCGCCTGGGAGGAGACGGTCGGACGCCGGCGCCCACGGGAGCACCAGCGGCGACGCTCCGCGCTGCATCTCGCGCGCGTGGAGAGCGTGAAATCGGCGGGTATCGACCCCAATGCGCCGGCGGCGGTGCTCAGCCTCCTGGCTGTGCGCTTCGAGGCGAAGGACGCGCCCTCCGGCGAGATCGTGCTGGATTTCGCCGGCGGCGCCACCCTGCGGCTCGCCGTCGAGTGCATCGAGGCGCAGCTCACCGACCTCGGGCCGGCCTGGTCGACGCCGCACACGCCACGGCACATCCTCACATAGCCGACGTCATGGCCATCCGCCTCCACGCCTCCGACCCGGACTTCGAAGCGCGCTTTTCGGCGCTGCTCGCGGCCAAGCGCGAGGTGGCCGAGGACGTCGAGGCGGCGGCGCGCGCCATCGTGGAGGACGTGCGTGCCCGCGGTGACGCCGCGCTCCTCGAATACACGCAAAAATTCGACCGCCTGGAGCTGACGCCCGAAACGCTGCGCGTCTCCGCCGAGGAGATCGCCGCGGCGGCCGATGCCGTCTCGGCCGAGCAACGTGACGCGCTCACCACCGCCCGCCGGCGGATCGAGGCCTATCATAGCCGGCAGATGCCGCAGGACGATCGCTACACCGATCCGGAGGGGGTGGAGCTCGGCACGCGCTGGACGGCGCTGGAGGCGGTCGGCATCTACGTGCCCGGCGGCACGGCCGCCTATCCGAGCTCGGTGCTGATGAACGCCGTGCCGGCCAGAATCGCCGGCGTGGAGCGCATCGTCATGGTCACGCCGACGCCGGACGGCAAGACCAGCCCGCTGGTGCTCGCCGCAGCAAAGCTCGCCGGGGTCGACGAGATCTACCGCGTGGGCGGCGCGCAGGCCGTCGCGGCGCTCGCCTACGGCACGGAGACGATCGCGCCGGTCGCCAAGATCATCGGGCCGGGCAACGCCTATGTCGCCGCCGCCAAGCGGCTGGTCTTCGGCACAGTCGGCATCGACATGATCGCCGGCCCCTCGGAGGTGCTCGTCGTCGCCGACGCCGACAACGACGCGGACTGGATCGCCGCCGACCTGCTGGCGCAGGCCGAGCACGACGTGGCGGCGCAGTCGATCCTCGTCACGGATTCGGAGGCGCTGGCGGATCGCGTGTCGGAGGCGGTCGAGCGCCAGCTCAAGACGCTGTCGCGCGGCGCCATGGCCGCCGCGAGCTGGCGCGACCATGGCGCCGTCATCCTGGTCAAGTCGCTGGCCGGCGCGATGGAGCTGGCAAACCGCATCGCGCCGGAGCACCTGGAGCTGGCGGTCGCCGATCCGGAAAAGCTGCTCGCGCGCGTGCGCAATGCCGGCGCCGTCTTCCTCGGCCGTCACACGCCGGAGGTCATCGGCGACTATGTCGGCGGCCCCAACCACGTTCTGCCCACGGCCCGTTCGGCGCGCTTCTCCTCCGGCCTGTCGGTGTTCGACTTCATCAAGCGCACCTCGATCCTCAAGCTCGGGCCGGAGCAGCTTCGCGCCCTCGCCAAGCCGGCGATCGCGCTCGCCGAGGCGGAGGGTCTCGACGCCCATGCGCGCTCGGTCGCCATCCGCCTGAATCTGTAGGGGCGGACCATGAGCGACCCGCAAAGTCGCCTGATCGCCGTCACCCTCGACGACGCCTCCATCGGGCGCGCCTCGCCCGACATCGAGCACGAGCGCGCCGTGGCGATCTACGACCTCATCGAGGAGAACCGCTTCGCGCTGCTGAAGCATCCCGGGCCCTATCGGCTCCACCTGTCGATCCACGACCGGCGGCTCGTCTTCGACGTACGCTCGGAGTCCGGCGATTCGCTGATCACGCATGCGCTTTCGCTGACGCCGTTCCGCATGATCGTGAAGGACTATTACATGATCTGCGAGAGCTACCATCAGGCGATCCGCACCGCCTCGCCGAGCCGCATCGAGGCGATCGACATGGGTCGCCGCGGCCTGCACAACGAGGGCTCGGAGATCCTCAAGGCGCGGCTCGAGGGCAAGATCGACCTCGATCTCGGCACGGCGCGGCGGCTGTTCACGCTCATCTGCGTGCTGCACTGGCGCGGCTGACTTGGGCGCGGAGAACATCGCCTCGGTGCTGTTCCTGTGCGGCCGCAACGCCGTGCGCTCGCCCATGGCAGAGGCGCTGACGAAGAGCTTCTTCCCGGGCCGCTTCCACACCGCCTCGGCCGGCGTGCTGCCCGGCGACCGCGACCCTTTCGTCGACGCGATCCTGGCGGAGATCGGGCTCGACCTCGGCGAGCATCGCCCCACGGCGCTGGAAGAGCTTGCCGACACCAATTTCGACCTGGCGATCACGCTGTCGCCGGAGGCGCATCACCGGGCGCTGGAGCTGACCCGCACGCAGGCGATCGAGGTGGAATACTGGCCGATGCCCGATCCCACCCAGACCATGGGATCGCGCGCGCAGATCCTCACCGCCTACCGCGATCTGCGCGAGCGGCTGGCGGCACGCATCCGCGACCGTCTGGGATAGCAGCGCTTCTTGAGTTCACAGCCATGCCGGGATGGGCTAACCCTCGCACATGCTGAAGAGCGCCTCCGAACGTCCCCGCCTTGTGCTCGCCTCGGCGTCGCCGCGGCGACTGCAGCTGCTCGGCCAGATCGGCATCGAGCCCGACAAGCTGATGCCGGCCGAGATCGACGAGACGCCGAACAGCAAGGAGCTGCCGCGCGCGCTGGTGAAGCGGCTGGCGCTCACCAAGGCGCGCACGGCGCGCCACAACGCGCAGCGCGACCCGGAGCTCGCCAGCGCCTTCGTGCTGGCCGCCGACACGGCCGTGGCCGTCGGCCGGCGCCTTCTGCCGGCGCCCGACTTCACCGACGAGGCGGCGGCGTGCCTGCGCCTCCTTTCCGGCCGCGGGCACCGCGTCTACGGCGGCATCTGCCTGATCACGCCGCGGGGCCAGGTGCGCACCCGCGTGGTCGAGACGCGGCTGCGCTTCAAGCGCCTGTCGCGCGAGGAGATCGAGGCCTATCTCGCCTCCGGCGAATGGGAGGGCAAAGCCGGCGGCTACGCCATCCAGGGCCTGGCCGGCGGCTTCGTCACGCGGCTGGTCGGCTCCTACACCAATGTCGTGGGGCTGGCGCTCTACGAGACCATGACGCTGCTGGCCGGCGACGGCTACCCCGTCTACGACCGCTGGGCGATCACGGCGTGACCGGGAGCGGCCCCGCGCCCATCCCGCTGCGCCCGCGCCGGAAATGCCCGATCTGCGGCAAGCCGGCCACACGCGAGGCCTATCCGTTCTGCTCGTCCCGCTGCGCCGACATCGACCTCAACCGCTGGCTTTCCGGCCGCTACGTGATCCCCGGGGCGCAGGAGGACGACACCGCGTCCGCCGACAACGATGAGGACGGCGAGACCTGAGGGGACCGGAGCAGGAGCGCCGCCAAAACCGCCGGCGAAGGGCGAATCGCCGCGTTTGACGGGGGCGCGAAAATGCGGTCTGTCTTGCCGCTGCTCAGAACTGCTTCGGGGGAACGGGTGTCGAGCGAGACGGAGTCAGGCGGGGCCGGCGGGCAGCACGAGCATCCCTCGCATCACCAGCCTCGGAAGCTGCACGACCTCGCCTTGAGGATCGAGCGCATCGGCATCATCCCGCTGAAGGCGCCGCTTCTCAGCCTGGGCATCCTCATCGTGCTGGCCGTCGTCGCCGCCTTCGGCGTGGCGCGCATCCAGGTCGACGATTCGCTGAGCCAGCTGTTCCGCTCCGACACGCCGGAGTTCCGCCAGTTCGAGGAGGTCACGCGGCAGTTTCCCTCCAGCGAGTTCGACGTGCTCATCGTGGTGGAGGGCAAGGACCTCCTGGCACGCAAGACGGTGCAGGGCCTCGGCAACCTCGTCACCGACCTGCAGCTGATCGACGGGCCGCGCGGCATCATCTCCATGTTCTCCGCCCGCACGCCGCCGGAAAATGGCGGCGTCGCCGCCCCGCTCTTCCCCGACGTGCTGCCGGAGGGCGCGGACTATGACGCGCTCATCGAGCGCGTCAAAAGCAACGAGATCCTGCGCGGAAAGCTTCTCTCCGACGACGGCACGCTGACCCTCATCGTGCTGGCGCTGGAGCCGAGCATCGTGGGAACCAGCAAGCTCAACGACGTCGTGAAGGAGATCCGCGACACCATCGCCTTCGACCTGGAGGGCACCGGCGTCACGGCGCAGCTCTCCGGCGTGCCTGTCATGCAGCTGGAAATACGCAACGCCGTAGAGCGCGACCGGCTGATGTACAACGCCTTCGGCTTCGCCGCCGGCTGCCTCATCGCCATCATCTTCTTCCGTCGCGTCTCGTTCATGATCATCGCCGCGGGGCCGCCGCTCATCGCGATCCTGCTGGCGCTCGGGGCGCTCGGCTGGGCGGGCTTCCAGCTCAACATGTTCCTCAACGTGATGACCCCGCTCATCATGGTCATCAGCTTCGCCGATTCCATGCAGCTCACCTTCGCCGCGCGCGACCGGCTGCTGGCGGGCGAGGACAGGTTCCAGGCCTTCCGCAACGCCGTCCTGGTGGTGGGGCCGGCCTGCGTGCTGACGCACGGAACGGCGGGCATCTCCTTCATAGCGCTGCAGTTCTCCTCGTCCGACCTGATCCGCACTTTCGGCGAGGCGGGACTGACGGCGACGATCATCGCGCTGCTCGGCGTGCTGATGCTGGTGCCGCTGCTCGGCGTGCTGCTCATCCGCAACGAGGCCGCCTTCGCCGCAAAGGTGCGCGTATCGGATACCGGGGTGAATGCGCTGCGCCGCTTCTGCGCCTTCATCGCGCGCCACATGGTAACGCGTCCGGGCCTCTATACGCTGCTCAGCGTGCTTGTCGTCGGCGGCCTGGCGCTGGTCTACGCCACGCTGGAGCCGCGCTACCGGCTGGCCGACCAGGTGCCCGACCGCGAGCAGGCGGTGGAAGCGTCAAGCCGGCTCGACGCGAAGCTGACCGGCGCGAACCCGATCGACGTCCTGATCGAGTTCCCGGCGGGCGCCGGCCTCTACGACGCGGACACGCTCGACGTGATCGGCGCCGTGCACTCCATCGTGGAGGAACAGGCGGGCGTCGGCAATGTGTGGTCGCTGGAGACGCTGCGGCGGTGGCTGCGCGAGAAGGCGGGCATCACCGACGTGGCCGTGCTCAAGCAATATGTCGACGTCCTGCCGGAGCATCTGACCCGCCGCTTCATCTCGGCGAACGAGAATTCCGTCCTGGTGTCCGGCCGCATCCCCGACATCGACGCCAGCCAGCTCCTGCCGGTGATCGACCAGCTCGACGCCGCGCTCGGCGCCGTGCGCACCGCCCATTCCGGTTATACGATCTCCGTCACGGGGCTTGCGGCGATCGCGGCGCGCAACAGCGCCGACATGATCGGCAAGCTGAACCGCGCGCTGACGGTGGAGATCATCTTCGTCGCGGCGTTCATCGGCCTCGCCTTCCGCTCCTTCCTGGTGATGCTGGTCAGCATCATGCCGGGGATATTCCCGGTCGTGCTCTCCGGCACGGTGCTATGGGCGCTCGGAGACGGCCTGAACTTCTCCGCCGTGGTGGCCCTCATCGTGTCGTTCGGGCTGGGGCTGTCGGCGACCATCCACTTCCTGAACCGCCTCAGGCTGGAGGACCGGCCCGATGCCGATCCCAGCGTCGGCGTGGAGCGCGCCACGGTGCTCGTCGGGCCGGCGCTCATCCTGACGTCGGTGGTGCTGGCCTGCGGGCTCGCGGTGACGGTGCTCTCCGACCTGCCCTCGCTCAGGACCTTCGGCTGGCTCAGCGCCTTCGCCATGATCGCGGCCCTGGTTGCGGATCTTCTGATCCTCAGGCCGTCGGCGATGTTCCTCTACAGCCTCAGGCGGCGGCGCCAACGGAAGTCCACGCCGCTGGCGGCCGAATAGCTCAGGCCTTGCGCATATTGGCGGAGATCCGCGTCTCGCCCTCAGGCGACGTGATGTTCAGCGTCACCGTCTGCTGTCCGCCGCTGGTGACGACCGACACGCGCACCGAGATGTTGCCTGAGGTCATGTTGACGAGCGCGTCGATCCGGGGGCCGCTCGCGGTGCCGGTGATGTGGCCGCCCCACTTGTAGTTCGTCTCCCGCCAGGTGCCGACGACCACGCCGGCGGCGGAGCGATAGCTGAGGTCCGTAATGATATTCAGCGGCGCGCTTCCGCTGGCGGAGGCGCATTTGAGAACCTGATTGAGCTTGTTGCCGCTGTCGGTCACATCGTTCGTCGCGGTGCAGCGCAGGCTCTCATTCGTTCCGTCGTACCACTTGATCGAGCCGTCGCCCCGCCACGCGCCGTCCATCGGCTGGAAGATGCCCGCGGCCAGCGCAGCCGGCGCCAGTCCCATCGGCGAGAGAAGAATCAGGAACGCGGCGAAGGCCGCGATCGTCCTTGCCGCAAGCGCGGGCCTATCCAAGCGAATTGCCATGGTCCAATCCCCGTTGTCTTCGACCGCCGCCCCAGTCGCCGGCGACCAAATGCGCGGCTCCCCAAATTAGCTCAACCGGCGGTAGCACACGGCCGCAATCCTCCGATGCCGGCCGGCCGCTACCGATCCGCGCATCACGATAACCGCTTCTTGTTGTCCCGGGCAACAATCGGCCGGTGGCGCGATTGAGCCTTTTTGGCCGGGTGTCGCCGGGCGGCCACGGACGGGCGCCGGAGTGTGGACAGGCACCGGGCGAGCCTATATAAACCGCCCGCCTTCATCCGGGCCGTGCCTAGAACCTGTCCGGCGGGAAGTCAGCCCAGGTAGCTCAGTTGGTAGAGCAGCGGACTGAAAATCCGCGTGTCGGTGGTTCGAACCCGCCCCTGGGCACCACAGACTTAAAGGTCCATTCCGATATCCTTGTCGGTCCGTTGGGACGCTGCCGGGCCATGGCGGCGCAAGCGAAAGCCCGCATCTCATCCTCATGGATATGAGTGCCCGTCCTGGACGGATGGGGAACGACGCGCCACCTCAAGGCCGATCCGGCAAGACAAGGCATCGCGTTCATCGGGCCGACGGCTCGTGCCGTGCATCGCCGAGGAGCAGGAAGAGCGGTGAACGTCTGCGCGCGACGACTGCGATCGCGGACCGGTCGACTTGCCGCGCCGGTAAAAAATGATTCAGAGTTGCATGCTCTCTATGCCGGCTAAGCTCTTCTTTATTTGATTCCTGTCGGGGCCAAAGACCTCCGTAGCCACCGTAGCGGCTCACACCTTGCTGTCTTCTGAGCACGCGCGTCGCGGGCATATCCTTTCCAAATTTTCAGAATTTACATCTTGAGATTCTCGCTCTGCTGAGAGAAGTTCCGCCCGTCTTCGCTCGGAGTTGAAGAAGACGTCCTTAGGAGGATTGGGACGGCTGCTTCGGAGCCCCGATTGCCGGGCGCGAACCAGGGGGCACGGCGTAGCCTGTGCAAACAAGGAGACTGAAATGGCAGATATCAAGCTTACCAAAAAGGGCAACAAGCCCTCCGATGAAGGAAAGATCGGCAAGGGCAGCAAGCCCGATTTGGGCGAGGTCGAGGGCCAGTGGCAGTACTGGACCGGCGCGGTCTGCTGGAACTGCTTCGCGGTCAACAACGTGATCGTCGATACCAACCAGTGGCTCGGCTACTACTGCTG
Source organism: uncultured Alphaproteobacteria bacterium (assembly GCA_963801225.1). GTDB lineage: Bacteria > Pseudomonadota > Alphaproteobacteria > Rhizobiales > Afifellaceae > DASWJZ01. The sequence continues at coordinate 312,333 of CAWDED010000008.1, forward strand.
GAACTGCGGCGCCTACTTCGAAGTCTGACGCGCGTCGCGGGCCGGCAGGGACGGCTCTCGCAAGCCGCCCCTGCGATCACAACATCTTCATGATCCATCGTCGCGCCGCCGCGGTCCATTCGAGGATCGCGGCGTCGTGGCGAATACGATAGCTGTTGCCGGTTCCGCGGCGGCAGTCTGCCTTCGCGCGTCCTTAGAGCGGACATGCCGAGTGGAGCCGACGACGGGCAAAGAGGATTGCCACCATGTCCGCTGATCACGCCCATGCACACCACAGCGACGCGGAATCGCGCCTCGCTTCCGCCAAGCAGGCAGTTGAAACGCGCAGAGACTCGTTCCGCGCCGACGACACGCTCGAGACACGCGCACAGCTGATCGAGGCGCTGGCGGCGCTCGCCGGCCAGCAGCATGCCCACGGCAACGACGCGGCGACCGCCGATGCGCTGGCGGAGGCCGATGCGCTCGTCCTCTCGCCGTCACCGGCCGCAGAGCCCTGGCAGGCGCGCATGATGATGCTCTGCCTCGTCAAGGGCGGCGTCGCGCAATCGCACGATCGCCACCAGGAGGCGGTCGGCCTTTTCGAGCAGGCGCTCGGACATATCCCCTACGCCCCCGGCGAAGGCGGCCGCGACGTGAACGCGGCGCGGTTGCAACTCCTCATTCGCATGGCGCAGTCGCGGCTCGCTCTGGGCCAGGCGGCGGAGGTCGCGGCAGAGGCGGAGCAATGCGAGATCGCCATGGCGGCGCTCGCCGGCAAGATTCCCGACCGCGCCGTCGACATCATGCGCGCCGCGGTGCTCGCCAATCACGGCGAGGCGCTGGCGCGGCTCGGAGAGGCCGCGGCGGCGGAAGAGAAGCTCGCCGCCTGCCTCGGCCTGATCGACCGGATCGGCGGGCGCGACCTTGAGCCCCTGCGGCAGCGCGTACTGAAGATACGCGCGCTTTCGTCATGACGGCGCGCGTCGATCTTACGGGAGCGCCGCTTGCTCGGGCCGAAGTTCCTGCTACGACTGCCCGGCGGACTATTCTGAGCCCCGCGGCTTTCGGGGAGAGGGATACGCAGTGAAGGGATCGACGCCGCCGTCCGGCAAAGGGGGCATGGCGCCACCTGTGGCGCAGACCCCGCTTTCGCCGGTCAAGCTGCTGCGCTGGGCGCGGCAGTCGATTGCCGGCATCGTCGGGCCGTTCGCGCTCATCACCGTGCTGGCGCTCGCCACCAATCTTCTCACGCAATACAACGCCCAGCTCATCGCCAATTTCATCGGCCAGGCACAGCAGGAAGCCTCCGCGCCGAAGGCTGCTGCGGCACCCGCTGCGGCCGAGCAGCCGATGCAGGCGCCGTCGAGCGCCGATGCTTCGGCAAGCGCCGCAGCGCCGGCAAAAGCCGCGCCCCCCTCCGGCGGCGGCGACGGCTTCGGCTTCCTCGACACCGTGCTGCCCAACAACACGAAGTGGACGGCGGTGCTCTTCGCCATCACCGCGCTCGTCGCCATTGCGCTCGCCTTCGCCAATCGCGTCGGCACGGTGTGGCTCAACACGCTGATGCTGCAGCGCCTGCAATTGCGGCTGCACGACAAGCTCATCCGGCTCGGGCCGAGCTACCACGCGCAGCACGACATGGGCGAGAACAGCGCCGTCATCATGCAATATTCGGCGGGCGCACAGCCGATGCTGCGCGACGTGCTGAGCTTTCCGTTCGTGCGCGGCGTGTCGCTCGCCACGGCGATCGTCTTCCTGTTCTACAATCTGAGCGACCTGCGGGGTCAGGACGGCGTCATCTACGTCCTGCTCGCCGTGCTTCTCATCGTGCTGCCGGTCGGCGGGTGGTGGCTGTCGAGCAAGCTGCGCGGCGCCTACGGCGAGGTGCGCGAGCGGTTCGCTTCGGTGAACAACGCGCTGGTCGATTCGCTGACGGCTCCGCAGGAAGTCCAGCTGATGGACGCGGTGCCGCGCCGCTCCGCCACCTTCATGGCGCGGCTGCGGGAGCTGGCGAACGCGCAGGTGCAGGCCGCCGTGCAGAGCGAGAAGTCGAACCAGTTCCAGGCGGCGGTCCCCACCCTCCTGCAGATCGGCCTCATCCTGTGGGCGGTCTTCGTGGTCGGCGGCGACGCGGTGCAGGCCGTGGTCGGCATCTATCTCTTCGTGCCGCGCGTGGTGCAGCCGATCCAGGAGCTCATCCAGTTCTATGGCGGCCTCAACACCGCCTGGCCGAACATTGAAAAGATCGGCACCGTGCTGGAGCAGCCGGAGGAGATCGAGGACAAGGGCACGAAGACGGCGGCCGACCTCACGAGCTACGACCTTGCGGTGAGCGGGCTCGTGTTCAAGCCGCAGCCGAACCTGACGGTGCTCGACCACATCCACTTCACCTTCCCGCGCAACAAGATCACCGCGCTGGTGGGCCTTTCCGGCTCGGGAAAGAGCACCATCCTGCGCCTCGTCTCGCGCCTCTACGATCCGACCGAGGGCAAGATCACGCTCGGACATACCGATATCCGCGAGCTCAAGCTCTCGTCGCTCCGCTCGCTGATCGCCAGCGTCTCGCAGTTCCCGCTCTTCATCGAGGCCGACGTGCGCGAGAACATGCGGCTCGCCGTGCCCGACGCCACCGACGAGGCGATGCAGGCCGCCTGCCGCGCCGCCGATATCTGGACGTCGCTGGAGAGGCTTTCGCCCGCCGACCCGCTGGCCGCACCGGTACCGCGCATGGCCGGAAGCGCCGGGCTTTCCGGCGGCGAGCGGCGGCGGCTGGCGATTGCCCGCGCCATCCTCGCCAATCCGCACATCCTGCTGCTCGACGAGCCCGTCGCGGGGATCGATGCGATGAGCGTCAAGAAGATCGCCGAGGAGCTTCGCCGCGCGGCGGAAGGACGGACCGTCATCCTCGTCGAGCACGACATGGATCTCATCGCCTCGCTCGCCGATACGGTCTGCTGCCTGGAGGACGGGCGCATCACCGATGTGGGGACGCCCGCCGAGCTGGCCGCGCGGCCGAGCTCTTCGCGAAGCTTGTGAAGACGCGGCGCGCCTATGGCAGCGAGGACATGCAGGTGGAGGCGACGGTGCCGGTGCGGCGGGTGGAAGAGCCCGGTGCGCCAAGGGGGCCGGGCCAGGCCCCTCCCCCCGGGAGCCAAGGGCATGCGAAGGCCGCCGCCGGATCGCCGCAGGCGGCGCAGCGTGCCGGACAGAAGAAATGATGCCAAAAGACATGGTTCGGGAAACATGATGATTGCAGCGGGAGACAATTATGGCTGATCCAGCCCAGATCCGTGCCGAGCTGCTGGAGCGCTATCTCGGCGTGCTGCCGGGCGCCGCAGAGGACGACGTGCTGCGGCTCATCGTGGAGACGGGCGTGCGCGCCGTCGGCGCCGAGGAAGGCTCGCTGCTCATCTTCGATCCGGATTCCAACGAGCTGGTCTTCATGATGACCTATGGCGGCTCCGAGGAGACCGCTGATCGGCCAGCGCTTCCCGATCGGGACCGGCCTCACCGGCCTCGCCGCGGCGTCCGGCGAGGTACAGATCGGCGCCCCGCGCTACAAGGACGTCAAGCAATCGGAGACGATCGGCGACATCCAGGCGGTGATCGCGGCACCCATGAAGCTCGGCGACAAGCTCATCGGCGTGATCACCGCGATCTCCACCAAGGAGGACAAGCGCTTCACCATGGAGGACGGGCAGCTCTATGCATGCCTCGCCACCGTTGCGGCGCTGGTCGTCCACCAGGCGGAGCACATCAGGGCGCTGGAATCGACTGCCGCCGAGCCGAGCACGCTCGCCGCCGACCCGGCGCAGCAGGAGGTGATGGAGCGCATCTCGCGCCTGCTGCAGCGCGACCCGATGGTGGTGCGGCAGGTGGCGACCATGCTCGGTGCGATCGAGGCGATGACACCGGGCGGAGCGTCTCAATGAGCCTGCAGAAGGGGCTGCTGGCGCGCGCTCTTTCGGCCTCCATCGAAGACCTTCGGAACGCCGAGCTCGCTCCGGTCACCGTCGCGGTGATCGACAGCGGCATCGACGGCTCGCATCCCGACCTCGCCGGGCGCGTGAAGAAGGCCAAGATCTTCGAGGCGATCGAGGAGGGAAAGGTCAACACGCGCGATTCCGACCCGACCCAGAACAACGACCTCAACGGCCACGGCACCGGCGTCGCCAGCATCATCGCGCGGATTGCGCCCAACACCAGCTTCGTCGACGTGCGGGTGCTCGGCGGCAGCAATCGCGGTGCCGGCGACGCGCTGATCTACGGCTTCGAGGACGCGGTGTTCGGCGAAGCGAAGGTGCTCAACATGAGCCTCGCGGCGAGCGACAAGTTCGTGCCGCGCATGAACGTCATCTGCGAGCGGGCCTATCGCAAGGGCACGGTCATCGTCGCGTCGCGTCGCAACATGCCGCTGCAGGACGAAGGCTATCCGGCGGCGCTCATCCCCTGCATCGGCGTCGACAATTCCGGCAAAGGCCCGGAAGAGAGCTGGCAGTATTATCGACAAGATCATCGAATACGCCGCCCACGGCGTCGAACGTTCCGGTGGCCGCCCATGGCGGCGGCTACACCAGCTTACCGGCACCAGCTTCGCCACGCCGATCATGCGGGCTTCGTGGCACGGCTGCTCGGCGCCTATCCCGGGCTTCGGCCGTTCGAGGTGAAGGCGGTGCTGAAGGCGATGGCGAAGGACGAGCCGGCGCCGGCCTGACCTTCGCTCGACTTCTTGGCGCATGACACGACCGGTTCTGCGCCCTTTCCTTTACGTCCGCGTCACCCCGCGTCTCGGCTCTCAGGTCGTACATCCGGAACGTGCCGTAGCCCTTGGCGAGCGCCACTTCGCCCACATAGTGCAGGTGAAGTCGCCGTGGCTTTCCAGGAGCAGGATCGCGGCGAAGGCTTCCGTGACGTAAACGGCACCGCGCGGCGTGATCGGCTCGATGCGCGCGGCGCGGGACAGGGAACGTCCGTAGTAGGTATGTTCGGCGGCGACGGGATCCCAATCCCTCGAAGACGGGGCCGTAATGGGCGCCGATCCGCATCGTCGGCGGCTCTTTCCAGCCCAGCAGCTTGCCGTCGATCGTCGCGAGCCGCTCCTGTATCTCGAGGCAGATCTCGGCCGCCTGGCGCGGGTCGCGGAACGACGAAGTGGATCGCGTCCCCCCAGGTGTTCGAGAGAGACGAGCGTCTCGCCCTTCTCCGCGAGGACCTCGCCGATCTCCCGCATGACAGTGTTCCAGAAGACCGGGAGATATTTTTCCGGCATGCTTGGAGAAGCCGGGCAGGTCGCCGAAAATGACCGCGCAGCACTGGCGCCGCCTGCGTCTCGGTGGGGGGCTGGACTTTCCGGTATCCAACCGGACGACCACCCGCCGACGCGGACCGCTCGCGAGCCATGGGGCGGCGATGGATGAGCGGACCGACTTTGCGCCGTTGTCCAGCACGGCCTGCACCGCGTCGCCGTCGAGATATTGCGCGCGCAGGAGCGTCAGTCCCATCGCCACGCGCGCGGCGTAGTCTGCGAGGCTCGCATCCTCCGCATAGGCGTCGTCCGATACGACGGTGACGCTAGCCGCTCTTATCGAGGCAGGACCGGAAGCGCCTCTTCCAGGCGGCACCGCCGGCGGCGATAAAGAGCTGCACGAATGTCGGTTCCGGCAGAGGCAAAACGACATTGAGCTCCAGCCCCGCCCTCAGAACCTCTTCGGCGAAGAGGATTTCGGCCGGGCCTCCCAGCGACCCGAAGATCGCGCCCGGGCGCAACGCGGCGAGCACCTCGCGGATTCGCCGCCGTGCGGCTGTGACGACGCTTTTCTCCGCGTAGGCGCGCCAGCCCTGCCCGGGCCCGGCTGCATCAATGAAGTGCAGTGCAGGGGGAGGAGCCAGCGGCTCGAGGAACGCGGACGAAGCATCGGCGTCGAGCCCGTGCTCCGCCAGGATAAGCCTGAGCTGCCGCCGCGTGCTCGACCTGGCGCCGAGGTCGCCGTCCGGCTTCGCCGCGGCCGCAACCAGGTCGGCGCGGGCGCCCTCGAGGTCGCCGAGCACCAGCTTCGCCTCCGCGCGCGTTGCAAGCGCCCAGTAGTCGGCGCCCGCCTGCACCACCGGATCGGCCAGCACCGTCTCGGCGATCTTCCGGGAAGCGGCACGATCGCCGGCCAGAAAGGTCAGGCTCGCCCAGTTGATCGCCGTGTAGTAACGCGGCTCCTTCCTGTAGACGCGGCGATAGGCGCTCGCGGCATCGCCGAGCGCCGCTCGCCGCGCCTTGCCGGTGAGCTTCAGTGCACGGTCCTTGGCGATGCGCCCTTCCAGCGCCAGCACATCGCTGTTCTTCGACCGGTCGAGACCCCATTCCTTGAAGTAGTGCGCCGCCCCGTCGGTTGCGCCGGCACGCGCCAGCGCCAGCACGCCGGAATGCCTCAGCATCTCATCCTCGGGGAACCGCTCGGCATGCTCGCATGCGCGATCGAAGGCCAGAAGCAGGTCGCCGTTCTTCAGCAGGCGCTTCACCTCGTCGAGCGCCTGCTGCCGGTCCATGCCCGGGCTTTCCCCACCCGGCGGAGCCGATACGGGTCTACGCGTCATCGTTGCTCCGGGATTGCGCCGCGGCTTCGCGCCCGCAGCTCGCCACCGTCACCCGGATGTCCCGCACCTTCGCCAGGGCCGGCATCTCGTTGACGTAAGCGGAAACCATGACGAAGGACGGCGGACAGGGGCCCGGAAACCCCCGTATCTTCGGGGCTTTGAACCCTGAAGAGCGGCGGCTTGCCCCCGTCACGCTGCGGATCGTTCATGGCTCCCCCCCGATCGGGCGGGCCGATCACAGCGCGTGGGACTCGATAAATCAAGAAAGCCGGGCTCTGCATTCGGCTTCTATTTGGCTGTCGCCATTCGGGTCTCCGCGAGACATCCGGCGCGGAAGCCCCGGTTGCCCGCCAACCGGCGCGCTAACGCAATGAAATTATTTAAGATTTCGTCAAGCTTTTTGCTCCTGTATTGGCAATATTCGCAACAGATGCGCCGCACATGCTTAGCCCGCCGGATCGAGATCCCGTACGCGCCGTCCTGCGGTGCAGGGAAACGCATCGACCGGAAGGAGGGCTGCAAGCGCTTGCTGGGCGGCTTGCATCGTTCTTTCGCGGCTCGTCGACTGGCGCGACCGACGAGCTGGACTCGCATTTCCAGAGAGTCTTCGATCTTTCCAGCGTCGCGATGCTTTGGTCATCCCCCGATAGCCGCATCATCCGCGCCAACCAGCGAATGGCGGAGCTCACCGGGTATTCGACGGCAGAGCTCGAGAACATGCCATACGCCATGTTGCTGCCGGTGGCCGAGCGCGTCGAATACCAGAATGCCCCAGCCCTGGTGATCGGGCATCAGCCGAAAGATCGAGAGCGACGCTACCTCAGAAAGGACGGCGCGATTTTCTGGGGACTTCGCTCGGTGACTCTGGTTGTCTCTCCCTCGGGCGAGATCAGCCACAAGTTCATCGTCGTCCAGGACATCACCGAGCGAAAGCAGGCGCAACAGGACCTGCTCGAGGAACAGCGCGCGCTCGCCGTTCTGAACCGTACCGCCGAGAAGCTCAACGCCGAGCTTGACCTTACGGCGCTGCTGCAGGTGGTCACCAACTCCGCCGTCGACCTGGTGGGCGCCGAGTTCGGCGCGCTCTATTCCGCCCGCCAGTCGCCGGGAGAAGGCTACACGCTTCACTCCCTCTCGGGCATCACGCGCGAGGGGTTCGCGTGGCTGCCGATCTCGCAGAATATCTCGTCCATTTTCGAGCGCGCTCTTTCAGGAAATACCGTGCGCTGGAACGATACGGCCCAGGATGCGCACTTGGCCCCGGCCGGCCACGAGGCCGATGCTCCCCAAATTCGCAGCTACCTTGCCGTGCCCCTTTTGTCGCGCTCAAAGGATGTGATCGGGGTGCTGTTCTTCGGCCACGAAAAGCCCGATGCGTTCAATGCCCGCGCCGAGCGAATCATGGCCGCCGTCGCGTCGCATGCCGCCGTCGCGATCGAAAAGGCGAGCCTCTTCGAGGCCGCCCAGCGGGAAATCGAAACACGCAAGCTGGCGGAGGAATCGCTCAATCAGAGCGAAGCCCGCTTCCGCGACTTTGCGGAGGTCGGATCGGACATTCTTTGGGAGACCGACGACAAGTTCCGCATTCGCTCCATACTCGGGGATTCTCGCGCCGTCCTTGGCCTGCCGGAAGACAGCCTGATCGGACGGACTCGCTGGGAGCTGGCCGGAGCAGACGCCACCTCACCCTTGTGGAAACGGCATATCGACGATCACAAGGCGTCGCGGCCGTTCCGCAACTTCGAATACCAGATCGCCGACGAGAACGGCACCACGCGCTGGATCTCCGGGAACGGACGGCCCTATTTCGATCGGCATGGACGGCTCCTCGGCTATCGCGGATCCTCCACGAGCATCGCGGCACGCAAGCATGCCGAAGTGAAGCTTGCCGCGAGCGCCCTGCAGCAGCAGTCGGCGGCCGTGCTGAGCCAGCTGGCGCTGCAGAGGATTTCGCGCGAGGAACTCTATCAGGTCGCCGTCGAGCTGGTCTCGCGCACGCTCGGCGTGGAGCTGGTGGGTATTCTCGAGCTCTCGTCCGACAAGCGCGTCCTGCGGCTGCGCGCCGGCGCCGGCTGGCCGCCGCAATCGGTCAACATTCGCGCCGTGCCGGTCGACTATTGCCCGCCGCTCGCGCGGGGCGTGAGCTCCGACGTGCCGGTCCATTTCTCGCGGCGGAACTTCAACCTCGTTCCAGGGTTGCAGAACGCCAAGGGCGCCGGCATTGCCGTGCCGATCGGCGAGAAGACCGTGCGCACGGGAGTGCTGGTGGCCTGTTCCAACGCCGCCCGTGCCTTCAGCGAGTCCGACACAAACTTCCTGCGAGCCATCTCGTTCGTGCTGGCGGCCGATGCCGAGCAACGTCGAACCGAAGCGACCCTCAGACTGAGAGACCGCGCATTGGAGGCGACGGACGAAGGCATTCTCATCACCGACGCGCTGGAATTCGACAATCCGCTCATCTACGTGAATCCGGCCTTCGAGCGCATCACGGGCTATTCGCGCGAGGAGGTTGTCGGGCGCAATGCGCGTTTCCTGCAGGGAGCGGAGACCGACCGGGAGACGGCGCGGGAGATCCGCAGCAAAATAGAAACCGAGGAGGCCTTCAAGGGAGCGATCCTCAACTATCGCAAAGACGGCTCGAGCTTCTGGAACGAGCTGACGATATCTCCCATCGTCGACGATAGCGGCACGACCTCTCGCTTCGTCGGAATCCTCTCCGACGCGACAGAGCGCATGCAGCTCGAATCGCAGCTGAAGCAAGCGCAAAAGATGGAATCGCTCGGGCATCTCACCGGCGGTGTCGCGCACGATTTCAACAACCTGCTGGCCGTCATCCTCGGCAACTCGGAGATTCTCTGTGAGGAGATCGACGATCCGGCTTTGAAGGAGATTGCCGAGCTCGTCATGACGACGGCGGAGAAGGGAGCCGACCTGACGCAGCGCCTGCTTGCGTTCGGGCGGCGCCAACCGCTGCACCCGGAGACGCTCGTCCTCGGGGAGGTCATCGCATCCCTGTCGGAGATGCTGAAGCGCACGATCGGCGATCCCGTTACGCTCAACACACGTGCCAACGCCGGACGGGCCGCCTTTGTCGACCGTACCCTGTTCGAGTCCGCGGTCGTCAATCTGGCTCTCAACTCTCGTGACGCCATGACCAATGGCGGCCTGCTCACGATATCAACTGACGACATGCACATCGGAGCCGGCCACGGCGGCGGCCTGAAGCCCGGCGACTATGTGCGCGTTACCGTGTCGGATACGGGCGTCGGAATGATGAAGGAGGTGCTCGACCGCGCATTCGACCCCTTCTTCACCACCAAGACGATCGGCAAGGGCTCCGGCATGGGGCTCTCCATGGTCTACGGGTTCGTCACGCAGTCGGGCGGCCAGGTGACGATCGAAAGCAAGGTCGGGCACGGCACGTCGGTGTGCATGTTCCTGCCGGCCGCGTCGGCTGACGGAAAGTCGAAAAAGAGCGAGGAAGCGGCCGTGCGCGACGATACTCCGGCGGCTGGCGGGAATGAGCGCATCCTCGTCGTTGAAGACGAACCGCAGGTCCGACGCTTCGTGTTCAATCAGCTGCGCGGCCTCGGCTATGACGTGATGGAGGCGGAGGCCGGCGCGCCGGCGCTTGAGATCCTGCGCTCCCACCCCGAGATCGACCTGCTGTTCACCGACCTCTTGATGCCCGGCGGCATGAGCGGCTTCGATCTGGTGCGGCGCGCGCGGGAATTCCTTCCCGGTATCAGAGTCCTGTTGACGACCGGCTATGCCGCTGAGGCGGATGAGATGATCGCCAATATCAAAGAGCCGATCCTGAAGAAGCCCTATAAGAAGCAGCAGCTTGCAAGGGCGTTGCGGAGCGTGCTGGACCGCGCCGCTTAGCAAAGCCGCCTGCTTGCGGCAGGTCTTATTAAGACTTTTCTGGAACGATGAAGAACCAGGAGCGTCAACGCAACGGCGCCTTTGCAAGAAGACTGATTGGAGGCCGTCGTGATCGAAGCAGGCTGCGAACCCGCAGCTGGGGGCGAATCCGTGCGAGTGCCCGTCGGCGCCGACCGCTACTGCATCATCGTCGACGACGATGCGGGAATCTGCAAGGCGCTTTCCTTCACCTTGAAACGGCTCGGCTTCGAGACGTCGGAGGCCGCCAGCCCGTCCGCGCTGGACACTCTGCTCGCGGAGCGGCTGCCGCGAGCTGGTCTTCCTTGACCTCGGGCTCGGCGAATCGGGCGCTCTCGATGTTCTCCCGATCCTCGTCCGCCACGATTATCGCGGACTGGTGCAGCTGATGAGCGGCAGAAGCCAGGAGACGCTGGACGAGGTTGCAGCGGCGGGAGAGCGTCATGGGCTCAACATGCTGCCGGCCCTGCCGAAGCCGTTCCGCATGGGCGTCGTCAAGGACCTGATCGCGAAGTCTCGACCAGGGTTAGCTGCCGCGCTTCCCCACAAGCTTCGCGCAGGGCGTTGTTGCACCTCAATGGTGCAGCACGTCTCGGTCGTGGCCCACAACTATACACAGAAAATTAGGGAATCACGACTGTACTGCTCCGGCCGGAGCAACGCATTTTATGCTGTGTTATCTTGGGGTTCCGGCAAATCTAAGTCTAATTCTATTCAAGTTTTAACGAAGGAACGTAAACCGGATGCCTCGAGCCGAACCGCACCGACTCGAATTCGATGGTTCGACGGGACTCGCTAACGCCGACGACGATTTGCCGGCACAGGATACCGCCAGCCGAGGAGATCAGCCGGCGACCGAAGCGGGCCTCAGCATTCTGCTGATCGAGATCGGCTCACGCGAGACGACCGCGCCGCTGCTTCGGGACGATGTTCGGCGACCGATGCCGCATTGAGAGCGTGAACGACGTCGCGGCGGCGACCGATGCCGTGCTGCGGAACCAGGAGGATGTCTGCCTCTTTGCCGAAAGCCCGGAGGCGGGCGACGCGGCGGAATTCGTACGCTCGAGCATCCTGGCAGGCTGCCAACGGCCCATCGTCGTGCTCGCCCGCAGCGCCGACGCGGATTTCGATCTGAGGGTCCTGGATGCGGGCGCGGCGGATTGCATTCCCAGGGACGCGCTGACGCCGGCAAATCTGGAGCGCTGCATCCGCCATGCGCTGCTTCGCCAGCACACGGCGGCTCGCTCGCAGCGCGAGATCAAGCGTTTGTCGGAGGAGATCACGCGGCTCAACTCGCTGCGCGACGCAAACCACAGGTTCGTGGACAACGTCTGCCACGATCTCCGCTCGCCACTTACGGTCATAAAGGAGTTCGCCTCCATCATCGCCGAAGGCCTTGCCGGCGACGTGACGGAAGAACAGTCGGAATTCCTCGAGATCGTGCTCACGCGCGTCGACCAGATGAGCCAGATGGTCGACGCCATCCTCGATGCCAGCCGGCTGGAATCCGACCTGATCAGCGTCCGCCGGGAGGAACAGGCGCCGGCGACGCTCATCGAGCAGGCGCGGCCGACCCTCGAACAGCAGGCCCGGAGCCATGGTGCCGAGCTGCGGCTTGCCGTCAGCGACAACCTTCCGAGCGTTTTTGCCGATGCGGAGAGCGTCGGACGCATCATCGGAAATCTGGTGACCAACGCCAGCAAGTTCGTCGGCGAGGGAGGCGAGATCGAGGTCTGGGCCCGTCACGACCCGAGCAACAACTCCGTCAGGATCGGGGTTACCGATAACGGCCCCGGCATCGCGCCGGAACACGTCAAGATGATCTTCGACCGCTTCCAGCAGCTCGAAGATGTCGAGAACGAAGGCGGGAAGAAGGGCTTCGGCCTCGGTCTGCATATCGTGAAAGAGCTCGTGCGCCTGAACTACGGCACCTTGTCGGTGGAGAGCGAGCCGCATAAGGGCAGCACCTTCGCCTTCACGCTTCCGGTGTTCGATATCGATTCTCTGGTGCTCCTCCACTTCGACTTCCTCAAGACCGCCCGGCACCAGTTTCAATACGTCTCGCTCTTTACCGTGACGGTGGAGGGCAAGGCCGAAACATCGGAGCTCGCCGAGCTGGAGCGCTTCCTCAACCGGCAGCTCCGCTCCTACGATCTGCTGCTTCGGCTTGGCGAAAGGGGCTGGCTCGCCTGCATCACCTGCGACGAGAGCGACCTGGAAATCATCACGACACGCATCCAGCGCGCCTATGCGGAGCACAACCGCAACCGCCCCAACGGCGCGCTTCCGAAGATCGGCTTCCGGCCGATGGGCATTTGGCCATTGTCGAGCCGCCCGGAGGGGCTGCCGAGCGCCATTCGCAGCGCCTACGGGCTCGGTTCTTCGGAGCCCGACCATGTTCATTGAGCCACGGCCGCAGGTCGAGCCGGGAGGAGCATTCCCCTTGCCAGCGAAGATCCTGATCGTCGACGACGACCGGGAGATGGTTCGGGCCGTCGAGCTGCGCCTGAAGCGATCCGGGTTCCAGCCGATCATGGCGTTCAGCGGCCAAGAAGCTCTCGAGATCGCCCAGCAAGGACATGCCGGACGCCATCCTGATGGGCCTGCGCATGCCCGGTCATGGACGGCTTCACCCTGCTGGAGCGGCTGCGGAACTCCGTCTACACCGCCGCCGTCCCGACCGTCATCCTGTCCGCCGACACCGGCGACCGGACGCGGCTGAAGGCCTTGCGCAAGGGGGCCACCTACTTCGTGGAAAAACCATACCGGCCCGAAGACCTGATCCAGGCGCTGAACGCGGCTCTCAGACCCGAGCCCATCCTCAATTCCTCCGAAAAACGGGAGCACATCATGTCGGTAGAAAGCGAAATCGAGGTTGAGGCCAATCGAAAGGTCTTGATCGCGGACGACGACCCCGCCGTGGTGAGGGCGCTTTCGGTGCGGTGCAAGAAGCTCGGCTTGGAGGTCGAGACCGCGGAGAACGGGCTGCAGGCCATCCTCAAGGCGCAGCGTCATCCGCCGCGGCTTCTCATCCTCGACATCAACATGCCGGAGGCGGACGGCTTCCGCGTCTGCGAATGGCTGCTCGATCCGCGGCGGCCGGCGGTCGACGTCGTGGTGCTCACCGGCCGCAACGATTCCGACACGCTCGTGCGCTGCAATTCCTTCGGCGCCTTCTACGTGCCGAAGAACCAGGACACATGGGGCGCCATCAAGTCGATCATCGCCGAGATACTCGAGATCGAACGAACCGCCCTCGCGGCCGACGACAGGCTGAAGGCCAATCATCGCCGGAGGACGAGCTGACCCGGCAGGCGCGCAACAAGATTCTGATCGTCGACGACGACGCGGACCTCGCGCGCGCATTGGCCCGGCGCCTCACCAAGTTGGGCGCGGAGACGATCGTCGCTTCGAACGGCGTGGAGGCCTATCGCCTGGCGCGTCAGGGAAAGGCCGAATGCGATCATCGCCGACTACCTGATGCCGGAAGGCGGCGGCCACTATCTTCTATGGCGGCTGAAGAGCACGGAAGTGACGCGGCATATTCCGGTCATCATGATCACCGGCCAGCGCTTCGAGCCGGGGGCGGACAGCTCGCTCGTCCCGCGATGCCACGGGACGCGAGGGCGCGGTGGCGCTGCTGCGCAAGCCGCTCGACACCGACGCGCTATTCAAGGAGCTGTCGCACCACTGCTCCATCCAGTATCGGCCACGCTGAGCGCGGGGCTCGCGCCATCGCCGGCCAGGTACGCTTGGCGAAGATCGGCCGCGGCGCGCGAGATCCGCGCGAGATAGTCGCGGGGCTATCTCATCATCCGCGTGGACGTGCTCGATGAGCTTGCCGACGCTCATGGGGCGGCCGAAATAGAAGCCCTGGCCGACATCGCAGCCCATGCGCGCGAGAGCTGCCCACTCGCTGCGCCGTCTCAACTCCCTCTGCGACGCTGGCGGCGCCGGAGGCACGCGCCAGATCGACGATGCTGCGGCAGATGCCGGCATTAAACGGATCATTGGCGCAGTTCTGCACATAGCTGCGGTCGAGCTTCAGCTCCGAGAACGGAAGCTGCTTCAGGCGCGCGAAGGATGAGTATCCCGAGCCGAAATCGTCGATCGCCAGCTGACATCGTAGATGCGCAGCTGCGTTGCCGCTTCCGCGACGGCGTCGAGCTCCGGATCGCGTCGCTTTCGGTCACCTCGCAATATGATCCCCGGCCATTCCTCGCTTTTCGGCGACTTCGCGGACAATCGCAGCCAGGCCTGGGATCGAGCAGCGAGCTCACCGGCGCGTTCACCGCGAGCTGAGAGTTGCAGCCGGCGTCTGGCGAAGACCTCCCAGTCGAGGAAGGCCTTGCGGATCGATGAACTCCGCCAGGTCGTGGAGCGCGGCGTCGCTGGCGCCGGGGAGGAAGCATGCCGGGCCGAGCGTGCCATGCGACGGGATGGTTGAGGCGCGCCAGCCCTTCCGCTCCAACGACGCTGTTCCGCTTAAGGTCGACTTTCGGCTGATAGAGCGATGTCGAGCCAGTGCGCTGCAAGCGCCTCGGCAAGGTCGACGTGCGGGGCCGGCTGGCGCGTGGCCATCGGCCTTCGGCTCGCCCGGCGGCGACGTCTCTGCTGCAACGTCGATGCGCCGGCGCCTTGAAGAGCTTCCTCAGATGCTCGAGCCGAAACGGCTTCTGCAGCGGATCGAGCATGGTCAGGCCGTGCTGCTCGCCAATCGCCTTCACGGCGCTCGACCAGCTCCGGGTCCTTGCCGCTGATGAGCTGCACGGCGCCGTCGAACCGCTTTCGCTTGAGAATGCGGATGCCGTCGATGGCGTCCCATCGGCCGAGCGCGACATCGAGAAACACGACCGAGGGACGCGTCATCGCCAGCGCATCTTCCAGCGCATTGGCGCTGTGCAGCCCAACGCTCGACACGCCCATTCCGGAAAGGACGTGCGAGATCAGTCGGCAAATGTCCGGGTCGTCGTCGATGACCACACAATCGTAGCGACTTGCCGCGGCGGCCGAAGCCAGGAAGTTCATGTGCACACCGCGATTTTCAGCGCCTCGGCGCCTTCAAAGCAAGGCTCGGAGCCTCACGCCTTGCACGTGTGGTTCCGCCTGCGCAACATCGATAAGGATGCTCGCTGTCCGTTAAGAATTTGTTCCGAAAGCCACGGCCGGTTGTATACGGCACGAAACCGCCTGGAGCAGGCCGCGGATGCGAGACTGTCGCGAGCGCGGAATCTCAGACCGTGTGGCCGGGGACTGCCGGGTACCCCGGCGGGCGGCGCATGCCGGGCCGAATCCGCGCATGTAATGCCGCTCCGGCCGATAACGGCGCGCCATGAAGCCGCCAACACTGCGCGGCAAAAGCTGAGCGATCCAGCGGAGCATCGTTCTGCGCTTCCCTGCAGCCGCTTCCCGGCTGTTCGGATCAGGCGCAGTAGCAGGAAAATATTGCCGGAAGCTTGCGCGAGCGCGGCCATACAGGTTACAGCCGCGAAATATTTGGCCTGTGGTCGCCGCGATGCGTGCGGGCACGTCGTTGTCTCCGGCGAGAAACCTGGTCTAGCAATCGCCGCGTGGCGAGCCCCATGACAAAGACCGCGAGACCGGGAGCGCCGACCGGAAGCGGCGTCGGCGACCGGCTTTGCCGCGCTGCTCGACGGGTGGCGCGGGGGCGGGGCCGGCGCGCACGCCGCTCATCATGGGCATCGTCAACGTAACGCCCGATTCATTTTCCGACGGCGGGCTCTACTTCGACGCCGACGCGGCGATCGCGCAGGGCAGAACGGCTCGTCGACGGAAGGCGCCGCAGATCCTCGATATCGGCGGAGAATCGACGCGGAAGGGTGCCAGCGCCGGTCAGCGAGGACGAGGAGATGCGGCGTGTGCTGCCGGTCATCGAGGCGCTCCGTGCGAGCGGCGCGCTGATCTCCATCGACACGATGAAGGCCGGCGTCGCGGAGGCTGCGATCGACGCCGGCGCCCATATCGTCAACGACATTCGCGGGCTGCAGGGCGGTTCCGGGCATGGCCGATGTCGCGGCCCGCCACGGCGCCGGTCGTGGTGGCCATGCACAATCCCGGCCGTGCTCGGATCGTCCGAGCCGATCGCCGGCGATCCCATCGAGGACTGCCTGCGCCTTCTTCGAGCGAGACGCTGGCGGTCGCACGCCATGCCGGCGTGAGCGAGGATCGGATCGTGCTCGATCCGGGCTTCGGCTTCGGCAAGTCGCCGGAGCAGAACCTGGAGATCCTCGCCCGCCTCGACGAGCTGAACGTGCTGGGCTTTCCGCTGCTGGTCGGCACATCGCGCAAATCCTTCATCGGCAAGGTGACGGGGCGCGAAAGCGACGAGCGGCTCGTCGGGACGCTGGTGACGAGCGTCGTGGCGGCGCTGGCCGGCGCGGCGATCCTGCGCGTCCACGACGTCGCCGAGCACGTGGAGGCCATGCGGATGACGGCCGCGATCCGCGCCGCGGGCACGCGTCCGGGCCGGCGGCTTGACCGTCGCCGTCCTCGGGCTCGGCGGAAATATCGGCGATCCGCGCGCAGCCATGAGCGCCGCCATCGAGGCGCTGTCGTCCGAGCCCGGCAATCGACGGTTGACGCCGTCTCGGCGCTTTATCGCACGCCGCCCTGGGGCAAGACCGACCAGCCGGCCTTCCTGAACGCCGCGGTGCGGATCGAGACGCAGCTTTCGCCGCAGCGCCCTGCTTGAGGCGATCCTGGCGGTGGAGCGCAGGCTGGGACGCGAGCGCGCCGAGCGCTGGGGGCCGCGCAGCATCGACATCGACATCCTGGTCTTCGGCGACGAGGCGGTCGACGAAGCCGGCCTGCATATCCCGCATCCGCGCCTGACGGAGCGCGCCTTCGCGCTGGCGCCGCTGGTCGACGTGCTGCCCGACGCGACGCTTTCGGGACGGCCGGCCGCCGAATGGCTGGCGGCCAGCGACAGGAGCGGAATGACGCGGATCGCGGAGCCCGGCTGGCACCGCCGGACGTGAGCCCTCAGTCGTATTTGATATAGGCGGACTTCGGGTCGGAGGGCGTGCCTTCCAGCGCGCCGTCTTCCTTGGCCGGCTGCCAGCCGACAACCTCCTCGATCTTCCGGGCGAGCTCGAAATCCTTGTCGGTGATCCCCTTCGCCGCATGGTTGGTCAGCCGCACCTCCACCCACGAGTAGGAGGCACTGATGTCGGGGTGGTGCCAGGCGGCTTCCGCCAGATGCCCGACGGCGTTGATCACCATCAACGTGCCCTTCCAGCCCGCCGTCTTGTAGCGGCGGACGATGTGGCCGTCCTGCAGCGCCCAGCGCGGCAGCTCGCGGGCAAGCCGCTCCTTCACCTCCTCGTCGGAATAGGTGCGCTCCTTGCGTCTCTCGTTCATTTTCGTCCTTTCCGCCGGTGTCGTTCCAGGCGTCGTCTTGCGTCGCGCGCCGCTGCGGTGCAGGTGTCTAGCGCAATGCGCGGGCTCCTCTTCGACAAGGACGGGACACTCCTCGATTTCCGGGCAAGCTGGTCGCGTGCCTTCCGCGATCTCTGCCTGGACCTTTGCGACGGCGACATCAAGGCCGCCGAGGCCATGCTGATCGCCGGCGGCATGAATGTCGAAACCGGCCATTGCGCCGCCGGTTCCGTGTTTGCCGCCGGAAACACATTCGACATCGTCAGATGCTGGTTCCCGGATCTTTCGGGCGGCGCGGCGAAGGCGATGGTGGAGCGCATCGACCGCGTGTTCCACGCAAACGGCGTCCGCTATTCCGTGCTGCTTCCCGGCGTGCGGGCCGTGCTGGAGCAGCTTGCCGAGGCAGGCTACGTGATGGGCGTGGCAACGAGCGACGGAACCGCGGGAACGCGCGCAGCGCTCGCCGTGCTCAAGGTCCAGAGCTACCTGCCGCATGTCTTCGGCTACGATTCGGTCCCGCGGCCCAAGCCGGCGCCGGACATGGTGCTGGCATTCTCGGCTGCGGCCGGCGTACCGGTCGGCGAGATCGCGGTGATCGGCGACAATGCCCACGACCTGGAGATGGCCCGAAGCGCCGGCGCGGGCGCTGCGGTCGGCGTGCTGAGCGGCAACAGCGAGGTCGGCGATCTGGCGCCCCTCGCCGACATCGTGCTGGGCAGCGTTGTCGAGGTGCCGGACTGGCTGCGCACCCGGGGCGGCGGCGCGCCGGGCTGAAGCGGCGCTGCCCTCACAGTCGGTAAAGATTTGACCTTGGACGTGCCTACAGGCGGTCGGAAAGGCGTCCGCGCCAGAGCGCGAGATTGACAATGAGCCGGCGCACCCACCCGGCAAGCGGCAGCGCCGGGATGGGAATGGAGAGGAAGGCGGAAAGCCGTTCCGGGCGCCCGAGAGCCGCTTCCGCCAGCAGCTTGCCGATATAGGGGGCGAGTGCGACCCCCTGGCCGGAATATCCGCCGGCCGCCCAGACGCCGGGGGCGATCTCGCGCACGTAGGGAAGCCGCGGAGCGGTCACCGTCACGATGCCGCCCCAGCCATGCGTGAGCGTGACGTCCTTGAGCTGCGGATAGACCTCCACGAGGTGCGGCCGCACGAAGGCGCGCACATCGGCGGGAATGCGCCCGACGCTGGTCTCGCCGCCGCCGAAGACAAGCCGCCCGTCGGGGGTCTTGCGCCAATACCGCACCACGAAGCGGCTGTCGGCGGCCGCATCGCCGCCGGGAAGAATGAAGTCGCCGTCCGCGCCGAGCGGCTCGGTCGCCACCACGAAGCTGTTGAGGCCGAGCATGCGCCGGCGGGTGTGGCGCTCGAATTGTCCCGAGCGGCCGTCCGTCGCCACGATGACATGCTCGGCGCTGATGTCGCCATGCGCCGTGCGCACCACCGGGCCGCGCGCCAGCGAGACGGCAGGCGTGTTCTGGTGGATCGCGGCGCCCAGGCTCGTGGCGGCGCGGGCCAGGCCAAGCGCAAACCGGTAGGGGTCGAGGTGGCCGGCGCCATGGTCGTGGACCGCGCCGAAGAAGCGTCCCGACCCGGTTGCCTCGGCGGTCTGCGACGCGTCCAGCAGCTCCACCTGGTCGTAATTGTGGCGCCGGGTCAGAGCTTCCACCTGCTCCGCCGCCTCGGCCATCAGAGACGGCTTGTGCAGCGTCTCGATGACACCGGAACGGAGGTCGCAGGGAATGGCGAAGCGCACGATCAGCGCCCGCACCAGCGCCTTGGCCTCCTCCGCCGCGTTCCACAGCTCGCGCGCGCGCTCCAGCCCGAAGCGCTTCTCCAGCCACAGCACGTCCTGCCGCTGGCCGGAATGGATCTGGCCGCCGTTGCGGCCGGACGCGCCGCTGGCGATCTCGCCTGCCTCCACAAGCACAACGTCGGCGCCCGCTTCCGCCAGATGGAGGGCCGCGGAGAGCCCGGTAAAGCCGCCCCCCACGACGCACACATCCGCCTTCCGCGCCCCGTCGAGCGGCGTGTAGCCGACGGGCTCTCCCGTCTGAAGACGATAAAGGGACGGCGGAAACGCAGGCGCCATTTGCGCCGCCTAGACGGACAGAAGCAGGTATTCGCGCTCCCAGGCGCTGATGACGCCCATGAAGGTCTCGTACTCGACCTCCTTGATCGCACGGTAGGTGAGCACAAAGGCCGCGCCGAAGATCTCCACCAGCTCCGGCGAGTCCTCCAGCAGCCGCACCGCGTCCTGAATCGAGCGCGGCAGCGCGAAGCTCGGATCGGTGCTGGCGCCTTCGATCGGGCTGTCGGGCTTCAGTTCCTTGACGAGGCCCAGATAGCCGCAGGCGAGCGACGCGGCGATCGCCAGATAGGGGTTGGCATCGGAGGAGGGAACGCGGTTCTCGACGCGGCGGTTGGCGGCGTCGGAGAGGGGGATGCGCAGCCCCACCGTCCGGTTGTCGTATCCCCAGCGCACGTTGATCGGCGCGCTCGTGTTGCGGATGAGGCGCCGATAGGAGTTCACGTAGGGCGCCAGCATGCACATGACACCGGGAAGGTAGGCCTGCATGCCGCCGATATAGGAAAGGAAGGCGCTGGAAAGCTCGCCGTTCGGCTGGGAGAAGATGTTCTCGCCCGTCTCGATATCCATCACCGAGTGGTGGATATGCATGGCCGAGCCGGGCTCGGCGGCGATGGGCTTGGCCATGAACGTCGCGTGCATCTTGTGGCGCAACGCCGCCTCGCGGATCGTGCGCTTGAACAGGAAGACCTGGTCGGCAAGCTCCACCGGATCGCCGTGACGCAGGTTGATCTCCATCTGCGCCGTGCCGTCCTCGTGCGCCAGCGTGTCGATCTCCAGCCCCTGCTCCTCGGAGAACTCGTAGACGTCGTCGAACAGCTCCTCGAACTCGTTCACCGCGCTGATCGAATAGGCCTGGCGCGCGCGCTCCGGCCGGCCGGAGCGGCCGACCGGCGGCTCCAGCGGATAGTCCGGATCGATGTTCGGCTTGACGAGATAGAACTCCATCTCCGGCGCGACGACCGGCTTCCAGCCCTTGTCCGTGTAGAGCTTGACGATGCGCTTCAGCACATTGCGCGGCGCGATGCCGAACGGCGTCCCGTCCTTATGGAAGGCGTCGTGGATGACCTGCGCCGTCGGGTCGCTCGCCCAGGGCACGACGGCGAGCGTCGAGTAGTCGGGCCAGAACACCAGGTCGCTGTCGGTCATCCCCTCGATGAAGCCGGCCTCCTCCGGGTATTCCCCGGTGATCGTCTGCAGGAACATGGAGGCAGGCAGCGTCATGGGGTTGCCGCCGAAGAATTTCTCCGTCGGCATCAGCTTGCCGCGCGCCACGCCGGCCTGATCCGGGATGATGCATTCGATGTCGTCGATGCGCCTGGCGCGGCACCATTCGCGGGCTGCCGCCTCGTCGGGGGCGCCGCGAGCGCCGGCGACGCTTTCTTCGTCCGTGTGCGATGTTGCTTCCATGCGCCCCGTTCTAGCCTTTTTCGACGCATTCGCGAAGCGTCTGCGGCCTCAACCCCAGGGCGCGGCGAAAAAGCGGCTGATCCGCGCTCAATGGAACAGATCGAGGCCGAAGCGATAGGTCAGGCCGATTGCGGCGTTGAACTGATTGCGGCTGCCGGCGCGGGTGATGGGAGAATCGGCAGCGTCGGCGAGCAGCCGCTCGTATCCGGCCTTCCCGCGGACCGCCCAATGGCGGCTCAGGGCATAGCGCATCTCGCCTTCCACGCCGGCGCCTTTCAGCCACCCGCTCGGGTCGAACGCGGCAAGCCCCGAGGCGGCGGATTCCGCCGGAGTCACGCCGAAATAAGTCTGCATGTAGTCGTCGCTCGCCAGATAGAGGCGCGGTCCGAAGCTGACGGAAAGCTCCGGCGTCGGGTCGACAACGGCATCGAGCCCCAGATCCACGACGAAGCCATTGTGACCCCCGAAGCCGCGGCGCACGGCGAGCGAGCCGCGGATCATGTCGTAGCGGTAGGCCGCCTTGCCGCCGACCTCGACGGCGAAATCCACATCGGAAAGCCCGCTCAGCTGCGAGTAATCGCCGGAATCGCGCGCGCGGACGAAGCGGAACGAGGGGCCGAAGCTGAAGCCGCCCTCAGGGCCGCCGCCGAACGTGCCGATGCCGGGAAGGTGGAGATAGCGCAGGTCGACGATCGCCCACGGGACGAACGTGTAGTCGTCGGCGCCTTCATAGGCAGGCGTCAGCTTGGGGCCGCCACCCACCTCCAGGACGAGGTCCTCGCCGTTGGCGCCGAAAATCCAGTCGGAGGAGGGCTGCTGCGCGGCCGCCGGCGCGGCAAAGAGCGACAAGCCAAGCGCCGCGATGAGAATCCGCATGTCGTTGCCGCCCCCTCGAAGATGATCGCCGCAATCGGTAGACGCTGTCGGCCCGGAAGCAAGCCCGCTCGGCGTTAATTTTCCGCTTATTGCGAAGTGTGGCGAATGCGCCCGCGGCTTACACGCCGACGACGCCCTCCGCCGCGAGCTGCTCCATTTCCTCGCGCGTGCGCGGCTTGGCGGGGAGCCCGAAACTCAGGAAGAAGATCACCACCAGCGCCCCGATCTGCCACAAGAGCGTGCGCTCCATGGTCCGCGTGAAGTTGTGCTTGTTGGCCTCCAGACCGCGGGCCTGGAGCGCGGCGCGGATGGCGGCGATTGATTGCGGATCGGCGGATTCGTTGCGCTTGAGCGCCTCCTCGCCGCTCTGGCAGCTTTCGGGCACGGCCGAAAAATCCTTGGCGTTGGCGCGATCGACGAAGCACTTTTCGAAGTTTGCGGTGACCTTGGGAAGCTGCGAGCCGGGGACGCCGATCTCGGTGAGGTCGGCGCTCAGCTGGCTTTGCACGCTTTCCACGCTCACCTGCGCCTGGCTTCCCAGGAGCCCGAAGAAGATCACACCGACCACCGCGACGCCGATGGCGCCACCGATCTGCTGCGTCGTGTTGATGATGCCGGAAGCGGAGCCCGCGTCCTTGATCGGCACTTCGGCGAGGATGAAGGCGAAGATGGGGGCCACCACGCAGCCCATGCCGAGACCGGCGAGAAGCAGCGCCGGGATGAGCTCCCAGGGCGTCACACCGTCGGCGAAATGGTGAATCGTCAGCAGGAAGAGGCCGTAGCCGGCACCCATGATGATGGGCCCGATGGAGATGATCTTGCGGCCGAGGCGCGGCACGAGCAGCGGACCGGAGAGGCCCGCCGACAGGCTGACGCCGAACGAGAACGGTATGCCGGTCAGCCCCGCCTTGAGGATCGAGTAGCCGAGGCCGATCTGCAGGTAGATGGTGAAGATGAAGAAGAAGCCGAAGACGATCGAGAAGAACGACAGGCTGAGGATCACGCCGGCCAGGAAGGAGCGGCGGGTGAACAGCCCCGGCACGACGAGCGGCGCCCCATCGCGCCGGTCCTTCCAGATCTGCGTGAAGGCGAAGAGGACGAACACCGGAACGGACGCGGCCATCATCGCAACGAGCCAGTTCGGCCAATCGAGCTCGCGTCCCTGGATCAGCGGGAACATCAGCATCAGCATGGCGATCAGCACGAGGACGACGCCGATCACATCGATCTTGAGCGGGTGCGGCGACTTGGCGTCCGGCAGATAGATCAAGGCGAGGATGAACGCGCCGACGCCCACCGGAAGGTTGACGAGGAAGATGGTGCGCCAGCCGAGGTCCCAGACGTTGCCGGTGATGAGGAGCGCGCCGATGATCGGGCCGAGCACGGTCGCGATCCCGGCGATGCCGCCGTAGAAGGCCGAGATGCCCTGCCGCTCCTTGGTCGTCTGATACATGATCTGGATGGTGGAGAGGATCTGCGGGACCATCATCGCCGCCATCAGGCCCTGCAGAAAGCGCGCGCCGACCAGCATCTCCGTCGTCGTCGACATCCCCGACAGCGCCGAGGCGACGGTGAAGCCGGCAATGCCGATCAGAAACATCTTCTTGTAGCCAAAAATGTCGCCGAGCCGCCCGCCGGTGATGAGGAACAGCGCGAAGGCAAGCGAATAGCCGGCGATGATCCACTGGATGGCGGAATAGCTCGCGCCGAGGCTGCCCTGGATCGACGGAATCGCCACGTTGACGATGGTCGAATCGAGAATGTCCATGAAGAAGGCGAGAAGCACGACGAGCGTCGCAATCGTCCTGCCGCGCCCCGTCAGGCCTTCCGCGCCCGCGGGCGCGGATAATTCTGTTGTCGCCATGAACGTCCGTGGTCTTTGCCGGGAAGGAGGAGCAGCTTCCGCTACCGCAGCGCACAATCATCTGCAAGGCGGGAGCCAGGCAAAGTCGCGCCGTCCCCGCTGGAAAGCAAGGAATAGCGGCGTTTTCGCGGCCGAGCACGGCTCGGCCCGAGGCAAAAAGCCTCGGGCAAGCCCCGGACGTTGTGTAGCCGGCGAAGGAGCCGGCGACCCCTATCAGCCCTGCTTCACCACCACCGGCACCAGCAAATCGCCCCAATAGCCACCTTCGGCGTGGTGGCGGGCGGTGCGCTGCAGCTCGACGGAGAGGCCGGCCTCCACGCAGCGGGTCACGGACTGGTTCAGCCGGTGCAGGTCGTTGCCGAGCGTGCGGATCGCCGCCTGCTGCTCGTCCGTCATGGTCGAGGTGAATGCTTCGGCGCGTTCCTTGACCTTGGTCTGGATCATGGCGTTCTCCATCTTCTTCCGTTCGTCGTGCTGGCCTCTCTCGGCCTCATCCTGAGGTGCGAGGCCGACGGCCGAGCCTCGAAGGACGAGGCCGCCCCCGCCCTTCGAGGCACGCTCCGCGTGCACCTCAGGGTGAGGGCGGATGAGGTCCGTCAGGCCGCTTCGCGCTTCTCCTCCGGCTTCTCCTCGCCGCCGGTGAACTGGTCGGCCTCGGTCGATTCCGCCATGGCGGTGGTGGAGGAGAGCCCGCCGCTGATCGCCAGCGACACCGCATCGAAATAGCCGGTGCCCACTTCGCGCTGATGGCGCGTGGCGGTGTAGCCGTTGGCCTCGGAGGCGAACTCCGCCTCCTGCAGCTCGCAATAGGCCGCCATCTGCCGCTCGCGGTAGCCGCGGGCCAGCTCGAACATGCCGTGGTTCAGCTGATGGAAGCCGGCAAGCGTGATGAACTGGAACTTGTAGCCCATCGCCGCCAGCTCGCGCTGGAACCTGGCGATCGTCGCCTCGTCGAGGTGCTTCATCCAGTTGAAGGAAGGCGAGCAATTGTAGGCGAGCATCTTGCCCGGATGCGCCTTGTGCACGCCCTCGGCAAAGCGCCGCGCCTGCTCCAGGTCGGGCTTCGAGGTCTCGCACCAGATGAGGTCGCAATAGGGCGCGTAGGCGTTGGCGCGGGCGATGCACGCCTCCATGCCGTTCTTCACGTAGTAGAAGCCCTCGGCCGTGCGCTCCGCCGCGATGACGAAGGCGCGGTCGCGCTCGTCGATGTCGGAGGTGATGAGCCTCGCGGCCTCCGCGTCGGTGCGGGCGATGACCAGCGTCGGGACGCCCATCACGTCGGCTGCGAGCCGCGCGGCGGTGAGGTTGCGGATGTGCTGGGCGGTGGGGATCAGCACCTTGCCGCCCATGTGGCCGCACTTCTTCTCCGAGGCGAGCTGGTCCTCGAAGTGCACGCCCGCGGCACCCGCCTCGATATAGGCCTTCATGATCTCGAAGGCGTTGAGCGGCCCGCCGAAGCCGGCCTCCGCGTCGGCGACGATGGGCGCGAACCAGGTCTCCACCGAGCGCTTGCCTTCCAGCGCCTCGATCTGGTCGGCGCGCTGCAGCGTGCGGTTGATGCGCCGCACCAGCTCCGGCCCGGAATTCGCCGGATAGAGCGACTGGTCGGGATACATGGCACCGGCGACATTGGCGTCGGCCGCCACCTGCCAGCCGGAGAGGTAGATCGCCTTCAGCCCGGCGCGCACCATCTGCATGGCCTGGTTGCCGGTCACCGCGCCAAGGCAGTTGACGTAGTCGTCATCCGCCAGGAGCCGCCACAGGCGGTCGGCGGTGTGCTCGGCAAGCGTGTGGCGGATCTGCAGCGAGCCGCGCAGCCGCAGCACCTCCTCAGGCGTGTAGGGCCGCTCGATGCCGTCAAAGCGGCCGGGCGC
Organism: uncultured Alphaproteobacteria bacterium; assembly: GCA_963801225.1. Taxonomy (GTDB): domain Bacteria; phylum Pseudomonadota; class Alphaproteobacteria; order Rhizobiales; family Afifellaceae; genus DASWJZ01. The sequence goes on from CAWDED010000008.1 coordinate 338,308, forward strand.
CGCCCCTGGAACCAGATCGTCGTACATTTTCGTCTTCCTCTTTCCGCGCTTCCGGCGTGTCGCTGTTTTTTACATTGCGGCGCGACATGTCGAATGAAATGCGCCCGATCTTCCGAAAAAGAGGTCATTTTGTAGAGGCTTGCAAAATTCTGTCATTTGGCATGTAAATGTTGTCAATGAGGGAGACGTCGTGGCCGACAGGAAGATATTCGCGGGCGGGCGGCTGAAGCGGCTGCGCCAGAGGCTGGGCCTCAGCCAGACGCAGATGGCCGGCGAGATCGGCGTCTCGCCGAGCTATCTCAACCTGATCGAGCGCGACCAGCGGCCGCTCACGGTGCAGGTGCTCTTGAAGCTCTCCAGCGTCTACGGTGTCGACGTGGCGGAGCTCTCCGGCGACGACAGCGCCGACACGGTGGAGACGCTGAGGGAGGTCTTCTCCGATCCGCTGCTTCTGGGTGAAGTCGCCTCGCCGACCGAGCTTTCCGACTTCGCCGAAGCGGCACCCAACGCGGCGCGCGGCATGACGCGGCTCTTCGAGGCCTATCGCGAGGCATTGGAGCGGCTGTCGGACCTCTCGCACTCGATGGCAAGCCAGGGCGCCGTCCAGGCCGAGCCGGCCTCGTCACGCCTCCCCTTCCAGCGCGTCGCGGCTTTCTTCGAGGAGAGCGGGCCGTATTTTCCCGCGCTCGAGGCGGCCGCGGAGGCGCTGGCCGCCCGCCTCAAGCCGCGCGACGACCCGGGCGAGGCGCTGAGGGCGTATCTCAAGGAGAGCTTCGGCGTCGACCTGCGCATCCTGCCGGCGCATGTCATGCCGGTGGAGCAGCTCCGCTACGACCGGCATGCGCTGCGGCTCTTCATCTCCGAGCGCGTGCCGCTGATCGAGCGGCCGTTCCTGCTGGCCCGGCAGATCGCCCTGCTCGGACATGCCGACCTGCTCGACGGCCTGTCGAAAGAGTCCGGCCTTGCCGATCCCGAGGCGATGCGGATCTGCCGTGCCGGCTTCGCGCGGCGACTGGCGGAGGCGATCCTCGCTCCGGCGCCGCGCCTTGGCCCGGCCGCGCGCGAGATGAGCTTCGACATCCTCCGTCTGTCGCAGCGCTTCGTGCTCAAGCCGTCGCGGATCATGGCGCGGCTTGCGGCGCTCGGCGCCGGCGCGGCGGACGGCGTTCCGCCGTCCTTCATGATCACGCTCGACGCGTCGGGGGCCGTGATCTCGCGCATCGCCGGCGCCGGCTTTCCGTTTCCGCGCCTGGCGCCGCTCTGCGCAAGGCTGCCGCTCTTCGATGGCCTGGTGCCGGGACGGCCTGTCGTCACCGAGGTCGCCTTCAACGACGGCAGCCTCTTCCGCACGATAGCGCTCGCCGAGGACGGGCCTGCCGATAACGGCCTTCCGCCGCCGCGCCGGCTGTCGCTGATCGGCTGGCGGGCCGCAGCGCAGGACGGCGCCGAGAGCGCGACGGCGCGTCCGATCGGGGTGACGTGCCGTCTGTGCGAGCGCAGCGACTGCGCCCACCGCCTGCACCCGCCGGTCGCCCTGCCGAGCGGCTTCCAGGACCACGTGGTGGGCGCCGCCGACTATGAACTCACAGGTTGATGCCGCGCCGCTCCGACCCTAAGCTCCGGAAAACGGGGAAACCCAAGGGAACACAGGCCCCTCATCACGGAGGACGGAGAATTGAAACCCATCGCTAGAACTCTGCTCGCAGGCGCGGCTCTCACTCTCCTGCCGCTTGCCGCAACGGCGCAGGACAAGGTCGTCAACGTCTACAACTGGTCGGACTATGTCGGCGAGGGCGTGCTCGACGACTTCACCGCCAAGACCGGCATCAAGGTCGTCTACGATGTCTACGATTCCAACGAGGTCGTGGAGACCAAGATGCTCGCCGGCGGGTCCGGCTACGACATCGTCGTGCCGTCGGCCACCAACTTCGCGCGCATGATCCAGGCGGGAGTCTTCCAGAAGCTCGATAAGTCCAAGATTCCGAACCTCGTCCATATGTGGAAGCCCATCATGGACCGGCTCGCCACCTACGATCCGGGCAACCAATACGCCGTCAACTACATGTGGGGCACGACGGGCATCGGCTATAACGTCGACAAGATCAAAGAGCGCATGCCCGACGCGCCGGTCAATTCCTGGGCCATGATCTTCGATCCCGACATCGCTTCGAAGTTCAAGGATTGCGGCATCCAGGTGCTCGATTCGCCGGACGACATGCTGCCCTCGGCGCTCGCCTATCTCGGCCTCAACCCGGATTCGAAGGATCCGGCCGACATCGAGAAGGCCGGCAACCTCATCGCGGCGGTCAGGCCGAACATCCAGAAGTTCCATTCCTCCGAATACATCAACGCGCTCGCCAACGGCGACATCTGCCTGGCGGTGGGATATTCCGGCGACGTGCTGCAGGCGCGCGACCGCGCGGACGAGGTCGAGAACGGCGTCACCGTCGCCTACTCGATCCCCAAGGAAGGCGCGCTGATGTGGTTCGACAGCTTCGGCATCCCCGCCGACGCCCCGCATCCCGACGAGGCGCTCGCCTTCATCAACTACATGCAGGATCCGGAGGTCGCCGCGGCGAATTCCAACTACGTCTACTACGCCAACGGCAACAAGGATTCGCAGCAATACCTCAACGAGGATGTCATCGGCGATCCGGCGATCTATCCGGACGAAGCGACGATGGATAAGCTGTTCACCACCACGCCCAACGATCCGAAGACGCAGCGCGTCATCACCCGGACCTGGACGAAGGTAAAGAGCGGAAGCTGACTTAGCGCGTCGGTGGCCGGCCAGGACCGGCCACCCGCTGGGGGCGGAGGGGCGATGCCAGCTCAAGCACTCGGGCCAGTGCGGCGAACGTTCACGCCCTGGACCGATCCCACGGCCAAGCCGTTCATCGAGTTTCGCAACGTCACCAAGCGCTTCGGCGACTTCGTCGCCATCGACCACCTGTCGCTGGTCATCTACGAGCGAGAGTTCTTCGCGCTGCTCGGCCCCTCCGGCTGCGGCAAGACTACGCTGATGCGCATGGTCGCCGGCTTCGAGAATCCGAGCGAGGGCGAGGTGCTGCTCGACGGCCAGAATCTCGCCGGCGTTCCGCCCTACCGTCGGCAGTCGAACATGATGTTCCAGTCCTACGCGCTCTTCCCGCACATGAGTGTGGAGGCCAACATCGCCTTCGGCCTGAAGCAGGAGAAGATGCCGAAGGACCAGATCGAAGCGCGCGTCGAGGAGATGCTGGCGCTCACCAAGCTCACGTCGTTCGCCAAGCGCAAGCCGGACCAGCTCTCCGGCGGCCAGCGTCAGCGCGTGGCGCTCGCCCGCTCGCTCGCCAAGAAGCCCAAGGTGCTGCTGCTCGACGAGCCGCTCGGCGCGCTCGACAAGAAGCTGCGCGAGGAGACGCAGTTCGAGCTGACCGACCTGCAGCAGCAGCTCGGCCTCACCTTCCTCATCGTCACACACGACCAGGAGGAGGCCATGACCGTTGCCGACAGGATCGCGGTAATGGACCAGGGCCACATCGTGCAAGTCGCAACGCCGGCGGAGATCTACGAGCAACCGAGCAGCCGCTACGTCGCCGACTTCGTTGGCGACATCAACCTGCTGGAGGGCCACATCGCTTCGACCGCCGGCGGCACGGCGCGGCTCGAATGCGCCGGCACGGGCGCCGTGGTGGAGGCGGCCCAGACTGTGGAAGCCGCGGCGGGCGCACAGGCCTGGTTCGCCATCCGGCCGGAGAAGGTCGCCATCTCGCTCGACCGGCCCGAAAGCGCGACGGTGAACTGCGTGGAAGGCGAGGTCTGGGACATCGGCTATCTCGGCGACGTGTCGGTCTACCATGTGCGGCTGGCGACCGGGGCGACGGTGAAGGCGACCGTCACCAACCGCACCCGCCTCATCGAGCGGCCGATCACCTGGGACGACAAGGTCTGGCTCTCCTGGACGCCCGATTCCGGCGTCGTGCTGACCAGCTGAGGAGCGCGGCGTGGCGGAAAGGACGAAGACGCCGATCCAGCGCCGCATCGCCACGTGGGTCCCGTATCTCTGGCTGCTCTTCTTCTTCCTCGCGCCGTTCGTAATCGTCCTGAAGATCTCGCTGTCGACGACGGCAATCGCCATGCCGCCCTACATTCCGTCCTTCGACGGCCTCGCCGGCCTCGGGGCGAAGCTCAAGCAGTTCACCTTCGACAATTACATCTGGCTGACCGAGGACGCGCTCTACCTGAAGGCCTACGTGTCGAGCGTCATCATCGCCGCGGTATCGGCGGTGCTGACGCTCCTGATCGGCTTTCCGCTCGCCTACGGCATGGCGCGGGCGCCGCGCTCGGTCAGGCCGCTCCTGGTCATGCTGGTGATCCTGCCGTTCTGGACGTCGTTCCTGATCCGCGTCTACGCCTGGATCGGCATCCTCAAGCCGGAGGGCCTGCTCAATCAGTTCCTGATGTGGCTCGGCGTCATCAACCAGCCGCTCATCATCATGAACACCAACTGGGCGGTCTTCATCGGCATCGTCTATTCCTACCTGCCCTTCATGGTGCTGCCGCTCTATGCTTCGCTGGAGAAGCTCGACGAGAGCCTGCTCGAGGCGGCCGCCGACCTCGGCTCGACGCCCACGCGCACCTTCTGGCAGATCACCGTGCCGCTTGCCTTTCCCGGCATCGTCGCCGGAATCATGCTGGTCTTCATCCCGGCGGTCGGCGAGTTCGTTATTCCCGATCTCCTCGGCGGCTCCGGCACGCTGATGATCGGTCGCACGCTATGGGCGGAGTTCTTCTCCAACCGCGACTGGCCGCTCGCCAGCGCCGTCGCCATCGTGCTCCTCATCCTGCTCGTCGTGCCGATCGTCTATTTCCAGAACGTGCAGGCGAAGCTCCGCGAGGCGGACAAGTGAGACGCTTCAGCTTCTTCAATCTCGTCTCGCTGGTGGTCGGATTCAGCTTTCTCTATCTGCCGATCGTCCTGCTCGTCATCTACTCCTTCAACGAATCGCGCCTGGTCACGGTCTGGGGCGGCTTCTCCACCAAATGGTACGTGTCGCTCATCCATAACCAGGGCATCCTCGACGCCGCCTGGGTGACGATCCGCGTGGCGCTGCTTTCCGCCTCAGTGGCGACCGTGCTCGGCACGATGGGAGCCGTCGCGCTGGTGCGGCGCGGGCGCTTCTTCGGACGCAATCTCTTCGCCGGCATGATCTACGCGCCGCTCGTCATGCCGGACGTCATCATGGGCCTCTCGCTGCTTCTCCTCTTCGTGGCGATCGGCTTCGACCGCGGCTTCTGGACGGTGACGCTGGCGCACACGACGTTCGCCATGTGCTACGCCGCCGTCGTCATCCAGTCGCGGCTTCTGAGCTTCGACACGTCACTGGAAGAGGCGGCGCTCGATCTCGGCTGCCCGCCGCTGAAGACGTTCGCCGTCATCACGCTGCCGGTGATCCTCCCGGCCGTCGCCGCCGCCTGGATGCTTGCCTTCACGCTGTCGCTCGACGACCTCGTCATTGCGAGCTTCACCACCGGGCCGGGCGCCACCACGCTGCCGATGAAGATTTACAGCCAGGTGCGGCTCGGCGTGACGCCGGAGATCAACGCCATCTCGACAATTCTCGTGGGTCTGGTGACGACCGGCGTCGTCCTCGCCACCGTCATCGGCCGGCGGCGGAGCGCACCGGCTGCTTAGCCACTAATTCTCCAGCGCCAGCGGCCGCGCATCGGGCGCAGCCAGCGTGCCCTCGATGGTGAAGGGCACGGCCTTTTCGCTGTCCGCGGTGGCGCCGGGCGCCTTGATCGTACCGTTCAGACCGAGCGTTCCGTCGGCCAAGCCGATCCAGCCCTGCGCCTCGGCCGTGTAGGACGACGTGGCGAGCGTCGCGCGTTCCAATACGGCGACGCCGCCGGAAAAGCTCAGTCCAACCGATGCCGCCTCGACCTTGAGCGGCGTGAGATTGTCCATCGACCCGGTGCCGGTGGAGAGGCCGGCATTCGCCGCTACCTCGGCAATGCCGAACAGCGGCACGGCGCCCTGGCGTATGTCGAGCCGCCCCGTCCCGTTCAATCCGTCCAGAAGCTGGCCAAGATCGTCGCCGCTGGTCGCCACGTCGACGACGAGCGAGCCGCTCCCCGCCACGTCGCTCGGCAAGCCCAAGGCCGGTCCGGTGCTGGCAAGATCGACATTGGTCGCCCGTATCTGCGCCTCGACGCGCGGGGCGTTTCCTGCGACGATTGCGAGATCGCCGGTCAGGCTGCCGCCGCCGAGATCGGCGCGCGCGACGCCGATTTCCAGCTGACCGTCTCGCAGGAGAGCACTTGCCGCCGTGGAGCCGAGCGCCAGCGACCCGAGCTTCACCGAGCCCGCGGAAAGCCGCACGTCGGCGCTCATATCGCCGAACCAGCCGGTGGGAAGCTGCACCTTGCGCCAGTCCGACGTGGTGGAGATGGCCGTCGACAGGCCGGCGAAATAGGGCGTGAGGTCCAGCGATTCGAAAGCCAGCGTTCCGGTGATGTCGGGGCTCTTGCCGGCCGTCACCTTCACCGCCCCCGACGCGCTGTTGCCGTCGACCGTGAGCTGCGCATCGGCGACGGACAGCACGCCATCGCCGAACTCCGCCGTCCCGAACAGGCTCGCCTGGCCGAGCGTCGAGCCCGGCCCGACCGGGCTCCCGAGCCAGTTGGCGAAACGGCGGAGCGAGGCGGAGGAGAGCTTCAGCGCGCCGGAGAGATGCGGCCGCGGATAATCGTCCGCCGTCCCGTTGAAGATCATGGAGACCGGCGCGGATTCGATGCGCGCTTCCACCGGCGTCTGGGCGCCGCTCAGGAAAGCGAACGGCGCCTTCGCGCCCCCCGAAAAGCTCACCTGCTCGCCGCGCCAGATGGTCGAGCCCTCGATGGCGAGCGGCGTGCGCACGCTCGTCCATTCGACCCGGATATTGACCGAATCGAACCGCTCCGCCTCGCCGGTCTTGCGATCCTCGTAGAGGATGGTCCCGCCCTCGACGTTGAAAACGCCGAGCGGGACATCACCGGCGAAGGCGAGCTGCAGCGCCGCCGCGCCGGCATCGAACGCCCAGTTGCGCCGCCCTTCCTCATCGCGGACGATCTGCACGCGCGGCCGCACCAGCGAGAACGAGTCGATCTCCACCCGGCCGATCAGCAGCGGCGCCAGGCGGATTCTGCCCGTGAGCCGATCCATGGAGATGATCTCGGCGTCGGCCATGCCGGGGGGACCACCGACGGTCACGTCGTTCAAGGTGACGCTCAGGCGCGGGAAGATGTTGATCTGCGGCTCGCCGGCGAGTGAAACGTCCCGCCCCGTCCAGCCGGCGATCTGCCGGCCGATCTGCGTCTTCAGGGTCTCGCGCGGCAGGAGCACGACGAAGAGCGCAAAGAGCGCAATTGCGGCCACCAGGACAGCCGCAAGAATACCGGCGATGCGCTTCATTTTCGCCCGACACCCCTCGCTTCAGTCTTCGCGATAGAGCGTGGCCGCCGCATTGGCAAGGCGTGGGGCAAGGCGTGGGGCGGGCAAGGCAGCGGCTTGGCCGATCCGGGCCGCTGTGGCAAATGCTGCCCCACCATAAGCCCGCAGGACCGATCATGGCCGAAAGCCCGCTCTGGACCCCCGATCCCTCCTCACTTTCCGCGCTGCCGATCACCGCGTTCGCCGCCGAGGCGGAGCGCCGCGCCGGCAAGCCGCTGCAGGACTACGACGCGCTGCACGCCTGGTCAGTCACCGATCCCGGTGCGTTCTGGGACCTGATGTGGGATTTCTGCGGCGTCATTGGTGAAAAGGGGGGCGAGAAGGGCGCCCGCCGCATGCACGAAGGCGGCTCCATGCGCGAGACCCGCTTCTTCCCCGACGCCAGGCTCAGCTTTGCCGAGAACCTGCTGCGCGAGACAGGCAGCGGGACGGCCCTCGTCTTCCGCGGCGAGGACAAGGTCGAGCGGCGGCTCAGCTTCGACGCGCTCAACGCGCTCGTCTCGCGCCTGCAGCAGGCGATGCGTGCCGCAGGCGTCGGCGTCGGCGACCGCGTCGCGGCGATGCTGCCGAACATGCCGGAAACTATCGCAGTGATGCTCGCCGCCAACTCGCTCGGCGCGACCTTCTCCTCCTGCTCGCCCGATTTCGGCGAGCGCGGCGTGCTCGACCGCTTCGGCCAGATCGAGCCGAGCCTCTTCTTCGCCTGCGACGGCTATTGGTACAACGGCAAGGAGATCGAGGTCGCGGCAAAGCTTGCGGGCGATCGCCGCGGAGCTGCCGACCGCCAGGAAAACGATCGTCATCCCCTATCTCGACCGCGCCGCGGCGGTGGCATCGGAGCTGCCGCGCGGCGAGACGCTGGAGCGTTTCCTCCAGCCCTTCGCGCCGCAGCCGCTCAGCTTCGAGCGCCTCCCCTTCGACCACCCGCTCTACATTCTCTTCTCGTCTGGCACGACCGGCGCGCCGAAATGCATCGTGCACGGCGCCGGCGGCACGCTGCTGCAGCATCTCAAGGAGCACCGGCTCCACTCCTCGCTCAAGCCGGGCGAAAAGCTCTTCTACTTCACCACCTGCGGCTGGATGATGTGGAACTGGCTCGTGACGGGGCTCGCCAGCAGCGCCACCCTGCTCCTCTACGACGGCTCGCCCTTCTATCCCGAACGGCAACACGCTCTTCGACTACGCCCAGGCCGAGGCGATGACGATCTTCGGCACGTCGGCAAAATTCATCGACGCCGTGCGCAAGGCCGGGCTCCGCCCGCGCGACACACACGACCTTTCCAGCGTGCGCATGATGACCTCCACCGGCTCGCCGCTCGCCCCGGAAAATTTCGACTTCGTCTACGACGCCATCAAGCCGGACATCCATCTCGCCTCCATCTCCGGCGGCACCGACATCGTCTCGTGCTTCGTACTTGGCATCCCGACCAAGCCGGTGTGGCGCGGCGAGATCCAGGGCCCCGGCCTCGGGCTCGCCGTCGACGTGTTCGACGAAGACGGCCGCCCGGTCACCGGCGAGAAAGGCGAGCTCGTCTGCAAGGTGCCCTTCGCTTCCATGCCGGTGATGTTCTGGAACGACCCCGACGGCGCCAAATACCGCGCCGCCTATTTCGAGCGCTTCCCGGGCGTCTGGGCGCACGGCGACTTCGCCGAATGGACGAAGCACGGCGGCATGATCATCCACGGCCGCTCCGACGCCACGCTCAATCCCGGCGGCGTCAGGATCGGCACGGCGGAAATCTACGCACAGGTCGAGTCGATGCCGGAAGTGCTGGAGGCGCTCGCCATCGGCCAGGATTTTGAGGGCGACGTGCGCATCATCCTCTTCGTGCGGCTGGCGGACGGCGTGACCCTCGACGACAAGCTCATCGCCGCCATCAAATCAAAAATCCGCTCTGGTGCTTCCCCGCGGCATGTGCCCGCGAAGGTGATCGCGGTGGCGGATATCCCGCGAACGAAATCGGGAAAAATCACCGAGCTCGCCGTGCGCGACATCGTCCACGGCCGCGAGGTGAAGAACAAGGAGGCGCTCGCCAACCCCGAGGCGCTGGAGCTTTATCGGGAGCTGGAAGAACTGCGAGGCTGCTGAGGCACCTCTCCGAGCTCAGCACGAACGATCACTTCAAAAAACCGAGCGCCTCGAACAGCCGGTATTTATCCCAGTCCACCCAGCTCTCGACGATCTTGCCATCCTTGAACCGGTCGGTCTGAACGCCGGTCCAGGTCGCCGTCATGCCGCTCGGCGGATGGCCGAGATAGGTGCCTGTCTGCGTGGCCTTGAACTGCCACCGTGTTGCCACGAGGTCGCCCTCCGCGACTTGCAACAGGATGATGACCCCGAAATCGGAGAAGGCCGTGTGGTTCTCCCGCACGATCTCTTTCCAGCCGCCAAGGTCGACGTCCTTCTCGCCGCCCTTGGCGTCGGGCGCCTGGTGGTTGATGTAATCCGCCGCGAAAACCTCCTCCGGCGTGTCGTGGTTGCCGCTCGCCCACATCTGAAGTGAGCGGCGGGCGAGAGCTTTGTGATCGTCGAGGGTCATTTCGCTCGTCCCGGCTATTGAGGGAGGATTGACGGTCTGAGCGCCCGCCGCAACCGTCGCGCCGATCGCCAAAGCAACGGCAAGAGACAGCGCACAAGGAACTCTCATCGGTGCCTCCGAACTGATGGGCTTTGCATCCGTACATGCGCTGCGATGCGCGTGCGAAGTCGAGCCGTCTCCGCAGATGCCGGAAACCGATGCCTAAACCGTTAATTCCGGCTCCAGCGCCGACGACCGGGCGCTCCCCATCCTGCCGCTCGCCCGCGCCAGGATGATCACCGGAATAAGCCCCACCGCGACGATCGCCAGCGCCGCGATCGCGCCGTCCTCATACGTCCCGCGCTTGGCTTCGCCGTAGAGCGCCGTCGCCAGCGTGGTGAAGTTGAAGGGCTGCAGCAGCAGCGTGGCGGGGAGCTCCTTCATGCAGTCGACGAAGACCAGCGCCGCCGCGGAAAGAAGCGCGGGGCGGAGCAGCGGCAGGTGGATGGTGGAGAGGATGGTCACCGGCTTGCGGCCGAGGCTGCGCGCCGCCATGTCGAGATTGGGGCTGATCTTGGCGAGGCCCGATTCGATGCCGCCGGCCGAGATGGCGAGAAAGCGCAGCACATAGGCAAGCACCAAAGCGGCGCCCGAGCCGGTGAGGATGAGCCCGGTCGAGACCCCGAAAGTGGCGCGCATGAAAGCGTCGAGCTGGTTGTCGAAGGTGGCGAGCGGCACCAGCAGGCCGACGGCGAGCACCGTGCCGGGCACCGCGTAGCCGATCGACGCCAGGCGCACCATCAGCGGCGCCGCCGCGCTGCGCGACAGGCGGACCGAATAGGCAAGCAGCAGGCCGACCAGGATGGCGACGATCGTCGCGACAGCCGCCAGCGTCACGCTGTGGGCGATCCAGTCGGCGAGCGCGGCGGGCAGACCGTGGAACTGGTAGCGCCGCCATGACGCCACGACGAGATAGCTCGCCGGGACGAGGAACCCGAAAAGGATCGGCAGGAAGCAGGCGAGCATCGCGCCAGCCGCGCCGAAATAGCCAAGCGCCTGCGGCACGGGCGCCTGATTCCGCTTCGCCTCGGAGACAAAGCGCTGCCGCCGCCGCGCCCAACGCTCCAGCAGGATGAGCGCGAAGACCACCACCAGCATGACCAGCGCGATCTGCGCCGCGCCCTCCACGCTCATGCGCACCGTCCAGGTCGTGTAGATCGCCACCGTCAGCGTGCGCACGCCGAGAAACTCCGAGGCGCCGATGTCGTTCAGCGCCTCCATCAGCGCCAGGCTGCCGCCGACGGCGACGGCCGGCCGGGCGAGCGGAATGGCCACCTGCCAGAACACCCGCATCGGCCCCGCGCCGAGCGTGCGCGCCACCTCCAGCGTGGCGGCGGACTGCATGAGGAAGAGCGCCCGCACCGGCAGGTAGACGTAAGGATAAAGCACCACGCCGAGCAGGAAGATGGCGCCGCCGAGCGAGCGGATCTCGGGAAACCACAGATCGCGCGGCCGGGTGATGCCGAGCAGCGCCCGCAGCGTCGACTGCACCGGCCCGATCGGATGCATCACGTCGAGATAGGCGTAGGCGATGATGTAGGTCGGCACTGCCAGCGGCAAGAGCAGCGCCCATTCGAAGATGCGCCGCCCGGGAAAGCGATACATGGTGACCAGCCACGCCGTCCCCACCCCGGTCACGGCAACCATCACGCCGACACCGATGAGCAGAAGCACGGTGATGCGCAGGGCATTGGGCAGCACGTTGGCGACGAGGTTCGGCCACACGTCGCCGGAGCCGCGCGCCGCGAAATAGGCGAGCCCCACGAGCGGCATCGCGACGATGGCGACAACCATCCCGGAAGCGACAAGCCACCAGCTGTCGGAGCGCGGGGAGCGGGCCCGGCGGATTGCCGGCCGGTCGAGACCGGCGGCGGTCATCTCGAGGCGACGGCCGTCCGACCGGGCCTGGAGGACAAATCAGGAGGCCTGGTCAAACCCGACCTTGTCGACCAGCTCGCTGGCGGCGCGGCGATGCTCGTAGATCTCATGGAGCGGCAGGGTATCGACCTTCAGCTCGCCGAGCGCCTCGATGATCGGGTCGACTTCCGCGCCGGCCAGCACCGGATATTCGTAATTGCTCTTGGCATAGATCGCCTGCGCTTCCGGCGAGACGAGGAATTCCAGCAGCTTGACGGCGTTCTCCTTGTGGGGCGCGTTCTTCGCCACCACCGCGCCGGAGATGTTCACGTGCGTTCCCGCGTGGTCGTCGAAGGTCGGCAGGATGACCCGGATGGCGTCACCCCATTCCTGCTGCTCGGGGCCGCCGGTGCCGGAGCGCATCAGGCCGACATAGTAGGAATTGCCGACCCCGACATCGCAGATGTCGGCGAGGATATCGCGCGCCACGTCGCGGTCGCCGCCGCCGGCGGTGCGGGCAAGATTGGATTTCAGCGCCTTCAGGTAGGCCTCGGTCTGCTCGGCGCCGTGCTTGGCGATCATCGCGGAGAAAAGCGCATTGTTGTAGGGATGCTGTCCGGAGCGGATGCACACGCGGCCGTCCCACTTCGGGTCGGCGAGGTCCTCATAGGTCAGCGATTCTTCGGCTGACGCGGTCCTTCGAGACGTAGATCACGCGCGCCCGCATCGACAGCGCGTACCAATGCCCCTCCGGCCCGCGCAGGTTCTCCGGCACGGCCGCGTTCAGGATCGCCGAGTTCGACCGCCTGCGTCAGCCCGCGCTCCACCATGTCGATGAGCATCCCGTAGTCCACCACCATGACGACATCGGCGGGCGAGTTCACGCTTTCCGCCTCCAGCCGCTCGGCAATGCCGCTTTCCACGAAGACGGCGTTGGTCTTGATGCCGGTCTCCTCGGTGAAGGCATCGAGCAGCGGCTGGATCAGCCCGGGCTCGCGCGTGGTGTAGATGTTCACCTCCTCGGCCAGCGCCGGCGTGGCCAAACACGCCGCCGCGGCGAGAAGCAAAGCGAGGACGAGACGTCCGCTTCGAAGGATGCTCATGTCGTGTCTCCCGTTCGGCAGGGTTCAAGGCCCTGGGCAAGGGTGAGCGACCCTATAAGTCGACTCCGTTTTTCGTCAACGGAATAGCCTGTCTTATCAATATCTTGGAACGATTCCAAAATATGGAAACCAGTGTCGGGAAAGGAGCTTACGTGCCGCCCCGGACGGTGACACGGAAATGTGCTCGGCGGGCGGGTCATCGGCCCTCCACGGCGGCCGGCCGGAGGTAGCAGGCCCAATAGGTCACGGCGACGCCACCGGCCCCGCCGACGATGTTGCCGAGCGTCACGATGGCGATATTGGCGAGCGCCTGAGAGGCGGTGCCTTCCGCTCCCGCCGCCAGCCCGAGCGGCAGCAGGAACATGTTGGCGATGGAATGCTCGAAGCCGAGCGCCACGAAGGCGGTGATGGGCCAGAGGATCGCCAGGATCTTGCCCGTCGCATCCTGCGCGGCGAAGGTCAGCCACACGGCGAGGCAGACGAGCCCGTTGCACAGAATCGCCCGCGAAAACGCCACCAGCGGCGGCAGCGCCAGCTTGGCGGAGGCGACGCGAGCGGCCGTTCGGCCGATCTCCCCGCCGTCCAGGTCAAGTGTGGCCGCCGCGAGCACGATCGCCACCATCAGCAGTGCGCCGACGAGATTGGAAACGTAGACGATCCCCCAATTGCGCAGGAGCGCCGCCGTCGAGACCTGCCGCCCCGCCCAGGCCATGACGATGAGGGCATTGCCGGTGAAGAGCTCCGCGCCGCCCACCACGACCAGGATCAGCCCGAGCGAGAAGGCCACGCCGCCCAGCAGCCGCGCGGGGCCGAACAGCTCTCCCGCACCCGTCATGACGAGCAGGTAGAACAGCGCGCCGAAGCTGATGAAGACACCGGCGAGAACGCCAAGCACCGCCAGCGGCAGAAAGCCAATATGCGCCTTCGCAAGACCCGCCGACTGGACGCGGCGCGCTATCTCCGCCGGCTTGTAGGCTTCGATACCGGTAGGATGGTGCTCGACCACGTCCGTCTCCACGATCGATTTCGGCTGGAAGGATATCGTGCCGGCGGCGAGCGAAGCCTCAGTCGCCCGGCTTCAGCGTCAGGATGTAGGCAGAGACGTTGCGAATCTCGTCGCGCGTCAGAACCAGGTCCGGCATGTGATTGTGCGGCGTGTGGAAGAACGCGTTGAGCGCGATCACGGTCATGCCCGGCTCCTCGGCAACGCGGCGGAAGGTGGGGGCCTCGGGGTTCGGCGACATGGTGCTTTCCCCCTCGACCTCATGGCACGCCGCGCAGACCTCGCTTGCCAGCGCGTGGCCGGCATCGACATCGGCGAACTCCTGCGCCCCCACGCCCGCTCCTTGCAATGCAAAGAGCCCGAACGCCAGCGGCGCGGCGATTAAAGGCGCAAAGACCTGCATGCGGAAGACCCCGGCTCACTCTCGTGGCCTGAGGCTTCCGCCATGCGGCGCGCCGTGTCTTTGACCAGGATCAAGGGGCCCTGGGACAAGGGCAGGTGGTACAGCCGCTCGGGATCGAACCGAGGACCTTCGGATCCACAATCCGACGCTCTAACCTGCTGAGCTACGGCTGCACATGCGCTTGGGTCCCACGCGAGGCGGAACCTAGTGCATCGGGATACCCGATTTCAAGCGCCGTGAACGGCGCGGAGCCGGCGTATTTTGGGGGCGACGGAGCCGGGTCGCCGCGCCGCCCCTCCATGCCTCAGGCGCTGGCGGCGGCCTGCGGACGCACGACGCCCTTCCCGGACGGCGCCAGGATCATGATCATCTGGCGTCCCTCCAGCTTCGGCTCGGCCTCGACCTTCGCCATTTCCGTCAGGTCGTCACGAACGCGATGCAGGAGCTGCAGCCCCAGCTCCTGGTGGGCCATCTCGCGGCCGCGAAAGCGCAGGGTCATCTTCACCTTGTCGCCTTCGTCGAGGAATCGCCGCGCGGCCTTGAGCTTCACGTCGTAATCGTGCGTGTCGATCGACGGGCGCATCTTGATTTCCTTGACCTCGACGGTCTTCTGTTTCTTGCGCGCCTCGGAGGCCTTCTTCTGCGCCTGAAACTTGTATTTGCCGTAGTCGAGGATTTTGACGACGGGCGGCCGCGAATTGGGAGAGATCTCTACCAGGTCGAGGCCTGCTTCCTCCGCCAGCTCACGCGCCTCGTCGATCTGGACGACACCGCGATTCTGGCCTTCATGGTCGACCAGCTGGACTTCGGGTATCCGAATCTCGTCGTTGATCCGGGGTCCCTCCTTGACCGGAGGGGGAGCACGAAAAGGTCTACGAATGGTCAGTTCTCCTTACGTTGTTGTAGACAATTCGATCGAGGCGGCAGGTCATGGCTCCCGCCTTAACAGATGAGAATCCGGTGAATCCGCCGACAAGTCAACTCGCAGGCGGCCTTATCGTTTCGAGATTCTCGCACATTCATCGCCGCGCGGCGATCAGGCGGTCGTAGACCGCAAGCGTTGCGTCCTGCATCGCCTCGGTGGTGAAGCGCATCGCCTTCGCCCGCGCACGGGCCGCAAGCGCGTCGCGCTCCGCCGGTGCAAGCGCCAGTGCCGCGTCGAGCGCAGACGCCAGGGCACCCGCGTCATTCGGCGGAACCAGCCAGCCCGTGCTGCTTTCGGCCGGGATTTGCGGAGGGGCGGAGACCGTCTCGACGGTGGCTCCCAGCGCCGCCGCGACGACCGGGACGCCCATGGCGGCCGCCTCGATGGCCGTCCGCCCGAAGGCCTCCGGCTCGGTCGAGGCGATCACCGCCACGTCGGCCAGCGCCAGCGCCGCCGGCGTGTCATCGCAATGACCAACGATCCGCACATGCTCCCTCAGGTCGTGTGCCGCGATCGATTGTTCAAGCTCCCGGCGGTATTCCGTGCGCCCCTGGTCGTCGCCGGCGAGCACGATGGCGATGTCGTGGCGGCCGGCCAGCGGGGGCAGTGCCGCCGCCTCGACCAGCACCGCCTGCCCCTTCCAGGCGGTGAGGCGGGCGAGGTTGAGGACGACCTTCTTGCCGGCCTCGATGCCCCACGCCTTTCGCAGCGCTTCCCGCCGTTCCGTCGCCACCGAAGCGGGATCGAAGCGGCCGACGTCGATGCCGCGCGGGATCACGACGACGCGCGCCTCCGGCGTGCCGTAGCGCTCGCCGATGAGACGCGCAGTGTAATGCGAGTTGGCGATGACGACATCGCCGCGCGCCATCACCGAATTGTAGAGCCGCTTCGCGGCGTTCCGCTCGGCGTAGATGCCGTGGAAGGTCGTGACGAACGGCACGCCCGTCTGCCGGCAGGCCAGCAGCGCCGCCCAGGCCGGCGCGCGGCTTCGCGCATGCACGATGTCGACCTTCTGCGAGCCGATGAGGCGCGCCAGCCGGCGCGCGACCGTCAGAAGCCGCAGCGGGTTCTTCGTGCCGACCGGAAGCGGCAACAGAACCCCGCCCGCCTCGGCCAGCTCCGCCGCGAGCCGCCCGCCGTCGCTCGCCACCAAGGCGCGGTCGCCGCGACGGGCGAGCGCCGCCGCGATGTCGATCACCGCACGCTCGGCGCCACCCGTCTCCAGCGACGGGATGACCTGCAGCACGGTGAGCGGGCGACGCACCTCATTCTGCGGCACATGCGGCGGCCTCGGGCTTGACGGCATGGGGCTCTTCGCGCACCTCCGGAGCGTTGAGTTGGGCAGGAATAGAATGAGCCAGGGACGATTGAAACATCTCGACGTCGGCACGGGCGAGGCGCTGCGCCGCATCGCCGTCATGCGCCGCACGGGCAAAGCGCCGGGGATCGTCTGGCTCGGCGGCTTTCGCTCCGACATGAGCGGCACCAAGGCCGAGGCGCTCGACACATGGGCCGCCGAGACCGGCCATGCCTCAACGCGGCTCGACTATTCCGGCCACGGACAATCGGGCGGGCGCTTCGAGGACGGCACCATCACGCGCTGGCTCGAGGAGGCGGAGGCCGTGTTCGAGGCCTTTGCCAAGGGGCCGCAGATTCTCATCGGCTCGTCGATGGGCGGCTGGATCGCGCTGCTTCTCGCCCAGCGCCTGGTCGCACGCGGCGCGGCGGAGCGCCTCGCCGGCATGGTGCTCCTGGCGCCCGCCGTCGACATGACGAAAGACCTGATGTGGGACGCCATGAGCCCGGCGGAGAAGCGCCGCATCAGGAAGAACGGCTTCCTGTCGGAGCCGTCGGCCTATTCCGACGAGCCCAACGTCATCACGCTGGCGCTCATCGAGGACGGCAAGCAGCACCTCTTCGGCGAGGCGCCGATCGAGGTGGGCTGCCCGGTGCATGTCATCCAGGGAATGCAGGACCCGGACGTGCCGTGGGGCCACGCCACCAGGCTCATGGAGCACCTCGCCTTCGACGACGCCGTCCTGACGCTGGTGCGCGACGGCGACCACCGGCTGTCGCGGCCGGAGGACATCGAGCGTCTCGTCACAGCGGTCGGGGAAATGGCCGCCTCAGCCGGCTAAGGAACTGGCGGCAAAAAAGAAAACGCGCGCTCCGACTGGATCAAGGCCACGAGAATCAGCTAGGCGGACTCCGCGGGCCGGCTTCCGGCGGCAAAGCATTCCCGGTCCCAGCGTTTCCGCTTCCAGACTGCGACGGAGCTATCGGCGGACATGGATTCTCCCAACCGACTGACGACCGGCTCGGTCATCGCAGCGCCGATCCTGGTGAAATGGACAGGGGCGAGCGGCGAGGTCTACGCCTTCGAGCTCGACCCGATCGGGACGCCATACAAATCGCGCCCCGGCGTCTACATCCTCTGTCACTTCGGAGAGCGCTGCCAGCTGGTGCCGGACTATCTCGGAGAGGCCGACGATCTTTCGAAGCGACTGCGCGGCGACCTGAGCGCGCACCGCGACTGGGAGCGCATCCGCGCCAGCGGCGCGACGCACATCTGCAGCCTGCATATGCCGGGAAAGGCCGCCCAGCGCGTCAAGGTCGAGACCGACCTGAGGCGCGCGCTCATGCCACGAAAGGGCCGGCTGGCAGCCTGAGAGACGTTGAGGGCGCTTAGCCCAGGTAGGGCAGCGCCATGACGGCGGTCGAAATCGCGGTCAGGCCGACAAAGGCGGCGCCACGGATGGCAAAGTAGCGGAAAAGGCTGGTCTGCACGGACATTGCTCGCTCCCCAAATTCGATCCAGCCGCAACCATATGGCCGGGTCGTTTCCGGCAGCGGGCGCGCGGTCAGCAAACGGGTTTCGTCATCAGGCGCATATGTTTCTTTCCGAAGTCCTCAAAGAAACAATCGGACGGCATTTTGGTTCCGTGAAGGCGCTGGGGATTCGACTTTTCGGCGGTTTCGTGCCACGGAACCGGCATGCCGACAGAGGTCAAAATCTGCGGGCTTTCCACGGAGGAGAGCGTCGACGCCGCGCTTGAAGCGGGGGCGGATCTCGTCGGATTCGTCTTCTTTCCGCCGAGCCCGCGCAACATCGCGGTCGAGCGCGCCGCCCGGCTCGCCGAGCCGGCGCGCGGCAGGGCGCGCATCGTGGCGCTGACGGTGGAAGCCGATGACGCGCTTCTCGCCGACATCGCCGCGGGGCTGCGCCCCGATTTCCTGCAGCTGCACGGCAAGGAGAGCCCGGCCCGCGCCGCTTCCGTCCGCGACACGACCGGCATTGCCGTGATGAAGGCGATCGGCGTATCGGTGCCGGCCGACCTCGCGCGGATTCGCGACTACCCGGCCGCCGACCGCTTCCTGCTCGACGCCAAGCCGCCGAAGGGCGCCACGCGTCCCGGCGGCAATGCGGCGGCGTTCGACTGGCGCATGCTCGACGGTTTCTACTCCCCCAGGCCGTGGCTGCTGGCGGGCGGCCTCGACCCCATCAACGTGGCGGGCGCCATCGCCGCGACCGGCGCCGGCGGCGTCGACGTCTCCTCGGGCGTGGAGAGCGCGCCTGGCCGCAAGGACCCGGAGCTCATCCGCGCCTTCCTCAAGGCAGTGCGCGAGTTCGACCGTGCGGCCGAGCGCATGGCCAGCTAGGAAAAGAACATCATGAGCGTCGCACAGCAGCCCAACACCTATCGCGCCGGCCCCGACGAGGCGGGCCGCTTCGGCCTCTACGGCGGACGCTTCGTCGCCGAGACGCTCATGCCGCTCATCCTGGAGCTGGAAGCGGCCTATGAGGCCGCCAAGAACGACCCGGAATTCCACGCCGAGCTGACGGCGCTCGGCAAGCACTATACCGGCCGCCCCAGCCCGCTCTATTTCGCCGAGCGGCTGACGGAACATCTGGGCGGCGCAAAAATCTACTTCAAGCGCGACGAGCTCAATCACACCGGCTCGCACAAGATCAACAACTGCCTCGGGCAGATGCTGCTGGCCCGTCGCATGGGCAAGACGCGCATCATCGCGGAGACCGGCGCAGGCCAGCACGGCGTCGCCGCCGCCACCGTCTGCGCGCGCTTCGGCTACCCTTGCGTCGTCTACATGGGCGCCACCGACATCGAGCGGCAGAAGCCCAACGTGTTCCGCATGAAGCTGCTGGGCGCCGAGGTGATGCCGGTCACCTCCGGCGCCGGCACGCTGAAGGATGCGCTGAACGAGGCGCTGCGCGACTGGGTCGCCAACGTGGAGACCACCTACTACATCATCGGCACCGCCGCCGGCCCGCACCCCTACCCCGCCATGGTGCGCGACTTCCAGTCGGTGATCGGCAACGAGGTGCGCGAGCAGATGATGGAGGCGGAGGGCCGGCTTCCCGACGCGCTGGTCGCGGCGATCGGCGGCGGCTCCAACGCCATCGGGCTCTTCCATCCCTTCCTCGACGACCGCGACGTGGCGATCTACGGCGTGGAGGCCGGCGGGCACGGGCTCGACGTGGATAACGGCCACGCCGCCTCCATGACCGGCGGCTCGCCCGGCGTGCTGCACGGCAACCGCACCTATCTCCTGCAGGATTCCGACGGGCAGATCCTCGAGGGCCATTCCATCTCCGCCGGGCTCGACTATCCCGGCGTCGGGCCGGAGCATTCCTGGCTGAAGGATTCCGGCCGCGTCAGCTATGTGCCGGCGACCGACAAGGAAGCGCTGGAGGCCTTCCAGCTCTGCACGAAGCTTGAAGGCATCATCCCGGCGCTCGAGCCGGCGCACGCGCTGGCCTACGTCATGAAGCTCGCGCCGACCATGGCGAAGGACCAGATCATCGTCATGAACATGTGCGGCCGCGGCGACAAGGACGTGTTCACGGTGGGGAAGATTCTGGGATTTGATATTTGAGGGCGGGCCGGCGCCGCGTAGCGACCAGAGCCGGAGCGGCCTTCGTCGCCTCGCTGATCGTGTCGGGCACGCTACCGGCGTTCGGCGAAATTGTCTCCTTGGTCGATGTCGAGACGAGCCAGTTCCACACGTCGGGTGACGCCTATGATGTCTTCATCGCAGTCAGGCAGTCGCGAACGCGCGGATCGCTGAGGCTCACGTGTCACCTGAGCCAGGTCGATGGGACGACCGGCGTCTTCGATGAGCGAATCTACTTTCCCGGCAGCCAGTACAATTTTCAAACGATCCGCTTTGCGCGCGACCGCATCAAGATTCTGTACGGCGGACCGGAGCCGCGGCTCGAATGCCGCACAGGAGAAGAGGACCTGCGCGAGTCCAACGCCCAGAACCTGAAGATCGGCAGCCTCTCGGTGGAGTTACGGAGTGGGCGAGGGACGCCAGCGGCAAGATCGTTAAAGTGGGAATGCGGGCGATGCTCGTCCCCTACGAGCCATCCGCGCACGTGTCGCTGGACACGGGAACCTTGATCACCTGCGGGTTCTACGACGCCGGGCGCGACTCCCTCCGCACACTCGTCAGGATCGCCTCAGGCAGGACAACCGACGTGTCTGGCGAACAGATCGCTGAACTGCGCCTCGATCCGCCGCTCGACTCGGCAACCGGCTATGCGTGCAACGTCAGGCAGCCGGCGAACGAGCCCCTGCACGGGGCACCCGGGTGAGCCCCCAAGAGAGCCGCTCCTTTTATTCCACCAGAATGGGAACGGCCCTGACCATGGGAAAAGGGCCTACGCCGCCTCCTCGACTTCCGCTCAGCTTGTGCAACCCGTCCGCAGCACGTGCGGCTACTCACATCTCACAAAAAAGGGGCAGCGCGAGCTGCCCCTCATCGGGATCACTGAGCGCTGACGGTCACTGGAAGGTGATGCGGCCTTCCACCTTGGCGTCGACCGTTCCCTTGGCGGCGACGTAGTCGGCGACGTCGTTGGCCATCAGGTCGCCGCCCCTGGGGCCGATCAGCACGTTGCCCTCGGAAAGCGCCGTATAGCCGTCGCCGCCCTTCAGCATGAAGTCGTTGAGCGCCACCTTGTAGGTCGCTCCCGGGTCGAGCGGCTTGTCGCCGACCGTCACGGAGACGACGCGGCTCCCCGCCGGCTTCTTCAGGTCGGCCACGATGGTCATGCCGGAGACCTGCGGAAACCGCCCTGCCCCGTCCTCGACCTGGCTGAAGCCGTTCTCCAGCGCATCGAGGACCTGCTGCCCGCTCACCTCGGTGAGGACAGTCACGTTGCCGAAGGGCAGCTCGGAGAGGATATCCTTGCGGGTGAGCACCGTGCCGGGATCGTACTGCCGGTCGGCGCGGATGCCGCCGGCATTGGTGATGGCGATGTCGGCGCCGGTGGCGTCGCGCATGGCGTCGGCGATGAGGTTGCCGATGGCCGCTTCCTCGGTGCGGATGATGTTGCGGCGCGAATCGAGCGGCCCGGCCGTCGACCCGATCTCGATGTTCAGGCTCTCGTCGAGCGTCTTCTGGAAGCCGTCGACCAGCGCCTCGGTCTCCGGATCCGGCGTCACATTCTTGGTGTCGATGAAGCGGAACGACGGCTCCCAGGAGACCTTTCGCTTGCCGTCCTTCTCCGTGACCTCGACCGTCAGGTCGAGCGGCGCCAGGAACCGCGCCTCCGTCGACGTCTCGACATAGGCGGTCACGCCGTCATAGCCGGTCATGTAGTCGTGGTCGTCGCCCGAGATGAT
Source organism: uncultured Alphaproteobacteria bacterium (assembly GCA_963801225.1). Lineage (GTDB taxonomy): Bacteria > Pseudomonadota > Alphaproteobacteria > Rhizobiales > Afifellaceae > DASWJZ01. Next base: position 360,302 of record CAWDED010000008.1, read on the forward strand.
CACGTCAAAGGCGTGGCTTCCCATGATGGCGCGGTCGAGGGAGTGGTCGGCCTGGATCACGCCGATCACCAGGTCGGCGCCGTCGGCGCGGGCGAGCTTGGCGGCGTCGACCGCGCTCGCATAGGTATCGCCGAACTTCCAGTCGCCGGAGCTGGAGACCTCGGGCGTGGTGTCCTGCGCCACCGGCACGAGCGCCACCTTGAGGCCGCCGATGTCCTTCATCATCACGCCGCCCAGGCCGTCGATCGGCGACCCGTCGGCATGCGTCACGTTGACGGACGCCCACGGGTATTTCGACATCTTCATCTTGTCGAGAAAGTTGTCGGTCCCGAAGTCGAACTCGTGGTTGCCCGGAACGGCGATGTCGAACGGCACGACATTGGTGAGCTCGATCGTGTTGGCGCCCTTGTCGAGGCCGGACAGCAGCGACGGCGACAGCATGTCGCCATCGAAGACATAGATCGTGTTGGGATTGTTCGCCTTCTCGGCCCTGGCCACCGCGTTCAGCCGCGCGAAGCCGCCGCCGTCCTTCGTGCCGGCGAACTTGTAGATGTCGCCGACGCCGAGAATGGTCAGCTTGACGGTCTCCGCCTGCGCGGCTCCGAAAGTCGCGGCGCCGAGGGCGATTGCGCCGGCCAGAATGGCGGCGGGCCTGGTGAAATGCATGCACATGTCAAGATATCTCCCCGTGCGACCTCACCCACGATAGGCGTGGAATGGGTCAGTCCAGTGACGACGAGTATCGCATTCCGTGCATCGGAAGATAAGCCTGTCAATCGGCCGGTGGCCGGGAGCCTCCTCAGGCAAACCCCGGAAAGAAATCGACCTTGATGCGCGAGCGGGGGACCCCCATCGCCCGCAGCATCTTGCGGAGGTCGCGCACCATCCCCTGCGGGCCGGAAATGTAGAACGTCCGCTCGCGATAGTCGGGGATGACCAGGCGCACCAGCCGCGCGTCGATGAAGCCCGGATACTGGCCGCGCACGGCGCCGCGTGCCACGGCATGCACCGTTTTCACGCCGAGCTCCCGCTCGGCGGCGCCGAGCACGTCGCGATAGGCGATGTCCTGCTGCCCCTCGCTTCCGTAGAGGATGACGATCGGGCGTGCCTCGTTGCGGTCGAGGAGGTGCTGCAACATGCTGCGGAACGGCGTGATGCCGATGCCGCCGGCGATGAAGGCAAGCTTCCTGTTGCGGTTGGACGGCAGGGTGAAGCTCGCCCGCCAGGTGCGAGGCGTAGATGGTGTCGCCCGGAACCATGGCGCCCAGCGCGCGCTTGAAGGCGCTGGACTGCGGGTAGAACTTCACGCCGACGCGAACCGCGTCCTCGGTCGGCGCCGAGGCGAGCGTGAAATAGCGGCGATTGCCGCGGCTGTCCGACCGCTCGAGTCCCAGGGTCCATTCCAGATACTGCCCGGCCTCGAATGCCAGGTGCCGGTGCGGCCTGAAGATGAAATCGTAGGTGCCGGCCGCGGCGCGCTCGATGCGCTCCAGCGTCAGCACCAGGCGATGCTTGGGGCTGACCGCGAAGGCGAAGAGGTTGCCGACGAGAAGCGCCAGCTCCGGCGTCAGGTAGAAGGAGCCGATATGGACGCTGGGCGCGAAGAGGACGCCCACCAGGGCGCCGAAGGCAAGGCGCGGCCCGCGCATGGTGGGCGCGGTCAATGGCTCCGTCAGCATGATTGCGGCGAAGAAGAAGAGCGGCGAATGCAGAAGCGTCTCGCTCAGCACCATGCGGAACTGCGACGGCGGCGCCGTGGCGAGCACGGTGGCCAGGTTCGCAAGGATGAACGTCGCTACGAGATCGAAGCGCCTGAGCTTGCGGACGATCAGGACACCGCCGATCAGCACCATCGGGAGCAGCGCCAGGTTGCCCCCGACCCACCAGGTTGCCGGCTCGCCGAGCAGCAGCGCCGACAGCGCGGCGCCGAAGGCCGCTGGATTGAAGATGTGCTTCCGTCCCGCCGCCAGGATGAACTTCGAGGAGATCGCCCAGATCGAGGCGAACACCAGAACGCCGACGCCGCGCGGCTCGGTGATCGCGACCGGCTCGAGGATGAGCACCAGGATGAGTGCGGTGATGTAGACCGACTCGCCGTTCACCGGCACCTCGAAGAGGCGCGAAAACATCAGGTTGGTGATCGCGCATGCCGTAAGGACGACGATGAGGGAGAATGCCAGCGTGGCCGGATCGTACGGAACGATGCCGAAGAAGCCGAGCGCGAACGCCGACGCCACCAGCGCGCCAAGAACGTAGAGCGTCAACCGATACATGGTGACGTGGTCGAGAAGGTCGTCGAGGCGTCTCATTGCGGCACGCAATAGCTGTCGAGGCCGCTGGTGAAGGTCGCCTGGCCACTGCTGTCGACGAGGTAACCCTCCAGCCCCGGCCTCTGCTCGATGAAGGAGATGCCCGCCTCGCCCATTGCGAAGGCGGCCGTCGCGAAGCGGTCCGCCTCCAGGACATCGGGACCGAGCACCGTCAGGCTGACGATGTCGGCAATCGGCGCGCCGGGCGCATGCGGATTGTAGACGTGCTGTCCGCGGACATAGGTGCCCGACGTGGCGATGCCCCGCCCGCGTGGAACGAGAACCTTGATGATTTCGTCCTGGTTGAACGGGTTGCGGATTCCGACCCGCCACGCGCGCCCCGCGGCGTTGCGCCCGCACGACTCGATATCGCCGCCGGCATCGACGAAGAAATCGCGCGCGCCGGCACGCCTGATGATCGCCGCCGCGTTGCGGATCGCCCAGCCCTTCACGACGCCGGAGGGATCGAGCGAGCCGTCTCTTTTGCGAATGTCGAAGAAGCCGCCGGTCTCGTGCTTCGTCCGCTCGGCGAGCGCCAGCACCTCGCGCATCTCTTCGCTGTAGTCGCTTTCGGCCAGCCGACCCTGGTTGACCGCCTGGATCTCGCTGTCATCCTTGAAGGGGCTGAAGCGCCGGTCGACCGCCTCGAAATAGGCAAACACGTCGTCGAGGATGGCACTGTCGTTGACGCCCACGACCTCCACCGTGATCGGCATCCCCATCAGAAGCCGCGTGGCGCGCATGTCTCAAGCGCGCGCCTGCCGCAGCGCCACGTCGAGCGAGCGGACGAAGGCTTCGCTGGTCAGCGTCGCCCCGGAGACGAAATCCACCTCCGCGTTCTGCGCCCTTAAGGCTTCCCTGCGGAGCCTCGGCAGGGCCCGGCGGTTGATGACAACCGAGGTCAGGCGATCGGACGGATAGCGAAGGATCCTGACGTCGGCGAGCTGGCCGCCTTGCACCACGGCCTGAACCTGAATCAGGCCGTAATAGGCGTCGACGACCGGCCCGCGATATGCGCCATCGGCGTACCGGGCGCTTGACGCGACGTTCATGGCCACCGGCACCAGCATCTCGCTCGCCTGCGGGGGATGATAGGCCGGCCGCGGCCGCGGCAGCCGCGCCTCCAGCGGAGCCGGCGGCGGCGCAGCAATGGGTGTCGGCACCGGTGCGGGCGCCGTTCGCGTCGCGGACGGCGCCGGCGGAGGCGCCTTCGACAAGGCCGCGACCGTCACGGGCTCGGATGGCGACGGAGATGCCTCCGCCAGAGCCGTCGGCTCGCTCGACGGCGTCAATTGTTGAAGCTGCGTCGCCGGCTCTTCGACCGGCGTGGCGGCGGGAGGAACGATCCCGTTCCGGCGCGCGCCCGCTCTCTTCGTCTTCGCCCGCTTCCGTCCAGTCGTCCCACTCGAACCGCGCCGGCGGGGCATCGGTGAGAGGAAGCGCCGCCGCCGCCGCGGAGGAAAGCAGCGGGGGGGCGGATACGGAGAGGCTCTTTTGGATACTGCCGGTGAAGGGCTCGCCGTCCCCCATTCCCAGCATCAGAGGATCGACGGACGCGCCCTCGCCCGACTGGCTCCAGACATAGGCGCCGGAGGCGGCGACAACGAGCAGGGAAAGGGCAATCTTCTTCATCGGTGCGACCGTCCCGGGCAGGTTTCCGGCGGGCCAGGTCATTCCGGCCCAGGTGGCATTATCCCAAGCTCAAGCTGACAACAGGCTGACATCGCTGATTAAGATTCGTTCATGTCCCTGTGCGCGGCCGCGGGAGCAGCAAAGCCTACGCTGCCTCGCGAAGATCGGCAGAGCGTTCCGGCCGCGTGGCCGACATCAATTCCTCGTCGGCGTCCTGCGGCGCCCCCCAGAACGCCGCTACCGTCGGCCCATCCCTCACGAGGCTCTCGCGCAGAAATCGCCAAATCTCGTAGGGCCAGACACGCCGGCCCATCTGTGTGTACCAACGCATCGCATGCCGCAGGCGGCGGTCGGGATTGAGATAGACGCGGGTGAGCGCCTTCGGGCGGCATTGCAGCGCCATCTCGATAAGCTTCACCCAGAGGAGCACGCGCCACGGCGGCATGTGGCGGGTCGCCAGGACCTGATGCTTGTAGTCCCAGCGCCGTCGGTCGGTCTGGATGACGCGGCGGTGCGCCGCCAGCCGGAAGAAGGGCGTCCAGCGGTGCGGCGTGACATAGAGCAATTGGACCTGGTCGGGATCGTAGGAGAGAAGCCGGCGCATGCCGTTCCACAGGTCGCGGTCGGTCTCCTCCTCGAAGCCGACGACCCAGGTGGCCATCGACAATATGCCGTGCTCGCGCATGAGGCGGATCGCTTCGCGGTCGGTTGCCGTGGCGCCGCCCTTGCGGATGGTCGCAAGCGTCGCTTCGTCGGTGTTCTCCAGGCCGAGGAGGAAGCGATCCCATCCCGCCCTCTTGTAGAGGTGCAGGATGTCGGCATCGCGCACGATGTCGTCGGCGCGCGTCGATCCGACCAGGATGACGTCGACGTCCTCCGCGATGAGCGCCTCGAGGAAAGCACGCCACGCCTTCTTCGACACCGTCGGGTTCTCGTCGGCGAAGTTGAACACCCTCACGCCGTGCTCACGGTTGAGGCGAGCGATCGCCTTGGCGAAGAGCACCGGGTCGCGGTGCCGCCAGCGGGTCCAGAAGCCGCGCTGGCCGCAATAATTGCAGAGATGCGGGCAGCCGCGGGAGAACTGCACGACGACCGCGCGCAGGCCGCCCCAATAGGAATAGCGCGCATGGTCGATGAGCTCCCAGCCGATGCGATAGGCGTCGAGGTCGCGGATCACCGGTGCCGGGCTCGTTGCGTGCGGTCTGCCGTTGCGACGGAAAGCGATACCCGGCACGCGATCCAAGTCACCGCCGCCTGAAAGGGTCGCCATCAGGCGCCGCCCGGTCTCCTCGCCTTCGCCGCGCACGATGGCGGTGACGTACAACTCTTCAGCCAGAACCTCTCGCCAATGATAGGTAGGGAACACCCCGCCATAGATGATGCGGACACCTGGAAGAGCAGTGGCGACGGCGCGCGCCACCTCGGCGATGACCGGATGGCCGGAGGTCGAGCCGGAATGCCCGAACAGCACCGCGTCGGGCGCGAAGCCGACCGCCTCCGCAACAAGGCTCTGCTTGGACATCGGATCGAGCTCGCCGTCGACGAGGCGAACCTCGTGGCCGTCATCGATCAGCGGCCCGCCGATGGAGAGCAGCCCGAGCGGCGGCAGGTGATCGTCCGGGATGCGGCTGCCGATCGCCGGATGCGGCACATTGATCAGAAGAATGCGCATGACGGCGCCCCCCTCTTCGTACGCTTGCGGTGTCTTTGGATGCTTGTGGTGTCAGGCGGCTTCGGCGGAGGCGGGGAGCCCACCGAACCGGCGCTCGCGCCCGCGGAATGAAGCGATGGCCTCCCCCAGATGCGCTGCCCCGAAGTCGGGCCACAGCGTGTCGGTGAAGTGCAGCTCGGCATAGGCGCTCTCCCACAGGAGGAAATCGGAGAGACGCTTCTCGCCGCTGGTGCGGATCAGGAGATCGACGTCGCACGGCTCCGCCTCGCCGGTTATGAGGCGCGCGAAGCCCTCGCGCGTGAGATCCTCCGGTCGGCATGCTTTCGACGCCGCGTCCAGGATGGCGTCGCGCGCGGAATAGTCGATGGCGATGCGCAGATTGAGCCGGTCGCCCGACGCCGTTCTCCGTTCCACCTGGCCGATCGCATGCGCCAGCACCATGGAGATCCTGTCGCGCCGTCCGATCACGCGCAGCCGCACGCCGCTCTCCACGAGCCTTGCGGTCTCCGCGGCGAGATAGCGTCTGAGCAGCGCCATCAGCGCCGACACCTCGGCCTGCGGGCGGCGCCAGTTGTCGCTCGAGAAGGCGTAAAGCGTGAGCGTGCCCACGCCTTGCTCCGGCGCCGCCTCGACCACGCGGTGGATCGCCTCGACGCCGGCTTCGTGGCCGGCGTTGCGCGGCAGGCCGCGGCGCTCCGCCCAGCGGCCGTTGCCGTCCATGATGATGCCGACGTGAAGCCTGTGGACAAGTTTAGGGCAAAGAGTGCTTTGCATTGCAGAGTCCCTTCCGAAATTTTTTTATGCGGGTTTGATGCTGAGGCTTGCCGTCGTGCTCTCTTCGTCGGTGGCGGCATCCGCCGCGTCGCGGACCACCTGCTCGAGCACCGCCAGATAGTCGAGGAACCGGCGCCGGCCGCTCGCCGTCAGGCGGCAGCTCGTATGCGGCCGCTTGCCTTCGTAGCCCTTGGTGATCTTCACCAGCCCGGCCTCCTGCAGGATCTGCAGGTGCCGGCTGAGATTGCCGTCGGTCAGCCCGCAGAGCTGCTTCAGATCGGCAAACGCCAAGCCTTCGGGATGCGCGACGAGCGAGGTCAGCACGCCGAGCCGCGCCTTCTCGTGGATCACCCGGTCGAGCCCGTCATAGGAGAAGCGGGCGCGCGGGCCGATCATTCTTCGGCATCGTCTCTCCCCGAAGTCAGGTGAAGAATCGCCGCCGTCAGAAGCTGACCCACCACGAAGGGCAGCCCCATCGTCCACGGCGACAGCGCATGGTTGCCGCTCGCAAGTGCCAGCACGGCGAAGCCCGCGACGAAATACCAGGCGCCGGCCAGCGCCACGCCGCGCGGCAGCGAGCGCACCGAGGAAAAGATGCCGAGGCTGACGAGCACCTGCCACAGGCCCGGCAGCATCCAGAGATTCTGCGGAGAGAAGCGCGCCAGCGCGCCCGCCAGCACCAGGCCCGCCGCCGCGGCGGGCAGGAACTGCTCGATGGCATTGTAGATCATCGCGTCGGCAAGACCGGAATGAAGCCGGCGCGAGCGGCCTTGCATCTCGACCCAGATGATCCCGGCGGAGACGATCGCCGCGGCGATCCAGCCGGCGAAGAAGGCGAGCGGCTGATCGGTCGGATCATGGAGCAGCGCTGCCTCCGCGACCGCGGTGACCAGCGCCAGCGCGCCCGTCGCCGCCAGCGCCGTCGGCCCATAGCCGCGAAACGCCGTGGCGGCCGCAAGCTGGCTGCGGATCGCCAGGATGTCCGCCAGGGCTTTGTCGAGATCGCGCATGGCTCGCGGATCGCTCCCCATCACTTTGCAGTGCAAAGTATACATGATTGCAAAGTGGCTGCAAGCCCATCGTGCCGTCGCCTGTCGCGTTGCTGTGGCCGGCGTTTCCAGCTTTGCGATCCTGTGCTAGCGAAACCCCATGACCCGCATAGACCGCCGTTTTGCCGAGCTGAAAAAGGCCGCGCGCCCGGCACTGGTGACCTTCGTCACCGCCGGCGACCCCGATTACGACACCTCGCTCAAGCTCCTGAAGGCGCTGCCGGCGGCCGGCGCCGACATTGTCGAGCTGGGCATGCCCTTCTCCGATCCGATGGCCGACGGGCCGGCGATCCAGGCGGGAGGACTGCGCGCGCTGAAAAGCGGGCAGACCATGGTGAAGACGCTTCAGATGGTGCGCGCCTTCCGCGAGACCGATTCCGACACGCCCATCGTCCTGATGGGCTACTACAATCCCATCTACGTCTACGGCAACGAGCGCTTCCTCGCCGACGCGAAGGAGGCCGGCGTCGACGGCCTGATCATCGTCGACCTGCCGCCGGAGGAGGACGAGGAGCTCTGCATCCCGGCGCTGAAGGCGGGGCTCAACTTCATCCGCCTCGCCACGCCGACGACGGACGACAAGCGCCTGCCGATGGTGCTCAGCGAACACCTCCGGCTTCGTCTATTATGTCTCGATCGCCGGTATTACCGGGACGAAGGCCCCCAACAGCACGGAGGTCGCCGAAGCGGTTGACCGCATCAAGCGGCATACCGATCTACCGGTAGCGGTCGGCTTCGGCGTCTCGAGGCCGGATCAGGCCGCCGCCATAGGCCGCAATGCCGATGGCGTGGTCGTCGGCTCGGCGCTGGTCCGGGCCGTGGAAGGAAGCCTCGACGGCGAGGGCCGCGCGACGGATGGAACCGTGACGGCGGTGACCGACCTCGTCGCCGCGCTGGCGCAAGGCGTGCGCGCCGCCCGGCTTGTCGCCGCCGAATAGGGAATTTGATTTGGCTAACTGGATTCAGAACGTCGTTCGTCCGAAGATCCGCGGCCTGTGGGGCAAGCGCGAGACGCCGGAGAACCTTTGGGTCAAATGCCCGCAGACCGGCGAGATGGTCTTCCACAAGGATCTGGAGGCCAACCAGTTCGTCTTCCCCAATTCCGGCTACCACCAGCGCATCGACGCGCGCACGCGCTTGCGGCTGTTCTTCGACAACGGCGAGTTCGAGACGATGCCGCTGCCGCAGGTCGCGGTCGATCCGTTGAAGTTCCGCGACGAGCGCCGCTACACCGAGCGGCTCAAGGCCGCCAAGGCGAAGACCGGCCTGGATGACGCCGTCATGCTTGCCTCGGGTGGGGTGGAAGGCGTTCCCGTCGTCGCCGCCGTGCAGGATTTCGATTTCATGGGCGGCTCACTCGGCATGGCCGCCGCCGAGGCGATCATCGCCGGCGCCAAAGCCGCCGTAGAGCAGCACGCGCCCTTCGTGCTCTTCGCCGCCTCGGGCGGCGCGCGCATGCAGGAGGGCATCCTCTCCCTCATGCAGCTGCCGCGCACCACGATCGCCGTCGACATGGTGAAGGATGCGGGGCTTCCCTACATCGTCGTCCTCACCAATCCGACGACCGGCGGCGTGACCGCGTCCTACGCCATGCTGGGCGACGTGCATCTCGCCGAGCCCGGCGCGCTGATCGGCTTCGCCGGCCCACGTGTCATCGAGCAGACGATCCGCGAGAAGCTGCCGGAGGGCTTCCAGCGCGCCGAATATCTGCTCGAGCACGGCATGGTCGACATCGTCGTGCATCGCCACAAGCTGCGCGAGACCGTGGCGCGGCTCTGCCGCCTCATGATGAAGCTGCCGCCGCCCAACCATCCGCACGGCAACGGCGAATGGCAGGACGAGGACGAAACGGCCGGCAACGGTGCCGACACCGAGATGGACAGCGAAGAGGCGGCGCCGACCGAGGAAACCGAAGAAGCCGAGCAGGAGCAGCCGGCGCCTCCTGCGTCCTAGCCTCCATGGCCGAGCTCGATTCGCTCCTGGAGGCGCTGGGCGCCCTCCATCCCCGCCGCATCGACCTGTCGCTCGGCCGCGTGGAGCGGCTGCTCGACAGCCTCGGGCGGCCGCAGGACCGGCTGCCGCCGGTCATCCATGTCGCCGGCACCAACGGCAAGGGCTCGGTGGTGGCATTTCTCCGCGGCATGCTCGAGGCGGCCGGAAAGACCGCCCACGTCTACACCTCGCCGCATCTGGTGCGCTTCAACGAGCGCATCCGGCTCGGCCGGCCGGGCGGCGGACGCCTCGTCGACGACGATGCGCTGATCGCCGCCATCCGCCACGTGATGGCGGTCAATAACGGCGAGCCCATCACCTTCTTCGAGGTCACCACCGCCGTCGCCTTTCACCTCTTCGCCGAGCAGCCGGCGGATTTCTGCCTGCTGGAGGTCGGCCTCGGCGGGCGCTTCGACGCGACCAACGTCATCGCCCAGCCCTTCGCCACGGCGATCGCCTCGGTCAGCTACGACCACGCCGATTTCCTCGGCGAGGACCTCGCCGGCATCGCGGCGGAGAAGGCCGGCATCCTCAAGCGCGGCCGGCCGGCGGCGATCGCGCCGCAGGACGAGCACGCGCTGGCGATGATCCAGGTGGAGGCCGAGGCGGCGGGCGCGCGGCTGTTCCGCGCCGGCGTCGAATACATGGCCTTCGCGGAGCGCGGGCGGCTGGTCTACCAGGACGAAGACGGGCTCATCGACCTGCCGCTGCCGCGCCTCCCCGGCCCGCATCAGGTGGAGAATGCCGGGCTTGCCGTCGCCATCCTGCGCTCTGCGGGCATCCGGCTCGGCGCAAAAGCCATCGAGGCGGGGCTCAGCGGCGCCGACTGGCCGGCGCGCATGCAGCGGCTGCGCTCCGGCCCGCTGGTCGATGCCGCGCCGCCCGGCTCCGACGTCTGGCTCGACGGCGGCCACAACCCCGCCGCCGGCGGGACGATCGCCCAGACGCTGGCGGAGTTCGAGGAGCGCGACCCGCGCCCGCTCGTCCTCATCTCGGGCATGCTCACGACGAAGAAGCCGGACGGCTATTTCCGCCCCTTCGCGGGGCTGGCGCGCCGCGTCATGACGGTGCCGGTGCCGGGCAGCGATGCCGGCTTCGATCCGGAGACGCTCGCCAGCATCGCCATGGAGGCGGACGTGCCGGCGGCGCCGTTCAAGACGGTGCGCGCCGCGCTCGACTGGCTCCGCGCCGACTTCGCGTCGGAGCCCGTGGCGCCGCGCATCCTGATCGGCGGATCGCTCTACCTTGCCGGAGACGTGCTGAGGGAAAACGGCCCGCTGCCGGAGTGACAGCGGGCCGCTGATCGCGAAATGTGACGTCGGCGTCAGACCGCGCGTCTGGATCCACTTCTGCAGGTCGCTCTTGGGGCCCGCGCCGACCTTCATGTCCGCCGGCTCGCCGTTCTTGAACATGATGAGCGTGGGGATGGAGCGCACGCCGTAACGAATGGTCGTCTCCTGATTCTCGTCGATATTCAGCTTGACGATCTTCACCTTGCCTTCGAACTCGGTCGAAAGCTCCTCCAGGTGCGGGGCGATCATCTTGCAGGGCCCGCACCACTCCGCCCAGAAATCCACGATGACCGGCTCGCTCGATGCGAGCACGTCTGCGGCAAAGTTCTGGTCGGTGACGACTTTCGTCATGGCAATCTCCTGAATCACGGTTGGAGGGAAGGTAGGAGCGGTCCCGCGCCGGGTCAAGGAACCCGATTTCCCCGGATTCCCAGCGTTTTGAGCGCCTGTTCCATCAGTTCCGCCGGGATTGGCATAAGCTTCGGGCCCGCCGTCCACAGAAGGCTCGCCCGCACGTCCGTCCCCGGCTCCATCGCCACGCAGCAAGTGGCGGTAGAGCGCCAGCTGCAGGACATAGGGCGGGGGCGCTTCCTGCGGCGTGGCGGGCACCGCGCGGTTGGTCTTGAAGTCGACGATGTGCCAGCCGGCGGCGTCGCGCAGCATCCGGTCGATGCGCCCGCTCACCGCGTAGTCGCCGCGCTCGGTCGCGACCTTCGCCGACGATCGCCAGCTCCGCCCGGCTCTCCGGCCCAAAGAGCGCCGCCAGCGCCGGATCGGCGAAAACGGCCTCCGCCTCGGCCAGGATCGCGGCGGCGAGCGCCGGGTCGTCCGGCACCTCGCGCACCAGCAGACGCTCCGCGGCCGCCCGCCGCTGTTCCGCCGGCACGTTCGGCAACAGCTCCAGCAGCAGATGCACCGCGCGGCCGCGCAAGAGCGCCGAATCGCCGGGCGCCGCCTCTCCCATCTCCGCCGTGACGGCGACCGTGTCGGGCTCGGCAAGCCCCCGTGACGGCCGCAACGGCTCGGGCGCCCGTTCGGGTGGCGGGGCGGGGCGCAGGAGCCATTCCGGAGGCGGCGGATGCGCGCCCTCGCCTGCCTTCGCCACCTCCGCAGGCGGCAGCGGCGGGCGCTCCTTCGGCATCCAGCGGAACGGCGCCAGCAGGTCGCCCTCGTCGTCGCGCTCGATGTCCTCCGGTACGAGTGCGTCGCGGACGATCGTGTACCAGCAGCGCGGCGGCTGATTGATGAGCCGCACGCCGCCGACATAGAGCACGTCGCGCGCCCGCGTCATCGCGACATAGAGCAGGCGAAGATATTCGCTCTCCGACTCGGCATCCTCGCGCGCGTCGGCAAGCTGCTGCAGCTCCGGCGCTTCGGCCTGCCGGCGCCGCCACAGGAACGCCGGGTCGTCGCGGCTCGTGCCGATATCGACCAGCGTCTTGCGCAGCTGCGGTACGACCGCCGCCCCGCCCGTATCGGCAAGAAAAACCACGTCCGCCTCTAGCCCCTTGGCGCCGTGCACGGTCATCACCCGCACGCCCGTCGCCTCGTCGTCGCTCTCGCGCTTGATGTCGCTCTCATTGGCACGGATGAAACGCACGAAGCCCTGCAGCGACGGCGGCTCGCTCGCCTCATAGGCGAGCGCCTGGCTGAGGAACGTGTCGAGCACGTCGTCCACCTCGCCGCCGAGCCGCGCGCGAAAACGCCGCCGCCCGCCTTCCGGGCCGAGCAGCGTCGCGAAGAAGCGGAACGGCGTCACCTGGTCCGCCATGCCGCGCCATTCGCGAAGCCTCTCCGCAATGCTGGCGAATGGCTGCTCCGTCGCATCGCGCAGCGCCTGCCACAGGCTCTTGCGGTCGCGGCCGACGGCGAGCCGCATCGAGCTCCTCTTCGGCGAGGCCGAGAAGCGGGCTCTTCAGACAGGCGGCGAGCTGCAGGTCGTCCTCCGGCAGCAGCATCACGTCGGCGAGCGCCAGGAGATCGAGCACCGCGATATGCGTCGAGACGGCGATGCGGTCGGCGCCGGCCGTCGGGATTTGCTCGCGCCCGCAGCGCCCGGTTCATCGCCGCCGCAAAGGCGTCGCGTCGGCGCACCAGAACCAGAATCTCGCCGTCGCGCAGGCGCTTGCCGGAAGGCAGAAACGATCCCCTGATGCGCGCGATCTCCGTCGGCGATGCTTCTCGGCCAGCTCCGTCTCCGCCGCACTCGGCGCCGTATAAGGCTCGGTCCAGTCCTCCGGCTCCTCGTTCTTCTTGCGCACCGTGCGCGGCAGCAGCACGACATGTCCCGGCTCGCCCGGGCGGAACGAGGCGTGCGCCTCGTAGTCCGACGCGGTGATCTCGGCGGCGAGCACCGTGCCGAACACCGTATCGACCGCCGACAGCACTTCCTGCGTCGAGCGGAACGAAAGATAGAGCGGCCGCGCGACGAACCTCTCCCGCGCCTCCTCGACCTTGCGCTTGAAGAAGCGCTGCATGTCGACCAGCATCGCCGGCACCGCGCCCTGGAAGCGAAAGATCGACTGCTTGTCGTCGCCGACGGCGAAGATGGTGCGCGGGCTTCGCGACGCGCCCTCGCCGGAAAAGAAATCCTCGGCGATCGCCTGCACCACCATCCACTGGTCGGGGCTCGTATCCTGCGCCTCGTCGACCAGGATGTGCTCCACGCGCCGGTCGAGCTTGTAGAGCACCCACTCCGCCGCGCCGGAGCGCAGCAGGAGATTGCGCGTCTTGGAGATGAGGTCGGGGAAGTCGAGCGCCCCGGCCTGCCGCTTGGAGAGCTGGTAGGCGCTGATGATCGCTTCGCCGACGATGAGCAGCGCCGCCGTGGCGTCATAGGCACGGGCGAGATCGCGGCGGCGCAGGAGCGTTGCGAGCCGCTCGGCTTCGGCCGCGAAATCATCCGAAAGGGCCGGCCGCGTGCGACCGACATCCGCCGTGAAGCGCCGTTTGCGCGGCGTGTTGTCCTTGGTCAGGAAGAACGCGATGCGTGCCTCGGCCTCGCGCAGCGGATCGTCCGCACCCAGAAGCGATTGCAGGGCGAGCGCCGCATCCCGATCCATCGCCTTGGCCGATCCGCTCAGCTCGTCGACCAGCGCCCGGCAATCGTCACGGCTCCAGTTCAGCGCATCGCAGATGTCGCGACAGACGGACTCTTCGCTCTCGTTCGCACCGAGCCCCAGCCTCCGGCGCAGATCGGAAAGCGCATCCTCGATGCCGCCGCCGCCTTCGTCTCCCGCCGCATTGTCCATCCAGCGCCGCAGATCGTCGCGCTTGGCGATCAGCGCATCGAGCGCCTCGCCGATCTGCATGTCGGCGGTGCTTTCCGCCAGCGCGCGCACGGCGCGGCCGAGCGGCGCGTCGGGCGACGCCGCCGCCTCGTTCATCACGTCGGCGCGCGCCGTCGCCAGCGCCGCGGCGGCGGCCGACTCGTCCATCACGCTGAACTGCCCCGGCACGTTCGCCTCGAAGGGAAAGGCATGCAGCAGGCGCTCGCAGAAGGCATGGATCGTCTGGATCTTCAGCCCGCCCGGCGTCTCCAGCGCCCGGGCGAAAAGCCGCCGCGCCTGGCGCATCTCCTCGCCCGTGGGCGGCCGGCCTTCGAGATCGGCGATCTCCTCGGCGAGCGTCGCATCCTCCAGCCGCGTCCATTCGCCGAGCTTGTCGAACACGCGGCGCGACATCTCCGCCGCCGCCACCTTGGTGAAGGTCAGGCAGAGCATCGCGGCCGGATCGACGCCCGACAGAAGCAGGCGGATCACCCGCTGCGTCAGCACATGCGTCTTGCCGGAGCCGGCATTGGCGATCACCCACGCGGAGGCGCGCGGGTCGGAGGCGTCGCGCTGATGCGTGCGCGTGCGGTCGAGGTCAGCCGAGACGCTCATCGGTCTCTTCCTGGTCGGTCGCGACCCACTCGGCGATGCGCGCCAGGTGATCGTAGTCGCCGACGAAGGTGCGGCGCGGCTTGGGGATCTTGTTGGAGGGATAGTCCGCGTCAGGCGTCGCGAAATGCGCCACGAGCTCCGCCAGCCGCCGCTCCGTGATCGCCAGCGTGTCGGCCAGCGTGACGAGCTGGCCGCCCTGCTTCCATTCGGTGCGGTCGAAATCCTCGCCGCCGCCACCGCGCCCGGTCAGCCGGTAATAGACGATGCGCCGCGGCTCCATGGCCGCCAGGCCTTCGAAACCTCCTGCCCGCACGATCAGCGCTTCGAGCGGAAGCTGCGGCGAGAGCGTGCGCACCTCCTTGGGCGAAGGCGGCGAGCCGGTCTTGTAGTCGATGATCGCCAGGCCGCCGTCGTTCAGCACGTCCAGCCGGTCGGCGCGCGCCGTCAGCGATGAAATCCGGCCCCACATTCATCGCGCCGGTCCCCTCGACGTGGCGCTCGGCCACGTCCGTCCATTCGGCCTCCTTGCCGACGAACCAGCGCGCGATCTTCTCGAAGCGCGGCCACCAGAGCGCCACCACCTCCGGAAAATCGGCGTAGCGGTCGAACGCCTCGCGCCCGATCGCCAGCAGCCGCCGCAAAGCCTCTCCGTCGATACGGCCCGCGCGGCAGCTCGCGCACGAGCTTCTCCAGAATGTCATGCACCAGCGTTCCGCGCTCCGCCGCATCCGGCAGCTTGCCGAGCGGCTCGAACGGCCGCAGCTTCAGCACCTCGCGCGCGTAGATCGCATAGGGATCGCGGATCAGCGTCTCGATGCGCGTCACCGAAAGTTTCGTCGGCCGCAGCGCCACCGGCGGCGACGGCCTGGGGCGCCCCGGGGAATCGAACGCCGCCGGCACGTCGAGGCCGCGGGTCCAGGCGAGCACCGCGTCGCCGCGCCGCTGCATCTCCTTCGCAAGCTCCGGCCCCGCATAGGCCGTCAGCCGCTGCAGCCAGCGCGAGGCGACGCGCGGCTCGCCGTCCTCGCGGTTGGCGCGGGTGATCCACACCTCGCCGTGGCCGAGCGCCTGCGCGAAATCATGCGCCGCAAGCCCGATGCGCCGCTCCGGCGGCTCGAGGTCGAGCGCCTCGCGCATGGGCCGCGACAGGAGCGGATCGAGCCGCGTCTGCGCCGGCCAGTTGCCCTCGTTGAGGCCGCCGAGCACCACCATGTCGACGCTCTGCAGCCGCGCCTCCAGCGCGCCCCAGATATGGATGCGCGGATCGACGCCGCCGCGCCGCCGCACCATCGCCCGTTCGATCAGCGCGGCGAAGAGGCCGGGATAGTCCGCCGGCGCGATGTCCGGCCCGGCATGCGCATTGGCACGGAGATCGTCGAGCGCCAGGCCGAGCGCCTCGCCCGCCTCGTCGGCGAAGAGCGGGCTGCGGCCGTCAGCGTCGCGCGCCACGGCGTCGAGCGCTGCAAGGTGCGCGTCCACCAGCTCCGCCAGAGCCACGCGCCCACCGCGCGCGGCAAGCGCCTCCAGCGGCGCCAGCACCTCCTCCAGTCGAATGGCGAGCGCTTTCGCTCCTTCCCATTCCTCGGGCCACAGACCGCCGGCCGCCTGCGTCAGCCCGCTTCGATCCTCCTTGCGCCTTTCCCAAGCCGCGAAGCGCTCGCCGAGCGCATGGCGGAGCGCCGCAAGCCCCGGCTTCAGCCGCGGCCCGCGCAGCACGGCGCGCTCCAGGTGGCGGGCGGCGGTGCGGGCGTCGCTGCGGCTCAGGCCGAACGCGGCGAGCGGATGCTTGGCGAGCGCCAGCAACGTTTCCGCCGCGGCGCCGTGAAGGCCCGCCTCCGCCGTCAGCCGCGCCAGCACGCCCGGCGGCGTCCGCCCCAGCGGCCGGCCGGCGGAATCGTCGACGTCGATGCCCCAGCGCCTCAGCTCCACGCCGACGCGTCGCGCCAGCCCGCGGTCGGGCGTCACCAGCGCGGCGACCTTGCCTTGCGTTTCCGCCATGCCGCGCAGCAGCGTCGCGACCGCCAGCGCCTCCTCCCGCTCGTTCGCCGCCTCGACGATGCCGACGCTCTCAAGCGCCGTGCGCCTGTCGGCCTGCTGAAAGAGATCGCCCGGGCGGCTCCAGAGATCGGTGGTCACGGCCGGTCGCATCGCTTCCGAAACGAAGCGCCCGCGCGCCGCCATCGCCGGGAGCGGCGC
The DNA here is from genome assembly GCA_963801225.1 of uncultured Alphaproteobacteria bacterium. Taxonomy (GTDB): domain Bacteria; phylum Pseudomonadota; class Alphaproteobacteria; order Rhizobiales; family Afifellaceae; genus DASWJZ01. The sequence goes on from CAWDED010000008.1 coordinate 377,102, forward strand.
CGCCAGCTCCGCGATGTCCTCGCGCCTCACGCCCATGGTCGCCAGCAGCGCCTTCAGGCCGAACTGCGGATGCCCGGCGCCGGCCGGGTCGCTGTCGTCGAAGCCGATCGCGTCCCACGATGCCGCGTCGAGGTGCTGGTCGAGGCCGGGCAGCACCACCGCGCCGTTCGGCAGCCGCGCGATTGCGGCAAGCAGCTCTGCCGTCGCCGGCACCGAGCCGGTCGAGCCGGCGGCGATCACGGGCGCCGCAGTCCCGCCTTCCGCCAGCCGCTTCGCCTCGGCGCGGATCAGCATGTCGCGCCGCGCGCCGGGGTCGATCCTGCCCTGCTCGGCCAGACGGCTCGGCCAGAACTCCGTGGCGATCCGCAGGAATTCCAGCGTGATCTCCCAGAAGCGCGCCAGCTCCGCCGGCTGCTCGGCGAAAAGCCCCCGCCACGCCTCCTGGTCGGCGCCGACCTGGTCGATGAGCTGGCCCAGCGAAGCGGCAAGCCGCGCCGCGTCGGCCGGCGAGGCCGGCACGATCAGCTCCTCGTCCGGCAGCTCCGCCGCGGCGCGCACCATGGCGCCGGACCAGTCGAGCACCAGTCCGGTCAGGACGAGCTGCCGCTCCATCGCCGGCACCGCCGCCGGCATATCCGCCGCCGCCGCGTCGAGAAGCCCGGTCTCGTCCTCGTCGATATCGCCGAGCGTGCGGATCTTCGGCAGAAGCACCGGGCGCTTGAAATGATCGAGGAACGCCCGCCGGATGTCGCGCGCCGCGCGCCGCGTCGGCAGGTAGAGCGTGAGGTCGGCGAGCGCGAAGGGATCGCGCGGCTCGAAGCCGGCGATCAGCCGGCCGTCGATCAGTGCGGCGACCAGCGCATCGAGGAACGGGACGCCCGGCGGAATCGTGAAGACATTCGGCCCGGCCATCACACGCGATCAGGCCGCGCTCGCGGCAATGGCCTCGTCCGCCGCCTTGATCGGCTGCCGGGTTTTCCACATTGATCCACAGCCCGTCGAGCCTCACGCCGAAGGCGCGGCCGGCCGCGATGGCGCGGTCGAAGAGCAGGTTGAGCGAGAAGGCGCCGTCCGGCGAATCGTCGAAGAGCCGCGGATGCAGGATCGCGGCGCCGGCATAGACGAAGGGCGCCACCTGCCGCTCCGGCCGGCGCGACAGCCGCCCCTCCTTGTCGAGCAAAAAGTCGCCGCGGCCGGAATAGCCGATGGCGCAGCACGGTCGAGGCAAGCAGCAGGAGCGAGGTCCATGCGCTCCGCGTCCCAGGCGCCCGCCAGCCAGCCGAGATTGGGCCGCACGCCCTCCAGCCAGAACGAATTGGAGTTCCTCAGGAGGAACGGCTCGTCTCCGAGCAGCGGCAGAGCGCGCTTCACGCCGCCGCCGGTGTCGAGCAGCGCGTCGCGCTCGTCGGAGATGACGATCTTCGGCTTGCTGCGGGTCGCCAGATGCGCCTCGATGAGGTCGGCGAGGTAGTGCACGTTGACGATCGCCGTCTCGACCCCGGCCACGGCCAGGCCGTCGAGGCAATGGTCGATCAGCGCCTGTCCGCGCACCCGGGTGAGCGGCTTCGGCGTGGTCGAGGAGAGCGGCCGCATGCGCCGTGCCGTGACCGGCCGCCAGCACCATTGCCGTTTGCGGCATCCGCATTCCGCTCTCCCCATCCGATGGTCCGTCTCAGAGATAGGGCTCATACCAGAGCCGCATGTCGGAAAGAACCGAATGCGATAGGTTGCGACGGATCACCGCCTTCAGCCGCTCGCGGTGGCGCTGGTAGCCGGGCTTTCCCTCCGCCAGCGCCAGCCGCGTGAAGATGCCGAGCACCTTGGTGGCGCGCTGCAGGCCCATCACCGCGATAGGCGATCCGGAAGGCGGCTCTCGTCGAAGGTTGCGTCCTGCGCGCGGCGCCCGGCGACGTAGCGGGCCTTGAGGCGCTCCTCCTGCGTCCTCGGTCAGCGGCACGCGCGCGTCCTGCGCCAGCGAGGCGACGTCATAGGCCGGGTGGCCGATCAGCGCGTCCTGGAAGTCGATCACGCCGACGCGGTCGGTGCCGCTCGCGTCCGCCTGCCAGAGGATGTTGGGCGAATGGAAGTCGCGCATGACCCAGGTGGTCGGGGCAGCTTCGACGCGGTCGAGCAGGTCGCCCCAGGCGGCGAGGAACGGCGTCGCGCTGCTCCGTCGGGAAGGCCGGCTCGCCGCCATGGCCGCCGAACCAGTCGGGGAAGAGCGAGATCTCCACCAGCAGCGCCCCGCGGTCGTAGGGCGGCAGCGCGGTAGCGCGACCCGTCCGGCAGCGCCGCCTCGTCCGGCCAGGCGCTGGCCGTGCATGACAACGAGAAGGTCGATCGCCGCCTCGTAGCGCTCCATGATCGGCGCGCCGGCCGCATCGACGATGCGCTCGTCCCCGAGGTCCTCCGTCAGGAGCAGTCCCGCCTCCATATCGGAGGCCAGGATCTCCGGCGCGCGGACGCCGCGCGTCGCGCAGCGCCAGGTCGATCGCCACGAAGGCGCGGAGCGTCGATGGCGCGATGCGCGACCTCGTCGTAGGAGCGGCCGTCATAGATCGCCGGGCCGGGCGCGCGCGCCGGCGCGTTCATCAGGACGGCGGTCGCGGCGCCTGCGCGATGATGCGCTCGTGCATCGCGCGAGGAGGCGTCGCCGGCGAGCGGCACGCGCGTCGGCGTCGGCCCAGCCGGAGCTGGTCGAGGAAGGCGCGAACGGCGCGCGTCCGCGCCAGCCGCGCCGGCCAGCTTCCGCCCGCGGCGATGTCCGCGCGGCGGCCGGCGCCGTCGATCTCCAAGCGCGATGTCGAGCCGGCTCTCGGCGAAATCCGGCGGCAGCGCCTCGGGCCATTCGACCAGCACCGCGCCCTCCGCAAGCGCCTCGTCGAGCCCGATCTCGGCAAGCTCGCCCGGCGCCGCCGAGCCGATAGAGATCGGCATGCGCGACCCTGAGGCGCGGCAGCGGCGTGGTCGATGCGCAGCGGAAAGGTCGGGCTCGGCACTTCCAGCGCCGGGTCGCCGGCGAGCGCCCGCAGAAGCGCGCGGGCAAACGTCGTCTTGCCGGCGCCGAGACCGCCGGAAAGCGCCACGAGATCGCCGGCGCTGAAGCACCGCGGCGACGTCCTCGGCCAGCCGCGCCGTCGCCGCTTCGTCGGGAAGCCGAAGAGGCTCCGCCGCGCCTCGGCACGCATGCCGTCGGGCATGGCTAGAGCCCTCTTCCGAGTTCGGATCCGAATCAGGAATGGACGGGCTCTCGGTCTGCTTTGTCCGAGAGCATGATCTTGTCCGAAAACCGGTTCCCACTTTTCGGGATCATGCTCCTAGGCGGCGGCGACGGACGACCGCGGCCGGCGCGACGGGAATGCGCACGGTCGCCGTCGTGCCCTTGCCCTCCTCGGAGCGGATGTCGACGCCGCCGCCATGCAGCTCCACCAGGCTCTTGACGATCGACAGGCCGAGCCCGGCGCCGCCGCGATGCCCGTGCGCCGCATGCGTCTCGAACGGCTGGAAGATCGCCGGCATCACGTCCTCGGGAATGCCGACGCCGTCATCGACGACGTTGAAGACGATCCAGTCGCCCTGCCGCGCCGCCTCGACGCGGATGTGGCCGCCGGCATTGGAGAAGCGGATGGCGTTGGAGACGAGGTTGAAGAGGATCTGCCGCATGCGCTGCTCGTCGACGCGGAAGGTGCCGATGTCCTCGGGGATGTCGATGGCTGAGCTCGATCTGCTGCTCGCTCAGCCGGTCGCGCAGCCCCTCGACCGAGGACGGCGACCACCGTCGGCGATGTCGGCCTCGCCGATGTCGAGCGACATGATGCCGGCGTCGACCGTGGCGAGGTCGAGGATGTCGTTGATGAGCGCCAGCAGCGAGCGCGAGGAGGAATCGATGTGGTCGATATATTCGCGCTGCTGCGTCGTGAGGTCGCCGCTCGACGCGTCGGAGAGAAGCTCGGAGAAGCCGATGATGGTCTGCAGCGGCGAGCGCAGCTCGTAGGAGACGTGCTGGATGAAATCCGACTTCAGCCGGTCGGCGGCCTCCAGCGCCTCGTTGCGCTCCTTCAGCACGCGCTCGACGCGGGCGGAATCGGTCACGTCGACGAAGGTGAGCATGGCCATGCCTTCCGGCAGCGCGACCGTCGCGTAGTCGATCACGCTGTCGTCGGGCCGCTGCATGCGGCCGGCCGCCTGGCTCGTCGTGGTCCATGTCGGTGACCGCCGCGTGGATGTCCTCCCAGGCCGTGCGTGTCGGCGTAGAGCGCGCGGCAGTCCGCGATGATCTCGCCGATATGCGGCTCGCCCTTCAGCATGGCCGGCGACAGGCGCCAGATCTCGGCGAACACCGGATTGAACAGCCGCAGCCGGCCGTCGGTGCCGAACACGGCGACCGCCTCCGCCAGATGGTCGAGCGTCTCGCCCTGCAGCTGCGACAGCGCCTTCAGGCGGCTCTCCAGCGTGATCTGCTCGGTGACGTTCTCGTAGATGTAGGTCATGCCGCCGTCGGCAGATCGGGCAGCGCCACGACGCGCAGCGTGCGCCCGTCGGGCAGGTGCCAGAGATATTCGCGTCTTGTCTCTCGGTGCCGTAGCCGGCGAGGTGGCTTGGCGCGCCAATCGCGATAGTTCGACTGCTCCGGCAGCTTGCGGTCGGCGCGCAGCTGGTCGAGGATCGGCGCCCTCGTCCGGACGCGGCGGCCAGCCACTCGGCGGACAGGTCCCACAGCGCGCGGAACGCGGCGTTGTGGAAGACGAGGCGGCGGTCCTTGTCGAACGACGGCGATGCCGGCGGTGAGCTGATCGACGGTGCGGGCATTGGCAAGCTTCGACATGCTCCAGCTCGTCGCGCACGCCTTGCAGCTCGGTGACGTCGATGGCGCCGCCGACCGCGCCGTCCTCGATCGGCGTGTCGAGCACGCGAAGCTGCCGCCGCTCGCCGGCGACGACGGCGGACGCGACGCCCGTCGTAAGGCTTGCCGCCGCGCTCCGTCTCGCGCGATGGCCTCGCGCGCGCGCGCCGGCAGGAGCTCGATCCCCGACGACAGCACCGCCTCGGCGCTCTCGGCCTCGACGGCACGTGCATAGGCGGCATTCACCCAGGTGAGGCGGCCGGTGCGGTTCCGCCGCCAGAGCGGCAAGGGCAGCAGGTCGGCAAGCGCCGCGCAGCGCCGACATCTCGTTGATGACGTAGATCGCCTGCTCCTTCAGCTCGGCGAAGGAGCGGCGCTCGCCGGTCAGCTCGCGCAGCCGCAGCACCGCGCGGCGGCCGCTGGTGCGGCCGGTCGCCTCGAGCACCGCTCCGGCGGCGGAGTGCACGGCGATCTGGAAGCCCTCGCCCTCGCGGCGCAACTTGTCGACGGCGCCCTCGAGCTGCGCGGCGCTCTCACGCGTGAGCCATGTGCCGAACGACAGGAAGGATGCCTTGTCGGTCGGCGCGCCGACGCGCTCCGCCATGCCCGCCGAAGACATGCGGCTCGGTGGCGGTGGATTCCCAGACCACGGTCTTCTGGTCGTCGGCGTCGAGCAGCGCCTCGGTACGGTCGATCTGCGCGCGGAGCGCCAGCGACCTCCCGCTCCGCCGCCACCAGCCGCTCGTCGCGCCGCCCGCGGAAGAAAAGCCCGAAAGCCACGAAGGCCGCCACCGCCGTTCCCGCCGTAACGGCGATCCAGGCGACATTGGTCAGCGCGCCGCTCACGCCGGCAAGCGTCTGCGAAAAGGACTGCGCGGAGGCCGCGGATACCGGAAGCGCTGCCGGCACGAGCCCCAGCGCGGCGGCAAGCCGCGACTTTCGTCCCGAGCCGGAGATTCGTTCCGCGCTTTCCTTCGCCATCCGCCCCGCCGCATCCGGATGGCCCCCAGCACGGGCCGCAATCCGGACGAATCATGTCGAACTTACTCGCTCCGCCGAAGGCGGAAAAGGCGGGGGGAGCCTAGCGGTGGAGAAGGAAAGGAATCGTTAACCAAGCGCAAACATGCGGCTCAGGCGGCAGCCTTGCGCAGACTGGCGGCGAGATGCTCCGCCAGATCATGCGCGTCGTCGCCCGCCCCGCAGATGAAGGACGACTTGCGGCGGCGCAGGAAGGGCAGCCCCAGCACGTACATGCCGGGCGTGTCGACCACGCCGCCGTCGTGGCGGATGCGCCCTTTGCGGTCGAGGACCGGCACCTGAAGCCACGAATAGTCGGGCCGGTACCCGGTCGCCCAGATCACGGTCTCGATGCCTCGGTCCGCGAGGTCCATCGAAAGCGTGGGATCGCCGACCTCGGTCGGCGCGAAACGGTGGGACGCGTCGAACTCCCCGGCAGTCCCGTACTGCGCCACCCATGAATCGATCGTATCGAGCAGGCGGTTCATCTTGAGGTCCGCCAGGGCGCACTGGTTGGCAAGCGCGCCGGAGAACAGCGCCTGGCCGTCGCGCAGGCCGGCCAGCCGGCCGACGATCTCCACGCCGTCCTGGCGCAGCGCGTTGATGTCCAGCGTGAGGCGCTCGGGCGTGCCCACCAGCTGAAGCGAGGGAACGCCCCGCGCGCGCTTGATGTCGTCGACCTCGGTGTAGTGCTGGTCCATCACGCCGGTCACGTCCATCCACCATTTGATGTCGCGCCCCCGGTAGACGCGCGGCACGCGCACATGCTGGCCGACGGACAGCACGACCGGCCGCCCGGACGCCTGCAGCTCTCTGGCGATCTGCAGGCCCGTCGCCGACGCGCCCACCACCATCACGCCGCCTTCGCCGAGCGACATTCGGATTGCGGTAATCCATCGGCGTCATGCTGCGGATCGTGGATGGCAGGCCCTCGGCGGACGCCGGGGACGACCGGCACATTGCAGGCGCCGCTCGCCAGCACGAGCTTCCGGCAGCGCCAGTCGCCGCGATCCGTCGAGACGACGTAGCCGCCGTCGGAAGGGCGCACCGACAGGACGTTGGTTCCGGCTTCGACCGGTGCGTCGATGCGCTCCGCATATGTCGCAAGAAACGCGATGACCTCCGGCATGGTCATGTAGCTGTCGGGCTCGGCGCCTTCGTAGGCGTGGCCCGGCAACCGGCTTTGCCAATTTGGCGTCAGCAGCCGCAGCGAATCCCACCGCTCCTTGCGCCATGCATTCGCCACCTCACCCCGCTCGATCAGCACATGGTCGATCGAGCGGTCGGTGAGCTCTCTGCTCATCGCGAGGCCGGACTGGCCCGCGCCGATGATGAGTGAGGTGACGGAACGCATGGCGTCGATCCTCGTCGCGCCGACGGTCTCAGTTGACCGTGACGAAGACGTTGGTCGGATTGGTGATGATGTCGAAGACGGCGGAGCGCTTCTGCGACTGGGCGACCAGCGCCTTGATCTCGGCATCGGTGGCATCGGCGTCGATGTCGAAATGCACGCGGATGGCGCCGAAGCCGTTGCGCACCTCGTCGTCGATGCCGAGGATGCCCTGCATGTCCATGTCGCCTTCGACGGTCGCCTTGACCGAGCGAAGCTGGATGCCGCGATGCTGGGCGACCGACGCGATGCCGCCGGTCAGGCAGCTGGCGAGACCCGCGAGCACGATCTCCACCGGCGTGGCGCCCTTGTTCTCCGCCGCGAACTGCTCGGGATGGTCGGCTTCGACCGTGAAGGTCCGGCCGCGCGGCTGCTCGGCGCCGAGGCCGAAGAAGTCGCCGATCGTGTTGCGGCTGTGCGTGCCGTTCACCCATTCGCACGAGGCGCGCCATTTGAACTGCGCCGCCTCCGGCGTGGCTTCCAGCGCCGTGCGTGCATCGAGCAGCGCCGCGACGTTGACTCCGTTGTCGATCGTGGCTTCCGCCATGGAGCTCATCTCATTCATGGTACTTTTCCCTCTGTCGGTTGAAGCCGATTGAGCTTCGGTTGAGATGGCGCTTGGGCATGGAAAAGCCCTGCCCGCGACATGCGTTGCCGCGGACATTTCTTTGCGCCTCTTCGGCCTAGCCACGAACCGAAAGGCGCTTACTCGGTTGGCCGTGTTTCAGTTTGATTTCGAGAGAGCGCGGAAATTGTTTCGTAGGGAAGGCCGGCAGCATGTCCCTCCGCCGCCCGCGAGAAGAGAAACCCTCCCCGCGAAACAAGAGCAATCGCATCTGGAGAACGCCCTCATCCTGAGGTGCGAGCGCAGCGAGCCTCGAAGGACGAGGCGATGGCACGGCGGCTGTTTTGGGTTGGCAAGGCCTTGCGCTGTCGATGGTGGTTCGAGGCTCGCGCCAAAGGCGCGAGCGCCTCACCATGAGGGTGGAGGCAACCAAATGAAAAAGCCCTCTCCGCTGGGAGAGGGCTTCGCGTCGTGCTCCCGTTGCGGGATCTTCAGTAGCGATAATGCTCCGGCTTGAACGGCCCCTGCTGCTTCACGCCGATATACGATGCCTGCTCGTCGGAGAGCTCCGTGAGATTGGCGCCGAGCTTGCCGAGATGCAGCATGGCGACCTTCTCGTCGAGATGCTTGGGCAGCACGTAGACCTTGTTCTCGTACTGGTCGCCCTTGGTGAACAGCTCGATCTGCGCCAGCACCTGGTTGGAGAAGCTCGCCGACATCACGAAGCTCGGATGGCCGGTGGCATTGCCGAGGTTGAGGAGACGCCCCTCGGACAAGAGAATCATGCGCTTGCCGTCGGGGAACTCGATGATGTCCACCTGCGGCTTGATGTTGGTCCACTTGTGGTTCCGGAGCGCGGCGACCTGAATCTCGTTGTCGAAGTGGCCGATATTGCCGAGGATCGCCATGTCCTTCATGGCGCGCATGTGGTCGATGGTGACGACGTCCTTGTTGCCGGTGGCGGTGATGACGATGTCGGCCTTCGGTGCCGCCTCCTCCAGCGTCACCACTTCGAAGCCGTCCATCGCCGCCTGCAGCGCGCAGATCGGATCGACCTCGGTCACCTTCACGCGGGCGCCGGCGCCGCGCAGCGATGCGGCCGAGCCCTTGCCCACGTCGCCGTAGCCGCACACGACCGCCACCTTGCCGGCCATCATCACGTCGGTGCCGCGGCGGATGCCGTCGACCAGCGATTCCTTGCAGCCGTACTTGTTGTCGAACTTCGACTTCGTCACGCTGTCGTTGACGTTGATCGCCGGGAAGGGCAGCCGCCCCTTCTCCATCAGCTGATAGAGCCGGTTGACGCCGGTCGTCGTCTCCTCGCTGACGCCCTTGATGGCGTGGCGCTGCTTCACGAACCAGCCGGGGCTCGCCGCCATGCGCTTCTTGATCTGCGCGAAGAGAACCTCTTCCTCTTCCGATGTCGGATTGGAGAGCACGTCCTCGCCCTCCTCGGCGCGCGCGCCGAGCAGGATGTACATGGTGGCGTCGCCGCCGTCGTCGAGGATCATGTTGGAGGGCCCGCCGTCCGGCCACAGGAAGATCTTGTCGGCGTAGTCCCAGTACTCCTCCAGCGTCTCGCCCTTCACGGCGAAGACGGGCACGCCGCTCTCGGCGATGGCGGCGGCTGCGTGGTCCTGGGTGGAGAAGATGTTGCACGAGGCCCAGCGCACGTCGGCGCCCAGCTCCGTCAGCGTCTCGATCAGCACGGCGGTCTGGATCGTCATGTGCAGCGAGCCGGTGATGCGCGCGCCCTTCAGCGGCTTCTTGGAGCCGAATTCCTCGCGGATCGCCATCAGGCCCGGCATCTCGGTCTCGGCGATCTCGATCTCCTTGCGACCGTAGTCGGCAAGGCCGATGTCCTTCACGAAGTAGTCGTTGGAGCCGCCGTTCTTCATCTCAGCCATTCCTGTATACATGCCTCTCGGGGGAAGCGCGGAGGTAGCATCCCTGCGGGCCGGCGGCAAGGAGACATAAAGGAATGTTTATGTCCTTTTGCCCATCCGCGACAGCAGGAGTCTCCGGCAGGCAACGCCGATTTCGGCGTGCGAAAAAAGCCGGCTCAAGGACGCGAAGGCGGAGCCGGCGGGAGCGTCAGGCCGCGCGGCGATAGACCCACACGCGTCCGGGCGGCAGGTTGAAGGTCACCCACTTCGACCCCTCGACCGTGAAGCGGCCGGGAATCGCATCCTGCGGCGGGACGGGCGAATAGGACAGCTGCGAGATCTTGCCGCCCGGCGCCATCCGGTCGAGCAGGCTCTCGACATAGGGCGCGCGCTTCGCACGCGGCACGTTGAGAAGCGGCAGGCCGGAGAGCACGGCGGAAAACCTCATATCGCGAAATTCGCCGAGCGTGCTGCTCCAGGTCGAACGCGTCGCCACGGATGATCGCCATGCCCGGAAAGCGCTTCTCCAGCAGCCGGCAGAAATGCTTGTCGTATTCGATGACGACGATGCGCTCCGGCGAAAGCCCGGCATCCAGCGCCGCCTGGGTCACGGCACCGGTCCCTGCCCCGATCTCCAGCGTGAAGCCCGCAGGGTCCGGGTCGGCCAGCTTCACCATGAGGGAGGCAAGCGCCCGGCTTGTCGGCGACACGGCTCCCATTTTGATCGGGCTCGTCGCCCAGGTCTTGATGAAACGAACCTCGTCCTCGAACCTTTCGGCGAGCGACACGCCATGCCTTGCCATACTTTTTCCATCCCTGTTCTTAGCGGCGCCGCATCCAGGCTGCCGTACCCGACTGAAACCACCACCGGCATAAAGCCGTCTTCACTTTTCGCCAAGCGTGTCGAAGAAGTCCTTCACGCGCGAGAAGAAGCCGGTCGATTCCGGGTTGTTCTCCTCGTTGGAGGCGCGCTCGAACTCCTCCAGCAGCTCGCGCTGGCGGCGCGACAGGTTGCGCGGCGTCTCCACCACGATCTGCACATACATGTCGCCCATCTGCCGCGAGCGCAGCACCGGCATGCCTTTGCCCTTCAGTCTAATCTGAAGGCCGCTCTGCGTTCCCTCCGGCACTTTGACGCGTGAGCGGCCGCCGTCGAGGATCGGCACCTCGAACTGGCCGCCCAGCGCCGCCGTGGTCATGGAGACCGGCACGCGGCAGAAGATGTCGGCGCCGTCGCGCTGGAAGAAGGCATGCGGCTTGATGGAGAGGAAGATGTAGAGGTCGCCCGACGGCCCGCCGCGCAAGCCCGCCTCGCCCTCGCCGGCCAGCCGGATGCGCGTGCCGTCCTCGATGCCGGCGGGAATGTTGACGGAGAGCGTGCGCATCTGGCTGACGCGGCCGGCGCCGGAACATTTGGTGCAAGGGTCCGACACGACCTCGCCGCGGCCCTGGCAGGTCGGGCAGGTGCGCTCGATGTGGAAGAAGCCGCCCTGGCTGGCGCGCACGCGGCCGGCGCCGCCGCAGGTCGTGCAGGTCGTGGGGCTGGAGCCCGGCTTGGAGCCGCTGCCGCTGCACACGTCGCAGGTGACGCTGGTCGGCACCTCCACTTCGACGGACTTGCCGGTGAAGGCCTCCGTCAGCGTGACTTCGAGATTGTAGCGAAGGTCGGAGCCGCGCTCGCGGCCGGTGCGCCGCCCGCCGCCGCGGAAATCGCCGAAGAACTCGTCGAAAATGTCGGCGAAGGAGGCAAATCCCGCCGCCCCGGCGCCGGCCGCGCCGAAGCCGCCGCCCTCGAACGCCTGATGGCCGAAACGGTCATAGGCGGCGCGTTTTTGCGGGTCCTTCAGGATTTCGTAGGCCTCGTTGACCTCCTTGAACATCACCTCGGCGTCCTGGTCGCCGCCATTGCGGTCCGGGTGATATTGCATGGCGAGCTTCCGGTAGGCGGTCTTCAGCGTCTTCTCATCGCAGCCGCGCACGACGCCGAGCACTTCGTAGAAATCGCGTTTCGCCACTCAGCTCACCTTCGCCGCGACCGGGGCGGCTTCCACCGATCGAAGCCAGTCCGGCTTCGCCAAGCTCATCATGTTCGACATATAGGGCGTTCCGTCGGCCAGCCGCGAGGGCTCACACGGACCGTCATCGCGGAAGCCGCAGCTCCGGTAAAGCCCGATCGCCGGCCCGTTGCCCGGCACAACGGCGAGGGCCAGCCGCTCCACGCCGAAATCGACGAAGGCCATCCGCATCGCCTCGTCGAGAAGCGCTCTGCCGAAGCCCCTGCCGCGGAGCCCCGGCGCGACCGCGAAACGGCCGAGCCGCGCCCAGCGGCGCGGCGGGTCGCGGTAGAGCTGCAGGTGGCCGATCGGCCCGTCCTGCGCGTCGACGGCCGTGAAGCAGACCCGAGGCCGCGCCTCGGCGCCCTCGGCGATCCAGGCCGCAAGATGATCCGCCGTCAGCGGGAAGCGGATGTCGGGGCCGGCCCATGCCGCGAGGCTCGCCAGATCGGCGAACCATCGCGTCATCTCCTCCGCATCATCCGGTCGCGCCGGGCGAAGGGCAATCATCATGGGCGGCAACCCGACCTGGCTCGTCAGGCAGACTTCTTCCGCTCGTCCTCGGGGATCTCCTCGAAGTCGGCGTCGACCACCTCCTCATCGGAGCCGGAGGTCGCACCGCCAGCTCGCCGCCTTCATCGGAGCCTTCGGACGCGGCCTCCTCCTGGCTGGCCTTGTACATGGCCTCGCCGAGCTTCATGGAGGCCTGGGCGAGCACCTGGCTCTTGGCCTGGATGTCGGCCGCGTCCTCGCCTTCGGCCGCCGTCTTCAGCTCGGCCAACGCCGTCTCGATCGCCGACTTCTCCTCCGCGCCGACCTTGTCGCCGTGCTCGGCAAGCGCCTTCTCGGTGGAATGGACCAGCGCCTCGGCCTGGTTCTTCGCCTCCACCAGCTCGCGCCGCTTCTTGTCTTCCTCGGCGTGGCTCTCGGCGTCCTTCACCATCTGCTCGATCTCGGCATCGGAGAGGCCGCCGGAAGCCTGGATGCGGATCTGCTGCTCCTTGCCGGTGCCCTTGTCCTTGGCCTGCACGTTGACGATGCCGTTGGCGTCGATGTCGAAGGTGACCTCGATCTGCGGCACGCCGCGCGGCGCGGGCGGCAGGCCGACCAGGTCGAACTGGCCGAGCAGCTTGTTGTCGGCCGCCATCTCGCGCTCGCCCTGGAAGACGCGGATGGTGACCGCGCCCTGATTGTCCTCGGCGGTGGAGAAGACCTGGCTCTTCTTGGTCGGGATGGTGGTGTTGCGGTCGATGAGCCGCGTGAACACGCCGCCCAGCGTCTCGATGCCGAGCGACAGCGGCGTCACGTCGAGCAGCAGCACGTCCTTGACGTCGCCCTGCAGCACGCCCGCCTGGATCGCCGCGCCGATGGCGACCACCTCGTCCGGGTTGACGCCCTTGTGCGGCTCCTTGCCGAAGAGGTTCTTCACGATCTCCTGCACCTTCGGCATGCGCGTCATGCCGCCGACCAGGACAACCTCCTCGATGTCGCCGGCCGAGACGCCGGCATCCTTCAGCGCGTTCTTCACCGGCTGGATGGTGCGCTGCACCAGATCGTCGACCAGGCTCTCGAACTTGGCGCGCGAAAGCTTCAGCGCGAGATGCTTCGGGCCGGATGCGTCGGCGGTGATGTAGGGCAGGTTGATCTCGGTCTGCTGCGCGGAGGAGAGCTCGATCTTCGCCTTCTCGGCGGCTTCCTTCAGGCGCTGCAGAGCCAGCGGGTCGTTCCTCAGATCGATGCCCTGGTCCTTCTTGAACTCGTCTGCCAGGTAATGGACGAGCCGCATGTCGAAGTCCTCGCCGCCGAGGAAGGTGTCGCCGTTGGTCGACTTCACCTCGAACACGCCGTCGCCGATCTCCAGGATGGAGATGTCGAAGGTGCCGCCGCCGAGGTCGTAGACGGCGATGGTCTTGCCTTCCTTCTTGTCGAGGCCGTAGGCGAGCGCTGCGGCGGTCGGCTCGTTGATGATGCGCAGCACCTCAAGCCCGGCGATCTTGCCGGCGTCCTTGGTCGCCTGACGCTGCGCGTCGTTGAAATAGGCCGGGACCGTGATGACCGCCTTCTCGACCTTCTCGCCGAGATAGGATTCGGCGGTCTCCTTCATCTTCTGCAGGATGAAGGCGGAGATCTGCGAGGGAGAATATTTGGTGCCGTCGATCTCCACCCAGGCGTCGCCATTGTCCGCCTTGACGATCGGATAGGGGACGAGCTTCTGGTCTTCCTTGACGGTGGGATCGTCGAAGCGGCGGCCGATCAGCCGCTTGACGGCGAAGATGGTGCGCTGCGGGTTGGTGACCGCCTGGCGCTTGGCGGGCTGGCCGACGAGGCGCTCGCCGTCGCCGGTGAAGGCGACCTGCGAGGGCGTGGTCCGCGCGCCTTCGGAGTTCTCGATCACCTTGGGGTTTTTGCCGTCCATGACGGCGACGCACGAATTGGTCGTGCCGAGGTCGATGCCGATGACTTTCGCCATTTCAAACTCTCCTGTTCCGGCAGGCCGGCCGGACCCGAGACGGCGTCCATCATCGGGAGGCGATCAAGCCCCCTCCGGCCCCCATAGAAATTGCTGCAATTCGCGCCGAAAACCGGTTCAAGGCCGGACTGCAACGCGGGTTGTGGCTCATATAAGAAGGGCTTTCCCGGGTCGCAAGCCGGTGATGCACCCTTGACGCGCTCAGATCGCGGCCCTCGCGGCGCCGCATTCGACTTGCACGGTTCATAGCATGCCAAACGCAGCGGCAGGCTGCGCATCGGAGACAGCGAAATGAAACGCCAGATCCTGGAGCTTGGGCGGACCCTCATCGCCGTGGCGGCCCTGACCTTCGTGCTGAAGACGGTTGCCTTCGCCACCTACTACATCCCTTCCGAGAGCATGGTGCCGACGCTGGAGGTGGGCGACCGGCTCGTCGCGACCAAGTTCGATTATGGCTACGGGCGCTATTCCACGCCGCTCTTCTCGCTGCCGCCCCTGCCGTTTGACGACGGGCGGCTGTTCGGGCGCCTGCCGGAGCGCGGCGATATCGTGCTTTTGCACCACCCAAAAACCGGTGAGACCCTGGTGAAACGCGTCATCGGACTGCCGGGCGACCGCATTCAGCTTCGCCGGGGCCGGCTCGTCATCAATGGCGTGACGGCGCCGCGCCGCTTCGTCCGGAGCTACGCCTATCGCCAATACGAAGGCCCGCCCGTCGCGGTCGACGAATACGACGAGACGCTTCCCGGCGGCCGCACGCATCCGATCGTCATGCAATCCGATGACCGCCCGCAGGAGAACACGGGCGTCTACGCCGTGCCGTCCGGGCATTTCTTCGTCATGGGCGACAACCGCGACAACTCCGCCGACAGCCGCTTCGACAGCCTCGGCTACATCCCGGTGGAGAACCTGATCGGCCGCTCGCGGGCGATCCTCTACTCGCTGCACAGCTGCGACCCGGAGCCGGGCCTCGCCTGCGCCGACCGCCGCTTCCTGACGGGGCTCGACTGACCGGTCTCCCTATGACCGGCAGCCACTCTCAGGCTTGATCCCTACCGCCGTCGCCTCCCGTCATCCCTAACGACGATCCGCCACGATCTTCGCTCGGATAAGGGGCAGCAACTACTCGCCGGGCAGATGTTCGGGTGGGCGAGGATCGCGGGTCGCGACATAATAGACAAAAAACCCGATCCCCAGCACGAGAAGCGGCGAGACAAAGAGCGCATATATCTGGAACCAGTTCACTCTCGCAGTCCCGTCAACAGCATTCGCGCTGCTAAATGTAGGATTGTGCCGGCAATAAGCCAACCCACGCCGAATAGGGCAATCACTGTATATCCAACCTGCAAAGGCCCCGAAATTCGGTAGATAGCGGCAACAACCGGTGCGACCGCGCCGGTCACGATGACCCCGGTCGCCAGGGCATTGAGAAGGTTCGCGGTCAGTTTCAGCCGCTCATTGTAAACGAGGCTCATCACTTGCCCGGATCGAGGGGAGCAGTTCAGCAAGCATTGGACGGCGGCGAGATGGCTTAGATAGCGCCTCAGCGCATTGCGTCGCGCAACTCCGCAAGACCGAATCGGATATCGAAACAAACCGATATCCCCCGGACGTTAGAAACGCCAACTCCCAACCGTGGGCCGTTTGCTGAGGGATCATTACAGACGCATCCCAGCGCCTGAACGGTTCACCGGAGATACAGGCCCTACGGCTTGTGCGCGCGTCCAAAGGGAGCTGGCTGATGATCATGCTTAAGGAATGGACCACAGCCAGCCGAGAGCTCAATATTTCAATAATTCCCTCGACGGTCCGGAAGCGCAGAGTGACCCTCATGCCGTCATCCGTCAGTCCAACTGAAACATCGGAAGCGTCATGATCTTCGATCAGCTTAACACCCAGCATGCGTGGGATGCCCTTTGTGATTCGCAGGCGCATGGTAGGCTGGCAGAGCTAGATGTCAGTCTTTTTCAGCCGCGAAGTCGCTCTTTCTGTAAAGCGCATGCAGCGCAATTCCGGTGGCGGTGAACGCCTCCGTCGCCCCCTCTTCGCGGTCGACGACCGTCACGACGTCCTCCACCGTCGCCCCCGCCTCCCGCAGCACCGCAACCGCCTTGATCGACGAGCCGCCGGTGGTGGTCACGTCCTCCACCACCACGACACGCTTTCCGGCGAGGCTTTCACCCTCGGCGAGGCCCTCGATCAGGCTTTTGGTCCCGTGGTCCTTGGCGGCCTTGCGCACGAACACGGCCCGGACGGGCCGGCCCGCTACCGCGCTCATCGCGGCGGTGGCCGTGACGAGCGGCACGGCGCCCATCTCCAGCCCGCCGACATAATCGGCACCGAGCGCCGCTGCCCGCTCCGCCAAGGCCGCTCCGATCAGCCGCGCGCCATCGGGATCGAGCATGGCAGGCTTCAGATTGAAATAGACGGTGCTCTTGCGGCCCGAGGCGAGGGTGAACTCCCGCCCGGAGCGGAACGAGCGGCGGCTGATGATGTCGAAGAGCTTCTCCCGGTCGTCCATGTTCCGCCTGCCTCCGCCGCTCGCCGCGTCCGATGCAGCCCTTCCGGCCGGCAGGTCAAGAGGCGGGCAGACTTCTCCACGCAACGATGCCGCCGCCCGGCTGCCTCAGCGCGGCGATACGGCCGAAGCCCGGCACATCGAACGGCCCGCGCAGGATGGCAGCGCCCAGCTCTTCCGCACGGTGGATTCGGTCGTCGACGTCGTCAACGGTGAAGAGCGGCAGCCATAGCTCCGGCGCATCGGGAAATCCCGAATCGCTCACGTCGACGAAGACGGCGAGAAACCTGCCTCCAGACGATCGGGCGATCCAGCATGGCATTTGCGGGCCCGCGAGCGTCTCGAACCGGCAGCCAAGCAACTCGCTATAGAACGACATGGTCGATTGAACATGGCGGCTCAGCAAGATCGCGCACGATACCCGATCGGGCATCCCCCCTCGCGCCTCCCTTTTGTCTCGGCCTCGTCCTCTTCACGATCACGTGATGCGCGGGATGAGAGGCTATTTGTAACAGTCTGCCTGTCCAGTCACCACAATCTATAAACTGCCAGTAGAACTCACCTAATTATGGAGCCGGCGCAGGTGTCATCCAGCCGACCATCCCGCCGCCCGGCTGCCGGAGGATGGCAATCCGGCCGACACCGGGCACCTCGAACGGCTCGCGCACGATCGATCCGCCCGCCGCTTTGGCCTGGGCGCAGCGGGCGTCGATGTCGTCGACCGCAAGATAGGAGAACCAATGCTCCTGCAGGTCGGCCATATCGGTGCCCGTTGTATCGAAAATGCCGCCGGCGGGCCGGCCGCCGGCCTTTGCGATCAGATACGCGCCGCCGCTGGGCATGGGCATCTCGTCGAAGGTCCAACCGATGGCCTTTTCGTAGAAATCCCTGGCGGCCTTCGGATCCCGCGTCATCAGCTCATTCCAGTAGAATGTGCCGTGATCGGCCATGGCGCTTCCTCCCCTCAGGACCGCGTATCGTCCGGGCTGGCAGCCGCCCCGGCAAGATGCGGGACGGCTCAATTTGACGTGAAGGCGGAAGCCGGAATTGCGGCTATTGCGAGCTTTCCGGCGCGGCCCGCTCCCGCCTCGGCGTCCGGCGACGGGCCGTCCTTGGAAACGCCGACCAGGGCTGCCCTCAGCACCCGGTCGCCGATCTGGTAGCCCTCCTGCATGACCTGCACGACCGTGCCGGCCGGCACGCTGGAATCGGACAGCTCGAACATCGCCTGGTGGCGGTGCGGATCGAAGCGCTCGCCAAGTGCTGCGATTGGCTTGATGCCGTTCTTCTCCAGGAGCCGGTCCATCTCGCGCGCGGTCATGTCCACGCCCTCGGAGAGCGCCTTCAGGTCCTCGTCGGACTCGCGCCGGGCGGCTGGAACCGCCGCAAGCGCCCGCCTGAGATTGTCGCCCACCACCAGCATGTCGGCGGCGAACTTGCTGACGGCATATTTGCGCGCGTCGGCCATGTCGCGCTCGGTCCGGCGGCGGAGGTTCTCCATGTCGGCGGCCAGCCGCACCAGCCGTTCGGTCAGATCGGCCTTTTCCGCCTCCAGCCGCTCGATCTCGGCGGCCGGCGCCAGAAGCTGCTCAATCGTCTCCTCCGCGCGCGATTCCTCGCTCGCGGTCGATGTTTCGGCCGCGGTGTCTTGCTGCGGCGCCTCCTCGGCGGAAGCGGCTTTGCGATCGCTTTCGTCCATATCCCGTCACAATGGCTGTAGTTTGCACCCGTTCGCGGGCGGATATCGAAGCTCAGCCGCCGAAAATCAAGCCATACGGCGGCAAACGCCTCAGCGGCCGAGGAGCTGGGTCAGAAGCTGGGCGGTGTAATTCACCGCCGGAACCACGCGCGCGTAGTTGAGCCGCGTCGGCCCGATGACCCCCAGGACGCCGACGACGCGCTCGCCGGAATCGCGGAACGGCGCCACGACCAGGGAGGAGCCGGAGAGCGAGAAGAGCTTGTTCTCCGAGCCGATGAAGATGCGTACACCCTCCCCGTGCTCGGCGAGGCCGAGCACCTGGATGATGTCCTTCTTGCTCTCCAGGTCGTCGAAAAGCAGCTTGATCCGCTCCAGGTCGTCGACCGCCCTGACGTCGCCGATCAGGTTCGACATGCCGCGCACGATGAGGGTGCCGGAATCCTCCGTCGCGCCGGACCAGGTGGCGACGCCGGCGGCGATGACCTTCTCCGTCAGCCGGTCGATCTCGCGGCGGCGCTCGTCGCGCTGCAGCTCGAGCTCGCGCCGCGCCTCGGCGAGCGTACGCCCGACGAAATGCGCGTTGAGATAATTCGCCGCCTCCACCAGCGACGAGATCGGCAGGTTGCCCGGCACATCGATGATGCGGTTCTCGATCGCGCCGCTTTCGGCGACCAGCACCGCAAGCACGCGGGTCGGCTCGATGCGCACGAACTCCACGTGCTTCACGCGCACGTCCTGCTTGCCGGCAAGCACCACGCCGGCGCCGTGTGACATGGCCGAAAGCATATGCCCGGCTTCGGAAAGCAGGGTCTCGGCGGAATCGACTCCGGTCGTGGCGCTGACCTCCTGGTCGATGCGGTGGCGCTCTTCGTCGGAAAGCTCGCCGACCTCCATCAGGGAATCGATGAAGAAGCGCAGCCCCATCTCGGTCGGCAGCCGTCCGGCGCTGGCATGCGGCGAATAGATGAGCCCCAATTCCTCCAGGTCCGCCATCACGTTGCGGACGGAGGCCGGCGACAGCGCCGCCGTCAGGATGCGGCTGACGTTGCGCGAGCCGACGGGATCGCCGGTCTCCAGATAGGATTCCACGATGCTGCGAAAGATGTCGCGCGCTCGATTGTCGAGCGCAACAAGCCCATCGGAGCTCATATGTGTCGCCAGTCCCAATTCGTTCGCGTCCCCGCCCCCGATATTGAAACCTCCCGCGCCGTTGGCAAGTCTAAGCTTTACCGGTAAGGCCGCGCAGCTTAACACGCCACCTCGACCGAAATCCCGGGAAGCCTGCATGCGACCGTCGAAACGAGAGCCGGACGAGCTGCGCCGCGTCAGCCTCGAGCGCGGATATTCCAAGCACGCCGAGGGCTCGTGCCTGGTGCGCTTCGGCGACACGCATGTGCTGTGCACGGCGAGCCTTTCGGAGCAGGTGCCCGGCTGGCTGCGCGGCGCCGGGCGCGGCTGGGTCACCGCCGAATACGGCATGCTGCCGCGCGCCACGCATGAGCGCACGCGCCGCGAGGCCGCCACCGGCCGCCAGGGCGGCCGCACGCTGGAGATCCAGCGCCTCATCGGCCGCTCGCTGCGCGCCGTCGTCGACCTCAAGGCGCTCGGCGAGCGCCAGATCATCGTCGATTGCGACGTGCTGCAGGCCGACGGCGGCACCCGCACCGCGGCCATCACCGGCGCCTGGGTGGCGCTGCACGACTGCCTCGCCTGGATGCGGGCGCGCTCCATGGCCGGCGACAACGTGCTGAGCGACCACGTGGCCGCCGTTTCCTGCGGGATCATGGAGGGCGTCTGCGTCCTCGATCTCGACTACACGGAGGATTCCGCCGCCGACACCGACGCCAACTTCGTCATGACCGGCTCGGGCGGCATCGTGGAGATCCAGGGCACGGCGGAGCGCACGCCCTTCAGCGAGGAGGACTTCGCGAGCCTCCTGGCGCTTGCCCGCGCCGGCATCGGGCGGCTCGTCGACCTGCAGAAGCTCGCCGTGTTCGTGACCATGCGCAGCCTACGCTGGCGCCGGGCCGGTGGTGGTCGCAAGCCACAATGCCGGCAAGGTCCGCGAGATTCGTCGACCTTCTGGCGCCGTTCGGCATCACGGTGCAGATCGGCCGCCGAGCTCGGGCTTGCCGGAGCCGGAGGAGACCGGCGCGACCTTTGCCGAGAACGCCATTCTGAAGGCGCGCGCCGCGGCGGACGCCTCCGGGCTCCCGGCGCTCGCCGACGATTCCGGGCTGTCCGTCATGGCGCTGAACGGCGAGCCCGGCATCTATTCGGCGCGCTGGGCGGGCAGGAGCCGCGATTTCGCCGCCGCCATGCAGAAGGTGGAGGACCGGCTGCAGGCCAAGGGCGCTGCCACGCCCGACGAGCGCCGCGCGCGCTTCGTGTGCGTGCTCGCGCTTGCCCGGCCGGACGGCAAGGTCGAGACCTTCACCGGCCGCGTCGACGGCACGCTCGTGTGGCCGCCGCGCGGCGAGCAGGGCTTCGGCTACGATCCCGTCTTCCTGCCGGACGGGCATTCGCGTACCTTCGGCGAGATGAGCGCGGAGGAGAAACATGGCTGGACGGCCCGGAAGCACGACAGCACCGCTGTCGCACCGCGCCCGCGCCTTCCGACTCTTCGCGCAGCGAGTGCCTGGGCGTCGCAAGATGAGCGGAGCCCATCCCCGGCGCCGTCACCGCCGGCCTTTCGGTGCCGGAGGCGGCGACCGCGTTCGGCATCTACGTCCACTGGCCGTTCTGCGCGGCCAAGTGCCCGTATTGCGACTTCAACAGCCATGTGCGCCACCAGGCGCCGGACGAGCCGCGCTTCGCCGCGGCGCTGGCGCGCGAGCTTCGCGCATTTCGCCGCGCTCACTCCGGCACGGCACGGTCACCAGCGTCTTCTTCGGCGGCGGCACGCCCTCGCTGATGCGGCCGGCGACGGTCGGAGACCGTGCTCGACGCGATCGCCGACCATTGGCCGGTCGCGGCGGAAGCGGAGATCACGCTGGAGGCCAATCCGGGGAGCGCCGAGGCCGACCGCTTCCGCGGCTATCGCGCCGCCGGCGTCAACCGCCTGTCGCTCGGCGTGCAGTCGCTCGACGATGCCGCGCTGAAGGCGCTCGGGCGCATCCACGATGCGGCGGAGGCGCGCCGCGCCGTGGAGATGGCGCGCGAGACCTTCCCGCGCCTCTCCTTCGATCTCATCTATGCGCGGCCGGCGCAGACGCTTGCGCGCCTGGCGCGGCGGAGCTTGAAGCCGCCATCGCGCTCGCCGCCGACCATCTGTCGCTCTACCAGCTCACCATCGAGGCCGGCACGCCGTTCCAGCGCCTGCACGCCGCCGGCAAGCTCGCTCATCCCCGATCCGGAGCGCGCCGCGGAATTCTACTCGTTGACGCAGGAGGTCGACCGAGGCGCACGGCCTCGCCGGCCTACGAAATCTCCAACCATGCGGTCGCCCGGCGCGGAATCGCGCCATAACCTCACCTATTGGCGCTATAGTGACTATGTCGGAGTCGGGCCCGGCGCGCACGGCCGGCTGACGCTCTCCGGCGGTCAAGCGCGCCACGATGAGCGAGCGGCATCCGGAGCGCTGGCTGGAGCTGGTCGAGGCGCAGGGCCACGGCCTCGTCACCGACGAGCCCCTGACGCTGGAAGAAAGCGCCGACGAGATGCTGCTGATGGGCCTCAGGCTGCGCGAAGGCATCGCCGTCGACCGCTATGCCGCCATGAGCGGCCGGCGCTTCTCCGAGACCCGCCTCGCCTTCCTTCAGGAGAGCGGCTTCGTGGAGCCGTGCGGCGAAGGCCGGCTGCGCGCCACGCCGGAGGGCTGGCTGGTGCTCGACTCCGTCGTCGCCGATCTCGCGGCCTGAACCGGCTTCGCGGGAGTTTTTTCCTGCGCTAGGATTTGTCTCCCTGCCGTCGGCCTGAACCACCGGCGGCACGGTTGGAGGCGAGATGCGAAGTAGCAGGCTGGTCGGGAAGGCTTTGTTGATTGTCCCGTTGGTGGCCATGAGCCTCTCGGTCCGGCCGAGCGCGGCGTCGGATGTGGCGACGATGCGGGCCGGCGTTCCCGGCGTCGCTTTTAAGATGGGGCGCAACACGTTCTGGGCCTGCCCGGGCGGTACGTTGCAGGACGACCACGTTCCCTGGGTCGACGCCGACCATATTGTTCATCTGGCCGAGCGGCCGATTGTGCCAGACGGCGCCACGCAACACAGTGTCTTCTCGATGACGTTGACGGATAGCGGCCGGCACCTTGTCGGCAACGGTCTGCCGAGCACGCCCGCCGGGGCGTTCCCGGTGCCCAGCGATTCGGCCGCCTATCCCTATTACGCCGCGGCGAAGGGCGGGCCCGGCAGCCCGTATGGGACGCGCGCCGACGTGCCGCTCCTCTCGGTGCCGTTCGACATCAGGCTGCCGCGCAATCCGAGGGTTGCCGACAAGCCGACCTGTCTCGACCTCGCCACCGTCGGCATCCTGCTCAATGGGGCTCGCCTCGCCGATCCCATCGAAATCGGATATTTCGATTCCCAGGCGGGCCTGCCACTCGACAAGTGCTTCGGGCACACATCGAGCAAGAACGGCAGCTACCATATTCACGCCTTTTCTCCGGACTGCTTCGATCCGGGTAGACCGGGCAAGCATTCGCCGCTGGTCGGATACGCGCTCGACGGCTTTGGCATCTTCGGCCCCCAGGGAGAGGACGGCCACGTCATCACCAATGACGAGCTCGACGCGTGCCACGGGCGCACCGATCTCATTGACTGGGACGGCAGGAAGGTGATGATGTACCACTACGTTTTGAACTACCAATTCCCGTATTCGCTCGGCTGCTTCAAAGGCACGCCGATCGCCGACCGGCCCTGAGCATTCGCGCCGGGAAGGGCCGCGTTCCAGGATCCATCGCCATTCACTGAAGCTTGCTTCCAATGACGAAGGGCTGCCCGCCCTAGGCTTAGAGGGGGCAGCCCTTCCATTGTCGGTCCGCGAATCGGGTCGCGACCAGTCGCCGGTCAGCCGGCGTGGATTGCTCCAAAGGTGACAATCCAGGTCCGCGAAACACATGACCGCGGCTTGAGACAATGAGACACTGGATCACCTCCTTTCGGTTGTTGCATGGGAGCCCCAATGTGGAGCGACGTTTTGATTCGCGCAAGCGGCTCCGCTGCCGAAATTTTAGGCGCAGGAATCTCGCCGGCAGAAACGCGAATCAGCGTGAGTTGCCAGGGTGCTAGGCGGCGCTAGCGGCGGCGGAACTGCTTGCGGGCAGGCCGCGGCGCAGTCGAGGCACGCTCATCCTTGTGGCGGAAAACCAGCCGGCCCTTTTCAAGATCGTAGGGCGACATCTCCACCGTCACGCGGTCGCCGGCAAGCGTCTTGATCCGATGCTTCTTCATGCGCCCGGCCGTGTAGGCGATGATCTCGTGGCCGGTGTCGAGCTTCACGCGGAAGCGCGCGTCCGGCAGGAGCTCGGTGACAAGCCCCTCAAATGTGATCAGCTCTTCTTTTGCCATGCACTCCTTCCCTCTTTCCCACACAAGCCCTCTTCCCCACACAAGAAGGCCACCGCAGGGCTGCGGTGGCCGATGACAGGCGGAAACGGCTCACGCGTCGTCCGCATCCGAAGGTCAAACCTCCTGCAGGTTTGACGCGGCGTCCTTGCCGCTGCGGCGGTCGGTTTCCACGTCGAAGCCGATCTTCTGGCCTTCCACGAGCCCCCTCAACCCCGCGCGCTCGAGCGCCGTGGCATGGACGAACACGTCCTTGCCGCCATCGTCCGGCTGGATGAATCCATAGCCACGCTGGCTATTGTAGAACTTTACCGTGCCCGTTCGCATCAAATGTCCTTTCGTCAACGGATGTGCACGTTGAACGGGCGCGTCTTTACGGGCCCGTCCGGGTCAGTCGAAATTGGAAGAGAGTTCTGAACGTGCGCCCGCGATTCTGGAAGGCGAAGCGGCCCAGTCGTCCGGCCAAAATCGATCCGGCACTACATGGGCTAATCGCGATGATCTTGCAAGCGATCCGGGCCTGTCGCTACGCCTGCAACGACCTCGGCTGCGCAGCCGGCCGGCGCTAATCCCGCAGCGGATCGCGCGGCAGCGGGTCGCGGCCGGTCGACAATCCCAGGTCGCGCCGCATGTGGTCGGACAGCGAATCAGGTGCGAGGCGCAGCCGCCGGCCGCCCACACGGCGCCGCAGCGCGCGCATCGGTGATATCCATTTGGCTGTCGGCAGCGCTGCCGATTGTGGCTGCTCGCACATGGCGTTCTTCCCTCAGGAGCTTTATGGCGTGGGAAGACATCTGGGCCATAAAACCCCTCCTTTCCAATGAAAGCTCGCGGGGCTAGTATAAGGGTGCCTTATGTCTGTCACACCCCTGCCTCCGCTTCCGGCAATCCGTGCCTTCGAGGCCGCCGCGCGCCACCAGAGCTTTACGCGCGCCGCGGAGGAGCTCGGCATGACGCAGGCGGCGGTGAGCTACCAGATCAAGCTGCTGGAAGACCGGGTGGGCGAGCCGCTCTTCGTGCGCGGGCCGCGCGGCGTAGCGCTGACGGAGATGGGAAACCGGCTGGCGCCCGAAATCACGGAATCGTTTGCGCAGCTGCGCGCGGCGTTCGATGCCCTGAAGGAGACCTCCGAGGGCATCCTCGCCATCACCTCGTCCGGCACCTTCGCCACCAATTGGCTGGTGCCGCGCCTCGGTGGCTTCCAGCTCGCGCACCCGGACATTGCTGTGAAGCTCGACGCCTCCGCGCACCTGGTCGACTTCTCGCGCGGCGAATTCGATGTCGGCATTCGCAGCGGCAAGGGCGGATGGCCGGCTCTTGTCGTGCATCCACTCTTCGCGGCGGCCTATTCGCCGATGCTCAGCCCCCGTCTCTTGGAACGGATCGGCCCGCTCGACGCGCCGGCCGACCTTTTGCGCCGGCCCGGGCTGGAGATCATCGATCCGAGCGACGACTGGTGGGGCGACTGGTTCGAGGCCGCCGGGGTTCCCTCCCCCGATCTCTCCGCCAGCAAAGGTATCAGCGTGTTCAGCCAACAGCTCGCCGGCCGCGCGGCGCTTGCCGGTCAGGGCGTCGCGATCCTCATGCCCGCCTTCTTCGCCGAGGAGCTTGCATCAGGGCTCCTCGTGCAGCCCTTCGCGCTGCTGCGGCAGGGCGCCGAGGCGCGTTACTGGCTGGTCTATTCCGAGACGCGCCGCAGCTCCAAAAAGATCCGCGCCTTCCGCGACTGGATCTTGAGCGAGGCCGGCGCAGCCTAGCGCCTCAATCGCCCGCGCCAAACGTCCGCGCCGCCGGCGACACGATGCGGGCGTTCGAGCCGGTCACCTCGTAGACCGCGTAGCGGCGCTCGTTGAGGCCGCCCGGCAGGAAGCGGAAGAGCCCGTCGACCCCGGCAAACCCGCTGGGGCTGATCAGCGCCGATGCGTTGAAGCCGTCCGCCCCGTATTGCCGCACCAGCCCGGCGGCCAGCACCGTCGCGTCGTAGGCGAGCGTGGCGGTGCGCGGCGGCGGGGAGCTAAAGGCGGCGCGGTATTTCCGCTCGAAATCCCGGAAGCCGATCTCGATCGGCGCCGGATACCACGACCCGACCAGCGCCGTGTCGCCGAGGATGCCTGGGTCGTTCCACTGGCCGGAGCCGAGCAGCCTGACCTTGTCGCGGGTGACGCCGGCGGCCGCCAGCGCCGCAGCGATCGTCGTCGGCGCGGCGCCGCCCTCCGGCATGAAGAGCGCATCGATGCTTGGCGCCATCGCCGCGATCTCGCCCGCCTTGGCGCGCATGTCCGCATCGTTCGCCTGATAGGACTTGACCGCCACGACGCGCCCGCCGGCCGCCGCGACGCTGCTGCGGAACGCCGCCTCCACCACCGCGCCGTAGGAGCTCGCCGGCAGCAGCGCGGCGAAGGATTTTCGCCCCTGGCTCGCCGAATAGGAGACGATGCGGCTCACGTCGTCGGCCGGCAGGAAGCTCAGAGAGATAGACGCCCGGCCCCGCGACGTTGGCGTCGGAGGAAAACGCCACGACCGGCACGCCGGCGCTGCGCGCCTCCGGCGCAATCGCCGTGACCTCGCCGGAGAAGACCGGCCCCAGCACCATCTGCGCACCGGCCGCCAGCGCCGTCCCGATCGCCGTCTCGGCGCCGGCCGGCGTGCCCTTGCTGTCGTAGACCGTCACCGCGATGCCGGCGCTTGGAAAATCGCCCGAAGGCGATCGCCGTGGCGTTGCGGAAGGCGCGCGCCGTCGTGCGCGCATTGCCGCCGGCGGAGAGCGGCAGGAGCATCGCCACCTTGACGGCGCCCGTCCCCAGCGTCTCGCCGCCGGGGCCGCTCTTCGCGCCGAACCCGAAGCCGCGGAAGCCGCCAAGGCTGGTGCAGGCGGCAAGCGCCACCGCCACGACCAGACAAGCGAATGCGCGCAGAAAGGGCGTAAGGCCGTGCGAACGCAGGCGGCGTGACAAGAACACGCTCCTTTCCAAGCCCCACATCGCGGACTACGACCCTAGCGGAGAAAAGCGCAAAGCGGCAAGCGCGGGCCATGCCGCTGCAGCAGCGGGGATCGCCTTGGCGGGCAGCGCGGACGAAGCGAAAGATGCCGGCGCGGCGCGGCGCGGATACCGCATCCGCGGCCAGGCCTTCGGCGCGCCGGCGCTGGAGCCCGGCCTCTATGTCGTCGCCACGCCCATCGGCAATCTCGGCGACGTCACCATCCGCGCCCTCGACACGCTGGCCGCCGCCGACATCCTCGCCTGCGAGGACACGCGCGTCACCCGCAAGCTGCTCGACCGCTACGGCATCGCGGCGGAGGTCACCGCCTATCACGAGCACAGCGGCCCGGCGGCGCATCGCAGGCTGCTCGCCGCCCTCGCCGAAGGAAAGTCCGTGGCGCTCGTCTCCGACGCCGGCACGCCGCTCGTCTCCGATCCGGGTGCGGCCCTCGTCGCCGATGCGCGCGAAGCCGGCCACGCCGTCGTGCCGATCCCCGGCCCCTCCTCCGCCGTCGCTGCGCTCTCCGCCGCGGGCCTGCCGAGCGAGGCGTTTCTTTTCCTCGGCTTCCTCCCCTCCAAGTCCGGCCAGCGCCGCAAGCGGCTCGCGGAAGTCGCGCGCGACGCCCGCCACGCTCGTCCTCTTCGAATCGCCCAACCGCATCGCCGCCCTGCTCGCCGACGCCGCCGACACGCTCGGCGCCGAGCGGCCGGCATGCGTCTGCCGCGAGCTCACCAAGCTGCACGAGACGTTCGACCGCGGCACGCTGCAAAGAGCTCGCCGCCCGCTACGCCGACGCAAGCCACGAAAGGCGAGATCGTGCTCCTCGTCGCGCCGCCCGGCGAGGCCGCGCCGCCATCGGAGGCCGATGTCGACGCCATGCTCGCCGAAGCGCTCCGCTCCGCCGGCGTGAAGCAGGCGGCGGAGAGCGTCGCCGCCGCCACCGGCCTGTCGCGCCGCGACCTCTACCAGCGCGCCCTCGCGCTGAAGGCCGCCAAGCCGAAAGCCAATCCGAAAGACGAGCGGTGACGCGTGCGCGCACCCGCCAGGCCGCCTACCGCCACGGCCATGTGGCGGAGACCGCCGCGGCGCTCCTCCTCCTCGCCAAGGGCTACCGCCTGCTCTCGCGCCGCTACAGGACGCCGCTCGGCGAGATCGACCTCATCGCCAGGCGCGGCCGGCTGATCGCCTTCGTGGAGGTGAAGGCGCGGCCCTCGGAGAGCGAAGCGCTGGAATCGGTCGGCCTCTATTCCGAGCGCCGCATCGTCGACGCGGCCGACATGTGGCTCGCCCGGCATCCCGACGCCGGCGGCCTCGACATCCGCTACGACATGATCGTGGTCACGCCCTGGCGGCTGCCGAAGCATTTCGTCGACGCCTTCCGCCCCGGCTGGGACAAGCCCGTGTGATCCGCGCCGTGCGGGCATGAGGCCTTGTGTGCCGGCGAGATTGCGCTTCCGCTTCCGCGCGGCTAGAGCCCATGTCACCCGTTGGAACACAAACACCCTCTCGGTTTGTCATCCCGGATGGCGCGCCAGCGCCAGTCCGGGACCCATGACCACCGGAGCCCGGCAATCGAGTACCCGTGCTCATGGGTCCCGGTCTCGGCCTGCCGGCCGAACCGGGATGACAAAAGAGAGGTTGTGCATCCAACCGGCCGAAGCCGCTCTCATCGGACGGCGACAGCACGAGGACCAACATGCCGCTGACAGTCGCGGTCCAGACGGACCACATCCGCACCTTCAAGATCGCCGGCGACACCACCTTCGCGCTGATGCTGGAGGCGGGACGGCGCGGCCACAGGCTGCTCCACTACACGCCCGACCGGCTGGCGCTGCGCGCCGGCAAGGTGACGGCCTATGCCGAGCCGGTCGAAAAGCTCGCCGACGAGCAGGACAGCCATTACGCGCTGGGCGAGACCGGCCTGCTCGACCTCTCCGACTGCGACGTGGTGCTCTTGCGCCAGGACCCGCCCTTCGACATGGCCTACATCACCACCACGCATCTCCTGGAGCGCATCCACCCGAAAACGCTGGTGGTGAACGACCCCGCGCATGTCCGCAACGCGCCGGAAAAAGTCTTCGTCATGGATTACCCCGCGCTGATGCCGGAGACGCTGATCACCCGCGACCCGCAGATCATCCGCGACTTCCGCAACGAGTTCGGCGACATCATCATCAAGCCGCTCTACGGCAATGGCGGCGCCGCCGTCTTCCGCCTGCGCGAGGACGACGAGAACCTCTCCGCCCTGCTGGAGCTTTTCCTGGAGCGCTTCCGCGAGCCCTTCATGGTGCAGCGCTATCTGCCGGCCGTGCGCCAGGGCGACAAGCGCATCCTCCTCATCGACGGCGAAGCCGTCGGCGCCATCAACCGCATCCCCGCCATGGGCGACGCCCGCTCCAACATGCATGTCGGCGGCAAGGCCGTGCCGGTGGAGATGAGCAAGCGCGACCACGAGATCTGCGAGACCCTCGCCCCGGAACTGAAGCGCCGCGGATTATTGCTGACGGGCATCGACGTGATCGGCGACTATCTGACGGAGATCAACGTGACGTCACCGACGGGGATACGCGAGGTGAAGCGGTTCGGGGGCGCGGATATTGCGGCGCTGTTCTGGGACAAGGTGGAGGAGAAGGCGGCGATCGGCAGGACCTGACGCTCTGGGAGCAGGCCCCTCTGACAGACGGATCACAATCCGCATTTCTGGGGTTCAAGCCACTTCTCCGCTACCAAAAACTCCTATGCGGAATCAGCCAGATAGAGGAGGCGAACGCCCCTCAGCGCGCCCGTTTTTAGTCACGACATATCATCATTAAATCTTCAGGGGTTACAGCGAATTGCCTGCGACCACGCCGAACTCACCACGACAAGCTGATGACAATTTCAATCGTCTGGACAGGTATGTTCGGATCGCTCCGAGAACTCGTCCTTCAGTGCTTTTTTAAGCTCGGCCTTATCGCTTTTCGAAAGCGGTGTGTCTGGCAAGTATCCAATATGCGCATGATGGATTCCTTGATCCGGTGCGTGGACGATTTCTAAGCCCGCGCCGTTCTTCGACCTGATCCCTCTGATACGGCCAGCGTTGCCAGTCAGCGCACCAAAATAGGTGCAGTCCCTTCCGCCGTCACGATCCGCGCGCTGCTTCGCGCATCCAAGCTCATGAACGTCGGCGATTTGAGGAGCGTATCTTCGCCAAACCAGCAATTCCTTGAAATCATTCTCCGTCTTGAACATGAAGACGTTGTGCCAAATGAGGTCGGCATCGACGGCCCCCATCCACGGTTCAACAGATGGCGCGAAACATCATCGTCATCCGGAATCTCCTCCGGCACTGACTTCTACCTTAAGGGAATTGCCTGGAGGATAGCGGGCGGAATGTGGGGGCCTGCGAATGGGCGATCATCCAAATGGTCAACGTAGCGAGTTCCTGGACAGTCAACGAGGTGTAGAAGATCGGCTTGAACTGTAACGATGCAATTGCCATAGGGCGGCTCCCAAACGAGAAGGACATCGCCCTCTCCATCAGGCGCGACTTGAGGCAAATGACGGTCCGGAGGCATCGCGCCGATGAAGCGAATGGCCGTCTCAGCGGCCTCGACAGATACAAAGGCCGGTTCCCCGTCCCATGATGGAGCTCCGTCCACCATCGACGATATCAGGTCGCGAAGCCTTGCCTTCCGATCTTCATACTCCAGACCTTCGGAAGATATATCAAATTCCACCAGCATATCTGGGCGAAAGAAGTCCGCCGAGGTCGAATTATCGGTAAGAGCCAACGTCATCGCACTTTCTCCCAGAAATTTTCCTGCATGTTCTTTTGAAGTCAGTTCCACGAAGGCATCCACGATCCAAATATTGGCTTGGTCATACCATTTCCAAAGACGTTCCCCTTCCAACTCAGAACCTTGGCCCCTAGCCGTTAGATCGAATCTAATAACAGGCGTGCGGTCCTGCGTTGCTTGCGCCGATTGAACCGTGACGCTCAACGTGCCGCCGGCAAGCTCATGCGTTGTCCGAAAATTAAAGGTTTTGGGAGGCGGGACAAACCGGGCTCCCCGCCTCCATGCTAAGTCCGGAAAAATTTCTCCGATATCACCGAAATCCGACCAGCCGCTTCCCTGCTGATGTGGTTCATGTAAGATAACTCCGTTTGCAGAGGCACAATCTCGCCTAACTCATTTTCAGAAACGAACTTTTGAAACTTGTCGAACAAAGAACGAAATTTCCGCTTCAACGCTTGATAGCGTGGATAGCTTTCTCTGTTCTTTCCCTCCCGCCAGTTGAACAGGAACCGGTCGGGCTGAAGTTGCACCAAAAAGAGAATCGTCTTCACTGATGAACCACACGCGAGGCATTTCGGCGGCGTTCAGCCGAAGCCGCATCGGAACTTCCGTCGGCTCACCCGCGGCCACCTCAAACTGGTGCTGAGTAGGGATAGGGCCGAGGGTCCTGGTTCGCGGATAGTCCTTACGAATTTTGTTCCAGAACAGCCCGTAATGCGGAGCTTCAAAACCTGTAAGCGTGCGGAAGTTCATTCCGCACACCACCTCCCCCAGAGGGGGCCGTTCAAATGAAGGACGGGCAGGCATTCAGCCAGCGACGCGGCAGCGGCAGCTCAGCCTATCGCCTCTCACAACCACGGATTCGGCATTCGCCAAGTCACTTGGTATCCTGTCCGACGGTTCTTCGACGGGGGTGATTCGATCTTGACCGGCTCGCTTCACCCGTTCCTCCTTGGGGATCAGAACCTGGTGACCGCAGCGCGTGAGCGCGGGGCCTCTGGCACATGCCTCCGGTGTGTCAGGTTCACCACCACACCGCATGTTTCTCTGATATCGGTGGTTAAGGGCGCGTTAACCAACGCGCCGAAGCTCGGCCGCTTCCTCCCTAGAAACCCTCGGTTTCGCACCGAATTCGCTCGGCTTTTGCGATTTGAGGCAAAGTTAACAACCCCAGCAGGTAAGTCAATGCGGAACGCGTGGGGCGCGTTGTGTTCCGAAAAGTCGCACAGCCGAAACAGATATCCGCCACAATTTCGCTTAGCGGATTTGACGGCAGTTTGGTCATGAAACCAGGCCTAGTACTTGCGCGACGGCCTGGGCTCCTCAAAGCCCTCTTCAAACCCGCTGCATCGGCGCCGTCGCAATCCTGTCGACAGCATGCCTTTGCACAGGCTCTGTGCGCCTCCACAGATCGTGGGGGACGTAGCGCGGCAGCATCCGCAGGCCAATGGCGAGCCGACATGAGAGCGGTTGCCAGCCTCCCGGCGCCCGCACGGCGTGCCGACACGCGGATCACTTATCCGCGTGTCGGTTGGAGACCAAGGATGCGTGACGCACCCGATATGACAGCACGCAGCCTACAAAATAATACCCGCCCCTCTCACCTCCCTTACAATCCCTTCACCGCTCTTCGCTGAGGGTCCGTGTCGACCGGCGTTTCACGGGAAGGGCGGGCAGTCCGCGGCGGCGTGGCTTGTGGGAGTTGGCGGCCGCCCCGGTCGGTTCCGACACTCCGCCCGACCGGCACTACGACCGGTCTGCAGCTCGTTGACCGCCTCAAACCTGTCCCGGGGCTGGACCGCGCGCACGCTAAGCCGCCGCATCCTCCACGCCGACAACAAGCCTTCTTCCGAGCGCCGCAAGCGCCTGGCTGAGCCGCGGCAGCTTCGTGGCGTGCAGCGGATCGAGAATGCGGCGCGCCTCGTTCTCGCTGACGTCGAGCCGGCGCGCCAGCTCGGACTTCGAGACGCCTGACGCGGCAAACGCTTCCAGCACCGCAAGCTTCGCCGCGACTTCCGGCGCGACGGTGACGGATGGCCCCGTCCGCGCACGCGGCTTCGGCAGAGGCAGGCCGCGAAGCGGATAAGAGAGGAGCGCAACGCCGAGCGCGTCTTCCGCCTCGCTCATAGCGTCCGCTTCGCCGTTCCCTCGGTTATCGCTTCGGGGACATCGGGGAAGCTGACGACAACGACGCCGTCTCGCTCGCCTTCCTCCAGCAGCGCCCGATAGGTGAATATCCGCATCGGTCCTCTCTCTTCGGCCCGCTTGCGAGCCGCAACATGACATAGGCCCGAAAAGAAATCCCCGCCCCTCTCACCTCCCTTACAATCCCTCCACCGCTCTTCGCCGGAGGGACCGTGTGGCCACCGGAACCATGTGGGAAGGGCGGGCGGCGCCCGTGGTGAGATTCGGTCCGGTTCCGGCCGGCCGAGCCTCGGGGGTCCCGATACGTCCGCCCGACCGGGACGACCGGTCTGCCGCTAGTCGAGACGGCCTTAAGGGTGGGGTGCAGTCCGCTGGCTTCGGCCGGCACGAGGCGGCCCCATGCCGGAGAGTGGAAATCGGAGATCACAAATCGCCGTGCGGGGCGCCTGAGGGGCGCCACTATTACTTATTGCGAGGCACTCTTCAGGCGCCCCGCTCCCTCCTCGTTGACGGGGAGGCGAAGACGAAGCAGAGCCTCGGGCCGATCAGGTCGCGGGAAGGATGCTGCATGTCCGCTTACACTGTCGTCATTGCCGGACTTGATCCGGCAACCCAGTCCACCCACGCCGACACGAGTGGCGACGCGCAGGAATGGATGCCCGGGTCAAGCCCGGGCATGGCACGGCAGCGACGATGAAACCGCCCGCGCCAGTGGCTTCCAGCAAAACCGACCGTTGTTTCAGCCTTGCGGCTGCAGCGCCGGCGGCTCCGCGTCGGAAGCATGAGTGGACGCGCCGCGCCCCCGCTCTTCCCGCCCCTCAAGCTCCTCGCGCAGCGGCTCCAGGTCGTAGCCGGCGCTGGCGACCGTCTCCAGCGTCGCGTCGACGCCGAGCCGTGCGGCGGAGGCCTGCGCCCACAGGATCGAGCAGCGCGTGCCGGTGCGGCAGTAGAAGAGAACCGGCCGCGGCAGGTCGTCGAGCAGCGCGGCGAAAGCCTCCACCACGTCGTCGTCGGTCACGTTCATGTTGGCGACCGGCTGGTAGCGGAAGGTCAGCCCGTGCCGCTCCGCCGCCTTCTGCGCCTCGCCGGCGGGCAGCTGGTCGGACGCCTCGCCGTCGGGCCGGTTGTTCACCACCGAGCGGAAGCCGGCCGCCGCCACCGCGGCGAAATCCGCCTCGGTCAGCTGCGGGGCGACGAAGACGTCTTGTTCGAGCGGGATGAAGGTGGGCATGGGAGCCTGCGTGGTTCACGTCGGGACGGCTTACCCGTTCCGGCCACGCAGCGGAAAACCCGCAAATCTCAATCGGCGGGCGGCCGGCAAAATTCCGTCCGCCGCCGCCGCGCGCCGCGCAAAAACGTTCTCCTCTTCCCGCGTGGCCGTTCCCGCGCCGGCCTGTTCTCTTTTCGTTCTTGACGGCATGCCGGGCTTCCGCCTAAGCTCACCTCCTCTCGGCTGGGGGGATCACTGCCGATGGTCGCGCGCATCACCACCGTCGCCTTTCAGGGCATCGAGGCCGTGCCGGTCGACGTGCAGGTCCTGATGACCCCCGGCAAGCCGGTCTTCAACATCGTCGGTCTCCCCGACAAGGCGGTGGCGGAGAGCCGCGAGCGCGTGCACGCGGCTCTCCACGCCTCCGGCCTGGCGCTGCCGGCGAAGCGCATCACCGTCAACCTGGCGCCGGCCGACCTCCCCAAGGAGGGCAGCCATTACGACCTGCCGATCGCGCTCGGGCTGATGGTGGCGATGGGCGCCGTCGCCGCCGACGCCGTGGCCGAGCAGGTGGTGCTCGGCGAATTGTCGCTCGACGGCCGCATCACCGCCGTCGCCGGCGTGCTGCCCGCCGCCATCGGCGCCAATGCGCTCGACCGCGGGCTCATCTGCCCCGCCTCCTGCGGCTCGGAAGCGGCGTGGGCCGGCGAGACGCTCCCGGTGATCGCGCCGGAGAGCCTGATTGCGATCGCCAATCATTTCCGCGGCCACCAGGTGCTGTCGCGCCCGCAGCCGGCCATCCATTCCGGCGGCGCCGACATCCCCGACATGAAGGACATCAAGGGCCAGGAGAGCGCCCGCCGCGCGCTGGAGGTCGCCGCCGCCGGCGGCCACAACATGCTGATGGTCGGCCCGCCCGGCGCCGGCAAGTCGATGCTGGCGAGCCGCCTCCCCTCCATCCTGCCGCCGCTTGCGCCGCGCGAGCTTTTGGAAATCTCCATGATCGCCTCGATCGCCGGCGAGCTCACCGACGGCAAGCTCTCCGACCGGCGGCCGTTCCGCGCCCCGCATCATTCCGCCTCCATGGCGGCGATGGTGGGCGGGGGAACGCGCGCCCGGCCCGGCGAGGTGTCGCTGGCGCATAACGGCGTGCTCTTCCTCGACGAGCTGCCGGAGTTCACGCCGCAGGTGCTCGACTCGCTGCGCCAGCCGCTGGAGGCCGGCGAGACCATCGTGGCGCGCGCCAACCACCGCGTCACCTATCCCTCGCGCATCCAGCTCATCGCGGCGATGAACCCCTGCCGCTGCGGCATGGCCGGCGAGCCGGGCCACACCTGCCGCCGCGGCCCGCGCTGCGCCGGCGACTACCAGGCGCGCATCTCCGGCCCGCTCCTCGACCGCATCGACATCCGCATCGAGGTGCCCGCCCTCGCCGCCACCGATCTGATCCGCCCGGGCGTCAGCGAGACGAGCGCCCAGGTGGCGGAACGCGTCACCGCCGCACGCGATATCCAGCGGCAGCGTTACGCGGGCCTTGCCAAGGTACGCTGCAACGCGCAGGCCGGCGCCGACCTCATCGAGACGGTCGCCACGCCGGAGCGCGCCGGCGTCAAGCTGCTGGAGGACGCAGCTTCCGCCATGCAGCTCACGGCGCGCGGCTATCACCGCGTCCTGAAGCTCGCCCGCACGCTCGCCGATCTCGACGGCGCGGAGAACGTGGCGCGCATCCACGTGGCGGAGGCGCTCGCCTATCGCGCGCTGCCGCTGGAGCTTGCCGCCGCCGCGTGAGACGCGCGCGCGAAATCCTGTGCAACGCCTGTCGCACGCCGTTAACGATCATGTCGTGGGACTGTAGCTTTTCGTCTCTACGCACCGGGAAATTGGGGCCGCGTGTGATTCGCTGCCGCCGGCGGGGGCTTGGCAATGAACGTACATGAGCCGCTGTCCGGGCAGAGCCCGAGACACGGCGTGATGAGGGGGGCGTTCGCCAAGGGCCGGCGCATCCTGTCGCCGCAGAAGCTGATGCTGCACTTCGCCGCATCGGCGGAATCGCCACCGCCGCTCGGCCGCCTCGGCAGCCTGGAAGTGCGGCTGGCGCAGTCCGCCGCCGAGATCCGCAGGGCGCAGGCGCTGCGCTACCAGGTCTTCTACGAAGAGATGTCGGCAGCCGGCGACCTGCGCACACGGCGGCTCCGCCGCGATGCCGACCGCTTTGACCGCATCTGCGACCACCTCCTGGTGCTCGACCATGAGACACTCGACCGCTCGCTGCTCGGCGCACGGCCGAGGATCGTCGGCACCTACCGGCTCTTGCGCCATGACGTGGCGCGCCGGCACGGCGGCTTCTACAGCGCCGGCGAGTTCGACATCGCCTCGCTCATCCGCCGCAAGCCGGCGCTCAGCTTTCTCGAGCTCGGCCGCTCCTGCGTGCTCAAGCCCTATCGCAACAAGCGCACGGTGGAGCTCCTGTGGCACGGCATCTGGTCCTACGTGCTGGCGCACGACACGGACGTGATGGTCGGCTGCGCCAGCCTTGAGGGCACAGATCCCGACCAGCTCGCGCTGCAGCTTTCCTTCCTGCACCACCATGCCCGCGCGCCGGAGGAATGGTGCGTCAGGGCACAGGGTCATCGCTATGTCGAGATGAACCGCATGCCGGCCCATGCCGTCGACACCCGGCAGGCATTGCGCACTCTGCCTCCGCTCATAAAGGGCTATCTGCGCCTCGGCGCCACTGTCGGCGACGGCGCGGTCATCGACCAGCAGTTCGGCACGACCGACGTCTGCATCATCCTTCCGGTCGCCGCGATCCAACCACGCTACGTCGACCATTATGGTGCCGACGCCAGCCGCTACGCCGTCAGGCCGCCGGCGGACGCCCCTCTCGCCGCCGCCTGACGCGCACATAAAGCGCGCCGGCGCCGCCGTGCCGGCGCCCGGCCTCCTCCCATCCGACGACCAAAGGGCGGAAGTCGGCACGGGCGAGCCACGAGGGAACGGACGCGCGCAGCACGCCGCGCCCGCCCTCGCCCATCCGGCCCTTGCCGGTGACGACGAGCACGATGCGGTGGCCGCGCGCCTGTGCTTTGCGCAGAAACGAAGCGAGCGCGTGGAAGGCGCGCTCCTGCACCATGCCGTGCAGATCGATGCGATCGTCGATCTGCACCAGTCCGCGCCCCAGGCGGCGACGCGTGCGCTCATCGATCGGCGCCAGCGCCGGCGGCGCCCTTTCGGGCGGCACGGAGACAGGCGCCTGGCGCGGCGCCGGCGCCCGCTTCGTTTTCGCGGGAAGCGGCTTGGCCGACTGCGCTTCCACCTCCGCCGGCTCCAACTCTTGTGTCGGCCGCTTCGTCGGCGGCCTCAGCGGCCGCACCGTCTGGCGGAGGCGCTCCCAAAGCTCCTGCTCCTCGCCCGTCAGCTTGCGGCTCACGCTCAGACTCCTTCGGCCGGCACGAGCGCGATCATGGTCGCCGCGTGACGGATGCGCCCGGCCGACGACCCGGCCGCCGCGCCCGAGCCGACGAAGATGTCGCCACGCGCCGGCCCGACGATGGCCGAGCCCGTGTCGTGGGCAATCATCAATCGACGGAAGCCCGCATCGGGCCCCTCGCGATCGGACAGCTCCGGCGCGGCAACCCAGACCGGCGTGTGGAACGTGTGCAAGGTGCGATCGACGGCGAGGCTGCGGCCTGCGGCGAGCGGCACGCCGGCTGCGCCGAGCGGCCCTTCTGTCTCACCCTGACCCGTGTCGCGGAAGAAAATGAAGGACCGGTTCTCGCGCATCAGCGCCCTCCCCGCCTCCCGGTTGGCTTTCAGCCAGGCCTCCAGGCCGTCCTTGTCGGCCGCTTCGCGCGTGAGCAGGCCGCGCTCGACGGCAAGCCGCCCGACAGACGTGTAGGCGTGGCCGCTTTTGGCGGCGAAACCGACGCGAAGCGTCGCGCTGTTCGGAAGCCGCAGCCGCGCGGAGCCTTGCACATGGACGAAGAATGCATCGACCGCGTCCTCCAGCCAGGCAAGCTCAAGCCCGCGCCCGGCAAGGGCGCCCTCCTCGATCGCCGCGCGATCGCAATAAGGAACAACGCCTTCGCCGGTCGCGCGACCGAAGCGTATCTCGGGGTCCCATCCGGCCGGTCGATTCGCCTCCGAAACGTCGACGAGATCGCGCGGCCGGCGATAGAGCGGCACCTGGAACCGCTCGGTGCGCACCAGGCTCGCTTCAATCTCCGGCTCGTAATATCCGGTGACGAAACCATTCGCCTCGACCAGGTGCGGAGTGAAACGGCTCTCGAAGAACGCACGTGCTTCCCGACGCGATCGAGGGTCGAGAGCCAGCGCGGCCAGCGCGGCGTGCTGCAGCGCCGCGCCGTCTATTCCGAGCCCGCGGGTCTTCGGCGGCGTCACGGCGATTGCACGCGCACCAGCCTTGAACGCGGCGAAGGCCGCGTCATGCGCGTCCTCGTCCCAGCCTGCGATGTCGGAGAACGCTACCGCGCGAAGGATCACATTCGCGCGCCGGTCAGACCGCTTCGGTGGCGACCAGCTTCCAGTTCGGATCGCGCGTAGCCAGGTCGCGCGCGAACGTCCACGCGTCGCGGATGGTCTGCACCTCGGAGGGATCGCCTTCGACCACCCTCCCTTCCTTGTCGCGGGTGACGCTGATCAGCTCCGCAACGAAGCGGATGGAGATGCGGGCGGACGGCCCGCTCAGCTCGGCGGCGGTGATCTTCGATTCCTCGATGCCGACGAAAGTGAGCTCGCTGGTCTCGCCCTTCTGCTCGCGCTCGGTGATGGCCGTAACGAAGCCCTCGTAGACGTCCGGCGCGAGCAGGTTCTTCAGCTCCGCGCGATCGCCGCGGGCAAACGCCGTCACGATCATCTCGTAGGCGACCCGCGCACCGGCCAGGAAATGCTCCGGATCGAAATCCGGCGAGGCCTTGGCCAGCGCCACCAGCCCTTCGTGGAGGGGCGTGCCGGGAGCGGCGTATTTCGCCAGCGGCTCAAGGTCCGGCGCAGGCTCGGCCGCCGGCACCGAAGAGCCGCGCTCACGCGGCGGCAGCGAGACGACGTTGTCGTTGCGGGCACTCTGCGGCTTTACGTGCAAGTCATAGGGAGACGGCTCATTTCCGGTGCGACGACCGAGCACACTGCCAAGTCGCATGAAAATGACGACCGCAATGATCAAGAAAATGATGGAATAAACGTCGAAAAACCCGCTCATGCCCAGGGTCGGCTCGCAATTCCGGGCGCTCAGCCTGCAACGGCGCCATTCAGAGCGCAATGTAAGCACGTTTCTCGGTAAGTCCAGCGACGGCACACGGAAATCCTTTGCAGTCCGCTACCTCCGCCCCATATTGGCAGCGTCAGGAAACACCATGCGCATCCCTTTCTCAGTCCTCTTTCTCCTTCTCGTCCTCGGTGAAATCGCGGTCTTCATCCAGGTCGGCCAGGCGATCGGGGTGCTCGCCACCCTGGGACTGACGCTTTTCGGCATGGTTGCAGGCGCACTCCTGCTGCGCTCCCACGGGATGGCGACGCTGATGCGGGTGCAGGCGGAAATCGAGGCGGGACGCTCGCCGGGGCGGCCGCTGGCGGACGGCGCAATGACAGCGATCGCCGCGCTTCTCCTCATGCTTCCCGGCTTCCTGACCGACGCCATGGGGCTTCTGCTTTTCGTCCCGCCCGTGCGCGAGGCGATCTGGCGCGGCCTGAGCCACAGGATCAAGGTTGTCCGGTCGTCAGCCGGTGGCCCGCGGCGGCAGCGGCGTGGCCCCGTCGTCGATCTTGACCCGAGCCAATACGGCTCGCGTCCCCGCGCCGACAGCCCATGGCGGCAGGACCGGCCGGACGCGACGCTCCGGGGCCCGGAGGCGTAGATTGTTCCGCCGCAGCATGCTAGGCGGGGCCCGCATCAAAGGGACCCTGCAGAGCAATGGCAGAGACGAACGGTAACAATGGCGGGGATTCCGCGCCCGCAGCCAACCAGCAGCCGCCGGGAATTCACATCGTTGGGCAGTATCTCAAGGATCTGTCGTTCGAGAACCCTGGTGCGCCGCACTCGCTTCGCCCGAGCCGATGCTGCGCCCAAGCTCGACGTGAACGTCAACGTCAACGTGCGGCCGCAGTCCGGAACCGATTTCGAGGTCGAGCTGAAGCTTGAAGGCAAGGCGGAGCGCGGCGAAGACACGCTGTTCATCGTTGAGGTCAGCTATTCCGGTATTTTCCAGCTCCGTAACGTGCCGCAGGAGCACATTCAGCCGATCCTGCTGATCGAGTGCCCTCGCCTGCTCTTCCCGTTCGCGCGCCAGATCGTCGCCGACGCTACGCGCCAGGGCGGGTTCCCGCCGCTAATGATCGATCCGGTGGATTTCGCCGCTCTTTATCGTCAGCGCATGGCGCAGATGGCGGCGCAGCCGCAGCCCACCACCCAGAACGCCTAAGCCGCGGGGGCTGCCGGCTCCATCTTGCGATAGCGGCTCCAAAGTGGGCTGTCGCCCAGCTCCGCCAGGAACGCGGCATGTGCGCGCTGGTCCTCCACCGTCAGTCGCGAGGGAAGCGGGTGCGGGCGCGGCTCGACCTTTACGATGGTGATCGCCTCTTCGCCGACGCTGCCGTGAGAGCCAAGCACCAGCGTCGCCTGCCGGCCGCCGAGCAGCTCAAGGTAGATTTCGGCCAGAATCTCGGCATCGAGCAGCGCGCCGTGCTTGGTGCGCGACGAGTTGTCGATGCCGAAGCGCGCGCAGAGCGCGTCGAGGCTGTTGGGGCCGTTGGGATGGCGCCGCCGCGCCAGCATCAGCGTATCGACGAAGCGGTGGCCCTCGATCGCCGGATGGCCGCAGAGGCCGAGCTCCATGTTGATGAAGTCGCGGTCGAAGCCGGCATTGTGCGCGACAAGCTTGCTGTCTCCGACGAAATCGAGGAACTCGTCCACTATGCCGTCGAAGACGGGATGGTCGGCGAGGAAAGCATCCGTGAGCCCGTGCACCTCGACCGCCTCCAATGACACGGCACGGCGCGGATTGATGTATTTGTGAAAGGTGCGGCCGGTCGGGATGTGATTGAGAAGCTCCACGCAGCCGATCTCGATCAGCCGGTCGCCGTTCAGGCAGTCGAGCCCCGTGGTTTCCGTATCGAAGACGATCTCTCGCATGGTGCGTTTGTGAGTCCGTTCGGCCCCGAATGCAAGCGGCCCATCCGCTGCGTTGGGGAAAGTCAGAGGGCTCCGGCAAGCGCCCTCAGGATCGCATCGACCTGCCGCGCGGCAGCCTCGAAGCCGTGGCCGGAATCGACCAGGAAGTGCGCGCGTCGGCGCTTCTCCGCGTCGGGCGCCTGACGCGCCAGAAGCGCCGCAAGCTTCGCCTCCGTCATGCCCGCACGCTGAAGCGCCCTCGCCCGCTGGATGTCCGCATCCGCCGTCACCACAACGATGATGTCGACGCGCCCAGCCCCGCCCGCCTCAAAAAGAAGCGGCACGTCGACGACGACCAGACGATGGCCTTCCGCCCGTCGGTCGCGCAGGAACGCGGCTTGGCTCTCCCGCACCAGCGGATGCACGATCGCTTCGAGCCGCGCCAACGCTCCCGTGTCGCCCACGACGCGCTCCGCGAGCCGGGCGCGGTCGACTGTACCGTCGACCGTCACGCCGGGAAACGCCGCCTCGAGCGGGGCCACCGCCTCGCCGCGATAGAGCCGGTGCACGGCGGCATCGGCGTCATGCACGGGAACGCCGCGCGCTGCGAACATGGCGGCCGTCGTGGTCTTGCCCATGCCAATCGATCCGGTGAGCCCGATTACCCGCATCACCGCCTCATGGGACCGTTGACGCTTGCGTCAAGGTCAAACGGGCGCGAACAGGTGTTGGCCGGCCTGCGTCGAAGAAGAGGTACGGCGCGCTCATTCGATGACGCCTTCGCTGCGCAAGAATTTAAGCAGCGGCAGAAGCGGCAGCCCGAGGATGGCGAAATAATCGCCGTCGATCTTGTCGAACAGGCGGACGCCCACTCCCTCCAGCTGATAGGCGCCGACGCTTTGCAGCGCCTTCGGCCCGGCCTCGGCGAGATAGTGCCCGACCATCGCCGGCGTGAGCGCGCGCATCGTGAGATGCGCCGTCTCCGAATGCTGCCACAGCATTTCACCGCTGCGCGCACACGCGACGGCGGTGTGCAGCGCGTGGGTCTTTCTTGCCAATCGCAGCAGCTGCCGGCGCGCAGCCTCCATGTCGGGCGGCTTGACTAAGCGCTCGCTGCCGAGCGCCAGCACCTGGTCTGCCCCGATCACCAGCGCGGTGGGGTGCGCTTCGCTCACCGCCAGCGCCTTTGCCATCGCCAGCGCCACGGCGATGTCGTCGGGCGGCGCGCCCGCCTCAACGAGCGGCCGTTCGGCAGCACGCTCATCAATGCCGGGCGGGACGACGTCGAACACTATTCCGGCATTCTTCAACAGCGCCTGGCGCGCCGAGCTG
This sequence comes from uncultured Alphaproteobacteria bacterium, assembly GCA_963801225.1. Classification (GTDB taxonomy): domain Bacteria; phylum Pseudomonadota; class Alphaproteobacteria; order Rhizobiales; family Afifellaceae; genus DASWJZ01. The sequence continues at coordinate 419,619 of CAWDED010000008.1, forward strand.
GCGGAGGCGAGGATCAGCGTCATGCCGGCCTCCGGGCCGCGTGAAGCGCCAGGATCGCCGCGGCCGTCTCCTCAATGGAGCGCCGAGTCACGTCGATCACCGGCCAGCCCTGCCGGGCACAAAGCTTGCGGCTCCACGTAACCTCTTCCGTCACCGCGTCGCGATCGACATAGCTGTCCGTCAGCTCATCGGATTTCATGGCCAGCACGCGGTGCTGGCGCACCTGAACGATACGGTCGGGGCTGGCGACCAGCCCGACAACGAGCGGATTGCGCGCAGTCATGAGCGGCGCGGGTAGGGGGGCATTGTGCACGAGGGGAAAGTTCGCAGTCTTGATGCCGCGATTGGCGAGATAGATGGCGGTCGGCGTCTTCGATGTGCGGCTGACGCCAACCAGCACGACGTCGGCATCTTCGATCGCCTCGAAGTTCTGCCCATCGTCGTGCGCCAGCGAAAAGTTCAGCGCGTCGATGCGGCGGAAATAATCGGCGTCGAGTGCGTGCTGTGCACCGCTTCGTCCGGCCGAGACCGTTCCGAGAAAGCTCTGGAACGCGGTCAGCACCGGCCCCAGCACCGAGATGCAGGGGATGCCGAGATTGTAGCAGCCGGCCTCCAGCAGGCCGCCAAGATCCGCATCGACCAGCGTGTAGAGCACGATCCCCGGCAATTCCTCGATCTCCGTGAGCGCTTGCTCGACCATGGCCTGCGTGCGCACCAGCGAATGGATGTGCTCGATCGCGTGGGTGCGCTTGTACTGCGCGGCCGCCGCGCGCCCGACCGCGATCAGCGTCTCGCCGGTCGCATCGGATACAAGATGGAGATGGAAGTAGCGCTGAGTCGCCAACGGGCTGATATCCTGTGGAGCAATCCGGTCCGGCAGACCTCTAACCGAACCGACGGCCGGGACATACCGCTTCCGCAAAAACCCTCAACAGCCGGAGCGCCGGTGGAAAGAGGCGAGGGGATTCGTCATCCACAATCCTATCCCCAGCATGGTCGCGAAACCTCGTTTTCCCCAGACGCTACGGCTCATGCTAATCGATTGTCATATATGCATAATTTATGCGTCTGTCCCCAATCGATGCCAGAAATTGCCGGTCTTCAGCAGCCGACCGGCGCCGATGACTTCCTGGGGAGCAATTGTGGAAGCAGGACAATCCCACTAATCCACCCCCTAACAATAATAGAAGCAGAACTCTTTCAAGATTGATTCAGGAACGATTGGGCGTTGAGCAAACCTTCCAAACTGCTACGCGTCCTTGCCGGCGAGGCGCTGGTACCGCCGCCTGTCTGGATCATGCGCCAAGCCGGGCGCTATCTCCCCGAATACAGGGAAACGCGAAAGCAGGCGGGATCGTTCCTGGACCTCTGTTTCACGCCGCAACTCGCGACGGAGGTCACGCTGCAGCCGATCCGGCGCTTCGATTTTGATGCTGCGATCCTGTTTTCCGACATCCTGGTCGTGCCGCATGCTCTCGGCCAGGCGGTGCGGTTCGAGGAAGGGCAGGGGCCGATCCTGGAGCCGCTGAAGAGCATCGATGCGCTCGATTCCGCCGATCTGGAGGCGAAGATTGCACCGGTGCTGGAGACGGTCCGGCGTGTGCGGGGCGAGCTGGCACCGGAGAAGGCGCTGATCGGTTTTTGCGGCGCGCCCTGGACGGTCGCCACCTACATGATTGCTGGGCGCGGGACACCGGACCAGCTTCCGGCACGCCGCTTGGCGCGTGAAGACCCGGATCGGCTGCAGCAGCTGATCGATCTTCTCGTGGAGAGCTCGGCGCGGTATCTGATCGCGCAGATCGAGGCCGGCGCCGATGTGGTGAAGCTCTTCGACAGCTGGGCGGGGGTGCTTGACGATGAGGGCTTCGAGCGCTGGGCGATCCGGCCGGTGAAGGCGATCATGGAAAAGGTGAGGGCGGCGGCGCCGGGGGTGCCGGTCATTTCGTTTCCGAAGGGAGCCGGCGCACGGGTTGCCGGCTATGCTGGCGCAACCGGCGTCGATGCCGTCGCGATCGACTGGACGCTGCCGATGCGGCGGGCGCGTGAGCTGGTAGCGGAGCCCGTCGCGCTGCAAGGCAATCTCGACCCGGCTGTGCTGAGGGAAGGAGGACGGGCGCTCGACGAGGCGGTGGACCAGATTTTGTCGGAGATGCGGGGCAGGGCGCACATCTTCAACCTCGGGCATGGCGTCACGCCCGACACGCCGCCGGAAAACGTCGCGCGACTTGTGGCGCGGGTTCGGGAAGGGCGCGCCTGATGCTCTGGGTCAAGTCCTTCCACGTGATCTCGGTCATCGCTTGGATGGCGGCGCTGCTCTACCTGCCGCGACTCATGGTTTACCATGCCGACAGCCCCGTCGGATCGGACAAGTCCGAGACCTTCAAGGTGATGGAACGACGGCTGCTCCGCGGTATCGCAACACCGGCGATGGTCGCCTCCTGGGTATTCGGGCTGTGGATGGCCTGGTTGATCGGCGCCTGGAGCGATGGCTGGTTTCACGCCAAGCTTGCGTGCGTGCTTGCGCTTTCCGCCTATCATGGCGCGCTCGCTCGCTACGTGAAGGTGTTTGCGCAAGACCGGAATGCGCGGCCGGCCCGCTTTTTTCGGATGATCAACGAGATTCCGACGCTCTTCCTGATTGCCATCGTGATCTTGGTCGTCGTTAAGCCGTTCTGAAGAATTCGGCTTGTTTCTACGAGAGCTCGTCGCTATCTAGGGCTTGCGCTGGCGTGAAAATGCGCGCAAGGACGCGTACCCGCTCCCAAGGCGGGGCGAATGATCCGCAGCCGCGATCAGCCCTCCCTCCCTCCTTTTTCTTCCCGATCGGGAACCATCCATGCCTGAAATCAAGCTTCAAGACCTGAAGTCCAAGTCCCCCACAGAGCTCCTGAGCTTCGCCGAAGAGCAGGAAGTCGAGAACGCGAGCACGCTGCGCAAGCAGGAGCTGATGTTCGCGATCCTGAAGCAGCTCGCCGACAATGAGATCGACATCATCGGCGAAGGGGTCGTGGAAGTGCTGCAGGACGGCTTCGGCTTCCTGCGCTCGCCCGACGCCAACTATCTGCCGGGGCCGGACGATATCTACATCTCTCCCTCCCAGATCCGTCGGTTCTCGCTGAGGACCGGCGATACGGTCGAGGGGCAGATTCGCAGCCCGAAAGAGGGCGAGCGCTATTTCGCGCTGCTCAAAGTCAATCGGATCAATTTCGAGGATCCGGAGAAGGCACGCCACAAGGTGCACTTCGACAATCTGACGCCGCTCTATCCCGACGAGCGCTTTCGCATGGAAATCGAGAACGATCCGACGCGGAAGGACATGACCGCGCGGGTCATCGATCTCGTCGCTCCACTCGGCAAGGGCCAACGCGCGCTGATCGTGGCGCAGCCGCGCACTGGCAAGACGGTGATCCTGCAGAACATTGCGCACTCGATCACCGCCAACCATCCCGAATGCTACCTCATCGTGCTCCTGATCGACGAGCGGCCTGAGGAAGTCACCGACATGCAGCGCTCGGTGAAGGGTGAGGTTATTTCCTCGACCTTCGACGAGCCGGCCTCGCGTCACGTCCAGGTGGCTGAGATGGTGATCGAGAAGGCCAAGCGTCTGGTGGAGCATGGCCGCGACGTCGTCATCCTGCTTGATTCGATCACGCGGCTCGGCCGTGCCTACAACACCGTCGTGCCTTCCTCCGGCAAGGTGCTGACCGGCGGCGTCGATGCCAATGCGCTGCAGCGGCCGAAGCGCTTCTTCGGCGCGGCGCGCAACATCGAAGAGGGCGGCTCGCTCACCATCATCTCCACGGCGCTGATCGATACCGGCAGCCGCATGGACGAGGTGATCTTCGAGGAGTTCAAGGGCACCGGCAATTCCGAGATCGTGCTCGACCGCAAGGTCGCCGACAAGCGCACCTTCCCGTCCATGGACATCCTCAAGTCCGGCACGCGCAAAGAGGAACTGCTCGTCCCGAAGGGCGACCTGCAGAAGATCTTCGTGCTGCGCCGCATCCTCTCCTCGATGGGCGTGGTGGATGCGATCGAGTTCCTCATCGACAAGCTGAAACAGACAAAGACGAACTCCGAGTTCTTCGATTCGATGAACACGTGACGACGAGAATGAGGCCTCCGTGCTTGGAGGCCTCCTCGTATTGCTGCGCGGGGGACCGTCTTATCTCAGGCGCGGTCCAGGGGTATGTTTTACTCCGAGCGCGTGGCGCGGCTCAGGCAAGCTTCAATCCGCAATACTTGGCGAAATGCCGGAAGTCGTGGTCGCGCGTGATCAGCGGCACGTCGTGATCGATGCAGGATTGCGCGATCAGGGCGTCTGCGACTTTGGCTTTCAGTCGGTGTCTATGAAGCGTTCGACGGGCCTGCGCGGCGCGCAGCCAATAGCCGTCGCCGGGTTGAAGGACGGAGATTGAGCCGAGTGCGCTTTCGAGTGCCTCGCCGCCGACGGGGTCACTCAGGATTTCGGTCGAGTACGACGGGTGGCAACACCAGCTCTCCAGTCGCCATCGCGGAGGCGATCTTCTCTACATCGACACCTTTGTCGCCGCGGTAATAGGCGACCAGGCTGCTGGTATCGGCAGCGATCATTCTCGGTCGTAGCGCAGCTCTTCGAGGCTCATCGAGAACTTGACCTTGCCCCGGAGCTTGCTGGCTTCCTGCTGGGCGTGGAGCTGCGCAAGCTTCTGTAGCGCAAGCCGAATCGTTTCGGTCACGCCTTCGCCCGTCAGCTGCTGTGCTTTCTTGAGGTCCGCCTGATCGACCTGGATTGTGATTTTTCGAAGCTGGCTCATGCCGAAATGATACCATATCCGAAGCTGGCCCGAAAGCTGGCTCCCATGACCAGCAACTATGACAGCCCCGAGCGGGTGTCTTGGAGGATCGTTGTCGCTTGGTCCTTCGAGGCGGTTTCCGGCAGGCAGCGGAACGCGTCGCACAGGAAGAGCGCGGCATCGGTCTGGGTCGGGCGTTTACCTTGAGCCGGGTGGCCGGGCGGTATGGCGTCGGGCTTGATCTGTGCAGTGAAGAGCGCCGGATCGGCCTCGGCCAGGGCGGCGTCGCGGAGCTGCTCCGCAGGTTCACCGTCTCCGATGATGTAAGCGATGCGGCCCCGCAACAGCGTGTCGAAACCCGACTTGCAGGCTGGCGGAGCCAACGACGTCCTGAGGTCCGCGGGCGGTCAGGTGCTTCACGAGCGTTTCGGCGCGGGCGCGATAGAGCGGCTTGCCGGTCAGCAGGAAGAGCGTGGCGGCCACGTTGGCGATCGTGCCGGTCGCGGCCGGTGTGGCCTCATCGGTGATGGAGATAGGTGGCGCGATGAGCGGTGTGGCATCATCGGCCGACAAGCAGTACGCATTCGTTTCGGCAACGAAATGGTGTTTTTCGACCGACTCGAACCATGTCTCGGCATGCTCGAGGTACTGCGTGTCCCCACTCAGCGCGAAGAGGTCGAGCGCCGCTTGGATCATGTTGGCGTAGTCGGTGGCAACACCCGGGAACACCGATTTGCCGTCCAGCGCGGCGTGCGCCAGACGGTTACCCTGGCTCATCGATTCGGAGACGAACCGGAAGGCCCGTTCGGCTGCGTGACGGGCATCGGCGCTACTCGTCGCGCGTGTGGCGTGCACGAGGCCCGAGATGGCGAGGCCGTTCCAGTCCGCCAGCACCTTGTCGTCGCGCGCAGGCTGCGGCCGCCTGTCGCGGTGCTCGAGAAGCGTTTTTCGAGCGCGCGCGAGCAATGTTTCAAGCTCCTCGCCGAGCCATTCGCGGCTGCGGGCGGAAAGTCGGTTGGGAATTGACCGGCCTTCCCAGTTCCCGCCGTCCGAAATATCGTAAATATCGGCAAATAAAGTAAAATCCGGCCCCAGGATTTCCCGTGTTTCAGCCGCGGTCCAGGTATAGGTCAGGCCTTCCTCGTGATCCGTATCGGCGTCGAGGCTCGCTGCAAGGCCGCCGTGCGGGTGCTGCATCTCGCGCATGAGCCATGCGACCGTTTCATCGATACGGGCACGGAAGAGCGGCGACGGGGTCTCGAAATGGGCAATCGACAACGCGCGTAAAAGTAGAGCGTTGTCGTAGAGCATTTTCTCGAAGTGCGGCACCAGCCACTGAGCGTCGACCGAGTAGCGGGCGAAGCCGCCGCCGACATGATCGTAGATTCCGCCCTGGCAAAGATGCGTCAGCGTGACCGTGACGGCCCGTCGGAAGTCGTCGTCGCCAGTGCGGCGGAAGGCGCGCCACAGCACGTCCATCACGACGGGGTTGGGAAATTTCGGCGCCCCTTTGAAGCTGCCGCGGTCGAGATCCCACACCGACAGAATTGTGCGCGCGGCACTGTCGAGGTACGACGGTTCGGGTATCTCGCCAGATGTCACAACCGGCTGATTGAGGTGGTCACGCAGCGCCTTGGCGTTCTGTGTCACGGCTTGATCGCCCGACGTCCATGCGGCGCTGATGCCGGAAAGCACCTGGCGGAAGCTCGGCCGGCCGAAGCGCGGCTCGGGGGGGAAATACGTGCCGCCCCAGAACGGCTCGGCATCGGGCGTCAGGAACATGGTCAGCGGCCAGCCGCCCTGCTCACCCAGCGCATGCAGCGCGCGCATATAGATCTGGTCGACCTCCGGCCGCTCCTCGCGGTCGACCTTGATGGACACGAAGTCGCGGTTGAGCTGCTCGGCCGTCGCCGGATCGGAGAAGCTTTCGCGCGCCATGACATGGCACCAATGGCAGGCAGCGTAGCCGATCGACAGGTGAACGGGGACATCGCGGCGCTTCGCCTCGGCGAAGGCCTCTGGTATCCACGGCCACCAATCAACGGGATTGTCGGCGTGCTGGCGGAGATAGGGGCTGGTGGCGTCGGCGAGGCGGTTCATCGGCTCTTGGGTGCGGGTTTTGGCAGTTGATAGCATATACGCCCTGTCAAGCGGCGGCGTTCCGGCCGGCGTGGCGGTCATCCGCATCTCTGGCCCTCAGGCTGGCGCGGCGCTGACGGCGCTCACCGGCGCACTCCCCAAGCCGCGCGTGGCAGCGCTGCGTCTCCTCCGGCGGCCCCGGGACGGCGCGGTGCTCGATCAGGCCCTGGTCCTGTGGTTCCCCGGCCCGGCGAGCGAGACGGGCGAGGACATCGCGGAGCTGCAGGCGCACGGCAGCCGCGCCGTGGTGCAGGCGCTCTTCGGCGAGCTCGCCGAGCTCGGCCTGCGCCTGGCCGAGCCCGGTGAATTCGCCCGCCGCGCCTTCGCCAACGGCAAGCTCGATCTCACCGCGGTGGAAGGCCTTGCCGACCTGGTGGCGGCGGAGACTGAGGTGCAGCTCCGCCAGGCCGTCGGCCAGGCCGGCGGCGCGCTCCGCCGGCGCGCCGAAGAATGGCGCGAGACGCTGATCGGGCTCCGCGCCGAGATAGAGGCGCGGCTCGATTTTGCCGACGAGAGTGACGTGGCCGAGGACCTACCGGCGGATTTCGGTGAGAGGGTCGCTGCCCTTCTCGCGGACATGCGCGAGGCGCTGGCGGGCGCCGCCGCCGGCGAGCGGGTGCGCGAAGGCTTCCGCGTTGCCATTCTCGGGCGGCCGAACGCCGGAAAGTCGTCGCTCCTCAACGCGCTCTCGCGCCGCGACGTGGCGATCGTCACCGAGGAGGCCGGCACCACCCGCGACGTTCTGGAGGTGCCGCTCGACCTTGGCGGCTATCCCGCGGTGGTCTTCGATACGGCCGGCCTCCGCGATACGATGTCCGCCGCCGAGGCCGAGGGCGTGCGCCGCGCCCGCCGCGCGGCAGAGAGCGCGGACTTGGTGCTGTGGCTGGAGGATTGCACGCTGTCGCAGGAGCCGCTTCCCGATGTCGGAGGCCGGCCGGTGTGGCGCGTTGCCACCAAGCTCGACCTGGCGCCGGACGCGACGCATCCCGGAGGAATCTCCGTGAGAACCGGCGCAGGACTGCCGGAGCTGATTGTCCGCCTCGGCGAGGCCGCGGCGGACGCCCTGGGCGCCGGCAGCGCCGTCGTAACCCGGCGGCGGCAGGCGGCGGCCATTGAGGACGCCGCCGCCGCGCTCGACATGGTCCGTGGCGCCCGCGACGAGATCGCTGCGGACTTGCTGCGCTCGGCCAGCGAGGCTATCGGTCGGCTGACCGGGCGAGTCGATGTGGAAGACGTGCTCGACCGGCTTTTCGGCGAGTTCTGCATTGGCAAGTAGGTTTCACGTGAAACCCTTTGTTAAGGCTTGCCGGCATGAATCCATTAAGGTTGTTTCACGTGAAACCATGATGCGCGCAGATGTCATCGTCGTTGGGGGTGGGCACGCCGGGGCGGAAGCCGCGGCGGCCGCGGCTCGATTCGGCGCCGAGACGATTCTCGTGACGCATCGTTTCGCCACCGTCGGTGAGATGTCCTGCAATCCAGCCATCGGCGGCCTGGGCAAGGGCCACCTGGTGCGGGAGGTTGACGCGCTCGACGGGCTGATGGGCCGCGTCGCGGACCGCGCCGGCATCCAGTTCCGCGTGCTGAACCGGCGTAAGGGCCCCGCCGTGCGCGGCCCGCGCGCCCAGGCAGACCGGGCGCTCTACCGCGCCGCCATGCAAGAGGCGATTTCCGCCCAGCCCCGGCTGTCAGTGGTTGAGGGCGAAGTGGATGACCTCCGCCTCGCCCGCGGTCGCGTCGCCGGCGTGCGGCTGAAGGATGGCCGCGAAATCGCCGCTTCCGCCGTGGTCCTCACCACCGGCACTTTCCTCCGCGGCCTCATCCATCTCGGCGAGACCTCGACGCCGGCCGGCCGCTACGGCGAGGCGCCGAGCCTCGGCCTGTCGACCACATTGGCCCAGGCGGGCCTGGCGCTCGGCCGGCTGAAGACCGGCACACCGCCGCGCCTCGACGGGCGCAGCATCGACTGGGCGAGCCTGGAGCGCCAGCCGGGCGACATGCCGCCAGAGCCCTTCTCCGCCCTGACGACGGCGATCACCACGCCGCAGGTCGACTGCCACATCACCCGCACCACGGCCGAAACGCACGACATCATCCGCACCAACCTCTCCCGCTCGGCCATGTATTCCGGCCGCATCGAGAGCCGCGGCCCGCGCTATTGCCCCTCGATCGAGGACAAGATCGTGCGGTTCGCCGACCGCGAAAGCCACCAGGTCTTCCTGGAGCCGGAGGGGCTCGACGACGACACCGTCTACCCCAACGGTATCTCCACCTCGCTGCCGGAGGACGTGCAGCTGGCGCTGGTCCGCTCCATGCCGGGTCTGGAGCGCGCCAAAATCAAGCGTGCCGGCTACGCCATCGAATACGACTATGTCGATCCGCGCGAGCTCGATCCGGCGCTGCAATGCCTGAAGCTGCCGGGCCTTTATCTCGCCGGGCAGATCAACGGCACGACCGGCTACGAGGAGGCGGCGGCGCAAGGACTGCTCGCCGGGCTCAACGCGGCGCGCGCGGCGGGCGGCTCCCAGCCCGTCATGGTCGGCCGGGCCGACGCCTATATGGGCGTGATGATCGACGATCTGGTGACGCGCGGGGTCAGCGAGCCCTACCGCATGTTCACCTCGCGCGCCGAATACCGGCTGTCGCTGCGCGCCGACAATGCCGACCAGCGGCTGACGCCGCTTGGGCTCGCCGCCGGCTGCGTCGGCGCCTGAGCGGGCCCGGGCTTTTGACGCAAAGAGGAGGGCGCTCGCCGAGGCACGCGGCCTGCTCGACCGGTTGACGCTGACGCCAGCGGAAGCCGGCCGCCACGGCCTCGCGGTGAACCAGGACGGCGTCCGCCGCTCGGCCTTCGACCTCCTGGCCTATCCGCAGATCGACATGCCGCGGCTCGCCGGCATCTGGCCGGAGCTTGCGGCGATCGCGGCGCCCATCGCCGAGCAGATCGTCATCGACGCCCAATACGCCGTCTACCTCCGCCGCCAGCAGGCGGACGTGGAGGCGATGCGGCGCGACGAGGCCTTGGTGCTGCCGGCCGACCTGGATTACGCGGCGATCGGCGGCCTGTCGAACGAGGTTCGCCAGAAACTGGCCGCCGTCCGCCCCGCCAGCATCGGCCAGGCAAGCCGCATCGACGGTATCACGCCGGCGGCGCTCACCCGTCTCCTCAGCCATGTCAAACGCAAGCCCGATGCCGGCCGCAGCGCTGCATGAGACCGGATCGGCGGCTGCTGCGCTGGATCGATTCGGATTCGTTCACGAATCGGATGCGGGAGGATTTTGAGCGCTTCGTGGCGCTTCTGGCGGCGTGGCAGCGTACCCACAATCTCGTCTCGGGCGGAACGCTCAAGGATGTCTGGACGCGGCACGTCGCCGACAGCCTGCAGCTCCTCGATCATGCGCCGGGCTTTGGTCAATGGGTCGATCTCGGAAGCGGCGCCGGCTTCCCCGGGCTTGTTGTTGCCATTGCCTGCAAGGAGCAGCCCGAGCGCCACTTCACGCTCATCGAATCGAACAACAAGAAGGCCGCGTTCCTGCGTGCCGCGATCCGCGAGACCGGGGCGAATGCCATCTGTGGTCGCCGAGCGAATTGAGGCCCGGCCGCAAAACATTGAGCCGGCTCATGTTGTCTCGGCACGGGCACTTGCGCCGCTTCCCGAGCTGTTGCGGCTCGGCGCGCCCTATCTCCGCGAGGACGGCGTGATGTTGCTGCTCAAAGGCCAAGATTTTGTGCAAGAGACTGAAGCGGCATCTAAATCTTGGGATTTCGATGTGCTAGACTTCGCGAGCGTGACAGATTCGGGCGGTCGCGTTCTCGCCATTCGACATCTTCGCCCAAAGGGGCTGCGACCATGAATCCACACGACCCGATTCCGGACCGTCCTCGCGTTCTCGCCGTCGCCAATCAGAAAGGCGGCGTCGGCAAGACCACCACAGCCATCAATCTTGGCACAGCGCTGGCGGCGATCGGCGAGACGGTGCTGATCGTCGACATCGATCCGCAGGGCAATGCCTCGACCGGCCTCGGCGTGGAGCGCATCATCGGCTCCGCGTCCACCTATGACGTGCTGGTGGGCGATGCGCCGCTGCGGGAGGTGGCGTCGCAGACTGCGGTGCCGCGGCTCTATATCGCGCCCTCCACCCTCGACCTGTTGGGCGTGGAGCTGGAGATCGCCTCGATGCCGGACCGCAACTTCCGTCTGCGCAAGGCCGTGGCGGAGCTTTCCGAAAACACGGACGGTCCGTCCTTTACCTATGTGCTGGTCGATTGCCCGCCCTCGCTCAATCTTCTCACCATCAACGCCATGGCGGCGAGCCATGCGGTGCTCGTGCCGTTGCAGTGCGAATTCTTCGCCCTGGAAGGCCTGAGCCAGATCCTTTCGACGGTGGAGCGTGTGCGCGCGGGTCTCAACCCGCAGCTTTCCATCCACGGCATCGTGCTCACCATGTTCGACGGCCGCAACAAGCTGGCGAGCCAGGTGGTGGACGATGTGCGCGCGCATATGGGCGACGCCGTCTACCGTACGGTCATCCCGCGTAACGTGCGCGTCTCGGAGGCGCCGTCGCACGGCAAACCGGCGCTCCTCTACGACCTGAAATGCGCCGGCAGCCAGGCCTATCTGCGGCTTGCCAGCGAGATCATCCAGCGCGAGCGCACGCTGCGTGCCGCCTAAGGAGTACATCGTGGCAGTGGAACCGAAGAAACGGCTGGGCCGTGGGCTCGACGCGTTGCTCGGCGCCTATCCGAGCGAGGCAGCCGCGACGGAAGCGCCGGCAGGCAAGGAGGGCAGGGAGGCCAGCCGGCGCTCTGTGTCGATCGCGCTCATCGATCGTAATCCGCGCAACCCGCGCCGCGATTTCCCCGAAGAGGAGCTTGCCGAGCTGGCGGCTTCGCTGAAGAAGCATGGCATCGTGCAGCCGCTCGTCGTGCGCCGCGCGGGCAGCGGCGGCGAGCGCTACGAGCTGATCGCCGGCGAGCGGCGCTGGCGGGCCGCACAGCGCGCCGGGCTGCATGACGTTCCGGTAACGATCCTCGACGTGTCCGACCGCGAGGCGCTGGAGCTTGCCATCGTGGAGAACGTGCAGCGCACCGATCTCAACCCGGTGGAAGAGGCGCTCGGCTACCAGGCGCTGCTTGAAGAGTTTCAGTACTCGCAGAGCGAGCTCGGCGACACGATCGGCAAGAGCCGTGTGCATGTGACCAACACGCTGCGTCTGTTGAAACTGCCGACTTCAGTTCTGGGGCTGCTGGAGAAGGGGAAGCTTTCTGCCGGTCACGGGCGTGCGCTTCTCGCTGCGCGCGAGCCAGAGAAGCTCGCCGAGCGCGTCGTCGCCAAAGGCTTGTCGGTGCGCGAAACGGAACGCCTGGCGCAAGAACCAGAGGAGGCGTCGCGCCCCAAGGCGCAACGCAAGCCGCCGGTCCGCAATGCCGACATCGCGGCGCTGGAGAAGGAGCTTTCGAACCATCTGGGCGTGAAGGTGGAGCTGCTCCATCAAGAGAGCGGGCGCGGCGAGCTGCGCATTTATTACGGCGATCTCGAACAGCTCGACATGGTCTGCGCCAAGCTGAAGCGCTAATCGGGGACTTGCCACAAAATGTGACAGCGGCGGAGGGATTGCCTAAGGTCCGACCTGCAGGAAAGAAAACTGGAGGAACCGATGAGATCACTCGCAATCCTGCTGAGCGGATGTCTTGTACTCGGGGCTGCGTCGAGCGCGTATGCTGCCAATACGGCGTGCCGATCTGACGTACAGAAATTCTGCGGAGGCCGTGTGCAGAACAGAACCGCCGCCTGCCTGGTGGACAACATGGACCAGCTTCAGCCGGCATGCCGGGAGGCCGTCAAGAAGGCCCAGGAGAACAACTCCTAGCTCTGCGCCCGGCGGGAGCCCGAAGCACTAGAGCACGATCCCGAAAAGTGGATACCGGTTATCGGATGAGATCGTGCTCAACAAGGAGATGGCCTTCATTCTGATTCAATTAGAATGAAGGCTCTAGGCTTAGGCTAACGCGCCGCGTTTCAGCCGTCGCGCGTCGAGCGCGATGGCGTGTAGCATCTCCGACATCGCGGCGTCTTCGAGCGCCGGCTGCAGGCGCGTCAGAGCGATGGCGCGGTCGACACGACGGCGTGCGTCGCGTAGTGCGTCGCTCGTCCAGCGCGACAGCTCCGACTCCACGCTGGCCTTGCGGCGGAAGAAGATCGGAGGCCGCGCCGATGCCACGGCTTCCGACACCGACTTGCCGGCGTCGACCGCGGCGCGCAGCAGCTGCACCTGGATGAGGTGTCGCAGTGCCAGCGTCCCAAGCGCTGCGGCCGATCCGCCTTCGGCGCGCATGCGGCTGAGCTCCGCCTCGAGCGTCTCGTTGTCGCCGAGCAATGCCGCATCGATCACCGCGTCAGTGCGCGCCGCCGTGGTGTCACCGACGATCGCCTCGACGTCCTCGACCGTGACGCTCTTCTTCTCGTCGACATAGAGGAAGAGCTTCTCCAGCTCGCCGCGCCCGGCCAGGCGGTCGCCGCCGAGGCTCTCCAGCAACAAATCGAGCGCCGGCGGATCGATGGTGACGCCGGCGGCCTCGGCGGCGGCATGGATGAAGGAAGCGAGGTTGCGGCCCTCGAGCGGGTAGGACGGAACGGCGACGGAGTGCGATGCGCGCTCGAAGGATTTCCGGAGCGGGCTCGATGCGGCGAGGTCGCCGGTCTCGACGATGAGCCATGCCGCCTCCGGCGGCCGCTCGACGATGGGCTGCAACGAGCCCATGACGTTGTGACGGCCGTCGGTGACGCGCAGCGTGACGACGGGCTCGCCGCCGAAGAGCGAGGCGGAATAGACCTCGTCGGCGATGCAACCCGGATTGGACGACAGCTCGTCGGAGCCGATGCGGGTGACGGATTCCCCGCCGCCGCGCGTCAGCGCCAGCCGCTCCACATGGCGGGCGCGCTCGGTAATGGCACCCTGGTCGCTGCCGTAGACGAGGAACAGCCGGATGGCCTCCGGCGGCGAGGCAAGGAAGCGGTCGGCTTCGTGCGCCTTGACGGCGACCATCGCGCTAGTTGGTCGCGAAGTAGGCGGTGAGACGCGCCTCGGTCAGCTGCGCCAGCGCCTGCGCCAGGCGATCCTCCGCATCGCGCTTGGCGCGAATGTTGGCAAAGCTCTGCGAGGAGCGGGTGTAGGTATCGACGGCCGTTACGTTTGTCCCGAAGAGCGACTGGTCGGTCGTGATGTTCTTCAGGAGGAAGGAGGCGCTGCCGGTGATCTGGTAGGCGTTGGGCGTGCCAGTGCCGCGCTCCACGGCGATGCCTTGCGAGTGCGTGGTGAGCCGGTAGGAGAGGCTGTAGCGCGTCTCGGCGCCTTCTCCACCGCCGCGCAGCCCGTAGAGCAGCGCATTGCGGTACACTTGGCCCATGCGGCTCCCAGGTGCCTGCACCGAGATCGCCGGGAGATCGGCTTGCGGTGCAGAGCCGCTTGCGCCGGTGCTGTAGAGCGGACGCACCTGGCAGCCGGCGAGCGCGAGCGGCACGAAGAGCACAAGGAAGGCGCGGACGAGGCCGCGCTCAAGCCAACACATTGACGATCCTGTTCGGCACGACGACCACCCTTCGCGGTGGCCCTCGATGTCACGCGGGTTGTAGCGCTGGGTGGACATGTCTTCGAAACCAGCCCGGGACGCGGCGTGACCTTCACCAGAATTAAGGCAAACGGTCAACAAGAGCAGGGGCGAATTGCGGTCGATCGGCGGCCGTGTTAGCCGCCGACCGAAAGGAGGCCGGGGCATGGCGGATGCCGGAACGAGACTTGCCGGGGTCAATGAGCGGATCGCCGAGGCAGCCGCGCGCGCGGGGCGCGATGCGGCAGAGGTCCGGCTGGTCGCCGTTTCCAAGACCTTCGACGCCGCGGCGATCGAGCCGGTGCTGGCCGCTGGCCAGCGGCTGTTCGGCGAAAACCGCGTGCAGGAGGCCCAGGGGAAATGGCCGCGCCTCAAGTCCCGCTTTCCGGATGTCGGCCTGCATCTCATCGGCCCGTTGCAGACCAACAAGGTGCGCGACGCCGTGGCGCTTTTCGACGCGATCCACTCGCTTGACCGCGAGAAGCTGGCCACGGAACTTTCCAAGGAGATGGCGCGCCAGGGCCGCATGCTTTCGCTTTTCGTCCAGGTCAACACCGGCGAGGAGCCGCAAAAGGCCGGCATTGCCCCGCAAAAGACCGTCGAGTTCGTCGACCGGTGCCGGGACAGGCACAAGCTGGCGATCGAAGGCCTTATGTGCATTCCGCCGCTTCAGGACGACCCGGTCCCGCATTTCGAGATGCTGCGGCAGCTGGCCGTCGGTCTTGGCCTGCGCTCGCTTTCCATGGGCATGAGCGCCGATTTCGAGACGGCCATCGCTTGCGGCGCGACCCATATCCGAGTCGGCAGCGCCATTTTCGGGGGACGAGGCTGACCCGCGGCGCGGGCTGCCGCACCTCTGCAAGCGTAGGTTCTTGTTAATCATTCGGCGCGCTTAGCCGATCCTTAAGCTCCTTTGCACCACTATGGGGAGTCAGCTGGAATCGGCTACCTCTCAAGCTGGTAGCAAGGAAGCAGGCTGGGCCGAGCGAGCCCGGCCTTTTGGGGCGAAAAGTGCAAGCGCAAACAGCCGTCAAACCCATCTTCGAGGAGCCGCGCAGCGCCGTGTCTCGAGCGTCGCTGGGTCATGTGGTCTCCGTCAGCGGCTCGCGGGCCGTGATCGCGGTCAACACCGCCGCGTGCTCGAAGGATCGCGCCGATCCACTGTCGGTTGGGAAGCTCCTCACAATCGAAGCCGGTTCGTCTCGCTCGGTTGCCCTGATCTACGAGGCCGAGGCGGGTGGCGAGAGCCGGCCCGACGTGATGCTGGCGAGGGTCGAGCTCCTCGGCGAGGTGCGTCCCGGGACGGACGATGCCAAGGCTTATTTCGACCGCGGCATCCGGACCTATCCCCCGGTGGGCGCCACTGCCCACGAGATCGATCCGGAGACGCTGGAGACGATCTACCAGTACGACGGCAAGCAGACGATCACCATCGGCACGCTGACACAGGACGCTCGCATCAAGGCGACCCTCCAGGTGCAGGACCTTCTGCAGAAGCACTTCGCCATATTGGGCACGACCGGCTGCGGCAAATCGAGCGCCGTTGCGCTGATTCTCGACGAAGTGCTGAAGGCGACCGACGCGACGCGCGTGCTGCTCATCGATCCGCACAACGAATACCGCAGCGCCTTTCGCGGCTCCGCCGCAATCATGAGCCCGAACAATCTCAATCTGCCGTTCTGGCTGTTCAATTTCGAGGAGATCGTCGACGTCATCTACCGGCGGAGGCCCGGCGTCTCGGAGGAGGTCGACGCGCTCGCCGATCTCATTCCGATCGCCAAGGCACGCTATGCGCAGAACGCCGAGCAAGGGGGCGCGCTGTTGCGACGTGATCCCGACGCCGGCGGCTACACCGTCGATTCGCCGGTGCCCTACCGCATGCACGACGTGCTGGCATTGATCGACGAGAAGCTCGGCAGCCTCGACAACAGAGAGGAGCGCCCGAAGCTGCGCCGCCTCAAGACGCGCATCGAATCGGTCATCAACGACGCGCGCTACCAGTTCATGTTTTCCAGCCGTACCATCGAAGACACGATGGCGGATATCCTGAGGACGCTGTTCCGCATTCCCACCGAGGGAAAGCGGATCACCATCCTTGAACTTGCGGGATTTCCGGCTGATGTGGTCGATGCCGTGGTCTCGGTGCTCTGCCGGCTTGCCTTCGATGTCGGCGTGTGGGGCGGCGGCCGCGTCCCGCTTCTCGTTGCGTGCGAGGAAGCGCACCGCTACGTGCCGGCCGACAAGCGCCTGGGATTTGGGCCGACGCGGCGGGCGATTTCGCGTATCGCCAAGGAAGGGCGCAAATACAACGTCTATCTCGGATTGGTCACGCAGCGTCCGTCGGAGCTTGATCCGACGATCCTTTCACAGTGCAGCACCATCTTCGCCATGCGCCTGGCGAACGAGACCGACCACGCCATCATCCGCTCGGCCGTAAGCGATGCGGCCGCTTCGACGCTCGCCTCGCTGCCGTCGATCGGCAACCGCGAGGCTATTGCCTTCGGGGAGGCGGTGTCGATGCCGATGCGAGTGCGCTTTTCGGACCTGGCGTCCAACAAGCTGCCTGCGAACCGGCTGCCGAGCCTGCGAACGACCCTGACGGAGGTCGAGACCAGCGATTTCGTGGAAGAGGTTGTGCGGCGCTGGCGGACCGTCGCGCGGCGGGAGCGTTAGCCGCTCCGCCCAGGCGGGCGCCAAACGACGTGCGGTGCCGGCATGGGCCAGGACGCCGATGGACTTTTCTCAGAAAGCCCTTGCGGCCTCACGGGCCAGCCGATGAATCTCCACGGGCCTGATGCCCAGCTCGCCGAGCTGGCGGGCCGACAGGTCGTGCAGCTCGCGAAGGATCGTCCTGTAACGCCGGTTAGAGCGCCAGCGGCGTAACGTGCTCGTCATGACACCCTCCATTCCTCGGTTTCGGCGGGCCGGAACACCAGCGCCCGCCCTTGATGACGAAGTAAACGAAAGAAACGTGTCAGTCGGTTTTCGCCGAGCGGGTCAAATGGTGACACGAGCGCGTGAAATTGTTTCGTTCTGAACACCTGCACGAAACAAAAGTGGGTGCAGGTCAGTCGATCCACAAGCCCCGTGACTTGTGCCAGTCCTCAATCGATTGCTGTGGATAATAATCGAATAGCGCGTCGTTCGGGCCGATCTGCGGCTCCACCCAGCCCGGCTTGAAAGCGAGCATCAGATGGACTTTCTCCGGCGGGCGCGGGAGCTCGGTGTCCATCGCCGATGCAAAGGGATGCACCAACTCCGGCCAGGTCGGGTCGTAGAGCCACAGAGCAGAGGCGCATTTCTTGCAGAAATGGCGCCGGCCCGTGCTCACCTCGCACTGTCCGTTACGATCGACCTCGGCGCGGTAGATGCCGAGCGCCCGCCGTCCGGTGACCTTCAGGGTGTCGGCGTCGCCCATCAGGTTGACGGCGTAGCCCCCGCCCCCCGCGGTCTTTCGGCAGATCGAGCAGTAGCAGAGCTGGTAGGGATGCGGGGTATGGCTGGCGAGGGAAAAGCGCACGGCGCCGCACCGGCAGCTCCCCTCAAGCTTGATGGGCATGACTCGGTCTCCTTACGACAATGCCCCACGCGGGCAGGAAAACAGGCTCCGCACTGGCCTGCCGTTCGTTCCCAGCCTCCGTGGCTTTTGCGCAACGGAAAATTCCGGCCGGGCGCCGGCGGCGGCAAGCAACAGCGCCAGATGAGGGCGGCTGAGCGCGATGCAGCCTGCGGTCGGTCCGTAGCCTGGCCGGGCAAGGTGCAGGAAGATGGCGCTTCCCCTCCCGTTGGCGCGCCGCGTGAGGTTCCAGTCGAGCACGCCGACGACGTCATAGAGGTGGTCCTCGCGCCACATGGAATCGTGGGCGGCGCGGCTTGGCAGCCGCACCGGGCGGTTGTAGCGGCCGTCGCGCGGGTCCTCGCACCATGCGTCATATCGGCGGAGAACCCGCATGGGGAGCGCCGTTCCGGGGCGGAGCCGCCGGTCGCGGCGGTAAATGAGCGAGAGGAGCCGGTAGCGTCCCGCGGGAGTGGCGCCATCGCCCTCGCGCTTCAGATGCGTGATTCCGCCGCGCCCGAGGGCGCAGGGAAGGCGGAGCGAGCCGCAGCAGACGAAGCCCCGATGGCGTTCACGCGGTTCTGACAGCACCGTGATCAGGCGCATTTGCCTTGTCGGGCCGGGTCTGCTTTCTCTCCGGCGCGCGCGCATGAAGGTCCCCTCCGGCGTTTCGACAGGTGTGGCACGCGTCGGCGCTCTAGCCTAATCTTGTGCCAACCGGGAGATTCGAGGCGGACATGACATCCCGCAAGATCCTCATCGTCGACGACGACACCGATCTCAGCGAAGCCCTGATCGAGCAGCTGTCACTCTACGACGAGTTCGAGCTGAAGCATGCCGCAACCGCGAGCGCGGCGCTGCAAGCGGCGCGCGAGAGCCATGTGGACCTGGTGATCATGGATGTCGGGCTGCCCGACATGGACGGTCGTGAGGCGGTTAAGCTTCTGCGCAAGGGCGGCGTACGCGCCCCGATCATCATGCTGACCGGCCACGACACCGATTCCGACGCCATCCTGGGGCTGGAGGCCGGCGCCAACGACTACGTGGTGAAGCCATTCCGCTTCGCGGTGCTTCTCGCCCGCATCCGCGCGCATCTCAGACAGCACGAGCAGAGCGAGGACGCCACGTTCTCCATCGGGCCTTACACCTTCCGGCCGGCCGCCAAGATGCTGCTCGATCCGACCGGCGGGAAGATCCGGCTGACGGAGAAGGAGACCGCCATCCTCAAATATCTCTACCGGGCGGGCGACCGGATCGTCACGCGCGACGTGCTGCTCTCCGAGGTGTGGGGCTACAATTCCGGCGTCACCACGCATACGCTCGAGACCCACATCTACCGGCTGCGGCAGAAGATCGAGCGCGACCCGTCACATGCGGAGTTGCTGATCACCGAGTTGGGCGGCTACAAGCTGGCGCGATGACGACGTCGTCGGGGCCAACGGAATCGGACGTGGATGTGCTGAGGCGCATTCCGTTCTTCGAAGGCTTTTCCGACGCGCATCTTAAGCTCATCGCGTTCTCGGCGGAGAGCCGCTCGCTGCCGGAGAAGCTGCTCGTCTACGATGCGGGCCAGCTTCTACATTCGGCCTATGTGGTGCTTTCCGGCGCGCTCAGAGGCCAGCGCAAGGACAAGGAGACGGAGGCGGTCGAGAGCCGGGTCATCGGGCCGGGCATGATGCTGGCGGAACGCTCGCTGATCCTCGACATCCGCGCCGATGAATTGATCAGAGTGGAAAGCCGCGCGCGCGTGCTGCAGATACGCAAGGTGATGTTCCGCCGCCTGATGCAGGAGAACCCGCAGATCGCCCTGACGCTGCGCTCGCGCCTGACGCGCAACGTCCTGCAAGCGGCTGCCGATTTCGGCGCGGTGGGCGATCGGCTGCGGGCGCTGGAGGGCTGAGCAACCGCGCCGACGTCTCTTCTTTGGAAGAGATCAGCAAGCGCCTTGTCCGGACCGGCTCTCAGTCGACGTCTTCATGGCCACGCGCGCGGAGAATGCACACCGCGTAGCTGTGAAACTCATCGTACACGAGCTTGTCGATCCGGGCTTCGTGCATCCCCTTCCACAGGCCGTCCAAGTCGGACTGCGCCTGGAGGCATTTCTGCTGATCGCTGCCGCATGTGTCGAGCTGCTGCTGAGCCATGGTGAGCCTGACGGAGGAGCTCAAGGCATTGTACTTGCGGTCGGCCTGGTCGTAATATTCATGGGCCTTGGCATGAACCCGCTCTATCTCGGCATCGGGCGCGGTCGTGTCCCACACGCCCTTCGTCTCCAGAAGAGCGATGTTTCTTTTCTGCGTATCGATACAGGCGCTTTTCCACTCGGGAGTTCTTGAGGGCGCCGCATTGCGACATCCCGTCGATTCTGGCTTGATACAGATTGTACAAATGGTCGGCACATTCGGCCGTCGCCGCATCCGTCTTTACGTCGAGCTGTGCAAGGGCGGGCGAGCCGACAGCAAACAGCGCCGACGCCGTGACGCCGACGAGGCGCGCAATTGGCGAATGTTTCATTTGCATGTTCTCCGCCCGCCGTTCTGCACGACCCTAGTTCCCGGCCCTGCGGTTCACAACAGCACCGCAGGGTCCTTCTGCGCGCGGAGGATCGTCGGCCCGACGCTACTCTTTTGCAGCGGTGCCGGCGCATCGATGCGTTTTCGCATGTTTGCCCGGGTATCCGCGCAGGTCTGCCGGTGATGGCCGCCGAACCGAAAGCGCTCTCAATTTTCGGAGAGCTTTATTTGAAGGCGGCGATGACCGGCACGTGGTCGGATGGGCGCTCCCAGGCGCGCGCGTCCCTCAGCACCGAGAGCGACTTGGCCTGCGGCACGAGATCCGGGGTTACCCAGATATGATCGAGGCGGCGGCCGCGGTCGTTCTTCGTCCAGTCGGGTGAGCGGTAGCTCCACCAGGTGAAGAGCTTCTCCTCCGGCGGCACGAAGTGCCGCATCAGGTCGACCCAGCCGCCAGCCGCGCGCACCCGTTCGAGCCCCGCGGTCTCCACCGGCGTGTGGCTCACCACGCGCAGCAGCTGCTTGTGCGACCAGACGTCGGTCTCCAGCGGCGCGATGTTGAGGTCGCCGACCAGGATGGAGCCCGGCCGGGCGAGGCCGGTGGCCATGCAGTTCTGCATCTCCTCGATGAAGGAGAGCTTGTGGGCGAACTTCGGATTGACCGTCAGGATCGGGCACGTCGCCGCCGGCGGGAACATAGAAGTTGTGAATGGTTATGGGGCGACCGCGATAGTCAATGGCGGCGGCGATATGCCGGGCATCGTCCTTGCCGCAGAACTGCCGCTTGTCGACCAGCGCAAGCGGCCGCCGCGCGACGATGGCGACGCCGTGATAGCCCTTCTGCCCGTGCGTCACGATATGCCGGTAGCCGGCCTGGCGGAAAGCGCGCAGCGGGAAGTTGCCGTCGACGCATTTGGTCTCCTGCAGGCAGAGCACATGCGGACGGTATTTCGCGAGAAAATGCCGCACCAGGTCGATGCGCAGCCGAACGGAGTTGATGTTCCAAGTCGCGACGGAAAGGGGCATGGGAGCCGGGAGCTGGCGGGTCGGGACTTGTTATTTCCGCCAGCGCCGGCCGGAGTCCAGCCTCGGCGTGCATCTCTCCACACGAAAGCGCCCGGCCTCTTGCGAGACCGGGCGCCAGCGGTAATCACCGAAAACCGGTGTGGCAGCATCCGCGAGACGGGGGGCGTGTAACGCGGCGCTACCTTCCGCCTTGACATTAGGTGGGGAGCGCGAACCGGCGGTTCAAGCCTGATTCAAATGGCGCCTGCCGCGACCGAAAGGCGGCGATTCCTTAGAGTGCGCTATCTCTCCCGCGCCGCATTCGTCGCGGCCTGGTAGTCGATATCGAAGAGGGCCTCGTCGAGCTTGTTGCCGATCTCCACGTTGTAGAGCGCAACCATCGTCTGCAGGCCTTGCTGATCGGTGACCGTCCATTGGCGCAGCTCGTCCGTCTTGCGGTCGAAGACCAGGTTGAGCGTCCCGGCGCTGAAACGCGTGTCGTCTTCCAGTACGACCTCCACCAGGTCGGACGCGATTCCGATATTGGTAACCTTGTCGGTCGTGGTGAGGTCGAGGCTCGAATTGAGCAGCAGCCTGAGCGGCGTCTGCGAGAGCGGCCATATGTCGTAGGTCTGCAGCTTCTTGTCGTATACCAGCACCGACTTTCCGTCGGCGATGACCTGCACGGTGGCGGGCGGATCGTACTGGAAGCGGACGCGGCCCGGCCGTTCGATATAGAACTTGCCCTGCAGCTGCTGGCCATCCGGATTGAACTGGACGAACTCGCCGTTCATCGTCTGCACCTTCGCCAGCGCATTCGAGATCTCGCTGAGGACGGCGGTCTGTTCCCCGGTGAAAGCGTAGACCGAGCTCGGCACAAAGGCCGCGCCGATCAGGCCGGCAATCAGGGCACGGCGCATGAGGGCGCCAAGGCTCATCGGGACCTCCTTGAGCTGCCACATTCAGATATGGCGCATTCTTGACGAGACAAGGGCGCGTTTCCATCGCGGCATGATTGCGTCCGAAGACCGGTTTCCGCTTTTCGGGATCAAGCCCTATGCGGCGTTTTCGCCGACCAGAATTTCCCGTTTGCCGGCGTGGTTAGCGGAGCTCACCACGCCCTCCTGCTCCATGCGCTCGATCAGCGAGGCCGCGCGGTTGTAGCCGATGGAGAGCCGCCGCTGGATGTAGCTGGTGGAGGCCTTGCGGTCGCGCAGCACCACGGCGACCGCCTGGTCGTAGAGGTCGTTCGATTCCTCCATGCCGCCGGACATGGCGTCGAAGCCACCACCGTCCTGCTCGTCCTCGTCGGTGATGGAATTGAGATAGTCCGGCACGCCCTGGGTCTTCAGGTGCGCGACGATATCCTCCACCTCGGCATCGTCGACGAACGGCCCATGGACGCGCTGTATACGGCCGCCGCCGGCCATGTAGAGCATGTCGCCCTGGCCGAGCAGCTGCTCGGCGCCCTGCTCGCCCAGGATGGTGCGACTGTCGATCTTCGACGTCACCTGGAAGGAGATGCGGGTGGGGAAGTTGGCCTTGATGGTGCCGGTGATGACATCGACCGAGGGCCGCTGCGTCGCCATGATCACATGGATGCCGGCGGCGCGCGCCATCTGCGCCAGGCGCTGCACGGCCCCTTCGATGTCCTTGCCGGCGACCATCATCAGGTCCGCCATCTCGTCGATGATGACGATGATGTAGGGCATCGGCTCGAGCTCGAGCTCTTCGGTCTCGAAGATCGGCTCGCCGGTCTCGTGGTCGAAGCCGGTCTGCACCGTGCGGGTCAGTCGCTCCTTCTTCTTCACGGCAAGCGCGACGCGCTGATTGTAGCCGTCGATGTTCCTGACGCCGAGCTTCGACATCTTCTTGTAGCGGCCTTCCATCTCGCGCACCGTCCATTTCAGCGCGACGACCGCTTTCTTCGGATCGGTGACGACAGGCGCCAGGAGATGCGGGATGCCGTCATAGACGGAAAGCTCCAGCATCTTCGGGTCGATCATGATGAGCCGGCACTGGTCCGGCGTCAGCCGGTAGAGGATCGACAGGATCATGGTGTTGATGGAGACCGACTTGCCCGAGCCGGTGGTGCCGGCGACAAGCAGGTGCGGCATGCGCGCGAGGTCGGCGATGACCGGCTCGCCGCCGATCGTCTTGCCGAGCGACAGCGCCAGCTTGGCCTTGGTGTTCTCGTAATCGGCGGAAGCAAGAAGCTCGCGCAGGAAGACAGTCTCGCGCGTGGCATTCGGCAGCTCGATGCCGATGGCGTTCTTGCCAGGAATGACGGCAACGCGGGCGGAGATGGCGCTCATGGAGCGGGCGATATCGTCGGCTAGCCCGATGACGCGCGACGACTTGATGCCGGGCGCCGGCTCCAGCTCGTAGAGCGTCACGACCGGGCCGGGGCGGATGTTGATGATCTCGCCCTTCACGCCGAAATCCTCCAGCACGCCCTCGAGCAGCTTGGCGTTCTGCTCCAGCGCCGAGCGATCGATGGTCCTGTCCTTCTTGCGGGCGGGCGGCGGTTCCGACAGCAGGCCGAGCGGCGGCAGCTCGAAATCCTCCGGCGGCAGGAACGAGGGCTGGGCCTCCTTCTTGACGCGGCGGCCCGGCTTCGGCCGCGGCGCCGCCGGCTGCACGACCCTGCGCGATACCGTGTCCGAATCATGCTCCTCAGCCACGGCTTCGGCAAAGGCATCGTCGAGCTCGTCCTCGTAAGCCTCGTCTTCAAATTCCTCGTTGTCGAAGCTGAAGTCCTGGGACCCGAACATCGGTTCCTGTCGGACGGAGCCGTGCGCGCGCGCGCGGCGGCGGCTCACGATGACACCGACGAGGCGACGCAGACCGCGTCGGGCCATGGCGTTCGCCGTGAGGGCCAAGTGTGCGGCAATTCCTGCGAAAAGGCGCAGCCGCGTGTCCGATGCGCCATCATCATCATCATCGAGCGCTTCGTCGTCGGCGCGCGCATGGACTTCCCGCGGCGCATGGGAGACACCGCTCAGCTCGGTGGAGCGACGCAGGCAGGACGCCCACAACAGGCCGAGCGACAGGCCGCTCAGAACGACGAAGAACGCCGCGTAGAGGCCGGGCGACAGGCTGCCGCCGCCGAACCATTCGGCGACGCTCAGCGTGATGTCGCCGACGGCGCCGCCGAGCCCGGTCGGCAGCGGCCATTGCGCCAGCACGGGCAGGCAGGACAAGGCGGCCGCAAGCAGCACGATGCCGCCCATCCAGGTGAAGGCCTGCCGGATCGGATGGCGCGGGAGCTTGAGGCGGAAGAGGTTCCAGCCGTGGATGGCCAGCGGGAACACCAGACCGATCACGGCAAAGCCGAGAAACTGCATGGCGAGATCGGCGAAGGCGGCGCCCGGCCATCCGAGAAGGTTCCTTGCCGGCGCGTTCGACACGTAGCTGAAGCTCGGATCGTCGACGTGCCAGGTGATCAGGCTGATGAGCAGCGCCGCGGTGAGCGCCATGACTGCCAATCCGCATATGCGCAGCGCGTGACGCATGGCGAAGTCGCCGAGGCGGCTCTCCACGGAGGGGTAATCGCTGAATGAATTGTATGCCATGTTCGATCGCCGCATGTCTTCGCGAGGTACTTTTGAGCGACCGTAGTGGGGCAGGGTTAAGGCTGCTTTAACCACTCGAAGAGTGGCGCAAAAAGGCCCGGCTGCGGAACAGCCGGGCCTTCCCTTGGGAGGATTGTCAGGTACGCTACTGGATGACTTCGCCGTGCAGGTTGATGTCGAGCCCCTCGATCTCGACCTCTTCGCTGACCCGCAGGCCGATGATCAGATCGATGACCTTGAGGATCACGAACGACGCGACACCGCTCCAGATGATCGTCGCGGCGACGCCGTAGATCTGCGTGAACACCTGACCGGGATTGCCTTCCAGCAGGCCGGGTGTCCCGCCGATCGCCTCAACGGCGAAGACGCCGGTGAGGACCGCGCCGACAATACCGCCGACGGCGTGCACGCCGAACGCATCAAGCGAGTCGTCGTAGCCGATGGCGGGTTTCAGCCACACCGCGGCCCACAGGCAGATGATGCCGGCGGCAATGCCGATGATGATGGCACCCACCGGTCCGACAAAGCCGGAGGCCGGTGTAATCGCGACGAGGCCAGCGACGGCGCCCGACACGATGCCCAGAACGCTCGGCTTGCCCCTGGCGGCCCACTCACCGAACATCCAGGCGAGCGCCGCTGCGGCGGTCGCGATCTGGGTGACGGCCATGGCCATGCCGGCTGTGCCGTTGGAGGCCACCGCCGAGCCGGCGTTGAAGCCGAACCACCCAACCCAGAGGAGCGAGGCGCCGATCAGGCTGTAGGCGAGATTGGCGGGAGCCATGTTCTCGGTGCCGTAGCCGACGCGCTTGCCGAGCACGAGCGCGCAGACGAGGCCCGCGATACCGGCATTGATGTGAACCACGGTGCCGCCGGCGAAATCGAGCACGCCAGCTTCGGCGAGGAAGCCGCCGCCCCACACCCAATGGCAGACCGGCGAATAGACGATCAGGCTCCACAGGATCATGAACCAGATCATCGCCGAGAACTTCATGCGGTCAGCGAACGCGCCGGTGATCAGCGCCGGCGTGATGATCGCGAAGGTCATCTGGAAGGTGAAGAAGACGGTCTCGGGGATGGTGCCGCTCAGGGTGTCCGACCCGACCCCGGCAAGGAATGCCTTGGATAGCCCCCCGACCCATTGGTTCACGCCGCCTCCGTCGGTGAAGGCCAGCGAATAGCCGGCGGCCGTCCAGACGATCGTGATGAGGCAGGTGATCGCGAAGCTCTGCATGGCGGTGGCAAGAATGTTCTTCTTGCGGACCATGCCGGCATAGAACAGGGCGAGGCCCGGGACCGTCATCAGCAGCACCAGCGCCGTGGAGGTGAGCATCCAGGCAGTGTCGCCGGTATCGAGCGTCGGCTCGTCGGCGGGCGCCGCAGCTTCCGTCATTTCGGTCGCCGGCGCGGCGGTGGTGTCCTGAGCAAAGGCCGGGGCGTGCATTACGGCGAGCATGCCGGCCACGATCAAAAGCATAGCTGCAAAGCAGCGCATTGCATTCTCCATCGTTGTTTCCCGCAGAGAGGGAGAGCCAGCATCGCGGCGCTCTGAAGCAGCGATACAAAGGCCGTGCCAACGCCGATTGCGGCGGAACTTCGGCAAACTCAGCCTATCTGCACAAGTTTTCATCAGGTTAACGGATTCGTAATGTTCGACTGCCTATCGAATAGGCAATCAGAGCGCCTCCGCGTCGGTCTCGCCGGTGCGGATGCGCAAAGCGCTGATGAGATCGACCACGAAGATCTTGCCGTCGCCGATCTGGCCGGTCTTGGCCGCCTCGGCGATCGCTTCCACGGCGCGATCCGCCTCGGTGGCCGCAACGGCGACCTCGATCTTCAGCTTGGGCAGGAAGCTCACGGCGTATTCGGCGCCGCGGTAGATCTCGGTATGGCCCTTCTGGCGGCCATATCCCTTGACTTCGGTAACGGTGAGGCCCTGCACGCCGAGATTGGTGAGGGCGTCACGCACCGCATCGAGCTTGAAGGGCTTGATGATGGCGATGATCAGTTTCATTGGCACGTTGCTCCATGGCTCGGCCGGCGAACCGACCGCGATTGGCAGCTGCGGCGAGCAGCCGCTCCGCGCCCATGCGTTTCAAATGTTGTGCCAACTCACTGCCTTCTGCCTGCAATCAGGGCACGAAAGCGGGGCAAAGGGAGGATTCCGCCGCTATTCGCGGGTCCGGACGCGGATCAGTCCTTCCTGAGCCACCGAGGCGACGAGAACCCCGTCACGCGTGAAGACGGCGCCGCGGCTGAAGCCGCGGGCACCCGAGGCCGAAGGGCTGTCCATGGCGTAAAGCAGCCAGTCGTCGGCGCGGAACGGCCGGTGAAACCACATCGCGTGGTCGAGGCTCGCCACCTGCATGTCGCGATCGAAGTTCATCCGCCCGTGCGG
This sequence comes from uncultured Alphaproteobacteria bacterium, assembly GCA_963801225.1. Taxonomy (GTDB): domain Bacteria; phylum Pseudomonadota; class Alphaproteobacteria; order Rhizobiales; family Afifellaceae; genus DASWJZ01. The sequence continues at coordinate 447,186 of CAWDED010000008.1, forward strand.
ATAGAGCGACGTCTCCAGCAGCCACATATCGGAGGCGTAGGCGAGCACGCATTTATGGATCGCCGCATCGTCGGGAAGCGCGCCGGTCGCCCGGAACCAGACGCAATGGGCCGATTCGAGCTTCTTGCGGGTGGTGAAGTGGTCGAGGCTCACATGCCGGAACTCGATCGGCCGCTCGCGCTGCCAGTAGCGCCTGATCGGCTCGCGGACATGGTCGATGAACTTGGCTTTCAGCTCCTCTTCGGAGATCAGCTGTTCCGGTTGCGGGACCTGCGGGCCCGTGGCTTGATGGCTAAGCCCCTCTTCGTCCACCTGAAACGAGGCCGACAGCGAAAAGATCGCCTGGCCGTGCTGGATGGCCACCACGCGGCGGGTGGTGAAGCTCTTGCCGTCGCGGATGCGGTCCACCTCGTAGATGATGGGGACGGAGGGATCGCCGGGCCGCATGAAATAGGCATGCAGCGAATGCGCGTGCCGGTCGGCCTCCACCGTGCGCGACGCGGCCACCAGCGCCTGGCCGATCACCTGGCCGCCGAACACGCGCTGCCAGCCGTCCTCGGGGCTGCGACCGCGGAAGAGGTTGTGCTCAAGCGGCTCCAGGTCGAGGATGCTGAGCAGGTTCTCGATGGCGACCGTCATGGCGTGCTTTCGGCGTTCGGAAGATGGCAAAACGTCGTCAGAGCGGGGCGGGAAGTCAAGCAGAGAGGCAGATGGCAGCCAGGCGCGACAAACCGGACATTCTGATCGCCGGCGGCGGCATGGCCGGGCTGACGGCGGCGCTTGCCATTGCGCGGAGCGCGCCGGCGCTCAGCATCGAGGTCGTCGATGCCAGGCCGCCGCAGGGCGGCGCGACCGACGAGCGCGCCTCGGCGATCGCGGCAGCGGCCAGGCGCATGCTGGAGCGGCTCGGCATCTGGGGACGGCTGGAGCCGCAGGCGGAGCCGATCCGCGCCATGGAGATCACCGACAGCCGCACCGGCGACGCCGTGCGGCCGATCTTCCTGACCTTCGATGCAAATATCGGCGAGGGCGAGCCCTTCGCGCACATGGTGCCCAACGAGCCCACGATGGCGGCGCTGGCCGAAGCCGCCGGCGAAGCGGGCATCACGCTCACGGCACCGGATTCCGTGGTGCGCTTCGATGCCGCCGACGGGCATATGCAGGTCGGGCTCGCCTCCGGCGAGACGCGGCAGGCCGCGCTGCTCGTGGCGGCCGACGGCATCCGCTCGCGGCTGCGGGCGCTTGCCGGCATCAAGACGGTGTCGTGGCGCTATCGGCAGTCGGCCATCGTGGTAAACGTGCGGCACGAGCGTCCGCATGGCGGAGTGGCGGTGGAGCACTTCCTGCCGGGCGGGCCGTTCGCCATCCTGCCGCTCAGGGACAATCGCTCGTCGCTCGTCTGGACGGAGCGGAGCGGCGACGCGGAGAAGCTCGTGGCGGGCGACGACTTCGTCTTCCTCGCCGAGCTGGAGCGCCGCTTCGGGCATCGCCTCGGCGAGATCGCGCTCGACGGTCCGCGGCGCTCCTATCCGCTCGGCCTGATGCTGGCGCGTGATTTCGTGCGGCCGCGCTTCGCGCTTCTCGGCGACGCGGCGCACGGCATCCATCCGATCGCCGGGCAGGGGCTCAATCTCGGCTTCCGCGACGCCGCGGCGCTGGCGGAGACGATCGTCGAGGCGCATCGGCTGGGGCTCGACATCGGGTCGCTGGAGGTGCTGCGGCGCTACGAGACGCTGGCGGCGCTACGACAGCTGGCAGATGGGCGCCATGACCGACGTGCTGAACCGGCTGTTCTCCAACGATCTGGACGCCGCTTCGCGTCATGCGCGACGTCGGCCTCGGCCTGGTCGACCGGGTGCCGCGGCTGAAGACGCTGTTCATCGGCGAGGCGGCGGGGCTGGGGGGCGACCTGCCGAAGCTTTTGAGGGGCGAGGCGCTGTAGCGGCGTTATCGCAGCGGGACCGGCGTTGCGCGTAACCGCCCCCTCGAGGGCCGGGCTATCGCATTCGAGCCCCAATCTTTGTTTGTCATCCCGGAAAGCGCGGGACGCGCTTATCCGGGACCCATGCACACTGCGGTCGAGAGCATACCGATGCGCGGCGAACCGACCCTTCAAATCGGTGTTCATGGGTCCCGGCTCTCGCTTCGCTCGGCCGGGATGACGGACGATAGGATGGCGGGAAGGTGACGCCGCACTTCATATGCGATCGCCCTCCCTTCAACGCGTGTCGCCACGATCGTACATGCCCATTCCCTCCCGCGGCCTCCGAGGCCCGTGATGCTGTTCCTTCTTCGCCTCCTCGTCGCGAGGAGGAGGGAGCGGGGCGCCTGAAGAGTGCCTCGCAATAGTTAATAGTGGCGCCCCTCAGGCGCCCCGCACGGCGTTTTGTGATCTCCGATTTCCACTCTCCGGCATGGGGCCGCCTCGTGCCGGCCGAAGCCAGCGGACTGCACCCCACCCTTAAGGCCGTCTCGACTAGCGGCAGACCGGTCATCCCGGTCGGGCGGACGTATCGGGACCCCCGAGGCTCGGCCGGCCGGAACCGACCGAATCTCACCACGGGCGCCGCCCGCCCTTCCCACATGGTTCCGGTGGCCACACGGTCCCTCCGGCGAAGAGCGGTGGAGGGATTGTAGGGGAGGTGAGAGGGGCGGGGATTATTTTTGCGCCTTATGGCGCAGACTCCGTTCGAATGCCGAGTCTTTGTCGCAAATGTACATGACGGCGGACGCCGCCGCAGCCCACGGCGACGTTTCAGCCTCACCCGAAGCGGACTCCGATGGGCTTGTTCCGTCCGAGGAAGCGGACGGGCGGCGGTTTGCGTGTGCACGCCGCTTTCGCTCGCAGCCGGCCGGAAGCCGCGTTTTTTTGTGGACATCGGCAGCGCCGACTACCTCATTTTTGGCTCCCTCTTCTCGCCGCGTGTCAGCCCATTATGATGCTGCCACAACGCCTCGCCGAAACGGCACTGTGACAACGCCACTGAACAGAATTCTCGGCGGAAGGAGCGAGGTATGAAAAGCGACCGGCTGGAAAGTCGTGGGCCTTTGCGTCGTTGTCTTCTGCTGCTGTGTCGCGTTGCGGCTGCCATCGCAATTCTTGCAGGTGCTTCCGCCAGCCTCTGGGGATCAGCGGCTAGAGCACAGACGACCGCATTCAGGACGACCGTCGAGTATGTCGTGCAATTCTATCCGCTTTGGTTCACGCGACTTCAGTCAATGGCCTCCTCTGACAACCATCTGGTTGGACCAGACCGCATCTCGCATGTCTACCAGGCCGTCGTCGCGATCAACGATGATACGCTTTACGCCAACACCATCCTCTCTCTCAAAGCCGAACCAGTCATCGTGACGATCCCGCGGACGAGCACGACGTATTCAATTTTGAATTTGGATCTGTACGGCAACGTGTTCGATGCTGGCATCCCGTCCGCAACGCCCGGCCGCTACGGTCTCGTAGGCCCCGATTTCACGGGTCAGCTTCCAACCGGGATCACCGGCATCCAGATGCCCCTGAACACGTCCGTCATCATCTTTCGCGCAGACAAGTTCTCGTCAACCGGTGAGAGCCGGATAGTAGAAGCGGAGGTGCTCCGTAGACACCTCAAGATGCAGACGTTGAGCAATTACGAGGAGGATCCTAGCGGCGGCAACGCCCTGATTGTTCCGGAGATTTTTTTCGGCACACCGTTCAAGACCATCGCCGACGAATTGATCCGGCTCAATCCGCTCTTGTTTCTGGAGCAGTTGCAGTTAGCGGTCGGGCAAAACGATATCGCATCGCTGGGACCGGAAGCACAGGCGCTGTCCGACAGGTTCAACAGGCTGTTTGCCCGAAAGGATATTGACCGCGAACAGTTCGCCGATGGCGCGCGCATGGCCCATCAGTCGATTCTGAGCAACTACCTCAACAATACAGGGCCGACGAACTGGATCACATTCAACAACATCGGTGCATGGGGTGACGACGTTCTCGACCGGGCATCGATCACCGAGTTCATCCAATATGGCAACGGGCGCGCCACCGCCGCGTACTATCACGCCTTTACCGACGATAGAGGTGAGCCGCTCGTCGGCGGCTCGGCCGGTGACGCGGGGCCACGGGACTACGTGCTGAGTTTTCTCAAAAGAGAAATCCCGGAGGCGGGCCGCTTCTGGTCGGTTACCGCGTATACGCCCAACTCGATCGAGCTGGTCGAGAACTCTGCGCGCAAGTATGTGGTCGCTAGCTATACGCCCGGGCTGCAGTACAACTCAGACGGCTCGATCTCGATCCATATGTCGACCGAGCGGCCGAACGGCGTACCTTTGGCCAACTGGCTTCCGATTCCGGAAGGGCCTTTCAACATCATGCTTCGAATCTACGGGCCTGAAGGATCGGCCGCTGCCGAGACCTATGTTCCGCCGGCAATTCGAAGGCGTTGACGCATTGTCCGACGAGGTCGGGTGACCGAGCGGGCGTTGGACCTTGGCGGGTACGAAAGATGGCCGTCAACGTCCGGCTGAACGGCAAGAAACACCGTTCGTCAATCTGCCGTCCAGCAGATGGGCAGGTGCCCCGCGTTTCGGCGTGCTTCTGGTGCGTGCCGCCGCCATCGGCGCGATTTCGCTTGCAGGCGACTTGCAGCGATCACTCCTCCAGCCGCCGCGCCTCTTCCTCAAGCAGGATGGGGATGCCGTCGCGGATGGGGAAGGCGAGCTTTGCCGCGTGGCTGATCAGCTCCTGGCGCTCGCGGTCGTATTCGAGCGTCGTCTTGGTGACGGGGCAGACGAGAATTTCCAGAAGCTTCGGGTCGACGGCCCGGCCGCCCTCGGTCGCACGTTCCGGCATTGGCTTCCCCCTTCAGTCCATTCGATGGCGCGTGATCGTTCCGCGATCATGCTCTATTGCAGCGGCGAGGTCGGCGCGTTGGCTTCGGCCAGCGCCATCTCGGTGATGGCGATCAGCGTCTTGGCGCGCTCGGCATGGTCGGCGGATTCCAGCAGCGCCTGCTTCTCCGGCGGTCCCCAGGGGCTCATCATGGACAGCGCCGTGACGAGGCCGGCATTGGACGCCTGGCTCACGCTGTCCCAGTCGGCCTGGAGATTGTTGGCGTCGAGATAGTCGCGAAAGGTGCGCAGCAGCGCCGTGCGGTCGACCGCGTCCTCGCCGCTGCGCGGCTGGCTGAGATCGCCGAAGCCGTCGATGGAGATGCGGCACTGGCGAAACAGCGTGTTGACGGCGAGCTCCTCAAGCACGCGGAAGCGCGTGATGCCGGAGAGCGTGACGAGGTAGCGCCCGTCGCCGGTCTCGGCGAACTGGGTGATGCGTCCGATGCAGCCGACCTTGCAGAGCGGCGGGCGCTCGGCATCGGCGCTCGCATCGAGCGCCGGCTGGATCATGCCGATCAGCCGCGCGCCGCCGATCGCCGCGTCGATCATGGCGATGTAGCGCGGCTCGAAGACGTTGAGCGGCATCTGTCCGCTCGGCAGGAGCAGCGCGCCGGCGAGCGGGAATATGGGAATCTCCGGCGGCAGATCGGCCGCCGATTCGTATCGCCCGTTGCCTGCCGCGACCGTCACGCCGGTTTTCCCTTCTCGTGCCGGCTCAGGAGAAGAGCAGCGAGGACAGGCGCTGGCGCCCGGCGATGGCCGCCGGGTCGTTGACGCCCCAGGCCTCGAAGAACTGGACGAGCTGCTTGCGCGCCGCCTCGTCGTTCCAGGCGCGGTTGCGCCTGACGATCTCCAGGAGCTGGTCGACCGCGCCTTCGCGGTCGCCGCGGCCGTTCAGCACCAGCGCCAGGTCGAGGCGGGCCTGATGGTCGTTGGAGTCGGCCTCCAGCTTCGCCTCAAGGTCGGAGGGCTGGCCGAGCTGCTCGGCCTGGCTGGCCGCCTCCAGCGCCGCGCGGGCGCCCTGGATCGCCGGGTCCAGCTCCTGCGCCGGGGTGAGCCCGGCGAACAGCCCGCGCGCCTGCGCCAGCTCGCCCGTCGCCACGAAGCAGCGCACCAGCCCGCCGAGCGCCTTCATGTTGTCGGGCTCGCTCTGCAGGACATTGCTGTAGAGCGCCGCGGCGCCGGAATAATCCTGCTCCGCCAGCGCCTTGTCGGCCGCTTCCAGGGCCTGCTCGGCATCGCTGGGGCCGACCGGCCCGGCAATGCGCTCGATGAACGCCATGACCTGGCTCTCCGGCAGGGCGCCCATGAAGCCGTCGAGCGGCTGGCCGCCCTTGAAGGCGATGACGGCGGGGATCGACTGGATGCCGAGCTGACCGGCGATCTGGGGGTGGTCGTCGATGTTCATCTTGACGAGCCGCACCTTGCCGTTGGCCTTGGCGACCGCCTGCTCGAGAACCGGCGTCAGCTGCTTGCAGGGCCCGCACCACGGGGCCCAGAAGTCGACCAGGACCGGGACGTCGTTCGACGCGTCGAGCACATCGGCGCGGAAATCCTGCGTCGTGGTCTCTTTGACGAGGTCGGTATTGGGCGCCGGCGCGGCCTCATGGCCGTTGCCGCCCAGGATGAATCCCTCGCTCATGGAAGCTCCCATCTGCTGATTGCTCCCTATTTGGCGTGTCGGGCGCGGGATTCCAACGCCGAATCGGCTTCGGGCAGGGCATTCGCCGGCGTCACCGCTGTCGGTCGGCGTGGCCGGCGGGCTCGATCGCCGCGAAGCGCAGGACGATGCGCAGGCCGCGGCTCGGATGCTCCACCGCAAATTGGACGCCCCAGGCTTCCGCGATGTCCTGCACGATCGTCAGGCCGAGGCCCGCCCCCGGCCCGGCCGAATCGAGCTTGCCGCCGCGGGTCAGCGCTTCCGCGAGCCGCTCCTTGGGAATGCCGGGCCCGTCGTCGGCGATGGACAGGACGATCTCGCCGCCCTGGCGCGCAGCTTCGATCGTGACGCCGGATGCGGCGTGCCGGGCGGCGTTCTCCAGGAGATTTCCGGCAAGCTCGGCGAGGTCGTCGGGGTCGATGCGCGCCAGCATGCGCGGCGGGACGTCGGCGCTCCAGGTGAGCCGCTCGGCGTCCGGCGTGCGGCGGATGACGGCGAGCAGCCGCTCGATCACCTCGCGCAGATCCGTCTCGGCGTGGCGGAGCCCCCCGGCGATGCGCGCCCGCGCCAGCTCGCGCTCGACGTGGCGGCGCATGGCGTCGGCGGTCTGCGCGATCTCGTTGGCAATCGCGGTCTCTCCCCGACGCCGCAGCCGCTCCACGTCGCCCTCCAGCACCTGCAAGGGGGTCTTCAGGCCGTGCGCCAGGTCGGCGGCGCGGGCGCGGGCCTTCTCGATCTGGCGCTCCTGGCTCTCAAGCAGCAGGTCGACCTCGGCAGCGAGCGGCCGCACCTCGTCGGGGAAGTCGGCGCCGAGCCGCCGGTCCTCGCCGGAACGGATGGCGGCCAGCCGGTCGCGCACGGCGGCAAGCGGCCTCAGCCCCACGGCGATCTGCGTCCAGGCGGCGGCGACAAGCAGCAGCGCCACCATGGCCAGATAGGGAAGGAGATCGGACGCGAAGGCCCGTGTGGCCGCGGTGATCTCCTCCGTATTGACGGCAACGGCGGCACGCACGCTCCCGCCTCCGAGGCTGGCGGGCAGCAGGATGCGGCGCTCCACCACGAGGAGCTGCGTGCCGGTCGGCCCCGGCAGCCAATGCTCGTGCACCTCCGTGTCGTCGAGCTCGTCGGCCGGCAGCGCCAGCTCCGTATCCCACAGCGAGCGCGAGCGGAGCAGCGGGCCGTTCCCTTCGATCTGCCAATAGAGGCCGGAGAGGGGACGGTTGAACCGCGGGTCGGCCAGCGGGCGGGTCAGCTGCAGCTCGCCGCCGCCACCCAGCCCGAGTCCCGCGACCAGCTGGTTGAGGTCCGTGTGCAGCTCCGCCACGATGCGCCGCTCCACGTGGCGCTGAAAAAGCGCCGTCAGCCCGGCGGCCGAAAGCGCCACCGCGACGATGATCGATATGGCCCCGGCCAGGAACAGGCGGAGGCGAAGCGAGCCGCGGCTCATGGCGCCTCGGGAACCAGGTAGCCGAAGCCGCGGCGCGTCTCGATCACCCCGGCTCCGAGCTTGCGGCGCAGGCGCACGATGACCGCCTCGAGCGCATTCGCCTCGCGCGCATCGTTGTCGCCGTAGAGATGGTCGATCAGCTCGCCGGCGGAGACCACGCGTCCGCGATGATGCATCAGATAGGCGAGGAGCCGATATTCCAGCGGCGACAGCGAAACCGGCGCACCGGAGAGCGTCACGCGCATCTGGCGCGTGTCGAGGCTGACAGGCCCAGCCTCGAGGACGGCCGCGCCCTGGCCGGCCGCGCGGCGGATGACGGCGCGAATGCGGGCCAGGAACTCCTCCATCTGGAAGGGCTTGGGGAGGTAATCGTCGGCACCGGCATCGATTCCCTCCACGCGCTCCGCCCACGAGCCGCGCGCCGTCAGGATGAGCACCGGCATGGTGCGGCCGCCGGACCGCCAGCGCTTCAGAACGGCAAGCCCGTCCATGTTGGGAAGGCCGAGGTCGAGCACGACGAGGTCGTAATCCTGCGTGTCGCCGAGGAACCAGGCCTCTTCGCCGTCAGCCGTCGCATCGACGACATAGCCGGCGCCGGTCAGCGCGCCGCGAAGATCGGCGGCGATGCGTTTGTCGTCTTCGACGAGCAGCAGCCGCATTATTATTCGCCCTGCCGGCGGATGATCGTTCCCGTCTTGGCGTCCACATAGACGGAGACGAGTCGGCCGCCATACGTCACGAGCTTGAACTCGTAGACATAGCGATCGCCTTCGACCTCGAACTCGATGCCGACGATCTCGCCGTCCAGCTTACCCTCAAGCGCGACGAGGATCTCCGAGAGCGGGCGCACGCGTCCTTCCTCAAGCGCCCGGCGCGCACGCGCGTGATCTTCTTCCTCCTCGCTATCGGTTTCCACCTCCCGGCCGCCGCCATCGGCCATGGCGGGGCGAGCCGTCAATGCCAGCAGGCCGGCGAGCAGCGTGCGCCGGGAAAGGATGAGATCGATCATGTTCCAAAATGTGACTTAGCCGAGCTGACAAATCACTGACAGAGTGCATCAGGCCAGCATCAGGGCACATCTGCCATTCCTTGCGCGTCCGGGCAATGTCGCCCGGTATGAGAAGGAGACTCTCATGCGCAAGATCATCCTTGTTCCTGCCCTGACGCTTTCGCTCACGGCTTTTCCCGCGCTCGCGTCGGAAAGCGGAGAGCATTCCGGCATGCTGGAGAGCGAGCGGCTCTCGGCGGAGCATGTGAATCAGAAGATCACCCATGAAGGCCACGAAGTTCGTCATCTCGAGACGCACGAGCGCGGCTACGAGGCCAATGACGATTGATGGCGGTGAGCGACAACCGGGACGATGCCGGCGCCGGTGATGCGCCGGGAGACCCCACCGCGGGCAAGCGGGTCTGGGATCCGCTTGTCCGTGTCTTCCATTGGAGCCTCGTCGCCGCCTTGCTGATCGCCCTAGCCACCGGTGACGAAAGCAACGCGGTTCATATCGCAGCCGGATATATCATCATCGCGCTCCTCGTCGTGCGGATCGTTTGGGGCTTTATCGGACCGCGCCATGCGCGGTTCAGCGATTTTGTGCATCGGCCGGCGACGATCTTCTCGTTCCTGGCCGATACGATGCGTCTGCGCGCTCAGCGCTATCGCGGCCACAACCCGGCCGGCGGCGCGATGATCGTCGCGATGCTCGTTGTGCTGGGCGGCATCTGCGGCACCGGCTACATGCTGACGATGGATGCCTATTGGGGCGTCCACTGGGTGAAGGAGGTTCACGAGATGCTGGTGAACCTCATGCTGATCCTGATCGTCGTGCACCTTGTTGGCGTCGTGCTTGCCTCGTTCGAGCACAAGGAAAACCTGGTGCTGGCCATGGTCACCGGCCGCAAGCGTCGCTGAGGGAAGAGGAGGGCGCCGTACGTCGGGGCGCCCTTCGCCGTCCTTCTGCAAAAGAGCTGCTAGCCCGAGCCGACGCCGACCACTCCTCCCGACACAGGGAGTATCTGCGGCTCATGGCCGGTGTGGCGCAGGAAGCTCAGGAGATCGCCGCTGGCGATGGTGGTGGTCGCGGTGTTCTCAAGCGGGTGGAAGTTGAGGCGGTCGTGACGCATCAGCTCGGCATCGAGGATGACGGTGACGCGGCGGCCGGCATCATTGATGGCGCCGAACGGCGTCACCGAGCCGGGCACGACGCCGAAGAGCTCCGCCAGCAGCTCTGGCTTGCCGAACGAGAGCCGCGCGCTGCCGATCCGCTTGTGGAGCGACTTCATGTCGATCTCGGCGTCCTCCTCCGCGACGACGAGGAAGACCTGGTCCTTCTTGTCCTTGAGGAAGAGGTTCTTGGTGTGCCCGCCGGGGATCTCGCCGCGCAGCTGGCGGCTCTGCTCCACGGTGAAAAGCGGCGGATGCTCGACGGTCCGGGTGGCGATGCCCAGCTCCTGGAGGCATTTGGCAAGGTCGGCGCGGTTGGCTGGCATGACGGCTCCCGGGCGATTTATGGAGCATGATATTATCCGAAAACCGGTTCCCACTTTTCGGGATCATGCCCTGAAGCGTGGGCGGGATTAGCGGGTGCGGCCGGCGGCGGCAACTGTCGCTGCGTTTTCGTGCTTGTTGCAATCGGCAGGCCCTTGGGTCATATACCACCCCGCGCCGGGCCACCCTCCCGGATCAAGCGAATGCGGGTGTAGCTCAGGGGTAGAGCACAACCTTGCCAAGGTTGGGGTCGTGGGTTCGAATCCCATCGCCCGCTCCATTTTCCGAGTTCGCCGCCGACCTCGTCTGCCAGTCGTCCACAAGTTGAATTTTCCCTAGCTTCGTCTAGCATCTGGCCTGGACGGACGGGGGGTGTCATATGGCGAACAATGATGTGTCGCCAACAGATTGGGCGAGCGAGAAGTTTCGCGCCGAAGTCGAGCAGATTCGCGCTTCCATCGAGGTCGAAAGGCAGAAGGCCGCAAGCGCCGTCGCCAGGGAGCAGGCGGAGGTCGCGAGCCTCAATGCGCCGTTCTACAAGAAGTCGAGCTTCTGGACGACGGTGGTGCCGATCATTACCGCGACGGCGACCGTATTCTTCTATCTGAACAATCAGTTCAACGCCGACTACGCCAAGATGAAGTCGGACCTCGACAGGACCAAGGTCGAGCTGCTGCAGGCGAACGCCGATCTCGCCGACTTCAAGAACCAACGGGCCGAGCAGCAGCTCAAAGAGGCCCAGGATCAGAAGGCAATGGTCGCCAAGCAGATCGCCGGTGCGAACAGCCAACTCGACCTTCTCAAGAAGCAACTGGCTGAGGAGAGCGAGAAGCTGGGCGACGCGCCGATCGTGACATTGATCGACGCCGTAATACGGCGGTCGGAATCCGAATTCCCCAGCACCTCGTGGGACGATGCGCTGCAGGGACAGCTCCTCAAGCTGGCAATGGCCAACCCCAACAGTCCCGCACTACTACAGGAGGGCATCGACAGCACGACCAACTTCGTCACAAAGGCACAGTTCATCGTGATCGCCTTTGACGCCGCCGGGGACGTCAAATTTCGCGAGGCGCTGTTCGACCTCGGGAAACTGGCCATCTCCCAGAAGGTGAGCGACTATGCGTTCTGGAGTATCTTCTCGTTGTCTTATGGCAAGCCCTTCGACGAGGACATGGAACGAGACGCCTGCAGCCTGCTTATGGACGCTTATGTCGCCGGGGTAAGAAATGCCGGCGACGACGAGGGGCGGATGGCGGAATTCGATCAGTTCCGCATTGTACTATTGCGATCCAGCGGACCAGGAGGGTTGGGCGCCCGTCGTCGAAGCGGCGCGCAAGCGCATGGTCGGTGCGCCGATCACGCCATGGCTCGCATCCTCAACCGCGCTGATCATGGCAGCGGAGAATCCGCTCGCTGGCGCGCTCTTGTTCGCGGATCGATGGAACAAGGACGGTTTCCGCGATGAGGATTGGCTGAGCAACGCCACGTCCCTGATCCTCGGTGTCGAGGGAAGCGCCATCGGGCCACTCGGCGCATCGTCGAACAGCTCCGACTGGAAACAGTTCTACGAGGCACATCTCGATGACCTGGCCGCAGTCAAGTCCAAGCCGATCGACGAGTGGCCAACCCTTTGAGCCGCGACAGGCCGCGCGGGCCGTCTCGATCGCTTCGAGCCGCTCCCATTTTGATTGAATCAAAATGGCGGCTCTATCTCTTTGTTAAAGCGTGATCCTATCCGACCTTGCTTCGCCCGCCGAAGCGGGCTTCGCGAAGGTGGGAAGCCGGGCGTCCACTTTCGGGATCATGCTCTATGCCGCAGGGCGCTGCGGCGCCGATCGATGTAGAGGTTTTCCATGCGGCTCTGGCGCCAATGCGTGGCTGATCCCTGGTCGGGCGGACTGGTGGCCGTCACGGTTGCGCTGTTTGTTGCGCTGCAGGGGCTGGTCGCCGGCTTCGCCTATGCCGCAGGGCCGAGCCATCAGCGCGTCGTCGACGGCTTCGTCGTCTGCACGCTGACCGGCGCCAGGCTCGCGCCCGCCGGCCCGGACGGGCAGCTTCCGGTCGACGACAGCCATCTGTGCTGCTGCTCCCTGGGCGTGCTTTCGCCGCAGGGAAAGTTGCTGCCGGCAGTCCTGCCGGCGGGGGGCCTGCTTCTCCTCGGCTTGCGGGCGGCGAGCGCGGCCCAATGGCCCGTTTGCCAGCGCGAGCATGCGCCGGCCGTCCGGCGAATGGCCGCGGCCGGTCCGCGCGCCCCTCCGCCTCTCTCCGCCTAGTCGAACCCAGGCATACGCAGCGTCGCCCTCGTGGCGCGCTTCCAGCAGGCTATTCGGAGATCAGTTCCATGATGCGATTTTTCGTCAACGTCCTGGCGGCGGGCGCGTTTGCGCTCGGCCTTGCCAACTCGGCGCTCGCCCAGACCGTCACGGCAGGGTCGATCCAGATCGAGCAGCCATGGGCTCGCGCCACCCCTCCGGGCGCGCAGGTCGGCGGCGGCTACGTGACCATCACCAACAACGGCACGGAGCCGGAGACGCTGCTCGGCGGCTCCTCGCCGGTCGCCGAGAAAGTCGAAGTGCACGAGATGAGCGTCGAGAACGGCGTGATGAAGATGCGGCCGCTGCCGGATGGGCTGGAGATCAAGCCCGGCGAGACGGTCTCGCTCGCGCCGGGCGGCTATCACCTCATGCTCATCGACCTCAAGGAGCCGCTGAAGCAGGGAGAGCAGGTGCCGGCGACGCTGAAATTCGCGAAGGCCGGCGACGTGCCGGTGATGCTCAGCGTCGAAAGCATCGGCGCCAAGGCACCGGAAGGGGCATGTCCGGCATGAACGCGGGCCAGAGCGGCGGCGGCATGTCCGGGATGCAGATGGATCACAGCGGTTCGGGGCAGTGACGATGTGACGGGCACGACCGATCGTGAGTGTCGTGGCGGTGCCTGCCGTGGCGACGCTCGCCGTGCGCCGGGATCAGTTGTCGGCCTTGCGCAGGAAGACCGTCTCGAAGAGCCAGCGCACGGTGGCGCCGATGGCGAGCAGGACGAAGGGCGGGGTCGCGACGATAAAGGCAAAGATGCCGAGCTGAACGATGAACGGATCGTATGGCTCGAAGGCCGTGAGCATGATGCCGGCAATAATGAGCCAGAAAGCGACCCATACGGCCGAAAGCGCCATCCATACGCGCAGCATCGATTGGCGCGTCTCAGCGACGGCAAAGTTCGCCGGTTTCGTCATTGTCTTGAGCACCTCAGCCCCTTTCAACGCGCGCGGCGCGTTGTTGTTTCATCAGCCCCATTTGTTGGGCCGGGAGATAGCAGGGCTCTGTTTCTGAGGAATGTCTCGAAGCGGCTCATTGATTTCGATTAGGTAAGGCGTACGCAATAGGTCTGTAATATTGACCTATTTCTTTTCGGCATGGGACCGCAGGCGGCGGTCGTGGGCAGCTCAATCGCGGCCTGACCCCTCCAATGCGGCCGGCGGGACGGCGCGGTTGATCACCTCGCGCAGGGCAAAGCTCGACTGCACGCGCGCCACATGCGGCAGGCAGGCGAGCTCCGTGCGGTGGATGCGCTCGAAATCGGAGATGGAGCGCGCGTTGACCGTCACGATGTAGTCGTCGCTGCCCGACATCAGGAAGCAGCGCACCACCGAGGGGCTGGCCGCGAGCGCCTTTTCGAAGGCGTCGAGCGCGTCTTCCGCCTGGCTGTCCAGCGTGATGCGGACGATGACCGTGGTCGCCAGGCCGAGCTGTTCCAGCCCCAGCGCCGCCTGGTAGCCGACGATGATGCCGGCCTCTTCGAGCGACCGCTGCCGGCGGGCGCAGGCGGTGGGCGAGAGGCCGACCCGGGCGGACAGGTCCGCATGGCTGATGCGTGCGTTGCGGGTGAGCTCCCGCAGGATGGCCCGGTCGATGCGGTCTAGCTTCATGGACGCATGTTTTCAGCGATAACCGATCAATTTTCGATGAATTCCGGCGCTTCTGCAAGGGTTGGCGCATGAAATTGCTGAGAACTCGTGGCTCTGCGGCGGCATATTATTTGCTGGATCGATGCTGCGAGCGAGCAGGAGGCGGCAATGAAGGTCGGAGTTCCCAAGGAGATCAAGAGCCAGGAGTTCCGCGTCGGCATGACGCCGGGCGCCGTGCGCGAATATGTGGCCGCCGGACACGAGGTTCTGGTGGAGACGAATGCCGGTGCCGGAATCGGCGCGGACGACGCCGCCTATGAGAAGGCCGGCGCGCGCATCGCTCCAGACGCGGCGGAGGTCTTCGCCGACGCGGAGATGATCGTGAAGGTGAAGGAGCCGCAGCCGCAGGAATGGGCGCGGCTGTCGGAGGGCCAGATCCTCTTCACCTACCTGCATCTCGCACCGGATCCGAAGCAGACCGAAGGCTTGATGAAGTCCGGCTGCACCGCCGTTGCCTATGAGACGGTGACGGATGCGCGCGGCGGCCTGCCGCTGCTGGCGCCGATGAGCGAAGTGGCGGGGCGGCTTTCCATCGAGGCGGCCGGGCTGGCGCTGAAGAGCTTCAACGGCGGGCGCGGGCTGCTGCTCGGCGGCGTGCCGGGCGTGCAGCCGGCCAAGGTCGTGGTGATCGGCGGCGGCGTGGTGGGCACGCATGCGGCGCGCATGGCCGCCGGGCTCGGTGCGGAGGTGACCATCCTCGACCGCTCGCTGCCGCGGCTGCGCGAGCTCGACGATCTGTTCGTCGGCCGCGTCCGGACGCGCTTCTCCACCATCGAGACGATCGAGGAGGAGGTGTTCGCCGCCGACGTGGTGATCGGCGCGGTGCTGGTCCCCGGCGCCAGCGCACCGAAGCTCGTCACGCGCGACATGCTGAAGCACATGAAGACCGGCGCGGTCATCGTCGACGTGGCCATCGACCAGGGCGGCTGCTTCGAGACCTCGCATGCGACGACGCACGCCGATCCGACCTATGTGGTCGATGGCGTCATCCATTATTGCGTCGCCAACATGCCGGGCTCGGTGCCGCTCACCTCCAGCCATGCGCTCAACAATGCGACGCTGCCGTTCGGGCTGGCGCTGGCCGGCAAGGGCATGCGGGCGCTGCTCGATGACGAGCATCTGCTTGCGGGCCTCAACGTGCATCGCGGCGAGATCACGCATCCGGCCGTGGCGAAGAGCCTCGGCCTGCCGCTGAAGGATGCTGTGACAGCGGTGCAGGACGAGCTGCGTAGCCACGGAGCGCGGCTCGCGAGCTGAGCGGCCGCATCGGTCGAATGCCATGTCGGCGGCCTGTGCAGGCCGCCGCTTGGCGAGCGCGCTGGTAAGAAGCGCGTAGTGTTTCCGCCCTAATATCCTTGGTCGACGAACCGTGCGGTCGCGAGGCGGACGCGCGGCGGGATCACGGGGTTGGGGCAGGATCCATGCTGAACCGTTTGCTTGATGCTTTAGACCGGCCGTTCGAGGCGCTGCGGAATCCGCTGCTGCTGGCGGCGCGCCTGCTGATCGTGCCGTTCTTCGTGAAGGCGGGCTTCGACGAGCTTTTCACCTATTCCGATACTGCCAAGTTCATGGCGAGCCATGGCGTGCCGGCCTTGCTTCTGCCGCTCGTGCTGCTGCTCGATATCGTCGGTGGCCTTTTCGTCGCCGCCGGCTTCATGACGCGGATTACGTGCCTGGCGTTTGCCGTCTTCACGGTGGTGGCGAACGTGATGTTCAATGCAGGGGCAAGCGACGAGACGGGGCAGCTGCTCTATCTGGCCGAATACACCATGGTGGCCGGGTTCCTGGCGCTCATGGCCGTCGGTGCCGGCGACTGGTCGGTCGATGCGCTGCGCAAGAAGGCCGAGGCGAGGTGAGACCTCGCCCGCGAGGCCGCGTCACACCTTGGTCGTGAACCAGATGGTGGGCGTGCCCGGCACCTTAGCGCGCGACCGCGCATCGTGAAGCTCTTGGCTGTCGATGAAAGCCTTCGCCTCGTCGAGCGTGGCGAATTCGTGGACGACCGTGACGTCGTTCGGATTGTCGGTCGCCTGATAGACGGAGGAGGCGATCACGCCCTTGGCCTTCAGCGTCGGGCGGAAATTCTTGAAGACCTCATGCCATGTCTCGAAGTCGGGGACGGTGGCTCGCTCGAACAGGGTGATCATTTGTCGTGCTTCCCAATAGCGCTCGTGGAGTTGCGATAAGAAGCGGCAATTCGTGGATATCGCGTTACCGGCGCCGGCCGGTGCCTTGCGTCGACCGGTCAGGCGCAACGGTTCGGGCCGAGGCACGACGGCCGATGCCTTCAATGGAAATTACGGCCTTTCGGCATGGCCGCATGGGTCGCCTGCATCAGCGCCCTGACCTCGTCGGCCAGCTCCGGCTCGGCGGCGAGCATGCGGGCCATGCGCGAGCTCGGCTTCACCTTCAGCTTCTGCTCGTCGATCGGCCGGCGCACCTCGTCGGTGGGCGCCATGCCGTGCGACCCGAGCGGCGCGGCTGAGAGCAGCGACAGAAGCGGCGAGAGATCCTCCAGCCGCTCCGCCACCACGTGGATGACGCTCTGCTCCGACTGCACGCGGCCGGTCACCTTGATGAGGCGGGCGCCCATGACGATGGCGCGGTAGCGCTCGAACACTTTCGGCCAGACGATGACGTTGGCGATGCCGGTCTCGTCCTCCAGCGTGGCGAAGATCACGCCCGAGGCGGTGCCGGGGCGCTGGCGCACCAGCACCAGGCCGGCGACGGTGACGCGGCGGCCGCTCGCGATC
Organism: uncultured Alphaproteobacteria bacterium; assembly: GCA_963801225.1. Taxonomy (GTDB): domain Bacteria; phylum Pseudomonadota; class Alphaproteobacteria; order Rhizobiales; family Afifellaceae; genus DASWJZ01. Next base: position 464,364 of record CAWDED010000008.1, read on the forward strand.
TCCGCCAGGCGTTCCGCCGCGACGATCGACTGCGCGGCCAGCGCATCGCGCAGGAACGAGACGGGGTGCGCCTTCAGCGACAGCGACAGCGCGCGATAATCGTGCACCACGTGCTCGCCGAGCGGCATCAGCGGCAGCGTCACCGGCTCCTCGGTCTGCAGGTTGTCGGCGCTTCTGCCGTCTGCGCTTTGGGCGAAGAGCGGCAGGCGCTCGGCAGCGGAGAGCGGATCGAGCGCCCGCACCTCCCACAGCGCCTGGCGGCGGTCGAGCCCGATGGAGCGGAAGGCGTCGGCCTCCGCCAGCCGCTCCAGGGCGGCGCGCGAGATGCCGGAGCGCAGCCACATGTCACGCACGCTTTCGAACGGCGCATTTTTTCGCGCGGCGGCGAGGCGCGTGGCGTCGTCTTCGCGGAAGCCCTTGACCTGGCGCAGGCCGAGCCGAACGGCATGCGCGGCGCGGATGGCGGGCGTTTGCTCGGCGTGGCGGGGATGGACGGTGCGAGAGCCCTCCCCCCTTGCGGGGGAGGGTGCCCCTTTCGCTTGCGAAAGGGGCGGGAGAGGGGGAGGCCGAGATGCGGAGCAGCCGTCCCCTCTCCCGACCTTCGGCTGACGCCGAAGGCCACCCTCTCCCGCAAGGGGAGAGGGCGCGCCGTGCGCGGCGGGGGACTCCAGCGTGCAGTCCCACTGCGAAAAATTCACGTCGACCTCGCGCATCTCCACGCCGTGCTCGCGGGCGTCGCGGACCAGCTGGGCCGGGGCGTAGAAGCCCATGGGCTGGGCGTTCAGCAGCGCCGGCGCAGAAGACGTCGGGGTAGTGGCACTTCATCCAGGCGGAGGCGTAGACGAGGAGCGCGAAGCTGGCGGCGTGGCTCTCGGGGAAGCCGTATTCGCCAAAGCCCTCGATCTGGCTGAAGCAGCGCTCGGCGAAGGCGCGCTCGTAGCCGCGCGTGACCATGCCCTCGATCATCTTGGTCTTGAACAGGCCGATGGTGCCGACGCGGCGGAAGGTGGCCATGGCGCGGCGCAGCTTGTCGGCCTCCCACGGCTCGAACTTGGCCGCGACGATGGCGATCTTCATCGCCTGCTCCTGGAAGAGCGGCACGCCGAGCGTCTTGGAGAGCACGTTCCTGAGCTCGTCCTTGTCACCGTGCTCGGGCGAAGGTTCGGGATAGACGACCGTCTCGATCCCCTGCCGGCGGCGGAGATAGGGGTGCACCATGTCGCCCTGGATCGGGCCGGGGCGGACGATCGCCACCTCGATGACGAGGTCGTAGAAGCTGCGCGGCCTCAGCCGCGGCAGCATGGTCATCTGCGCGCGGCTCTCGATCTGGAACACGCCGATCGTGTCGGCGCGGCAGATCATGTCGTAGACCTCGCCCTCCTCCTTGGGGATGGTGGCGAGCGTGAGCTGCTTTCCGTAATGCGTCTCCAAGAGGTCGAAGCCGCGCTTCAGCGCCGTCAGCATGCCGAGCGCCAAGACGTCGATCTTCAGCATCTTCAGGGCGTCGAGATCGTCCTTGTCCCATTCGATGATGTCGCGCCCGTCCATGGCCGAGTGGAGGATCGGCACCACCTCGTCGAGGCGGCTCCTGGTGATGACGAAGCCGCCGACATGCTGCGAGAGATGGCGCGGGAAGCCGATGATCTCGCGCGACAGCTCGATCATCTGCGCGATGCGGCGCTCGTCGGGGTCGAGGCCGGCACGGCGCGCGTCCTTGCCGTCGAGCCCGCCGCTCGACCAGCCCCAGATGTTGCCGGCGATCGCGCCGACGGCATCCTCCGAAAGCCCGAAGGCCTTGCCCACCTCGCGCGCGGCGGAGCGCGAGCGGTAGGTGATGATTGTGGCGGCGATGCCGGCATGCTCGCGGCCGTATTTTCCGTAGATGTACTGGATCACCTCCTCGCGCCGCTCGTGCTCGAAATCGACGTCGATGTCGGGCGGCTCGCCGCGCTCCGGCGAGATGAAGCGCTCGAAGAGGAGGTTGCCCTCCTCGGGGTTCACGTCGGTGATCCTGAGACAATAGCAGACGGCGGAGTTGGCGGCCGAGCCGCGGCCCTGGCAGAGGATGTTCTTCTCTTCCCGGGCGAAGCGCATGATGTCGCGCACGGTGAGGAAGTAAGGCTCGTATTCGAGCTGCTTGATGATCTTGAGCTCGTGCTCGATGATCTTCGTCACGCTTTCGGGGACGCCGCCGGGATAGCGCTCCGCCGCGCCCTCATAGGTGAGACGCACCAGCTCGTCATAGGGCGTGGCGCTCTCGCCGGCCGATTCCAGCGGATATTCGTAGCGAAGCTCGTCGAGCGAAAAATTCAGCCGCTCCAGCACGCGCAGCGTCTCGGCGACGGCGCCGGGCGCGTCGCGGAAGAGCCGCTCCATCTCCGCGGCGGACTTCATGTGCCGCTCGGCGTTCATCTGCAGGAGCCGGCCGGCATCGTCGAGGGTTCTGTGCTCCCGCACGCAGGAGAGCACGTCCTGCAGGCGGCGGCGCTCCGGCGCGTGGTAGAGCACGTCGCCGAGCGCCAGGAGGGGCACGCCGTGCCGCTTTGCGATCGCCGCCAGCGCCGCCAGCCGCCGCGCATCGTCGCCGCGATAGAGGCAGGTCGCGCCGAGCCGCACATGGCCGGGGAAGGCTTCGGCAAGCGTTGCGAGGGTGGTTTCGAGAGCGCTCGCAGGCGGAGCAGTGACCTCCAGTACCTTTCTTCTCGAGGGAAGGTCGAAATTCGCAGCTTCGCGTGGTGCACGACGAGAGGGAAACTGCACGAGCGAAGCTTCCCGCATGGCGCTGTCGATCTCCCCCTCATGGTGAGGTGCGAGCGCCGAAGACGCGAGCCTCGAACCACCGGCGGCAAGAGGAGGGCCCTTCAAAGACCGCATATTGTCGGCGCCGTGCCTTCGCCCTCGTCCTTCGAGGCTCCCCGGCGTCGCTCCTGCGCCGCCGGCTCGCACCTCAGGATGAGGGCTTCCATAAGCGCTTGACCCGATATGGATGCGCCGTCCCGGCAGCACCGCAAGCTCCATCCCTTCGCCCCATTCCAGCAGGTCGGCGAGGTCGAGGTGGCATTCGCCCTTTTTGGCGCGGAGGTTGCCGGTGGTGAGCAGCCGGCAGAGCCTTCCATAGGCGGCGCGGTCGGTGGGCCAGGCGGCGATGTCGGGCGTATGGTCGCGGAAGGACAGGCGGCAGCCGACGGCGTAGCGCGTCTCCGTCTGCTTGGCGGCGAGATGGCCGCGCACGGCGCCGGCGAGCGTGTTCGTGTCGGTGACGGCGAAGCCGGCGAGGCCGAGGATCGCGGCCGTCGTGGCGAGCTCCTCCGGATGCGAGGCGCCGGTGAGGAAGGAAAAATTCGACGCCGCCAGAAGCTCCGCATAGGCCGGCTCGCCGGGGCGCCGCAGCCGGCGCCTGATGCTGCCCGGTGCCGGCAGCAGCGGCTTCGGCCTTTCGCGGCTGGAGGGCGGCTTTTCAGGCATGAGCGGTCCCGTCGCGGCAGAGGCCTGCCGCGATCCCGATGTTGCTCGGCTACGATGTTCTTATTATGTTCTCATGATGAAAGAGAGTCAATCCGGCAAGTTGCTCGACAATTGTCAATTGACATTTGTCAGATTGGAGGCACGGGAGGGCCTTCGATGTCGATTTCCTGGACTATCATTGAGGGAGAAAATGCATGCCGATGAAGAACCCGCCGCATCCGGGGATCGGGCTCAAGGACGATCTCGATGCGCTCGGCCTGACCGTCGCAGAGGCCGCCAACGGTCTCGGCGTGACCCGGCAGCAGCTTTACAACGTCATCAGCGGCAAGAGCAGCATTACGCCGGAGATGGCTCTGCGCCTGGAAAGAGCGATCGGCAGCACGGCGGATCACTGGCTCCGCCTGCAGACCGCCTACGACCTGGCGCAGGCGCGCAGCCGGATTGCGGATCTCAAGCTGAAGCGGCTAAGGCCGAAGGCAGCCTAGGCCTGCAATCGTGCCGAGCCGCGATTCATCGATCTGTTTTCGAAGCCGGTCAGCTGCACGCGGGCCGCGGCGCCGCATCCCGCGCGAGAGCACGACGATTGCCGTTGGTGCGCTGGCGCGTGAAGGCCGGCGCTACCGGATCTGCCGTCGCGGCGCCGCGCGGAACGAGGCGGGCTGCTAGAATGCCTTGTGCGGCTGCCGCGGGCCGGTAAACGTCACACCGGCATCCAGCCCGCGCTGCCATTTGAGCGCCACGGGCACGATCCACCCGTCACTGACATTGTAGAGACGGAACTCCGCCGGCAACGCGACCGCGCCGCCAAAGACGAGATGCGCGCCGTCGTCGGACATGTCGCGAAGCTTGCAGTCGACAACCATCGACTCGCCCAGCACCGCGCGTGCCTGTTTCAGTGTGCGCTGGCGGTGCGCCTGACGGTTTTCGCTGCCTTTGTCGGGCGCGGCCTGGAGGCTCATTTGTTTGTCGCTGTCGTCCTGCATGATCTCGCCCTTCGAACCGGAGAGATTGGCTCTTGGCTCAAGGTTTCTTGCATTTGCTTCAAATAGGAATTTTCTTGGGCAGCGCATCCTTCGTTAGCGTGGCATGGTTAGAGAAGCATTGCCGGCGCCCGGCAAATAGGCGGGAGCGACAATTTTTCCCGGCGCCGCCAAGGATTCCCCGCCGTCTGCGTCTTAAGGGGCAGATGTTGAGCCAGACCGACGACAGCGAGCTCGCAGCCGCGGCGCTCCGGGGGGACCGCGAGGCGTTCCGTCGCCTCGTGGAGCGGCACTACGACATGATCTACCGCGTCGCCTATCGCTATGTCGGAGCGGCGGCCGACGCGGAGGACATCGCGCAGGAGGTGTGCATCACGCTGGCCACGAAGCTCAGCCGCTTCCGTGGGCGCAGCCGCTTCTCCACCTGGCTCACCAGCATCGTGATCAACCGCTGCCGCGACCACCTGAGGCGACGCAAATCGTCGGCGCGGCTGGCGGAGCAATATGTGGCGCTGCGTGAAGCGGAGGAGGCCGACCAGGCCAATTCCGACAGGCGCTCCCAATGGCTGCACGAGATGCTGCAGAGCCTGGAGCCGAGCCTGCGGGAGACGGTGCTTCTGGTCGTCGCCGAGGACCTGTCGCATGCGGAGGCGGCGAAGGCGCTCGGCTGTGCGGAGAGCACCGTCTCGTGGCGCATGCACGCCGCCCGCAAGCATCTGCGCGCACGAATGGATGAAGTCGATGGATGAGCTGGAGAGACTGAAGAGCGCGCTCGAAGCGGATCGCGCAGCGCCGCGCCGGGAGGCGAAGGACGCGGCGCTTGCGGCTGCGCTCAGCGCCTATGATGCGAAATCGGTCGAGGCGCGCCAAGGATCGCCTCTCGTCGCCCGTCTCAGGACTGCAGCACATGCTGCGTTCGAAATCATCACGGGACGACGATCCATGCCTATGACCCACATCACCTCGCGCCAGGCGCTGGCGGGTGGCGCCAGCCTTGTCGTGCTGACCATCGCCGTGCTCGCAGCAGTCAACGTGAGCAACCTTGAAGGCTTCATGCGGCGGGAGAGTGCCAAGACCACCGAGCCGTCGCCCGCACGGGAGATCGAAGAACAGGCCGGGGCGGACGCGTCGGACGGCACGGAGCCGAGCGACGCTGAGCCTTATCCCGGAGCGAACGTCGAAGCGGATCTCGACGTCACCGAGCCCGCGCCGGCTTCGACTGCGGAAAGCAGGGTCGCGGCAGCGCCGATGCAGGAGCAGTTCGCCGCCACGCCGCCACAAGCAGCACAAGGGCTCATGGGCATGGGCGGCGGTGTCGTGGCGCCAGAGCCGGCCCCGCCGCCGTTCTATCAGGAGCAGGGCCGCGACCGCTTCGATACGATCGAGACGAACCCGCTGCACGTGACGGCGGAGGAGCCGGTCTCGACCTTCTCCATCGACGTCGACACCTCCTCCTATTCGTTCATGCGCGCCGCCCTCAACGACGGCGCGCTGCCGCCGGACGATTCGGTGCGCGTGGAGGAGCTGATCAACTACTTCCCCTACGACTATCCGGGGCCGGCGAGTGCGGAGGAGCCGTTCCGCGCCACCGCGACGGTGATGCCGACGCCGTGGAACGCCAATACCAGGCTCGTCAGCATCGGGATCAAGGGCTTCGACATCGCGCCAGCGGAGCGACCGCGGACGAACCTCGTCTTCCTGATCGACACGTCGGGGTCGATGCAGGCGCCGAACAAGCTGCCGCTTCTCATCAACTCGATGCGGCTGCTGGTCGACCAGCTGCAGCCGGACGATAGTGTCGCCATCGTGGTCTATGCGGGAAGCGCCGGGACGGTGCTGGAGCCGACCAAGGTGTCGGACAAGGCGAAAATCCTCGCGGCGCTCGAAGGCCTCTCCGCCGGCGGCTCCACCGCGGGCGCGGAAGGCATCCGACAGGCGTATCAGCTCGCCGAGCAGAACTTCGACAAGAACGGCGTCAACCGCGTGATCCTCGCGACCGACGGTGACTTCAATGTCGGCATCACCAGCAATGACGAGCTGCAGAGCTTCGTGGAGCGCGAGCGCGAGTCGGGCGTGTTCCTCTCCGTGCTCGGCTTCGGGCGCGGCAATTACAACGATTCGCTGATGCAGACGCTGGCGCAGAACGGCAACGGCGCGGCAGCCTATATCGACACGCTCAGCGAAGCGCGGAAGGTGCTGGTGGAGGAATCGACCTCGACGCTCTTCCCCATCGCCAAGGACGTGAAGATCCAGGTGGAATTCAATCCCGCCACCGTCTCCGAGTACCGGCTGATCGGCTACGAGAACCGGCTCTTGAACCGCGAGGACTTCAACAACGACCGGGTCGACGCCGGCGAGATCGGCTCCGGCCACACGGTGACGGCGATCTACGAGATCACGCCGGCCGGGAGCCCGGCAAAGCTGGTCGACGACCTGCGCTATCAGAGCGCGCGCGCCGGCCGCTGCCGGTGCCCAGAGCGACGAATACGGCTTCCTCAGGATCCGCTACAAGCTGCCGGACGAGGATACGAGCCGGCTGATCGAGACGCCGATCTCCACGGCCGACGAGATCGGCGCGGGCGATAGCAGCACGGCCGCGCGCGAGGCGCGCTTCGCGGCGGCGGTGGCGGCTTTCGGGCAGATGCTGCGCGGCGGGCGCTATACCGGCGACTTCACCTATGACGACGTGATCGCGCTCGCCAACGCCAACAAGGGCGAGGACGCGTTCGGCTACCGCGCCGAGTTCGTCAATCTGGTGCGGCTCGCCAAGTCCGCTGCATCGATGGAGCGGCAGAGGCAGCAATAGGGGGCGGTACCCCGCCCTACTCCTAAACCCTCGAGCGGGACGGCAAGGACATCGAAATGTTCGTGGCTCGGTCGAGACGCAGCATATGCGGAGACGGCCCCCACCCGAGCCCTCCCCCACAAGGGGGAGGGAATTCCATGTGGCCGGCGCCGCGCGTCTCCCCTCCCCCTTGTGGGCAGGGCTATCGCATGGAGCGCGGCACCACCCTCTTACCATCCCATCGTCTGTCATCCCGGCCGAGCGCAGCGAGAGCCGGGACCCATGAACACGGATTCGTCGGGTCGCTTCGCGGCGCGTCGGCATGCATTTGACCCCCCGTGTTCATAGGTCCCGGATAAGCGCGTCCCGCGCTTTCCGGGATGACAAAACGAAGGTTGGCGCCTAAATGCGATTGCCTCCCTTGCGGGGGGTGGAGTGGGGGAGGAGCCGTCTCGGCCGGGCTCCGCGCCAGCTTTCTGGAACAGGGGCCCTGCTTCCAACATCCGAGAGGCTTGCGCCCTGCCGGCCCTCGCGCGCAAAGACTGCGCATGCGAATCACGCGCACCCACCTTGCCCTGGTGCTCGGCATCATTGCGCTGACGGCCATCATCCTCTTGGCGATGGGGCGCGAGCCGATCTGCAAATGCGGGTATGTGAAGCTCTGGCACGGCGACACCATGAGCTCGGAGAGCTCCCAGCACCTCTCCGACTGGTATTCGCCCTCGCACGTCATCCACGGCTTCATCTTCTACGGGCTGCTGTGGCTGGTCGCCCGCAAGGCGCCGCTCGGGCTGCGGCTGGCCGCGGCGACGCTGGTGGAGGCTGCCTGGGAGGTGGTCGAGAACAGCGACTGGATCATCAACCGCTACCGCGAGGCGACCATCTCGCTCGACTATTTCGGCGACAGCGTCGTCAACTCCGTCTCCGACATCCTCTTCATGATGCTCGGCTTTTTTCTGGCGGCGCGGCTGCCGGTCTGGCTGACGGTGACGATCGCGGTGGCGCTGGAGGTCTTCGTCGGATGGATGATCCGCGACAACCTCACGCTCAACGTGATCATGCTGACATGGCCGCTGGAATCGATCCGCGCCTGGCAGGCCGGCGGGGGATGATCGCGGGGCCCGCCGCGGCGGCTGCCCGTGCGCAAAGCCGGCGGGGCGGGCCGCCCTCAGGAGAGGGCGGATTTCAGCGCTTCGCGGAGGCGGCCCTTGACGGTCTTGGGCGCCTTGGCCTTCGGCGGCGCGGCGCGGATTGCGGCCCTCGTCCTGGTGGGAGCGGGCGCGGCAAGCTCGTGCAAGGCGCGATACCAATGGTCCCAGTCGCGGCCCTGGGGGCGCCCCTCGGCTTCCCAGATCGCGTAGGCGCGCTCTTTGATCGCCGCCTCCTGAACAGCCACCTGCATCTCGGTCCCTCCGACGAGCCGGGACGCGAAGAAGGGCGCGCCGCCGGCAAGATTTGCTTGGCCCGACATCTCATTCGGCCCCCGTTAACAAAGCATTTACGGGCGGCGCTCCTCGCGAAAAACCGCGGAAAGCCGGGCGTTTCAGCTATATCGGCCGGGCGTGACGCCGCTCCCGCCTTGCGCAGCCGCTCCGCCGCCTCCATTTTTTCGGGAAGCATGGAGGAATCCCTGGCAAAGCACGTCCCCGATATCGAGATTCTGGGCCCGGAGGAGGCGAAGGAGAAGGAGGCGCGCGTGCGCGCCCGCTTCTGGCCGACGGTGAAGAAGGCGCTCAGCAGCATCCCCTTCATCGACGAGGTGGTCGCCGCCTATTACGCCATGCTCGACCCCACCACGCCGACCGGCGCGCGGCTGACGCTGATCGCCGCACTCGCCTATTTCGTGACGCCGTTCGATTTCGTGCCGGATTTCATCCTCGGCTTCGGCTTCCTCGACGACGCCTCGGTGCTGGCGGCGGCGATTGCCGCGGTGAGCGGCTCCATCAAGCCGGAACATCGCGAAGCGGCGCGCCGCGCGCTTGCCGAGCCGGCGGAGGCCGCGGCCGCGGCCGCGGCGGACTGACCAATCGGGCGGGCAGCCACAGTCTTGCCCATTTTTCTTGTACGAACTCCCGGCAATTCCCGTTTTGCGGGGTCGCTCGCGGGCCGTTGACGCTTTCGTAACCAAAGCGATGAAATGTGAGGTCGACGCGTGGAGCACCCGGCTGAGGGGACGCGTGGGCACTCACGACCGCCAACCACCGACGCAAGAAGCCAGACCTGCGACCATGATAAAGAGCAGACTATTCATCGGCGCCGCTCTCGTCCTCGCTGCCGGAAGCGTGGCGTTTGCGCAAGGCGCCGCCAAGCCGAGCCTGATCGATACATTCAAGGACTGGACCATCTGGTCCTATGAGGGGGCCTACGGCGATACCAAGGGCACGATCTGCTACATCTACTCCGAGCCGGAGAAGATGGAGCCGCCGAAGCTCGACCACGGCCGCGTCAGCTTCTCGGTGACGTCGGCCGGCGGCCCGGGCAGTACCGACGGAAGCGAATTTCGTCGCCGGCTACCAGCTGAAGGAGCAGTCCAAGGTCACGGTGGAGATCGGCGACAAGAGCTTCACCATGTTCACCGAGGGCGACAGCGCCTGGCTGGTCAACAAGGACGACGAGCCGGTGCTTCTGGACGCGATGCGGTCCGGCAGCCACATGGTCGTCAAGGCCGTCTCGCGGCGCGGCAACGACACGACCTACGACTACTCGCTCTCCGGCGTGACGGCGGCCTCCGACAAGATGAAGGCGGGCTGCAAGTAGCGGCCGCGCCTCCGCCTCCCTATCTTGAGATGCACGCGGGCCGCCTCGGCGGTCCGTTTTCGTTGCGCCCGTCTCCCGTGCTAGAAGCAGACACATGAACACCGCACTTCTCACCGTGCCGACAGCTCTCCCCGGGCGTCCGGGCGAAATGCCGTCGCTGATCGGGCTTTCGCGCCAGGCGCTCGGCGAGGCGCTGCGCGGCGCGGGCGTGCCGGATCGGCAGGTGCGCATGCGCGCAAGCCAGATCTGGCATTGGCTCTATTTCCGCGGCGTCACCGATTTTTCCGCCATGAGCAACATGTCGAAGCCGCTGCGCGAGGCGCTTGCCGAGCGCTTCACGCTGCAGCGCCCGGAGATCGTGACGGAGCAGGTGTCGGAGGACGGGACGCGCAAATGGCTGCTGCGCCTGCCGCCGCGCGGGGCGGGCCGGCCGGTGGAGGTGGAGACGGTCTACATCCCCGAGGAGGGGCGCGGCACGCTTTGCGTCTCCAGCCAGGTCGGCTGCACGCTCACCTGCACCTTCTGCCACACCGGCACGCAGCGCATGGTGCGCAACCTCACGGCGGAGGAGATCGTCGCGCAGATCCTGGTGGCGCGCGACCGCCTCGGCGACTTCCCCGACGCGGAGACGCCGCAGGGCGCCGTGGTGCCGAGCGAAGGCCGGCTCGTCTCCAACGTCGTGATGATGGGGATGGGCGAGCCGCTCTACAATTTCGACAACGTCAAGGAGGCGCTGCTGATCGCCTCCGACGGGGACGGGATCGCGCTGTCGAAGCGGCGCATCACGCTCTCCACCTCCGGCGTCGTGCCGATGATCGAGCGGACCGGCGCCGAGATCGGCGTCATGCTCGCCATCTCGCTGCATGCCGTGCGAGACGATCTGCGCGACGAGCTGGTGCCGATCAACAAGAAATACCCGCTCGCCGAGCTGATGGAGGCGTGCCGCGCGCTATCCGGGCCTGTCGAACGCCAGGCGCATCACCTTCGAATATGTGATGCTGAAGGGCGTCAACGATTCGCTCGCCGAGGCGAAGGAGCTGGTGCGGCTGCTGAAGGGCATCCCCGCCAAGATCAACCTCATCCCGTTCAATCCCTGGCCGGGCTCGCCCTATCAATGCTCCGACTGGGAGCAGATCGAATCGTTCGCCGATGTGGTGAACCGCGCCGGCTACGCCTCGCCGATCCGCACCCCGCGCGGCCGCGATATCTTCGCGGCCTGCGGGCAGCTGAAAAGCGCCAGCGAGCGGATGCGCAAGAGCGAGCGCGAGGCTGTTGCGGCGCCTTAGGCTCGCTCCGTAATGCGGGCGATCTGGCGCATTCTCTTCGTCATTCCGTTTGCCTTCGTCGCGGCGTGTGTCGGGGCGTCCATGGTGTTTCTGGTTTCCGCCGGCGTCCATCCGGCCGTGGCGGAGCCGGGCGGCGATTTCGTCGCCAAGCTCATCGTCGTCGGCATGATCGGCGCGATGTTCGTCGGTGCCGTCGCCGGCATCCCGGCGCTTGTCGTGATCATCCTTGCGGAGGCTTTCGGGTGGCGCTCGCTCATCCTGCATCTGGTCGTCGGTGCGGGGATTGGCTTTGCGGTGTTCTTCTCGGGCATCGGCAATCCGGAGGGCTCCGATCTTACCGCCTTTGGCGGGGCCGGCGCGGTCGCGGGCTTCGTCTATTGGCTGATCGCGGGACGCGGCGCCGGGGCGGGGAGGGAGAGGCGCGAGACGGTCGAGCCGCCGACCCGTAGCCCGGATGGAGCGTAAGCGAAATCCGGGGCAGGCTGTGCGATGTTGTGACGGTGTTCCCGGATTGCGCGGCTTCGCCGCTTCATCCGGGCTACGCTTCGCGCGTCTCCGCCAGCGCCAGCAGCTTCGTCACGGTGTTCCAGTTGCGCGCCGTGCCGGCGACGCCGAGCTGCTTCTCGAGCAGCGCGTTGGTGAGCTTCGATCTGCCGATGCCGTTGGGGTAGGTGATGGTGGCGTTGTCGCCGCGGATGCGGATTTCTTCCGGTCCCTCGTAGGCCTCGGCGAGACGCTTCGCGGCGTCCTTGTCGGGGGTCGAGGCGAGGAACATCACGACGAGATGGCTCGGGTCGTTCTCCGCGGCGTCGGGGAAGGGGTTCTCCTTCACGATTTTTCGGAGCGCCGCGGCGTCGCGCAGCATGACCGTTGAATGGAAGCCGCATTCCCTCGCGATCGCATCTTCGATCTTCTTCGCGAGCGAAGCACGGTTCTTCTCCGCGTAGGAGAAGACGACATTGCCGCTTTGCAGGAGCGTCGTCACGTCGGTGAGGCCGAGCGATTCATGAATGGCTCGGAGCGCGTCCATCTTGATCGACCGGCCGCCGACATTCATGGCGCGCAGCAGCGAGACGTAGACCGTCATGGCGCGAACGCGGCTAATGCCGGAAGTGGCGGATGCCGGTGAAGACCATGGCGAGGCCTTCCTTGTCGGCCGCCTCGATCACCGCATCGTCGCGCAGCGATCCGCCGGGCTGGATCACTGCGGTGGCGCCGGCCTCGGCCGCTGCCAAAAGGCCGTCGGCGAAGGGGAAGAACGCGTCGGAGGCGACCACCGAGCCGCGCGTCAGCGGCGTGTCGAGCTTCGCCTCTGCTGCGGCCTCGGCCGACTTCACCGCGGCGATGCGGGCGGAATCGACGCGGCTCATCTGCCCCGCGCCGATGCCGACGGTGGCGCCGTCCTTGGCGTAGACGATGGCGTTCGACTTTACGTGCTTGGCGATGCGGAAGGCGAAGATGAGGTCCGCCATCTCCCGTTCACTCGGTGCGCGCTTCGTGACCACGCGGCAGTCGGCGGCGGTGACGAGGGCGAAGTCGCGCTCCTGCACGAGGAGGCCGCCGGCCACGGTCCTGACGCGCGGCGTGCGGTCGGTCGGATCGGCAAGGCCGTTGGTGAGAAGCAGGCGCAGATTGGGCTTCTTCGCAAAAACGGCGATCGCCGCCTCGTCGGCATCGGGCGCCACCACCACCTCGGTGAAGATGCCGGTGATCGCCTCGGCGGCCTTCTCGTCGAGCGGCCGGTTGACCGCGACGATGCCGCCATAGGCGGAGACCGGGTCGCAGCGGAGCGCCTTCTCGTAGGCGTCGACGAGGTCGGCGCCCTCCGCCGCGCCGCAGGGATTGGCGTGCTTGATGATGGCGACGGTGGCCTTCTCTCCGGCAAGGTCGGAGATGAGCTCGAAAGCGGCGTCGGCGTCGTTGATGTTGTTGTAGGAGAGCGGCTTGCCCTGCACCTGCCGCGCTTTCGCGACGCTGGGTCCCGCCGCCGCGGTGAGGTAGAGCGCCGCCGCCTGGTGCGGGTTTTCTCCGTAGCGCAGCTTTTCGCGCAGCGCTGCCGGCGACCGTCATGCGCGCCGGCCAGTCTTCTTCCACGGCGCGCGCGTACCAAGCGCTGATCGCCGCATCGTAGGCGGCGGTGCGGGCATAGGCCTTTGCCGCGAGCTTGGCGCGCAGCGCGCGCGGCACGCCGCCCTCGGCAAGCGCCGCCAGAAGCTCGGCATAGTCGGCCGCGTCGGTGACGACGGCCACCCAGGCGGCGTTCTTCGCCGCGGCGCGGATCATGGCGGGCCCGCCGATATCGATGTTCTCGATCGCCTCGGCCGCGTCGGCGCCCTTCGCGATCGTCTCCTCGAACGGATAGAGGTTCACCACCAGGCAATCGATGGCGCCGATGCCGTGCGTCTGCATCGCCCGGCGGTGGCCCTCGTCGTCGCGGATGGCAAGAAGCCCGCCGTGGATGGCCGGGTGCAGCGTCTTCACGCGCCCGTCCATCATCTCCGGCATGCCGGTGACCGCGCCGACATCGGTGACGGCAAGGCCGGCATCGCTCAGCGCCTTGGCGGTGCCGCCGGTGGACAGGATCTCGGCGCCTTGCGCGGCCAGCGCCCGGGCAAGCTCCACGATGCCGGTCTTGTCGGAGACGGAGATCAGCGCACGCTTGACGGAAAGGCGCTCGGGGCCGGCGATCGGCACAGCGGACATGGGCGAAAGGCTCCGCGGTTTGTCGGTGAGCCTTCCGGCTAGCACGCTGCCTCAGCCTGGCAAAGCATCAGTCGCGCGTCAGCCGCCATTTCACAGGAACTTCCGAATCGGCGCGGCTCGTCAGCACCAGCTGGCGCGTGGCGCGGCTGCCGAACACGTCCGACAGATGCACGCTCTCCTCCGTCTCCACCGGGCTGTTCGCCTCGAAGCGCCAGACGCTTCCGTCGGGCAGCCCGAGATCGACGGCGGTCCGCCGGTCGGTGGCGTGGATGGTGACCGCGTGGTGCAGATGGAAGCGCACGACGAAGGAGAGGTTGCGCCGCTGCGGATTGCCGCTGAAGCGGTCCATGCCCTCCAGGATGCGGCCCTCGATTGCCGAGCCTGAGCAGGCGCTCGTGGACGAGGCCGAGGCGGCGGGCATAGCCGTCGTGGCTGAGCTGCAGGATGGTGGAGCCGTCGCTTCGGCGCCTGGCGGCGGGCGGTGACGCTGCGCGGGCCGGAGACGATCTGCGCGTTGGCGGCGGGCGTGGAGAAGCGGCAGGAGGATTCGCTCCGCCAGTGTCGCCGTGGAATGCGCGGCGGTGAGGCGGGCGGCGCGGCGCAGCGCTCTGGTGGCGGTTGGCCGGCGCGCCGCAATTGATGACGATGCGCTGGATGCCGCTGGAGAACTCGAAGGAGAGCGCGCCGGCATGCGCCTCGGCGCTGTAGGAGATGGGCGGCGGCCCGCCGGCGTCGACGAGCAGCACCGAGGTGCCGCTCTCGACGCGCTCGTAGCCGGAATAGGTGGCGCTGGCGGCGGGCGTGCCGAGCGTCTCGTCATAGGAGACGAGCGTGGCGACCATGCCGCTGGCGGAGGCGGCCACGCCGTTGAAATGCGCGAAGGCGCCGTCGCCGTGCCGGAAGAAGCGCAGCATCGGCATCATCCGGTCCATCGAGTTCATCAGCGTCTCGGACGGGACGAGCCCGCGCGCGATGAGCGCCTGGCGGAGCGGCAGGAGGTCGATCAGGATATCCACGATCGCGGTGGGGTTGCGCGAGATGTGGCCGCCGTCGGGAAGGATCTGCGTCTGCAACTCGGTGTCGATGCGGTCGAGGCCGGCGCGCGCCAGCCGCTCCTGCTGCGACAGCGACAGGCCGATCAGCGCGATGGCCATCGCCGCATGCAGGCGCGGCAGGCCCGGCTCGCTGGTGCTGATGGCGGAGCGCAGCACGCTGGCGTGCCTGAGCAGCGAGCGGACGAAGTCGCGATAAAGGTCGTGGTCGGCGTCGTGCAGGATGAGCGGCGACTGCGCCAGGAAGGAAAGCGCGCGGCGCGAGGCGACGTCGACGTCCCACACGATCTCGCCGCCGGCGCGGCCGTGCAGCGACAGCCAGTCCTCCACGATGGCGCGCGCGTTGGAGCGCGCCAGCGGCGTGTCGGCGGCGCGCAGATGCCGGAGCCAACCGAAGGAATGCAGCTCGCTTCAGCCAGTCCTCCGACGGCGGGCCGATATCGAAGGGCGAGCGCCCCGCCACCTCCACCACATGGCCGGCAAAGGCGAAGCGGCCGGCATAGATCTCCACCGCGATGGTCGGATCGGCCGTGCGAAGATCGGGCGGCGCGATGAGGAGCTGCGAGCGGCTGCCGCCCGCCATCCTCAGCCGTCCGATCGGCCCGGAGACGGCGCCAAGCCGCAAGCGTCGCGTCAGGCGCCCGGCGCGGTGCAGGGCGAGCCTGAGCTGGTCGGCCGGGGCGATGACTGACATGAGGTGGCGGGTAATCCTGTTTGAAGGCCTTGGCAAGACGAGCTTCCCCGCCTTATCGGCGGCGGAATCGCGCCGCGAAGAAGCCGTCCATTCCATGCAGGCGGGCGCTCTCGCCGAAGCTGTGGCACGGCAGGGTGCGCATGGTACCCTCAGGGGTGATCGGCACGGCCGAGGCCGGCAAGCTCTGCGGGCGTGACCGGTTCCGAGCGTGAATTCCGGATGCCGCGAGAGGAAGGGCGCCATCTGCGCTTCGCCTTCCTCCGGCTCCAGCGAGCAGGTGCAGTAGACGAGGACGCCGCCCGGCGCGCACGAGCGCTGCGGCGCGGTCGAGCATCTCGGCCTGCATCGCGGACAGCTTGGCGATGTCGTCCGGCTGCTTCAGCCAGGGGATGTCGGGATGGCGGCGGATGGTGCCGGTCGACGAGCAGGGGGCGTCGAGGAGCACGGCATCGAAGGCGCGCTCCGGCCGCCAGTCGCGCACGTCGGCGCATTCGAGTCTCGCCTGCAGCTTGAGGCGCTGCGAGGTTGGCTGCGACCCGCTTCAGCCGGTTGCGCGACAGGTCGACGGCGGTGACCTCCGCGCCGGCCGCGGCGAGCTGCATGCGTCTTGCCGCCGGGCGCGGCGCAAAGGTCGGCGACGCGCTTGCCCGCTGACGTCGCCGAGGAGGCGGACGGGAAGCGCGGCGGCGGCGTCCTGCACCCACCAGGCGCCCTCGTCGAAGCCCGGCAGCTCCGTCACACGCTGCGTCTCGGCAAGCCGGATGGTGCCGGTCGGCAGCAGCGTGCCGCCGAGCCGCTCCGCCCACAGCGTCGGGCTCGGCCTTCGCCGTCGAGGTCGAGGCCGGGCGGCGCGAGGTGCGCCGTCGGCGATGGCGTTCGGCCGTCGTCTCGCCATAGGCGGCCTGCCAGCGGCGAAAAAGCCAGTCGGGCGTGTTCAGCGCCGGGCCTTGTTCGTTTTGGGCGCGCGCCAGGATGGCGTCGGCGCTCGCGCGCCAGTCGGCGCAGCACGCCGTTCACCAGCCCGCGCGCGCGGCCGGTGCGCTTGTCGCCGCCCGCCTCGGCCACGGCGATGTTGACGGCGGCGTGGTCGGGCACGTCGAGGAAGAGGATCTGTGCGGCGGCGACGTGAAGGAGCGCGGAGAGCGCCTCCGATTTCGGCGGCAGCGGCCGGTCGAGCGCGGCCTTCAGCGCCGCTTCGATCTCGCCGCGGCGGCGAAGCGCCTGGCCGAGGATGGCGCGCACCAGGGCGCGGTCGCGCTGGTCGAGCGCTCGGAAATGCGGATTGCCGCCGTCGAGGTCGAGTGCACGCGTCGAGCGGCATGCTGCCGCTCCACGACCTGGCGCAGGATGGAAGTCGCCGTGCGGCGGACGGCGAGGCCCGGCGGCTCGGCTGCGGCCTGCGGATCGGCTGGCGGACGCGGCCGTGCGTCTTGCCGCGCGGGGCTTCGGCGCTATCCCCAAGGGCCGCGCCTGCGGCCGGCGCGCGACCAGGGTCCCGGTCCCGCCGCGGCGGCCTGCGTCGGAGCGGAGCGGAAGAAGCCGTGCCGCCGCCCAGGCTGATGCGCGTGGTCGCATGCCGCCGCGGGCCATCTGCGTCAGCGCGGCGATGCGGTTCTCGGTCGAGGGATGCGTGGAGAAGAGGTTGTCCATGCGCTCGCCGGTCAGCGGATTGACGATGAAGAGCGAGGCGGTGGCCGGGTTGCGCTCGGCGCTTGCCATGGGAACGCGGCCGGCGGCGCGCGCGATCTTGCCGAGCGCGGAGGCGAGCCACAGCGGGTTGCCGCAGATCGCGGCGCCGCCGCGGTCGGCGGAATATTCGCGCGTGCGGCTGATCGCCATCTGGATCAGCATGGCGGCGAGCGGCGCGGTGATGGCGGCCAGCAGCACGCCGACGAAGCCGAGCGGATTGTTGCGGTTGCCGCCGAAGAAGAAGGCGAAATTGGCGAGCATGGCGACGGCGCCGGCGATGGTCGCGGCGATCGTCATGGTCAGCGTGTCGCGGTTCTTCACATGCGTCAGCTCGTGCGCCATGACGCCGGCGAGCTCTTCGCGCGACAGGCTCTGCAGGAGGCCGGTCGTCGCGGCGACCGCGGCGTTCTGCGGATTGCGGCCGGTGGCGAAGGCGTTGGGCAGCGGATTGTCGATCAGGTAGACCTTCGGCATGGGCAGGCCGGCGCGGCGCGCAAGCTGCTCGACCACGCCGTAATAGTCCGGCGCGCTCGCACGGTCGACCTCGCGCGCCCGGTGCATGCGCAGCACCATCTTGTCGGCGTTCCAGTAGGAGAAGAGGTTCATGCCGGCGGCGACCAGGAAGGCGATGAAGGCGCCGCCGGTGCCGCCGAGAAGATAGCCGACGCCCATGAACAGCGCCGTCAGCGCCGCCAGCAGCATGCCTGTCTTCAGAACGTTCATCGAGCCACCTCGAAATCGCGCCGGCGCGGCTTTTGCCGCCGGCTGAGCGTTCCTTATATGATGGGAAGCAGAAGCCGGAGGTTCAATTGGAATGAGCGGCGAAACCGAGGCCGGACGAGACGGGCGAAAGCGTGGAAGGCCGCATCCGCGCTGCCGCCAAGCGTGCGCTTGAGGAAGCGGCGGCGCGCCGCAAGGCCGCCGCCGAGAAAGCGGCTGGCCCGCGCGAGCCCGGCGCACGTGAGATTGGCGGGCGCGACGGGCCGGAGCCCGTGCGCTACGGCGACTGGGAGGTGAAGGGGATCGCCAGCGACTTCTGATGCCGCCGGCGTCCGTCTCCAGATCAGGCGCAGTCCCGCGTGATCTTCTGCTTCAGCGCGGCACGGTTATCGAGCGCTACCTCATCGAAGCGCTGCCGCTGGTCCGTCAGGTTGGGTGCTGCCAGGACGTATTGTTTGCGGGCCAGGGGCGCTGCGTCCATGACGTTCTGGGTGCAGGCCACGAAATCGCGGAACTCGGACGAGCTGAGGTTTTTCAGGTAGTCGGTGCTGTTCCGTACGCTACCGAGCACGTGCGCCACGGCAGCGCGGAACTGCCGATTGACTGTGGCGGCGCTCGCCGCTTCGGCGACGGAAGCGCTCAACATCAGCGCTGCGAGCGCACCGGCGAAGACTCGTTGTTTAGACGTCATTAGCATCCCCTGGCGGATATCCTGAAAATCGCCCCCAATTCGGCGGGTGAAATATAACCGTGCCGAGCCCGCAATCCAGATGGCAGCGAGCCGTTCATCTCACAAACGAAAATGGCGGCCGTGCGGCGAAAAGTGGCCGGGCGGGCGACTGCTCTCGGAACCAATGCCTCACATCTACAGTTGCCTAACATCCATAATACCCTTATAGGTTGCTAGGAAGAAAATCCTTGCAGCGTGATTGGACGCGGTCCAGAAGCGGTTGATGGGAGCAATGATTCGCCGTTTTGCATGTTGTCTCGTCGCGGTCTTGCTGACTGTCGGCGGCGGGGTTGCGCGGGCGGCCGAGACCTTGACGGGGCCTTATGCGGCCAGGGTCGAGCGGGTCGTGGACGGCGATACGCTCCGTGCACGCGTGACGATCTGGCTCGGTCAGGAGCTTGAGGTGCTGGTGCGCATCCGCGGCATCGACGCGCCCGAGCTGCATGGACGCTGCGACAGCGAGAAGGCGCGTGCCGGGCGTGCCACGGCGGCGCTTCAAGAGCTTGTGACCGGCGGAGACGATCGTGCTCACCCAGATCGGGGGCGGCAAATATTTCGGCCGCGTCGTGGCCGATGTGGCGACCGCCGACGGCGTCGATGTCGGCGCGGTCCTCATCGCCGCCGGCCATGCGCGCCCCTATGACGGCGGCGCCCGCGGCTCCTGGTGCGAGACCGCGGCGCAGGAGATGGATGGCGCGGCGCTCGTCTATCGCCGGCCCGGCGAATAGCAAGCCAGCAACAAGCCGCTCGACCGGCCGGGCCAAATCATGGCAATCGAAGGCGCATGAATCGGGGACCGACGGAACCCGCACCCGGCGGCGCGGTGTCGACGGCGATCGACCGCGAGGCCATTCGCGCCACCCGCCGGCTCGTCCGGCCGCATGTGCGGCGAACGCCGGTGCTGGTGGCCGACGGCCGCGAGCTCGGCCTGGAGGGCGGGCGTCTCACCTTCAAGCTGGAGCTTCTCCAGCATACCGGCTCGTTCAAGCCGCGCGGCGCCTTCGCCAATCTGCTCGGCCGCGAGGTGCCGGCCGCCGGCGTGGTGGCGGCGTCGGGCGGCAATCACGGCGCGGCGGTCGCCTATGCGGCCCAGAAGCTCGGCATCAAGGCGACCATCTTCGTGCCGGAGGTTTCCTCCGCCACCAAGGTGGCGCGCATCAAGAGCTACGGCGCCGACCTTGTGGTGCGCGGGGCGCGCTACGCCGATGCGCTGGCCGCCAGCGAAGGCGTTTCGTGCGCTCACCGGCGCCATGGCGGTGCACGCCTACGACCAGCGCGAGACGCTGCTCGGCCAGGGCACGCTGGCGACCGAGCTGGAGGAGCAGGCGCCGGGCCTCGACACGGTGCTCGTGGCGGTGGGCGGTGGCGGGCTGATCGGCGGCGTCGCCGCCTGGTACGGGTCGCCGGAGAAGGGGAACGGCGTGCGCATCGTGGCGGTCGAGCCGGAGACGGCGCCGACGCTCAATATGGCGCTCGCCGCCGGCAAGCCGGTGGAGGCGCCGGCCGGCGGCATCGCCGCGGATTCGCTGGCGCCCAAGCAGGTCGGCAAGCTGATGTTCCCGGTGGCGCGCAAGCACGTGGCGCATTCGCTGCTGGTGGAGGACGAGGCGATCGCCGCCGCGCAGCGGCTCCTGTGGGACCGGCTGCGGATCGCCGCGGAGCCGGGCGGCGCCACCGCCTTCGCGGCGCTCCTGTCGGGCGCCTACCGCCCGGAGAAGAACGAGAGCGTCGGCGTCATCGTGTGCGGCGGCAACACCGACGCGGTGCGCTTCGGCGACTGAGGCGCGGCTCTATCTCTTTGCTGGAGCATGATCTTATCCGACCTTGCTTCGCCCGCCGAAGCGGGGCTTCGCGAGGGCGGGAAACCGGTGTCCACTTTTCGGGATCACACTAGGCAGGCTCGGCGACCCGCTCCTCCGCTTCCGCGTCGACATGGTGAAGCACGAATCGCGTGATGTCGGCGGCCTGGATCGACCCGCTGAAGCGCGCCAGCTCGCGGCCGTGGCTGAACAGGATCAGGGTCGGTATCGCCCTGACCTCATGGCGCTCGGCGAGGAGCGGCGCCTCGCTGGTGTCGACGGTGACGAGCCGGATATCGGGCTCCAGCCGCCGCGCCGCCTTCTCGAGCTCCGGCGCGGTGATGCGGCAGGGGCCGCACCATGGTGCCCCGAAAGCCACCAGCACCGGCACGTCGTTGCTGACGATGTGCCTCTGGAAACGAGCCGGGTCGTCAAGCGAGATGGGATTGCCGGTGAAGAGCGGCGCGTCGCAGAGATCGCAGTAGGCGCCGTCGACACCCCTCTCACGACACACCGCATCGCAATGCGGACAAACGAGACTCACAAGCACGGACATGACGCAACGCACCCGACGCAACGAACGGCCAGACTACCGCCGCACAACTCCTTCTACGTGAACAATAAACCTTAACGTGCAGTTGACAATTGCAAAGATGTGCCGGGGCGGCGCGCGGCCGGACAGGCCTCAGGCCGCCGCGCGGCCGAGATGCGCCTCCGCGAAGCGCACGATGCCCGGCATCTGCATGGCGCCCGACTGCCGCGCCAGCTCGCGGCCGCGATGGAAGAGGATCATGGTGGGGATCGCCTGCACCCCATAGCGGGCGCCGAGCGCCGGTACGGCCTCGGTGTTCACCTTGGCGAGCCTCAGCCGCGGCTCCAGCCGGCCCGCCGCCTCCTCGAAGGCCGGCGCCATCATGCGGCATGGGCCGCACCAGGGCGCCCAGAAATCCACCAGCACCGGCACGTCGCTCTTCTCGATGTGCAGCTGGAAGCGTGCCGCCTCGTCGAGCGCGACGGGGTGGCCGGAGAAGAGCTTGGCGCGGCACTTGCCGCAGACCGGGCTGTCGCCGCGCGCCAGCCGCTCGGCGGGCACCCGGTTCACGGCGTTGCATTCGGGGCAGACGATATGGGTCATGACGCACCTCCGAACCGGTTAGATAGGGAGGCGCGCGTCTTTTGGAATTGATCCTGATCAGCCGCGACGGGCGATCGCTCAGAGGCCGGTCTTCTCCGCGGGTCCGACCAGGAGGCGGTTGCCGAGCGGCTGAACAGGGCGGTTGTTCTCGCCCATCACCGCCTCCAGACCGCCGATCTGCCGGTCGCTCGCCTCCACCGGCTTTGCCAGCAGGTGCCAGTTCACCCCTTCGCTGCAGGGCGGCGTGGTGAGCGAGCCCATGTAGCGGAAGATCGTCTTGTCGGCCGGGAGGAGGCCGTTGAAGTCGATGGTGACGTCGTCATAGGTCACCGCCTCGGCCTCCTTGGTCGGCAGGTGGCGGAAAAGTTCGGTGAGCGTCGGGTTCTCGGCGCCTTCCACGATCATCACGCCGAGGACGGCCAGCCGGCCGTCGTCCGACTGGTGGACGAAGTGCGCTTCGAGCGGGGCATGCTTGCCGTCGATGACGTGCTCGCTCGGCGTATGGAAATGCACCTGCAGCAGCTTGTACTCCACGCCGCCGGAGACCAGTGTCCCGGCATCGCCGGCGTTCATCTGCACCGTGTGGCCGTTGTTGAGCACCGTCAGCGGCACGGGGGCATAGCTCGTCGATATGGTGACGGCGCCCTCGGCATTGGTCGCGGAAAGGTCGATGGGCGACTGCATGGCACCGTCGGCGCAGGCGGTGAAATCGGGGGAGAGCGTTCCCCAGCTCTCAGGGCCCTCGGCGCCTTCATAGGTCCAGTGCGGATGGGTGCCGTCGGCCGCGAAGGCGGAGGCGGCGAGGGTGCAGCCGGCGAAAAGCGCCAGGCCAAAGCGAGTGATCATATGCCATTCCCTCAATTGCTTTGCGGGGACCGCCGGGGCGATGCCGCTCCCGCTTCCGTGCACGGACGACATGGCTTTCGGCTGCCGCCACCAGGATGGCCGCAAGACGTTAATACTCGCGCCGCGTCATGGCTCGGATTTGCCGGCAATTCCTCCGGAAGCTTTGACCATTGCCCGCGCTGACGCGCCGGTCGTCTCACCCGTTCTTGTTCTGCCGATTGTCCACCAGGCTGTCGACCACCGTCGGGTCGGCGAGCGTGGAGGTGTCGCCGAGGTTGGAGGAGTCGTCCTCGGCGATCTTGCGGAGGATGCGCCGCATGATCTTGCCGGAGCGCGTCTTCGGCAGGCCGGGCGCGAACTGGATGAGGTCGGGCGAGGCGATCGGCCCGATCTCGGTGCGCACCCAGTCGCGCAGCTCCTTCTTCAGCGCGTCGGTCGGCTCCTCGCCGGTCATCAGCGTGACGTAGCAATAGATGCCCTGGCCCTTGATGTCGTGCGGGTAGCCGACGACGGCGGCCTCCGACACTTTCGGGTGGGCGACCAGCGCCGATTCCACTTCCGCCGTGCCCATGCGGTGGCCGGAGACGTTCAAGACGTCGTCGACGCGGCCGGTGATCCAGTAATAGCCGTCTTCGTCGCGGCGGCAGCCGTCGCCGGTGAAATACATGCCCTTGTATTGCGAGAAATAGGTGTCGACGAAGCGCTTGTGGTCGCCATAGACGGTGCGCATCTGGCCCGGCCAGGAATTGCGCGATGCACAGATTGCCGCTCGCCGCGCCCTCCAGCGGGTTGCCGTCATTGTCGACGAGCACCGGCTCTACGCCGAAGAAGGGGAGCGTCGCCGAGCCGGGCTTCTGGCCGATGGCGCCGGGCAGCGGCGTGATCAAGATGCCGCCGGTCTCCGTCTGCCACCAGGTGTCGACGATCGGGCAGCGGCTGTCGCCGACCACGCGGTCAGTACCATTCCCAGGCTTCCGGGTTGATCGGCTCGCCGACCGTGCCGAGCAGCCTCAGCGACTTGCGCGAGGTGCTTCGTCACCGGCCCGTCGCCGGCGCCCATCAGCGCGCGGATCGCGGTCGGCGCCGTGTAGAAGATGTTGACGCCGTGCTTGTCGACCACGTCCCAGAAGCGCGAGACGCTCGGATAGTTCGGCACGCCCTCGAAGATCAGCGTGGTGGCGCCGTTCGCCAGCGGCCCGTAGACGATATAGGAGTGGCCGGTCACCCAGCCGACATCGGCGGTGCACCAGTAGATGTCGCCGTCGTGGTAGTCGAACACGTACTGGTGCGTCATGGAGGTGTAGACGCCGTAGCCGCCGGTCGTGTGCAGCACGCCCTTCGGCTTGCCGGTGGAGCCCGACGTATAGAGGATGAAGAGCGGGTCCTCCGCGTTCATCTCCTCCGGCGGGCAGTCGGCGGGGACCTTCGCGACCTCCTCGTGGTACCAGAGGTCGCGGTCGCGCCTCGAAGTGCACCTGGTTGCCGGTGCGCTTGACGACCAGCACGTGGCGCACATGCGCGCCGTCCTGCTCGGCGCGGGCGATCGCCTTGTCGGTATTGGCCTTCAGCGGGATGGGCTTGCCGCCGCGCACGCCTTCGTCGGCAGTGATGACGAAGTCGGAGCGGCAGTCCTCGATGCGGTTGGCGAGCGAGTCGGGCGAGAAGCCGCCGAACACGACGGAATGGATGGCGCCGATCCGCGCTGAGGCGAGCATGGCATAGGCCGCCTCCGGGATCATCGGCATGTAGATCGTCACCCGGTCGCCCTTCTTCACGCCGTAGGCCTTCATGACGTTGGCGATGCGGCAGACATGCTCGTGCAGCTCGCGATAGGTGATCTTCTTGTCGTCGGCCGGGTCGTCGCCCTCCCAGATGATCGCCACCTGGTCGGCGCGGTCCTTCAGGTGCCGGTCGATGCAGTTGACCGAGAGGTTGAGCGAGCCGTCCTCGAACCATTTGATGGAGACGTCGGGGTAGGCGTAGCTGACGTTCTTCACCTTGGTGAAGGGCTTGATCCATTCGATGCGCTTGGCCTGCTCGCGCCAGAAGCCGTCGGGATCCTCGACGCTCTGCCGGTACATTTCGCGGTATTTGTCGGCGTTGATAAACGCCCGCTCGGCCCATTCCTTGGAGACGGGATAGAGCTTCTCTTCCGACATCGATGTCCTCCCACGCACGGTTTCTGGCGGGTCGCCCTCCGCATGATCGGGGGCCCGCGTTGGTGCCCCTATTATGCGAAGCTCAGGCCGCCGCGTCCATGCGGGAGCCGGGCGACACGCTCACGCGCCGAAAAGGCCGAGCACCAGCCCCATGACGAGAAGGACGCCCAGCCAGTGGCCGGCGTCGATCAGGACCAGCGACCAGGGATGCCTGCCGAAACGGTAGTTGACGATCACGGTGGTGGCGACGAAGCCGATCCACAGCATTGCGGCGGAGAAGAGCGCCCGTTCGACGTTGATCTCGCCGATATGGAAGATGACGCCGAAGAGCATCGTCGCCATGACGATCTCGCAGAGGAACGAGATGATCATGGTCGAGACGGGCGGCCGCGACATGGACGCCTTGTCCCAGCCGTGGGCCGCGGCCCATGGACCGCCGAGAGCCGCATAATAGAGCGAGCCGAACAGCCAGCCGGCGACAGCAGCAAGCAGGACCGGCAGGTAGCTCACCTGCGACAGGATGGCCGTCAGCATGGCGTCCTCCGATGTTTCGAGCCTCTCCGATCCGGTATCGGCATGGCGGCTCCAGCATTCCGGAACGATGCTCTACACGCCGAAGAGCCCGATGACCAGCCCCATGATCAGGAAAACGCCGAGCCAGTGGCCGCCGTCGATCAGCGGTCAGGGACCAGCCCGATCCCTGGAAGCGGTGGTTGACGATCATCGTCCCGAGCACGAAGGGCAGCCACACGAAGAAGGCGGTGAGGATTCCGTGCCAAGCCGTGATGTCGCCGAGATGGCCGATCAGCCCTGCGAGGAAATAGGCGATGACGAGCTGCACGACGAAGGCGATGACGAAGGGCGCCGGCGCCGGCTTCGGCTGCTCCTTGAACCCCACCGCCTCCAGCCACGGCTTGGCCAGCACCATGTACCAGACGGCCCCGAACACGTAAGCGACCACCGCCGCCACGATGACGGCGAGATAGTTGATGCCGGCGAATGCCATGACGCCCCTCCCAGGCTGGTTTTGCAGCCAGGATAGCATGTGATGGAGGGTGGCGTGCGCCGGTCAGAGCTGCCACACGCTGGTTTTCTTGATCTCCGTGTCCTCCAGCGCACGCGTCACCGGCACGTCGTAGGTGGCGAGGCGGGTCAGGCGGTCCTTGGGAAGGTAGGTGCGGCCGGGGTCGCCGATCAGCACGGTGGCGCCGCGGGCGCGAAGCGTCTCGAGCCAGCTCAGCAGGCGCTCCGCCAGCGGCTTTTCGTAGAAGGCGTCGCCGACCAGCACGACGTCCCAGCCCTCGTCGCGGCCGATGACGTCGGCCTCGGTCACGGCCACGCCGGCGCCGTTCGCCGCGCTGTTGGCGGCGATGGCGGCGAAGGCGAAGCTGTCGATCTCGCTCGCCGTCACCGTGGCGGCGCCGGCGCGCGTCGCGGCGATGGCGACCAGGCCGGAGCCGGAGGCGAAGTCGAGCACGCGCCGGCCGGCGACGAGCTTCGGGTTGTCGAGGACGTAGCGGGCGAGCGCCTGTCCGCCGGCCCAGGCGAAGGCCCAGAAGGGCGGCGGCAGGCCGAGCGCGCCGAGCTCCTCCTCGGTCTTTTCCCACAAGGGCAGCGCTTCGTGCGCCAAATGCAGCTTCACCTCCGGCACGAGCGGCGGAGCGAGAAGCATGGTGTTGGCGCGAATGAAGGCGGCGGAGTCCACGCCGCCTTCATTCCGCGTTCGCCGTCCGCATGGCAAGATGTGACGGCGCGCAGCGGCCTACTGGTCGTCACCCGGTACTACGGGTCTCGGCTCTTTGTACCGGCATCGTCTTCGGGTTGAAGGTCGTCGTCTGGACGTAGATGAGCCCGTCATGCG
Organism: uncultured Alphaproteobacteria bacterium; assembly: GCA_963801225.1. Classification (GTDB taxonomy): domain Bacteria; phylum Pseudomonadota; class Alphaproteobacteria; order Rhizobiales; family Afifellaceae; genus DASWJZ01. The sequence continues at coordinate 491,025 of CAWDED010000008.1, forward strand.
TGACGTAAGTGACGGCGCCGTAATAAGGCTCGGAGAGAAAGTCGGCTTCCATTCGCCACCGCACGGTGACGGTATCGCCGAAGGTCTTGGAGTCCTCGATGATGAAGTTGCCACCCTTGAATCCGCCCTCGGAGAACGGCTTGCAGTAGTGGTTGAAGAAGTCGAGGACCTTCTCCCGTCCGCCCCAGACCTTCTGGGCCTGAATAAAGAGGATTTCGCGCGGATAGAGTGCCACGATGCGCTTCACGTCGCAGGCATTGAGCGCGTCGATGTGCTCCTGCCATGTCAGCTCCACGCCGCCCTCGGGCCTGATCGGCGGCATGTCGGCGGCAATTGCGGCGCCCGCCACCAGGGACGACGCGACGGCCAGACAAGTCATCAAGGGCTTCATTCACCTCGTCCCAATGAAGGGTGGATGGATGAGGCGGTACTGTCACAATTGGCTTTAAATTCCCTTACGGAGGTCTGGCGGCACCGCCTCCGGTTCGGTTGTCGAGTGAGCGGTCACCGGCAGGCCGTTGTGAACCAGGTAGGCGGAGGCCCAGCGGTTCGAGATCTGTACCAGCCCGCCGTAGATGCGGCCCACGCCTCCGGTCACCTTCGGCGACGTATAGAGCGGCGTCTTCAGGATGACGCGAAGCTCGGGGAATAGCCCGCAGGTCTTCGCATCGCGAAGCGCGACGAAGGCCAGCCATGCGCTTTTGTCGCTCTCCTCGCGGGCCTGGACCAGCTGTTCGGCCGATTCCAGCGAGATGCACAGCACCCAGTCGCGCACGACCATCTCGGTGTTGAGCTCATAGATCATGGTTTGCGCATGCAGCGCGGGCGCCATGTCGGCGTTGGGGGGGATGGACGCCGTCGCGACGGAGGCCATGGCGCCTGCGAAGCTCATGGCCGTCAAACGGAACAGCGGTCCAAGGCCCTTCATTTCGGCACCTTTCTCAGGCGGCGACCCGCGTGCCTAGCTGTTTCTGGAAAGCGCGGTGGCGGTCATCCGGTCGGCCGATGCAGGGAGCCTGCCTCGCCTGCCTTGCGCGAAGCTTGGGCGGCCGTTCGCCGGGAATCCGGTCCGTTACCCTAGCCCCAGGGGCCGCGCGGCCGCCGGCGCGTCTCCATATGGAAGGCGCGGTGGCGCGGGCGCTCCAGCATCGGCACGTCGGGGCGCTTGAAGAACCAGATCAGCACGAAGCCGGCGACGAAGCCGCCGACATGCGCCCAGAAGGCGACGCCCGGATCGCTCCCCGAGACGGCCAGCCCGCTCAGGAGCTGCAGCGCGAACCAGATGCCAAGCACGATCAGCGCGGGGATATGCGCGATCGTCACGAAGAAGCCGAGGAAGATCAGCACGCGCACCGTGGCGCCGGGATGCAGCAGGATATAGGCGCCGAGCACGCCGGAGATGGCGCCGCTCGCGCCGATCATCGGCGCCGTGGAGGTCGTGTCGACGACGCACTGCGCCAGCGCCGCGGCCGCGCCGCACAGGAGATAGAAGACGAGATAGCGGCCATGCCCCATCGAATCTTCGATGTTGTCGCCGAAGATCCAGAGGTAGAGCATGTTGCCGCCGAGATGCAGCCAGCCGCCATGCATGAACATGGAGGTGAAGATCGTCGCCCAGGCCGGCGCCGCCACGAAGCCCGCCGGCAGCTGCTCGCTGCCGAACAGCCGCGCCGGGATCATGCCGAACCCGTAGACCGCATCCGCCTCGCCGCGCTGGCCGAGCGAAAGCTGCCACAGGAAGACGATCACGCAGGCGCCGACGATCGCGTAGTTCACGTAGGGCGTCAGATGGCGCCGCGGGTTGTCGTCGGAGATCGGGAACATGGGCGGGCGGGGGTGCCGGTCAGCCCGCCTTCACGCCGCCCATCTGGCAGACGCGCTTCCACTCCGCCGCCGTCACCGGCTGCACGGAGAGGCGCGAGTTCTTCACCAGCACCATGTCGGCGAGACCCTTCTCCTGCTTGATGGCCTCAAGCGTCACGGGCTTGGGCACGTCGGCGACGGCCTTCAGGTCGACGCATTCCCAATTGCCTTCCTTGGCGGTGGAATCGGGGTGCGCCTCGGCGATCACCTCCACGATGCCGACCACCGCCTTCTCCTCGCCGGAATGATAGAAGAAGCCGCGGTCGCCCTTCTTCATGGCGCGCATGTGGTTGCGCGCCTGGAAATTGCGCACGCCGTCCCATTCCTGCCCCTTGGCGCCCTTCGCCTTCTGCTGGTCCCACGACCAGCTATGCGGCTCCGACTTGAAAAGCCAATAGGCCATGTCCTCGCTCCCCGCCTTGCCCTTTGCTGGAGCATGATCTTATCCGACCTTGCTTCGCCCGCCGAAGCGGGCTTCGCGAAGGCGGGAAACCGGTTCCCACTTTTCGGGATCACGCTTTTCAGGCGTTCTCCGCCTTGAGCGGGCGGTTGACAAGGCCCTCGATGGCGGCGGCGACCGACAGCCTGCCGCCGATGATGGCGGCGACCGCGTGGCTGATCGGCGCGTCGATGCCGTGGCGCGCGGCAAGCTCGGCGGCGATTTTCGCGGTGTGTGCGCCCTCGACCAGCGGCATGCCGGGCGCCAGCAGCTCGGCGGGCTGGCGGCCCTCGCCCAGCGCCATGCCGAAGGCGAGGTTGCGCGAGCGCCGGCTCGTCGCGGTCAGCACGAGGTCGCCGAGGCCCGAAAGCCCCATGAAAGTCTCGGCGCGCGCGCCGAGCGCCACGCCGAGCCGCGTCATCTCCGCCAGCCCGCGCGCGATCAGCGCGGCGCGCGCGCCTTCGCCAAGCGACGCGGCCGGCCACGATGCCGGCGGCGATGGCGAGCACGTTCTTGACCGCGCCGCCAAGCTCCACGCCGACGAGGTCGTCGCTGGCATAGGGGCGGAAGGAATCGACGGCGAGCGCGCGTGCACAGCGCGTGCGCCAGCGCAAGGTCGGCGGCGGCGATGGTGACCGCCGTCGGCTGGTCGCGCGCGATCTCTTCGGCGAAGCCGGGGCCGGACAGCGCCGCCGGCCGCGCCCCGGGCAGCACCTCGGCGATGATCTCGCTCTGCAGCCGGCCGGTCTCCGCTTCGATGCCTTTGGCGCAGGCGACCACCGGCTTGCCCGCAAGCCCGTCGGCGGCCAGAAGCATCGCCACGGTCGCGCGTCGCCTGGGCCGGCACGGCGAGGAGCAGGATGTCGGCCTCGCGCAGCGGCCCGGCTCGGCCGTCAGCCTGATGGCGGCGGGGATGTCCACGCCGCGGAGATAGGCGACGTTCTCGCCGCGGCTGCGGATCGCCTCCATCTCCTGCGGGTTGCGCCCCCACAGGGTCACCTCGCGGCCGGCCTTGTGCGCGATCAGCGCCAAGGCGGTGCCGAAGGCGCCGGCGCCGGCAATCGCCACGTGCTGCGTCATCCTTTCGCCTCCATGCCGAGAGCTGGAGCAGATCCGGCAGCAGCGCATCGAGATGGCGGTGGAGGACCGGGCCGTCGCTCAGCGCGTGCCAGGAGAAGGCAAAGCGGATCGGCGGCCCGCCTTCCTCCGGCGTCGCCTCGATGCACTCGAAGCGCTCCGGATAGGCTCCCTCAAGTGCCAGATGGAAGAAGTGGCGCTCGTGGATATGGTCGAAGCCGTCGGCGACGAAGCGGTAGGTGCAGGCGCCGAGCAGCGTCCAGGCCCCGTTCGGCGCAAGCCCCGTCTCCTCCTCGAACTCGCGGCGCGCCGCCGCCTCGATCGCCTCGCCTTCGTCCACCGTGCCGCCGGGCGGCTGCCAGCCGACGTCGGGATAGTCGGGCTGGAGGAAGAGAAGCAGCCGGTCCCCGCTCGTCGCGTAGACGATGGCCTTGGTGCGCGGGCGCACAATGGGCGTGGCCGGGGGAGCGGCGGACGGCGCGGCTCCGCTCACGCCTTGGCCCCCTTGGCGCCGCCCCCGACGAGCGGCGCGGCAGTTTCGTCGAGCGGCCAGCGGGCGCGGGCGGGGAGATGCGGATCGGGCGCCAGCCCGGCGGCGAGCCGCTCGGCGCCGGCCCAGGCGATCATCGCGGCGTTGTCGGTGCAAAGCCGCGCGCGGCGGCGCGATGAAGGGAACGCCGGTCTCCTCGCAGAGGTCGTCGAGGCGGATGCGGATCAGCCGGTTGGCGGCGACGCCGCCGGCGACGACGAGCGCCGTCGGCGGCTTGCCGTAGCGCTCGGCGAAAAACCTCAGCGCGCCGGCGCGTGCGGTCGTCGACCACGTCGGCGGCGGCCGCCTGGAACGAAGCGGCAAGATCGGCCACGTCCTGCTCGGAGAGCGGGGCGTTGGCCTCCGCCTCAAGCCGCAGCGCCGTCTTCAGCCCGGAGAACGAGAAGTCGCAGCCGCGCGTGCCCTTCAGCGGCCGTGGCAGGGCGAAGCGCTTGGGGTCGCCGGCCTTCGCCGCGCGCTCGACGTTCGGGCCGCCGGGAAAGCCGAGGCCGAGCAGCTTGGCGGTCTTGTCGAAGGCCTCGCCGAGCGCGTCGTCGATGGTGGTGCCGAGCCGGCGGTAGCGGCCGACGCCTTCCACCGCGACAGTTGCGTGTGGCCGCCGGAGACGAGCAGCAGGAGATAGGGGAAGGGGACGCGATGCGGTCAGCGTCGCGGTCAGCGCATGGCCTTCGAGATGGTTGAGCGGCATCAGCCGCAGCCCGCGCGCCGCCGCAATGGCGCGCGCCGTCATCACGCCGACGAGCAGCCCGCCGATCAGGCCCGGCCCGGCGGTGACGGCGACCGCGTCGAGGTCGTCCCACGCGGCGCCCGCCTCGCGCATGGCGGCGCGCACCACGCCGTCGAGCGCTTCCACATGCGCCCGCGCGGCGATCTCCGGCACGACGCCGCCGAAAGCGGCGTGGTCCTCCACCTGGCTCAGCACGATGTCGGAGCGGATGGCGCCGCCCCCCTCGGCATTACGCCGCACGACGGACGCGGCCGTCTCGTCGCAGCTCGTTTCGATGCCGAGCAAAGTGAGCTCGCGTTGAGGTGCTGTCATTGCAGTTGGGCGGACCAGAGGCTAGGGCTCTCGGCGAGCCTGACGGCTCCTAGCATCCGGGGTTCCTTTGGCGCAAACGAGGCCGATCCGCATCGGGACGCGCGGCAGCCGGCTGGCCATGTGGCAGGCGGAGGCGGTTCGCGACGCGCTGATGACGGCGCACGGCCTTCCGGAGGCGGCGATCGAGATCGTCGTCGTCAAGACGTCCGGCGACCGCATCCGCGACCGGGCGCTGGCCGAGGCCGGCGGCAAGGGGCTCTTCACCAAGGAGATCGAGAGCGCGCTCGTCTCTGGCGAGGTGGATGTGGCGGTGCATTCGGCCAAGGACATGGAGACCTTCCTGCCGGCCGGGCTGACGATCGGCGCGGTGCTTGCGCGCGAGGACGCGCGCGACGCGCTTGTCGCGCGCGGGGCGGACTTCGCTCGAGGCGCTGCCTTCCGGCGCGCTGATCGGCTCCGCCTCCATTCGCAGGGAGGCGCTGCTGAGACGGGCGCGGCCCGATCTCACCTTCGCGCTGCTGCGCGGCAATGTGCCGACGCGGCTGAAGCGCGTCGAGGACGGCGATTTCGACGCGACGCTTGCTGGCGGCGGCGGGGCTGAAGCGGCTCGGGCTGGCCGGCCGCATCACGCAGCTTCTGCCGCTCGACGATCTTCGTCCCCTCCTGCGGGCAGGGCGTCGTAGCGGTCGAATGCCGCGAAGACGACCGCGACACGCGGGACCGTCTTGCCGCGATCGATCACCGCGAGACGGCGCAGGCGCTCGCCTGCGAGCGCGCCTTCCTCGCGGCGCTCGACGGGTCGTGCCGCACGCCGGTCGCCGGCCATGCGGAAATCGCCGACGGCCAGGTCCGCTTCAACGGCATCCTGCTCGGCGAGGATGGGCGTGAGTCCTACGAAGCGGAGGGATGCGGCGCGGCCGATGATGCGGAGGCGATCGGTCGAACGGCGGGCGAGACGGTCCGAAGTCGTGCGCCCGAGGCGTTTCTCAAGCGCCTGGGGATCGGCTGATGCGGCTCATCGTGACGCGGCCCGAGCCCGATGACGACCGCACAGGGCGTGCGCTGATCCGGCTCGGCCACGAGGCGATCCTCTCGCCCATGCTGGACATCGTCGTCGATCCGCACGCGCCTGTTCCCGCGCGCGACTTCCAGGCGGTGCTCGTGACGAGCAGCAACGCGGTCAGGGCGCTTGCCGCGCGCAGCGACGATGCAGTCCCGCGCACGCTTCCGCTTTATGCCGTCGGCGATCGGACGGCGCTGGAGGCGAAGCGCGCCGGCTTTGCCGGGGCGCGCTCGGCCGGCGGCGCGCTCGACGATCTGGTTCGGCTGCTCGCAAGCGAACGCGACGCGAAGGCCGGCCCGCTGCTCTACGCCGCGGGCGAGACGCAGGCGGGCGATCCTGCCGGTGCGCTGCGCTCGCACGGTTTCGAGGTGGAGGCGGTGATCGTCTATCGCAGCGAGCCGCGCGCGCGCCTCTCGGGCGTGGCGGAAGACGCGCTGCGAAGCGGCAGCGTCGACGGCGTGCTTCTTTATTCGCGGCGAAGCGCCGAAGCATTCGCCGAAGCCGTCTCCGCGGCGGGCCTTGCGCCGCTTTCGGAGCGCATTTTTCTGTTCTGCCTGTCGCAGGCCGTTGCCGAGCCGCTGGCGGGCATCGCGGCCGGTTCCGTCTTGGTCGCAGAAAAACCAAACCAAATCAGTCTCTTTGCGTTGATAGAGAGCAAGGCATCGGCGTGAGCCGGCCGTGACAATATGGCACCGCAGCGTTCGTGCGGTCGGGGAGAGGCGCGGTTTAGGGTCGGTTTGCACCTTTGATATAGACCGGGGCAGGATGATCATGCGTGGCCCGGATCAGCAGCGCTCCGAAGACGTTTGACCGGCGGAGATTGGATGGCGAAGAACAGCACGGGACAGAGGGGGCACGGCGCTCCGCAATCGCGAAAGCCGGTCACCATCGACCTTCCCGCCGAGGAGGTGGCGCGCAAGGAAGCGGAAAGCGCCGCCGCGTCCGCCGCCAGCGCAAAGCCCGCCGGCGAGATGTCCGGGAAACCGGCCAGCGAGGCGCCGTCGCAAGGCGCCAAGCCCGACCCGGCACAGGCCCAGAAAAACGAGGAGCCCGCCACGAAAGCAAATGCGGCGCCGAAGCGCGACGAGGGGGGCAAGCCGGTCGAGCCGCCGACGCCCTCGGCCTTCGCTTCCGCGCGGCGCGCGGAGAAGCCTGCTTCCGCTTCGGCGCCACCCTCGAGGGGCACGTCGTTTGTGGCGTTGATTGCCGCTGCGCTGGTCGGCGGAGCCGTCGTGGCGCTGGCTGTGGTGGCGCTGGCGCTGACCGGCTTCTTCCGGCCGGCCGCTCAGGAAGCCCCCGATTTCTCCGGCGAGATCGCCGCGCTGAAGCACGACGTCGACGGGCTGAAGGCGACAGCCGCGAAGAACGACCTGGCGCCGCTCCGCGAGGATATCGTGGCGCTTCAGCAATCCGTCGACGCATTGGAGAATACGCCTGCGCCGGAGGCTCCCGACGAGGACGCGCTGCAGAAGCTCGGCGACCGCGTCACCCAGCTCGACCAGCGCATCTCGCAGATCGGCGCCGCCGGTGCCGCGAGCGGTGGCGCCGCCGCGCCCGATCTTTCCGGCGTGACAAGCGCGCTTGACGCGCTGCGGCAGCAGCTCGGCGCTTTGTCCACCAAGGTCGACGGCCTTCCGAGCGCCGATCGCGTGCAGTCGATCGAAGCAAGCGTCCAGGCGATGGAGACGCGCATCCAGTCGATCGAGACGGACCTCGCCAAGGTGAGCGGCGAGATGGACATTGCTCACGCGCTTGCGCCTGCCGTGGCGGCCGATGCGCTGGCCGCTGCCATCGAGTCCGGCCGGCCCTTCGCCAGCGAGCTTGCCGCGCTGCAAGGCCTCGGCGTCGATGCCGGCAAGCTCGCCACCCTGAAGCCCGACGCGGAGACGGGGCTGCCGACGCTTGCCGCCATCCGCGCGCAGTTCGAGACGGAGATGGAAGGGATCGATCTCGCCACCCCGCTGCCGGAGGGCACGGGACCGATCGACCGCCTCCTGCAAAGCGCCCGCGGGCTGGTGGAGGTGCGCCCCGCGCATCCGACCGAAGGCGCCGATCCGGCGGCGATCGTGACGCGCATCCGCGCGGCGCTGGCGGCCGGCGATCTCAAGACGGCGCTGTCGGAATGGAACGTGCTTCCCGACGCCGTCAAGGCCAAGACCGCCGACTGGGCGAAACGCGTCGAGGTCCGGGCGGCCGCCGACGATCTCGTCGCAGAGCTGCGGGCCTCGGCTCTGTCGCGGCTCGGATCGGACGGGTGAGCGCCATGATCCGCTTCCTCATCCTTCTCGCCGTCCTTTTCGCCGCCGCGCTGGGCTTCACATGGCTCAAGAGCACGCCAGGTGACGTGGCCCTGACGCTGGGCGATACGGCCTATTCGGTCAATCTGACGACCGCCGTCTTCGCGCTTCTCGCCGCGATCTTGCTCGGCATGGCATTCATTTGGTTCGTGCGGGAGCTGCTGCGTGCGCCGTGGCGGCTGGCGCGCGGCTGGCGCCACCGCAACCAGGAGCGCGGCCGCGTGGCGATCTCGCAGGGCCTGCTCGCCATCGCCGCCGGCGACGTGCGTTCCGCCGAGCGCGCCGCGCAGGATGCCGCGCGGCGGCTCCCGAACCAGCCGCTGACGCTTCTGCTGCGGGCGCAGACGGCGCAGCTGAAGGGCGACCGCGACACGGCGCGCGACATCTTCCAGGAGATGACCGAAGATCAGGCGACACGCATCGCCGGCCTGCGCGGCCTCTATATCGAGGCGGAGCGCCAGGGCGAGCATATCGCCGCGCACCAGATCGCCGAGCGCGCGCGAGGCGAGGCGCCGTCGGCGCCATGGGCGGCGCGGGCGCTGCTGCGCCATCAGATGGCGGCGGGCGACTGGGACGGGGCGCTCGCCACGCTGACCGGCGCCGTCGACGGGCGCATCCTCGACAAGCGCACGGCGCGGCGGCAGCGCGCCGTCATCCTCGCCGCCAAGGCGCTGGCGCTGGAGGACAGCGATCCCGATACGGCGCGGGCGGCGGCGACGGAGGCGCACGACCTCGCCAACGACCTGGTGCCGGCCGCCGTAACGGCCGGGCGGCTGCTGTCGCAGCACGGCGACATCCGCCGCGCCACGCGCGTGCTGGAAGCGGCCTGGAAGGCGGGCCCGCATCCGGAGGTCGCCGACGCCTACCTGCATGTGCGCAGCGGCGACGCCGCGGCCGACCGGCTGAAACGGGCGGAGGCGCTCTTCCAGATGCGGCCGTTCGCCGACGAAGGCCGCCGCGCCGTGGCGCGCGCGGCGATCGACGCCCGCGATTTTGCCCGCGCGCGCGAACTGCTCACGCCGATCATCACCGAGCGCCCGACGCAGAAGACGCTGATCCTCATGGCCGAGCTGGAGGAGGCGGAAAGCGGCGACAGCGGCCGCGCGCGCGGCTGGCTGGCGCGGGCCGTCTACGCGCCGCGCGATCCGGCCTGGACCGCCGACGGCGTGGTGCTGGAGGAATGGGCGCCGATCTCGCCGGTGACCGGCAACATCGACGCGGTCGAATGGAAGGTGCCGCTCGCCGAGCTGGAAGGGCCGAAGCTTGAGATCGACGCGGCCGAGCTTGCGCCGCCGCCTCCGCCGCCGCCTGCGGCAATTGCCGCGGAGCCGGCCAACGCGGCTGAGGCGGAAACCGGCGAGCCGGCGGTTGGCGGCTTGGCGGAGCCGCAAACCGAGCCGGCGACGGTGGTCAGCATCGTTTCGCCGGCGCCCGTGACGCCCAAGACCGCCGCATCCCATGAGCCGCCTGAGGGTGGTGTCGCGGAGAGCCGCGCGCGGGCGGCCGGCCGGGCCGGTGGCGATCCGGCCGAAGAGACGCTTGTTGCGCAGCCGGATGCGGCTCCAGCGGCGGATGAGGAGGCGGACGTCCCGCCCGATGCGCCGGTCGAGCCGCCGCGGCCGGACGATCCGGGCGTCGGCGAGGAGCCCGAGGACGACGGCCGCGCTCTGCCGGGATTTCTCAGCGGCGACCGCTCGAACGCCCGCCGCCACGCGTAAGGCTTGCGCCGCGGCCCGATATGCAGGCCCTGGACCTTGCCGCCCGCGACACCAGATTGTATGGAGCGCACCTAAGCCGCATTAGCTCAGTTGGTAGAGCATCGCATTCGTAATGCGAGGGTCGCTGGTTCGAGTCCGGCATGCGGCACCAGCCATCCATTTGTGTCCGGCCCGGAGACATAGGTAACAGAACGTTCCTAAGACATGGGTGACAACCTCGTGCCGAACGGGTTGTCGATGGTCTGCAAGGTTCTCTGCTCCAGGTCGATATATCCCAGATCATAGGTCATGAAGGAGACGAGCCAAATGCCCTCGTCGACTTCGGTGATGCCGAGGCGCCGTCCGGCGAGCACGGTGGAGGTGCTGGTCTTCTTCCTGTGCATGCGGATGCAGCTGCAGGTGGTGACGAGGATGTCGCGGTCGTGGAAGGGGTATTCGACCTCCGGCAGGCCGTCATAGAGGCGCTTTGAGGACGTGTCGTCCTGCCGGGGCGGGGTCAATAGCCCTTTATGGAAGCCGGCCTGCCTGGCGCAGCGAATGCTTGCGCGTGACCGGCAAGGGCGTCAGGTTGCGGGCGCGGGTGAAAGCAATCGGGCTCGAGCGGTGATGAGGATGGATGCCACGGCGGTCTGCGCGGGCGCGTACACCCACCATTTCAAGCTCCACAGCCCGGACCCCGAGGCCCTGGCGACGTTCTACAGCCAGGCGATGGACATGCGGCTCGACCGGCTGGGCGACGACTGGATCTGCCGGGGGCCGGGGCGCCGGGTGCTGTTCGGGGAGGGAGCGGCCAAGACCGCCGGCTACCTGGCCTTCGCCTGTCGCGACGGCGAAGGGCTTGGATCGCTTCGCCGGCGCGTCGAGAGCGAAGGGCTGCCCATCCTGAATTCGCCGAGCCCGCTGCTTCGCGAGTCTTTCGCAATTGCCGATCCGGTGGGGAACACCCTCGTCTTCGGCCTGGCCGAGCAGGACGAGCCGAGCGAGGGCCTGCGCGGGCCGCTGCAGCACTTCAACATCCGCGCGCCGTCGGTGGAGGCGATCGAGGCGTTCTATGTCGGCAAGCTCGGCTTTCTGGTCTCCGACCGGGTGCGCGATTCGGAGGGCGGGCTCGCAACGTCCTTCATGCGCTCCAACCACGAGCATCACACGATGGGATGCTTTCGTGCCGCCGAGGCGGCGCTCGACCACCACAGCTACGAGACGGGCGAGTGGAACGGCATCCGCGACTGGTGCGACCGGTTCGCCCGGCACGGCGTGAAGACGATGTGGGGGCCGGGGCGGCATGGGCCGGGCAACAACCTCTTCGTCTTCATCACCGATCCGGATGGCAACTGGATCGAGATCTCGGCCGAGCTGGAGGTGATCCACGACCGCCCGTCCGTGGACTGGGTGCATGAGGAGCGCACCTTGAACCTTTGGGGCCGGGGTATCCTGCGCAGCTGATATCAGCTTCCCTCGGCCGGACGGAGCTCCTCGAGCGCGCCGACCCGCTTCCTCACGCTTGGCCAATTGCGGGTGGTCACCGCGGCGATCAGCGCTTCGACCACGACAAGCAGGGACGCGCCGGAATCCCAGGCGGACGGCACTTCGATGCGCGCCGGCAGCACATGCTGCGCGAAGCGGGAGATCGGCGACAGCCACTGGTCGGTGACGAGCACGATTGTGCATTGGCGCTCCGCCGCGGCTTGCGCATGCGTCAGCAGGCTCTCCTGGTAGCGGCGAATGTCGAACACCACGAGGACGTCGCGGCGACCCAGATCGAGCAGCCGGTCGAGCCAGTTGGTCGGCTGGCCGTCGATGTGCTGGACGCCGGGGCGCAGGATGCGCAGATGCGCCGCCATGTAGCGGGCGATGGCGTCGGTGAAGCGGCCGCCGAGAAGATGCACCGGCCGCTTGGGGTCGGAAAGCAGCACCGCCACGGCCTCGAACTCCGCCTGCGGCATGTGGCGGAAGGTCTCGGCGATGTTCGCCGCCGCCGCCGTGGCGAAGGCGATGTGCGTCGGCAGGTCGCCGCGCGCGGCCGCGGGCTCGGCCTTGGAGAGCGGCGTCTTGAGCTGCGCCTCGACCTCCTCACGCAGCCGCCGCTGGAAGTCGGCATAGTGCGCGAAGCCGAGGCGGGAAACGAAGCGCAGGATGGTCGGCGAGCTGACGCCGCAGCGGCCGGAAAACTCCGCCACCGTCTCCAGCCCGAGCATCGGATAGTGCGCGAGCAGGGCGCGCGCGGCGCGGCGCTCGGAGGCCGTGAATGTCTCCAGCCGGTCCCGGATGGCTTCGGCGACGGTATGTGGCTGCGAATTGCTCATGGCGCCGCTTTGTGCGGTTGACGCGTGTTAACGATTGTATCAGCATGTTCGAAATTGGAAATCCCTGGCGATCTGTAACAAATGATCCAGGGGCGGGGGGCTTGCTTGGAAGCATCGCCGCAAGCCGCGATCGTGTCGGCCATGGAGCCGGTCGCCGTCGAGAACGCCGACGGGGCCGGGCCGTTTGTCGTCGTCTGCGACCACGCCTCCAATTTCATCCCGCCGGAATATGCGGATCTCGGCCTGACGCCCGCCGAGCGCGAGGCGCATGTCGCATGGGACCCGGGAGCGCTGGGGGTCGCGCGTGTCCTGGCTCGCATGCTCCATGCGCCGCTTGTCCACTCGACGATTTCGCGGCTCGTCATCGACTGCAACCGGCCGCTCGACGCGCCGGATCTCATCGCCGCGAGAAGCGAGACGACCGTCATTCCGGGCAATGCCCGTCTTGCGGATGCGGAGCGCCGTCGCCGCATCGCGGCAATCCACGCGCCGTATCATGACGCCATCGAACGGCTGATCGACGATCGTCTCGCCGCCGGGCGTGAGACGGCGCTCCTGGCGGTCCACAGCTTCACGCCGGTCTTTCACGGCACCGCCCGGCCGTGGCAGGTCGGCGTCATCTTCGATCGCGACCGCACGCTGGCCGACAAGCTGATCGACGGGCTGAAGGCCGCCGGCGCCGCCGTCGGCGTCAACGAGCCATATTCGCCTGCCGACCGGGTCTACTACACGCTCAGCCGGCATGCGGAAGCGCGCGATCTGTCATGCGCGATGATCGAGATCCGCAACGATCTGATCCGCAGCGAGGCAGAGCAGGCCGATTGGGCCGAACGGATTGGTGCGCATCTTGCTTCGCCTGTCACCGTAACAGCCGGCAGCAGGGAGTCTTCGCGCTGACATGCCCAAAGCTGTGAAAGCCTATGTGCGGTTCGTCGAGGCGGTAAACTACCGCGTCGGCCGGGTGGCGATGTACATCCTCTACGTGATGATGGGGGTCCTGATCTGGTCCACCGTCTCGAAGGTCACGCCCTGGCCTTCGATCTGGACGCTCGAGATGGCCCAGTTCGCGATGGTTGCCTATTACATGCTGGGCGGGCCGTATTCGCTGCAGCTCGACAGCAACGTGCGGATGGACCTCTTGTACCACCGCTGGAGCCCGCGCACGCGCGCCTGGGTCGACGCCTTCTCGGTCTTCGCGCTGCTCTTCTATCTCGGCGTCCTGCTCTACGGGGCGGTCGAATCCACCGCCTATTCGCTGGAATATGCCGAGCGCAGCCCGACCGCCTGGCGGCCCTACATCGCGCCGATCAAGATCGTGATGTGCGTCGGCGTGTTCCTGATGATCCTCCAGGCCATCGCCTTCTTCTTCCGCGACGTGGCGAAGATCCGCGGGGAGGAGATCTGATGTCCTACGACATGATCGCCATCCTGATGTTCTCCACCATGATGGTGATGATGGCGACCGGCCAGCGGGTCTTCGGCGCCATCGGCTTCGTCGCCGTCGCCGCGGCGCTGCCGCTGTGGGGCATAGGCGGGTCGGACATGGGCTTTGCAGCGGCGATGAAGCTGATGAAGTGGTATCCGCTGCTGACGCTGCCGATGTTCATCTTCATGGGCTACGTGCTCTCCGAAAGCCGGCTCGCCGACGACCTCTATCGCATGTTCCATGTGTGGTTCGGGCCGGTGCCGGGCGGGCTGGCGATCGGCACGATCTTCCTGATGGTCATCATCTCGGCGATGAACGGGCTGTCGGTGGCGGGCATGGCCATCGGCGCCACCATCGCGCTGCCGGAGCTGCTGAAGCGGAAATACGACAAACGCATGGTGACCGGAGTGATCCAGGCGGGATCGTCGCTCGGCATCCTCATTCCGCCCTCCGTGGTGCTGGTGCTTTACGCCATGATCGCCCGCCAGCCGGTCAGCCTGCTGTGGCTCGCCGGGGTCTTCCCGGGGCTGATGATGGCGGCATTGTTCATCCTTTACATCTGGCTCCGCTGCAAGCTGAACCCCGAGCTCGGTCCGGTGCTCGACCCGGAGGAACGCGCGGCGATTCCGCGCGCCGAGAAGATGAAGCTGCTGACCGCGGGGGTCCTGCCGTTGCTGATCTTCCTGGTGATGATGGTGCCGTTCGTCACCGGCTATACATCGCTGGTCGAGGCCTCGGTGGTCGGCGCGCTCGCCTCGGTCGCCGCGGCGGTGATCAAGCGCCGCTTCACCCGCAAGGTGTTCGAGACCTGCACCCGCGAGACGCTGGCGGTCTCCTGCATGTTCATGTGGATCATCCTGGCGGCGCTCGCCTTCGGGTCGGTGTTCGACGGGCTTGGGGCGGTGAAGGCCATCGAGGGCTTCTTCGTCGACAAGCTGGGGCTTTCCCCCTGGACGATCCTGATCCTGATGCAGCTTTCCTACCTGATCATGGGCACGTTCCTGGACGACACCGCCATGCTGGTCATCGTGGCGCCGCTCTACGTGCCGCTGATCGCCACGCTCGATCTGGGGATCGACAAGCACTACGTGCTCATCTGGTACGGGGTGCTCTACACGATCACCTGCCAGGTCGCCTACATGACCCCGCCGTTCGGGTACAATCTGTTCCTGATGCGGGCGATGGCGCCGCCCGAGATCAACATCATCGATATCTATCGCTCCATCGTGCCCTTCGTCGGCGTGATGATCCTGGCGCTGATCCTGGTGCTCGCCTTCCCCGAGATCGCGCTGTGGCTGCCGCAGCATATCAACGCAAGATGAGAAGAGCCCCGGCCAACGGGCGCCGACCCAACCAGCAAGGAGAGACGTGATGACGACGACAAGACGTAAGTTTCTCGCCGCCGGCGCCGCCGCGGTACCCGCCACGCTTGCCGCCCCGGCCGTGCTGGCACAGGCGCCGATCAAGTGGCGCATGCAGACCTATGCCGGCCCTGCTCTGGCGGTGGAGGTGATCGACACCTGCATCAAGCAGTTCAACCAGATCGCCGCCGGCCAGATGGAGATCGAGCTCTACTATGCCGACCAGCTGGTGCCGACGGGCGAGCTGTTCCGGGCGCTGCAAAAGGGCACCATCGACGCGGTGCAGTCCGACGACGACTCGATGGCCTCGCCGACCGAGGTGACGGTGTTCGGCGGCTACTTCCCGCTGGCCCTGCGCTACTCGCTCGACGTGCCCGCCATCTTCAACCACTGGGGCCTCGACGAGATCTGGAAGGAGGAATACGCCAAGGTCGGCGTCAGGCACATCTCCGCCGGCTCGTGGGACCCGTGCAACTTCGCCACGCAGAAGCCGATCACATCGCTGAAGGACCTCGACGGGCTCAGGGTCTTCACCTTCCCGACCGCCGGGCGGTTCCTGTCGCGCTTCGGCGTCGTGCCGGTGACGCTGCCCTGGGAGGACGCGGAAGTGGCGCTGCAGACCGGCGAGCTCGACGGCATCGCCTGGTCGGGGATCACCGAGGACTACACCTCGGGCTGGGCCAACGTGACCAAATACTTCCTGACCAACAACATCTCGGGCGCCTGGATCGGCCATTTCTTCGCCAACATGGACCGCTGGAACGAGGTGCCGGACAACCTGAAAACGCTGATGGAGGTCTGCTTCAACTCGTCCCACTACCACCGCCAGCACTGGTACTGGAACGGCGAGGCGAACCTGCGGATCAACGAGCACAAGCTTGAGATCACCACGATCCCCGAGGATGAATGGGCCACCGTCGAGGCCGAGGCCCATAATTTCTGGGACGAGGTCGCCGCCGAGAGCGAGCTGAAGGCGAAGGTCGTGAAGATCCTTCGGGACTACAACGACACGATGGTCAAGGCCGGGAAGCCCTACCGCTATTCGTGAGCCTTGGACGCGCGGGCGTGGCATAAGACCCCACGCCGACATAACAAAAGCCGGTCGCGGTCCGCGGCCGGCGTCTTTCGCAAGCGAGAAGCGCAATGCCTGGAAACCTCACGTTCGACCAGCTCAAGAAGGCGGTGACGGCCGGCGAGATCGACACCGTTCTCGCCTGTTTCGTCGACATGCAGGGGCGCCTCATCGGCAAGCGCTTCCAGGCGGAGTTTTTTGTGGAATCGGCGCATGAGGAGACGCATGCCTGCGACTATCTCCTCGCCAACGATATCGATATGGAGCCGGTGCCCGGCTACGCGTCGGCCAACTGGGCGAAGGGCTACGGCGATTTCGCCATGAAGCCCGACATGGCGACGCTGCGTCGCGTGCCGTGGCTCGAGGCGACGGCGCTCGTCCTTTGCGACGTGCTCGACCATCACCACGAGGACGTGCCGCACAGTCCGCGCGCCATGCTGAAGCGTCAGCTCGCACGGCTTGCGGAGCGCAAGATGCGCGCCTTCTTCGCCTCCGAGCTGGAGTTCTATCTGTTCGACGAGACCTACGAGTCCGCACGCCAGAAGCGCTATGCCGACCTGGCGACCGCCGGCCATTACATCGAGGACTACAACATCCTGCAGACCAGCAAGGAGGAGGGCGTCATGCGCCCCATCCGCAAGGGGCTGCAGGGCGCCGGCATTCCGGTGGAGAACTCAAAGGGCGAATGGGGGCCGGGGCAGGAGGAGATCAACGTCCGCTATGCCGACGCGCTCACCACGGCCGACAACCATGCCATCCTGAAGAACGGCGTGAAGGAGATCGCGCACGGGCTCGGCAAGGCGGTCACCTTCATGGCGAAATGGGATTTCGGCCTCGCCGGCTCGTCGAGCCATATCCACGCCTCGCTCTGGGATGCGCGCGGGCGGACGCCGCTCTTCCATGATGCGAAGGCCGAGCACGGCATGAGCGCGCTGATGCGCCAGTTCATGGCGGGGCAGCTGAAATATGCCCGCGAGATCACCTGGTTCCTGGCGCCTTACGTCAACTCCTACAAGCGCTTCCAGGTCGGCACCTTCGCGCCGACCAAGGCGATCTGGAGCCGCGACAACCGTACGGCCGGCTTCCGACTTTGCGGTGAGGGGTCGAAGGCGATCCGCACCGAATGCCGCATTGGCGGCGCTGACTTGAATCCGTACCTGGCATTCGCCGCGCTGCTGGCCGCGGGGCTTGCCGGCATCGAGGAGAAGCTGGAGCTTGAGCCGGCATTCGTCGGCGATGCCTACGTGGGCAAGGGCGTCCGCGAGGTGCCCAAGACGCTGCGCGAGGCGACGGCGCTCATGGCGAAATCCAAGATGCTGCGCGCCGCATTGGGCGACGAGGTGGTGGACCACTATGTCCACACCGCGGAGTGGGAGCAGCTCGAATATGACCGCCGCATCACCGACTGGGAGCTGAAGCGGGGATTTCGAGCGCTACTAGGTAGTAAGTTACTATTGATACCTTGATTGCGGGCGGGTCGCGTTCTATGGTTGCATGGGATGACCGAAGGGACGAAATACCACCCTCTGTTCGAGCACCTTCTGTTCTCGGGCCAGGGACGCCTCTCCATGACGTTCTCTGAAATTGAGGATGTCATCGGCGGACGCCTTCCGCCGTCGGCACGGCGGCGCGAGGAATGGTGGGCCAACAATCCGAACGGCCATAGCCAGGCCCGCGCGTGGTTGCGCGCCAGCTACCGAGCCTCGCATATCGACCTTGCAGGCGAGACGGTCGATTTCGTGCTGGATGGGTGGCCAGAGCGCTACCGGGAAGTGAACAACGCCTCGCGCGGCGCGGAAGATGGGGCGCCGGGAACGGGAATGGCAGATGCACCACAGGCCGGGTACAGCACGGCACAGGATCGTGGGACGTCGACCGAGCCAACGCACCCCCTCTTTGGGATTTGGAACGGCAAGGTGACCCTCGTTCCCGGATACGATTACACGAAACCGGCCTTCGACCTGGACGACACGTGACGGAGCGGCTGTTGCTCGACACTTGCGCAATCATCTGGATCGCGCTGAGCCAGCCGATCAGGCCGGAAGCGGCTGCGGCAATGAGCGCTTCCGTCGTTGCCGAGCAAAAAGTTCGCGTTTCGCCGATCTCGGCGTGGGAGCTGGGCTTGCTGAGCGCAAAAGGCCGATTGACGGCCACAAAGTCGCCAATGGGCATTTTCGGCGATGTGGTCGCGACCCCAGGAATAAGAATTGAGGCCCTCTCGCCGGAGGTGCTGATCGACTCGTCCTTTCTCCCGGGCGCGCTCCATAGTGATCCCGCCGACCGCATCTTAATCGCCACGGCGCGCAAGTTCGATCTCACACTCGTCACGCGTGACCGGGCTATTCTAAAATATGCGCAGGAGGGCCACGTGCGTGCGCTCGCCTGCTGACTTTTCGGAGCCCTCATGAGTGACACCGTCAAAATCATCTCCCCCGTCGACGGCTCGGTCTATGCCGAGCGGCCGATCATTGCCGACGACGCCCTGGAGGCGGCCGTCTCGCGTGCGCGGGCGGCGCAGGCGGCGTGGGCGCTCACGCCGCTCGACGAGCGGGTAAAGCTGACGATTGCCATGCTCGACGCGGTGCTCGCCATGAACGACGAGATCGTGCCGGAGCTTGCCTGGCAGATGGGGCGGCCCATCCGCTTCGGCGGTGAGAAGGGCGGGCTGGACGAGCGCGCACGTTACATGGCGTCGATCGCGGAGGAGGCGCTGGCGCCGCTCGTGCCGAAGGAGAAGGAGGGCTTTCGCCGCTACGTGAAGCGCGAGCCGCTCGGCCTCGTCTTCGTCATCGCGCCGTGGAACTATCCCTATCTCACCGCCGGCAACACGATCTTCCCGGCGCTGATGGCGGGAAACGCCGTGCTTCTGAAGCATGCCGCGCAGACGCTGCTTGTCGGCGAGCGCTTCCAGATGGCGGCCGACAAGGCCGGGCTGCCGAAGGGGCTCTTCCAGAACGTCGGTCATGTCGCACGGACAGACCGAGACGCTCATCGCGTCGGGTCAGATCGACCATATCAACTTCACCGGCTCGGTGTCGGGCGGTCGGGCGATCGAGCGCGCCGCCGCCGGCACCTTCGCTTCGCTCGGCCTGGAGCTTGGCGGCAAGGATCCGGCCTATGTCCGCCCCGACGCCAAGCTCGACCACGCCATCGAGAACCTGGTCGACGGCGCCTTCTATAATTCCGGCCAATGCTGCTGCGGCATCGAGCGCATCTATGTGCACGAGAGCGTCTACCAGCCATTCGTCGACGGCTTCGTCGATCTGACGAAGAAATACGTGGTGGGGAGCCCGCTCGACGAAGCCACGACGCTGGGGCCGATGGCGCGCGGCAGCTTCGCCGACCATGTGCGCGAGCACACGGCCGAGGCGCTCCGCAAGGGCGCGACGAAGATGATTGACATGAAGGTGGAGAACGACCGCCACGGCTCGCCCTACATCGCGCCGGAGGTGCTGACCGGCGTCGACCATCAGATGGCGGTGATGCGCGAGGAGACGTTCGGGCCGGTGGTCGGCATCATGAAGGTCGCCGACGACGAGGAGGCGATTTCGCTGATGAACGACAGCCCCTACGGGCTCACCGCCTCCGTGTGGACCACCGACATGGATCACGCGGCGGCAATCGGCGATCGGGTCGCGACCGGCACGGTGTTCATGAACCGCTGCGACTACGTCGATCCGGGTCTCGTGTGGACCGGTGTCAAGGATACCGGCCGGGGTGCTGCGCTCGGCAAGCTCGGATTCGAGGCGCTGACGCAGCCGAAGAGCTTTCATCTCAGAGAGGTCAAGTGACCACCTACGTTGCCAACTGGAGCTATCCGACCGCCATCCGCTTCGGAGCCGGACGGATCAAGGAACTGGCCGATGCCTGCCGCGCGGCGGGCATGACGAAGCCGCTCCTCGTCACCGATGCGGGTCTTGCCAAGCTCGACGTGACTCAAAAGGCGCTCAGCGTCCTGAAGGAGAACGGCGTGCCCGCGGCTCTCTTCTCCGAGGTGAAGCCCAACCCCAACGACGCCAACGTCGAGGCGGGCGTGGCGGCTTTCAAGGCCGGCGGGCACGATGGCGTCGTCGCCTTCGGCGGCGGCAGCGGGCTCGATGCCGCAAAGGTCGTGGCGTTCATGGCCGGCCAGACGCGGCCGATGTGGGACTTCGAGGATATCGGCGACTGGTGGACGCGCGCCGACGCCGATGCCATCGCGCCGATCGTGGCCGTGCCCACCACCGCCGGCACCGGCTCGGAGGTCGGCCGCGCCGGCGTCATCACCAACGCGGCGACGCACACGAAGAAGGTCATCTTCCACCCGAAGATGATGCCCAGGATCGTCATCTGCGATCCGGAGCTTACGGTGGGCATGCCGCCCTTCATCACGGCCGGCACGGGCATGGATGCGCTGGCGCACTGCCTGGAGGCGTATTCGGCCACGTTCTACCATCCGATGGCCGCCGGCATTGCGGTGGAAGGCATGCGCCTCGTCTTCGAGAACCTGTCGAAGGCGGTGAAGGACGGTAAGGACATCGTGGCCCGCGCCGAGATGATGAGCGCCGCCGCCATGGGCGCGACCGCCTTCCAGAAGGGCCTTGGCGCCATCCATGCGCTGTCGCATCCGATCGGGGCGCTCTACGATACGCATCACGGCATGACCAACGCCGTGTTCATGCCCTATGTGCTCGTCTTCAATAGGCCGGCGATCGAGGAGAAGATTGCGCGCGTCGCCGGCTATCTCGGCATCCCGGGTGGCTTCGACGGTTTCCTCAAGGCGGTGATCGATCTGCGCGCCGAAACCGGCGTGCCGCATACGCTGGAGGGGCTGGGCGTCGACGCGAGCCGCCGTGACGAGATCGCCGAGATGGCCATCGTCGACCCGACGGCCGGCGGCAACCCGGTGAAGCTCACCAAGGACGGTGCGCTCAGGATTTTTGACATGGCGCTGGCCGGCACGCTTTAGCTCGCCGCGTTGCGGAGGCGGCGGGCCTGGATTCCCGCCATACGGGCCAACCCCGGCGGCGTCCGGGAGGCGCGCCGCACCTCCTTGCTAGACACTGCGGATCGCCTGGGCGAAGATGCGCTGAAGGAGACGATGCCGATTCGGAGCGTCGCTCCGATCCGGTAAGGGTGGCGGCGGTGACCGGTGGGCAGGCGAGCGAACCTACAGGACTGATCACCGGGCCATTGGACGGCTACGACTATTTGACGTTCGTCGTTCTCATCATTGGTGTCGTCGCGGCATTCTACGTCATCATCCAGCTGGGAAGCCTGCCGGGGAAGATCGCCGAGCGGCGGAATCATCCGCACGCCGACACCGTGAAAATCCTGGGCTGGGCCGGCATCTTCACCGCGCTTCCGTGGATTCACGCACTGATCTGGGCTTTCCACGATTCCCTGACGATCGACATCCGCAAGATTCCCGAGCGCGAGCAGGAAGCGATCGACGCGGCTGTCACCGCGCTTGGCGGCAAGGTCAGGCCGCCCGACGAAACCGTTCGCCCGAAGGGGGCGCCGGGCAGCGCCGTGCCAGGCGGGAGCCCCGGTCCCGGCATCCCTCCGGCGCAGGCGTGATCGGCTAGCGGCCGATGACCGTCGCGGTAATCATCACGCTCGTCTACGGCGTCGCCGTCTGGCTCGTCTTCTTCAAATACCGATGGCTGAAATTCAGCATCGTATGGGGCGTCGTGTCCTTCTGGTTCGGCGTCCATCTGTTTCTGATCTTCATCATCGCGCTCAGATTCTATGAGCCCTATTCGATCGACGCCCATGTCATCCGTCAGACGATCCAGCTGATTCCGCGGCTGCCGGAACCGACGCTGCTGAAGGAGGTGCTGTTCGACCAGAACACGCCGGTGAAGGAGGGCCAGCCTCTCTACCAGTTCGACACGTCCATCTATGAAGCGAAACTGCGCGCCGCGCGGGCGCAGCTCGTCCTGGCGCAGCAGAACGCGGCGATGCTTCAGCAGGACGTGCAGATCGCCTCCGAACAGCTCACCGAAGCGGACGCGAACCAGAGCTATGCGCAAGGCCAGGTGGATCGCTATACCGGCCTCGTCCCGAAGGGCGGCGCCAAGCAGGAGACGCTCGACGAATGGCGTGACAAGCTGACGACGGCGAACGCGCAGGTGGCGCAGGCGCAGGGCAATCTCGACAAGGCCCAGCTCGCGCTGAATGCGCAGGTCGACGGCGTCAACGCGCAGGTCGTGGAGGCGCAGGCCAATGTCGACCAGGCCGCCTACTTTCTCGAGCAGACGACGCTGAAGGCGCCCGAGGACGGGATCATCGTCAGCCAGCAGGCGCGGCCCGGCCTCGTCGTCGGCGACCTGCGCATCGGCGCGATCGCGGTGCTCGTCGCCGACGCCGACCCCTACCTGCTCGCCGGGTTCTATCAGGAGCACCTGAAGTTCGTGGAGCCGGGGCAGGAAGCCGAGGTGGCGCTCGATCTCTATCCCGGCCAGATATTCAAGGCTAAGGTCGTGTCGATCTGGGAGGGGACCGGGCAGGGGCAGCTCAAGCCGAGCGGCGAGATCCCGACGTTCCGGTTCCCGCGGCTGCAAGGGCGGTTTGCCGTCGAGATCAAGCTCGACGATGACCAGAAGATGAGGTCGCTGCCGGCGGGCGCGCACGGCGCGGTGGCGATCTACACCGGCAAGGGAGAGGGTTTTTCCGTCCTGCGTCGCGTCAATATTCGGCTCTATGCGTGGGCCAACTTCCTCTTTCCCTTCGACTTCCTTTGAGGGGCCGGGTGTGAGCACGGAGTCACGACCACCATTGCCGCAAGCCCTGCGCGCCGCGACGCTCGGGCTGGCGCTGCTGCTCGGCGGCTGCATGGTGGGGCCGAATTTCGAGCGGCCGCAGGCGCAGCCGCTGCAGAGCTGGAGCGGCGGGGCCGGCCTCAACGTCAATCAGGCGGGCGTGACCGGCCGGGGGGCCGATGTTGCCGCGTGGTGGAACCTGTTCGGCGATCCCACGCTCACCGATCTGGTGCAGCTTGCGGCCAGGCAGAACCTCGGCGTCGAGGCGGCGGGCGTAAAAATCTACGAGGCGCGCGCGCAGCTCGGCATTGCCCGCGGCAATCTCCTTCCTCAGCAGCAGCAGCTGGGTGGCGGCTATAAGCGCACCCGCATCAGCACCGAGGAAAGCCTCATCGAGGACATCGATCAGCTCATCAAGATCGATCCGACCTTCGATCGCTTCGACGCCGGCTTCGACGCCGGCTGGGAGATCGACCTGTGGGGCAAGATCCGCCGCGGCAAGCAGTCGGCCGTCTACAATCTGCTTTCGCAGATCGCCAACTATCAGGATGCGCTGGTGACGGTCACGGGCGAGGTCGCGGCGACCTACGTGACCATCCGCGAGCTGCAGCAGCTCATCGCCATCTCGCGCCGCAATGCGGAGCTGCAGAAGCAGAGCCTCGATCTGGCCAATCAGCGCCTCGATGCCGGCGTCACAACCGACCTCGACGTCAACGAGGCGACCGTCCTCTACAACAACACGCTGGCGGCGATCCCCAAATACGAGGCGGAGCTGGCGCAGGCGAAGAACGCCATGAGCATGCTCCTGAGCGAGCCGCCCGGCGGCATCTCCTGGCGCATGGGAGGTAATACGTCGCTGCCCCGTCCGCCGTCGGAGATCGCCGTCGGCGTGCCGGCGCAGCTGCTGCGCCGCCGGCCCGACATTCGTGCCGCGGAGTTCCTGGCCGCCGCCCAGTCGGCGCAGATCGGCGTGGCGGCCGGCGATCTCTACCCGGCCTTCGGCATCCAGGGCGCCATCGGCGTGAAGGCGAGCGATTTCACCGGTCTGTTCACCACCCGCGCCATCACCGGATTCATCAATCCGGGCTTCAACTGGAGCTTCCTCAATTACGGCCGCATCCAGAACAATGTGCGGGTGCAGGACGCCAAGTACCAGGAGCTGATCCTCAACTACAAGAACACGGTGCTCTCCGCCTATTCGGAGGTGGAGACGGCGCTGGTCGGCTTCCTCAAGGCCAGGGAGCAGACGATCTACCTGGCACGCAGCGCCAAGGCGGCCAGGCAGGCCGTCGACATCGTGACGGATCAGTACACAGACGGCACGGCGGATTTCGACCGCGTCATCAATGCCGAGACGTCGCTGCTGCGCACCGAGGAGCGGCTGCTCTCGGCCCGCGCCGACGCGCTGAACAACCTCATCTCCGTCTACAAGGGCCTCGGCGGTGGCTGGCAGGCGGTCAACGTCCGCGGCTTCATCTCCGACGCGACGCGCACGGAGATGGCCGACCGCACCAAATGGGGCAAGCTGCTCGACGAGCCCGTCCTGCCGGTGATGACGCCGGAGGAGGAGACGGGGCTGTCGGGGATTTGATTCCGCAGTTTGCGGAGTATCAAGGGGCATGACCGAAGAGCTTCTCGACCGTCTTGCCATCCGTGACCTCATCGAGAACTGGGCGGTGTGGCGCGACGCCGGCGACTGGGAGCGCTTCCGCACCGTCTGGCACGACGACGGGTGGATGATGGCGACCTGGTTCCAGGGCTCCGCCGACGATTTCATCCGCGTCAGCCGCGAGGGCTTCGACAGGGGCGTCAGCATCCTCCACTTCCTCGGCGGCATGTCGATCGATCTCAAGGGCGCGCGCGCCATCGCACAGACCAAGATGACGATCGCGCAGCGCGCGCCGGTACACGAGGTGCCGTGCGACGTGGTGTGCACAGGGCGCTTCTACGATTTCCTTGAGAAGCGTGACGGGAAATGGGGCGTGGTGCTGCGCCAGCCGATCTACGAGAAGGACCGGCTCGATCCGGTCGATTCGAGCGCCCGCGTCGCGCCTGACCCGGACATCCTGGCGCGCTTTCCCGAGGGCTACCGCCACCTCGCCTATCTGCAGTCGGGGCTCGGCTTCAAGGTGAAGACCGACATGCCCGGCCTCAAGGGGCCGGAGGTCGAGGCGCTCTACAGGCGCGGAGCCTCGTGGCTGGCGGGCGAGGCCTTGCCCGCGCCGAAGGCCGGCTGACGCTCCGCTACCAGCTGGCGCTCGCGCAGCCAGATGAAGAGCCCGCTTCCCACCACCAGCGGAGCGCCCAGGAAGATCCACACGTCCGGCGGCTGGCCGAAGACCAGCCAGCTCGATGCCGTCAGATAGATCATCTGCGCATAGATGAACGGCGCCAGCGTCGAGGCTGGCGCGAAGCGATGCGCGACGGCGAAGAACTGATGGCCGACCGAGGCGCAGAGCCCCATGGCGAAGAAGGCGATCCACGACGACACGTCGCCCGGCCAGACCCAGCCGCCGAAAGCGAAGGGTGCCACGCACAAGGTCGCAATCAGCGCCGAGTAGAATTGCTGCGTGGAAGCTGCGTCGACGCCGGCGAGCATGCGGTTGACGATGTTGTAGAAGGCGTAGCAGGTGACCGCACCGAGCGAAAAGAACGTGTAGAGGCTGAACGCTTCCGAGCCGGGACGGATGATCACCAGCACGCCGGCGAAGCCGACGAGGATGGCTGCCCAGCGTCGCCAGCCGACCTGCTCGCCGAGCAGCGGCACCGACAAGGCACAGACGAAAAGCGGCACGGAGAAGAGGATCGAGCCCGTCACCGTCAGCGGCAGGTGACGCACGGCGATGAAGTTGGCGGCGGTCGAGCCGAGCAGCACGAGCCCGCGGAACAGCTCCATGCGGGGATTGCTGGAGCGCAGGAGGCTCGGGCCGTAGCGGGGCAGAAAGAACCCGGCGATCATGACGAAGTTGACCGCATAGCGGATGAACACGATTTCCGGCGTGGGCAGGCCGTTGAGCGACAGCCATTTGGCCGATGTGTCGATCCCGGTGAAGCAGAGGAAGCCGAAGAGCACCAGGCCGATGCCGAGCAGCCGCCGGTCTTCGATCGGAGCGACGCTGTAGGCCGGGCGGGGCGTTTTACGCCGCGGCATGGGCGCGGCTGAGAGGCGGCGCGCCGGGCGTCGCCGCCACGCAAACGCTCCGCCGCTTCCCTTTGTCGGAGAGCGGCGGTGCAGCGTTCAATGACATGCCGTCAGCTCCTGCGCTCGGCGACGAAGCGCGCGGCCTGTTTCAGCACGCCGGTATCGCCGGGGAGCGGATCGAGGGCTTTTTCCGCCTCCGCGACCAGCCCGGCGAGCCGCTCGCGCGCCGCGTCGATGCCGAGAAGCCCGACCAGCGTTGCCTTGCCGGCTTCCGAATCCTTACCCGCGGCCTTGCCGAGCGTCGCCGTGTCGGACACCACGTCGAGCAGGTCGTCGGCGATCTGGAAGGCCTGGCCGAGCAGGTGCCCATAGGTGCGAAGCGCCTTGCGGCCGTCCGCATCGGCGCGGCCGATGATCGCCCCCATCTCGGTCGAGGCGGTGATGAGCGCGCCGGTCTTCATGGCCTGAAGGCGCAGAATCTCGTCCTTCGAAAGGGCGAGCGGCCTGCCGTCGTCGGTGAAGCGCCCTTCCGCCTCCAGGTCGAGCATCTGGCCGCCGGCCATGCCGCCGATGCCCGAGGCGCGGGCAAGGGTGAGGACCAGGTCGGCGCGGATCGCCGGATCCGGGTCGGTGGCGGCATCCGCCAGCACGTCGAAGGCCAGCGTCAGCAGCGAATCGCCGACCAGGATCGCGGTCGCATCGTCATAGGCGCGGTGGGTCGTGGGGCGGCCGCGTCGCAGATCGTCATTGTCCATGGCGGGGAAGATCGTCGTGGACGAGGCTGTAGCAGTGGATGAGCTCGACCGAGGCGGCGGCCCGCAGGACATGCGGGCCCTCGGCCCCGAAGATGCCGGCCGATTCCTCGAGCAGGAACGGCCGCAGCCGCTTGCCGCCGCCGAGCGAGGCGTAGCGCATCGCCTCGACGAGGCGGCCCGGGCGGGCGATCTCGCCCGGCAGTGTCCGCTCGCCCAGAAGCCCGGCGAGCGTGGCCTCCACGGCCTCGCCGGCGGCGGCGAGGCGGCTCCTCGAAATGTCCTTCGCTCAATTCACAGCCCCTTGAACAGCGCGGAAAGCCGCACTTATGCGCGCGCAAATTGGCTTGCGGCAACCCGTCACGTGGCGGTAACAGGGTCGCGCGCCGCGATTTCGGCCATAAAACAGCCCTCCCCGACAGCACAGGGTCGTCCCGAATGGCCGAAGAGGTCGGAGATAATCCCCGCATGCCCAAAGCCGACCAGCCGATCCTGCGGATATTCGCCAACATGGCCGCCCACCGGCCGTGGACGGTCATCGGCATATCGCTGGTGGTGACCGTGCTCGCCGGTTGGGCGGCACTCCATCTCACGATCAATACCAGCACCGACGACATTCTCTCCAGCGAGCTTCCCTTCCGACAGGTGGAAATGGCCTATGACAAGGCGTTTCCGTCGGAAGACCTGGCTGTCGTGGTGATCGACGCGCCGACGGCGGACGAGGCCAAGGCGGCCGGCACGCGGCTTGCCGCGCGCCTCGAGGCCCAGACGGACCTTTTCGAGCGGGTCGAGCTGGCAGGCTCATCCTCGTATTTCAACCATTACGGCCTCATGTTCCTCGATCCCGAGCAGATCGTGGGGGTGGCCCAGCAGATACGGCCGGCGCGCTTTGTCCTGTCGCGGCTCGCCGACGACCCGACGCTCAGGGGAATGGCGAGCCTGTTCGGCATGGTGCAGCAGGGGGCGGAGCAGGGCGCCGCGCCGCCGTCGACGGCGCAACATGCTGGATATCGTCTCCGACACGATCGATGCGCAGGCCGAGGGCAAGCCGGTCGACATGCCGTGGACCGAGCTGTTCAAGGCCGGCGGCGGCTTTCCCGGAGGTGAGCGCCAGATCCTCCAGATCAAGCCGGTTCTCAACAACTCCTCGCTCAACCGCGCCGGCGCCGCGATCGACGCGATCCGCGCGGCCTTCAAGGACGCTCAGCGTCGACTATCCGGACGCGCGCTTCCGGCTGACCGGCGTGCCGGTGCTCAGGCAGCAGGAGCTGAACGACGCGCTTTCCGGTGCGCTGAAGGCGAGCGTCCTGTCGCTGATCCTGGTCTCCATCATCCTGACCATCGGCATCCGTTCCGGGCGGCTGATCGCGGCGCTCCTCATCTCGCTCATCGTCGGCTCGATATGGACCGCCGGTCTCGCCGCCATCTCGGTCGGCCAGCTCAATCTGATCTCCGTCGCCTTCATGGTGCTGTTCTTCGGCCTCGGCATCGATTTCGGCACGCATCTGGGGATGCGGCACCTGGAGGCGGCGCGCGAAGGCGCTTCGTTCGACGACGCGCTGCGAGGCGCGATGCGAAGCGAATGGCCGAGCATCAGCCTCAGCGCGCTGTGCGCGGCGCTGGCGTTCCTGTCCTTCGTGCCGACCTCCTATGTGGGCCTCGCCGAGTTCGGCATCATCTCCGCCTTCGGCATGCTGGTCGCGCTGGTCATCACCTTCACGCTGCTGCCGGCGCTGATGTCGGTGATGCGCCCGCGCCCGTCGGCAAAAGGCGGCACGCAACCTCGGCATCGCCCCGCTCATCGACCGCCACTACCGGGCCGTCCTCGTGGTGGCCGCGCTGGTGACGGTGGGCGCGCTGTTCATGGTGCCGCGCGCCCATATCGACACCAATCCGCTCAATCTGCAGAACCCCAATACGGAGGCGGTGGAGACCTATCGCGACCTGGCGAGCAATCCCGAGACCTCGCCCTATGCTCTGAACGTGCTGGCGCCGAGCATGGACGCTGCGCGCGCGCTGGTGCCGCAGCTCGACCGCGCTGGACGGCGTGGCCGGCGTGCGCTGGATCGAGAATTTCGTCCCGCAGGATCAGGACGCCAAGCTGGAGGCCATGGACGCGGGCGCGGCAGCGGCTGGGCGAGAGCTTCTTCGCGGACCAGACCGCAGCCGGCCGCCGAGCGACGAGGAGCTGCAGGCCGCCTACCAGTCCATGCTTCAAAGCGCCGAGGCGATCGGCTCGCTGCCGGAAGACAGCCCGGTCGACCCGAGCATCACGGCGTCCGGCGGACGGCTGGCGGAAGCGCTTCGGCATTTCGGCGAAGCGCGCGGCACCGATGCCGGCGGATCTCAAGGCGCTGGGCGAAGCGCTGACGCGCGAGATGCCGCCTTTCGTCAACGATCTTCGGCAGAAATTCTCGGTCTCCGAGCCGGTGACCATCGACGACATGCCGCCGGAGTTCCGGCAGCGAGTGGGTCTCGCCGGACGGGCAGGTGCGGCTGCGCGTGCTGCCGACGACCGACCTCGCCACGGCGCAGGCCATGCGGGCGTTCACCCAGGAGGTGCAGACCGTGACGCCCGATCCGGCGGGCGCTCCGGCAGCGATCACCGCGCCGGCAGGGCGATGCTCTTCGCCTTCGTCGAGGCGATCGCCTACACGGTCATCGCGATTGCGCTTGTGGTGACGGTC
Source organism: uncultured Alphaproteobacteria bacterium (assembly GCA_963801225.1). Classification (GTDB taxonomy): domain Bacteria; phylum Pseudomonadota; class Alphaproteobacteria; order Rhizobiales; family Afifellaceae; genus DASWJZ01. The sequence goes on from CAWDED010000008.1 coordinate 520,557, forward strand.
CTCAGGCGGCGGCTCTCCGACGTGCTGCTGGTGCTTGCGCCGCTGGCGGTGGCGTCGGTGTGGACCATTGCCGGCTCGGCGCTGCTGCACCTGCCGTTCAATTTCGCCAACGTCATCGTCATCCCGCTTCTGATCGGCCTCGGCGTTGCAAGCAGCATCCACATGGTGGCAAGGGCGCGCGAGGTGGAGCGCGAGCGTGCGGCCGGAGGCAAGGCCGAGGTGCTTTCGACCTCCACGCCGCTGGCGGTTCTGATCACGCAGCTCAATACGGTCGCCGCCTTCGCCACGCTGGCGGTGGCGAAGCATCTCGGCCTGTTCAGCATGGGCGTGCTGCTCGGCATGGCGATCTTCTTCGTGCTCATCGTCTCGCTGATCGTGCTTCCGTCGTTCATGATCGCGATCGGCGTGGGGCAGCAGGCGTCGAGCGACTGATGGCGCTGGCGCTGGTCACCGGCGGCAGCGGCTTCGTCGGTCGGCACCTGGTCGAGGAGCTGCTTCTGCTCGGCGACGAGGTGCGGGTGCTGGATACCGCGGAGCCGCCGCCGAGCTTCCGTCCGAGCAGATCGACTTCGTGCGGGGATCGGTGGCCGACGAGGCCGTGGTCGAGCGGGCGCTCGAGCGGCGTCGACTGCGTCTACCATCTCGCCGGCATCCCGCATCTGTGGCGCCGACGACAAGGACGACTTCGACCTGGCCAACCGTCGCGGCGCGGAGACGGTGATGCGGTCGCGTCGCGGCGCGAGATGCGCACGCCGCGCATCGTGCATTGCTCGACGGAGTCGATCCTGCTGCCGAAGCGGCGCGAGCGGCGGCGCGCACATCGACGAATCGGTCGCGCCCGGCGCTGGAGGACATGCCCGGGCCCTACACGCGCTCCAAGTTTCTCGGCGAGCGCGCTGCGCTTTGCGGCCGCCGAGGCGGGAGCCGAACGTGGTCGTCGTCAATCCGACCATCCCGATCGGCGTCAGCGACCGCAACATGACGCCGCCGGCCGCCATGCTGTCGCTGTTCCTCTCGGGCGGTCGCCGTTCTTCCTCGATTGCGTGCTCAATCTCGCCGACGTGCGCGACATGGCGGACGGCATCATCCGCGCCGGCGCGGCACGGGCGCGACCGGCGAGCGCTACATCCTGGGCGGGGAGAATGTTGCGTTGCGGGAGCTGTTGCGGGTACTGGAGAAGAAATCCGGCCGCCGCATGCCGCGCCGCGCCGTGCCGGCGGCGCTGGCGCTTGCTGACGGGGATGGTCAACGGGTGGATCGCGGATGCCATCACGCACCGCACGCCGGCGGCGACGCTGGAAGCGGTCGAATTGGCGCTCCGCTCCGCGCCTTTCGACAGCCAAAAGGCGAAGAATGAGCTGGGTTACACCCCGCGGCCGATCGACAGGCGCTGACGGAGGTCGTGGCAGCGGTTCTCGCGAAGACGAGGTATGATGCAAGAAATCTGTACATTTGTCAGCATTTTGACAAAGAGGCTTGATGGAGTGCGCTAGCTCCTCGATTTCGAGGATCGGACAGCAATGAAGGGCCTGCTGCGTTTCCTGGCCGGGGTGGCCATGATCGCGACCGCGCATGCGCAGTCGGAGGAGACGCGCATCGATTTTCTCCCGATGCCGAACACGCTGCCACCTGTCTTCTTCGCGCCGGATTCGCTGGCTGGGACGATGCTCAGGCCGTTGGAGGAGCCCCAGGCTTCGCCCGAGGCTGCCGCCGGGACGGCCACGGCTGCCGCGACGGCGCAGGCCGGCAGGCGACATCGTGGGACAGGCCGCGCCCGAGCCGACGCCTCGGCCAGCGACGGAGCCTGAGCCCGAGCCCGCCGCGAAGTCCGTTGCGACAGCCGCGCCCGAGGCGCCCGCCGAGCCGGAGACGCCGGCCGAGCCGCCCGCCCCGGAAGGCGACGGTCATTCACGTTATCGTGGAAAACGTGGAGTCCAACAAAGGCACCGTGAACGTGGCGGTGTGCGACACGGACTTGTCGCCGCAGGGATGTCCCTACACGACGAGCATTCCCGCCGCGAAGGGCTTCGTGGAGGTCGTCTTCAACGGTATTCCGCCGGGGAACTATGCGGTAGTCGGCTACCACGACGTGAACAACAACGACCAGTTCGACAAGTTCCTCTCGATGCCGCGGGAGCCCTACGCTTTGAGCGGCCAGGCCGCGAATGAGCTCATTCCGACGTTTCACGACGCGCAGCTCAAGATCAGCCAGGGCGAAAACTACGTCATTATTCGCATGAAGCGGCTGGGCAGCGGCTGAAAGTCAGCCCGCGTGCGGCCGACGGCGCCCAAAGGGGCCGCCGAGACGGTGTATTATTACGGCAACCCCTTGGAACTTCTTACGCATTGCCCAGTATCCTGGACTCGACTTCAAGAAATGCGCTTGGCATAGATTTGTCGAAACTTGAATGCTGAAATCCACTAGGGGGCGTCTGTTTTGCACAGCCCGGCTGAAAAGCGCTTGCAGGTCATCCTCGCACAGCCGCGCGGCTTCTGCGCCGGCGTGGTGCGGGCGATCGACATCGTCGAGCAGGCGCTGGAGAAATACGGGCCGCCCATCTACGTGCGGCACGAGATCGTCCACAATCGCCACGTCGTCGACAGCCTCATCGCCAAGGGAGCGCATTTCGTCGAGGAACTGAGCGAGGTGCCGGACGGCGCCATCACCATCTTCAGCGCCCACGGCGTGCCGCGCGCGGTGGTCAACGAGGCGAAGTCGCGGGGCCTGCCGACGCTCGACGCGACCTGCCCGCTGGTCTCCAAGGTGCACAACCAGGGCCGCCACTACATCTCGCGCGGCCGCACGCTCATCCTCATCGGCCATGCCGGCCATCCGGAGGTGGAGGGCACGCTCGGCCAGATCGACGGCCCCACCTATCTGGTGCAGAACGAGGCGGAGATCGCGGCGCTGCCGCTGGAGACCGACACGCCGATCGCCTACGTGACGCAGACGACGCTCAGCGTCGACGACACGAGCGCGCTGATCGAGGCGCTGAAGCGGCGCTTCACCGACGTGGTCGGCCCGGAGACGCGCGACATCTGCTACGCCACGCAGAACCGCCAGAGCGCCGTGCGCGACCTGGCGCGGGTCGCCGACCTCATCCTCGTGGTCGGCGCGCAGAACAGCTCCAATTCCAACCGCCTGCGCGAGATCGCCGAGGAATCCGGCGTGCCGGGCTATCTTGTCGCGGACGGCAGCCAGGTGGATCCTGCCTGGCTGGAAGGTGTTAAGGTTGTTGGGCTTACGGCGGGCGCGTCGGCGCCGGAAGTTCTGGTAGAAGACGTCATCAATGCGCTACGCCGCATCGCCCCGGTAGCGGTCTCCACGCTCGACGGCATCGAGGAGAGCGTGCGGTTCCGGCTCCCGGTGGAACTGTCCGATGACAAGCTCGCGGCCTATGCCGCAACGCAAGCCCCTCGAGAAAAGGAAGTCGCCAGTGGGTATCCCCGTCAGGCAAGCCGCGAAGATCGGTAGCTACATCGTGCGCCAGCATATCACCGGGCGGAAGCGCTATCCGCTCGTGCTGATGCTTGAGCCGCTGTTCCGCTGCAACCTCGCTTGCGCCGGCTGCGGCAAGATCGACTATCCCGGAAGAGATCCTGAACAAGCGCATCTCGGTGGAGGACGCGCTGCACGCAGCCGAGGAATGCGGCGCGCCGGTCGTGTCGATCGCCGGCGGCGAGCCGCTGATCCACAAGGAGCTGCCGAAGATCGTCGAAGGCCTCATCGCGCAGAAGCGCTTCGTCATCGTGTGCACCAACGCGCTGCTGCTCGAGAAGAAGATCGACGAGTACAAGCCGAACCACTATTTCAACTGGTCGATCCATCTCGACGGCGACCAGGAGATGCACGACCGCTCGGTCTGCCGGCAGGGCGTCTACGACAAGGCCGTCGCGGCACTGAAGCTCGCCAAGTCGAAGGGCTTCCGCGTCACCATCAACTGCACCTTCTTCAACAATTCCGAGCCGGAGCGCGTCGCGGCGTTCTTCGACACGGTGACGGAGCTCGGCGTCGACGGCATCACCATGTCGCCGGGCTATGCCTATGAGCGGGCGCCCGACCAGCAGCACTTCCTCAACCGGCAGACGACGAAGGAGCTGTTCCGCGGCGTCTTCCGCCGCGGCAAGGGCGGGAAGAGCTGGCCGATCAACCAGTCGGGCCTGTTCCTCGACTTCCTGGCCGGGAACCAGCAGTACCACTGCACGCCGTGGGGCAACCCCACCCGCACCGTCTTCGGCTGGCAGCGTCCCTGCTATCTGCTCGGCGAGGGCTACACCCAGACCTTCAAGGAGCTGATGGAAGAGACGGACTGGGACAAGTACGGCACCGGCAATTACGAGAAGTGCGCCGACTGCATGGTGCATTGCGGCTACGAGGCGAGCGCCGTCACCGATACGGTGCGGCGGCCCTGGAAGGCGGCCTGGGTGGCGCTGCGCGGCGTCAGGACGGATGGGCCGATGGCGCCGGAGATCGCGCTCGAGAGCCAGCGGCCGGCCGAGTACGTGTTCTCACGCAACGTTGCTGAGAAGCTCGACGAAATTCGGAAAACCACGCCCAATCCCAAGAAGATCTCGACAGCGGCTTAGCGCGCGGAAGCTTGTCCGCGCTTCGCCGGCAAGCCGGGTGAGCGTCGCAAGCTGCTGCGGCCGGCGCAGCACGTCCGCCAGAACGGCATAATGGTCGACGCCGCCGTCGGGCTTCAGCGCGTTGGCCACCATGGCCGGCATGCTGCGCTCCGCCGGATCGCAGACGATGCGCAGCGCCGCGAACATGAGGCCGTGCCGGGCGGCGAATTCCGAGGCGACATGCGATTCCATGTCGGCCACCGCCGCGCCGGTCTGGCGCCGCACATTGGCCTTGGCTTCGGCATCGAGCAGCGGCGCGTCGACGCCGGCGATGTCGGCGAGCTGCACCCTTACGCCGCCGGCTGGAGAGCGATTCGACGAACGCGCTCGCCAGCGCCGGATGCGCCGGCCAGCGCTCGCCTCGCGCGACCACGCCCATGGCAACCACCACGTCTCCGGCCGCAAGATGCGGGTCGAGACCGCCGGCGATGCCGAAGCTCAGCACCGCGGAGCAGCCGGGCACGCGCTCTATCTGCAAGCAGTTGCCGCAGGCGCTTCGGGCTGCCGCCTGAGGTGATGCCGGACGAGGCCGGGGCCGGCCGCCAGCTTCATCTCCCGCGCCAGCCCGGTGACGACGAGGATCGGCGGCCGGTCGGCGGGGACGTGGACGTTCATCGTCCTGTCCCTAGATGCCGAAGGCGACGGTGCGGCTGTTGCCGCGCCTCAGCTTGCGGTAGCGGGCCATCGCCCATAGCGGAAAGAATTTCGCGTAGCCGTGGTAGCGAAGGTAGAAGACGCGCGGGAACCCGACGGCGGTGAAGCGCTCTTCCGGCCAAAGACCGTCCTCGCCTTGATTTTGGGCAAGATAGCTGATTCCCCGCGCCACCGCCGGGCTTTCGACCTCGCCGGCAGCCATCAGGGCAAGCAGGGCCCAGGCCGTCTGCGAAGGCGTGCTGGGCGCCGGCTCGTAGCCGCGATAGTCGAGCTTGTAGCTCTCCCCGTCCTCGCCCCAGCCGCCGTCGGGGTTCTGGATGCCCTCCAGCCAGGCGACGGCCTTGCGGATCGTCGGCGCTTCCCGGTCGATGCCGGCGGCGTTGAGCGCCGACAGCGCCGACCACGTGCCGTAGATGTAGTTCATTCCCCAGCGGCCGAACCAGCTCCCGTCCTCAAGCTGGTCCTGCATAAGCCATGCCACTCCGCGCGCCAGTGCCGGGGCTGGCCGGCGCATCCTCGTCGAGCTGTGCCAGCATGGACACGCAGCGCGCCGTCAGGTCGGCGGTCGGCGGGTCGAGCAGCGCGCCATGATCGGCAGAAGGGGATGTTGTTGAGGTAGTGGTAGGTGTTGTCGGCATCGAAGGCCGCCCAGCCGCCGTTCTCTGCTCTGCAGGCCGACGATCCATTCGCGCGCCGCGGCGCGATCGCCTCGTCGAACTGCCGCTTCGTCGCCGCCAGCTTCGCTGCCGGTGCGGTGCATGGCCATGACGACGACGGCGGTGTCGTCGAGGTCGGGATAGTGCGGGTTGGCGTACTGGAAGGCCCAGCCGCCGGGGCGAACGTCGGGGCGCTGCGCCGCCCAGTCGCCGACCACGTCGAGCACCTGCTTCGGCTTCAGCCAGGCGAGCGCCTGCTCGCCGCGTCCTCCGCCTCCGGCGTGCCCGACCTCCAGCAGCGCGTGCGAGGCGAGCGCGGTGTCCCAGACCGGGGACAGGCAGGGCTGGCAATAGGCCTCGTCGTCCTTCACCACCAGCAGCCCGTCGATCGACTCGCGCGCAACGACGACGCGCGGATCGTCGGCGGCGAACGCCGAGCACGTCGTACATGAGCACGGAATTGACCATGGCGGGGAAGATGGCGCCGAGCCCGTCGCGGCCGTTCAGGCGCTCGTCGACGAAGGCCACGGCCTTTTCGATGGCGCGGCGGCGCGTGACGCGCGGGAAGAAGCGGCTCGACCACGCTTCAGCACCGCGTCGATGGCGCCGAAAATCTGCGTCCACGGCGCCTTCTGGTGCGGGCCCTTGGGCCAGTGGCGCACCTTGTCCGGCGGCGTCTTGAAGAGCTCCTGGATGCGCGTGCCGCGCGGGTTCACGGCCTTCGGCCTCAGCGCCTGCAGCACGAAGAGCGGCACCATGACGGTGCGCGCCCAGTAGGAGACCTTGTCGAGGTGGAAGGGGAACCAGCGCGGCAGGAGCATGATCTCCACCGGCATGGTCGGCACCGCCCGCCACGGAACCTCGCCGTAGAGCGCCAGCAGGGCGCGGGTGAAGACGTTGCTCTGCTCCGCGCCGCCATTTGCCAGGATCGCTTCGCGGGCGCGCACCATGTGCGGCGCGTCGATCGGGTCGCCGATCATCTTCAGCGCGAAATAGGCCTTCACGCTGGCGCTCATGTTGAGTGCGCCGTCGTGGAAGAGCGGCCAGCCGCCGTGCTTGCCCTGGATGCGGCGCAGATAGACGGCGATCTTGCGCTCCAGCTCCAGGTCCTCCGGCTCGCCGCGGAAATGGCGGAAGAGCACGTATTCGGCCGGGATGGTGGCGTCGGCCTCAAGCTCGAAGCACCAGTGCCCGTCGCTGTTGCGCAGGCCGAGCAGCGCGTCGGTGGCGGAGGCGATGCGCGCGTCGATCTCGTCAAGCGGCAGTCCGGCGGCCGTCTGCGGGGAAATCTCTTCGGCGTATGCCAACACGTCGCCTTTCATTCAGCTCTCGCCATCGCGACCCGTCGTCATGCAGCTCTTTGCGTGGCCGCTCAAGGCGGTCCGGCGCGCCGGTCGAGAAGCGCTGCCGCGGTCAGGCCGGAGCGGATCGATCCTTCGATGGTGGCCGGCAGGCCGGTGCGCGTCCAATCGCCGGCGAGCACCAGGTTGCGAGAACCGGGTCCGGGCTTCCGGCCGGCGCGCGGCCTCCCGCGGCGTGGCCGAAAAAGTCGCCCGGCGCTCGCGCACGATCTGCCAGCGCGGCAGCTCCGGCGCAAGCCCGGTCAGCGCCGCCACTTCGCGCCAAATCGTCTCGGCGAGCTTTTCGCGCGGCTCCTCCATCAGCCGGTCGGCGCAGCTGATGGTGACGGAAAGCCGGTCCGGATAGGCGAAGAGCCATTCCGTGACGCCGTTGACGATACCCAGGATAAGCGGCTGTCCGGGCGGCGGCGCGACGCGGAAATGCGCGTTGACGATGGCGTGGAAGGTCTCCGGCACGGCAAGTCCCGGGACGAGCGCGCGCGCGACGACCGGCGGCACGGCGAGCACGATACCGTCATCTTGCGCCAAGCGCGATGCGCTCGTCGCCGAACGCAAGCGCTGCAGCGCGGCTCGTCGCGGAAGACGATCTCGCGCAGCGAATGGCTGAAACGCACGTCGGCGCCGTGCGCTTTGAGGAAGGCGAGCGCCGGCTCGATGAAGGCGGCCGAAAGCCCGCCGGTTGCCACAATCGGGCGGCACGCCTGCCCGCCGGCGGCCAGCGTTTCGCGCAGGATCTGCCCGGCCAGCCGCGCATCGGCCTCCGCCGGCTCGGTGTTGAGCGCGGCCAGCAGGACGGGCCGCCACAGCCGGTCGTAAAGCGGGCCGCTGCAATTCATCACCGCGCCGACGGTCGCCTCGGCAGGGGCGCGCGCAGCACGCCGAGCGGCGCCAGGTAATCGGGCACGCGCGTGCCCGGCACGCGGCGGCGCGCATCGAGGATCCACCAGGGCAGGCGGCTGGCGTTGGGCCGGAGCGTCCAGCGCTCGCCGGTGGCGAGGTCGGCGAAGGGGAACTCGGCTTTGCTCGCGACGCTCAGCGCCTCCATGCCCCCGACCCGGCGGAGGAAGCCCAGCGCCGCGCAGTTGCCGGAGAGGAGCAGGTGGTTGCCGTTGTCGATCACCATGTCGATGACGGAGTCGTGGTAGGAGCGGCAGCGGCCGCCGGCGAATTTCGCCGCCTCGTGGACGACGACGCGGCGGCCCGGCGGCGGCCAGCTCGACCGCGGCGGAGAGGCCGGAAAGGCCTGCGCCGATGATGTGCACGATCCCCGTCATCACCCTATCCCATAACGCAAAACGGCGCCGAGAAGGCGGATCTTGCTGACTTTGACCGGTATGCGGGGCGGCGACCAGCCGCGTTTCCTCAGGCGCGACAGAATCTGCCGGTAGGCGGCTTCCATGAGGCGTGGGGCGCGGACGGCGCGCCGCGGCGCGTCATGCATGAGGCGGTCCGCCTCGGCGAAATGGCCGCTGGCGCGCTCGGCAACCTCCTCGCATGCCTTCGTCAGCGCCGGCTCGCGCAGGACGGCCTCTGCCGTCTGCCCCGCAAGAGCCATTCCGGCTCGCTCCAGCGCCTCGCGCGGCAGATAGAGACGGCCGCGCGCGGCGTCTTCGTCGAGGTCGCGCAGGATGTTGGTGAGTTGCAGCGCCCGCCCGAGATGATGGGCCAGCGCATCGCCGGATTCCGGCGGCATGCCGAAGATGCGCACCGAGAGCCGCCCGACGGCGCTGGCGACGCGGTCGCAGTAAAGGTCGAGCGTCGCCCAGTCCGGTGCGAAGAGATCGGCCTCCAGGTCCATCGCCATGCCGTCGATCACGGCGTGGTAGTCCTCGCGCTTCAGCCCGAAGCGGCGCGTGGGCTCGGCGAGATCGGCGGTGGCGGGAGCGACCTTGCCGGCGAACAAAGCGTCGATGTCGCTGGCGCCAGGCCTGCAGCTCGCCGCGGCGCGGCTCGATCGGCCCTTCCTCGTCGGCGATGTCGTCGACGGCGCGGCAGAACGCGTAGACCGCGTACATCGCATCGCGCTGCTCTGCCGGCAGGATGCGCATGGCGGTGTAGAAGGAGCTGCCGGAGGCCGGCAAAGCGGGCGCGGCCCGCTCCGGCGTCTCAGCCGGCGATTCCGTTGCAGCAATAGCCATCAGCGCCCCCGTGTTTCCTCGGGAAGCCCGGGGAAGCCGCGGCGGCGGAAGGGGCGGCGGATCAGCGTCCCGGCGGCTGCGGCGAGGGCGATCCAGAGGAAGCCGGCTTTGCCATGATGCACGCTCTCGCTCAGCGGGTCGCGGTGCATGAGCCCCTTGGAGAGCGCCACGGCGAGGCGGTGGATGGCGGCGATCTCCAGCGCCAGCCGCGTGTCGGCGACGATGTCGGCCAGCGGCGCCCCGTTGCGCAGCAGCTCAAGGCAGCGCTCCGCGAGATGCGGCGATCACCGCGCTTCAGGGCCGGGCTCGCCGCGGCGGCGCCGAGGTCTTCCACGCGCGCGCCGTATTGCTCCAGCGTGTCGAGCGGCAGGTAGACGCGGTCGAGATTGCGGTAATCGTCGGCGCAGTCCTGCAGGTGATTGATGACCTGCAGCGCGGCACAGATGGAATCGGAGGTGGGCCACGTCGCCTGCGGCGATTCCCCGTGCACGTCGAGCACGAAGCGCCCGACCGGCATGGCGGAGAGGCTGCAATAGTGCATGAGCTCCGACCAGTCGGCGTAGCGGGTTTTCCTGGCGTCGATGCGGAAGGCGTCGAGCAGATCGAGGGCATGGCGCGGCGGAGAGGCCGCGCTCCGCAAGCACCGCCTTCAGCGGCTCGGCCTCGGGGTCGGGCGGGCCCTTGCCGGTCAGCGCGGCGTCGAGCGCGTCGAGCATCTTCAAGCTTCCGCTCCGGGCGTCAGCTCGCGATGGTCGGCGATGTCGTCGGCGGCGCGCACGAAATGGTAGAAGGCGAGGATCGGGGCGCGATACCGCGGGTGGATGAGCTTGGACGCGACCGGGAAGTTCTCGTCGTTGTGCGACTTTCCCGAGCGTGCTTCGGTCGCCGTGATCATGCGTCGGCGACCTTTCCGGCGTCGGCCTGAAAGCGGCCCTTCCAGGCGCCGCCGCGTCCGCGCCAGTGCTGGACGGCGGAATTCGAGGGTGAAGGCGGTGTAGAGCGCGGCGATGGCCGGAAGCGCCAGCCCCCAGAGCGGCGAGCGTCCGTAAAACCGCAAGGTCGGGACGAAGGAAAGCGCCATGAGCAGCCAGGCGGCGGCGCCCAATGCGCGTGCCGGGCCATCGGCGAAGATCGTCAGGAGCGGCGGCGCCATGTAGGTGAGAGCCATGCCGACCAGCGTACCACCCAGCCGCAGCGGCGAATAGCGCAGCTCCGCATAGGCGGAGCGCACCACCATGCGGCGGATGTCGTTGACCCCTGGATAGGGGCGGAGGCTCACGACGCGCTGGGTGAGGCCGAGCCAGATCGGCCCGTGCCGCTTCATCAGTGCACCGAGTGCGCAATCGTCGATGAGGGCGCCGCGGATGGCCTGCAAGCCGCCGGCGGCGGCGAGCGCCTCACGGCGGACCAGCATGCAGCCGCCCGCTGCCGCCGCCGTGGCGCGGCGCGGATCGTCCACCCAGGCGAAGGGGTAGAGCTTGGCGAAGAAGATAGATGAAGGCCGGCACGAGGGTGCGCTCCGCCAAGCTCCGGCAGCGAAGCTTCACCATGAGCGAGGTGAGCACCAGGCCGCGCGCCTTGGCGCCGGCAACCAGCCGCGTCGACGGCGTCCGGCGCCTCGTAGGCGATGTCGGCATCGGTGAAGAGGACGAATGTCGGGCGGCTCGGCCTCAGCCGCAACGTGGCGGAAGCCCTGGTCCATGGCCCAGAGCTTGCCGGTCCAGCCGGCGGGCGGGTCGGAGCCCTCGATCACCGTCAGCCGTTCGGCGGCGCCGGCGTCCAGCGCGGCGGCCTTGGCGATCGCGCCGGTGCCGTCGGTGCTCTGGTCGTCGACGAGGACGACGGAGAATTTTCCGGGATAGCGCTGGCGCAGCAGCGATCCGACGCTCTCGGCGATGACGTCCGCCTCGTCGCGCGCCGGCACGATGGCCGTGACGGACGGCCAGCCGGGCGCGCCCTCATCCGACGTGGCGAAGGCGTCGTCCCGCTCGGCGGCCCGCCAGAAGAAGCCGCGTCCGAACAGGAGGTAGAGCCAGATCGCCAAAGCGGCGATGCCGACAAGCGCAGCGCTCACGCAAGATCACCTGTTGCCATTCCCGAGAGGCACCCGCGCCCCGGTTGTCTTTCAGTCCAACCATGTCGGGCAAAAAGGTTCAAGCGTTGAGGGTCTTAACCGTGAACGCCCGGCGCCGGCGGCCCCGCTCAGGCCGTGGGCATTTCGACCGGCGTTTCCCAGATTTCCTCGGCATATTCGCGGATGGAGCGGTCGGAGGAGAACCAGGCCATGTGAGCGATGTTGCGGATGCTCATGGCCCACCATTTGCGCGGCTGGCGCCACAGCGCATCGGCCTGCCGCTGCGTCGCGTAATAGGAGTCGAAATCGGCGGTCACCAGGAACCGGTCGTTGTAGGTGAGAGCGTCGACGATCGCCTGCGTAGCGGCCCGGCTCTTCGGGCGAGAACACGCCGGAGCCGATCTGCTCGATCACCTGCTTCAGCGCGGGCGACGCCGCGATCGTGGCGGCGGCGTCGTATCCGTCGTGGAGGCGCGCCGCGACTTCGTTCGCCTTCAGCCCGAAGATGAAGATGTTCTCCGGCGCCCACCTGCTCGCGGATCTCGACATTGGCGCCGTCGAGCGTGCCGATGGTGAGGGCGCCGTTCAGCGCCAGCTTCATGTTGCCGGTGCCGGAGGCCTCCATGCCGGCGGTCGAAATCTGCTCCGAAAGATCGGCGGCCGGGATGATCACCTCGGCGAGGCTCACATTGTAGTTCGGCAGGAAAACCACCTTGAGAAGGTCGCGCACGCTCTCGTCATTGTTGATGACCTTGGCGATATCGTTGGCGAGCCGGATGATGAGCTTGGCCTGATGATAGGTCGCCGCGGCCTTGCCGCCGAAAATCTTGACGCGCGGCGTCCAGTCCGCCGGCAGGGTTGGCGCGGATGGCGTCGTAGAGCGCGACCGTCTCCAGCAGGTTGAGAAGCTGGCGCTTGTATTCGTGGATGCGCTTGATCTGCACGTCGAACAGCGCACCGGCGTTGACGTTGACGCTGAGCAGGCCGCCGATCCGTCGTGCCAGCACGCCTTTGTTCTCGTGCCGGATGTCCGCCAGCTCGTCCTGCACGGCGGCATCGTCCGCATAATCGGCGAGCTTCGCTATGCCGGTCGGGTCGTCGAGAATTTGCGGCGCCGCAGAGATCGGCGATGAGAGCCGTCAGGCGTGGGTTCACCCGGTGCAGCCAGCGGCGGAAGGTGATGCCGTTGGTCTTGTTGACGATGCGGTCGGGATAGGCCGTGTTCAGGTCCTTGAAGACGGTGTGGCGCATCAGCTCGGTATGCAGCGCCGAGACGCCGTTGATCTTGTGCGAGCCGATGAAGGCAAGCGGCCCCATGCGCACGCGGCGGCCGTCGCGCTCGTCGATCAGCGACAGCGGGGCGAACGCGTCCTCCGGCGTGCCGCGCTTCTTCAGCGTCTTCCAGATGACGCGCGTTGATCTGGAAGATGATCTGCATGTGGCGCGGCAGCATCCGCTCGAAGAGCGGCACCGGCCAGGTCTCCAGCGCCTCCGGCAGCAGCGTGTGGTTGGTGTAGGACAGCGTGCGGAAGGTGATCTCCCACGCCTCGTCCCAGTCGATGCCGAGCATGTCGACCAGGATGCGCATCAGCTCCGCCACGGCGATGGCCGGGTGCGTGTCGTTGAGCTGGATCGCCGCGCGGTCGGGCAGGGAGCGGATGTCGCCGAAGATGCGGCGATGGCGGCTGACGAGGTTCTGCAGCGAGGCGGAGACGAAGAAATATTCCTGGCGCAGCCGCAGCTCCTGCCCGGCCGGGGTTTCGTCGCTCGGGTAGAGGATCTTCGAGATCGTCTCGGCGCGCGCCTGCTCGGTGAGCGCGGCGACGTGGTCGCCGGCGTTGAAGACGTCGAGCCGCAGCGGGTCGACGGCGCGCGCCGACCACAGGCGCAGCGGGTTCACCCGCCGCCCTTTCCAGCCGACCACCGGCGTGTCGAAGGCGACGGCCTCCACCGTCTCGCTCGGATGCCACACGGCGCGCGACGTGCCGCTCGACAAGGTGGCGGATTCAACGTGGCCGCCGAAACCGACGTCGTAGACGATCTCCGGGCGCTCGAACTCCCAGGGATTGCCGAAGGAGAGCCAGTTCTCCGGATATTCCTGCTGCATCGCCGTCATGGATGACCTGGCGGAACAGCCCGTGGTCGTAGCGGATGCCGTAGCCGACGGCGGGGATGGAGAGCGACGCCATGCTTTCCATGAAGCAGGCGGCGAGCCGGCCGAGGCCGCCATTGCCGAGCGCCGCGTCGGGCTCGGAGGTGAACATGTGGTCGAGGTTGACGCCGAGGTCGCCGAGCGCCGCCTGGAAGGGCGCGGTGAGCTCCAGATTGTTGAGCACCTCGCCGAGCAGCCGCCCGATGAGGAACTCCAGCGACAGGTAGTAGACGCGCTTGCGGTTCTCCTTGCGGGCGCGGTTCTTCGATTCCGCCCAGTAGCGGACGATGCGGTCGCGCGCCGCCAGCGAGGCGGCGATGAACCAGTCGCGGTCGCTGGCGGCGGTCGGCACCTTGCCGGTGACCAGCGTGAGCTTGGCGAGGATGGTCTGGCGCGCGGTCTCCACGTCTTCTTCGCGCAGGGGAGGCCGGGCCCGATGACGGGACGCGACTGTGGGGACGCCTGTGATGCGCATTTCCATATCGGGCGCGATCTATGTCAGGACTGGCTCAAGCTTGAGCGCAGGGTGGTAAAAAAATAGCCATCGCGTCGGGGCACTTATGACGCACACGGAGGTGATCGCATTACTCCAAAATGTGATGCAAGGCGCGTGCCGCGGCGGCTTTTTCCTCAGTTTCCCGAGGGGACGGAAGCGGAACGGCGGGCGTTTTCCGCCTCGATCACCGCAAGCAGCTCCGGCTGGCGGGCCGCGAGCCCGCGAAAGTCGGAGACATCAAGCCGCAGCAGCCGCGTCGGCTCGGTTGCCACGATGCTGGCGTTGCGCGGCTCGCCGGTGATCAGCGCCGTCTCGCCGAAGAATTGCCCGGCTGCGAGCGGCACGCGCTGCGCCCCGCGGCGCACCTCGACCTCTCCTTCGGCGATGAAATACATGCTGTCTCCCGGCTGTCCCTGGCGGACGACCACGGCATCGGCGGCGCAGGTCTGGACTTTCAGCAGGCCGGCGATCTCCGAAAGCGAGGAGGCGCCGAGATTGCGGAAGAGCGGCAGGCGCACCACGAGATCCCAGCTTTCCAGAAACTCGCGGCGCCTCAGCTCCTGGGCGAAGCCGCTGGCCAGGATGCCGGCCCACAGCGCGAAGAGCCCGATGCCGGAGACCATGACTGCGCCGCCCAGGAGGCGCCCGAGGAAGGTCGCGGGAACGCGGTCGCCGTAGCCGGTCGTGGTGATGGTGGTCACCGCCCACCAGAGCGCCGAAGGCACGCTGGCGAAGGCTTCCGGCTGCGCCCGATGCTCGGCCAGGAAAGCGGCGGTGGCGGCGAACAGCACCACCACGGCAAAGACCGTCGTCACGCTGACGAGCGGCTGCCGCTCGTTGCGCAGCACGCGCAGGAACAGCGTGAAGGCGGGGTTCATGCGGATGAGCTTCAGCGCCCACAGAACGCCGAAGAGCCGCGCCGTCTGCGCCGAGGCGCCGAGGATCAGTGCCAGCGGAATGGGCGCGGCAGCGAGGAGATCGATGAGGCCGGGCGCGGAAAGCGCCCAGGCGAGCCGCGCGGGCGCCCGGTAGAGGCGCGAGGCGTAATGCGCGGCGAAGACGAGCGCCACGGCAAGGCAGAGCCCCGTAAGCGTGGCGTCGGCGGCCGTGGGAAGCTGCGGCATGGTGCCGGCCAGGAAGCGCGGCAAGCCCCAGCAGCGAGAGGAGCTGCTCGCCGCCCGCCTCGTAGCGCGACAGGCGCGCGGCCCATCCGCCGAGCGTCCTCCCGGAGGGTGCGTTCATTGCCCCGACCATCCCCACCTCCTACAAAGAGGCAGCGCCATTATGCGGCCGAGATCGCGGCTTTGTCACACGCTATTCATGCGGGAGCCGGCGAGGATCAGCCGCTCGCGCATGATCCAGCGGCCGGTCAGAAGCGTCGCGACCACCGCCAGGCCGGCGGCGAGCCCCATCCATATGCCGGAGCCCTTGAGGCCCAGCGGGAAGGCGAGCACGGCGCCCAGCGGCAGGCCGATCCCCCAATAGCCGATCGCGGCGAAGACCATCGGCACGCGCGTGTCGTGCAGCCCGCGCAGCATGCCCACAGCCGACCGCCTGGGCGCCGTCGAAGATCTGGAACAAAGCGGCGAAGACCAGGAAGGTCGTGGCGAGCCCGATGACGGCCTCGTTCTCCGGCAGCGACAGGTCGAGGAAGGCGCCGATCAGGAGGCGCGGGGCGAACAGCATCACGCAGGCGGTGAGCGCCATGAAGCCGACGCCCATCGCATAGGCGGTCCAGCCGGCGCGGCGGATGCCGTCGCGGTCGCCGGCGCCATAGGCGCGGCCGACGCGCACCGTCACCGCCTGGCCGAAGCCGAGCGGCACCATGAAGGTGAGCGAGGCGATCTGGAGAGCGATGGCGTGGGCGGCAAGCGCCGTCGAGCCGACCAGGCCCATCAGGAACACCGCGGCGTTGAAGATCGACACCTCGAAGACGAGCGTGGCCGAGATCGGCAGGCCCAGCCGCCACAGCTCGCGGAAGCGCGCCCAGTCGGGGCGCCAGAAGCGGCCGAAGACGGAATAACGGCGGAATTTCCGGTCGCGCAGCATGAGGACGGTGAGGCCGGCGAACATCAGCGCGCTCACCAGCGTCGTGGCGATCCCGGCACCGGCCAGCTCCAGGCGCGGGAAGCCGAGATTGCCGAACATCAGGCACCAGTCGGCGAGGATGTTGAGGGGCACGGCGACGCCGACGATCACGGCCGCCCAGAGCGGCCGCTCCAGCGCCGTGACGAAGGAGCGCAACACCAGATAGAAGAGGAAGGGCAGGTAGGCCCATTGCAGCGCCCGCACGTAAAGCTTCGCGCCGACCGCCAGAGCCGGCTCCTGGCCGAGCGCTACGAGGATCGGCTCGGTGAACCACAGGATGATCCAGACGGGGACAGCGATCGCCACGGCCGCCCAAAGGCCCTGGCGCACGGTGCGGCGAACGTCGCGCACCGAGGAGCGGCGGGCGCCGATCTCGCGCGCCACCATCGGCGACACGGCGGTGATCACCCCGATGCCGAACATGACGAACGGGAAATAGAGGTTGAAGCCCAGCGCCCCGCCGGCAAGCGCCTGCGGCCCCAGGCGGCCCATCATCACGACATCGGTCGTGTTGAGGGCCATCTGGGCGAGGTTGGTCAGGATGATCGGCCAGGAGAGCGCCAGCGTCGCGCGGATCTCCCGCAGCCACGCCGACCCCACCCCTGGCCGCGGTGGCGCCAGATCGGTCATTGTCTATTTCTAGTTTAGGTCGAATCGGGGCGTGAAGCTATTCCGCCCGACTTCGGCGCCGGTAAGGCGGGCGGGGTGATTTCCGCGGCATTTGTGCCTAAGTGTCCCGCCTGGAGAAACAGAATGCTCGATGCCCTGCGGGATTTCGTTCGCCGGTTAGGTGGCGCCGACGAGGATCGGCATGTCAGCGCCGACGATTCGCGTCTGGCGCTGGCGGCGCTGCTGGTGCGCTGCACGGCCATCGACGGCACGGTGAGCGCGGAAGAGCGCGCCACGCTGCGCGACATCCTGATGCGCCACTTCACGCTATCCGACACCGATCTCGACACGCTGATCGAAGACGCCATACAGGCCGAGCACGAGGCGGTCGACCTCTACCGATTCACCAGCGTGCTGAAGCGCCAGATGAGCGAGGCGGAGCGCATCGAGGCGATCGAGCTTCTGTGGGAGATCGTCTACGCCGACGGCAAGAGCCACGAATTCGAGGAGAACCTCGTCTGGCGGGTGGCGGAGCTGATGGGGGTCAACAGTCGCGACCGCATTGCGCGAAAGCACGCGGTGGCGGAAAATAAACGCTCGAAGATGCAGGATAAGCCCTAAGCGCTCGTGTTGCATCGCAACAGAATCATTGCCATCATCGTCTGAACATGTCGAAACCTGCCGCTTCGCCGAAAATCCTCATCGTCCTGCATCAGGAGGCCTCCAGCCCCGGCAAGCTGGGGCACATCCTGAAGGCCAAAGGGTTCCAGCTCGACATCCGCCGTCCGCGCTTCGACGATCCGTTGCCGGAGACGATGGACGGGCATGCCGGCGCCATCATCTTCGGCGGCCCGATGAGCGCCAACGACCCGGACGATTTCCTCCGCCGCGAGACCGACTGGATCGGCGTGCCGCTGAAGGAGGGAGCGCCGTTCCTGGGCATCTGCCTCGGCGCGCAGATGCTCGTCAAAACATCTCGGCGGGACCGTCACCAGCCATTGCGACGGATGCGCCGAGGTCGGCTTCTACAAGCTGCACGCGACGTCCGAGGGGCGCAAGCTCGTGCACTGGCCGGGCATGGTCTACCAGTGGCACCGCGAAGGCTTCGACCTGCCGTCCGGCGCGACGCTGCTGGCGCGCGGCGACATCTTCAAGAACCAGGCCTTTTCGGTGAACGGGACGGCTTTCGGCATCCAGTTCCACAGCGAGCTGACCTACGCCATGGCCTGCCGCTGGACGACGCGCGGCGCCGCCCGCTTCGCGCTGCCCATGGCGCAGCATCGCTCCGAGCACATGGCCGGCTGGTTCCGCTACGACCCGCCGATCCGGGCGTGGCTGTCGCATTTCCTCGACGTATGGCAGGCGCAGGACAAGCGCGACGTGGCGAAGCAGCGCGCGGCCTGATCAGAGCTCCCGTTCAAGCTGGATCAGGACAGGAACTCTTCGCTTTTTCTTGAGCATGATCTTGTCCGGAAGCGGTCCTGCTTCGGGATCACGCCTTGGCAGCCTTGCGAGAGCGGCCGCGGCTTCGGGTGCGCTTCGTGGTCTTGATGCGAACGCGCATCCCGTCGTCACCCTCCTCCACCTCGAACGCGCTGTTCTTGCGAACGAGGTCGCTGAGCTTCTTGTAGCCATAGGTGCGCGGATCGAAGTCGGAGGCGACGTTGGCCAGGCGGCGTCCGAAAATCGAAAGCGACACCCAGCCGTCCTCGCTGTCCATCTGGGAGATCACGCGGCGCAGGATGGGCGTCGCATCGGCGGGCGGCTGCAGCGGCTCGGCGGCGGGTGCGTCGGCGTCGGCCGCCTGTGCGCCGGGCATGAGGTTCTCGGTGTAGATGAAGCGACGGCAGGCTTGGCGGAAGCTTTCCGGCGTCTTCTGCTGGCCAAAGCCATAGACGTCGACGCCCTGCTCGCGGATGCGCGCCGCAAGCCGCGTAAAATCGCTGTCGGAGGAAACGAGGCAGAAGCCGTCAAAGCGGCCGCTGTGCAGAAGGTCCATCGCGTCGATGACGAGCGCGATGTCGGAGGCGTTCTTGCCGGTCACATAGGCGAACTGCTGCTGCGGGATGATGGCGTGCTTGGAGAGCACGCTCGACCAGCCCTTCATGCGCTGCGCGGCGAAGTCGCCATAGATGCGGCGCACGCTTGCCTCTCCGATCTTGGCGATCTCCTCGAACAGCCCGTCGGCGATCTGCGAGGAGGTGTTGTCCGCATCGATGAGAACGGCGAGTCGGTCTGAGCGGTCTTCGGACATAAAGGCCTCGCTTTGTCGGTCCGTGCCGATCCGGCCAGCATAGACTGTTCTGCCGGACGAAGCAGCTTTACACGCGCCGGTCCTCACCGCTTGTCGTTGGTGTCGAAGACGCGTTGCAGAATTCTGCGCCCGATCTTCCAATAGGGTGGCCTGAAGATTCTGTCTTGACCGCGACGAATCTCCGCTTCGAGCAGAATTCCGAAAGCGCGATAGACGGTCTCAAGCTCGCTTGCGTCGAGATAGGACGGGTCGCCGCCGGTCGGCTTGAAATAGCTGTCGTAAACGCTTTCGACGCTGCGGCCGTGCAGATCGTAAAAGCTCTCGATGATCTTCATGTTGTCGTCGCGGAAGCGCTCCGCGATCCGTTCGCGCTGTTCGAAGGGCAAGAGGTCGATATTCGTCCGCTTGAAGCTTTCCGGCAGGATGCTCGAGAGCGCATGGAACGGCTTGTTGTCGTTCGTGCTTCTGAAGAGCTGCGGGTTCTTGTTGAGGATGTGAAGGATCGCGTAGTCGAGGCTCGGGTTCACAAGCGCATCGGCAATCTCGTATCGGGCTTCCGGGTCGAGCAGCTCCAGGAAGTCCGCCGCGATCCCTCCTTCCTTTGCGCCCGCCTCCGCCAGGATGCGGACGGAGACCCGCGCGTTCGGCAGCGCTTCGGCCCAGCTTTCGAGCGTTTCTCGATATTGCGGAACGCCCGACGACAGGCACTTCTCGACGTAGCTCCTGAGCGGCGTCCCGCTCTTCAGGGACCATTGCTGCCAGGAGGAGGGTATCCATTCATATTGCGGGCGGACGTAGAAGATCACGTGCGTATCGAGCCCTTCATCCACGCCTTTGAAGAGGGGCGCGAAGCTCGGCTGCGCCAGGAGCTCCGCGCTGAGCACCACGCTCGCCTCAGGCTCGCGCGCTGCCAGCCGCTCGATCTCTCGCAGGATCAGGGGCGCGATGGGCGTATCGCGTCGATCGAGGAGCGCGTCCGCGACCGCCCAGAAGGGCCGTCCGCGGAAAGGGGCGGATCGCCGGATGATCCTGAGCCCTTCGCCGAAAAGGAAGACGGATCGGCGTTTCAGGGCAGCTTGATTGTGCCGCAGGGCCGTTTGAATGGAGCTGCTGCCGCATTTCGAAAAGCCCGGATGAATGATGAGGCGCACTCGTTCACGCTCCGGCAGGACGGAAGAGCGTGGCTTCGATCCATGCCACGACTTGATCCACGGTCTCGACCTTCGGGCCGGGCGGTGGCGCCGGGCGCTCGACCAGCACGACGGGAAGGCCGAGGCGGCGCGCGGCAACGATCTTGGCGGCGGCGCGGCCGCCGGAATCCTTCGAGACGATCCAGCCGATGGCGTGCTTCCTGAGAAGCGCGATCTCTTCCTCCGGGTCGGTCGGCGGGCGGCCGAGGATCAGCTCGCCCTGGGGCAGCGCTTCGCCGGCGGCCGGCGGCTCGATCATGCGGATGAGGCACCACAAGTCCGGCCGCGCTGCAAAGGGCGCCACCTCCCGCCGGCCGGCGGCGAGGAACACGCGCGCGTTCGGAGGCACTGCATCCGCTGCCGCCTCGATGTCCGCGACGGGAACGAAGCGGTCCTCGGGCATGCGCTCGAAGGGCGGGCGAAGCAGTTTTATGCGCGGCACCTGGGCCTTGTCCGCTGCTTCAGCCGCATGGGCGGCGATCTGCGCGGCAAACGGATGCGTTGCGTCGACGAGCGCGTCGTAGCCTTCGTCGGTGAGGAAGGCGGCAAGGCCATCCGGCCCGCCGAAGCCGCCGCGCCGCACGCGCCCCGTCCCGACATTGGGGAGCCGCGTGAGGCCGGCGAGCGAGGTGACGGTCTCCAGTCGGTCGTCACCGGCGAGCCGCGCTGTCAGCTCCGCCGCCTCCGCCGTGCCGCCGAGAACGAGCAGCCTAGCCATGGCCGGTCTCCGCCAGCGGTCGGCCATGGCGGTCGACGACGAGCACGTTGACGGCGACGGGTGCGTCGCCGAGCACAGCCTTTGCGGCTTGTCGCGCGCGCTCCGCCACGAGGGCTGCGAGCGGCAGGCTCTTCTGGCGCGCCAGTTCGAGAGCCTCCGCGGCCGTGTTTGCGAGCACGTGCTCTTGCCAGGAGCGGTTCGTCCGCGCCCGCCTTGCGCAGCAGTTCCGCGAGAAAATCCCGATCGACCTCCGAGCGTGACGAATGCAGATCGAGCGCGCCCTGCGCCAGCTTGGTCATCTTGGCGAAGCCGCCGGCGAGCGTCAGCTTGGGCAGCGGGTGGGCGCGGAGGTATTTGAGCAGCCCTCCGGCGAAGTCGCCCATGTCGAGGAGCGCGATGTCGGGCAGGTCGTAGAGTTTCCTGACTGCGGCTTCGGAGGTGTTGCCGGTGGAGCCCGCGATGTGGTCGAGGCCGGCGGCGCGGGCCACGTCGATGCCGCTGTGGATGGAGTGGATCCAGGCAGCGCAGGAGAAGGGCACCACGATGCCGGTGGTGCCGAGGATCGACAAACCGCCGACGATGCCGAGACGCGGGTTCCAGGTCTTCTCCGCCAGCGCCTCGCCGCCGGGAATGGATATTTCGATTTCGGCGTCGGGCGACGTCGCGTGCGCGGCGGCGATCTCAGCAATCGCTTCGCTCATCATCTTGCGCGGCACCGGATTGATCGCCGGCTCGCCGGGCGGGATCGGCAGCCCGGCGCGCGTCACCGTGCCGACGCCCGGTCCCGGCAGTGAAGTGGACGCCGCTTCCCTCGGCGCCGCGGCGCACGGTCGAGACGATCTCCGCCCGGTGCGTCACGTCGGGGTCGTCGCCGGCATCCTTGACGACGCTCGCCATCGCCCAGTCGTCTCCACGCGCGGTGCGGCAGAGCGCGAAGGCGGGCGTCTCGCCGCGCGGCAGGCGGATCGTCACCGGGTCGGGGAACGCACCGCCGAGCAGTGCCGCGAACGCCGCCTTCGACGCGGCGGTGGCGCAGGCGCCCGTGGTCCAGCCGCGGCGGAGCGGGCCTGCGGGCTTCCTGGGCGATGCAGCGCTGGTCGGTGCATTCATCCTGCTCCTATAGCTTCCGCTCCGCTTGGCCGATAGAAGGGCGGCATGAGCGAAGGTCGTGACATTCTGGGCGGGCTCCCGGTGTTCGAGCCCGGCTGGGTGTGGCTGGTCGGCGCGGGGCCGGGCGATCCGGGGCTCCTGACGCTGCACGCGGCGAACGCGCTGCGGCAGGCCGATGTGGTCGTCTATGACGCGCTGGTGGACCAGCGAGTGCTGGAGCATGCGCGGCCCGGCGCGGAGATCGAATATGCCGGCAAGCGCGGCGGCAAGCCTTCGCCCAAGCAGCGCGACATCTCGCTGAAGCTGGTGGCGCTGGCGCGGGCCGGCAAGCGCGTCTGCCGGCTGAAGGGCGGCGACCCCTTCGTGTTCGGGCGCGGCGGCGAGGAGGCGCTGGCGCTGGTGGAAGCGGGCATTCCGTTCCGCGTCGTGCCGGGCGTCTCGGCGGGGATCGGCGGGCTCGCCTATGCCGGCATTCCGGTGACGCACCGCGACGTGAACCACGTCGTCACCTTCCTCACCGGCCACGACCAGACCGGGCTCACGCCCTCCTCCATCGACTGGGAGGGCGTGGCGCGCGGCGCGCCGGTGATCGTCATGTATATGGCGCTGAAGCATCTGGCGCAGATCGCCGCGGCGCTGATCGAGGCGGGGCGGGCGCCGACGGAGCCTGCGGCGATCGTGGTCAGCGCCACGACTGGCGCGCAGCAGGTGCTGGAGACGACGCTCGGGAGCGCGGCCGCTGACCTTCAGGCAAGCGGGCTTGAGCCGCCGGCGATCGTGGTGGTGGGCGAGGTGGTGCGGCTGCGGGCGGCGCTCGACTGGCTGGGGGCGCTTGCGGGGCGCCAGCTCGTCGCCGATCCGTTGGGGCTGCGCGAGCCGGAGCGCGGCGAGCGGGCGTGAGCGCATGGCGGCGCGTGGGATCATCATCGCCGCGGCGGCCAGCCATTCCGGCAAGACGACGGTCTCGCTCGGGCTGATCGCGGCGGCCAGGTCGCGCGGGCTGAAGGTGGCGGCCGCCAAGTGCGGGCCGGATTACATCGATCCGAGATTTCTGGAGGCGGCGAGCGGGCGGCCTGTCGTCAATCTCGATCCGTGGGCGATGTCCGCCGAAAGCATTCGCGCGCGGCTGGCGCGGCAGGGGGAGGGCGCGGACCTCGTCATCGTCGAAGGCGTGATGGGGCTTTACGATGGCGGAGCGCAGGGGGCGCGGCTCCACCGCTTCGCTTGCCGCGACTGACGGGCCTGCCGGTGGTGCTGGTCGTGGGCGCGCAGGGACTGGCGCAGACGGCGGCGGCCGATCGCGGAGGGCTGCGCGCGGATGGCGGACGGCTTTGCGGTCGTAGGGGCGATCGTCAACCAGGTCGCGTCGGAGCGGCATGCGGCGCTGATCCGCGAAGGCTTCGCGCGAGCCTCCGTGCCGCTGCTCGGGCTGGTGCGGCGTGACGGGGCGGTCGCGCTGCCGTCGCGGCATCTCGGGCTGGTGCAGGCGGAGGAGCATGACGACCTGGCGCGGAAGATTGCGCGGGCCGGGGAGCTGGTGGCGGAGGGGTGCGATCTGGACGCGATCGTTGCGGCAAGCACCGCTCTCCCCCCTTGCGGGGGAGAGATGGAGAGGGGGGAAAGCGATCCGCACGGGGCTTGGCCCTCCCCCCTCCCTAGCCCTCCCCCGCAAGGGGGGAGGGGACGACTCTCTCCCCTCGGCCAGCGCATTGCCGTCGCCCGCGACGTGGCGTTTGCCTTCGCTTATCCGCATCTGCTCATGGACTGGCGTGCGTCTGGTGCGGAGATCGCCTTCTTCTCGCCTCTCGCCGACGAGGGGCCGGCGGCCGATGCGGATGCGGTATTCCTGCCCGGCGGGTATCCGGAGCTGCACGCAGAGACGATCGCCGCGGCTAAGACCTTCCGCCTCGGCATGCTGGCGGCGGCGGAGCGCGGGGCGCTGATCTATGGCGAGTGCGGCGGCTACATGGTGCTGGGCGAGAGCCTCATCGACGCGCGACGGCGTCGACCACCCGATGCTCGGCCTGTTGCCGCTCGTCACCAGCTTCAAGCACCGCAGGCTGCATCTCGGCTATCGGCTCTTGCGACCGATCGGCGAGCTGCCGTGGGCCGTGCCGCTCACCGCGCACGAATTTCACTTCGCGCGCGTCGTCAGCGAGGGCGACGGCGATCCGCTGTTCGAGGCGGAAGGCGCGGACGGGGCGGCGCTCGGGCCGATGGGGCTCGGCGCGGGCGGGTGATGGGCTCGTTCGCGCATGTGATCGATGTGGCCTGACGGCTGGTTAGACGCCCTTTGTTGTCGTCATGCCCGGACTTGATCGGTCAAGCCCGGAAATGACGACAGAGAAAGGTGTGGGGTCTACGCCTTTCGCTTCGGCCTCAAGACATGTGCATGTCCGGCGTCGTAGAGCGCGGAGTCGCGGAAATCGCTGAATCCGCAAGTGCCCGCCCCACGAAGATCAGCGCCGTGCGCGTGATCTTTTCCGCCCGCACCTTGTCGCGGATGTCGGACAGCGTGCCATGGATGAAGGTCTCGTCCGGCCAGCCGACGCGGTAGGCGACGATGACCGGGCAGTCGGCGCCGTAATGCGGGGCGAGCTGGCGCTCGACTTCCAGGAGATTGCGGACCGAGAGGTGGATGACGAGCGTGGCGCGGCTTTGCGCCAGCGTGGCGAGCTCTTCGCCTTCGGGCATGGCGGAGGACTTCATCGCCGTGCGGGTGAGGATCACCGTCTGGCTCACCTCGGGGATGGTCAGCTCGCGGCCGAGCGCGGCGGCGGCGGCGGCGAAGGCCGGCACGCCGGGCGTCACGTCGTAGGAGATGCCGAGCGCCTGCAGCCGGCGGATCTGCTCGGCGATGGCGCCGTAGAGCGACGGGTCGCCGGAATGGACGCGCGCCACCTCCTTGCCGGCGGCGACGGCGGCGCGCATCTCCGCCACGATCTCGTCGAGGGTCATCGGCGCGGTGTCGAGCACGCGGGCGCCTTCCGGCGCGGCGGCGACGATCTCGGCCGGAACCAGCGAGCCGGCATAGAGGCAGACCGGGCAGCGCTCGATCAGTCTCAGGCCGCGCACGGTGATGAGGTCCGGTGCGCCCGGCCCGGCGCCGATGAAGTGGACGGTGGTCATTCCGGGGGAGGGCCAGGGAGGGGGGAAGGAGGCAGGCTCGGAGTCTGTGGCTTTCCCCCTCTCCGTCTCTCCCCCGCAAGGGGGGAGAGGGTTGGCGCTTCTTTTCGTAGCCGCGGGGGGTGTAGGTCCAGGACCGCCCGGCGGCCTGCACCTGGCGGGTCGTCGAAGCACCGACGATGACGAGGGTCAGCATGTCGACGGCGTCGACGGAAAGCTCGGCGAGCGGGACGGTCGTTACGCTCTCGCCCTCGCGGCCGAGATTGCGGGCCAGGACGACGGGCGTGTCGGGCGGGCGGTGCCGGAGCAGGATCGTTTTCGCCTCGGCGAGCTGGGTGCGGCGGCGCTGCGAGACGGGATTGTAGAAGGCGACGACGAAATCGCCCTCGGCGGCGGCGCGGATGCGCGCTTCGATCGTCTCCCAGGGGGTCAGCAGATCGGAGAGCGAGATGGCGCAGAAATCATGGCCGAGCGGTGCACCGGCGCGGGCGGCGGCGGCCTGCATGGCGGAGATGCCGGGCGCCACGACGATCTCGATGCGGCGGGTGGCGTCGGGGAGGGCGGGGTCGTCCAGGCATTCGAAGGCGAGCGTCGCCATGGCGTAGATGCCGGCGTCGCCGGAGGAGACGAGCGCCACGGAGCGGCCTTCCGCCGCCAGCGCCAGCGCCTGCCGGACGCGGGCTTCCTCCGCGCCGAGCGGGGAATCGAACCGTTCCGCGGTCCCTAAATTAACTATAGATGCTATAAGGTCTATATAAAGCGAATAGGCGACGATGGAATCGCTGGTTTCCAGGAGATTCGGGACTCCGGCGTCAGCCAGTCCGGCGCGCCGGGGCCGATGCCGACGATGGCGAGCCGTCCGCGCGCGCGACCGACTTTAGCCGGCTCGATAACATCGGGCGCTTCGGCGATAGCACAGGTGGCGCGCGTGCTCTTGCGTTTCGCCACGACGAGCCTCGCCGCCGGTCCTGTGGCGGCCAGTGCCGCGCCTTCCGCCACGCCGTGGCAGCCGACCTCGCGGAACACCGTGTCGGAGGGGTTCTGGAGCCGAGGCGTTTCCGCCTCCAGCGCCGTGGCGGTGAAGAAGCGGGCCGGCACGCCGAGGTGCTCGGCCGCGGCGAGCACGGCCGGCTCGTCGGCCTTCAGGTCGAGCGAAGCGATGAGCGCGACGGAGGCGGGAGCCAGGCCGGCGGCCGCCAGTGTCTCCTGCATGAGCGCGATCGCCTCCTGCGGGGAGGCGCCGCGCTCGCAGCCGAGCCCGACGGCGAGACGGCGGGGGTGGTAGATGAGGGCAAGAGCCCTCTCCCCTTGTGGGAGAGGGTGGCCTTCGGCGTCAGCCGAGGGTCGGGAGACGGGACGGCCGCGTGAAGTGGCTGCTGGCTCCCCCTCTCCCGCCCCTTTCGCGAGCGAAAGGGTCACCCTCCCCCGCGAGGGGGGAGGGCTTTGGTGCTCGTCGCCTACGCTCGGGCGAATGGCCTGCGTCGTCGCGACGAAGCGGATGTCGCCGTCAGGCGAGAAGGCGATGCGGCTTTGTTCCAGCCAGTCGGCACGGCCCTCGAGCCGGGCGGTGGCGCCGCCGAGGAGGGCGGCCATGACCGACTTGGCATCCTGCGGGTTGGCGAGCGTCCAGCCCTCGGGCGGCACGTCGAGGGTCACGCCGAAGCGGTTGTCGCCGGTGGTGGTGATGGCGGCGTGGGTGCCGAGCCCCTCGGCGATTCGGCGGGCGAGCTCGTTGGCACCACTATGGCCGCCGAGCAGCGGCACGATGGAATCGCCTTCCTCCGACATGGCGAGCACCGGCGGGTCGACGCGCTTGCCGGCAAGAAGCGGCGCCAGCACGCGGATCAGGATGCCGGCGGCGCAGACGCCGACAATCGGCGTGTTGGCGTTGAAGAGATCGCGGAGATGCGAGGCGATCTTTTCGACGGGCCGATCGGCGGGGAGCGGCGGGGCGGCGTGCACCTCACCGCCGACGATGGCGGCGGCGCGGCGGGCGGTCTCAAAACCTTCGGTGGTCAGCGCGACGAAGACCGGCTTCATGGCCGTGCCCCGCTTCCCACGAGGATCATGGAGAAATAAGGCGCTTCGGGCGTCGTCAAGCGCGGCAAGCGGCGCGATCGACCTCGTCGTCGCGCGTGGCGCGCGCCACATAGGTGCTGCGCTCGGCAAGGCCAAGCTCGGTCAGCAAGGCCTTCAACCGCGGAAAATGCCGCCCGACCTTGAGGATGGCGGCGGCGTTGGCGAAAGCGAGCCGCCGCGTCAGCTCCTCGTCGGAGAGCGTCGCCGGCAGCACGGTGAGCGCCTCGTCGCGGCGCGCCAGAGCGTGTCCGGCGGCCGCGGCGCAGGCGGTGAGCGAGCTGACGCCCGGCACGACGGTGCAGGGAAAGTGCGGCGCCAGCCGGTCGTGCAGGTAGGCGAAGGAGCCGTAGAAGAACGGGTCGCCCTCGCAGAGCGCCGCCACGTCGCGGCCGGCCGAAAGATGCGCCGCGATGTCCTCGGCCGCGCGGTCGTAGACCGATGCGGGCTCCGGGCCGGGCCGCATGGCGACGCGGATGGCGATCTCCTCGCGGCCCGGGGGAATGAATTGCGCGGCGATGGCGCGGGCGCTGCTCTCGCCGCTGTCCGCCGCCAGGTAGGCGATCACCGGCGCCTCGGAGAGGATGCGCACCGCCTTCAGCGTCATCAGCTCCGGGTCGCCCGGGCCGACGCCGATGCCGTAGAGGCGTGCATGAGGGGCGCTCATGCTTTCACCCACGCCCATTGCGTGACCGGCATGGCGGGACGCCAGCCGTGGAAGCTGCCGATCGTCTCGGCATGCGCCACGGAAAGGCGGGTGAGGTCGCCGCCGAAATGCTGGAAGACCTCCAGCAGCACCGCCTCGCTTTCCAGCGTCACCGCATGCGCCACGAGCCGGCCGCCGGGCTTCAGCCGGTCGGCGGAGGCGGCGATCGTCGCCTCCGAGAGTCCGCCGCCGACGAAAATGGCGTCCGGCGCGGGAAGATCCGCCAGCGCCTGCGGTGCGCTGCCGTCGCGGATGTCGAGATCGGGCACGCCGAGCGCGCTGGCGTTCCGCGCCGCCAGTGCGCGGCGGTCGGCGCGCGGCTCGAGCGCGATGGCGCGCGTGTTCGGCTCGGCGCGCATCCATTCGATGCCGACCGAGCCGCACCCGGCGCCGACATCGATCAGCAGGCCGCCCGGATGCGGCATGAGCTTGGCGAGCGCTGCGGCGCGCACCTCGCGCTTCGTCAGCTTGCCGTCGTGCTGGAACGCGTCATCGGGAAGGCCGATGCGCGGATGCCAGACCGCGTCCGCTCCCGCGACGCACTCCACGGCGAGCACATGCAGGTCCGGGACTTCCGCCGACCAATCGCAGGCAATCGCCGCGGTGCGCGTTTCCATCTCGCCGCCGAGATGGGCGAGCGCTGTCATGCGGCTGTCGCCGAAGCCGCGCTCCGTGAGCATCGCCGCGACCTTGTTCGGCGTGCGCCCGTCATGCGCCAGGATCAGCAGCCGTGCGGCGGGCACGATATGCGGGGCGAGGCGCTCCAGCGGTCGGCCGTGGACGCTCGCCAGGGTCACGCGGTTGAGCGGCCAGAGCAGGCGCGATGCGGCAAGCGCGAAGGAGGAGACATGCGGCACGACCGTCACCTCCTCCGGCGCGACGCGCCCGGCGACGGTGGCGCCGATGCCGTAATTCATGGGGTCGCCGGTCGCCAGCACCGCGACGCGGCGTCCGCGCATGGCGAGCACGCGCTCGGTCGTCTCCGCCAGCGGCGAGGTCCAAAGGATACGCTCCTGTCCCGTTCGGCGCGTCCGGCATCCTGTCGAGATGGCGCCTGCTGCTGACCAGCACCTCGGCGGTCTCGACCAGCGTGCGGGCGACGGGCGACAGGCCGGCATAGCCGTCCTCGCCGATGCCGACGATCGAGAGCCACGGCCTCATTCGGTGGCGAGCGCGATCAGCGCGTTGACGGCGGCGGCGGCGATGGCGCTGCCGCCGCGGCGGCCGTGGAGCGTCATGAAGGGGATGCCGAGATCGTTCGCCGCGAGCGCATCCTTCGATTCCGCCGCGCCGACGAAGCCGACCGGAAAGCCGAGCACCAGCGCCGGCCGCGCCGCGCCTTCGGCGACGAGCTCCAGCAGGCGGAAGAGCGCCGTCGGCGCATTGCCGATGACGACGATCGCATCGCGGTGGTGGCGGGCAAGCAGCTCCATGCCGGCGGCCGAGCGGCTCTGTCCGCTGCGCCGGGCAAGCTCGCGGGCGTCAAGGTGGTCGACCGCGGCATGCACCGGATGGCCCGGGAAGAGCTGACCCGTCATGATGCCGGAGGCGACCATGCGGACGTCGCAGAGGATCGGCGCGTGGGCGGCGAGCGCCCGGCAGCCAATGGCGGCGGCGTCGGCCGAGAAGGCAAAATCGGCGACCACGTCCGGCATGCCGCAGGCGTGCACGATGCGTGCGACGACGGGGGCGATGTCCTTCGGCAGTGCGGAGAGCTCCGTCTCCCTGGCGACGATCTCGAAGGAGAGCCGGGTGATCTCGGCGGGGTCGCGGATGTAATCCATGCGTCACCGCTTCAGCGAGCGCGGCCCCAGGGGATGGTCGGCGTGCGGGTAGGGGTGGTGGCCGTGCGTGTGTGGGTGGTCGTGGCCATCGTCATGATGATGACCATCGTCGTGATGGTGATGGTGGCCGTTGCCGTCGTGATGATGATGGGCCTTCCCCCCTCCCTGGCCCTCCCCCGCAAGGGGGGAGGGAAAAGAAGCCGTGCCGATTCCCTCCACGTGATGGTGGTGGCTTTCCTGCGGCAGGCCGATCTCCGCCTCGAAGCCGAGGATCTGCTCGCGATATTTGCACATCGCGCAGTTCATGAGGTTCTGGCCCTCGAGAATCTCCTCGACGCGCGCCACGAAGGTGTCGAGCACCAGCGGGTGGTCGTTGAGATAGGGCGCCTTGACGAAGGCGATCTCGGGGTGGCGCGCCGCGACGGCGTCGGTCGCGGCATAGATGCGGTCGACCAGGATGCCGGTGAAGAGGAAATACGGGAAGACGACGATGCGGCGGAAGCCGAGGCGCGCGGCCTTCTCCAGCGCCGGCTCCACCAGCGGGAAGGTGACGCCGGAATAGGCGGTCTCCGCCCAGCCGAAGCCAAAGCCCTCCCACAGCATGCGGGTGACCTTGGCGACGTTGGAATTGGCGTCGGGATCGGAGGCGCCGCGGCCGACGACGACGAGCAGCGTGTCGTGGAGCGGCACGTCGCTGCCGGCGAGCGCCTGCCTCGATGCGCGCGCCGGCGGCGCGGATCATGCGCGGGTCGAGCCCCAACTCGCGGCCATATTCGATGGTGAGGCCCGCATGGCCCGCCTGATAGGTGTTGAGGACGGAGGGGATGTCGTTCTTGGCGTGGCCGGCGGCGAAGAGCATGCCGGGCACCGCAAGAATGTGGCGGGCGCCCTTCTCCATCAGCCGATCGAGGCCCTCGCGCAGCACCGGGCGGGCGAACTCCAGATAGCCGTGCTCGACCGGCCAGGCGGGGAAGCGGCTCTCAAGCGCCTTTGCCAGGCCGGCGAACTCGGCGACGGCGTTGGGGTCGCGGCTGCCGTGGCCGCAGACCATCACCCCGATGGGCGTCTCGTTTGCCACGCCGGCCGCGTCAGCCGTTCGCCGGCCTGCGACGCCGCCGGATCGCGGCACGCGCCACGCCGACCACGACGATCGCCGCGGCAAGGATGGTGGCGCCGAGCGCCACGTAATGATTGTGCCCGGCCTGCTCGGCGATATGGCCGGGATGCGCCAGCGCCGGGGCGGAAAGGGCGATGAGGGGAAGCGCGAAGAATCGGGTCATGCGGGTCAAGCCTCCATTCGGATGTGAGAGGCTTCTCCGGCGCGTGACCGCGCCGGCTCCGCGAGACGGCCCCGCTCTTGGCCCCCGACTTGGGTCGGCCGCAGCGGGATCGTTTCAGCCCCTCAAGGGACAACCATCCAAGCCGAAGCTGTAGAGGGAGGGAGGCGGCGGGTCAACGCGACGTTCGCAAGTGCGGGAGGGATTGGAGGCCCGGGCTTGGAGTCGAACCAAGCCTGACCGGTGTTGCACCACCGACGGGTGAGCCGCTCCCCCACCGGGCCGTGCGAAACAATCTGCACATCACGGGCGCGTGAGCACGCGGCGCGGCGATTTAACCCTAACGCGGCATTGGGCTGTGGAAAACCAGTGCGTTAGATTTTGCGCATGAGGCTGTAGGAAACCGCTTTCCACGTTGCACGGTCATGCCGTAGGTCAGGCCGGCTGACCCCGGAGCACCACTTTTGTTCGGTAATCCGCCACTCGACGATTTCCTTATCCGTGCCTTTCTCGCAGGTGCTGCGGTGGCGCTGGCGGCGGGGCCGCTCGGCTGCCTCGTCGTGTGGCGGCGCATGTCCTATTTCGGCGACACGATCGCGCATGGGGCGCTGCCCGGCGTGGCGCTGGGGATCGCCATGGGCTTCAGCCCGACGATCGGGGTGCTCGGCGTGGCCGTCATCGTGGCGCTCGCCGTGCTTCTCTTCCGCCGCGGGCGGCGGCTGCCGAACGACGCCATCCTCGGCATGCTGTCGCATTCGGCGCTGTCGATCGGCCTGATCGGGCTCGCCTTCATGCACGCCGTGCGGGTCGACCTGACGGCGCTTCTCTTCGGCGACATCCTCGCGGTGTCGTGGCCGGACGTGTGGTGGACGATCGGCGGCTCGGCGGTCGTGGTCGCGCTGCTTGCCGCCGTGTGGCGGCCGATGGTGGCGGCAACGGTCGACGAGGACCTGGCGCGGGCTGAGGGCGTGCCGGTGGCGGCGCTTTCCATCTTCTTCATGCTGCTGGTCGCGGCACTGGTGGCGCTTGCCTTGAAGCTGGTCGGGGTGCTGCTCGTTACCTCGCTCATGGTGATCCCGGCGGTGGCGGCGCGGCGCGTGGCGCGCTCGCCGGAGGCCATGGCGCTCATCGCGCCGGCCTTCGGCCTCGCCTCCGTGGTGATCGGGCTGACGCTGTCGGCGACCGTCGACACGCCGTCCGGCCCGAGCATCGTGGTGTCGGCCTTCGTGCTGTTCCTGGCGGCGACGGCGACGACGGGGCTCAGGCGCGAGGCTTAGCGGATCATCCGCAAGAGCGGCGCGGCCAAGTCAGCCAGAGGCCGTTGCCGTGTCGGTGATGTTGCTCTTGCCTCAGCTGAGATCGTGGCCTTCCGATGCGCGCTTCCGGCCGGAGATCATGGCGCCAACCAGATTCTCCCGGTGCCGGTAGCTCGCCACGGCAACGCCGGCGATGTGCAGGGCAACCAGCAGCACGAGACCGTGTGCGATCAAGTTGTGGACATGCTGCATCCACGCGACTCCCCAGAAGGCATCGGTCGTCAGCAGCCAGCCGGTGAACGCCGTTGCAGCCATCGCCA
Source organism: uncultured Alphaproteobacteria bacterium (assembly GCA_963801225.1). GTDB lineage: Bacteria > Pseudomonadota > Alphaproteobacteria > Rhizobiales > Afifellaceae > DASWJZ01. The sequence goes on from CAWDED010000008.1 coordinate 553,228, forward strand.
ACATCAGAACGACGATCATGGCGCCCCCGGCGGGGTTGTGGCCTAAATAGCGCCGTTCGCTGCCTTTCAGGATCTCCTTCAGGTAGGTCAAAACGGTGGCGGGCGGATGGACGAATTGCGAGAATCGGGCGTAGGGCGTTCCAATGAAACCCCACGCGATGCGAACGATGACAAGGCCGCCCGCGGCGTAGCCGGCCCACATATGCAGGTTCTCCCAAAGGTTGGCGCTGAGCCATGCGATTGCAAAGCTCAGCACCAGACCCCAGTGGAAGAGACGCACCAGGGGATCCCAGACGCGTATCCGCGACATTCTTATTGATGTCCTGAACGACGACGGATCAGTTCTCGCCCGCCTCGGCGTTGTCGAGCTTCTGAAGCGTCTCGGCGTTGTAGGCCAGGTTCATTCGATTGCCGGAACCGTCCGTCGCATAGACCTCGTAGCAGCCGTTCTCGACTTTGATCTGGCGGACCGTAAGACCCTCAGACTTGAGCTTCGTTTCGAGAGTGGACTGCGGCTGCCAGCTCGACTGGGGCGCGGTGCTGCAGGTTCCCTCCGCGAAGGCGGGGCTTGCGGCGACGAGTGCCAGGGCGGCAAGCAAAGCGACTTTCATGAATGGTCTCCATCGTTGATCAGGGGGCGCAAACATCCTTTGGACTGGCGATCGATGTTTGCGGGCGGACCCTAGGCGAGGTGACCTGACAACAGCCTGACAGGTCGTCGGGCACCGTCGTGCGTCGCCATGTCTTCTCGACAACGCTACGTTTGCGGTGCCGGAAGACCGCTTCGTTCAGCGTTGATCTCGAGGGAGGCGTTGGCGGGACTCAGCCCGTTCTACGGATTGGTCTTCAATGCGCGGAAGCGCTCCACCAGACCGCGCGTGGAGGAGTCGAGCGCATCGGCCGACGCACCTTCGCCCACCACCGGCACGAGCCGCGTGGCGAGCGCCTTGCCGAGCTCCACGCCCCATTGGTCGAACGAGTTGATGTCCCAGACGGCGCCGATCACGAACACCTTGTGCTCGTAGAGCGCGATCAGCATGCCGAGCGTCTCGGGATCGAGCTTGCGGTAGATCAGCGTGTTGGTGGGGCGGTTGCCGGGGAACACCTTGTGCAGCACCAGCTTTTCGATCGCCGCGGCCGACAGGCCGGACTGCTCCAGCTCGTCGCGCACCTCGCCCTCGGTCTTGCCGAAGGCGAGCGCTTCGGTCTGTGCGAAGCAATTGGCGACGAGCTTGGCGTGGTGGTCGCCCATCTCCTCGTGCGGTCGGGCTGCGATGAGGAAATCCGCCGGCACGATCTCCGTGCCCTGGTGCAGAAGCTGGTAGAAGGCGTGCTGGCCGTTGGTGCCGGGCTCGCCCCACACGACAGGCCCGGTGCGGTATTCGACCAGCCGCGACTGGCGCGTCACGCGCTTGCCGTTCGAATTCCATGTCGAGCTGCTGCAGGTGCGCGGCGAAGCGCGACAGGCGCTGATCGTAGGGGAGCACCGCGTGCGTGCGAAAATCCCAGACGTTGCGGTACCACACGCCGAGCAGGCCCATGATGACGGGCATGTTCTGCGGCAGGGGTGCGGTGAGGAAATGCTCGTCCATCCTGCGGGCGCCAGCGAGGAAGCGGCGGAAATTTTCCGCGCCGATGGAGATGGCGAGCGGCAGGCCGATGGCGGACCACACCGAGTAGCGGCCGCCCACCCAGTCCCAGAAGCCGAAGACGCGCTCCGGCCGGATGCCGAACTCGGCGACCTTTTCCAGATTGCTGGAGATGGCGGCGAAATGCGAGCCGACCGCTTCTTCGCCCAGCCGGTAGGCGATCCATTCGCGGGCCGAGGCAGCATTGGTCATCGTCTCCGATGTGGTGAAGGTCTTCGACGCGACGAGGACGAGCGTGCGCTCCGCGTCGAGCCCGGCGAGCGTGTCGGCCAGATGCGCGCCGTCGACATTGGAGACGAAATGCAGCTTGGGGCCGAGGCCGCGATAGGGCGTCAGCGCCCGGGTCGCCATGGCCGGCCCGAGATCGGAGCCGCCGATGCCGATATTCACCACATCGGAAAAGCGGTCGGCGGCGACACCGCGGATCTCGCCGGAGCGGATATGGTCGGCAAAGGTCAGGAAACGGTCGAGCGTCGCGTGCACCTCCGGCACGACGTTGGTTCCCTCGGCGCGGATGTCGGCGTCGCGCGGCGCGCGGAGTGCCATGTGGAGGACGGAGCGTCCCTCGGTGATGTTGATCGGAATGCCGGAGGCCATCGCTTCGGCAAGCTCCCTGACGCCGGCATGTTCGGCGAGCGCGAAGAGCAGCGGCATCGTCTCGGGCACGATGCGGTTCTTCGAGTAGTCGAGCGTCAGGTCGCCGAGGGTGAGGGAGAAGCGCGCGAAGCGCTCGGGGTCGGCTGAGAAAAGCTGGCGAAGGTGAGGATTGCCCATCGTCTCGCGATGGGCGCGCAGCTCCTCCAGCGCAGCGAAGGCGGCAGCTTTCATGCCGCCTTATTAAGCGCGGCGGCCTCCCGCGCCAACTTTTCGATGCGCGGCCAGTCGCCCGCCGCATGGCGTCGGCGGGCGTGACCCACGAGCCGCCGACGCAGATGACGTTGGGAAGCGCCAGGTAGTCCGGCGCATTCCTGGCGCCGATTCCGCCCGTGGGGCAGAAGCTGATGGCGGGAAGCGGCGAGGCGAGGGCCTTCAGGTAGGCGAGGCCGCCGGCCGGCTCGGCGGGGAAGAATTTCTGGATGGTGTAGCCTTCGTCCATCAGCGTCATCACCTCCGACGCGGTGGCGGCGCCCGGCATCAGCGGCACGTCCGAATCGCGCGCCGCGGCGAGCACGTCCGGGCCGACGCCCGGCGACACCATGAAGCGGGCGCCCGCCTTCTCGGCGGCCGCGAACTGGCCCTTGCTCAGCACCGTGCCGGCGCCGACGATCGCGTCCTTCACCTCGCCGGCGATGGCGGCGATGGCGTCGAGCGCGACGCCGGTGCGCAGCGTGATCTCGATGACGCGGAGACCGCCCGCCACGAGCGCGCGCGCCAGCGGCACGGCGGCTGCGACGTCCTCCAGGATCACGACGGGAATGACCGGGACGCTCCTGACGATCGGCCCGAGTGTTTCGCTACGGCTCATGCGGCTCCTCCAAACGAGATGACTCCCGCCCCCATTTCCGCCGGCTCGGCCATGGCGCGGAACGCGCCGAATAGCTCGCGGCCCATGCCGAACGCGTTGGCGGAGAGATCGGCGCTCGCCGGCACACGCGCCGCCCATGCCTCCGACTGAACGCCGAGCACGTCAAGCGTGCCGCTGGTGGCGTCGACGCGGACGATGTCGCCGGTCTCGATCTTGCCGATGGCGCCGCCGGCGGCGGCTTCCGGCGTGACGTGGATGGCCGCGGGCACCTTGCCGGAGGCGCCCGACATGCGTCCGTCGGTGACGAGCGCCACGAGCCGGCCGCGGTCCTGCAGCACGCCGAGCGGCGGGGTGAGCTTGTGCAGCTCCGGCATGCCGTTGGCGCGCGGGCCCTGGAAGCGCACCACGGCCACGAAGTCGCGGTCGAGCTCGCCGGCCTTGAAGGCGGCCATCAGCTGCTCCTGCGAATCGAAGACGATGGCCGGCGCCTCGACCACGTGGCGCTCGGGCTTCACGGCGGAGACCTTGATGACCGCGCGGCCGAGATTGCCGGTGAGAAGCTTCAGCCCGCCGGTCGGGTGGAACGGCTCGCAGGCGGGCCTCAGGACTTTTGCATCATGCGAGGCGGCGGCGGCCGGCTTCCAGCGGATGGTGCTCGTCTCGTCGAGCTGCGGCTCGACGCGGTAGCCGGAGAGGCCGTGTCCCCAGACCGTGCGCACGTCGTCATGCAGCAGCCCCTCGTCTAGCAGCGTGCCGATCAGAAAGCCCATGCCGCCGGCGGCGTGGAAGTGGTTCACGTCGGCGAGGCCGTTCGGATAGATGCGCGCGACGAGCGGCACGACCTCGGAGAGGTCGGAGAAGTCGTCCCAGGTGATCTCGATGCCGGCGGCGCGGGCGATGGCGACGAGATGCATGGTGTGATTGGTGGAGCCGCCGGTGGCATGCAGGCCGGCAATGCCGTTGACGATGGCGCGCTCGTCGATCACCTCGCCGACCGGCGTGTATTCGTTGCCCAGCGCGGAAATTGACGAGCGCCCGTTTCGCCGCCTCGCGGGTCAGCGCGTCGCGGAGCGGCGTGTTGGGATTGACGAAGGAGGCGCCGGGCAGGTGCAGCCCCATGATCTCCATCAGCATCTGGTTGGAGTTGGCGGTGCCGTAGAAGGTGCAGGTGCCGGGCCCGTGATAGGATTTCGATTCCGCTTCCAGCAGCTCGGCGCGGCCGACCTTGCCTTCTGCGTGAAGCTGGCGGATGCGCGACTTCTCGTCATTGGGCAGGCCGCTCGGCATGGGCCCGGCGGGGATGAAGACGGCCGGCAGGTGCCCGAAGGCAAGCGCCGCAATCAGCAAGCCCGGCACGATCTTGTCGCAGATGCCGAGGAACACCGCCGCGTCGAACATGTTGTGCGACAGCGCGATGCCGGCGCTCATGGCGATGGCGTCGCGCGAGAAGAGCGACAGCTCCATGCCGGCCTGTCCCTGGGTGACGCCGTCGCACATGGCGGGCACGCCGCCCGCCACCTGCGCCACCCCGCCCGCCTCGCGCGCCGCTTGGCGGATGAGCTCCGGGAAGCGCTCGTAGGGCTGATGCGCGGAGAGCATGTCGTTGTAGGCGGTGACGATGGCGAGGTTCGGCACGACGTCGCCGGAGAGCCTGGCCTTGTCGTCGGCCCCGCAGGCGGCGAAGCCGTGCGCGAGGTTGCCGCAGGAGAGGGTGCCGCGGTTCGTGCCAGCGTCGTGGGCGCGCCGGATGCGCTCGCGGTAGGCCTCGCGGCGCGGGCGGCTGCGTTCGGCGATGCGTTCGGTGACCTCACCGATGCGCGCGTGGATGGGCATGTCCAACTCCTTCATGCGCGGATGATTCTCCCGCGCAATCGACGAGCGTTTCCTCCCCGGACACCGGGATTTTTCGTGGAAAGGCCGTTTCGGGGGCGACCTTCATTCCAAGTCATAGCAGGTGCGGCGCCTCGCGTGCACCACCCCCCGGCTGATCCGGCAGATTCAGTGCTCGACTTTGGCCGGCGCCCCGAGCGGCTGGCCGATTTCCCGCAGCATCTCGCCGAACCACGGCACGGATGGGTCGAACGGCTTGCCGCCCCGGATGCGCGGCAGCTCGATGGCGCGCAGCGCGTCGCCGCGCTCCTCGTCGTGGCCGATGAGGCCGGGCGTGCCGGCGAGCCCGCAATCGACCGCGACATGCGCCATCTCGCGGATGAGCGCGCGGTCCTCGTCGTTCGACTTGGAGGAGCGGGCGAAATAGCCGGACTTCTGCACCATCACGCGCTCGGCGCCGACCAGCTGGGCAAGGCGCTTGGAGAACCAGTCGCCGACATTCACCCTGTCGAGCGCCACGTGGCCGAAGGCGTCGCGCTTCACCTCCTCGCCGCGTGCCAGCATCTCCTCCACGATGCCGGCGGCGTTGGCGCCCTCGGAGACGAACACGCTGAGGCAGCCCTTCGCGTCCATGACCTTGCGGAGCCGCTCGCCTTCCGCCTCGATGTCGACGCCGACCTCCGGCACGTAGACGGCGTCGATCTCCTTGCGGAAGGGGCGGAGGTTGAAGTCGGGCAGGAAGTCCAGCCTCTCGCGGCGCTCGCGGTAGGCGCGGGCGGTGGCGGCAGTCAGCCAGCCGCAGTTCCGCCCCATCACCTCGTGCACGATGAGCGTGCGCGGGCTGGCGGTGCATTCATTGACGACGTTCTCGAAGAAGATGGCGCCCTGCTCGGCGGCAGTCATGGCGCCGAGCGACTGGCGGATGGGGACGATGTCGTTGTCGACCGTCTTCGGCAGGCCGACGACGGTCAGCCCGTAATCGTTCTCCGCCAGATAGGCGGCAAGGTCGGCGGCGGTGGTGGAGGTGTCGTCGCCGCCGATCGTATGGAGGATGGTGATGCCGTCGCGCTCCAGCTGGCGGGCGGCGACTTCGAGCGGGTCCTCGCCTTCCTTGACGAGGCCGCGCTTCACGCAGTCCTTGGCGTTGGTGAGCTTGACGCGGCTGTTGCCGATCGGCGAGCCGCCGTGCTCGTGAAGCACTGCCGCGCGCGGCACGCACCTCCGGCGTCACCCCGATCGACCGGCCCTTCAAGAGCCCGGCATAGCCGCTCAGATAGCCGATCATCTCCACGTCCGGCGCGATTTCGCTGTAGCGCGCAATCAGCTCCGCGACTGCCGAGGAGAGGCACGGCGCGAGGCCGCCGGCGGTCAGCATGGCGACTTTGTGCTTGGGCATCTCCGCTCCCGTCAGATCGCGCGCGCCTCATCAGAGCACGGCGCGGCGACCGGTCCCAATAATAGGCCCGGGGGCGGAGATCAAATCGGGCGCTTGGAGAGGGAGTGACCGGCTAACGCTTGGGCCGGAAGGTGGTGCTCTGCGTGGTCAGCTCGTCCAGCGGCCGAACCAGAACGATCTGGCTGCTGGAAACGATCACCCGGCGGGCGGCGACGGAAGAAGCAGCTTTCACCTCGGTGTAGGCGAGAAATCCGGTCGAGTTGAGCTCGGCAAGGATTTCATCGATATCGGCAGCCGCGTGATCCACGAGAATCTTTTCGCCGATCGATGTGGTCACTTCAAAGCGCGCCATGGGGAGCTTGCGTCCTCGATCAGGGGATTGGGCGCGGGACCGCTAGTGCCGCGCCAACGGATAGGCGTCCCGGTCATAGAGCTCGCGAATGCCTCGGTGGTCGAAGCGCTGCTCTTCCACCTCCATGATCGCTCCAAGGAGCGCTGCCGCCTGGACCTGCTCGACCGCAAACCGGATCGCCTCGGCGGCCGTCCCAAACCGGCGATAGCCGATGGGAGATTTGCGCGCGAATTTCGTGCGCGCCATGAATATCTCCGCAGGCGCGGCATAGTCGAAGCCGCCCATCGCGTTCAGCGGAGCGATCTCTGCCCCTCGCCGGCTCATTTCTTCGGTCCGGGGCGCGGCGCGCCGAGCTTTGCCGTCTGGACCAGTTCCGGCGGGCGCAGGTATTTCGGCCCTGTCGGCTTCTTGTCGGCGGTCTTCAGCTTCCGCTGCTCTTTGTTGCTGCGCTTCTGTCCTTTTGCCATCGTCGTTGCTCCTTCAGCGATCGCATCGCGCTGGTCTAGAGCGCGTCAGCGTTGCTGAGGCGGCTCTCGATGACGACGCGCTGCTGTGGGCTGGTTGTGCTCTGCACGCGATATTGATGCTCGCCGCGCTCTTCCGGCAGCTGCGCCGTGATCTTGTAGATTCCGCTGACGCCGCGATCGATCGAGGCCGCCGCCAGCCGCACTCTCTGCCCGACTTTGAACTTGTGCATGGGTGAGGTTCCTTGATTGAAGGAAGGCGGAGCGGCGGCCGCCGCCCCGCCCGCTGCCGTTACGGGTGCTGCAGATTCGCTGCTGCGGACTTGCCGGAGCGCCGATCTTCCTGGACGTCGAAGGAAATCTTCTGACCTTCGACCAGGCCGCGCATGCCGGCCGCTTCCAGAGCGGTGGCGTGGACGAAGACGTCCTTGCTGCCGTCCTCGGGCGTGATGAAGCCGAAGCCTTTTTGAGAGTTGTAGAATTTTACGGTGCCAACGGGCATGGTTTGTCCTTTCACTAGACGGGCAAATAGGCGGACGCGCACGAAGGCTGTCCGTCCGGTTCAGTCGAGATTTGGAAAGAGAGTTCTGAACGTGCGCCCGGCTAAGCGAAGGCGAGCGGCCCAGTTGTCCGGCCAAAGTCGATAGTAAAATATGCGCCTTAATTGCGGTTTACGCAAGGCGCGCACGGAATTTTACGCTGAACGCAAAGGTTCAGCGGCGGGAATTTCTGGGAAAAGCCGGTAATTTTCAGTGCGTGGCCCTGGTCGGGAGCCCGACGTCGAGGCCGGCGTCCGGCCTTAGCGGCGGCCGCGGGCGGGCGCGACGGCTTTCTTCTTCGCGGGAAGGAGACCCTCGCGCTGTGCCTGCTTGCGCGCCGCCTTGCGGGCGCGACGGATGCCTTCCGCCTTCTCGCGGGCGCGTCGCTCCGACGGCTTCTCGTAGGATTTGCGGCGCTTCATCTCGCGGAAAACGCCTTCGCGCTGCATCTTCTTCTTCAGAACCTTGATGGCCTGATCAACGTTATTGTCGCGAACGAATACCTGCAAAGGATGTCCTCTCGTCAGTTGCAGAAATGACAGGCGCGCCACGCAGCCGGTCGGGCAAAGACCGGTCCGTCGGCCTGCTCTGATTGGAGTGCGCGCGCCATAGCACGCTTTGCCGCTGCAATGCAAAGATGGGAACGCCGGCTCAGTTGCGCAATGCCGCGGCGACGGAGAGAATCAGTAAGGCGGCAAAGCTTATGTTGGCGGCGCGCCCGATGCGGGGATGCCTGAGAAGGCGGGCGAAGGAGGCGCCGAGCAGGAGCCACGTCGTGTTGACGACGACGATGACGACGAAGAGCGCCGCGATCTTCACCGCAGCGTCGAACAGGGCCTCGCCGGGAACAACGGCGATGCCGACATAGACGGCTCCGATGGCGGCGAAGGCCTTGGGGTTGGCGATCGCCAGCAGGAGCCCGCCCGCAAGCGACGGCGGCGGCCGATCGGACGCCGGACCGGAAAGGGCCGGCGCGGTGGCGATCCGGTAGGCGAGATAGAGAATGTAGCAGGCGGCCGCGGCGGTTATGATCGGCGTTGCGCCGGGGAGGGCGAGCACGATGGCCGCGGCGCCGGTTGCGATCATCAGGAGGACGGCGCTGGTGCCGAGGACGATGCCCGCCAGATATCGGAGCGAAGGGGCGAAGCCGAAGGCCGAGCCCGCCGCCGCCAGGCTGAGGGTCGCGGGGCCGGGGCTCCCCATGAGCGGGAAAGCGGCGAGCAGCAGCAGGGCGATGCGCGCGAACATAAAGGCGTCCCGAGGCATTCGTGTCGGCACGCCTGATCCGGGCGGCCGGACGCAATGAACGGCAGAAGACCATCGGGAGCGCTCGTCGGTCTTGAACGATCGTGCGGCCCGAGCGCGCGCCGGAGCGGCCCTGCCGGAAGCTGGATCCGGCCAGCGTCGTCGGCGCCCGGCATGGAGCGCGTGGAGGCGTTCTTCCGCGGCCCCGCCTATCGACCGCACCGGCACGATACCTATGCCGTCGGCTTTACGGTCTCAGGCGTACAGGGCTTCGACTATCGCGGCGAAGCGCGTCACTGCGTGCCGGGGCAAATCTTCGTGCTGCATCCCGACGAGCTGCATGACGGCCGATCCGGTGGCGAGGAGGGCTTCGGCTACCGCATCCTCTATCTGGCGCCGGAGCTCGTTCAGGAGGCGCTCGGCCATGCCACGCTGCCGTTCGTGCGCGATCCGGTCTCCGACGATCCGAGGCTGAGGGCGGCGACGCATGACGCGCTCGCCGACATCGACCATCCGCTCGACGGGCTGCGGGCGAACGATATCGCGCTCGCTATCGGTGCGGCGCTCAAGGCCGCTTCGGGCGCTCCGCCGAAGCGCAGGGCCGTGGACAGACCGGCGCTCCGCCGCGCCCGCGCGCTGCTCGCGGCCAATGCCGTGCGCGGCGTTGCAAGCCACGAGCTGGAGAGCGAGACCGGGCTCGACCGCTGGACGCTCGCCCGGCAGTTCCGCGCCGCCTACGGGGTGGGCCCGCACCGTTTCATGACGATGCGGCGGCTTGAGCGGGCGCGCGCCCTGATTGGCGCGGGCGTCGGTCTGGCGGAGGCGGCGCAGGAAGCCGGCTTCGCCGACCAGAGCCACATGACGCGCCAGTTCCGCAATGCCTATGGGCTTTCGCCCGGGCGGTGGCGGGAGCTGGTGTCGCATGGCAGCGCAGCGGCGGCGTAGCCGGTCATGCTCTAGAAATCCTCGTGCCAGGCGCGGCCGTCGCGCTCGATGAGGGCGATGGAGGCGGCCGGGCCCCAGCTTCCGGAGATGTAGTGCTTGGGCGGCGTGCCGGACTGCTCCCAGGCCTGGCGGATCGGATCGATCCAGCTCCACGCGGCCTCCACCTCGTCGCGGCGCATGAAGAGCGTCTGGTCGCCGCGGATGACGTCGGTCAACAGCCGCTCATAGGCGTCGGGCTGGCGCATCTGGAACTGCTTGGCGAAGCTCATGTCGAGCGGCACGTTGCGCAGCCGCATGCCGCCGGGGTCCTTGATCATGATCCACTGCTTCACGCCCTCGTCGGGCTGCAGGCGGATGACCAGCCGGTTGGCGGTCGCGGCGCCGACGTCCTTCGGGAAGATCAGGTGCGGGACCTGCTTGAAGGCGACCACGATCTCCGAGACGCGCGTCGGGAGCCGCTTCCCCGTTCGGAGGTAGAAGGGGACGTTGGCCCAGCGCCAGTTGGAGATGCTCGCCTTCAGCGCGACGAAGGTCTCCGTGTTGCTTTCCTCAACGCCGATCTCCTCGCAATAACCGGGGACGGCACTGCCGTTCGCCGCGCCGGCACGATATTGGCCGCGCACGGTGCGCGCCTCGATCTCGTCCTCGCCGATCGGCTGCAAAGCGTGCAGGACCTTCAGCTTTTCGTCGCGGATGGAGTTGGCGTCGTAGCTGTTGGGCGGCTCCATGGCGATGAGGCAGAGGAGCTGCAGCATGTGGTTCTGCACCATGTCGCGCAGCGCGCCGGCGGCGTCGTAATAATCGCCGCGCGATTCCACCCCCAGCGTCTCGGCCACGGTTATCTCCACATGGTCGATGAGGTTGGCGTTCCACAGCGGCTCGTAGAGCACGTTGCCGAAGCGCAGGACCATGAGGTTCTGCACCGTCTCCTTGCCGAGATAATGATCGATGCGGAAGACCTGCTCCTCGGCGAAGACCTTGCCGATGACGCCGTTCACCTCCTGGGCCGACGCGAGGTCTCGGCCGAAGGGCTTCTCGATCACCACTCGGGTCGCCGGCGTCACCAGGCCGTGGTGACCGAGGCGCTCGCAGATCTCGCCGAACAGGCTCGGCCCGACCGCCAGGTAGAAGACGCGGATGTTGTCGTTGCCGCTCTGCAGCAGCTTCTTGAGGCGGTCCCAGCCGGTGTCGCCGGTGACGTCGACCGCGGTGTGGTGAAGCATGCGCAGGAAGCGGGCGATGACGCCGGGATCGCGCTGGTCGGCGGGCAGGAATTCCGCGAGCGCCTTTTCGGTAAGGGCGCGATAGTCGTCGTTGGTGAGCTTGCTGCGCGACACCGCGACGATGCGGCCGCTGTCGGGGATCTGCCCGTCGCGCAGACGCAGATAGAGCGCCGGCAGCAGCTTGCGGCGCGCAAGGTCGCCGGTGCCGCCGAAGACGACATAGTCGAACGGCGCCACGGGGACGACGCGGGGGGTCATGGGCGGCTGCTCCTGGGATGCGGTCAACGCGGGGTCTAGTCCCAATGTTGTTGCAGTGCAACAAAGTCAGAGGTCCGCGGTTGACAAGCGGTAGCAGGTCACCGTTTCTGCCAGCCTTTGCGGGACATGGCGGGCGTGCGAGCCGCCGGAAGAGGAGAGCAGAATGGCGGATTGGCCTATCCATGCGAAGATCGACGGCCCCATCGTGATGATCGGATTCGGCTCGATCGGACGCGGAACGCTGCCCCTCATCCAACGCCATTTCGATTTCGATCAGAGCCGCATGGTGGTGGTCGACCCCGACGACAGCGGGCGCCATATCCTCGACAAGCACGGCATCCGCTTCGTCCATCAGGAGGTGACGCCGGACCGCTACCGGCATCTGCTGACGCCGCTGCTGACCGAAGGAAGCGGGCAGGGCTTCTGCGTCAATCTCTCCGTCGATACGTCGTCGCTGGAGCTGATCAGGCTCTGCCGCGAGCTCGGCGTTCCCTATATCGACACGGTGGTGGAGCCCTGGCCAGGCTTCTATTTCGATCCGAACACCCCGGCGGAGGCGCGCACCAACAATGCGCTGCGCACCACGGTGCGTGACGAGAAGGCGAAGAATCCCGGCGGCACGACCGCGGTGTCGTGCTGCGGCGCCAATCCCGGCATGGTTTCGTGGTTCGTCAAGCAGGCGCTGGTCAACCTGGCGAACGACATGGGCCATGCGTTCGACGAGCCCGGATCCGAGGACCGCGAGGGCTGGGCGCGCCTGATGCGCGACCTCGGCGTAAAGGGCATCCACATCGCGGAGCGCGACACGCAGCGCTCGAAGAATCCCAAGCCGATGAACGTGTTCGTCAATACCTGGTCGGTGGAGGGCTTCGTATCGGAAGGCATGCAGCCGGCCGAGATGGGCTGGGGCACGCACGAGAAATGGCTGCCGGAGAACGGCTGCCTGCACGAGCTCGGCGCCAAGGCGGGCGCCTATCTGCTGCAGCCGGGCGCCAACACGCGCGTGCGCACCTGGTGCCCGACGCCGGGGCCGCAATACGGCTTCCTCGTCACGCACAACGAGTCGATCTCGATCGCCGACTACTTCACGCTGAAGGAGGGGGAGAGGGTCGTCTACCGGCCGACCTGCCACTACGCCTACCATCCTGCCAACGATGCGGTGCTGTCGCTGCACGAGGTGTTCGGCTCAGGCGAGCTGCACGAGAAGGGCCAGCATATTCTCGACGAGAACGAGGTCATCGACGGCGTGGACGAGCTCGGCGTGCTTCTCTACGGACACGCCAAGAACGCCTACTGGTACGGCTCGCAGCTCTCAATCGACGAGACGCGCGACCTCGTGCCCTACCAGAACGCCACCGGCCTGCAGGTGACCTCCGCGGTGCTCGCCGGGATGGTGTGGGCGCTGGAGAACCCGCAGGCCGGGATCGTCGAGACGGACGAGATGGACTACCGCCGCTGCCTGGAAATCCAGCTTCCCTATCTCGGGCCGGTAAAGGGCTATTACACGGACTGGGATCCGCTGGTCGGGCGTCCGTCGGGACTGTTCCCCGATGACATCGACGAAAGCGATCCGTGGCAGTTCAAGAATGTGCTGGTGCGGTAGGCGCGGACGGAGGGGTGTTAGGTTTCGAGCCAGTCCTCGACCTTCAGGTTCGGCACGCGGCGGAATTCTCGGACGTTGTTGGTGACGAGCGTCAGGTTCCGCGCCAGTGCTTGTCCGGCGATCAGGATGTCAAAAGGGCCAATCGGCGTGCCCCGCGGCTTGAGTTCGGCGGGAATTGCTCCGGCGCGCCGCGCGTCGCTTTGATCGAACGGAACAACCGAAAAGCGCATTCTGTCAATTGCGGCGAGGTTTCGATCTAACCTCGCACTGGCGAACGCCCCATAGTACAGCTCGAAGGCGACGATCGACGAGACCCCGACCGCGCTAGCTTCTTGTGCTCGGATTTTCTCTTCCAGGGGAAAATGACGCCCCGTCAGCAGGGCGATCATCACGTTCGTATCGAGTAGGTATCGGATCACTTGAACAGCTTGTCCAGTTCAGGCCTCTCCTGCATCTCGGGCTGCTCCCGGCCCTCCGGCATGAAATCGCTGCCAAGCTTTCCCGCAATTTCGTCGAGCCATGCCCACTGATCGGTAGCGCTCTTGGCGATCGGTTCCAGCACTACGGCGTCCCCCTGGCGGCGGATGCTGACCTCGTTGCCTTCGAAGCGGAATTCCTTAGGGAGCCGAACGGCTTGCGAGCGGCCGGTCCAGAAGAGCTTGGCTTTGTTCATGACGGGCGACCTCGACGGTATCTATCATTGGTAGATATCATCTGCACGGCCGGCCTTCAAGTCGCACTCATCCCACGGGCTGCCTCAGCCACGGGCGCGTGCCGGCCGGCGCTTCGCCGGGGGCGGTCGCGATCGGCTGGTAGTAGTGATGCATCTCGGCGAGCCGGCCGGCTTCGAGCGCGGCGCGGGTGGGGCCGTGGTGCACCTCGAAGCTGGTGATGCCGCAGCGGCGCATCAGCGGAATCTGGTCGGCGAGCACGTCGCCGACGGCGCGCAGCTCCCCCTGATAGCGCAGGCGCTCGCGCAGCAGCCGCGCGGCGGAATAGGAGCGGCCGTCGCTGAAGGCCGGGAAGGTGAGCGCGATCAGCGAAAGCTTCCACAGATAGGGCTCAAGCACGCTCACGGATTCGCCGGCCGGCACCTCGACGCCGAGCGGGCCTTCATGCGCCAGGAAGCGGTCCGGGTCGGCGAGAAGGTCGGCGAGCGGGACGAGCAGCGGGTAGTCGCCGGAGATCAGCGCCACGTCCGGCGCGTGGCGCACCCATTCGTCGCGGCGGAAACGGCCTTCTGCAAAATCGTTGGCGCGCCAGATGGTGTTCGTTGCGTCGCTCATATCCCGCTCCCTTCCGTCTCGAAGGCGGCGAGGCCGAAATGGATGCCGCATTCGGTCTTCTTCCTGCCGCGCCAGCGGCCGTCGCGCTCGTCCTCGCCCTCGGCGACGCGCGTCGTGCAGGGCATGCAGCCGATGGAGCGGAAGCCGTCGGCGACCAGCGGATGCTCCGGCAGGTCGTGACGATGGCGATAGGCTTCCAGATCATCCTTGCTCCAGCCGGCCAGCGGATTGATCTTGATGCGCTCGCCATCGGCCTCGGCCAGGGGCAGGTCGGCGCGCACCCCGCCCTGATAGCGCTTGCGGCCGGAAATCCAGGCGTCGAAGCCCGATAGTGCGCGCGCCAGCGGCGCCACCTTGCGGATGGCGCAGCATTTGTCGGGATCGCGCAGCCACAGGCCGGAATCGGTGTCCTGCGCGGCGAGCACGTCCGGGTCGGGCCGTGCGGCGCGCACATCGCTCAGGCCGAGCCGCTCCACGAGCGCGTCGCGATAGCGCAGCGTGGAGCCGAATATCTTGCCGGTGTCGATGAAGATCACCGGGATCGACGGATCGACCGTGGCCGCGAGGTGCAGAAGCACGACGGAGTCGGCGCCGAAGCTTGAGACGAGAGCGATGCGGCCGGCGAATTCGTCGTGGATGACCTCGCCGAGCACATCCAGCGTGCTCCAGCCCGCGTAGCGGGCGTTCAGCAGCCGTGCGTGCTCGATCGCCGGATGCTCCAGGTCGAGCGGCTGTTCTTCGCGGGTAGGGGCGAACGCCTCAAGCAGTGCCATAGAGCGCCTCCTTGAACGGCGCCGGGCCGACGCGGCGGTAGGTTTCCAGGAACGTCTCGCGCGTTGCCGCTGCGCTTCTCGACATAGGTGTCGACCAGCGTCTCGACCGCGTCGACGATCTCGTCGGTGGAGAAGCCCTTGCCGACGATCTCGCCGATCGACGCCGTCTCGTCGCCCGAGCCGCCGAGCGTGATCTGATAGAACTCCTCGCCCTTCCGGTCGACGCCGAGAATGCCGATGTGGCCGGCATGGTGATGGCCGCAGGCGTTGATGCAGCCGGAGATCTTGATCTTGAGGTCGCCGATCGTCTCCTGCCGCCCGGTATCGGCGAAGCGCTCGGAGATGCGCTGCGCGATGGGGATCGAGCGCGCATTGGCGAGCGCGCAATAGTCGAGGCCGGGGCAGGCGATGATGTCGGTGACGAGCCCGGCATTGGCGTTGGCGAGGCCGGCTTCGGCCAGCGCGTCGTAGACCGCCTTCAGGTCGTCGAGCGCCACATGCGGCAGCACCAGGTTCTGCTCGTGGCTGACGCGCAGCTCGCCGAACGACAGGCGCTCGGCGATATCGGCGATGGCGTCCATCTGGTCGGCGGTGGCATCGCCCGGCACGCCGCCGATCGGCTTCAGCGAGATGGTGACGATGCCGTAGCCCGGCACGCGGTGCGGGCTGACATTGCGGCGGACCCAGAGGTCGAAGGCTTCGTCGCTCGTGCCGCGCCTCGTCGAGCGCCGCGCTTGTCGGCCGGCCGCGCCTCGTAGGCCGGCGGCGCGAAATAGGCGGCGATGCGGCGCACCTCCTCGTCGGGAAGCTGCAGCGCGCCGTCGCGGATCGCCTCGAACTCCGCCTCGACCTGCTCGGCGATGTTGTCCATGCCGGACTCGTGGACGAGGATCTTGATGCGCGCCTTGTATTTGTTGTCGCGGCGTCCATGCATGTTGTAGACGCGCAGGATCGCTTCCGAATAGGCGAGCAGGTCCTTTTCCGGCAGGAAGTCGCGGATCTTCTTGGCGATCATCGGGGTGCGGCCCATGCCGCCGCCGATATAGACGGCAAAGCCGAGCTCGCCCTTGTCGTTCCGCTTCACCTGATAGCCGATATCGTGGAACTGGATGGCGGCGCGGTCGACCGATGCCCCCGGTCACGGCGATCTTGAACTTGCGCGGCAGGAACAGGAACTCCGGGTGGAGCGACGACCATTGGCGGAGGATCTCCGCGTAGGGGCGCGGGTCGGCGACCTCGTCGGCGGCGACGCCGGCGAAATGGTCGGCGGTGACGTTGCGGATGCAGTTGCCGGAGGTCTGGATGCAGTGCATCTCCACCTCGGCCAGCTTCTCCAGGATGTCGGGCACGTCCTTCAGCTGCGGCCAGTTGAACTGCAGGTTCTGTCGCGTGGTGAAGTGGCCGTAGCCCTTGTCGTATTCGCGCGCGATATGCGCCAGCATCCGCATCTGCCGCGGGTTCAGCGTGCCGTAGGGCACGGCGATGCGGAGCATGTAGGCGTGGAGCTGCAGGTAGACGCCGTTCTGCAGGCGGAGCGGCTTGAACTGGTCCTCGTTCAGCTCGCCGGAGAGGCGGCGCGCGACCTGGTCGCGGAACTGCGCGACGCGCTCGCGGACAAAGGCATGATCGAATTCGTCGTAGCGGTACATGTGAACCTCAGGCGGCCTCGTGCCGGGCGGCGGGGGCCTGCTTGGAATTGCCGGTGGTGGGGCCTTCGGCGCGGATGCGCTCGCGCAGCTTCGTCGGCATGATGCCGGTGGCGGTGATCGTCACCGCGATGGCGTAGGGGTCGACGACGATGTTGCGGGCGGCATCGGCCTTGGCGCGGTCGAGCGCCGCGGCGACCGTCTCCTTGCCGTCCAGCATCTCGGCCTGGTTGATGTCGACCGACCATCCGCCGGCCACCTGGAATACGACGAGCCCGTCCTTCAATCGGTTGGCGGTGATAACGTCCATCGTGCGCCTCACGCGGCCAGGCTGCGGGCCGGCCGCAGCGGCTCGGCACTGGCGAGCGCGCCTTCCGCCGCCGTTTGTCCGATCAGGATGAGCGTCGGCCCGTCGACATCCGTGCGTTCGGCGAACGCCGCGAGGTCGCGGAGCGTGCCGGCGAAGGCGCGGCGCTCCGGGCGCGTGGCGTTTTCGACGATTGCGACCGGCGTCGTCGCGTCGAGGCCCGCCTCACGCAGCCGTTCCGCGACCTTGGCGGCGACCGAGCGGCCCATATAGACGGCAATTGTGGTGCCGGAGAGCGCCAGCCCGGCCCAGTCAGGCAGCACCTCGCCGTCGGCATCCTGGCCGGTGGCGAAGACGAGGCTCGAAGCAGCGCCGCGCAGCGTCAGCGGGATCTCCGCTTCCGCCGCGGCGGCCAGGGCGGCGGTCACGCCCGGCACGATCTCGAAGGGGATGCCGGCCTGCGCGCAGCGCCGCCATTTCCTCGCCGGCGCGGCCGAAGACGAGCGGATCGCCGGCCTTCAGCCGCACGACGCGGCGGCCGGCCGAGGCTTCGCGCACGAGGATGGCGTTGATCTCGTCCTGCGTGACGGAATGGCGGCCTTTGCGCTTGCCGACATGGATGCGCTCCGCGTCGCGGCGGCCCATGGCGACCACGCTCTCCGGCACCAGCGCGTCGTGCACGATGACGTCGGCCTCCAGCAGGATGCGCTGGGCGCGCAGCGTCAGGAGGTCGGCGGCGCCGGGTCCCGCGC
Organism: uncultured Alphaproteobacteria bacterium; assembly: GCA_963801225.1. Classification (GTDB taxonomy): domain Bacteria; phylum Pseudomonadota; class Alphaproteobacteria; order Rhizobiales; family Afifellaceae; genus DASWJZ01. The sequence continues at coordinate 570,961 of CAWDED010000008.1, forward strand.
CGACCAGCCAGACGAAGCCCTGCTCCTGCGCCATCGGACTGGCTGAGCAGCTTCGCCGCGCGGCGGCGCGCTGTATCGAGCTGGCCGGAGAGCGCCGCGTCGGCGACGCCGCCTTCGAAAAAGGCCGACCAGAAGCGCCGCCGCGGCTGGCCTTTCGGCAGCATCCCGTCGGCGGCGGCGCGGAAGGAATTGCCGAGCCGCGCCAGCGCGCCGAGCCGCTCCGGCAGCATCGCCTCGATGCGGGCGCGGAGCTTCTGCGCCAGCACCGGTCCGGCGCCGGTGGAGGTGATCGCCACCGCGACCGGGGCGCGATTGACGATCGCCGGCGTGTAGAAATCGCAGAGCTCCGGGACGTCGACCGCGTTGGCGGGGACGCTGCGCGGCGCGCGCGGCGGCAACGACCTCGGCGTCGCGCTCGCACGCGCCGCTCGCCGCGAAGACGAGAACCGCCTCGTCGAGGTCCGATGCCCTGAAGCGCGCGCGGATGATGATCGAGGTCATGGGCGATGATCGAGCCCGGCGAGCTCGTCCGACGGGTTTTCAGATACCAGCCGGATCGCCGCTTCCGTCTCCAGAAGCAAGTCGCACCTTGGCGGCCGCTTCCGCGCCGTCACCCACGACGACCACGCGTCGCCCCGCCACTTTGTGGAAGGCCGGAAATACCGAAAGCCGCTCGCTCGCCATGTTGCGCTGCCCATCGAAAGCTGTGGTCAGGCAATATGGGCGAGCGGGATTTCGCCCGACAGCAAAGGATTTGCGCAGTTTCGCACGCGCGGGAGAAAACTTTCAAAGGCTCGGGACCGCGGGGGTATTGAAATCGCCTGCATTGCATATGGGCCACAAGCGGCGCCCAGCGCGGCCTTTGGCGGCCCCGCCGGCTCGACTTTCCTCATGCGTTAAGAGATGGTTAATGGGACGCGGGCGCGGGCGGCGATCGTCTGCCTGATTGTCGCCACGGCAAATAGCGATTGATGGGCTCGCCACGGCCAAGGCCGTCGGCGAATTCGGGGTGTTCACCGGTCTTGCGTGAGGCCGGCGGCGTAGCGAGGGGGCTGGCAGAAGAGTGAGGTCCAAGCCGGCAAACGTCCTGCTTCGCGCCTTTCTCCGGCAGCGCATCTTCGCTCTTGCCTCGGCCGGGCTGATCGTGTTCGCGGCGACCGTCGGGCCGGCGCTCGCCTTCAGTTGTTCGGCCACAAGTTCTTCGAGCGCGACGACGAGACGGTCGTCGTGCCCGACGCGCAGCCCTACACGCTGACGATGACGGTCAACGGCGGCGACAAGACGCTCGTCAACGTCATCCGCGGCGCCTCGGTGCTGGCACGCGACGAGAAGAAGCCGCCGCCTGGCACCGCTGGGCTCATCGCGCGGGCGCGCGGCGACTACAGCCGCATCATCGCCGCGCTCTACACGCAGGGCTATTACGGCGGCGCCATCAGCATCCAGGTCGCGGGCACGCCGGTGGAGTCGCTGAGGCCGGACACGGAGCTGCCCGATCCGGTGCCGGTCACGGTCGACGTCGATCCCGGCCCGCTCTTCAGCTTCGGCACGATCCGCATCGAGGGCTTGCCCGCCGACACAGATGACGAAGGAGGACCGCGTTGCGCTCGACCTGAAGCATTGGGAGCTGGTCGAAGGCGCGGTGGCGCGCTCCGGCGCGGTGCTCGATGCCGAGGGCCGGATCGTCGAGGTGTGGCGGCAGCGCGGCCATCCGCACGCGAAAATCACCACGCGCGACGTCGTCGCCGATCACCGCTCGCTCACGGTCGACGTGACGCTCGTCGTCGATCCCGGGCCGGCGGCGCGCTTCGGCGTGGTGCAGGTCGAGGGAACGAAGCGCGTGGACTCCGGACTACGCGCGCTGGATGACCGGCATCGAGCCCGGCGAGGAATACGACCCCGACACGCTGAAGCGGGCGCGCCGGCGGCTGCAGGACACTCGGCGTCTTCGCCAGCGTGTCGATCGTGGAGGCGCGACACGATCGGCGATGACGGCCTGCTTCCCGTCACCTTCAACCTCTCCGAACGCAAGCGCCATCTGATCGGCGGCGGCGTGTCCTATTCCACCATCGACGGCGCCACGCTGGAAGGCTACTGGATGCACCGCAACCTCTTCGGCCATGCCGAGAGCCTGCAGGTTCGACGCCTCGGTCAGCCGCATCTTCGCGAACGGCAACGTCACCGACCTCTCCTACGGTCTGGCCACGACGTTCCGCCGGCCGGGCGTCTTCACGCCCGACACCGACATCACGCTGAAGCTTTCGGCGGAGCGCGAGTTCGTCGACACCTATGAGAGCCGCACGTTCGGCGGCGAGGCGGGCATGGAGCATCAGATCAGCGAGGACGCTGAAAGTCACGTACCGCGCTCAACGTCGAATGGTCCAGACATCGACGACGCGTTCGGCAACAACCAGTATTTCCTGTCAGCCTGCCCTCGACGCTCGACTACGACCGCCGCGACAACAAGCTCGATCCGACCGAGGGCCTGCGCGGCACGCTCGACGCGGAGCCGCTGGTCGACGTCATCGGCGGCACCGTGGCGCTGGTCGCGAAGGGATCGCTGTCCGGCTACTGGTCGCCCACCGACAGCGACCGCCTGGTGCTTGCCGGCCGCGCCGCGGTCGGCAGCATCGTCGGAACGGGTCGCTCAGCGATATCCCGGCGACGCGGCGCTTCTTCCTCGGCGGCGGCGGCTCCATCCGCGGCTACGAATACCGCTCCATCGGCCCGGTCTCCGGCGGCGAGGTGGTGGGCGGCCTGTCCTTCTGGGAGGCGTCGCGCCGAGGCGCGCTTCCGCGTCACCGACAAGATCGGCATTCGTGCCGTTCGTCGATGCGGGCGCGGCCTACGAGGAGCCGTATTTCGACTTCTCCGAGGATATCTATCGTCGGCGCGGGCGTGGGCCTGCGCTACTACACGCCGCTCGGCCCGCTGCGCTTCGACGTGGCCATGCCCGTCCGTCCAGACCTGAAGCTTGGCGATTTCGCTTTCTACGTGGGGTTGGGGCAGTCTTTCTGATCATGCAGAGGCGATTCGCCGGAGCGCCTTCTCAGCGTCATCGTCGCGGCCCTCGTCGCCGCCACGGCGGCGCTCGCGCAGGACGAGGCGAAGCAGGGCTGGTTCGAATCGTTCCTGGAGAAGCTGATCTCGACGCCGGACCGGCAGATTTCGCTGTCGGGGCTCGAAGGCGCGTTCTCCGCCAATCCGACCGTTGGAGCAGATCACCGTCTCCGACAGCGAGGGGCCGTGGCTTGAGCTTGACGGTGTCGAGGTCGACTGGAACCGCGCCGCGCTGCTCGACCGCAGGCTCGACATCGACAGCCTCAGAGCGCAAGCGTGTCGCGCTGCTCAGGAAGCCGATCCCGGGCAGCGAGACGCAGGCGTCCGGCGGTGGCGGCATGCCGGTCGCCGTCACCATCGATGCGATCTCGCTGCCGCTTGATCGTCATTGCCGCGCCCGTGGCGGGCGCCGAGGCGGAGCTCGCCGCGGCCGGCTCGGCGCAGTTCACCGAGGAGGCGATCGCCGCGCAGCTTTCCGCCTACCGGCAGGACCGTGCCGGCACGCTGACCGCCGAGCTGCGCCTGGAGCCGAAAGCCAACCTGCTCACCGCCGACCTGACGCTGAGCGAGCCGCAAGGCGGGCTGGTCGCCGATCTTCTCGATCTGCCGAACCGGCCGGCGATCTCCGCGAAGCTCTCCGGCGAGGGGCCGCTCGACGCGTGGAAAGCCTCGCTTACGCTCGAGGCGAACGGCAACAAGGTGCTCGACGGCGACGTGGCGATCTCGCGCGACGACGGCGGCCTATCGCGTGGTCGGCGACATGGCGGCGTCGCTCGAGACGCTGGTGCCGGCCGACTATTCAGCGCTCGTCGCCGGTGAAAGCCGGCTGGCGCTCGACGCCTCTCGCGCCGACGACGGTGCGATCACTATCGACAAGGCGACGCTGCGCTCCGCCGGCATGGACCTTTCCGCCTCCGGCGCGCTGACGCCCGACCATGTGCCGCGAGCACGCAGTCGCTGTCGCTGCGGCTGGGGCAGGCGGGGCGCACCGCGCTTCCCTTCGCGCCCGGCGACGTGTCGGTCGGAAGCCTGCAGGTCGAATGCCGAGCTTGAGCAGGGGGCGACGGCGCCCTGGCGGGTCGGCGTCGTGGCGGAGGCGCTTGAGAGCGCCTACGGCCGCTTCGCACGGCTCACGCATGAACGCCAGCGGCGAGGCCGCCAACCTCGTCGAGCCCTTCCGCACGCAGCACCACGTTCAGCGCCAGCGGCACGGTGGACGGGCTGGTGCCGACCGATCCGGGCCTGCGCACGGCACTCGGCCAGCAGGTGAAGGTCGCGGCGGGAGGCTCGTGGTCCGCGGGCCAACCCGCCGCGTTCGACAATCTGCAGCTCGTGCTCGACAAGGCCGCCGCCAGCTTCGCCGGCACGGCGACGACGGAGGCGCTCGACGGCAGCTTCGGCGCGACGGTGAGCGACCTGTCGCGCTTCGCGCCGCTGGCCGGACGGACGCTTGCCGGCAGCCTGCAGATGAATGCCGACGGCTCGGTCAGGACGCGACGGCGGCGTCGACCTGCAGCTCGACGGTGAGACCGTCCGATCTCAAGCTCGGCATAGCGCCGCTCGATCCGCTGCTCGCCGGCGTAACGATGGTTTCGGGCGGGGTCATGCGCTCCGACGACGGGCTCTCCTTCAACGATCTCGCAGCTCAAGAACGACCGCATCACGGCCTCGGTCAACGGCTCGTTTGCCGCGCCGGCGCTCGATCTCAGCGTCAATGCCAACCTGGCCGACCTCTCGCTGGTGACGGACCGTGCCGAGGGTGCTGCGCAGATCTCCGCCAAGCTCAGCGGCACGAGCGCTGCGCCGCAAGGTCGAGGCGGAAGCCACGGGTGACGAGGTCGTGCTGATGGGGCGGCCGCTGAAGAATGCCTCGGCGCGCTTCACCGGGGTGGTCGCCGGCCCGGAGACGGCGGGCGACGCGGAGATCGGCGGCACCTTCGGCGATGCGCCGGTGAGCGGCAAGGCGCATCTGGCGGCCGGCGACAACGGGGCGCGGCGCGTCGAGGGGCTCGACTTCGCGGTCGGCGAGAGCCGCGTGTCCGGCGATCTCACGATCGGCGGCGACGGGCTCTTCGCAGGTGAGCTGCACGTGGAGTCGCCCGATCTGTCGAAGGTCGCGCCGCTCTTTCTGGTCGAGGCGAGCGGCGCGGTGCAGGCCGACGTGACGCTTTCGGCGGCGGACGGCATGCAGTCGGCGGTGGTGTCCGGCGCCGCCACCGATGTCACGTACGAGAGCGTCAGGCTGGAAACGGCAAAGATCGACGGGCGCGGGCAGGACCTTTTCAACGCGCCGCGGCTCGACGGTGACTTCGTGCTGCGCAACCTCAGGACCGGGGGGCTGACCATCGTCTCCGCCACCGGCACGGCGGAACGCCACGGCGAGGGGACGACGATCGCCGCGCAGGCCGAGCTTGCCGACGGGCAGGCGGCGCTCAGAGCGAATCTTGCGCCGCAGGACGGCGGGCTCGCAATCGGCCTCGAGCGCTTCTCCTTCACCCGCAACGGTCTCGACCTGGCACTGGCATCGCCCACGACGGTCACCGTCGCCGGCGGCGGCGCGAAATTCGACAACGCGACGCTGAAGGCGGGCGGCGGCAGCGCCACCATCTCCGGCCAGGCCGGCCAGACGCTCGATCTCGCCGTCGCGCTCTCCTCGATTCCCGCCGGGCTGGTCAACACGTTCTCGCCGGGGCTGGGGGCGGAGGGAACGGTCTCCGGCAAGGTCACCGTGAGCGGCACGGCGGCGGCGCCGGTGGCGCAATTCGACATGACCATGTCCGGCGCTTCCGTCGCGGCAGCGCGCAATGCGGGGGTCGGTCCGCTTTCCGTCGCGGCGCAGGGCGGCCTTGCCAACGGATCGGTGAAGCTGACGAGCCGCCTGAGCGGCGCCGACGGGATGGCGGTCAACGTCAACGGGACGGTCGGCACGGCGGGCGGTGCGCCGCTTGATTTCGCGATTACTGGCGCCGTGCCACTGTCGCTCGGCAATCGCCGGCTCGCGTCGCGCGGCGCGGCGTTGCGGGGTGCCCTCAACGTCGACATCAAAATCAGCGGCACCGCCGCCTCGCCGCAATTCGCCGGCCGCGTGACTTCGGAGGGCGGCGGCTTCGTCGACCCGGAGAGCGGCATCGTGCTCTCCGACCTGTCGCTCGTCGCCAACGTCTCCAACAACAAGCTCGTCATCGAGCGGCTCAACGCGAAGAGCGGGGAGGGCGCGGTCTCCGTCGACGGCTCGCTGGGACTCGACCCCAATCAGGGCCTGCCGGTGGACATGCGCGTCAAGATCAACAAGGCGCGCTACGTGAACGGCACGCTCATCGCCGCGACCTTCGATGCGGACCTGGCGCTTTCGGGGAAGCTCGGCAGTAACGCGGCGCTGTCGGGCAAGGTCACGGTCGATCGGGCCGAGATCACCGTGCCGGAGCAGCTGCCGAGCGGCTCCGTCGCCGTCTCGGTGGAGCATGTCGATCCGCCGCCGCCGGTGGAACGGACATTGGAGGTGATGCGCGAGCGCGAACAGCGGCGGCAGGCGGTGGGCGGCGGGTCAAGCGACATATCGCTCGACATCTCGGTCAACGCCCCGCAGCGCATCTTCGTGCGCGGCCGCGGGCTCGATGCCGAGCTTGGCGGAAAGGTACGGCTGTTCGGATCGACCTCGTCGATCCTGGCATCGGGCTCGTTCGCGCTCATCCGCGGCCGGCTCGATATCCTGACGAAGCGCATCACGCTCAGCCGCGGCGTCATCACCTTCGCAGGCGATCTCGATCCCATCCTCGATTTCGTCGGCACGACGACGAGTGGCGACACGACGATCACCGTCACGATTTCGGGGCGCGCCTCCAACCCGGAGGTCAATTTCTCCTCCGTGCCCGCAGCTGCCGCAGGACGAGGTGCTGGCGCAGCTCATCTTCCAGAAAGGCATCGGCGAGCTGTCGCCGCTGCAGGTGGCGCGGCTTGCCTCGGCGGCGTCATCGCTGGCGGGCGGCGGCGGCGGCCTGCTGAACCAGCTCCGCGCCACCACCGGGCTCGACGATCTCGACATCGTGGTGGACGACCAGGGGCAGGCGGCGCTGGCGGCAGGCCGCTATATCAGCGAAAACGTCTATGTCGGCGTGCAGCAGGGCGCGACGGCGGAATCGAGCCGCGTCACCATCGACCTCGACATCACCAAGCGCCTGAAGGCGCGCGCCGGCTATTCGGCGGAGGGCGAGTCGAGCCTCGGCGTGTATTTCGAAAAGGAATATTGAGGCGGCGCCGTCTCTCGGGCTGTTCGCGCGTCCCGGCCGACCGGAAATGGCCCGGAAAGCCGGGATTTGTGCGCCCGGAGGGGTGCTCGGCGCACTAATCCATAATCGGATGGAAATGGATGGACAATTGGATGGTCTGCTGAAGACCCAAATCACGATGACGATGGAGCAGCGCGAGGATTACTCCAGATACACAGTGTTCGCCGCCGACGCTCCGTTGGCATCGATCACCAACAGGTTGGCGAAGCCGGGGCCGTCGGGCTCGTAGGAGAGCGCGCCGCCGAAGGACGCCGTGCCGACCGGCGCGCCGTTGACGAACCACGTATAGGGCGGCCGTCCGTCGCGCACCTTCAGGACAAGCGGCATGGCATCGCCGTCCTCGATGCCGAGATCGACGCGCACGCCGGCGGGCGGATAGGCGATCTCCGGCGGCGATCCGTCGGCGACGCGCGGGCGCGTTGGGCGAGCGGAAATGTTGCAGCCGCTGCGGCAGAGCGGTCGTCGATGCTTCGATGATGCCGGGCGGCGCGGCGCGCAGCGGCGCGGTCGGCCCGAGGCGGGCGAAGGCGTCCATCAGGATGGGCGCCGCGGCGTCGACGCCGATGAGGCCGGGCACCGGCGCGCCGTCGGGTCGGCCGACCCACACGCCGATGACATGCCGGCCGTCGAAGCCGATCGCCCAGGCGTCGCGATAGCCGTAGGAGGTGCCGGTCTTGAAGGCGATGGTGCCGGGCGCGACGTGATGCGGGCCCGCGGCGCCTGCGAGAATATTGGCGACATACCAGGCGGCACGCTCGTCGAGCACGCGCTGCGGGCGGCCAGATTCCGCCGGCCGGTCGAGCCCCCGGTCGGCCTGCATCGTCAGGTGCACGGCCTGGCCGCCATTGGCGATGGCCGCGTGGATGGCGACGAGGTCGCTCAGCGTGACGCCGACGCCGCCGAGCCCCACGGCAAGCCCGGGCGGCGACATGTCGGGAAGCACGGGGCTCGCGCCGGCGCGGCGCATGCGCGCCACGAGCCGCGCCGGCCCGACGCCCTCCAGAAGCTGGATGGCCGGAACGTTCAAGGAGAGCTGCAGGGCGCGGCGCACGCTCACCGTGCCGTGGAACTCGCGGTCGAAATTGGCCGGCGCGTATCCGGCGAAATCGACCGGCTTGTCCTCGATCAGCGTCTCGGGAAGCGCCAGGCCGAGCTCGAAGGCGAGGCCGTAGATCAGCGGCTTCAGCGTGGAGCCCGGCGAGCGCAGCGCGCGCGTCATGTCGACGAAGCCGTCGCGCTGCGTATCGAAGAGGTCGGAGGAGCCGACCGAGGCGAGAATCTCGCCGGTCTTGTGGTCGGCGACGAGGATGGCGACGGAGACGAAGTTCGAGATGGAAGCGGCGCGCTCAGAGGCGAGCGATTCCATGCGCGCCTGCACCTGGGCATCGATGGTCAGGTGGTGCACCGGCTTTTGCGGCGTCTCCGCCACCAGCCGCTCGGTGGCGTGCGCGGCGAGCATGGGGAAGGGGCGGCGACGGTCGGGCACGGCTTCCGACATTGCCGCCTGCCGGTCGTCGTCGGTAATGACGCCTTCCTCCTCGGCGCGGGCGAGCACACGGTCGCGCGCCGCGTGCGCCGCATCGGCATAACGGTCGGGCCGGCGCCCCTCCGGCGCCTGCGGCAGCGCCACCAGCAGCGCCGCCTCGGCCGGCGTCAGCCGCTTCGGTTCCTTGCCGAGATAGGCGAGCGTCGCGGCGCGGATGCCTTCGATGTTGCCGCCATAGGGCGCCAGCGTGAGGTAGAGATTCAGAATCTCGTCCTTGGAGAGCCGCCGCTCCAGGGCAAGCGCGGTGAGGATCTGATTGAGCTTGCCGCCGAGCGAGCGCGTGGGGTCGCCGGTCAGGAGACGTGCCACCTGCATGGTGAGCGTGGAGGCGCCGGAGATCGGCCGGCCGTGCTCCACGCATCTGCCAGGCGGCGCGGAAGAGCGCCGTCACGTCGACGCCGTGATGCTCGTAGAAGCGCCCGTCCTCATAGGCGAGCAATGTCTTGATGAAGAGCGGGTCGACATCGTCGCGCGTGGCGGGGAGCCGCCAGCGGCCGTCGGCGATGGGGAACGGACGCAGCAACGCGCCGTTGCGATCGAGCGCGACCACGCCGGTCTGCGGCGTCAGCGAGGGAAGCGCGACATGCGCAACCGCGGCTCGCAGCGCGAGCGGCGCCGCGATGGCGATGAGGCAGGCGGCGACGAGGGCGGCAGCGGCTGAGCGGGGAAGACGCCCCCTCACCCGGTCGCTTCGCGACCGACCTCTCCCCAAGGGGGAGAGGAAGGCGCTGAGCAAGGCGTGCAGGCTCGGCACGATCCCAGGTCCTCAGCGCAGCGGGCCGACCACTTCCACCGAGCCGGTGTCGGTGCGTGCCCGCCGCTCCGGCCGGTACATGTCCTCTACCAGCGCCGCGGGATGCATGAACGTGCCGGGCGAGGTGGCGCGCACGATGTAGGCGAACTGGTATTGCGTGGCGTTGCTCGCATCGATGTCCCACGCCGCCACGAAGCGGTCGGAGCGGAACTCGACATGCGCCGGGTTCTCGACGAGGTCGAGCCAGTCGAGCGCCGCCACGTCGCCGCTTGCCAGGATATGCGGGTTGTCGATCTCGAAGCCGGCGGGCAGCGGATCGTCGAGCACCAGGCGGGCGCCCTCGGTTTCGTTGGTGGTGACGTTGAGCACGGCTACGAGACGCGCGCCCTGTTCGACGGTCGCGAGGTCCACCGGCTGGCCGTCGAGCGTGTAGTAGCTGCGGGTGAGCTGGTAGAAGTTGCCGCCCGCCGGTTCCGGCGTCTCCGGCACGCCGCGCACGGTCACGCCGACCGCCACCTCGCGGTCGCCATTATTGGCGATGACGAGCGGCTGCGGTGGCGAGGCTTTCGGCGTCGAGGCTGCGGAAGAGGGGACCGGCGATCGGCTCGCCGTCGACGGTGAGATGCGGCTCCGACAGGCTCTGCATGAGCGCGTGCGCGGCAAGCAGCGACCAAGCGTCCTCCTGCGTGGAGGTGTAGCGCGCCGCGGCGCGGTCCTGCTCGACGCGGCTGGTGAGGCTGACGAAGTCGATGTCGGCGCGCGATTCCGACGCGAGCGTCAGGATCGCCGCTCCGTCGCGCAGCGCCGAGCCGTAGTCGCTGCGCCAGCCGTGGCTGGTATCGCCCGGCAGGCCGCCGAGCGCTGCGCGGAAGACGGCATCGGCGCGCAGCTTGTCGCCGTAGAGCGCCAGTGCTGCGCCGATCTGCGCCTTGGCGAGCGGCGTGCCGAAGGCGTCGAGCTTGGTCTCGGCGTAGTAGCGCAGGTCGCCGATCGCGGCGCGGCCGTTGGCGGCGAGCACGTAAAGCGCATAGGCGACGTCCTCGCCGCCATCGTCGAAGTCGCCGGCATAGGCGAGGCGGTTCTTCAGATTGTCGAGCGCCAGCTCCAGCGCCTGCGTCGGCACGGCATAGCCGTTGCGGTGGGCGCGGGTGAGGAAGTCGGTGACGTAGGAGTCGAGCCACAGATCCGCGTCGCCGTCGGGCGACCACAGGCCGAACGAGCCGGCGGCGGACTGGTTGGCGAGCACGCCGCGTGATCGCCTTCTCCACGCGCTCGCGGACTTCCGGGTCGGTGGCGAGGCCGGCACTCACCGCCACGTCGTTCAGATAGACGAGCGGCATGGCGCGGCTGGTGAGCTGCTCGGTGCAGCCATAGGGATAGCGGTCGAGCGCCCGCAGGATCGCCGGGACGTTGAGCCGTCCGGCGCCGCTGGCGGAGACCTGGATGGAGGCGGTGCCGGGCACCAGCCCGTCGAGCCGGTCGGCTGTCACCGACAGATCGGCGTCGGGCTGCAGCGCGATGAAGTCGGTCGTCGCCACCGGCGGCTCGTTGAGCCGCACCGCGATGCCGACGGACTTCTGCAAGCACGGTGCCGTCGGGCAGTGTCAGCGCGACATCGATGACGTCGTCGCCGACCGCTTGCGCCGGAGATCGGCACCAGCACCTGCTCGCGCTTGTTCGGCGTCAGGTCGATCGAGCGATCGGCATGCGCCGCGTCGACGCCGACGGCGCCCTCCGCGGTGCTGACCGAAAGCTCGACCGTGCCGGCGATGTCTTCCACCGAGGTGAGGTCGAGCGCCAGCCGCGACCGGTCGCCAGGCGCCAGGAAGTGCGGCAGGTGCGCGGCGATCACGACAGGGTCGCGCACCAGCACGTCGCGTTCCGCATGGCCGACGCCGGCGGCGGTCCAGGCCATCGCCATCAGGCGGACCGTGCCGTTGAAGTCGGGGATGGGCACCGAAACAGTCGCCGTGCCGTCCGGCGCCGACTTCGACCACGCCGGAATGGAAGGCGACCAGCGTCTCGGTCGGCGGCACGCCTTCGAACTGCGTCAGTCCCGCGTCGCCGCCGGAGCGCACCGTGCCGCGCACGCCTTGCATGCGGTCGATGAGCTGGTTGTAGAGGTCGCGGATCGAGACGCCGAGGCTGCGACGGCCGAAATAATAGTGTTCCGGATCGGGCGTCTGGTAGCGCGTGAGGTTGAGGATGCCGAGGTCGACCGCGGCAAGCGTCACGTAGGCTTGCGTGTCGGCCGGGAGGTTGGCGAGCGTGAGCTTCACCGTGCATGTCCTGGCGCGGACGCATCTCGTCCGGCGCGTCGATCGCCACGTCGAGCTCGCGATCGGCCGGATCGACGCCCGCCCAGGCGAGGCCGATGGCGCGCGCCGGCATGCGCTTCGCCTCGATGTCCATCGGCCGGTAGAGAACGGCGGTGACATAGGCGCCGGGACCCCAGTCGCGCGTCACCGGGATGTCGATGTCGGCCGCGTTGTCCGATCACCTCGACGGGATAGGTGGCGACCAGCCGATCGTCGACGACCATGACGAGCGCAATGCCGTTGAAGCGTGTCTCGACGTGGACGCGCGGCGTTCTCGCCGGGTGCGTAGAGCTCCTTGTCGAGCGAGACTTTCAGCGCCTCCGGCGTGTCGAGCGCCTTCGCCTCGACATACCAGCCCGCCTCGAAGTCGAAGCTTGCCGGCAGCGTGTCGGATTGCGGCGTGTCGACCTCCAGCCGGTAGCTGCCCCACTCGACCGGGCCTTCGATGCGCGCCGGGCGATCGGCCGGTATGTCGGCGGTGCCGCTGGCGACGCGGCTCTTCGTCTCGATGCGCTCGTAGTCCCAGCGGCCGTCGGAGCGGTACCACTGGAACTTCGTTCGGAGCTCATAGAGCGACCAGCCGGATGTTCCGCTCGGCCGTGCGCTCGCCCTGCGGATCGACGGCGATCAGCTCGAAGCCGACATTGCTGTTCTCGGCCGCGTCGCCCTCGAAAAGCGGCTTGATGCCGAGCCGGTCGCTCGTCGCGCCGACCGGCAGCTCGATGCTGCGCTCCACCGGACGCCCGCCGGAATCGAGCACGCGCACATTGACCTTCGCCTGCAGCGGAAGGCTTGAGACAGCGCCGTCCGGCAGCTGAACCTCGACGGAGGCGTGGCCGGAATCGTCTGTCTCGGCGCTGGCCAGCGGCTCCACAACGGTGTTGAAGGTCTCGTCGGCAAGCCCGAAGACGTAGCCCGGATAGGACGTCAGATCGCGCACGGCGGAGAGCGCGGTCTCGCCTTCGACGCTGAGATTGGCGGCTGGGGCGCCATAGAGGAAGCGCGCGTCGAGGCTGAGCTCGGCCGGCTCTCGCCGGAGTCGAGCGCTTCCGCGGTCGGTCGTCAGGTCGAAGTCGAGCTGCTCCGGCTCGAAATCCTCCACCAGGAAGGTGGTCTCGGCGAGCGGCGGGGCCTTCACGTCGGCGTGGACGGCGATGCGCCAGGTGCCGCGCATGGCGTCGTCGGTCAGATCGAACGGCGTGACGTTGCCGCCGAGGCCCTGATCGGCGAGCGCGACGCGGCGCGCCTCCTTGCCGTCGGGGCGGGTGAGGATGGCGGTGAGCGGCACGTTCTCCACCGCGTCGCGCCTTGTCGTCGCGCACCAGCGCCGTGGCGTAGACCGTCTCGCCGGCGCGGTAGATGCCGCGCTCGGTGGTGAGGAACACGTCGAGCGGCTTGCGGCGGGGCGCGCCCCTCCACGCCGCGGTCGGTCAGGTCCATCGGCGCCTTGGAGAGGTCGAGGAAGCTGTAGTCGCCGGCCGCCGTCTGCGGCGACCAGGAGCCCCGGCGCCATGCCGCCGGTGCCGCGCATCAGGCCCGGCGCGAAGCGGGCGAAGCCGTCCGCGTCGGTCGTCGCCTCGCCGAGCACCTCGTTGTTGACCGCGACGAGGCGAAGCGCCACGTCGCCGACCGGTCCGGCGGTGCCGAGCGAGCGGACGAAGACGTTCAGCCCGTCATTGCCGGCAAGCGTGGTGAGGCCGAGATCGGTCACCACGAACCATTGCGTCGCCTTCGCCTCCCATTCGGAGGAGGTGTCGTTCACCGCGCGGGCGGCGAGGATGTAGGCGCCCGGCTTCAGGTCGGATTGCAGCTCGCCGACCGGAATCGCGGTGGTCATCTCGCGATTGACTTCGTTGGCGACGTCGACGCTGCCGTCCCAGACCTTCTCGCCGGTCCGCTCTTCCACCGTGTCCGTCTCCCACTGGGAGAGCTGGCTGAGGAACGTGCCGTCGGCGATGGCGTCGGCGAGTTGGCGGTCGCCGATGCGGTAGAGCGCGGCGTTGACGCGGTTGGTGTTGACCGTGACCACCGGAATGGTGGGGTCGCCGCCGGCCGGCAGCACATAGGCGCTGCCGAGGAAGCGCACCGAAGGCGAGCGATCGCGCACGAAGACGTCGAGCGACACGCTCTTGGCGAGGCTCTCGCCGTCGGCCGCCGGCAGGCCTTCCCGGCGCGGTGATGCCATAGCGGCGGCCGTGCTCGACGCCGTCGATGCAGATCTGCTGGCCGGCCGCCTCCACGGCGAGGTCGTTACCGCCTTCGATGCTGATGAAGTCTGCGAGGTTCTGGCCCTCGGCGAGCCGGTCGGAGAAGTTCAGGCAGATGCGCGGGGCCGCGGCGTCGGCCTCGACATCGTGGTCGACGATGCGGAAGCCGTGCTCGTCCACCAGCTGCTCGTAGGTGGCGCGCAGGGCATCGTTGTCGACCAGAGCGAGGCTGGCGCGGTAGGCGCGGATCGCCGGCTTCCAGTCGTAGCGGTCGGCGAGCGACCAGCCGAGCAGGGTCAGCGCCTGGGCGCGCTCCTCCGGCGTGACGGCGCGCAGATACGCGTTGACGGCGCCGGCGGTGCGGTTCTCGCTGAGCCGCTGGTTTTCCTCCCAGTTGTTGCTCGAGGCGCGGATCGCGGCGTTCGTGTAGTCGATCCACAGGTCATAGCGCTGCGGCGCCAGGCGAAGCGCTTCGGCATAGAGGTCGACCGCATGCAGGTAGTCGTTGGCGGTCTTGGCTGCGTCGGCATTGGCGAGGGTCGCGCTCAGCCCGACGCCCGATCCGTGGCGCCTGATTGATCTGGCCGACCAGCCGGCGGGCCTCGTCGACATAGGATTGCGGCAGGAAGCTGAGCTCGGCGATGCGCTCCGCTTCCACATCGCGCGCCGGCTCGGCGGAGGCGACGATGCGGCCGGAGACGGCACCCTCGACGGCGCGCAGGTCGCCGACGTCGTTTTTCAGGAAGCACCAGCGCGCCGAGACGTTGTAGGTGAAGGCTTGGCACTGATCGTCGCCCTGGCAGGCGCTCTTGCAGGCGTCGAGATCGACGTCCTTCAGGACGTCGTAGTCGGAGCCGAAATAATCGGCGCCTTCGGTGACGAGGAGCTGCCGCTCCTGCGAAACGGCCGAGTGCTGGAAGGAGAAGAACCGGAAAAAAGGCGAGCAGACAGGCAAACGCGCGGACGAAGCCTCGCATCGAATACTCTCCCAAGGGCGCCCACCCCCTACGGGCGCACTGTATGGCGGCGGGCGGGGCGCGTAAAGTGAGTGCGTGTGAAGCTCTGATCTTACCGCGCGAATCTACACACGCTTCGGCCGCTCCTCGCGCAGCGCCGGTCATGATGGCGCCGGCGAGCGGGTGGGCCGCGAGCTCCTCCAGATCGACCGGCAGCTTGCGCTTCCAGTTCGGGTGGTCGTCGATGGTGCCGGGGATGTTGACCTGCCCGACGGCACCGACCAGGTCTTCCGCCTGCGCCACCAGAAGGCGGGAGGGGGTGCGCGCCATCAGCCGGTGCAGCGCGACGGCGACGCTTTGCGGCAATGCCGTCGGGCGCGTCCGTCTCGGCGCGCATGACCGGCGCCATCTCCTCCGGCAGGAGGCCGTTGTCGGACAGACAGGCCAAGCAGGCGGCGGCGCATATGGGCGCGGTCCTGCAGCGCCAGCATGCGCTTCCTCGCCCGTCATCATGCCGATCGACTGCCGCGCCGCGATGTCGTGTGCGCCCCACCAGCCGGCGAGCGGCGGCAGGTCGTGGGTGGTGACGCAGGCGAGCGCCTCGCGCGGATATTCGTCCGGCGCCATGAAGAGATCGCCGCTGCGTCTCGAAGAAGAAGACGCGGTAGCCCTGAATCTCCGTCGCCCGCATCACGTCGCGGAAGCCGGGCGGCACCACGCCGAGGTCTTCGCCGATGACGATGGCACGCCGCGCCTGCGCTGACCTCGGCGAGCGCGCGCAGCATGTCGTGGAACGGGTAGCGCACATAGGCGCCGTCCGCGGCGGTGAAGTCCGGCGGGAATCCAGAAGAGCCGGTAGAGGCTCATGGCGTGGTCGATGCGGAGCGCGCCGGCATGGCGCAGAGCACCGCGTCGATCGACTCGCGGTAGGGCTCGAAGCTGCGCGTCGGCCAGGCCGGCGGGCGAGAGCGGGCGCGAGGCCCCAGTCCTGGCCGTCGCGCGTTGAAATAATCGGGCGGCGCGCCGATGCGCGCGCCCGGCACGACCAGCTCGCGGTCCGCCCAGGTCGCCGAGCCGTCCGGCACCACACCGACGGCGAGGTCGAGATAGAGCCCGACCCTCAGGCCCGCCTCGCGCGCCCTGCGCTTGCGCATCGCGAAGCTGGCGGTCGGCAAGCCATTGCAGCCAGGCATGGAAGTCGACGAGCTCCTTCTGCTCCTCGGCGAAGGCGCGCACGGAGTCGTTGCCCGGGTGGCGGAATTCCTCCGGCCAGCCGTGCCAGCCGGGGCCGTGGCCGTTGCGCACCATCGCCTCCGACAGCGCCTCGAACAGCGCGTGCAGATAAAGCGGCCGTCCGCGCTGGCGCTGACGAAACTGTGCGAAGTCCTCGCGCTCGGCGTCTTCGCCGCGCTCCTGGAAAATGCGGAAGAGCACGCCGAGCGCCTTCGCCTTCAGCGTCGCCGACATGCGGATAGTCGACAAGCTCGGTGTCGGCGCAGCTCGTCCGGCGGCTCGAGCGCGTCCTCCATGCCGGCATAGCCCGGCGCATGGTCGATGGCGATGTAGAGCGGGTTGAGGAAGTCGCGGTTCGAAGGAGAGAACGGGCTGCAATGGTCGGGCGCGGCGAAGAAGAGCGCGTGCAGCGGATTGACGCCGACGAAATCGGCGCCGGCCTCCGCCGCGATCTCGGCCAGCCGCGCCAGATCGGCGAAGTCGCCGATGCCCCAGTTGCGCTCCGACCTCAGCCCGTAGAGCTGGCAGCCGATGCCCCAGGCGCGGCCGTCCTGGAGCCAGTCGGGCACGAAGCACGAGACGCCCCGCGGCGCGCTCCATGGAGCCAAGATCGAGCGGCGCGTGGCGAGGCGAGGCTTGCGGCGACCTCGTCCTCGTCGCCGGCCGCGATCCCCATGGCGCGCAGCACGGCGCGCTTGGCGTCTTCGGAGACCTCCACGGCCTCGCCGCTCAGCGCGAGATAGCGCGGCTCGACGCCGACCATGGCGGCGAGCCGGTCGAGCGCCTCGTCGCTCAACCGATCTCTCCCGGCCAGCAGCAGCAGCGTGCGGCCTTCGAGCTCGATCGTCTGCGCCGGCGCGAATAGCGGCGGTCGGGCGGATCGATCGCGCCGGTGCCGGCGTCGATGCGCACCTGCCACGCGGACGCCAGGCCGCCGTTGGGAAGCGTGAAGGGAATGGCCTCGTGATAGGCGCTGGCGATGATGAGCAGGCGCGTTGGCAGCATCGGAGAGCAGCAGCCCGACCACCTTCGCCTGCGCGTCGGTCCAGGAGGCTGAATCCATCTCCTTCCCGTCGGGCCGGAACCAGATGACGCTGCGCGTGCCGTTGTCGTCGATCGGCTCGCCGTGCAGGAAGCGGTTGGCAGCGCAGCAGCTTGTAGCGCTTGCGTATGCGCACCACGGCGCGCGCGAATTCCATGAAGGCGCGATCGCGGGGACCTGATGCCGTTCCAGTCCATCCAGGCGATCTCGTTGTCCTGGCAATAGGCGTTGTTGTTGCCGAGTTGCGTGCGGCCGCAGCGTCGTCGCCCATGAGCATCATGGGCGTGCCCTGCGAAAGCAGCATGGTCGTGAAGGTGTTGCGGCGCATGCGGTCGCGCAGGTCGAGGATGGCGGGATCGTCGGTTCGCCCTTCGACGCCGCAGTTCCAGCTGCGATTGTCGTCGTGGCCGTCGCGGTTGTCCTCGCCGTTCGCCTCGTTGTGCTTGTGGTTGTAGGCCCACAGATCGGCGAGCGTGAAACCGTCATGCGACGGTGACGAAATTGACGCTCGCCCATGGCTTGCGGCCCTGGTGCTCGAACAGATCCGCCGATCCGAGCACACGGCGGGAGAATGGCCGGCAGGAAGCCTTCGTCGCCCTTCCAGTAGCTGCGCATGTCGTCGCGGTAGAGGCCGTTCCACTCGGCCCAGCCGGGCGGGAACCTGCCGAGCTGATAGCCGTTCGGCCCGACGTCCCACGGCTCGGCGATCATCTTGGCGCGCGAGAGGACGGGGTCCTGCCGCACCGCGTCGAAGAAGACGGCGTTCGGCTCGAAGTTCTCGCGCTCGCGCCCGAGCGAGGTGGCAAGGTCGAAGCGGAAGCCGTCGACGTGGCAGTCCTCGACCCAGTAGCGCAGCGAATCCATCACCATCTGCAGCACGCGCGGATGGCGCAGGTTGACCGTGTTTCCGCAGCCGGTGGCGTCGTAGTAGTGGCTCTTGTCGTCCGCCAGCATGTAGTAGCTGGCATTGTCGATGCCGCGGAAGGAGAGCGTCGGCCCCAGGTGGTTGCCTTCGGCCGTGTGGTTGTAGACCACGTCGAGGATGACCTCGATGCCGGCCTCGTGCAGCCGCCGCACCAGCACCTGCAGCTCGTGGATGTCGGCGCCGGGCGAGAGGTAGCGCGGCGCGATCGAGAAGTAGTTGACGGTGTTGTAGCCCCAATAGTTGGTGAGCTTCTTCTCCACCAGATAGCGGTCGTCGAAGAAGGCCTGGATGGGCATCAGCTCCAGCGCCGTGACGCCGAGCTTCACCAGATGATCGATGACACGCGGGTCGGCGAGGCCGCCGAGCGTGCCGCGCAGCTGCTCGGGAATGTCCTCGCGCGTGGCGGTCATGCCCTTGACGTGCGCCTCGTAGATGATCGTGTCGGACCAGGCGTGGCGCGGCGCGCGGTCGCCGCCCCAGGTCGTGGCGGTGTCGATCACCACGCATTTCGGCATGACGAACGCGGAATCGCGCCGGTCGGGCGTGATGTCGCGGCGCGCCGAGCCGATGCGATAGCCGAAATGCGCGTCGTGCCAGCGGATGTCGCCGTGGAGCGCCCTGGCATAGGGGTCGATCAGCAGCTTGTGCGGATTGAAGCGGTGGCCGTTGCCGGGGTCGTAGGGCCCGTGCACGCGATAGCCGTAAAGCTGGCCGGGCCGGAGCTCGGGCAGATAGCCGTGCCAGACCTCGTGGGTGAATTCCGGCAGCGCGACGCGCTCGGTCTCGCGCCGGCCCTTCGGATCGAAAAGGCACAGCTCGACCTTCGTCGCATTCGCCGAGAACAGCGCGAAATTGACTCCGCCTCCGTCCCAGGTTGCGCCAAGCGGATGGGGCAGACCAGGCTCGACGCGCAATCTCGGCATGGAAGCGGACAGGCTCCTATTCGGCGTGCTGGAGGATGATCGTAGCAAGCGGCGGCAGGGTTAGGGAGAGGGATGCGGGCCGTCCCTGCCATCCCTGTGGATCAGCAAAGACCGTGCCGGAATTCCCGACATTCGAGCCGCCGTAGATGGCCGCGTCGGTGTTGAGGCGCTCCGTCCAGCGGCCGCCGCGCGGCACGCCGACCCGGTAGTCGTGGCGCACCACCGGGGTGAAGTTGCACACGACGAGAACGGGCGGGTCCTCGGGTGTCCCGTGGCGAAGATAGGCGTAGATGCTGTTGTCGGCGTCGGTGGCGTCGACCCATTCGAAGCCGCCCGGCTCGGCGTCGCAGAGGTGCAGCGCCGGCGTCTCGCGATAGATGCGGTTGAGGTCGCGCACCAGGCTCTGCAGCGTGCGATGGGCGGGATCGTCCAGAAGATGCCAGTCGAGCGAGCGGTCGTGGCTCCATTCGCGCTCCTGGCCGAACTCGCCGCCCATGAAGAGCAGCTTCTTGCCCGGGTGCGTCCACATGAAGGCGTAGTAGGCGCGCAAATTGGCGAACTTCTGCCAGCGGTCGCCGGGCATCTTGCCGATGAGCGAGCCTTTCCCGTGCACCACCTCGTCGTGCGAGAGCGGCAGCACGAAATTCTCCGAGAAGGCGTAGTGGATGCCGAAGGTCATCTGATGGTGATGATACTTCCGGTGGATCGGCTCGCATTTCATGTATTCGAGCGTGTCGTGCATCCAGCCCATGTTCCACTTGTAGCCGAAGCCGAGCCCGCCGCCGTCGACCGGGCGCGACACCTGCGGCCAGGCGGTCGATTCCTCCGCGATGGTCGTGGCGCCCGGATAGTCGCCGTAGACGCGCACGTTCAGCTCGCGCAGGAAGGCGATGGCGTCGAGGTTCTCGCGCCCGCCATGCACGTTGGGGATCCATTCGCCGGCGCGGCGGCTGTAGTCGAGGTAGAGCATGGAGGCGACCGCATCGACGCGCAGCGCATCGATGTGGAAGCGGTCGAGCCAGTAGAGCGCGTTGGCGACCAGGAAGTTGCGCACCTCGGTGCGCCCGAAATTGTAGATGAGCGTGTTCCAGTCCTGGTGGAAGCCGAGCCGCGGGTCCTCGTGCTCGTAAAGCGCCGTGCCGTCGAAGCGGGCCAGGCCGTGCGCGTCGGAGGGGAAATGCGCCGGCACCCAGTCGATGATGACGCCGATGTCGGCTTCGTGGAGCCGGTCGACGAAGCGGCCGAAAGCCTCGTGCGGCCCGAAGCGGCTGGTCGGCGCGAACAGCCCGACCGGCTGGTAGCCCCACGAGCCGGAGAAGGGGTGCTCGGAGACCGGCAGGCATTCGATGTGCGTGAAGCCCATGTCCTTGACATAGGCGACCGAGCTCGTCGGCCAGCTCGTCATAGGTGAGGAAGCGATCGCCCTCCTTGCGGCGCCATGAGCCGAGATGCACCTCGTAGATGGAGATCGGCGCGCGGAGCGACTGCCTCTCCAGGCGGGCCTCCATCCAATCGGAGTCGCGCCAGTCGAGTGGCTGCAGGCCGACGACGCAGGAGGCCGTCGCCGGCGGCGGTTCCTGCTGGAAGCCGACCGGGTCGGACTTGAGGCTCGGCGGCGCCCCTTCGCGCACCAGAAGCTCGTATTTGTAGTGGGCGCCATGCTCGACGCCGGGGAGGAAGATCTCCCACACGCCGGCTTCGATACGCTTGCGCATGGGATGGCGGCGGCCGTCCCACTGGTTGAAGTCGCCGATCACGCTGACGCGCATGGCGTTCGGCGCCCACACCGCGAAGGTGGCGCCGGCGACGCCGTCGATGGTCGTCAGGTGCGCGCCGAGGCGATCGTAGAGGCGGCGATGGCTGCCCTCCGCCAGCAGATAGACGTCGAGGTCGCCGAAGATGGGTGGAAAGCGGTAGGGGTCCTCCGCCTCCCAGGTGGCGTCGCCGGCGCCATAGCGCATGCGATAGGGGAAGGGCTCTTTGCGGCCGGGGATCGGGCCGGCGAAGAAGCCGGCCGGGTCGAGCCTCTCAAGCACGGCCACCGATTCGCCGGTCGCGCCATCGATGACGGCCGCCGTCTCGGCGCCCGGCCAGAAGACGCGGATGGAGAGCGGAGTACCGCCGCCACCATGCGGCCCGAGGATGGAGAAGGGGTCGCCGTGCCGGCCTTCGACGAGCGCCTTGATCGCCCCGTCATCGGGCTTCCACGGTGCTGTTGCGCGTGTCTTGACGATCATGTGTCTCCGGAGGGCGGCGTGATGAGCTCCAGCAGCCCGCGTACCGGAATGGAGAGCCAATTCGGGCGGTTGTTCGCCTCGTAACGCAGCTCGTAGAAGGCCTTCTGCGTGACGAACAGATCGAGCAGGCTGTTGCGTGTCTCCGGCTCGGGAAGGATGCCGGCCGCTTCCGCCGCCGGCCAGTAGGCGGACAGGAATTCGCCGACCGCGTAGTCGCGCCAGGCCAATGCGCGGCTCACCACGCGCTGATCGACGATGCCGCCGCGGGTGCGGATGCGGTCGATGCATGACCAGACGGCGTAGTCGAACGAGCGCAGCATGCCGGCCACGTCGCGCAGGCCGGAGCTCTTCTCGCGGCGTTCCGCCAGGCTGCGTTGCGGCTCGCCCTCGAAATCGATGATGACCACGTCGTCCTGCGCGACAAGCACCTGACCGAGATGGAAGTCGCCGTGGATGCGCGTCTTGCGCCCGGAGGCGGCGAGCTTGCGCAGGCCGGCGAGGTGGTCGAGGAACGGCTTGCGCGCGGCGAGGAGCATGGCGACGTCGGCACGCAGCTCCTCCGGCAGCCCGATCACCCGGTCGAGATCGGCGAACGCCTGTTTGCCCTCGGCGATCAACTGCCCCGCCCAGCGGCTGATGTCGCGCGCCTTGATCGGCTCGGCCTTGAAGGCCGCGTTATCGGTCGGTGTCGCAAAGGCGGCGTGGAGCTCCGCGGTCCGAAGCCCCAGCTTGCCCGGCAGATTGAGCGGGAAGCCGAAGCCCGGCTCCGGCACAGTGAGCGCGCCCGCTTCGTCGTGCGGGAGAAGAGCGTATTCGTCGAGATGGCGTTCGAGCGCATCAAGGATGACGCCCCAGGCGTCTCCCTGGTTCCGAACAAATCCAAAAGCGGCGGCAAGCGACACCGGCTCGCCGCGCTCGGGAAGGTATTCGGCGCTGCCGAGATAGGCCGGCGTGTTCGCGTAGCCCGCTTCCTCTGTCAGGAATCGCGCCACTTCGATCTCAGGCTGGTCGCCCTCCTGCAGCCGTTTGTAGATCTTGAGCATGGCCGTCTCGCCGATGATGAACGAGACGTTGCTCTGCTCCACGCCGACACCGCGGATATCGCCGGAGATGTCGAGGTCGGCGAACGCCTGGGTGGCATGGAAGGCGATGCTGCCGCCATCCGCCGCCAGCGTGCCTCCGGCTTGCGTGGCCCTGGCCAGGCTGCCGACGAAGCGCTCGTCGTGCGAGCCGTCGATCAGCGCGCCGAGCACCGGTCCGTAGCGCACGCGCGCCAGCGTGTAGGAAAGCTTCGGCGCGCCGAAATTGAGGTTCTGCTCGCCCCACAGGATGGTGACCGGCAGGAAGTAGCGCTGTTCGCCTTCGCCTGAGTCGGTGGAGACGATGAGAAGCCGGTTGGGCTCGCCCTCGATGCTGCCGAGCGACGTGACGCGAGCCTTGCGAAGCTTGCTGCCCTTGGCGGCGAACCAGCGCTGCTGAGGCAGGAACTCGGTGAGCACGTCTCGCTCCAGGGTCTGCAGCTCGCGACCCTCCAGCGCATAGTCGATACGCCCGCCCTTGGCTGTCAGCGTGACGAATTCCGGCAGCGGCTGGGGGGTATGGGCGTGCCAGAGCGGCGCCTCGGCCTCGTCGGTCAGCCGGAACCAGAAGAAGCCGTAGGCCGGCAGCGTGAGCAGGTAGGGCAGCTCGCCGATCGGGGGGAAGGCCGCGCCGCCCGTCAGCTCGATCGGCACCGCGCCGCGGTGCTCCGAGAGATCGATCTCCACCGCCTGCGCCTGGCGCGACAGATTGGCGACGCAAAGGATGCGCTCGCCGTCGTGGCTGCGGACATAGGCGAGGATCTTGCGGTTGCTTGGATAGAGGAACGACAGGGTGCCGCGGCCGAAGGCGGCATATTGCTTGCGCACGCTGATCATGCGCCGCATCCAGTTCAGCAGCGACGAGGCCTCCGCCTCCTGCGCCTCCACGTTGACGGCCTGGAAGCCGTAGACCGCATCCATGATCGGCGGCAGGAAGAGCTGCTGCG
Source organism: uncultured Alphaproteobacteria bacterium (assembly GCA_963801225.1). Classification (GTDB taxonomy): domain Bacteria; phylum Pseudomonadota; class Alphaproteobacteria; order Rhizobiales; family Afifellaceae; genus DASWJZ01. The sequence continues at coordinate 594,471 of CAWDED010000008.1, forward strand.
GATTGGCGCGGCTGAAGCCGCCATTGCGGTCGGCCGACCATTGCATCGGGCGTCCGCACGCCGTCGCGGTCGCCGAGATAGTAGTTGTCGCCCATGCCGAGCTCGTCGCCGTAATAGAGGACGGGCGTGCCGGGCATGGACAGAAGCAGCGCGTTCATCAGCTCGATCTTGCGCCGGTCATTGTCCATGAGCGGCGCCAGCCGCCGGCGGATGCCGAGATTGATGCGGGCGCGCGCATCATGCGCATAGGTGCGCCACAGATAGTCGCGCTCCTCGGCGGTCACCATCTCGAGCGTCAGCTCGTCGTGGTTCCGGAGGAAGATCGCCCACTGGCAATTCTCGGGGATGTCCGGGGTCTGCCGGATGATGTCGGTGATGGGATGGCGGTCTTCCTGCGCCACGGCCATGTACATGCGCGGCATCAGCGGGAAGTGGAATGCCATGTGGCATTCGTCGCCCTCGCCGAAATAGGGGCGCGTGTCCTCCGGCCATTGATTGGCTTCGGCCAGCAGCATGCGGTCGGGATAGGCGGCGTCGAGATTGGCGCGGATCTTCTTCAGGACATCGTGCGTCTCAGGCAAGTTCTCGTTGTTGGTGCCGTCGCGCTCCACCAGATAGGGAATGGCGTCGAGCCTCAGCCCGTCGACGCCCATCTCCAGCCAGAAGCGCATGACGCGCAGCACTTCCTCAAGCACACGCGGATTGTCGAAGTTGAGGTCCGGCTGGTGCGAATAGAAGCGGTGCCAGAAGAAGGCATGCGCCTCCGGGTCCCAGGTCCAGTTGGACTTCTCGGTGTCGACGAAGATGACGCGGGTGCCGAGATAATGCTCGTCGGTGTCGCTCCAGACATAGAAGTTGCGCGCCGCCGAGCCCGGCTTGGCATGGCGCGCCTTCTGGAACCAGGGATGCTGGTCGGAGGTGTGGTTGATGACCAGCTCGGTGATCACGCGGATGCCGCGGCGGTGCGCCTCCGCCACGAAGCGGCGGAAGTCGCGCATGCTGCCATAGGCCGGGTTGACCGAGCGGTAGTCGGATATGTCGTAGCCGTCGTCGCGCAGCGGCGAGGGGTAGAACGGCAGCACCCAGATGACGTTGACGCCAAGGCTCTCGACATAGTCGAGGCGCTCCACAAGGCCGGCGAAGTCACCCATGCCGTCGCCATTGGCGTCGAAGAACGCCTTGATGTGGAGCTGGTAGATGATGGCGTCCTTGTACCAATCGCCCACGGAGCGATCGATCACGCCCTCACGCTTGTGGGCGCCGGAAGGGGCGGCCTTGGTCGGCCGCTCGGTCGAAGGCGCGTCCATTATCGGCTCCCGCCGGGAATCAGTCGCCAGATCGCATAGGGCCGCTCACGCGGATCGAGCAGCATGTGCTGCACCTTGCCCTGCCACGCGAACTCGGCGCCGGTGACGAGGTCCTGCACCCCGATCGACGCCTCGTCCGGAAGGCCGAACTCCCACAGCGGCACTTCGAAGTCCGCCCCTTGCGCGTTGTGCGGATCGAGGTTCACGGCGAAGAGCAGGAAGTCGTCCTTCGCGGGCGTCGTCTTGCCATAATAGAGGATGTTGTCGTTCCAGGCGTTGTAGAAGCTGAGGTTGGTGAAGGATTGCAGCGCCGGGTGCTCGCTGCGCAGCCGGTTCAGGAGGCGGATGTCGGGGCGGATGTGGTCCGGCGTGTCCCAGTCCCAGGCCTTGATCTCGTATTTCTCCGAGTTGAGGTATTCCTCCTTGCCGGGGATCGGCTCCGCCTCGCACAGCTCGAAGCCGCTATAGATGCCGTAATTGCCGGCGAGAGTCGCCGCCAACACGGCGCGGACGCGGAAGCCCGGGCGGCCGCTTGTCTGCAGATAATAGGGATTGATGTCCGGCGTGTTCACGAAGAAGTTCGGCCGCATATATTGACTGCACTCCGTCGTCGTCAGCTCGGTCAGATATTCGGTCAGATCCCCCTTCCCATTGCGCCAGGTGAAGTAGGAATAGGACTGCGTGAAGCCGACCTTGGCCAGCCGCTTCATCAGCTTCGGCCGGGTAAACGCCTCCGCCAGAAAGATCGCGTCCGGATGGCGATCCTGCACCTCGCGGATCATCCACTCCCAGAACGGCATCGGCTTGGTGTGCGGGTTGTCGACGCGGAAGATCTTCACGCCCTTGTCTATCCAGAAGAGCACCACGTCGCGCAGCGCGTACCAGAGCGATGGATAGGCGCCGCGATAGAAGTGGACGTTGACGATATCCTCGTATTTCTTCGGGGGATTCTCAGCGAACTTGATGGTGCCGTCCGGTCGCCAGTCGAACCATTCAGGGTGCTCTTTGATCCACGGATGGTCGGGTGAGCATTGGATGGCGAAGTCGAGCGCGATCTCCAGATCGTGCTCGTGCGCCGCCTCCACGAGGCGGGCGAAATCCTCCTGCGTGCCGAGCGCGGGATGGATGGCGTCGTGGCCGCCTTCGGCCGAGCCGATGGCGTAAGGGCTGCCGGGATCGTCGTCCGCGGGGGTGAGGCTGTTGTTCTTGCCCTTGCGATGCGTCCTGCCGATCGGATGGATGGGCGGGAAGTAGAGAACGTCGAAGCCGAGATCGCGCACATAGGGCAGCTTGGCGATCACGTCGTCGAAGGTGCCGTGGCGATGCGGGTCGTCGGACATGGAGCGCGGCATCAGCTCGTACCAGGCGCTGAATGCGCCACGCTTGCGGTCCACGACGAGCTCCAGCTCACGCGGATAGTGCGAAAGATTTGTGCGGATGCCGCAGCGCCGCATCAGCTCGGCGGTCTCCCGCGCGAGCAGCGCGGCAAGGCGCTCGCCTTCCTCCGGCGTCGCCTCGAGCTGCGTAAGCAGCAGCCCGAGCGCCATGCGGTCGGCATCGCCGAGGCGGTCGCTTTCGCTGAGCGTGCGCCCCACGAGCGCCATCCCCTCCTTCAACTCTAAGGCGATTACAACCCCGGCGGCGTGCTTCTTGGAGACCTCGTCGCGCCAGCTGGCGAAGAGGTCGCGCCAGGCAACGAGCGTGTAGCGGTAGCGGGCATTGGCTTCGACGATGGCGACGCCGCGCCAGCGGTCGTTGTCGACGAAGGCCATGGGCACTTCGCGCCACCGTTCCTCACCATCACGGCGGATCAAAAGTGCGGCATCGACCTTGTCGTGACCGTCGCAGAAAATGTCGGCCTCGACCTCGAAGGCATCACCAACGGCGGCCTTGGCGGGAAAGCGGCCGCCGTCAATCTCCGGAGAAACACCTTCAATTACAACACGTTGTGCGGCAAGAGCGTCGAGCGCCGCGCTTGGCGGCGCCTCTTCAGGCCGTACAGATGCATTTGTCCGCAGCAGGTCGGCCGACTCCTTTTTCCGTTTGGCAGCGCTCTTTCCCATGGGGCTCACCGCTTCACGGAGCGTGTTCGCAAGTTAGAGGCCAAGTCTCCGAGGCGCGCCATTCGTGTGCCGGCGCGACATATTGCCCGCTGGATAGCACGGCCAGAGGTCCGCGCAAGGCCTGCAGCGATGATCAAGAACACAGAGAGCCCCCTTATCTCTTTGCTTTTGCTCAATTTCTGCAAGGCAACGCGATGCATCCACAAGGGTTCCCGGGCTTTTGGCCCTTGCGACATTGTTTGGCCGAGATTCGGTCTGCTTTTACGGGAAAGAAATAGGGGGCGTGGTGCAACTATTCGGCGATAGCTGCGTTATAGCGCTTGGCGCGCTCAACGAAAAAGGTTCACCCCCATGGGAAACATGCCTGCTGGCGGGGCTTTCAGCCTCCTCGAGGAAGCGATGGACGACAGGGTTACACTCAGCCTGCTGCAGGCCGCGCGTGCCTATCGCGTGCGGTCGGCCAGGCTGCTGGCGCGGATCGGCCTTTATCCGGGGCAGGACGCGCTTCTGAAACTGCTTCAAGACGGGCCCATCACCATGGGCGAGGCGGCTGCGCTTCTTTCCATCCAGCCGCCGACCGTCACCAAGATGGTCAACCGCCTCTCCGCGGCGGGGCTGGTGCGCACCGAGGTGCTGGACCGCGACCGGCGCAAGGTCGCCGTCAGCATGACCGATGCGGCACGTGAGCGCGTCGAGGACATCGACGCGATCTGGCGCGAGCTGGAGACGGAGGCGCTGCAGAATCTGCAGCCGGGGCCGCTGCGCGAGGGGCTTGCGACGATCGCGCGCAACCTCTCAAAGCATAATGGAAAATCCGACGAATCGAGTTAGTTGGCAGAACGCTGCCCTATCGCGGCGGCGCCGGGTCCCCATGGGAGAGGGCTCGATCTTGAGGGCTTGGCGGAGCCCGTTGTAGCGCGTACGGTATCCGTCAGGCGCGCAACGGGGGCTTGATCGAGACATGGATGCTGTCGATCCTGTCGTTCTGGCGCGCGTCCAGTTTGCCTTCACCGTTTCCTTTCACATCATCTTTCCAGCGCTGAGCATCGGGCTCGGCAGCTATCTCGCCGTGCTGGAGGGCTTGTGGCTGTTCACTGGGGAAGAGCGCTACATGCGCCTCTTCCGCTTCTGGGTGAAGGCGTTCGCGCTCACCTTCGGCATGGGCGTGGTCTCCGGCATCGTGCTCTCCTACGAGTTCGGGACCAACTGGAGCGTGTTTGCCGACAAGACCGGCCCGGTGCTCGGGCCGCTGATCGGCTACGAGGCTTTGACGGCCTTCTTCCTGGAGGCGGGCTTTCTCGGGATCATGCTGCTCGGCGTCAACCGCGTGCCGCGGGCGGTGCATTTTCTCGCAACGATGCTCGTCGGGTTCGGCGCGCTCATTTCCGCCTTCTGGATCCTCTCCGCCAATAGCTGGATGCAGACACCCGCCGGCTACAGCATCAACGAGGCGGGGCAATTCGTGCCGGAGGACTGGCTGGAGGTCATCTTCAATCCGTCCTTCCCGTACCGGCTCGTCCACATGGTGCTCGCCTCCTATCTCGCGACGGCGTTTGTCGTCGGTGCGACGGGCGCCTATCACTTGCTGCGAGGCAGCCGCGACCCGGCCGTGCGCACCATGTTCTCCATGGCGATGTGGATGGCGACGTTCGTGGCGCCCGTGCAGATCCTCGCCGGCGACCAGCACGGCCTCAATACGCTCAAGCACCAGCCGGCCAAGGTGGCCGCGATGGAGGGGCACTTCGAGGCCGAGATCACCGGCGCGCCGCTCATCCTGTTCGGCTGGCCGGACAACGCGGCCGGCGAGACGCGCTACGCCGTTTCCATCCCCAAGCTCGGCAGCCTCATCCTCAAGCACGACCTGAACGGAACGCTGCGCGGTCTGAAGAGCTGGCCGCGCGAGGACTGGCCGCATGTGTGGGTCGTCTTCTGGGCCTTCCGCCTCATGGTGGGGCTGGGCCTGCTCATGTTCGCCACGGGTCTCGTCAGCGCCTGGCTGCGCTGGAGGCATCGACTCTACGATACGCCGCTCTTCGCGCGCTGGTGTCTCCTCATGGGCCCCACGGGCCTGGTCGCCATCCTGGCCGGCTGGTTCGTCACCGAGGTGGGGCGGCAGCCCTATACCGTCTACGGCTTGCTGAGGACCGCGGACTCCGCCTCGCCCATCGCGGCGCCGGGCGTGGCGGGCTCGCTTGCGGCTTTCGTGGCCGTCTATCTCATCGTGTTTGGCACCGGCATCTGGTACCTGCTGCGGCTCATCCGCAGTAATCCGGAAAGTGTACGCATGCAGGAGCTCGAAGCGTCCCATCTTGCCGGGACCGCGCCCGTGCAGGCGACCCTCGGTCGCGGCGAGGGCGGAGGCTAGGCTATGCCGGAGCTGGCCATCATCTGGAGTGGCATCCTGGCCGTCGCGGTATTCGCCTATGTCGTGCTCGACGGCTTCGATCTCGGCATCGGCATCCTCACCCCCTTCGCGCGCTCGGAGGAGGACGAGGACACCATGGTCAATGCCGTCGCCCCGGTGTGGGACGGCAACGAGACCTGGCTGGTGCTGGGCGGCGGCGGGCTGCTGGCGGCCTTTCCGCTCGCCTATTCCATCCTTTTGCCGGCGCTCTACGCACCGCTCATCGCCATGCTGCTCGCCCTCGTCTTCCGTGGCGTGGCGTTCGAGTTTCGCCATCGCAGCGAGGCGCATCGCGCCCGCTGGACAAAGGCCTTCGCGTTCGGCTCCTACGTCGCGGGGTTCGCGCAAGGGGTGGCGCTTGGCACCGTCATCCAAGGGGTTGAAGTCGACGGCCGTGCCTATGCCGGCGGCTGGTTCGACTGGCTGACGCCGTTCAGCGTGCTGACCGGGGCGGCTCTCGTCTGCGGCTACGCCTTGTTGGGCGCCTGCTTTCTCATCATGAAGACACGGGCGCATTTGCAGGAGCGCATGTTTGCGCTTGCGCTTCCGCTGGCCGTCATCGTCCTCGCCTTCATCGTCGCGGTCAGCCTGTGGACGCCTTTCCTGGCGCCGGAGCTCCGGGCGCGCTGGTTCTCGTGGCCGAACATCGCGTTTCTCTCGCCCGTCCCGCTGCTCGTTGCGCTGATTGCCGCCGGGCTTTTCAGGAGCCTGGCGAAGGGCCGCGAGGCGTTGCCTTTCGTGATGACGATCCTGCTCTTCCTCATCTCCTATGCGGGGATCGGCGTCAGCGTCTATCCCTACATCGTGCCCCGTGCGGTCACGATATGGGAGGCTGCGGCGCCGCAGAAGAGCCTCGCCTTCCTGCTTGTCGGCGCGGTCATCCTCGTGCCCATCATCCTGGCCTATACGGCCTATTCCTACTGGGTTTTCCGCGGCAAGACCAACTCCACGCAGGGTTACAGCTGAGCCGCCCCGAAAGGGGCCTGAGAAGCGCCGAGTTCACGCGGATTCGATGAGATAGCGCCGGCATCGGCGCACCATCCTATTGCCAAACCGCTGTTAATCGGCCAGTTTTGTCTCGCTGGTCGTAAGTATGCCAGATTCGCATGCCGACGGCCGAGCCAACGGAAAAAACATTCGATTCGCAATCGCGGATTGCACGGGAGGAACGGGCATGACGGAAGTGAAGAAGAAAAGTGTATCCCGCCGGAAGTTTCTGACGTCCGGCGCGGTAGCGGCCGGGGCCACGGCGGGAACGCTGGCCATGCCGTCGGTCGTGACGGCGCAGACCCCGATCGTGGTGAAGATGCAGTCGTCATGGACGGCATCGGACATCTTCCACGAGATGGCCGGGCAATATGTCGAGCGCGTCGAGGCCATGTCAGGTGGCCGACTGAAGATCGATCTGACCCCGGCGGGTGCGGTGGTCGCCGCCTTCCAGGTGCTCGACGCGGTGAATGACGGCGTGCTCGACGCCTCGCACACCGTGCCGGTCTACTGGTACGGAAAGAGCAAGGCGGCCTCGTTCTTCGGAACCGGACCGGTGTTCGGCGGCAGTTCGCAGACCATGCTCGGCTGGTTCTACCAGGGCGGCGGCAAGGAGCTCTACAAGGAGCTCACGCAGGACATGCTCGGTCTCAACGTCTACGGCTTCTACGCCATGCCGATGCCTGCGCAGCCATTCGGCTGGTTCAAGAAGCCCGTCAAATCGCTCGCCGACATCAATGGTCTGAAATACCGCACCGTCGGCCTCGCCGCCGACCTCATGCAGGAAATGGGCATGAGCGTCGCTCAGCTTCCGGGTGGCGAAATCGTGCCGGCGATGGAGAAGGGCGTCATCGACGCGTTCGAGTTCAACAACCCGACCTCGGACAGCCGTTTCGGCGCACAGGATGTCGCCAAGATACTACTACCTGTCGTCCTATCATCAGGCGAGCGAGTCGTTCGAGTTCCTGTTCAACAAGGACTTCTTCGACGACCTCGATCCGGACCTGCAGGCGATCCTGCAATACTCCGTGGAGGCTATGGGCACTGCCAACCATGCCTTTGCGCTGAACCAGTACTCGACCGACCTGGTGAAGCTCCAGGACCAGGATGGCGTCAACGTCGAGCGCACGCCGCAGGACATTCTCGACGCGCAGCTTGTGGCCTGGGACAAGCTCATCGACCAGCTCGGCGAGGATCCGTTCATGAAGAAGATCATGGACAGCCAGCGCGCGTGGGTCGACCGCGTCGCGTTCTACGAGCTCATGAACGCGCCGGACTATGCTCTGGCCTACAATCACTACTTCCCGGGCAAGCTGAAGACCTGAGCCCGACGACGTTGAATGATGAGGCCCGGCGGCGCGCCGCCGGGCCGTTCTCGCAACGGATAATCTCCTGATGCTGCGCTACATCATGCTCGCCGATCGCATTTCGGCGTGGTTCGGCAAGGCCTTCGCGTGGGCGATCATGGTGATGGCCTTCGGCATCGGCTACGAAGTCTTTGTCCGCTACGTGCTGAACAGCCCGACGACCTGGGCCTTCGACGTCTCCTACATCATGTACGGCACGCTGTTCATGATGGGCGGCGCCTATACGCTGTCGCGCGGCGGGCACGTGCGTGGCGACTTCGTCTATCGTCTCTGGCGGCCGCAGACGCAGGCCAAGGTCGAGCTCATTCTCTACATCCTGTTCTTCTTTCCCGGCATCATCGCACTGATGCTTTCGGGCTGGAAGTACGCGGCGCGGTCGTGGCGCTACATGGAGGTCAGTGTCAACAGCCCCGCGGGTATCCCCATCTTTCAGTTCAAGTCGGTCATCGTCGCGGCCGGCGCCCTCCTGTTCATCCAGGGGATCGCACAAGTCTTCCGCTGCATCATCTGCATACGAACGGGCGAATGGATTCCTGCCAAGGACGATATCGAGGAGACGGAAGATCTGCTCATCCATGGGCGTGAGCGCGAAGTGCTCCAGCATGGTTCCGAGGCGATCGACGTTCCCGACTTCGCAGGCAGGGACGGGGGCAAGAAATGACGGATCCGCAAGTCGCCCTGATGATGCTGGCCGTCTTCATTTTTATCATTCTGCTCGGCTTCCCCATTGCTTTCACGCTCATGGCGATGGGTATCTTCTTCGGCTACTACGCCTATTTCGACGCCGACCGCATGTGGCGCGCCTACCACCACGCGGTGACGGACGGCGCCGATTCGTTGACGCTGGCCCAGACCTGGGTCGAGGGGTTCTTCAACAACCGCATCTTCGACCTGTTCATCAACCAGACCTTCTCGGTCATGGCCAACGACGTGCTGACCGCGGTACCGCTGTTCCTGTTCATGGGCTACATCGTGGAACGCGCCAATATCGTCGACCGGCTGTTCTCCACGCTCTTCATCGCCGCGCGTCGGGTGCCCGGGGCCATGGCGGTCGCGGCGCTCGTCACCTGCGCGCTATTCGCTACGGCGACCGGCATCGTCGGCGCGGTGGTGACGCTGATGGGGCTTCTGGCGTTCCCGGCCATGCTGAAGGCGCGCTACGACGTGAGCTTCGCCTCGGGGGTCATCTGCGCCGGCGGAACGCTCGGCATCCTCATCCCGCCGTCGATCATGCTCATCGTCTATGCGGCCGCGTCCGGCGTTTCGATCGTGCAACTCTATGCCGGAGCCCTGTTGCCGGGCTTCATGCTCGCGGGGCTCTATCTGGTCTACATCATCGGACGCGCCTGGCTGCAGCCGAGCATCGCGCCGAAGCCGCGCGACGATGAGATCGAAGACGTAACGACCGCCAAGCTGATCTTCATGCTGGCGACATCGTTCATGCCGCTGGCGGTGCTCATCCTGGCGGTGCTCGGCTCCATCCTGTTCGGGCTGGCGACGCCGTCGGAGGCTGCGGCGGTCGGCGCGCTTGGCGGCTTGGTGCTTGCCATCGCGTATCGCTCGCTCACCTGGCAGCGGCTCAGGGAGTCCGTGTATTTGACGGTGCGCACTACCGCCATGGTGTGCTGGCTGTTCGTCGGCTCGTGGACCTTCTCCTCCGTCTTCTCCTATCTCGGCGGCGAGCAGGTCATCACCGAGTTCGTCACCGGGCTCGATATCTCGCCGGTCACCTTCCTCATCCTGGCGCAGATCATCATCTTCCTGCTCGGCTGGCCGCTCGAATGGTCGGAGATCATCATCATCTTCGTGCCGATTTTCCTGCCGCTCTTGCCGCATTTCGGTATCGACCCGCTGTTTTTCGGCATCCTGGTGGCGCTCAACCTGCAGACCTCGTTCCTGACGCCGCCCATGGCCATGTCGGCCTACTATCTGAAGGGCATCGCGCCGCCGCATGTGCAGCTGGTGCAGATCTTCAGGGGCTGCTTCCCCTTCCTGGCGATGGTGTTTCTGTCGATGGCGCTGATTTACATCTTCCCCGAAATATCCTCTTACCTGCCGAAGCTGATCTATGGTCGCTGAGGCGTAACGGGATGAAGAATTCGGAACTTGTACAGCTTGCCGCCACCGACCTGCGCGACCGGATGGCGCGTGGGGAGCTGAGAGCGGTCGAGGTGGCGGCCGCCTATCTGGAGCGGATCGACGCGGCCGAGCCGGACGTGGAGGCCTGGACGTTCGTCGACCGCGACCTGGTCATGCGCCAGGCCGAGGCGGTGGACGCGGCGCGCGGCAGCGGGCATCCGACGGGCGCTCTGCATGGCCTGCCGGTCGGTCTGAAGGACATCATCGACACCGCCGACATGCCGACGGAGAACGGCACTGTCATCGATGCGGGGCGGCGCCCGGGGCACGACGCGGCCCTCGTGGAGCGCCTGCGCGCCGCCGGCGCGGTGATCATGGGCAAGACCGTCACCACGGAGCTTGCCTATTTCACACCCGGTAAAGCGAAGAACCCGCATCATCGGGAGCACACGCCGGGCGGCTCGTCGTCGGGCTCGGCCGCGGCGGTTGCTGCCGCCATGGTGCCGCTGGCGGTGGGCACGCAGACCTTCGGCTCGGTCATCCGTCCGGCCTCGTTCTGCGGGATCGTCGGCTTCAAGCCGACGCACGGCCTCATCCCGCGAACCGGCGCGCGGCTGCTGGCGGCGCCGCTCGACACGATCGGCGTCTTTGCCCGCACCGTCGCCGATGCGGCACTCGTCGCCGATGCGATGGCCGGCTACGATCCCGGCGACCCCGACACGCGGCTCGCCGCGCCGCCGCATCTCCTCGACGTGGCGCTGACGGCGCCACCGCTCAGACCGGAGCTCGCCTTCGTGAAGTCGCCGGTATGGGGCGACGCCGAGCCGGCGACGCAGGAAGGCTTCGCCGAGCTCACCGAGGTGCTGGGAGAATCCTGCACCGAAGTGGCGCTGCCGGTGATCTTCAACGAATGGCTGCCGGCGCAGCACGCGCTCATGCGCGCCGGCATGGCGCGCAATCTCGGCGCCTATTACAGCCGCGGCAAGGACCAGCTCAGCACGCAGCTGCGCGAGCAAATCGAGGAGGGGCTCAAGGTCACCGCCGTCGACTATCTCACCGCCCTCGACTGGCGCGAGGCGCTCAACAACGGGCTGGAGCAGCTGTTCGAACGCTACGACGCGATCGTCACGCCCGCGGCGCCCGGCGAGGCGCCGCACGGGCTTCACGCGACCGGCAATCCGATCTTCAACGGCCTGTGGACGCTGTGCGGCATGCCGGCCGTCACGCTGCCGCTGCTTACCGGGCCGAAGGGCCTGCCGGTCGGCGTGCAGGTGGTGGGGCGCCGCGGCGAGGACGCGCGGCTGTTGCGCACCGCCCGCTGGCTCGTGGAGACCTTGCGTGAAGAGGGGCAGGATGCGAGCCTGATAACGGGAGCCCGGCAATGAGAGATATCGACTGGGTGGTCGCGCCGCTGGCGCTTTTCTGCTTCGCCTTCAGCGTCGGCACCATCATCTGGTTCGTGCCGGCGCCGGGGCTGGTCGTGGTCAGCGTGGTGGCGATCCTGCTGGCAGCCTACGATTTCGGGCTCAGCGCCTTCGGCCTGCACCGCAAGGAGTCGAGGGACAGCTGAGCCGCGCGCAAGCGCAATAAGCAAAGCGCGGCCGGCGCGCGGCGCATGTGGGACAGAGATGGCGGACAAGATTCGTTGGGGCATCATCTCCACGGCCAAGATCGGCGTGGAGAAGGTCATTCCGGGCATGCAGCGCTCCAAGCGCGGCACGGTCGAGGCGATCGCCTCGCGCAACGAGGCCAATGCGAAGGAGGTTGCCGCCAGGCTCGGCATCCCCAAGGCCTACGGCTCCTACGAGGCGCTGCTTGCCGACCCGCAGATCGACGCGGTCTACAATCCGCTTCCCAACAATCTGCATATCGACTGGACCATCGACGCGCTGCAAGCCGGCAAGCACGTGCTGTGCGAGAAGCCGCTCGGCATGGACGCGGCCGACGCGGAGCGGCTCAGCGCCGTCTCCGGCAAGCATCACGTCATGGAAGCCTTCATGGTGCGCTTCCATCCGCAATGGCTGCGGGCGCGCGAGCTGCTGCGCTCCGGCCGCATCGGCGCGCTGAAGGCGGTGCAGGTCTTCTTCAGCTACGACAACCGCGACCCGCAAAACATCCGCAACATCCCCGAGACCGGCGGCGGCGCGCTGATGGACATCGGCTGCTACGGCGTCGTCGCCGGCCGCTTCGCCTTCGAGGCGGAGCCGAAGCGCGTCATCGCGCTCATCGATCGCGATCCCGGCTTCAAGACCGACCGCCTGTCGTCCGTCATCGCCGATTTCGGCGAGGGGCGGCAGCTCAATTTCATCGTCTCCACGCAGCTCGGCGCGCATCAGCGCGCGACCCTCGCCGGCGAGAAGGGGCGGATCGAGATCGTCATCCCCTTCAACGCGCCGCAGATGGAAGCGACACGCATCCTCATCGACGACGGCTCGAAGCTCGGCGGCGCGTCCTCGGTGGAAGAAACGTTCCCGCCGGTCGACCAGTACGCGGAGGAGGCGGACGCTTTTGCGCGCGCCGTGCTGGGCGAGACGCCGCTGCCCTACGGCGTGGAGGACGGCGTGAAGAACATGAAGATTCTCGACGCCATTTTCCGCTCCGAAAAGAGCGGCTGCTGGGAGCCGACGGGGCTCTGAGACGCGTTGGACGAGAGGGCGCGGCAACCTCCGGCAGCGGCCCTTCGCCCGGCAGGTTGCGAAACAAATCGGCTTTTATCTTCAATGTCTTAGCGCTTCCGACAACGGCCCGCTGCGGAAGTGATCGCGGCTCTTTCGGGTTTCGCTGGACAGGCCGCCCCCGACTGCCCCAGGGTAGGGGCGGTCGAGTCGTCTCCCCTGATGACGTCGACTCACTTGTGGCGGCGTAACCTCCTGGTTTCGCCGCCACTTTTCTTATGGAGACGGCTCCCCGGCGGCGGCGGGAATCACTTCGGTGGCGACCGTCGCCGCCGGGCTCGTGCGGCCGGGTGCCGCAACGCTCTGAAATCTCTGCGCAATCCGATTTGCCGGCTTACGGCGGCTTTCCGCCCCGCCCGGACCGGCGCACTGGAGCGGTCCGCGCCGCTGACTTTTCCGCCTGTTTCGCGTCCGTCTCAGCGCGGTGATCGACGACACGCTGAGCGGCGGACCCAGGTCTCCCGGCTGCTGGTGCGATCGGCATGAGGAGCGGAGGGGAGCGGCCTGTCGCCGCCATGGGAATCGGAATGGCGCTCGCGAAGAGGCGACGGCTTTTGGGGGAACCGTCGCCTCACGCAGAGCAGTCTGTCGAGAGAGGGCACTGATCCACGTACCGCAACCATGCGCGTGCAAGGTTTATGGAGCGTTAACAATGTCGCACCGGAGGTGGGCGCACCGTCACATTGCTGTGTCGATCCATACCGAAAGGCCTTGCTTGCGGCCCGAGCCTCCGGAGCTAAGGCTGAGACGACAGCACCGGCCTTGGTGCTCTTGATACATAAGGCCGTGCCCCTCCTTGGAATCATTCCAAAACATAATTCTTGACAAGCACTTAGGTATCTTGACTATCAAAGTCATTATTGAATGAGCCTTTGACGTCGGGGCCTTGAACCCCTTCCGCTGGAGGATCCCATGCCTGTCTCCTGTCGGCGCACCAGCGCCCGCCGCGAGCCGCGCTGCGTCGCGGGCTGTGCATCGTCTTCCGCAGTCGCGTCTTCGCGCGCCGCATGGGGGGCTGCCGTGCTGAGCCGGCCCACCGCCTCGGCCAACCCGACCGGCCTTTCCGCGCCGCTTTTCGACCGGCTGCCGGAGCGCCTGGTGCTGGAGGGCTTTCGCCGCTGGATGGCGGGCTATGCCTCCGGCGAGCTCGGCCATTGGGAGGAGGTGTGGAACCTCTACGCCGCCTCGCTCGGCGCGCAGGACGCTCGTCAGGTCGTCGACCGGCTGGCGCAGTTCGTGCGCGCCGTGCGCGCCTGGTCGGCCTGTCCCATCGCCTGCTTCCCCGGCGGCTGCCGCCATATCTGCCGGCAGGAATGCTTCGCGCTCGCCATCGTCTCCGCCAGCCAGAACCAGGACCTCGATTGCCTCGCCGCCGCCATGCGCCACCTGCTGGAGCCGGAGGGGCACGAGGAGGCGATGCTGCCGGCGCTCGCCTTCGCCGAGGCGATGAAGGAACACGACCTGCTGCTCATGCCGGTGCCGCGCAACGTGATCGACGAGGTCGCCGGCCGCCCGCAGAACCAGAGGCTGCATTGAGGATGGTGACCGCAATCCAACCAGCGGCGATCCATCTCCCCTTGCGGGGAGGGTCATCGCATTCGCCTATCCTCACCCTCATGGTGAGGTGCGAGCGCAGCGAGCCTCGAACCACCATCGATGGCGCACGGCTTCGCCAACCCAAAACAACCGTCGTGCCAGCGCCCTCGTCCTTCGAGGCTCCCGCCTTCGCCCCGGATCAAGTCCGGGGTCGCGCCTCAGGATGAGGGCTTTCTCCAGAGGCGACCTTCCCGCAAGGGGGAGGTGTGGGCCGCACGCATTCCTTTCGTAATCCGCTCCAATCTCCGGGGGACCACCCATGCGACCGAATTGCCGACATCTTTTCTCGTTCACCGCCGCGCTGGCGCTCGGCACGGCCGCGGCGATCTCCATGGCGCGCGCCGACACCAGCCCGGACGCGGTGATCGGCAATTACGGCGACATCGCCGCGGCGATGTACTCGGACGCGCTGTCGACCGCCAAAGACCTGCAGGCTGCCGTCGCCGCGCTCCTCGCCGATCCGACCGAAGAGAAGCTGCAGGCCGCCAAGGACGCCTGGAAGGCGGCGCGCGTGCCCTATCAGCAGACCGAGGGCTTTCGCTTCGGCAACGCCATCATCGACGACTGGGAGGGCAAGGTGAACGCCTGGCCGCTCGACGAAGGGCTGATCGACTACGTCGACACCGATCTCTACGGCGAAGAGAGCGACGAGAACCCGCTCTACACCGCCAACATCATCGCCAACCCTGAGATCCGTATCGGTCCTGACGTGGTCGACGCCAGCACCATCACGCCCGAGCTGATCTCCGACACGCTGCAGGAAGCGATGGGCGTGGAGGCGAACGTCGCGACGGGCTACCACGCCATCGAGTTCCTGCTGTGGGGGCAGGACCTCAACGGCACCGGACCTGGCGCCGGCGAGCGTCCGGCCAGCGACTACGACACCGCCAACTGCACGCACGGCCATTGCGACCGCCGCGGCCAATACCTGAAGGCGGCGACCGACCTTCTCGTCTCCGACCTGGCGGACATGGCGGCAGACTGGCAGGAAGGCGGCGCCGCGCGTCGAGACCTCGCCGACAAGGGAACCAACGGCGGGCTTTCGACCATCCTCACCGGGCTCGGCTCGCTCTCCTATGGCGAGCTCGCCGGCGAGCGCATGAAGCTCGGCCTCATCCTGCACGACCCGGAAGAGGAGCAGGACTGCTTCTCCGACAACACCTACAACAGCCACTATTATGACGAGGTCGGCATGCGGGCGATCTGGAACGGCTCCTATACCCGCGTCGACGGCTCCGTCGTCGCGGGCCCGTCGATGCGCGACTACACCACCGAGAAGGCGCCGGAGGCGGCGGAGCGCGTCGACGCCGCGTTCACGACCACCATGGACAAGATGGACGTCATGAAGAAGACCGGCGACAGCGGCGAGATGGCCTACGACCAGATGATCGCCGCCGGCAACGAGAAGGGCAACACGATCGTCGACAACGTGGTGCAGGCGCTGGTGGCGCAGGCGCGCGCGGTCGAGGGCGTCGTCTCGGCGCTTAACCTGTCGATCGAGATGGAGGGCTCCGACAGCCTGGACAATCCGTCGGCGGTGCAGTGAGACGGTGATGCTTGCGAGAGCCGCGTAGAAGGACATAAACCCTTCCCTTTCGGGGAGGGGTGAGCAACACACTCCGCCCTCATCCTGAGGTGCAATGCCGGCACAGCCGGCTTTGCCTCGAAGGATGGCGGCACCCTCGGAGGCTCGTGCTTCGAGGCCCGCCTGCGGCGGGCACCTCAGCATGAGGGAGACGTAGGGGGACTTTGGAATGACGGGCTGATGGAGGAAATGCCAGTCGCCACGTCGAAAAGAGCGTTTATCGGAATGAACCGCCGCCGCTTTCTCGCCGGAGCCGCCACTTTCGCGGGCGCTACCCTGTTGCCGCGCGTCCGCGACGGCTATGCGCGCGAGCTGCCGCCGCCAGCGGCGCCGCAGATCGGCGGCGTGGTCGACCTCAAGCTCGTGGCGGCCGAGCGGCCGACGGCGCTGCCCTGCTTCGGCGGCGACACGCTGCCGCTATGGACCTTCACCGATTCCTGGCCGCCGGTCGTCCGGCTGAAGCTCGGCGACCGGCTCGATGCGACGCTTCGAGAACCGCCTGCCGAACAAGGGCGAGCATTCCTCCGTCCACTGGCACGGCATGCGCATCGACAACGACCAGGACGGCGTGCCCTATCTCACGCAGCAGCCGGTCTGGCCCGGCGAGAGCTACCGCTATTCCTTCGTGCCGCCCGACACGGGCAGCTTCTTCTTCCATCCGCACTGCAACACGGTGGAGCAGCTCGGCCGTGGCATGGCGGGCCTGCTCATCATCGAAGGCGACGAGACGGAGCCCTACGACGCCGACGTGCCGGTCGTGCTGAAGGACTGGCGGCTCGACCAGGCAGAGCGGCAGCTTCCTCGCCTTCTTCACGCCGGAGGGCGCCGGCAAGGCGGGGACTTTCGGCACGGTGCGCAGCACCAACGGCGCGATCAATCCGGAGATCGCGTTGCCGGCTTCCGGGGATTGTCGGCTGCGGCTCTACAATCTCGACAATACGCGCGTCATGCAGGTCGGCGTGATGGGCGCCGAGGCGGCGGTCGTGGCGATCGACGGTATCGCGCTGCCGCCCTTCCCGCTGAAGGCCTGGGACTTCGGCCCGGCCATGCGCCTCGACATCGTGGTGCGGGCGCCGGCCGACGGTGAGACGGCACAGCTTGTCGACTATTTCGCGCCGCAGCCCGTGCCGCTCGCGCAACTTGTCGGCCGCGGCGCGCCGGTGCGGTCGGGCAGCTTCGATCCGGCGCCGCTTCGCGCCGGGCGCATCCCCGAGCCGGACCTGGGCAAGGCTGAGCGCGTCCCGATGAAATTCACCCAGACGGCGACTGCCGATGCGGTATCCAACGCCGCCGCAAGCGGCATCTTCATCGGGTCGCTCTGTACCGCGCAGGGCACCTTCTGGGCGATCAACAAGCAAGTCTGGCCGACCATGGAAGGCGAGCTTCCGCCGCCGCTCGCGATTCTCGAGCAGGGCAAGAGCTATATCTTCGAGCTGCAGAACCTGACGCAGCAGAAGCATCCGATCCACATTCACGGGCATAGCTTCAAGGTGCTTTCATCGAACCGCCGTGATCTTCCGGTTCATCACGCCGACACCGTGCTGCTCGGTCCGCGCGAGCGGGTTGAGGCGGCGCTGGTTGCGGGCAAGCCGGGCGACTGGATGTTCCACTGTCACATCATCGAGCACCAGGAGAGCGGCATGATGGGCTTCGTTCGGGTGATATGAAGCGCCTCGCCGCAGCCTTTGTCGCATCCGCCGTCGCCGCCGCCACCGGCGCCTACGCGGCCGGCGAGCTCGACGCGGTGCTCGGCAAGGCGCTGTTTCAGCGCGACTGGGTGCCGGCGCCCACCTCGACCGACGCTGCCGACGGCCTCGGCCCGCTCTTCGCGGCGCGAAGCTGTGCCGGCTGCCACGTCGGCCCGGCGCTCGCCGCCCGCTTCACCGACGCGCCGGAAGGCCGCATCGCCGGGCGCGGCTTCGTGCTGCGCCTCGGAGACGCGGACGGGCATCCCGATCCGGTCTACGGCCGGCTGCTGCACAGCCAGGCGGTGCAGGGCATGATGCCGGAGGGCCGCATCGTGCTGGCCGCCGCGCCTGATACCGAGCGCGGCTACGATGTGTCGCTTGCGCTGCAGCGCGGCCCGCTCGACGCCGCGACGCGGCAATCGCCGCGCATCGCGCCGCCGCTTCCGGGGCGGGCCATGCTGGAGCGGATCGACGCCGATGCGGTGGCCGGCTTCGCCGATCCCGACGACCGCGACGGCGACGGCATCTCCGGGCGCGTGCATCTCGTCGAGACGCAGGCGGGCAAGCAGCTCGGCCGCTACGGCTGGAAGGCCGAGACGGCGAGCCTCGATGAGCAAGTCTCCGATGCGTTCGCGATGGACATGGGCCTGTCGAGCTCGCTGCGGCCGTTTCCGCATGGCGATTGCACGGAAGCTGAGCCGGATTGCATGAACGCGCCCACCGGGGAGAGCGCCGCCTTCGAAGGGCGTGAGCTCTCGCAGGAGATGATCGGGCTGGTCGCGACCTATGTGCGGAGCCTGGAGGGGCCTCCGCACGCTGCGGGGCC
Source organism: uncultured Alphaproteobacteria bacterium (assembly GCA_963801225.1). Classification (GTDB taxonomy): domain Bacteria; phylum Pseudomonadota; class Alphaproteobacteria; order Rhizobiales; family Afifellaceae; genus DASWJZ01. The sequence continues at coordinate 613,048 of CAWDED010000008.1, forward strand.
CGTTGCGGACCCGTTGGGCGCCCGGCTCTTCTCCTCGGCCGGGTGCGGCGCCTGCCACGTGCCGACCATGCCGACGATCGACGGATCGGTCGCCACGGTGTTTACCGATCTCCTGCTGCACGACATGGGGCCGGGCCTCGACGACGGCGTGGGGCTCCCCGGCGTCGCGTCGGCGGAATGGCGCACGGCGCCGCTGATTGCCATGCAGCCGGGCGGCGGGCGGCGCTATATGCATGACGGCCGTGCCGCCGACATCGACGCGGCGATCCGCGCGCATGGCGGCGAAGCCGATGCGGCGCGCGGCAACTATCTGGCGCTGACCGCCGACCAGCGCGCGGCGCTCGTCGCCTTTGTGGAGAGCTTGTGATGGACGTCGTCGCCCGCATGAAAAGAAGCGCGATGCGGGAGCACCCGGTCATCCCCGGATTGCGCTTCGCTGCATCCGGGCTACGGCTCTGTGCCGCGGCGCTCATTTTCGCCGTTGCTCCTGCGGCCGCGCAGGAAGGGGGAGGGCCGACGCCCACTGCGACGGAGGACGATTACGCCACCGTGGTGGAGAACGCCGTCACCGGCGCCATCGTCCCGGCCTATGAGCATCTGGAGGAGACGACCCACGACCTCCTCGCGGAGACGCAAGGCCTTTGCGTCGCGCCGAGCGAGCGAAACGAAGGATGCGCTGGCGACGTCGTTCGCCGACACGGTCGCCGCGTGGGCGGGCGTCGACTTCCTCCGCTTCGGCCCGATGGCGCGCGACGCGCGCTACGAGCGCTTCGCCTTCTGGCCGGACGTGCACGGCACCGGCGCGCGGCAGCTGAGGCGGTTCCTCTCCGACGAAGACCCGGCGCTGCTCGAGCCCGGCGCGCTGGCCGGGCAGAGCGCGGCCGTGCAAGGCCTGCCGGCGCTGGAATCGCTCCTCTACTCCGGCTCCAAGGCGCTCATGACCAGCGACACGCCCGACGATTATCGCTGCGGCCTGGCGCTGGCGATTGCCGGCAACATGGACGCGATCGCCGGCGAAGCGCTCGACGGCTGGACCACCGACGGCGGCTGGGCATCGCTCATGCGCGAGCCCGGCACCAGACAATCCCGTCTATCGCACGCACGAGGAAGCGGTGACGGAGGTGCTGAAGGCGATCCTCACCGGCCTGGAGCAGATGCGCGACCAACGGCTTCATCCGGCGGTGGGCGATGCGCCGGAAGAGGCGAAGGCAAGCCGCGCCCCCTACGACCGCTCCGGCCAGGCGCTTCCCTATCTCCGCGCTTCCGCCGGCGCGATCGAGGCCTTCGTCGACGCCTCCGGCATCGTGTCGCTGGTGCCGCCGGGGCAGAAGTGGATCGCGAACTCCATCAGCTTCGAGTTCTCCAACCTGAAGGGAGCGCTCGGCGCGTGCCGGGCCCGATCTCGAGGCGGCGCTCGCCGATCCCGAAAAATATCAGAAGCTCACCTATGCCGAGATCGTTCTGCAAAGCCTGCACGACCTCTTCCAGCGCCAGCTCGCCCCCGACGCCGGACTCACGCAAGGGTTCAACTCGCTCGATGGTGATTGACCGCCGCTCATTGCTCGCGGGTGCCGGCGCGGCGCTCTGCGCCGGCCTCGCGCCCCGCTCTGCCGCCGCGCTCGTCCGGAAGCGAGGCGCTGATCCTCGCGCCGGCGCGCCGGGCGGACGACAGCTTTGCCGTGATGGTCTTCTCCGAGCGCTACGAGCTGATCCGCGAGATCGCGCTGCCGGCGCGTGGGCACGATCTCGCCGTCCATCGGCCGAGCGGACGCGCGGTGGCGTTCGCGCGTCGGCCGGGCACCTTCGCCGTCGCCTTCGATGTGCATGGGCGTACCGCGCCGCAAGTGTTCCTGGCGCAGGCGGATCGTCACTTCTTCGGCCACGGCGCCTATTCCGCCGACGGCAAGCTGCTCTTCGCCACGGAGAACGATTTCGACGCGGGGCAGGGGGTCATCGGGGTCTACGACGCGACCGGCCGCTACCGGCGGATCGGCGAGTTTCCCACCCGCGGCGCCGGCACGCACGAGGCGATCCTCATGCCCGACGGCAAGACGCTCGCCATCGCCAATGGCGGGATCGAGACGCATCCCGACTATGGCCGCGACATGCTGAACCTGCCGACCATGGATCCTTCGCTCGCCTTCGTCGACCTCGACGGGCATCTCGTCGCGCAGCATCGGCTGCCCGAGGACTTTCACCAGCTTTCCATCCGCCACATGGCGGTCGGCGCCGACGGAAAGGTCTGGTTCGGCACGCAATGGCAGGGCGACCCGCTGGAGACGCCGTCGCTGGTCGGACGCGCATCGCTGGAGGGCGGGATGCAGCTGGTGCCGACGCCAGAACCGGAGCTCAACGCGATGCGGCGGTATATCGGCGCCATGGCGGCAAGCCGTGACGGCACGATCATCTGCGCCTCGGCGCCGCGCGGCGGCTATGTCTGCTACTGGAGCGCGGAGACGGGCCGCTATGTCGGCCGCACGGCGATCGCCGATTCCAGCGGCGTCACCGGCGCCGGCGCCAAGAGCTTCCTCGCCTCGAACGGCGAGGGGCTGATCCTGGAAGCCGGCATCGACCGCGCGAAGGAAGCCGTGCACGAGCCGGGGGTTGCCTTCGACAACCACCTGCGGGCTGTCGATTTCGCACTCTGAATTGAAGCGCGGCTTGGATCAAAGTCCGACGGCGGGCTGGAAGGCCATGATCGCCGCGACGGCGACGACCGTCAGGGTCGCCGCGACGATGAGGCCGCGCAGGCAAAGGCTGACGGCGGCGGCTCGGGACTGGCTGGGCATGTCGGTTCTCCCCATTCTGCAAGGGGAAGGGGTAGTGGCGAGCGGCTGAACGCGTTTTGAAGCCGGCATTCAGTTTGCGTTCATCCGCGCCGTGCGCACGAAATCTCGCGAACCTTTGATCGGGCTGCCGCGTTGGCGTCCGACGGGGCGGCTATTGCGTCCGCGTTCAAGCGGTTGAGTGCAATCGCGGACCCTAAGGGAGGCACAGGTGAACGGAAAAGCCAGCGAACGATCCAGGATCACCCAGGAGATGGTGCAGGCCTATGACGACTACACCCACCTGACGCTCGACCGGCGCGACTTCATGCGGAAGCTGACGCGGCTGACCGGCTCGGCAGCCGCCGCGGCGGCGATCGTGCCGATGCTGGAAGCCTCGAAGGCCCACGCAGCGATGGTCGCGGCGGACGACCCGCGTCTCAAGGCGGAGGTGATCACCTGGCCCGGCGCAGAAGGCCAGACGATGGCCGGCTATCTCGTCATGCCGGCCGATGCCTCCGGACCGCTGCCCGCGGTCATGGTCGTCCACGAGAATCGCGGCCTCAATCCGCATATCGAGGACGTGGCGCGGCGGGTGGCGCTCGAAGGCTTTCTCACCTTGGCGCCGGATTTCCTCACGCCCAACGGCGGCACGCCGCAGGACGAGGATCAGGCGCGCCAGATGATCGGCGATCTCGACCGCGCGCAGGCGGTCCAGAATGCGGCCGCAACCGTTGCGTTCCTCAGCGGCCACGACATGTCGAACGGCAAGGTCGGCGTGATCGGCTTCTGCTGGGGCGGGACGCTGACCAACCAGACCGCGATCGCGGCCGGCGATCGCCTTGCCGCTGCCGTCGCCTATTATGGCGGTGCGCCGAAGCCGGAAGACGTGAGCCGGATCAAGGCGCGGATGCTGTTGCATTATGCCGGGCTCGACGACCGCACCAACGCCGGCATCCCTTCCTACGAGGGGGCGCTGAAGGCGGCGGGCGTCGACTATCAGATCTTCGTCTACGAGGGTGCCAACCACGCCTTCAACAACGACACGTCCGAGGCGCGCTACAACAAGGAGGCCGCGGACCTCGCCTGGTCGCGCACCATCGCTTTCCTCAAGGAGACGCTGAGCTGAATGCGTCGGGTACGGCCGAAAAGCGGGCGCTAAGCAAGATTGCACGCGCTGTCGCGCTGTGATATTGCGACCCATATCGATTGACCCATATATATGGCTATGAAAACGACGATTGAGATCGCTGACCCCATCTTGGCTGAGGCTCGAAAGATCGCCACCAGCGAAGGCACAACGCTTCGGGCATTGGTCGAGCAGGGCTTGCGGCGTGTCGTTGCCGAAAGGAAAAACAAGCCGGCGTTCCGCCTGCGGCTGGTAACGGCTGGAGGACGTGGTCTGCGTCCGGAAATCAGGGACGCAAGCTGGGATGAGATTCGTGATCTTTCCTATGAGAGCCGCGACGGGTGATCGCCGTCGACACGAACGTCCTCGTTTACGCCCACCGGACGGATTCTCCTTTCCATGAAGCGGCAGCGCGCTGCTTGACCGAGATTGCGGAAGCCAGTGCCGTATGGGCAATCCCCTGGCCATGCGTGCACGAATTTCTGGCGGTCGTGACGAACCGGCGCATCTATGATCCGCCGACCGGATTGAATGCCGCGCTCGAATTCGTAGACGCACTTCTTGAATCGCCAACGCTTGCGCTTCTTGCGGAGACGGACGCCCATTGGCCGGCTCTGCGCTCGGTGATCGCCGCAGGTCAGACAAGCGGTGGGCGTGTTCACGATGCTCGCATCGCGGCGCTATGTGTTCAACACGGCGTGCGGGAGCTCTGGTCGGCTGATCGGGACTTCAGTCGATTTTCTTCTCTGACGGTTCGCAATCCGCTTTTGCGGTGATTTGCAAACGGGATCGGTCGCTCACCGCATGGGCTCGGCATGGATGACGATGCGCGCCAGATCGGGCATGCGGTCGCGCACCAGCCGTTCCAGGTCGTCGACCTTGCGATGCGCCGATTCCACCGTCACGTCGGGCGCGAGCCGGCAATGCGCCACCAGCACGGTGCCTCGCTCGGTCTTGCGCAGGCGCACATTGTGGACGTCGGAAAGTCCCTCGATCGCGCGCGCCGCTTCCTCCAGCGTGTCGATGTAGCTCTGGCGTAGCGCCGCGGGCGTGTCGACCACGTCCGTCGCTTCCGGCTCGAGCGGCTCGATATGGATCTCGATCTCCGTCTCGCGACCGAGCTCCCGGCGGATCGCTGCCTCCAGCCGGTCGGCCACGGCGTGCGCCTCCGAAAGCGGCAACGCGCCGTCCACCTCCAGGTCGAGCGCCAGCGCCAGCCGCTCGTTCAGATGCTGGACGGTGATGTGGTGGACGGCGAGGTGCTCGTGCTGCGCCACCAGGAGCACGCGGTCGCGCACCGTCTCGTCGCTGGGCGAGACGGGTCGCGGCTGAATGGTCACGTCGGCGCCTCTCAGCACGGTTCGCGCCGCGATCGTCGCCTCGTCCTTCACCTCGGTGACCTGTTCCAGCCCAAGCGCTCGTGCCACATCGATGGTCGCCTCGATGAAATGGCGCGGGCCGACCGACCTGACACGCACATTGTCGACGCCCAGCACGCCGGCGACTTCCGAGATCCGGTCGGTGATCAGCTCGGCCACGCCCTCCGGCGCGCGGTCGACCAGCGCGTCGATGGTGTGCTTCAGCATCCTGAGCGCCAGCATGGCAATGATCGCGGCCACCGCGATCGCCGCGCCCGCGTCGCCCCAGCTCATGCCGAAAGCGATCAGCGCGAAGCCGGCGAGCACGGCGAGCGAGGAGAAGACGTCGGAGGCGAAGTGGAGCGAGTCAGCTTCCAGCGCCGCGCTCTGCGTGGCGCGGCCGACACGGCGCAGCTCGCGGGCGCGCCAGGCATTGATGGCAATCTCCACGAGAAGAACGGCAACCGCCAGCCAACTCAGGGCGGGGGGCGGCGCGCCGCTTTGAATGCGGCCGAGCGCTTCCACCATGACCCCGCCGGCCAGGAGCAGAAGCAGCGTTGCCTCGCCCAAGGCGGCGACATTCTCGAACTTGCCGTGGCCGTAGGGATGCGACGCATCTGCCGGCTTGTCCGCCACCCTGACGGCGGCCAACGTGACCCCGGTGGCCAGGAAGTCGACGCAGGAGTGCAGCGCATCGGTGATGAGCGCCAGGCTGCCGATGAGGAGGCCGACCACCAGCTTTGCCGCGGCCAGGACGAGGCTCGCGACGAGCGAGATGATCGCGGTGCGTTCCTTCAAGGTCATCGGCGGGCCGGAATCCCCTCAGGTGCGAGGCCGAACACGGTTAATCGGCGGCATCTATGCCGCGGGCGCCCAGTAAGGCATGATCAAGATAACGCAAATGTAATCCACGCGGAGCGACGGATCGGCTGAAATGCCACGTTGAAGCCGAGTCACGCGCTCGCCGGGGTGTCTGGGAACCATGTCGTTCTTCAAGCAGGCAATACTAGTGCTCCTGCTGGTCGCCGTCGCTGGCGCCGGATGGTACGTCTATCGAAATCCTGGGGTGGTGGGGCTTGCAGGGGAGAGCACCGAAGCGGCCGCTCGCGGCGGAGCGCCAGGTGCCGCCGGCAACAGGATACCCGGGCTTCTCAATCGAGGGAGGGCGGTCAACGTCGTCACGGCGGCGGTCGAGATGGACCCGGGCGGCGAGACTGTCGTGGCGCTCGGCACCGCCAAGGCGGCGCGCTCCGTCGCCATCTATCCGCAGGTCACCGGCGTCGTCAGCGACGTGCCTTTCCGGCCAGGCGACGAGGTCGAGGCCGACGCGCCTCTCCTCAAGCTGGAGGACGACGAGGAGCAGGTGGCGCTCGACAAGGCGCGGGTAGAATTGAAGCAGGCCCAGGCGACGCTCGAGCGCTCGAAGACGCTCTCAAGCTCGAAGACCATCTCCGATGCCGCGCTGCTGGAGGCGCAGACCGCGGCGGACCTTGCCGCGATCGGGGTGCGGAGCGCCGAGATCGCACTCGATCGACGCACCGTGAAGGCGCCGTTTGCCGGGGTCACCGGGCTGACCGACATCGCTGTCGGCGACCTCGTCACCTCGTCGACCGTCATCACGCGGCTCGACGATCTCTCCACCGTGCGCGTCGCCTTCGAAGTGCCGGAGCGCTGGGTCGGCCGCGTCCGCCGCGGCCATCCCATCACCGCTACTGCGCAGGGGCTGGCCGGATCGGAGCTCTCGGGAGTGATCACCAGCATCGACAACCGCATCGACGAGACGACGCGGACGCTGCGGCTGGAGGCCGTGCTCAACAACGAAAGCCGGACGCTCAGGGCCGGCATGGCCATCACCGTGAAGCTTCACTTTGCGACGGACCAGGAGCTTTCCGTTCCGAGCCTCGCCGTGCAATGGGACCGCAACGGCTCCTATGTCTGGAAGGTCGTGGACGGTGCCGCGCGCCGCGCCGACGTGGCGATCGTGCGCCGCGAGAGCGGCATCGTCATCGTGCGTGGCGATGTGAAGACCGGCGACGCCGTGGTGGTGGAGGGCGTGCAGCGGCTGCGCGACGGCGCCAAGGTCGCCGAGGTCGACGAGTCGCCCGCCATGGTGGGCGACGATGCCGGCGCCGGCGGAGCCAGCCAGGACAAGGTTCCGGAGATCAGCGGCGCCGGCGTGCCGGCAGGCACGCGGAGCTGACGCGATGGCGGTGCATCTGGAGGACGCGCGGGCCCGGCTGACAGAGGCGACGAAGGGCATCTCGGCGCTGTGCGTGCGGCGCCCGGTGCTCACCATCGTCTTCAACCTGCTCATCGTGCTGGCCGGCATCGCCGCCTATAACGGCGTGGAGATCCGCGAGCTTCCGGATATCGACAGCCCGGTCATCACCATCCGTGCCAATTATGACGGCGCCACGCCGGAGACGATCGACAAGCAGGTGACGCGGGTGCTGGAAGGCGCGGCGTCGCGTGTGCCGGGCGTGAAGGACATCTCTTCCCGCAGCCAGAGCGGCTCCTCCCGCGTGGTGGTCGAGTTCGACGATTCCATCGACCTCAACGTCGCCGCCAACGATCTTCGCGATGCTATCGGCAATGTCGAGCGACAGCTCCCCGACGAGGTCGACAATCTGTCGATCGTCAAGGCGGACGACAATTCCGACGCGATCATGCGCCTCGCGATCACCGCGCAGAACATGCAGATCCAGGACCTTACGCAGCTGGTGGAGGACAATGTCGTCGACCGGCTGGCGGCGGTCGCCGGGGTCGCCGACGTCACCGTCTATGGCGACCGGGCGCCGCTGGTGCGCGTGCTGGTGCATCCGAATGAGCTGGCCGCGCGCGGCCTCTCCGTCGCCGACCTCGACAACGCGCTGCAGACCGTGGCGCTCGACGATCCCGCCGGCAGCCTCACCGGTGCCGGCCAATCGCTTCTGGTGCGCGCCGATGCCAGCGTGTCGAGCGGCGAGGAGATCGACGCGATCCGCATCAACCGCACCACGCGCATAGGCGACGTGGCGGACGTGATCTTCGGGCCGGCGGAGCGCTCCAGCACCATCCGCGTCAACGGCCATACCGGGCTGGGCATGGGAATCATCCGGCAGGCGCAGTCGAACACGCTCGACATCTCGCGGGGCGTTCATGCGGCCGTGGCCGAGCTGAACAAATCGCTGCCGGAAGGCGTCGAGATCAGGGTCACGTCGGACGACGCCACCTTCATCGGCGGCGCGCTGGAAAAGGTGCTCACCACACTCGGCGAGGCGACGCTGATCGTCGTGGCGGTGATCTTCCTCTTCCTGCGCTCGTTCCGCGCCACCATCATTCCGGCGGTGACCGTGCCGATCGCACTGATCGGCACGATCGCGGCGATCTATCTCGCCGGCTTCTCACTCAACATCCTGACGCTGCTCGCCGTCGTGCTTGCAACCGGGCTGGTGGTCGACGATGCCATCGTCGTGCTGGAGAACATCGAACGGCACCGCGCGCAGGGCATGGGGCCGCGCGCAGCGGCGGTACTCGGCGCGCGCCAGGTCTTCTTCGCCGTCGTGTCGACCACGGCGACGCTCGCTGCGGTGTTCATCCCGATCTCCTTCCTGCCCGGCACGGCAGGCCGGCTCTTCGCCGAGTTCGGCTTCGTGATGGCGTTCGCGGTGGCGATCTCGATGGTCGTGGCGCTGACGCTGACGCCCATGCTCGCCTCGCGCATCCTCAAGGATCATCCGGGCAAGGCGGAGGAGATCCGCAACCCGCTGCTGCGCGGCGTGAATGCTCTCGGCGCGGCTGCCGAGCGGCTCTACCACCGCATGCTGGCTGCGGCGCTCGCGGCGCCCTACGTCGTCGTCGCGTTCGCGCTCCTGTTCGCCGCCGCCGCGGCGGTCACCTACGGGTTCCTCCCGGAAGAGCTGACGCCACAGGAGGATCGCGGACTCGTGCTCGTCTCCGTCAGGAGCCCGCAAGGTGCCGACGTCGACTATCTCGACATGCGCATGCGCCAGATCGAATCGATCGCCATGCCGCTCGTGAAGAGCGGCGAGGCGTCCAACCTCTTCATGCTCGCCGGGATGTGGAATCCGAACTCGGGCTTCGTCGTCATCACGCTGGCGCCCTGGGCGCAGCGGGCGCGGTCGCAGCAGGAGATCGCCCAGGAGCTGAACGGGAAGCTGCAGACGATTCCGGGCATCGAGGTCTTCGCGCGGCAATCCAACAGCCTCGGTATCCGCGGCGGCGGGCAGGGGCTGCGCTTCGCCGTCACCGGCACGGACTATGACCAGCTCGCCGTGGAGGCGGAAAAGCTGCGGGCGGCGCTGGAAGACGAGCCGATCTTCGACCGCGTGACGCTCGATTACGACACGACCCAGCCGGAGCTCACCATCACCATCAACCGCGAAGCGGCGTCCGATCTCGGCGTCTCGGTCAGCGCGCTCGGTACCACGCTTGCCACGCTTCTGGATGGGCGGGAGGTGGGCGAGTATTACGTCAAGGGCGACGCGATCAAGGTGCGTGCCGCGGCGCCCGACGGGACGATCGACGACCCGAGCGACGTGGAAAACATCTTCGTCAAGACGGACGGAGGGCGGATGGTGCCGCTCTCGTCATTCGTGACGGTGACGGAACGCGCGGTCGCGCCCGAGCTGCAGCGCGAGGGACTGCGCCGCGCCGTTCCCATCACCGCAACGCTCGCGCCGGGCGTCGACCTGCGGCAGGCCATGAACGCGCTGGAAGCGCTGGCGCCCGAGGTCCTGCCGGCCTCCATGGGCATTCACTACACGGGCGAGGCCGCGACGCTCAACGAGACGTCGAGCGGTGTCGCGACGACCTTCCTCTTCGCGCTGATCGTCGTCCTCCTGGTGCTCGCGGCGCAGTTCGAAAGCTTCATAAGCGCCGTCATCATCATGTTCACCGTGCCGTTCGGGCTGGGTGCCGCGATATTCGCCATCGCGCTCACCGGCGGCTCGCTCAACGTCTACAGCCAGATCGGCCTCGTCATGCTGGTCGGCATCATGGCGAAGAACGGCATCCTCATCGTGGAGTTCGCCAACCAGCTGCGCGAGCGCGGCTATCAAGTGCAAGACGCGATCCGCGAGGCCTGCCGCATCCGCCTGAGGCCGGTGGTGATGACCATGGTCGCAACCGTGGTCGGCGGCGTGCCGCTGGTCGTCATGGGCGGCGCCGGTGCAGAGGCGCGGCAGGCGCTCGGCTGGATCGTCGTCGGCGGCCTCGGCTTCGCGACCGTCATCACGCTTTTCATCACGCCGGTCTCCTTCCTGCTCCTGGCGCGCTTCTCGAAGCCGCGCTCGGCGGAGGCCGATCGGCTTCACTCCGAGCTGCAGGATGTGCCGCACGGCGAGCTGATGGCGGAGCCGGGGCACCATGGCCCCGCGTTCCCGGAAGCAGCGGAGTAGCCCATGCTGGCCGTTCTCGCTCGTCCCGGATTCTCGCTGGTTCCATCAAGGCCGCAGCATCGGGCGCGTGTTCGTCGGGCCGGTTCATTCCCTGTTCAGCGGTGGACATGGCATGCTTACCATCCGGTTTCCCGGGCAGGACATCGCGTGGCGGAGAACGACGACGCAGCTTCAGGCGGACTGGCGGAAATGCGCGCGATCGCTGCCGGCGATTCCGCCGCCTTCCGCCGTCTGATCGACCGCGAATCGCCGCGCCTGCTGCGCTTCGCTCTCGGCATGCTCGGCAGCCTCGAAGAGGCGGAGGACGTGGTGCAGGAGGCGCTCGTCAGCCTGTGGGAGAATGCCGCGGGCTGGACTCCCGATGCGCGGATCGGCACCTGGCTCTACCGGGTCTGCTACAACCGCGCGATCGATCGGCTGCGCCGCCGGCGCAATTTCGTCGACGACAGCGTGCTGGTCGACGTTGCCGATGACGTGGAGGCGCAGGACCTTCGCCTCATCCGGGGCGAGCAGGTGCGCGACGTGCGCGAGGCGGTGGCGCGTCTGGCGCCGCGGCAGCGCACGGCAGTGCTGCTTTTCCATTTCCAGGACCTGCCGCAGCGCGAGGCGGCTGAAATCATGGGCATCAGCGAGATGGCGCTGGAATCGCTGCTGGCGCGGGCGCGCCGGCAGATGCGCCGCTGGCTCGGCACCGAGGGAGAAGGCGATGCGTGACGCGCGCCGCGACGATCTCGACCGGCTGGTGGCGGAGCACCGCGAGGCGCTCGACCGGGAGATCGCGCGCTCCGGCGCGGCGCGCCGCGTGCGCGACAACGTCATGCGCCGCGCCGCCGATCCGCTTGCCGGGCTCTCCTGGCGGCGCATCGCCGCTGCGGTGCTGGTTGCCGGGGCGCTCGGCGTTACCGTCGATCTGCTCCTGCCCGAGCCCAATAATGATGACGTGATGATGGTCAGCGCGCTCGACGCTCTTGACCTGCCGGGCGACCTGCCGGGGATACGATGACCGGGCTTGCCGCATTGCTCAGGAGACGCTGGCCGGCCGTTGCGCTCGTCGCTTCGCTCCTCCTCAACGGCTTTCTCGGCGGCATGGTCGTCGCCGACTGGCTGAAGCCGCATCGGGGCTTCAACGGCGATCGGGTGGCGGGGATGGAGCTGCGGCGTTTCGACGAGCGGCTTCCGGAGAAGACGGTTGAACAGATCGCGGCGGAGCTTGCGCCGCTCGCACCGGACCTCGACCAGCGCATCAGGCAGCTGCGTGCCATCCGCGGAGAGATCATGCGGCTGGCGGCGGAGCCCAGCCCAGACCGCGCCGCTATCGACAAGCGTCTCGCCGCGCTCCGCGCCGAATCCGCCGCCATGCAGGAAGAGGTGCAGCAGGCGACCTATGACGCGCTGCTTAGCCTGCCGGCGGAGGAGCGCGCCGGCCTCGCCCGCGACCCGGGATAGGCGCGCGAAACTCGCTTCGGCCATAATGCGTCGTTAGAGCATGATCCCGAAAAGTGGACATCGGTTTTCGGATAAGATCATGCTCCAACAAAGAGATAGAGCCGCTATTCTGATTTCAATCAAAATGGAAACGGCTCTAGTTGTTGGTGGTTGCGCGCCGCCTGCCTTATGATGCGCGCGGCGGGGCGAATCGAGGAGACCCATGAATCGGCGCTTGACGGCAGAACGCGTCGCCTATGCGACGCTCGTCACCAACGAGGAATATGGCCGCGGTGCGCTGGCGCTGGCCCGTTCGCTTAAATGGACGGGGACGGCGGCGCCGCTCGTGGTTCTGGCGACCGCGGAAGCGGAGCACATCGACGAGCTAGAGCGCGAGGGCTGCCGCATCGTGCCGGTGACGCAGCCGACCTTGTCGGAGAGTTTCCGCGAGCGCCACAGTCGTGAGGCGCTGCATCGCGCCGCTCCTTTCAACAAGGGCAACAAGCCGGCCTTCCACGATCCGATCGACAATTTCTGCAAGCTGGAGGTCTGGCGGCTCGGCGATTACGACAAGGTCGTGTTCCTCGACGCGGACTCGCTCGTGGTGAAGCCGATCGACATGCTGTTCGGTTTTCCGGAGTTCGCCGGCGCACCGAACCTTTATGAGACGCTTGCGGATTTTCACCGGCTGAACTCCGGCGTGTTCGTCGCAGAGCCAAGCCTCGCCACGTATGACCGCTTGCTTGAGAAGCTCGACCGGCCGGGTGTGTTCTGGCGGCGCACCGACCAGACGTTCCTGGAGGCCGTCTTCCCCGACTGGCACAAGCTCCCCTACACTTTCAACACCATGCAGTACGTCTACTTCAATCTGCCGGAGCTGTGGGTGTGGAAGAGCATTCGGCTGGTGCACTACCAGTATGAGAAGCCGTGGTCGGAGGAGAATCCGAAGCGGCAGCTGCTCGGTCCTGTGATCGATCTGTGGTGGCGCATGTTCGAGGGCGAAGCGCCGCCGGACGATCTGCCGGTCATGCCGCCCGACCACAGCAAGGACCGCTCGCGGGATCGCATCGCGTGATCGTCGCCGTTACCGGCGCAACCGGCCGAGTCGGCCAATTCATCGTCAGACGCTTGATCGAGGCCGGCGTAGATGTGCGCGCCTGGCGCCGGGCGTCGTCCGATATCGGTAATCTTCCCGACGGGATCGACTGGATCGAAGGGGACCTCGCCTCGCCGGCGGCCGCGGCAGCGCTGGTCGAAGGGGCTGATGCGCTCGTGCATGCGGCGCTCGACCATGCTCCCGGCCGATATCGCAGCGGCGAGGGGGACGACCTTGCCGGCTACATCGCGAAAAATGTCGGTGGCGGCTTGATGCTGCTCGAGGCGGCACGCAGCGCAGGTGTGCGGCGCTGCGTGGTGCTGTCGACGCGCGCCGTCTTCGGCGCTCCCTATGTCGCTCAGCCTATCGCCGATGAGGAGCCGCCGCGGCCCGACACGCATTACGGTGCTGCCAAGGCGGCGCTGGAGGCATTCGTGCGCAGCTGGGGCCTCGCCGATGGCTGGGCCGTTGCCGCGCTGCGGCCGACCGGCGTCTACGGTGTGGCCACGCCGGTGGAAGAGAGCAAGTGGCTCGACATCGTCATGGCGGCGCTCAAGGGCGACGCGGTCGCGCCGCGCACCGCCAGCGAGGTGCATGGCCGCGACGTGGCGGAATCCGTCTGGCAGCTGCTCACCGCCGATCCGGGCGCGATCGCCGGCCGCGCCTTCAATTGCAGCGATATCGTCGTATCGCACCGCGACATCGTCGCGCTGGTGCAGCGCATTGCCGGCACGTCCGGGCCGCTGCCCGATCCCGGGCCCCCGCCGAAGAATCTCATGCGCTGCGACGGGTTGGAGGCGCTCGGCGTGCGCTTCGGCGGGAAGCCGCTCTTCGAAGATACGGTGGAGGCGCTTGTCGCCGCCGCGCAGGCGCAGCTCAAGGGCTAATGGGCGGCTTCGCCCACGAGCTCCGACAGATCGAGCCCGGCCTTTGACGGATCCGTGTGCGGGCGGCGCGCCGAGACCAGGTCCTGCAGCGTGTGCTGGTCGAGCACCTCGATGAAGGCGGAAAGCGCCGTGCCGAAGATGCGGTTGATGGGGGCCGCCGGCTGGATCAGGCAAGGCTCCGGCAGCTGACCGAAGCAATCGGCCTGGATATGCGTCTCCTCCGTCAGCCGCACGACATCGCCGATGCGGATGTCCTCGGGCCGCTGCGCCAGTCGCAGGCCGCCATGCCGTCCGCGCGTCGTCTTGACGAACCCCCCCTGCACGAGCAGCGGGATGATCTTCAGCACGTTGAACTCGGTGATGTTGTAGGCCTTGGCGATGTCGGCCGCCTTCATCTGCCGGTCGGGATTGATCGAGCAGTGAAGAAGGATGCGCAACGCGTAGCTTGTCTGCTTCGTCAGTCGCATTGTCTTTGCCTTGCCCGCTCCCCCAGTCTCCATATCACGGAACCTGCGGAAAGGACAAATTTCAACCGCGTCTCGGGCGCGCGGGGCGGGCCGAAATCGGCGGAAATCCGCCGTTCTGGCCGACGCTAGCGGCGTGACCAGAACCAGCCGCGACGCTTCCGCGGCAAATTCGTGCGGATGGGCGCCTGGAACCGCACCCCGACCTGAAGGCCGCGCCGCCACATGACGGTGACGCGCTGATCCTGATCGGCAAACTGCAGGCGAAACGTGCGGGGCAGGATGGTCGGATGCAGGAACACCAGCCGCGCACCGGTCGTGCTGATGTCGCGAAGAGTACATTCGATTGCGGTGGCGCCGCTGACGATCGCCGTGCCCTTCTGCTTTGTGCCGCTGCGCGGCGCTTTGCGGGATTCCGCCATACTGAGCTCCAAAGAGGGCGTGTGACGGCTTTTATCGTCATTCCGTGTTCGGTTGGTTAAGCCCTCCCTTCCGGAGCAGCTTCGCCATCACCGACGGGGCCAGACGCGGGCCTTGTCGCGCGGCATTGACGCAACGGGCTCAATTCCGCTTGGAACATGAAAATGCTTGTCATTTATGTCGGATAAATTGCGTCCGCCATGATCGTCTGCTTCGACGACGGGCGAAAAGGTTTCGCCGGCGAAGAGAGAGGTCGCCGGCGCGAGTGAACGCTATCCCTGCGTCTCCTCCTCAAGAAGCGCAAGCCGCAGCCATTCATCTTCCGCCGCCTGCAACTCCGCCTCGGCCTTTTTCAGCGCCGCGGCGGTCGCTTCGAAGCCGCCCGGGTCGCTCGCAAAAAAATCCGGATCGCCAAGCCGCGCACTCAGCCGCGGCACCTCGCGCTGAAGCGCTTCGATGCGTGCGGGCAGCGTTTCGAGCGCGTGCTTCTCCTTGAAGCTCAGCTTGCGTTTCTGTTTTGGCGCGGCAGTGCGCGGAGGAGCAGAGGCGGATTCCTTTACCGGCTCCTTTGCGACCGGCTTGGCAGCGAAGCGGCCGGGGAGGGCGGCGCCGCGCTGCGCCAGCATGTCGGAATAGCCGCCGGCATATTCCACCCAGCGCCCGTCACCCTCCGCCGCAAGCAGCGACGTCACGGTCCGGTCGAGAAAGTCGCGGTCGTGGCTGACCAGGATGACCGTGCCGGGATAGTCCGCCAGCATCTCCTGCAGCAGGTCCAACGTCTCCAGGTCGAGGTCGTTGGTCGGCTCGTCGAGCACCAGCAGGTTCGACGGCTGGGCGAGCGCGCGCGCCAGCAGCAGCCGGCCGCGCTCGCCGCCGGAAAGCGCGGAGACCGGCTGGCCGGCCTGCTCGGGCGCGAAGAGGAAGTCCTTCATGTAGCTGATCACGTGACGCCCGACGCCGCCGACCGTCACGGTGTCGCCGCTGGTGCGCGTCAGAACCTCCTTCAGCGTGGCATCGGGCTTGAGGCTGGCGCGGCGCTGGTCCAGCGATGCGATCTCCAGGTTGCTGCCGAGCCGCACCGAACCGGAATCCGGCGTCAGCTCGCCGGTCAGCAACCGGACGAGCGTCGTCTTGCCGGCTCCGTTCGGGCCGACGATGCCGAGCCGGTCTCCGCGCGCGACGCGGATGGAAAGATCACGCACCAGCGTGCGTCCGCCGAGCGCCTTTGAGAGACCCTCCGCCTCGATCACGAGCTTGCCGGAGCGCTCGGCCTCCGTGACTGTGAATTTCACCGATCCGGTCAGGCGCCTTTGCTCGCGGCGCTCCTGCCGCAGCGCGTTCAGCGCGCGCACGCGCCCCTGGTTGCGCGTTCGGCGCGCCGTGACCCCGTAGCGCATCCAGTCGAGCTCCGCGGCGATCTTGCGGTCGAGCTTTTGCCGGTCGCGCTCTTCCTGCTCGAACACCTCGTCGCGCCACGCCTCGAAGGCTGCGAAACCGTGGTCGAGCCGGCGGATCGTGCTGCGGTCGAGCCACAAGGTGGTGCGCGACAAAGTCTCGAGGAACCGCCGGTCATGACTGACGAGAAGGATGGCGGAGCGCGATTGCGCCAGCTCGCTCTCCAGCCATTCGATCGCCGGCAGGTCGAGATGGTTGGTCGGCTCGTCGAGGATGAGCACGTCCGGCTTGGGCGCGAGCACCCGCGCCAGCGCCGCGCGCCGCGCCTCGCCGCCGGAAACATGACCCGGCGCTTCGTCGCCGGTCAGGCCGAGCCGCTCCAGCAGATAGCGGGCGCGGTAGGGATCGTCGCCCGGCGCCAGCCCCGCCTCGACATAAGCAAGCGTCGTTACGAAGCCGGACAGGTCCGGCTCCTGTGCCAGGTAGCGCACGGTGGCGCCCTGCCGCACCACGCGCTCACCCTTGTCCGGCTCGATGTCGCCGGCGAGGACTCTTGAGAAGCGTCGACTTGCCCGAGCCGTTGCGGCCGACGAGCGCCAGCCGCTCGCCTTCCGCAACGGAGAGCTCGGCCGCCTGCAGCAGCGTCTGCGAGCCGAAGCGCAGTCCGACGTTCTTCAGCGAAAGCAGCGGTGGAGCGGGGGGCACGGGAGGCTCGCGTTTGCAATGCGGTGTTCCTAGCGCATCGCCCCCGTCAACGGATAGCCGCCGCCTCCGGGCCGGAGACGGCGGCTATGCGGCGCAGTAGCGCCCGGTCCCGGGAGCTACTCCGCGGCCTCGCGCTGCAGGACGCCGATGGCGCCCGAGTCCTGGATATCGGCGATCTTCTGATCGTCGAAGCTCAGGACCTCGCGCAGGATCTCCTCGGTATGCTCGCCGAGCAGCGGCGAGCGGAGCACGTCCGACGGGCTGTCGGAAAGCTTGATCGGGTTTCCGACGCTCAGATACTTGCCGCGCGTGGGGTGGTCGACCTCCACCACCGTGCCGGTCTTCCTGAGCGATTCCTCCGCGGCCAGCTCCTTCATCGACAGGATCGGCCCGCAGGGGATGTCGTGTTCGTTGCAGACGTCCATGACCTCGAGCTTCGTCTTGGTCATGGTCCATGCCTCGATCGTGTCGAAGATGTGCTTCAGCCGCGGCAGGCGGGCCGGCGGCTTGGCGTAATCGGGGTCGGTCTTCCATTCCGGCTTGCCGATGAGGTCGCAGATCGCCTCCCACACCGGCGCCTGTGTGATGAAATAGATGTAGGCGTTGGGATCGGTCTCCCAGCCCTTGCACTTCAGGATCCAGCCGGGCTGGCCGCCGCCGGAATCGTTGCCGGCGCGGGGCGTGGCTTCGCCGAAGGGAATGCCTTCGCCGTACTGGCTGTATTCCTTCAGCGGCCCGTGCGCGAGCCGCTGCTGGTCGCGCAGCTTGACGCGGCAGAGGTTGAGCACGCCGTCCTGCATGGCGGCGGTGACGCGCTGGCCGCGCCCGGTCTTGGTGCGCTGAAAGAGGGCGGTGACGATGCCGAGCGCCAGATGCAGCCCGGTGCCGGAATCGCCGATCTGCGCGCCGGTGACGAGCGGCGGCCCGTCGCGGAAGCCGGTGGTGGAGGCGGAGCCGCCGGTGCACTGCGCCACGTTCTCGTAGACCTTGCAGTCCTCGTAGGGACCGGGGCCGAAGCCCTTGATGGAGGCGAGGATGATCTTCGGATTGAGCTCCTGGATGCGCTCCCAGGAGAAGCCCATGCGGGTCAACGCGCCCGGGGCGAAATTTTCCACCATCACGTCGCAGACCTTCACGAGCCCTTCGAGGATCTCCTTGCCCTTCGGGTTCTTGCCGTCGATCGTGATGGAGCGCTTGTTGTGGTTCAGCATCGTGAAATAGAGGCTGTCCACATCGGGAATGTCCCGCAGCTGGCCGCGCGTGATGTCGCCGACGCCCGGCCGCTCCACCTTGATGACATCGGCCCCGAACCACGCCAGGAGCTGCGTGCAGGTCGGTCCCGACTGGACGTGCGTGAAATCCAGGATGCGGACGCCTTCGAGTGCTTTCGTCATGGTGTTGGTCCCGTTGTTCGTCTGTCTGGCTTGATGCAGCCGTTTCACTTTTTCTTCTGAAGCTTGCTCTGCGGGTTGAGGTTGCCGATGCGGCCGCTCTCGCTGCCGGCCGCCGGATCGATCACCGCATTGATCAGCGTCGGCTTGCCGGAATCCATCGCCTCGTTCACGGCGCGCCTCAACTCGTCCGGCGAGGTTGCGTTGACGCCGACGCCGCCGAAGGCCTCCATCATCTTGTCGTAGCGCGCGCCCTTGACGAAGACCGTCGTCGCCGGATCCGAGCCGCCGCTCTGGTTGACGTCGGTGCCGCGATAGATGCCGTCATTGTTGAAGACGACGATGCAGACGGGCAGGTCGTAGCGGCAGATGGTCTCAACCTCCATGCCGGAGAAGCCGAAGGCGGAATCGCCCTCGATCGCCAGCACCGGCTTGCCGGTTTCGACCGCCGCGGCGATGGCGTAGCCCATGCCGATGCCCATGATGCCCCAGGTGCCGACATCGATGCGCTTGCGCGGCCGATACATGTCGATGATGCCGCGGGTGAGGTCGAGCGCGTTGGCGCCTTCGTTGACGAGGATGGCGTCGGGCCGCTCCTTGACGATGCTGCGCAGAACGCCCAGCGCGCCGTGGTAATCCATCGGCACGTTGTTGTTCATCAGCTTCGGCGCCATCTTCTCGATGTTGGAGTCGCGCTTGTCGGTGACGGCCTTGATCCAGTCGGCGGGCGGCTTCGGCCATTTGCCGCCCATGGCGTCGAGCAGAGACGCGACGCAGGAACCAATATCGCCAACCACGGGCGCGGCGATCTCGACGTTGGAGTCCATCTCCTTCGGCTCGATGTCGACCTGGATGAACTTCTTCGGCGCGTCGCCCCAGGCCTTGCCCTTGCCGTGCGACAGCAGCCAGTTGAGGCGCGCGCCGATCAGCATCACAACGTCGGAATCCTTCAGGACGAGCGATCGTGCCGCGCCGGCGCATTGCGGGTGCGTGTCGGGCAGCAGCCCCTTGGCCATGCTCATCGGCAGGAAGGGAATGCCGCTCGTCTCCACCAGCGAGCGGATGGCGTCGTCGGCCTGGGCATAGGCGGCGCCCTTGCCGAGGATGATGAGCGGCCGCTTGGCGCTCTTCAGCACGCCGAGCGCCCGCTTGACGGCGTCCGGCGCCGGCAGTTGCGCGGGAGCCGGGTCGATGACCTTCACCAGCGATTGTTCGCCCTTGGCCGCATCGATCACCTGGCCGAAGAGCTTGGCCGGCAGGTCGAGATAGACGCCGCCCGGCCGGCCCGACACAGCGGAACGGATGGCGCGCGCGACGGCGATGCCGATGTCCTGGGCGTGCAGCACGCGGTAGGCCGCCTTGCAGAGCGGCCTGGCGACGGCGAGCTGGTCCATCTCCTCGTAGTCGCCTTGCTGGAGATCGACGATCTCGCGCTCCGACGAGCCGGAGATGAGGATCATGGGGAAGCAGTTGGTGGTAGCGTGCGCGAGCGCGGTCAGCCCGTTGAGGAAGCCCGGCGCCGATACCGTCAGGCAGATGCCGGGTTTTTTTGTCAGGAAGCCGGCGATCGAGGCGGCATAGCCGGCGCTCTGCTCGTGGCGGAACGACAGCATCCGGATGCCCGCGGCCTGCGCCATGCGGCCGAAATCGGTGATGGGGATGCCGGGTACGCCGTAGATGGTCTCGACGCCGTTGAGCTTGAGCGCGTCGATGATCAGATGAAAGCCGTCCGTCAGCTCCTGCGGCGCGCCGGCCTCAGCTGCCTTGGCATCGATGCTCTGCGCTACCGCTGACATTCTGTCTCCTCCGAAAGCCTTGGCTGTGCTTTTTCAGCTATCGATTTCCCGACGCCGCACGTTCGACCCAGCTGCCCCCGTCGACCGTCGATTGCTAACCGAGGAAGTCGCCGTATTTCTCGACGTGCGCGTAGAGCCCGAACGTGTGCTCCCGCACCAGCCGCTCGGCGAGGTCCGCATCGCGGTCCATCAGCGCCTTGATAATGTTCCGATGGTCGCGGATCGAGCGCTCCGCCCGGTTGTCCTGTCCGATCGTCACCTTGCGGATCGCCCGCATGTGGATGAACAGGTTCTCGGTCATGTCGGCGATGAGCTTGTTGCCGCCGAGCTGGATGATCGCCTGGTGGAAGGCGATGTTCGCGTCCGAATACTCCGACAGATGGTCTTCCGGCTTGGCGTCCTCGAACTCGGTGAACAGCTTCTTCAGCGACTGCAGCTCTTCGTCGGAGGCGGTCTCGGTGGCGAGCCTGGCCGACATGCTTTCCAGCGCCGCCCAGACGGCGATCATCTCCAGGATCTGCGCCTTGGTCTTCTTCACCACAAAGATGCCGCGGCGCGGGCTGGAGCGGACGAAGCCTTCCTGCTCCAGCAGCGTGATCGCTTCGCGCACCGGGGTGCGGCTGATGGCAAGCTCCTGCGACAGCCGCCGCTCGTCGAGGCGGATCTCCTCCGGGTGGGAGTAGATGTCCATCTCGGTGATCGCCTTCTTCAGCGTTCCGTAGGCGAGATGTCGAAAGGTGCGCGTCGTATCGAGAGGCTCAATCCGAAGCTTCGGCGATGTCTCGGAGCTGCTATCCATCCTTGCTCTCCCGACCCGAAACCGGTCGGCTCAGGGCCCGTGGCTGGGCACGTCGTAGGCTGTCTTGGGTCACAGGTATACTGTACACCAGATTTTGAGACGACCACAAGCGCGGGCCGCATTCTTTGCCGGCTTGGAGCGGCTAGTGGGACATCATGACCGGAACGGTCATATGCTCCATGACGTAGCGCGTCACCCCGCCGAACAGCTCCTCTCTGAGCTTCGTATGTCCGTAGGCGCCCATGACCAGCACGTCGGGAGGGTTGTCGGCGCAATAGTTGAGCAGTGTCTGGCCGAGCCCCTCGCGCATCGCCGCCAGCGTGATGTGCCTGGCCTCGACGCCGTGCCGCTGGAGGTGCTGCACCACCGGGGAGGATTGCGGCGCGGGCCGGGTGTCGCTCGCTGCGCGCACCGTGACGATGTCGAGGCGCTTCTTCGTCTCCAGGATCTGCATGGCGTCCGACAGGGCGCGCGCCGACTGGCGACTGCCGTCCCAGCCGACGACGGCATATTCCTGGAACGGCCGCAACTCGTAGCCATGTGGCACCACGACGATTGGCCGTCCGGTCCGCAGGATAAGGTCCTCCGCACGGATGTGCCGTCCCGCCTCGCCCGGGAAGGTGAACTGCCCCATCAGCAGGACGTCGTGGTAGCGCGCCTGGCGCGCCAGGACGACGTTCGCCTCACCGTCCTCTGAGAGGAACTCCGTCTCGCCGTTGCGCGGCGGCGGCCCGCTGGGCGAACTTCTCGCCGATGGATTTGGTGGCCTCAGCCTCGGCGCTGCGCAACGTCTTCAGCATGTCGTCGCTGACCCAGCGGGCGACGTTGCCTTCGAAGCGCACCGGATTGGCTGCGTAGATGCCGGTGAGTGCCGCACCGTATTTGCGGCACATCTGCAGGGCCAGATCGACGGCCTTGTCCGCATTGTCCGTGCCGTTATAGGCGACGGCGATATCCTTGATCGCCATGGACGCTTTCCCCCCGCGCTTTCTGTCGTTTGTGGCTAAGACGCTTCCGCTCTTCCTACTCAGCCGCCTCCAGTGCCGCCTCCGGCTCCACCCGGGCGGCGCAGAACTTGAACTCCGGAATCTTGCCGAACGGATCGAGCTGCGGGTTGGTGAGGATGTTCGCAGCCGCCTCCTCGAAGCAGAACGGAATGAACACCATGCCCTCCGGCACGTCGCGGTCGAGCCGCGCGATGAGAGCGATCTCGCCCCGTCTCGTCGCCACCTTCACGCGGTCGCCGGCGGAAATGCCGAGCCGCTTCATGTCCCAGCGGTTGAGGCAGGCGATGGCCTGCGGCTCGAGCGCCGAAAGCGCGCTGGCGCGCCGCGTCATGGCGCCGGTGTGCCAATGCTCCAGCAGCCGGCCGGTGGTGAGCACCATCGGGAAGGCCGCGTCGGGAACCTCTCCGGGCGGCTCCACGTCGGCAGGCACGATCCTGCCGCGGCCGCTCTTGGTGGGGAAGCCGCTCGCGAAGATGATCTCGTTGCCGGGCTTGTCCGGCGCGTCGCAGGGATAGGTGACCGCGTCCTCGCGCTCCAGCCGCTCCCAGGTGATGTTCTTCAAGGACGGCATCATCTCCGCCATCTCGGCGAAGACCTCGCGCGGATGCGTGTAGCGCCAGTCAAGCCCGATGCGCTGCGCGATCTCCTGCACCAGGGCCCAGTCCTGCCGCGCTTCGCCAGGTGGGCTCACCACGGGCCGCGCGATCTGCACCTGGCGGTTGGTGTTGGTGAAGGTGCCCCACTTCTCCGCATGCGCGGAGGCGGGAAGCACCACGTCGGCATGCCAGGCCGTCTCGGTCAGGAAGATGTCCTGCACGACGAGATGCTCCAGCTTCGCCAGCGCCGCGCGGACATGCTCCAGGTCCGGGTCGGACATCGCCGGGTTCTCGCCCATGATGTACATGCCCTTGATCTGGTGATCGTAGGCGGCGTTCATGATCTCCACCACGGTCAGCCCGCGCTTCGGATCGAGCTCTTTGCCCCAGAATTCCTCGTAGAGCGCCCGCACCTCCGGGTCCTCCACCGACTTGTAGTCGGGAAACACCATGGGGATGAGGCCGGCGTCGGAGGCGCCTTGCACGTTGTTCTGGCCGCGCAGCGGATGCAGGCCGGTCCCCGGCCTACCAACTTGGCCAGTACTTAGCGCAAGTGCGATGAGGCAGCGGGCGTTGTCGGTGCCGTGCACGTGCTGCGAGATGCCCATGCCCCAGAAGATGATGGAGGCTGCCGACTTGGCGTAGGTGCGGGCCACCTCGCGGATGGTCTTTGCGGGGATGCCGCAGATCTTCTCCATCTCCTCCGGCGGAAAAGCGCCAATCCGCGCCTTCAGCTCGTCGAAGCCCTCGGTGTTCGCCTGCACGTATTGCAGGTCGTAGAGCTTCTCCTCGACGATCACGTTGAGCATGGCGTTCAAGAGCGCCACGTCGGTGCCGGGCTTGAACTGCAGCACGCGCGTGGCGTGGCGGCCGAGGCCGGAGGTCTGGCCGCGCGGATCGATGAGGATAAGCTCCGCGCCGTTCTTCGCCGCCTGCTTCAGATAGGTGGCGGCGACCGGGTGGTTCTCCGCCGGCCGCGCGCCGATGACGATGATCACCTCGGCGTCCGCCGCCGCGGTAAACGGCGCCGTCACCGCGCCGGAATTCAGCCCCTCCATCAGCGCCGCCACAGACGAGGCGTGGCAGAGCCTGGTGCAGTGGTCGACATTGTTGGTGCCAAAACCCTGGCGGACCAGCTTCTGGAAGAGATAGGCCTCCTCGTTGGAGCCCTTGGCGGAGCCGAAGCCGGCGAGCGCCGAGCCGCCGTCGCGATCGCGTATGGTCTTCAGCCCCGAGGCGGCGCGCTCCAGCGCCTCCTCCCAGGTCGCCTCGCGGAACACCTCCAGCATGGTCTCGCGGCTGAGGCGGATATCGGCGCGCTTCGGCGCGTCGTCGCGGCGGATGAGCGGCTTGGTCAGCCGGCCGGGATTGTAGATGTAGTCGAAGCCGAAGCGGCCCTTGACGCAGAGGCGATTCTCGTTCGCCGGCCCGTCGCGGCCGTCGATATAGAGGATCTTGTCGTCCTTGACGTGCACCTCGGTCTGGCAGCCGACGCCGCAATAGGGGCAGAGCGTGTCGACCGAGCGATCCTCGAATTCGGTGCGCTTGCCGGCGGCGTCGAGCAGGCTCGCCTCCATCAGCGCGCCGGTGGGGCAGGCCTGAACGCACTCGCCGCAGGCGACGCAGGTGGAGACGCCCATCGGGTCGTCGAAGTCGAACACCACCTTGGCGCCGTGGCCGCGATAGGCCATGCCGATCACGTCGTTCACCTGCACCTCGCGGCAGGCGCGGACGCAGAGATTGCAGTGGATGCAGGCGTCGAGATTGACGCGCATGGCCGGGTGCGAGGAGTCGGGCTCCGGATGGCCGCGGGCGGGGAAGCGGCTCGTCGCGTCGATCCCCATGGCGCCGACCCAGTTCCAGAAGCGCGAATCCGGGTCGTGCGAGTCGGTCTTGGGCGGCTGGTCGGCGATGAGCAGCTCGAACACCATCTCGCGCGATTTCACGGCGCGCTCCGACGCCGTCTTCACCTTCATGCCTTCGCTCGGCTTGCGGATGCAGGAGGCCGCAAGCGTGCGCTCGCCCTCTACCTCCACCATGCAGGCGCGGCAATTGCCGTCCGGCCGGTATCCAGGCTTCGGCAGCCAGCAGAGATGCGGGATCTCGACGCCTTCGCGCTCCGCCACCTGCCAGATCGTCTCGTCCGGCGCGGCTTCGACCGTCGCGGCCGTCGAGGGTGAATTTGATCGTTTCAGCCATGGTGTCTCACCACTGCAATGCGCTCATGCATTCGTGCGTTCCTCGCCGCCGGGCGGCTCGTCCTCCGGCAGCCTGCCCGGCGAGGAGCGCAGCTTCACATCGTCGGGGAAGAATTTCATGACGGAGACGAGCGGGTTGGGCGCTGCCTGCCCGAGCCCGCAGATGGAGGCGTCGCGCATCACCTGCGCCAGATCGTTCAGCATGTCGGCGTCCCAGATCGGGCGCGACATGAGCTGCACCGCCTTTTCCGTGCCGTTGCGGCAGGGGGTGCACTGGCCGCAGCTCTCGTCCTCGAAGAAGCGCATCAGGTTGAGCGCCACCTCGGTCATGTCGTCCTGGTCGGAGAGGATGACGACGGCATGCGATCCGACGAAGCAGCCGTGCTCCTCCAGCTTGCCGAAATCGAGCGGCAGGTCGGCCAGCGATTCCGGCAGGACACCGCCCGAGGCCCCGCCCGGCAGGTAGCCCTTGAAGGCGTGGCCGTCGAGCATGCCGCCGCAATGCTCTTCCACCAGCTCGCGCGCGGTGGTGCCGGCGTCGACCAGCTTGACGCCGGGGCTCTTGACGCGGCCGGAGACGGAGTAGGAGCGCAGCCCCTTGCTGCCGTGCCTGCCGTGGGAGGCGAACCAGGCGGCCCCGCGTTTCAGGATTTCCGGCACCCAATAGAGCGTCTCGACATTGTTTTCCAGCGTCGGGCGGCCGAAGAGACCGACCTGTGCCACGTAGGGCGGGCGGTGGCGCGGATAGCCGCGCTTGCCTTCGATCAATTCGATCATCGCGGATTCTTCGCCGCAGATATAGGCGCCGGCGCCTCGCCGCATCTCGATGCGCGTGTGCTTCGCTAGGCCGGCCTCCTCGACCTTGGCGATCTCCTTGAGGAGGATCTCGTGCGCCGCGGGATATTCGTCGCGCACATAGACGTAGACGGCCTCGGCCTCCACTGCCCAGGCGCCGATCAGCATGCCTTCGATGACCTTGTGCGGCTCGCTCTCAAGGTAGACGCGGTCCTTGAAGGTGCCGGGCTCGCCCTCGTCGGCGTTCACCGCCATCACGCGGGGGCGCGGCTCGGCCCGCACCAGGCTCCATTTGCGGCCCGTCGGGAAGCCGGCGCCACCAAGGCCGCGGAGCGACGCGTTGGAGAGCTCCTCGATCACCGCCTCGACCGTCTTTCCGCCGGAAAGGCAGGCTTCGAGCATGTCGTAGCCGCCGGCCGAGCGGTAGGCGTCGAAGTCCTGATAGTCCGGCATCACCGGATGCAGGTCGCCGGACGAGATCACCTGGGCGACGCTCTCCTCCGTCGCGTGGTCGACGGCCCGGTGGCCGATTTCGCAGACGGGAGCGGTGTCGCAGCGGCCCATGCAGGGGGCCCTCACCACGCGGACATTGGCGCCCTGCGTCGCCTGAAGCCGCGTCAGCAGCGTCTCGGCGCCGGCCAGCGCGCAGCTCAGCGAATCGCAGACCCGGATGGTGGTCTCGGGCGGCCGCGGCTCGTCGTCCTTCACGATGTCGAAATGCGCGTAGAACGAGGCCACCTCGTAGACCTCGGCCATGGGGATGCCGAGCTCATCGGCGAGCCCGTGCAGCAGCCCGGCCGGGAGGCACTTCTCCCGATCCTGGATGAGATGCAGATACTCGATCAGCCGGCTGCGCTCGCGCGGCTCCGGTCCGAGAATCGCGGTGACGGCTTCGCGCTCTTCCGGCTTGAGCAGGCGGCCCTTCGGGAAGAAGGGCGAGCGCCTGCGGCCAGAGCCTGGCGAGACGGATCGCCCCCCCGAGGGCGAGGACATGTCGTTCAAGCGGCTTTCTCCAAGAGAGCGCGTTTCATCGTATCGGCCACCTGGTCTGCATTCTCCGCAATATGGGCGCCCGCGGCACGCAATGCATCGATCTTTGCCGTGGCCTGGCCGCGGCCGGAAAGCGTGAAGGCGCCGGCATGTCCCATGCGCCGTTCCGGCGGAGCGTGGCGGCCGGCCACCAGCGCCACGACGGGCTTCGACGGCCTGGCGCGGCTCAGATAGTCCGCCGCCGTCTCTTCTTCGTTGCCGCCGATCTCGCCGATCAAGATTACGCCTTCCGTTTCCTCGTCATCCATGAACAGCCTCAGGCAGTCAACGAAGCCGATGCCGTGCAGCAGGTCGGCGCCGATGCCGACCGTAGTCGACTGGCCCAGCCCGGCACCGCTTGTCTGCGCAACGATCTCGCTCGTCAGCGACGCTGAGCGCGACACGATGCCGATTCTGCCCGACTTGGCGTCGCCCGTCGACATGACGCCGGCCTTGCATTTGCCGGGGGACAGCACGCCCTGCGAGTTGGGGCCGACAAGCCGGGTTGCGGAGCCCTTCAGAGCCTGGCGCACCTTCACCATGTCGAGGGTGGGGACGCGCTCGGTCACGCAGATGACAAGCGGAACCTCCGCCTCGATCGCCTCCATCATCGCCGCCCCGGCCTGCGGCGCGGGCACGAAGACGAGGCTGGCATTGGCGCGGGCCTCGCTCATGGCCTCGGCGACATTGTCGAAAATCGGCAGGCCGATATGGCGGGTGCCGCCCTTTCCGGGCCGGACGCCGGCAACGACCGTGGTGCCATAGCCGATCGCCAGATCCGTGTAGAAGGTGCCGGCCCGGCCGGTCAGCCCCTGTACCATCAGCCGCGTAGCGGCGTCGACCAGGATCGCCATCAGCGGGCTCCCTTAGCCAGTTCCACGGCACGGCGCGCGCCGGCGGAGATACTGGCGGCAAGCTCGTGCGGGATGCGCCTTTCGGTCAGCATCTTCTGTGCGTAGGCGGCGTTCTGCCCGGCGAAGCGCACGACCATCGGCACCTTGCGCCCCGACCAGCGCAACGCGATCGACATCGCCTCCACGATAGTATCGCAGCTCGTCATGCCGCCGCCATGGACGTTGACGAAGATCACGCCGACGCGCGGGTCGGCAAGCAGGAGGCCGATCCCCTTGGCGATCTGCAGGCTCATCGCCGAGGTGCGGATGTCCATGAAGTTGGCGGGCGCGCCGCCCAGGTCGCGCAGGATGTCATGGGTCGCCAGCGCCAGCCCGGCGCCGTTCACAACCACGCCGATATTGCCGTCCATGCGCACGAAGTTGAGGTCGTGCCGCTGCGCCTCCAGCTCCTGCGCCTCCACTTCGTCCTCGTCGCGCAGTGCCGGAAGGTCCGGCTGGCGGAAGAAGGCGTTGTCGTCGACCACCATCTTCACGTCGAGCGCCACCAGGCGGCCGTCATCGGTGACGGCAAGCGGGTTGATCTCGATGAGGCTCGCGTCGAGCTCGACGAAGGCGCGGGCGAGCGCCTCGAATATCCCGGCGGCCTGGTCGGCCTGAGCCCCTTCAAGGCCCAGCGTTCCGGCAAAATCCTTCAGCGCCTCCTGGCTCGGCGGCGTGAGGCCGTCGAAGGCCAGCCGATGCAGGATTGAAGGATCGCGCCGCACCTGTTCTTCGACCTTCTCGCCGCCCTTGCCGGCGGCAAGCAGCACGATCGCCCCCTCGTCGCGGTCGACGGTGACGCCGACATAGAGCTCCCGCGTGAAGCCGATCCCCTGCTCGACATAGACGCGGCGCACATTGCGCCCGCCCGACATGGTCTGCGCGGTGACCAGCTTGCTGCCCAGCATATTGCCGGCGACCTCGCGCACCTCCTCGGGCGAATGCGCGATCTTCACGCCGCCGGCTTCGCCGCGTCCACCGGCGAGGATCTGCGCCTTGACCGCGAAGCGCCTGCCGCCGAGTTCCTTGGCCACGTTGCGGGCTTCGTCGGCGGTCCAGGCGACCTGTCCCGGCGGCACGGGCACGCCGCGTCGCTGAAGCATCTCCTTCGCCTGAAACTCATGGAGGTTCATCTGGCCGCACTCTCCCGCGCACAGCCTGCCCGGACGGTATGGCGTAGCCAAGACCGGCTACGTTGGTATACCAGATACCATAACGGTGAAGCCGGGCCGTTGTCGAGGGGCGAAGTTCGCGAGGTATCGTTGCGGGGTTGCGTTCGGTTGCCGGAAAATGCTCGCATTCGCTGTGGTCCGGCTTAGGCTTGACAGCATCGCGAATTTGAAATCACAATCTGGCATGCCATACACCACGGAATTCGTGGTGCAAGAAAAACAGAAAATTCCGGCCGCAAAAGGGCTCTTCAGCTCTGGCTGGGCTTAGGGACCCGCGCTCACCCGAGCGTGGAAAACGGGAGGAAGCGGATGAAAAGTGTACAGAAATCCCTGCTTGCCTTCGCCGTTGCGGGTGCACTCGGTGTAACCGGCACCTCGGCGATGGTCTCACAGGCGGCTGCCTGGGAGCCGCAAAAGCCGGTCGAGTTCATCATCATGGCCGGGCCCGGCGGTGGTGCTGACCAGATCGCGCGCCTGCTGCAAGGGCTGATCGAACAGAAGGACCTTTCGCCGGTTCCCTTCATTCCGATCAACAAGGAAGGCGGGTCGGGCGCCGAGGCGCTGCGCTACCTGCAGGACAAGGCGGGTGACGACCACACGCTGCTCGTCACGCTGAACAGCTTCTACACCACCCCCATCATCCAGCAGAACCTCGGGGTCGACGTGACCAAGTTCACGCCGATCGGCCGCATGGCGCTCGACACGTTCCTGCTGTGGGTCAACTCCGACCGCACCGACATCAACACGCTCGACGACTACGTCGCGGCGGTGAAGGCGAAGGGCAAGGAGTGGAAGGTCGGCGGCACCGGCTCGGGCCAGGAGGATTCCATCCTCACCGCCATGATGGAAGCCGAGTTCGGCTACGACGTCACCTACATCCCCTATCCGGGCGGCGGCACGGTGGCGAAGGAACTGGTCGGCAACCAGATCGACTCCACGGTCAACAATCCGGCCGAGCAGAGCGAGTTCATGCGGGCCGGCGAGACCAAGCCGATCGTGCAGTTCACGGATGAGCGCATGGCGGCCTATGCCGACGTGCCGACTGCCAAGGAGCTCGGCCACGACATCGTCTACTACATGCAGCGGTCGATCAACGGACCTCCGGGAATGTCGAAGGAGGCTCAGGACTGGTACAT
The DNA here is from genome assembly GCA_963801225.1 of uncultured Alphaproteobacteria bacterium. Taxonomy (GTDB): domain Bacteria; phylum Pseudomonadota; class Alphaproteobacteria; order Rhizobiales; family Afifellaceae; genus DASWJZ01. Next base: position 642,903 of record CAWDED010000008.1, read on the forward strand.
CGACCTGTTCCACAAGCTCTACGAATCCGACGAGTGGCAGAAGTTCTGCACCGACGAAGGCCTCGACTGCGAGGCGTGGGTCGCCGGCGACGATCTCGAGCAGTTCCACATGACGCAGCTCGAGCGTCACAAGGAGCTGATCGACAAGGTCGGCGCGGAAGCGATTACCGGGCAATAAGCCTTCCAGCAGAGGGCGGCGGGCCAGACGGTCCGCCGCCCTTTTTGCATCGTCCCTCGGGGGCGCTTTCAAGACCGGGTGGCGGCGTGTCTTGTTTTCTCAGTCTTATCGGGGTGGCGGGATGAGCGTGCGGGTTGCGGAGCTCTTGATGGCGGTCGCCTTCGCGCTGCTGTCCATCGTCTTCATGTGGAAGAGCACCGACGGGCTGTCGATCTGGTGGGTGCCGGAGAAGGGGCCGGGCTCGGGCATGTGGCCGTTCTGGCTGTCCGTCCTCATGCTCCTGACCTGCCTCACCATCATCTTTCGCTGGCTCAGGCGGGCGACGCCGCAATCGCGCTCCGACGAGCCGTTCATGGACCGCCATGCGGCGCAGCTGCTGGGGATCACCGTCGCCGCGCTGGCGTTCCTCATCCTCGGCTCCGGCTATGTCGGCATCTACATCTCGCTCTTCGCGTTCCTGTTCTTCTACTTCAAGATTCTCGGCGGCCACACCTGGTCGCTCAGCGTGGCGCTCACGGTGGCCATCCCGATCGGCGTCTTCCTGCTGTTCGAATACCTGCTGACCATCCCGCTCCCGAAGGGCATCTCCGAGCCGCTCTTTCTCCCTCTCTACAAGATCATGTACGGCAAGGGCCTCGGCGTGTGGGTCTACGTGATCGCGATGCTGCTGGCAGGGCTCACGATCCTGGCGCCGCAATATCTGCGCAAGCTTCTGAAGCGAGAGGCGCCGCCTGAGAGCACGGCGCGGGACAACGACCTCGTCTACGTCTTCGGAACGCTGGCGGCGTTCATCCTTCTCGTCTTCGGCGTCAAGTGGGTCGGCTTCTATCTCGCCGTCCTGCTTTTTGAGTTCGTCTACCTGAAGCTGCTCGCCCGCCAGCCTTGGATCGTCTCCGTCGTTGCTGCAGCGGGTGTTCCGCTTGCCATCTATCTGCTGCTGCATCTCGCATTGGGACTGCAATTTCCAATAACGGGGTCGCTTTTCGCGTAACGGCCATGCAGGACATTCTCACACATCTTTTGGGCGGCATCGGCGAAGCGTTTTATCCCGTCAACTTCGCCATGCTGGTGATCGGCTGCGTCGTGGGGCTGATTATCGGCGCTCTGCCGGGGCTCGGCTCGGTCAACGGCGTGGCGATCCTGCTGCCGATCACCTTCCTGGTGCCGCCGAACGCGGCCATCATCTTCCTTGCCGCGATCTATTACGGCGCCATGTATGGCGGCGCCATCAGCTCCATCACGCTCGGCATACCCGGCGCGTCGACGGCGGTCGCCACCGTTTTCGACGGGCGGCCCATGGCGCAGGCCGGCCATGCCGACCGCGCGCTCATCACGGCGGCGACGGCCTCGTTCATCGGCGGAACGGTGTCGGTCGTCCTGTTCACGCTGTTCGCCCCGCCGCTCGCGCATGTCGCGCTGAGGTTCGGCCCGCCGGAAGAGTTCGCGCTGATGATGCTGGCTTTCGCCACGTTCATCGGGCTCGGCGGCGACGACATCCCCAAGACCATCTTCTCGATCCTGATCGGGCTGGTGCTCGCCACGGTCGGGCTCGACATCATCTCCGGCAAGCCGCGCCTGATCTTCTTCGACATGTCCGGCTTCTTCCACGGCATCAACTTCCTGGTGCTGGCCATCGGCATCTACGGCATCGGCGAGATGCTGTGGACGCTGGAGCAGACACGCGGCGCGGTGCAGGTGCACCACGTCAAGACGACGCTCGGCTCGGTGTTCCGCTCTCTGTCGCGGATCAAGGAATATATCGGGACGGCCTCTATGGGCTCGGTGCTGGGCTTCTTCGTGGGCATGCTGCCGGCCGCCGGCGCGACGCCGGCCTCGCTCATGTCCTACGGGCTGGCGAAGACCTTCTCCCGAGATCCGGAATCCTTCGGCAAGGGCAATATCCGCGGCATCGCGGCGCCGGAATCGGCCAACAACGCCGCCTCCACCGGTTCCATGCTGCCGATGATCACGCTCGGCATCCCCGGCTCGCCGACCACCGCGATCCTGCTCGGCGGCATGATCATCTGGGGATTGCGGCCCGGCCCGCTTCTCTTCACCGAGCACCCGGACTTCGTGTGGGACCTGATCGGCAGCCTCTACATCGCCAACGTGGTGACGCTGGTCGCCAACATCGCCTTCATCCCGCTCTTTGCGCGCATCCTGATGCTGCCGTTCACCATCCTGGCGCCCGTCATCTTCGTGCTGTCGATCGTCGGCGGCTACGCCCCCACCCAGACGCTGCACGACGTGTGGCTGATGCTGATCTTCGGCGTGGTCGGATATCTCATGCGCAAGCTCGACTATCCGGTGGCTCCGGCGGTGCTCGCCATCGTGCTCGGGCCGCTGGCCGAGCGCTCGTTCCGCCAGTCGGTGCTCGGCTCGCAAGGCGATCCCATGATCTTCTTCGAGCGCCCCATCTCCGGCGCGTTCATGCTGATCGCGCTGTTGCTCTTCCTCTACCCCATCATCCTGAACATCAGGCGCATGCGGGCGCGTCGCTCGGCGCCGGCCAGCGCAGAATAGGCGGACCGCGCGCCCTCTCCGAACGGGAGAGGGCGCTAGCTTCCCTGCCGGCCCTTACTCCACCGTGACCTTGAGGTCGCCCACACCGTCGATATGGCCCTCCAGCACGTCGCCGCGCGCGACCGGGCCGACGCCGGCCGGGGTGCCGGTCATGATCACGTCGCCCGGCGCCAGGCGGAACAGGCCGGAGAGGTAGGCGATGGTCTCCGGCAGCTTCCAGATGAGCTGGTTGAGGTCGCCTTCCTGGGTGGTCTTGCCGTTCACCTTCAGCCAGATGGCGCCCTTGTCGGGGTGGCCGATCTCGGAGGCGGGAACGATCTCGCCGGTCGGGGCGGACGATTCGAACGCCTTCCCGACCTCCCAGGGCCGGCCCATCTTCTTCGCCTCGCCCTGCAGGTCGCGCCGCGTCATGTCGAGGCCGATGGAATAGCCGAAGACGCAGTCGAGCGCCTTGTCGACCGGGATGTTCTCGCCGCCCTTGGAGAGGAAGGCGAGAAGCTCGATCTCGTGATGCACGTCGCTGGTGGACGAGGGGTAGGGGAACTTTCCGTCGAGGACGAGATTGTCGGGGTTCTTCTGGAAGAAGAAGGGCGGCTCCTTGTTCGGGTCGTGGCCCATCTCGATCGCATGCGCGGCATAGTTCCGCCCGACGCAATAGACGCGCCTGACCGGAAAGAGCGCGTCGGAGCCGCGGACGGGCAGGGCGGTAACGGGAGATGGAGTGAAGACGTAGCTCATCGTGGGTCTTTCTTCGATAGGTCGTTGCGATTGCGAGCTCAGGCGCGGCTGGACGCGTAGTAGTCCACCCGGCGCTCCAGCCAGGCGAGGCCTTCGGCGAGCACGAAGGCGAAGGCGAAGAGGACGAGTAGCGCCGCCCAGAATTTTTCCATTAGAAACTGTGACCCATAGGTCTGGAAAAGTGCACCGAACCCGACGATTGTCACAAGCAACTGGCCGATGATGACGCCCTTCACCGCGCGAATCATGCCGAGCCGCACACCGGCGAGGATCTCCGGCAGCGCTGCCCAGAAATAGATGCGCCGGAAAGCCTGCAGCCGGGTCGCGCCGAAGCTGTGCGCCATTTCCACCAACGAGGGCGAAATGGCGCGCACGCCGGCCCTGGTGTCGAGCACGATGATCCAGATCGCGAAGAGGACGACGGTGAGCACAATGGTTGTCTGGCCAAGGCCGAACAGCACCATGATGACTGGCACCAGCGCCGAAAGCGGGGCGGAGAGGAACAGGTTCACCCATGGGAGGAAGAGACGGTCGGCGATGGCCGAGCGGCCCATCAACAGTCCGAGCGGCACGCCCACGGCGATGGCGATGACGTTGCCGATGAGGAAGGCGTAGGCGGTAACGCGGAGCGCGGAAAGGAAGGTCCGCGTCGGGAGGATCTCGACCATCGCCGCGAAAACGCTGGAGAGCGGCGGCAGCAGGAAGCTGAGCTGCAGCCGTCCTGCGATCTCCCACAACACCGCCCAGAAGATGAGCGAGGCGGCCATTGGAATGCGGTATCCGAAGACGATCACGGCCTGCCTCAGTCCAGATAGCGCTTCAGGCTGCGCCAGATCGTGTCGACCGTGTCGAGGTAGACGGGGTGGCGGCGGATGGCATCGACATCCTCGCTCCGGGGAATATCGGGCGTGATTACCTGCGCCACGCGGCCCGGATTTGAGGAGAGGAGCACGATACGGTCGGAGACGTAGACCGCCTCCTCGATCGAATGGGTGACGAAGACGAAGGTTTTGCTTTCGACCTCGCGCAGCTTGAGCAGATCCTCCTGGAACTTGCGGCGGTTCTGTTCATCGACGGCGCTGAACGGCTCGTCCATCAGGAGCACGTCGGCCTTGACCGCCAGCGCCCGGGCCAAGCCGACCCGCTGGCGCATGCCGCCGGAGAGCTCATGAGGATACTTGTCTTCGAAACCGGAGAGCCCGACCTCGGCGATGTAGTGGCGGGCGGTGCTCTCGCGTTCCGCCTTGCCGACTCCGCGAAGCTCCAGCCCGAAGACGACGTTGCCGAGCGCAGTGGCCCAAGGCATCAGCGCAAAGTCCTGGAAGACGAAGGCGCGCTCCGGGCCTGGACCACTCACCGGACGTCCGTTCACCACCACCTCGCCCGAGGTCGCCGGAAGGAGGCCCGCGATAATCTTCAGGAGCGTGGTCTTGCCACAGCCGGAGGGCCCGAGGAGCGAGGTCAACTCGCCGCGTGGAAAACTGATGCTGACGGAATCGAGGGCTTGAACGCCGCCGGGATAGACCTTGGAGACATCGCGCACGTCGACGGCGGATTCGGGGGCGGAGGCGACGGCAGGCGACGGCGCTGCTGGAGCGTGAATGGTCATGCGCGGGCCCGTTTTTCAGGCCGGAACACCGCTACCTCGACGATTTCCAGCAACTCGATAAAGAGCACGGAAACGATGATGATCGACAGGATGGCTGCGTACATCTTGGGATAATCCGCGATCGACCGATTGTAGGTAATCAGATCGCCTATGCCGACCGGCGTGATGAGAAGCTCGGCGAGGATCGCACCGACGAAGGCGGCTGCGCAGCCGAGCCGCAGTCCGGCGAAGATCACCGGGCTCGCGGACGGCAGAATGATACGTGTGATCACCTGGCGGCGACTACCGAGAAAGGAGCGCCCCATTTCCACGAGGGAGAGCGGCGCGTGGCCCACGGCGACATAAGAATTGAGCACGATTACCGGCATCGCCATGATGCACACGACCAGCGTCTTAGCCGTCAGGCCGATGCCATAGGCGAAGATGATCAGCGGGATCAGCGCTGCCAGCGGCGCTGCCTGGGCGACGATGAAGATTGGCGAGGCGAGCCATCGAACGAAGCTGTTGAGCCCCATGGCAACGCCGATCGCGACGCCCAGCACGGCCGAAATCACGAGGCCGACGGCAAGCGGCTGCAGCGTGATCGCAAATGCGTGGAAGAGTGAGAAGTCGGAGATCATCGACCAGAGCGCGACCATCGTCTCGCCGAATGTCGGGAAAGCGAAGCTGATCGGGATCCGGGCGGCACCTTCCCAGACCAGGCAGATCGCCAGGCCGGAGATCAGCCGGAGCGTCAGCGGATGCGAGAGGAAGGCACCGAGCGCGCTCTGTTGCTTGTCGAGCAACGCCGTCCGGGGCGCGAAGGCCCCGAACGGGAAGAGGCGCGAAACCCCCACGGCAAAGGCCCCGGGCGCGGCTTCCGTATTGCTTCTCAGACTAGCCACCGAGATTCTTTTTGGCGGCTTCGAGCGGCCCGAGATCCCAGAAGTCCTGCCATTTCAGGTCGTCGCCCTGCAGCGCGCCGGAGATGGAGTAGAAATCAACATCGGCCTGGGCGAGCGCTTCGCTGCCGCCCTCCGGATTCCACAATCCGGACTCCATACCCTGCTTGACGAAGGCTGTGATGCTGTCCGCCGTCGCATCCGGCTGGTCGGCGAGCAGGCCGTATTTCTCACGCTCCTCGGCAATGACGCCGGGATTGTCCTTCATCTCGCGATAGAGCTTGAGGAACTCCTCGGTGATGATGCTGACCGCTTCCGAATGGCTCTTCATCCAGTCCTGATGGGCGAAAAGACCCTCGTTGGTAACGGCCTGCTGCGGGCCGGGAAGAAGATGGAACTTGTCCGGCGCTTTTTGCAGCACGAGGTTGGTATTCGCGAGGTCAAGAATGGTCGCCTTGATCTGGCCGCCGAGCAGCGCCACCGACCGGTTGTCGGATCCCGTCAGATAGCTGATCTGCCCGAACTGAATGCCGTTCTGCTTGGCCATGAAATTGCCGTAGGCCTCGGTGCCCGACCCGCGCGCATGAAAGACAAACGGCTGGCCGTCCAGGTCCTTCCAGCTTTGGTATTCGTTCGAGACGACGGCGTAGAAGATCAGCGCCTCGTCCTGGAAGAAGATCCTGAGATCCTTGACCTTCTGCATGACAGCGAAGGGCGTTGCGATGCCGATGTCGGCTTGGCCGCCGACGACCGCCTGAATCGCCAGGTCCTCCTGAGCAAACGAGGTTATCTCGTTGTCGACGCCGCGATCTTTCGCGCGCGCCAGGGCGACTGCCATCGGCAGCGACTCAACGTCGATCACATCGCCCCACGCCACACGCACCACATCCTGTGCCTTGGCGATGGACCCGCCAAGCGCCAGTCCGGCGGCGGTGAGACCGACCGCCAGGCCGCAGCTAATTCTCTTTTGAATGGACATCCGTTCCTCCCTGTGTGGTTGAGTGTTTTCTATTGCGGGCGCCTCGCAGAGGGCGCGCCGTCAGAAGGGCCATTGCCTAACCAATTACGTATTGGTTAGAACAATGGTCGGGATTGATCAAGGAAAAGGACCGCCTTGGCCCTACCGCAGGCAAAGCCTCTCGACGTCGCCGACGGCGACAGCGAGCCGGCACGAAATGGCGACCGCGGGCAGAGCGCGCTGACGCAGCTGCGCGCTTGGCTGGCGCAACAGGCGCTGCCGCCCTCCACCCGGCTGCCGCCGGAGCGGGAGCTTTCCGGGAGTCTCGGGGTGTCGCGCGGCGACCTCAGGAAGGCGCTCGCTATCCTGGAGGGGCAGGGCGAATTGTGGCGGCATGTCGGAAAGGGCACCTTCGTCGGTGCGCGGCCGGTGGTGGAGATCAATTCCGTCGCGGCCATCGCGGCGCAGACCAACCCGGCGGAGGTGATGCGCGCACGGCTCGCCATCGAGCCGGAGATGGCGCGCGAGGCGGCGCTGCACGCGACGGCCGACGATATCGCCGAATTGAGGCTTTGCCTCGACGGCGCGCGCCGCGCCGAAACCTGGCGGCATTACGAGACGTGGGACAACCGGCTGCACCGCGCGGTCGCGGAAGCGGCGCACAATGCGCTGTTGCTCTCCATTTTCGACACGATGAACGCGGTGCGCCGCGCCGTGGTCTGGGGCCGTATGCGCGCCGACCGCCCGCGGCCGCCCCCCGACCATCACAGCTTTGCAGAGCACGACGCCATCGTCGCGGCGATCGAGGAGCGCAACCTTTCCGCCGCGGCGAGCCGCATGCGCTCGCACCTGCAGCATGTGCAGGCTTATCTGCTGGAGCAGGCCGAAGCAGCGGAGTAGGCTGCGGGCGCGCCGCCTGCGGTGCGCAGTCCCGGGGGGCAGGTTGCGTCGCTTGCTATTCCGATCGGACTGAGATGAACTTCCGGGTGTATTGATGGTCGCGGTAATTCTCCATGGCAGCTGATATTCCGGCGCCGCCGTCTGAACGCACCTTCGGCCTGGTGTGGGCGGCCCTGTTTGCGGTTCTCGGCGCCTGGCCGCTCGTTTCAGGCGAGCCTCCGCGCGTCCTGCTGCTGGCGGCGGCTCTCGTCTTGACCGTGATATCGGTCGTCGCACCGAGGCTGCTCGCACCGCTCAATATCGCATGGCATAGATTGGGGCTGGCGCTGCACCGAATCGTGTCTCCGGTGGTGCTCGGCGCGCTGTTTTATGTTGTCGTGACGCCCATGGGCGTGGCCATGCGCCTGGCGAACAAGAACCTGCTTCAGCGCCGCAAGCCTGAGCGCTCCACCTATTGGGAGGCGCGCGATCCGGCCGGGCCCGGACGCGGCTCGATGCGCGATCAATTCTAGAGCACAGGCATGTCTTTTCTCGCCGAGTTTTCCCGCTTTCTCCTCAACCGGAAGAAATACTGGATGGTGCCGGTGATCCTCTTCCTCGTGCTCGTCGGCGGGCTGCTCGTCATCGCGCATGGAAGCGTCGTGGCGCCGTTCATCTACACGCTGTTCTGAGCCCCGCGCGCCCGTGCGGATTCTCGGTATCTCGGCCTACTACCACGATAGCGCTGCGGCGCTGCTCGTGGATGGCGATATCGTGGCTGCCGCGCAGGAAGAGCGCTTCACGCGCACAAAGCATGACCCGCGTTTTCCAACGCGCGCGATCGCGTATTGCATGGGCGAGGCCGGCTGCCGGCTGAGCGACGTGGATCACGTCGTCTTCTACGAGAAGCCGTTCCTCAAGTTCGAGCGCTTGGTGGAGACCTATCTTGCCTTCGCGCCAAAAGGCTACCGGTCGTTCGCCTCGGCGATGCCGCTTTGGCTGAAGGAGAAGCTGTTTCAGAAAAGGCTTCTGACAAGCGAGCTGAAATCGATCGATGCCGATTTCGAGCCCGCCCGGCTGATGTTCGCCGAGCACCATTACAGCCATGCGGCGAGCGCATTCTTTCCGTCGCCGTTCGACGAGGCGGTGGTGCTGACGCTCGACGGTGTGGGCGAGTGGGCGACGGCGACGGCGGCGGTGGGCCAGGGGCAGAGCCTTTCCATCAAGAAGGAGATGCACTTTCCCCATTCGCTCGGTCTGCTCTACTCCGCCTTCACCTACTATCTCGGCTTCAAGGTGAATTCCGGCGAGTACAAGGTCATGGGGCTTGCCCCCTACGGGACACCCCGCTTCACGAATCTGCATCAAGAGCAAGCTGGTCGATATCAAGGAGGACGGAAGCTTCTGGCTGAACCAGGACTACTTCGACTATTGCACCGGCCTCACCATGACCAACGCAGCGTTCGCGGAGCTGCTGGGGATGCCGGCACGGCGCGCCGACACCGAGCTGCTGACAGAGTTCCACATGGACGTAGCGGCTTCGGTGCAGGCGGTGACGGACGATATCGTCCTGGCTCTCACCCGGTCGCTTGCGAAGGAATACGGGCTGCCGAATCTGTGCCTGGCCGGCGGCGTGGCATTGAACTGCGTGGCGAACGGCAAGGTGCTGCGCGACGGCGCGTTCAAGCGCCTCTGGATACAGCCCGCCGCGGGCGACGCAGGCGGCGCGATCGGCGCAGCTTATGCCGCCTGGCATCTTGAGCTCGGAATGGATCGGCCGGGCACAAATCACGACCGCATGAAGGGCGCCTATCTCGGCCCGCGGTTTGCTCAGCCCGACATCGAGCGGCGGCTGACGAGCGCCGGCGCAGTCTTCGAGACGGTCGAAGAGGAAGCGCTTATCGGCCTGACGGCCGACGCGCTGGCCGAGGGGAAGATCGTCGGCTGGTTTCAGGGGCGCATGGAGTTCGGCCCGCGCGCGCTCGGCGCCCGCTCCATCCTTGGCGACCCGCGCTCTCCGTCGATGCAAAAGACGATGAACCTGAAGATCAAATACCGCGAGAGCTTTCGTCCCTTTGCACCGTCGGTGCTCCGCGAGGACGTGTCGGACTGGTTCGAGCTGGACGAAGACAGTCCCTACATGCTTCTGGTCGCCGACGTTCGCCAGGACAAGCGCCGGGCGATGAGCGCGGAAGAGGAGCGACTGTTCGGGATCGACAAGCTCAACGTCCCGCGCTCGGCGATCCCGGCGGTGACGCATGTCGACTATTCCGCCAGGGTTCAGACGGTGCACGAGGCGACGAACCCGCGCTATCATGCGCTGATAACGGCATTCAAGGAGCGCACCGGCGTGCCGGTTCTCGTCAACACCAGCTTCAACGTGCGGGGCGAGCCCATCGTCTGCGAGCCGGAGGATGCCTTCCGCTGCTTCATGGGAAGCGAGCTGGATATGCTGGTGTGCGGCAACTCGATCCTGCTCAAGTCCGAGCAGCGGCCGGATCTTGCACGCGACTATCGCCAACAGTTTGAGCCCGACTGATGCGTTTTGTCCGTCTGATTCTCATCAATGTTGTGGTCTTCGTCGGACTCGTGGTCGTGGGAGTCGCCGCGGTGGTCACTCTCATTCCGTCGCAGCGCGCGGCGGACGAGCGCAGCGGAATGGCCGCACTGCCCAACTACGCCGATGCCGATTGGATCACGCAATACGACAAGGAGGTCCACGAGCAGTCCCTCAAATATTACTCCTTCATCGGATGGCGGCGGAGGCCGTTTCGAGGCGAGACGATCAACGTCGTCGGGGATTACGGGGAGAGGCTCACGGCCCAGGCTCCTGACCCTAAGCCGCAAACCGTCTTCTTCTTCGGCGGTTCCACGATGTGGGGAACCGGATCGCGCGACGCCGACACCATTGCCTCGCAGTTCGCTGTCAAGACCGGCTTGAGAGCACGCAATTTCGGTGAAACGGCATATACCGCGCATCAGAATCTGGAGATGATGATCAAGCTCCTGGAGGGCGGGGAGCGACCGACGGCGGTCGTGTTCTACGATGGCGTCAACGACGTGGCGGGCAAATGCCGCAACGAGCTCGACTACTACTCCGACCAGCGCGAGGTGAGGAACCGGTTGGCTGTCGAGCCGAGCGCCTTTGTCCGAGCCTATGGCGCATTCATCGGGCAATTGGCGACGCTGTTCACCAAGGGGGACGTCGACGGAGGCTATGATTGCGATTCAGATTCCGGCGAAGGCCGACGCCATTGCTACGGCCCTGGTGAGCGACTGGAAGATCGCCGCCTCGGTCGCTCATCTCTATGGCGTTCGCTTCTATGCCGTCCTGCAGCCGGTCATCTATTTTAGCCACACCCGCACCGATTATCTGGGCATAGACGTCAAGGGCGGCTACTTCAGCCAGTTTCAGGCGGTCTACCCGAGGGTACGCGAACTCATGGTCGGCACGCCGTTTCGCGACCTGACCGATACCTTCGACCGCGATGAGCCGATCTACATCGACTTCTGCCACGTCTCGCCCAACGGCAATGCCATCATGGCGGCGCGGATGGCGGACTTCATCGTGCCGGACATCCTCGCCACCGGCGGTTCGTAGAGGCTCACTCCGCCGGTGCGGGCCTTTCGACGGTGAACTCGCGTTGGGGCGGCTCGTCGCGGCGCGCCATCGCGGCATCGCTCTTGGCGATGTAGGTGTAGAACATCGGCAGCACGAAGAGCGTGAAGAGCGTGCCGATCGACATGCCTGCGGCGATGACGAGGCCGATGGAGAAGCGCGCCTTGGCGCCGGCGCCCGACGCGATGATCAGCGGCATCACGCCCATCACCATGGCGGCGGTGGTCATGAGGATCGGGCGCAGCCTGATGCGTGCCGCATCGATGATGGCCTGCCGCTTGGGCACGCCCAGCTCGCGCTGCTGGTTGGCGAACTCCGTCATCAGGATGCCGTGCTTTGTGATGAGGCCGACGAGGGTGATGAGCCCGACCTCCGTGTAGATGTTGAGGGTGGAAAGGCCGAGATTGAGCGGCACCAGCGCACCGAAGATCGACATGGGCACGGTCAGCATGATGATGAGCGGATCACGGAAGCTCTCGAACTGCGCCGCAAGCACCAGGTAGATGATGATGACGGCGAGCCCGAAGGCGATCAGCGTGGTATTGCCTTCCTTGACCTCCAGCCGCGACTGCCCGGCGTAATCCTCGTAGAAGCCGCCCGGCATGACCTCCGCCGCGATGTCGCGCAGCGTCTGCAGCGCGTCGCCGGTCGCGACGCCCGGTAGAGGCAGACCCGAGATCGTCGCCGAGTTGAGCTGGTTGAACTGCTCGATGGCGATCGGTGCGGCGCGTATCTCCGTCTTGATGACGGCGGAGAGCGGCACCATGCCGCCGGTCGAGCTTCTGACGTAATAGTCACCGAGGCTTTCGGGGTTGAAGCGCTGGGCCTGGTCCACCTGAGTGATGACGTCGTAGCTGCGGCTCTCGCGGTCGAACTTGGAGACGGAGCCGCCGCCGACCAGAGCGGTCAGCGTCGTGCCGATCTCGCTGACCGGCACGCCGATCGCGGCGGCGCGGTCGCGGTCGATGGTGACGCGCGCCTGCGGTTGGGTAAAGGAGAGCGAATCCTGCACGATGATGAAGCGGCCGCTCGCCTGCGCGCGGTTCTTGATCTCTTCCGCCACCTCGTAGACCTGATCGGCATCGCCGGTGGAGCGGATGACGAATTGTACCGGCAGGCCGCCGCCGGTTCCGGGAAGCGTGGGCGGCGCAAAGACGAAAGCCTGCACGCCGGCGACGCCGTTGATCTTGTTCTGCACCTCCTGCTGGATCGTCGCCTGGCTGCGGTCGCGCTCGCTCCAGGGAAGCAGACCGAACCCGGCGAAGGCGGAATTGGTGCCGCCGAATCCGACCACCGAAAAGCGCGTGTCGATCTCCGGCACGTCCTTCGTCGCATCACGCACCTGGTCGGCGAAGAGCTCCGTATAGTCGGAGGTGGCATAGGCCGGCGCGCTGACGATGGAAAACATGAAGCCGATGTCTTCGTCCGGTGCCAGTTCGGTCGACGTGTTGAGGAAGAGGAAGACCATTGTCGCCGATAGCGCGGTGACGACGGTCAGTGTCACCCACCGGTAGCTCAGGGCGCTGTCGACACGGCGCCCGTACCAGCCGCTCACCCGCTCGAAGGTGGTATCGACGATCGTCTGGAAGCGGCTGACCTTTTCGCCGTGTCCTTTCAGCACGCGTGCCGCAAGCATGGGCGAAAGCGTTACGGCGATGAAGCCGGAAATGATGACGGCACCGGCCAGCGTGACGGCGAACTCGCGGAACAGCGACCCGGTCAGCCCTTGCGCGAAACCGATCGGCGCGTAGACGGCGGCCAGTGTGATGGTCATGGCGATGACCGGCGCGAAGATTTCGCGCATGCCGTTGATGGCCGCGTTCAGCGGATGCTCGCCGCGTTCCAGATGCCGGTGGATGTTCTCCACCACCACGATGGCGTCGTCGACCACGAGGCCGATGGAGAGCACCATGGCGAGCAGCGTCAGGAGGTTGATGGAATAGTTCATCAAGTAAAGCACGAAGCAGACGCCGACGAGCGACAGCGGAATGGTCACGATCGGCACGAGCACCGAGCGGAAAGAGCCGAGGAAGAGCAGGATGACGAGGACCACGATGGCGACGGCCTCGGCGATGGTCTTGAACACTTCGTCGATCGAGGCGCTGATGTTGCGCGTGGCGTCGTAGACGAGCTCGATCTCCATGCCGGGAGGCAGCTCGCGCTCGATGGTGGGGAGCTCCGCCTTCAGCGCCGTGGATGTGTCGAGCGGGTTGGCGCCCGGCGCGGAGAACACCCCGATGAACGTCCCCTCCTCGCCGTTGAAGCTTACGCGGACGTCGTTGCTCTTGGCGCCGTAGTCGACGCGCGCTACGTCGCGCAGACGAACGATCTCGTCGCCGTCGGCACGCACCGGCAGGGCGCCGAAGGATTCCGGCGTCTGCAGCGTCGTCGCCGTTTGGATCGCGTAGGCGACGAACTCGTTCTCCGTGCGCCCCGGAGCGGAAAGGAAGTTCGAGGCGCGGATGGCGCTCAGCACGTCGCCGGCGGTCACGCCGCGCGCCGCGAGCCGCACCGGGTCGAGCCAGATGCGCATGGCGAAGTCGCGCCCGCCGAGGATCTGTGCATCGCCGACGCCCTGAATCGTGGCGAAGCGCGGCTGCACCACCTGCTTCAGGAACTCGGTGACCTGCTGCGGGTTCATGGTGGTGGAGCGCACGGCGAGGTACATGAGAGCGAAGCTCTGTCCCGTGCCTTTCTGGACGACGGGGTCCTCCGCGTCAGTCGGCAGCTGGCCGCGCACCTCCTGCACCTTGGAGAGCACGTCGATCAGCGCCTGGTCGGGGCTGGCGCCAAGCACCATGTTGACGGAGACGGTGCTCGATCCGAGCGTGCTCTTGGAGGTGACGTAGTCGACGTTCTCGGCGTTGAGCACCGCGCGGGCGATCGGCGCGGTGATGAAGCCCTGCATCAGCTCCGCGCTGGCACCGGGATAGACGGTGGTGACGGTGATCACCGATTCGTCCACCTCCGGGTATTCGCGGATCGACATGTTCATGAAGCCCTGAGCCCCGACGAGCAGGATCAGGATCGCGACGACGATCGTGAGAACCGGCCTCCGTATGAAGATCTCGGAGAAGTTCACTTTCTGAGCTTCCCGTCGAGCGCCAATGCCGCCGGGTCGACGCTGTTGTTGATGGTCACCGGCGTATTGTTGGAGAGCTTGTTCTGTCCTGACGTCACCACCGTCTGGCCGGGCTCCAGCCCCTTGGCGATCTCCACCTCATTGCCCTGGCGGCGGCCCATCTCGACGAAGACCTGCTTCGCGACGAGCCTGTCCTTGGTCTCGCCGGGGGCGTCCGCGCCGGCCGCTTGCCGTCAGAAGCGGACTCGTCCTTTTCCACGATGTAGACGTAGTCGCCGTAAAGGCTGGTGACGACGGCGGTCTGGGGGAGGGCGATGACGTTCTCGACCGGCGGCAGTTGGACCCGCACGCGGGCGAACTGCCCGGGACGGAGCTCGCCGTTCGGATTCTCCACCTCGGCCCGTACCGAGATGAGGCGGGTTTGCGGGTCGACCTTCGGGTCGATGCCGATGACCTTTCCCTTGTAGGGGAAGGCGTCTTCCGTCAGGCCGAAGCTCGCGGCCTGCCCGATATGCAGATCGTTCAAGAGCTGCTCCGGAACGGTGAAATCCACCTTCATCGTGTCGAGCTGCTGCAGCGTGGCGATCACCGCGCCGGGCTGCACGTATTCGCCCTCGTTGATGCGCGGGATGCCGATGGTCCCGGAGAAGGGCGCTTCGATGCCCTTCTGATCTATCACGGCGCGGATGCGCGCCAGCGCCGACTGGGAGGTCGCGAACGCCGACTGCGCGTTCTGAAGATTCGATTCCGCCGTTACCCCGCTCTGGCGCAAGCTGCGCGCGCGTTCCAGCGCGGCGCGATCCCGGTCAACCGCCGCCTCGACCGAGATCAGGTCGGCGCGTTCCACCGCGTCGTCGATCTGGACCAGAAGCCGGCCGGCTTCCACGTGATCGTTGGGCTGGAAATCGATCGACCGCACAACGCCCGCCACCTCTACGGCGACGTTGGCGCCCTGCGCCGCTCTCAGCGTGCCGATCGCCTCGATGTCCGGCGTCCAGGTGGTCGGGCGGACCTCGGTCGTGGAGATCGCGACGCTCGGCTTCTGCATGTGAGCGAAGAACTCGCCGATCATCTTCGTGCGGAACAGGTTGAACCCGACAAGGGCGACGCAAACGAAGGCGACGAGGATGATGAGAAGCCCCCGTACGCCGATGAAACGCCAGACTGCCCTGAAGAAACGCGTGAGCATGGCCCTGACCGCCATTTCCTGAAGGTGAATTGCGGAACAGACGACCGGCCCACCGGGAAAACGGAAGGGCGCGTCGCCGCTTGTGCTCCGCGAATCCTGCCGGCCCGGAGCGCCGGCGGCCTATACCGCAACGCAGCACGGAAAGCGAGTTCTGAGCAGGGTGCCGGTAACGGACTGCTGACACTCCCTTGGCAGCAGCCTGCGGAACCGCTTCGCAGCCCAGCCGAGGGCTGCTAGTTAACCATGTTCGGAAAGCCGGGGATTCCCATATGACGCTTCACTTCACCTGCGTCGCCGACGTCAGATGTCGAGTTGGCGAATGCCCCCTCTATGACGACCGAACGGGACGCCTGTATTTCGTCGATATCCTTAGCCGGCTTCTCTATTGCCGCGAGCCTGAATCCGAGGAGCTCAAGACCTGGAGCTTCGAGAGCGAGGTCTGCTCGTTCGGGCTCGCCGCGTCGGGACGGCTCGTCGTGGCGCTGCGCGACGGCGTCGTCCTGTTCGATCCGGTGACCGACCAGATGCAGGACCTCTGCCAGATCGAGGCCGGCAATCCCGATACGCGGCTGAACGATGGGCGGGTCGGGCCGGATGGCGCTTTCTGGGTCGGCAGCATGGACGACCGGCCGGAAAAGGAGCCGATTGCGGCGCTTTATCGGGTCGATCCGTCCGGCCGCGTCGACTGCAAGGTCGAAGGCCTCACCATTTCGAACGGACTGGCCTGGACCGCTGACGGCGAGATCATGTTCCATTCCGACACGCGCGGCCCGTGGATCGACCGCTGGCTGTTCGACCGCGCAACGGGCGAGATCACCGGGCGCACGCGCTTTGCCGAGCCCGACGTGGCGGTCGGGCGGCCGGACGGTGGAAGCTGCGACGTGGAGGGCTACTACTGGAGTGCCGGCGTGTCGGCCGGACACCTCAACCGCTTTGCGCCGGACGGGCGGCTGGCGGAGACATACGACCTCCCCGTGCCGGCGCCGACCATGCCGTGTTTCGGCGGGCCGGACTTCCGCACCATCTTCCTGACGAGCCTCAGGGAAGGCCGCGCGCCTTCGCTCCTGCAGCGGGCGCCGCAATCCGGCGCCGTTTTCGCGGCCTCGGCACCGGTTGCCGGATTCCCTTCCTGGCGCTTCCTTGATATCTGACGGAATGGATCGGGATCTTTTAGCAAGAGCCATCGCCGCAGGCGCCGGACGTGAGCCCGCCGATCTCGTCATCGCCGACGTCGACATGCTCGATGTCATCACCGGCGCGGTTACGCGCACGGACGTGGCGATCGTCGGCGACCGCATCGTGGGGACGCACGCACGCTATGAAGGCAGGCAGCGCATAGACGGGCGCGGCCTCTGCTGCGTGCCGGGCTTCATCGATGCGCATTTCCACGTCGAATCCTCGCTGATGACGCCGCTGGAGTTCGACCGTGCCGTGCTCCCGCACGGCATCACCACGGCGGTCTGCGACCCGCACGAGATCGCCAACGTTCTGGGACTTGCCGGTATCCGCTATTTCCTCGCGGCGGCGGAGCGCACGGTCATGGACCTGCGCGTCAACCTCTCCTCATGTGTGCCGGCGACCCGCTTCGAGACCGCCGGCGCGGAGCTGACGGCCGCCGACCTCGTGCCGCTTCGCGACCACCCGAAGGTGATCGGGCTCGCCGAATTCATGAACTTTCCGGGCGTCGTCGGCGCCGATCCGGGCGTGCTCGACAAGCTCGCAGCCTTCCAGGACCGCCATATCGACGGGCACGCGCCGCTACTCTCCGGCCGCGATCTCAACGCCTATCTCGCGGCGGGAATCCGCACCGACCACGAGGCGACGAGCGCTGCGGAAGCGCGCGAGAAGCTTGCCAAGGGGATGACGATCTTCATCCGCGAAGGCTCCGTGTGCAAAGATCTGGAGGCGCTGGCGGAGGTGCTCGACGAGAACACCTGCTTCGTTCATGGGTCTGTGCACCGACGACCGCAATCCGCTCGAGGTGGCGGAGGAGGGGCATCTCGACTTCATGATCCGCCGGCTGATCGCGCTCGGCCGACCGCGCCATGTCGTCTACCGCGCCGCCAGCTGGTCGGGCGCCAACGCCTTCGGGCTGCGCGATCGTGGGTTGGTGGCGCCAGGCTGGCGTGCCGACCTGGTGCTGGTGGAGAGCCTCGAGGAATGCCGCGTCCGCAGCGTCATCGCCGGCGGGCGCCTGGTCGAGGACCGGCTTTTCGACGCAAGAGGCACGCTCGAGCCGGTGGGGCTCGACAGCGTGAAGCGCGCGCCAGTCAAGGCCGGCGACTTCCGCATCGCGGTGCATCACAACAAGATGCCGGTGATCGGCGTCGTCGCTGGGCGCATCATCACCGATCGTCTCGACCTCGACCTTCCCGCCATCGCCGGCGAGGTGCGCGCCGACCTGGAGCAGGATGCCATCAAGGTCGCGGTGGTTGCCCGGCACGGCAAGAACGACAATATCGGCCTCGGCTTCGTGCACGGTTTCGGCCTCAAGCGCGGCGCCATCGCCTCCTCCGTCGGGCACGACAGTCACAACATCACGGTGATCGGCGTGGACGAGGCGGACATGGCCGTTGCGGTCAACCGCATCATCGAGATTCAGGGCGGCTTCGTGGTGGCCGAGGGCGGCCAGGTGCGCGCCGAGCTGGCGCTGCCGGTCGCCGGGCTGATGAGCCTGGAGCCGTTCGACGCCATCCGCGAAAAGCTGCTGACGCTTCACGCCGCGGCCCGTGACCTGGGCTGCACCCTGCCGGAGCCATTCCTGCAGGTCGCCTTCCTGCCGCTGCCGGTGATCCCGCATCTGAAGATCACCGACCTGGGCATGTTCGACGTGGACCGCTTCGCCCTCGTGGGTTGAGGGCCCGATCGCCTGGGGACGCGGCGGCACGCCGCCGGTGCGGCGAAGCTGAAAACTTGAACGAGCCTCTCAACTTATTGCATCCCATCACGCCTGTGTGATGACTGAATGCTACTTCCCCGTTCGCTACCATACCAGCCGATGTTACAATCTGTGCGGTCAATCGGTCCCGCTAATCCGGCACGAGCCGGTCGCTTTAGAGCCGCAGAAAACAAGCGGCCGATCCGTAAGGGACCGACAACGGGGAGGAATGAGCATGGCTGTAACCTTGAACATCAACGGGCAGGATCATGCCTTGGACGCACCGGCGGAGATGTCGTTGCTTTGGGCGATCCGCGATCTCGTCGGTCTGCATGGAACGAAGTTCGGCTGCGGTGCCGGTTTGTGCGGCGCCTGCACGGTGCATCTTGACGGCGAGGCGGTCAGAAGCTGCCTGACCACGATCGGCGAAGCCGAAGGCAAGACGGTCGTCACAATCGAAGGGCTGAGCCCCGACGGCGATCATCCGGTGCAGATCGCCTGGCGCGAGCACAACGTGCCGCAATGCGGCTTCTGCCAGGCCGGGCAGATCATGAACGCAGCGGCACTGATTGCCGCCAATCCCTCTCCCACGGATCAGGAGATCCTGGACGGCATGCAGGGCAACATCTGCCGCTGCGGCTGCTACCAGCGCATCGTTTCTGCCGTCCGCTACGCTGCAACGGGAGTGTAACGCCATGCTGCACCATCTGAAGACCTATGGCGCGCCGCAGCTTCCGCAGACGGCCCACGCCATCATCGAGAACGTCAGCCGCCGCTCGGTCCTGAAGGGGCTGACCGGCTTCGTCGTGGCGATGCAGGTCCTGCCTGACACCGCCTTTGCTTTCGATCCCTATCCGCATGGCGGCCTCGACATGCCGCATGGTGTCGTCAACGATCCGCACATCTTCGTGTCGATCGACCCGGACGGAACCGTCACGATCGTGGCGCACCGCTCGGAGATGGGCACGGGGTCGCGTACCTCCATCCCGATGGTCATCGCCGATGAGATGGAAGCCGATTGGGATCGCATCCGCATCGTGCAGGCCGACGGCGACGAGCCGCGATACGGCAACCAGGACACCGACGGATCGCGCAGCCTCCGCCATCATATCCAGCCGGCGCGCGAGATGGGCGCCGCGGTGCGCCGCATGCTCGAACAGGCGGCGGCGGACCATTGGGGCGTCGGCATCGAGGATGTCGTCGCGCGCGGTCACGAGGTGATGAACAAGACGCTGGGGCTGACGCTCGGCTACGGCGATCTTGCGGAAGCCGCGATGGCCCTGCCGACGCCGCCACGCGACGAACTGCGCTTCAAGGACGAGAAGGAGTTCCGCTACATCGGGACCGGTTCCGTGCAGATCTACGACCTGCACGACATCACGACCGGCCAGGCGGTCTACGCGGCGGACGTCAGCGTGCCCGGCATGAAATTCGCGGCCGTGGCGCGTCCGCCGGTCGTCGGCGGCACGGTGAAGTCGTTCGACGACAGCGCTGCGCGCGCGGTGCCCGGGGTGGAATGGGTCGGCGAGATTCCCGGCGCGGGTCTGGGCTCCAAGTTCAAGCCGCTCGGTGGCATTGCGGTCGTTGCGAGCAACACCTGGGCCGCGATCCAGGGACGCGATGCGCTCAAGATCGTGTGGGATGACGGTGCGCACGGCTCCTACACGACGTCCGCCTACGAGGCGGAGCTTCGCGCGTCGGTTAGTCAGCCGGGCAGTCCCGTACGCAATCAGGGCGACGCGGAAGCCGCGCTCGCCGGGGCAGCGAAGGTGTTCACGCGCGAGTACTACCAGCAGCACATGGTGCACACGCCGATGGAGCCCCCGGCGGCGCTCGCCAGCTTTGCAAACGGCAAGTGCGAGGTGTGGGGCTGTCTGCAAAGTCCTTACGGCGCGCGCGGTGACATCGCCGACTTCCTCGGCATCTCCACGGACGACGTGACGGTGCATGTGACGCTGCTCGGCGGCGGCTTCGGGCGGAAGTCGAAGTGCGACTTCGCGATCGAGGCGGCCTACCTGTCGCGCGAGGTCGGGGCCCCGGTGCGCGTGCAGTGGACGCGCGAGGACGACATCCAGCACAGCTTCCACCACACGACTGCGGTGGAGCGTATCGAAATCGGCCTCGACGCGGACAACAAGGCCGTCGCCTGGCGGCACAGGAGCGCGCAGCCCTCGTTCCTGTCGACCTTTGCCCCGGACGAAGGCGTGCAGCATCCGGTCGAGATCGGCATGGGGCTGGAGGACATGCCCTTCGACATCCCCAACGTCCGGGCCGAGCAGTGCAAGGCGTTTGCGCACACGCGCATCGGCTGGTTCCGATCCGTGTCGCATATCGGGCGCTGTTTCGCGATCCAGTCCGCCACGGCCGAGCTTGCCGACGAGCTCGGCCGCGACCAGAAAGACTTCCTGTTGGAGATGCTCGGCTCGCCGCGTCAGCTCGACTGGCAGAGTGCCGGCCTTCAGCAGCCGTTCTGGAACCACGGCGAGCCGAACGACGAGTTCCCCATCGACACGGGGCGTCTCCGCAACGTCATCGAGCTGGCCGCGGCCAAGGCGGGATGGGGAAAGAGCCTCCCCGCCGGCGAGGGACTCGGCATCGCCGGGCACCGGAGCTTCGTGACCTACATCGCCACGGTGGTTCACGCCAAGGTCGGCGATGACGGCGTGGTGCGGGTGCCGGAGGCGCACGTCGCCATCGACTGCGGCTACGTCGCCAATCCGGAACGCGTGCTGTCGCAGATGCAGGGGGCTTGCGTGTTCGGCATGACCGCGGCGCTCTATAGCGGCATCACCTACGAGAACGGCGCCGTGCAGCAGTCGAACTTCCACGACTACGAGATGGTGCGCTCGGATAACTTCCCCGAGACCGTCCACGTGCACATCGTCGAGCATCCGTTCTCGGTGCATGCGACCGGTGTGGGCGAGCCCGGCGTGCCGCCCTTCATCCCGGCGCTCACCAACGCCGTCTTCGCCGCCACCGGCAAGCGCATCCGCAACCTGCCGATCGGCGATCAGCTGCGGGCCTGAAGACCCGCCGTTTTGCATGAGCCCTCTCCCTCAAGCTCAGGGGAGAGGGCAGCCAATCAGACGCGCCCGTCCAGATGGCGGGCGCGTCTCAGGTCCGGGAACCAGTACATCCACAGCACCGCGACTGCGATCGTGCCGACGCCGCCCACGATTACGGCCGGCACCGCGCCGATGGCCCAGGCGGAGACGCCGGCGCGGAATTCGCCGACCTCGTTGGACGCGCCGATGAAGACCATGTTGACCGCGTTCACGCGTCCGCGCACGTGGTCCGGTGTCCAGACCTGGATGAGGGTCTCGCGCACATAGACGCTCACCATGTCCGCGCCGCCCATGACCATCAGCGCGGCGATGGAGAGCCACAGCACGGTGGACAGCCCGAATACCACGGTGAACAGCCCGAACACGCCCACGAAAAGGAACATCCACAGGCCCGCGTGATCGCGGATGGCGTGCGTCGTCAGATAGAGCGCCACCAATATCCCCCCGACTGCCTGACCGGAGCGGAGCAGGCCGAGGCCGCTTGCGTCGACGTGAAGGATGTCGCGCGCATAGACGGGCATGAGCGCCGTGGCGCCGCCGAGCAGGACCGCGAAGAGGTCGAGCGAGATGGCGCCGAGCACGATCTTCTCGTGCCAGACATAGCGGAAGCCGGCGACGACGGTCTCCCAGGTCGCCCGCTGCGGCGTCAGGCGCGGCCCGCGGCGCGGCACCGTCAGGATCAGGATCGCGGCAACGGCGAGCAGAACGATCGCCGTGCCATAGGCGAGCTCCGGCCGCAGGTCGTAGAGCAGCCCACCAGCCACCGGGCCGCAGATCGTGGCGAGCTGCCAGCCGGCTGAGCTCAGCGCGATCGCATTGCCGAGGACCTCCGGCGGCACGAGGTTGGGAAGCAGCGATTGCTGCGCGGGATTGTAGAAGGCGCGCGCCGTCCCGAATCCCACGATGATGACGAACACGATCCAGATCTGCTGGCTGCCGACCAGCGTGAAGACGAGGAGCGCGAGCGTACAGAGCGCTTCGACAACGAGACAGACGGCGATGATCGTGCGTCGACGGAAACGGTCGGCCACCGTGCCCGTCACGAGCACAAGGAGCAGCGCCGGCGCGAACTGGGACAGCCCGACAAATCCCAGGTCCAGCGGGTTTCGGGTGATGTCGTAGACCTGCCATCCGACGGCCACGATCTGGATCTGCCCGGCGAAGCCGGCCGCCAGCCGCGACAGCCAGTAACGCATGAAGGCGGTGTTCTGAAACGCAGCCCAGCGCGAGCTGGCAGCGTCGTCGGCGGAGGGAATCATTCGGATCGTGCTGTGGCGGGTGCGCCGGCCACAAAATGTGACCGGGTGCGCTTTGTCAGGCGGTAGTAGGTGGAATCATCGACGGAGACAATGCATCGCGACATGTCTCCGTCAGGCGGCCGGCTTCTCCGCCACCATCATGTAGTTCACGTCCATGTCTCTCGACGGGGACCAGCGGTCGGCGAGCGGATTGTAGCTGACGCCGATGCGGCGTTGCACGTTGAGACCGGCCTTTCGGAAGGAGGCCTTCAGCTCGTCGGGGCGCACCAGCTTGTCGTAATCGTGCGTGCCGCGCGGCAGCCAGCGCAGGATGTACTCCGCCCCCACGATGGCGAGGGCGAAGGCCTTCAAGGTGCGGTTGATGGTGGCGACGAAGAGGAGGCCGCCGGGCTTCACCAGGCCCGCGCAGGCGGCGATGAACTGGTCGATGTCCGCCACGTGCTCCACCACCTCCATGGCAAGCACGACGTCGAACGTCTCGCCCGCTTCGGCGAGCGCCTCCGCCGTGGTGGCGCGATAGTCGAGGTCGAGCGCCATCTTCGCCGCGTGGAGACGGGCTATCTCCACGTTGGTCGCCGACGGGTCGATGCCGGTGACCGCAGCGCCGAGCCGCGCCAACGGCTCGCACAGGATGCCGCCGCCGCAGCCGACGTCGAGCAGCCGTAGACCCGCCAGCGGCCGCCCGGATTTGGGGTCGCGCGCGAAATGCTCCGCGGCCACGTCGCGGATGGTTTGGAGCCGCACCGGATTGAACTTGTGGAGCGGGGCGAACTTGCCGGAAGGGTCCCACCACTCCGCCGCCATCCGCTCGAATTTCTGGATCTCGGCGGGATCGACGGTCGTCGTCACGGATGCGGGGTGGGACTGCACGGTCTAGCCGCCAAGCCGGCCGAGAATCTGCCGCCGCTGCACATAGATGAGCCCGGCGAGAAGAACGCCGATGACGACCGCGTGGATCCAGTCCTGGTGCAGCACCAGCACCTGCGCGCCGAAGGCAGCGACATCGACGGCCAGCAGAATGAGCGCCCCGAAGGCGGACACGGCTGGGATGAGGAGCGCCACGGCCCCGACGATCTCGGCAAGGCCGGTCGCATAACGCAGCCATTGGCCGAGCCCGACTGCATCGAAGATGGTGACCTCCATCTCCGCGCCAGTGATCTTCATTACGCCGGCAAAGAGGAACAAAGCGGCAAGGAGCACGCGCAGGACCCAGATGCCGACAACCATGACCTTCGATTGCGTTGCGGCGGTTTCCGACATGCTACTCTCTCCCGTTGCTGGCGCGACCTACTCTGCCATCGCGTCGACCAGCTTGGCAAAGTTGTCGACGAAGCCCTGCAGGAACTTCTTCGTGTCCTCGTTGGTGACGTTGAAGTCGCTATCGAACATCCCGTCCTGGTATTTCACGAAAGCCTCCGGAAAGCCGAGCACCGCGGTGAGGTGGCCGGAGGCGATGGTGCGCATGTTCTGCTGCGCCAGGGCCGTGGAGATGTTGCCGCCCGACGTGCCGATGATGGCACCGGTCTTGCGCCGCCAGGAGTTCTTGCCGACCGGGCGCGAGCCCCAGTCGAAAGCGTTCTTGAGGGCGGCCGGGATGGCGCGGTTGTGCTCCGGCGTCACGAAAAGCACCGCGTCGCAGGCCTCCAGCTCGCCCTTGAAGCGCATCACCTCCGGCGGCGGCTCGGCGGCGTCATCCTGGTTGAAGAGCGGCAGGTCGTCGAGGCGAAGGAAGCGGAACTCGAGCTTCCCTTCCGCCAGCCTGCCGAGCGCCCGGGCAAGCTTGGCATTGTTGGATTCCTTGCGGATACTCCCGACGATGACGGCAACCTTGCGCACGGCTCGCACCTCCCGTTCGACCGGTGAATAGGGGCTGATCCGTCCACCGACGCATCAGATGAAGGCTCGCAGCGGCCCGGTCAACCGCTCAAATCCGGGCGGAGCGGAGTTGCCGCCTCCCTCAGAAGCCGATAAGGAGTCGCGGGCCGGCCAATCCCCGGCCCCCCGGCAGTTTCGCAGCACCAACGCGGTCGCTCAAGGCGCCCGCTAAACGGACCTCAGGCGTATGGCCCGTCTCGTGATGAAATTCGGCGGAACCTCCGTCGGCGACCTCGACCGCATCCGCAATGTGGCGCGGCATGTCGAGCGCGAGGTGAAGGCGGGCAACGAGGTGGCGGTCGTGGTGTCGGCCATGGCGGGGGAGACCAACAAGCTGGTGGCGCTCTGCCGCTCGGCCTCCCTGCTCCACGATGCGCGCGAATACGACGCCGTCGTCTCCTCCGGCGAGCAGGTCACGGCGGGATTGCTCGCCATCGTGCTGCAGGATATCGGCATCAACGCTCGTTCCTGGCTCGGCTGGCAGGTTCCGATCAGCACCGATTCGGCCCACGGCGCGGCGCGGATTACCGATATCCGCGCCGACACGCTTCTGGAGCGGCTGGGGCAAGGGCAGGTCGTGGTGATCGCAGGTTTCCAGGGGGTCGCGCCCGACATCCGCATCTCGACGCTGGGGCGCGGCGGGTCGGACACCAGCGCCGTGGCGGTCGCCGCGGCGATCGGCGCGGACCGCTGCGATATCTACACCGACGTGGACGGCGTCTATACGACCGACCCGCGTATCGTTCCACAGGCGCGGCGGCTCGAAAAAGTGGCATTCGAGGAAATGCTCGAAATGGCGTCACTCGGCTCCAAGGTGCTGCAGGTGCGCTCCGTGGAGCTCGCCATGGTGCATGGGGTCCGAACCTTCGTGCGATCTTCTTTCGACGACCCGGCAGCCCCGCAGCTCGGCGCCGGCAATCAGCCCGTGGGCACGCTCATTTGCGACGAGGACGAGATCGTGGAAAAGCAGCTTGTGACCGGCATCGCCTATTCCAAGGACGAGGCCAAAATCACCCTCCGGGGGGTGGAGGACAAGCCGGGCGTGGCCGCGGCGGTCTTTGGCCCGCTGGCGGAAACCGGCATCAATGTCGACATGATCGTGCAGAACGTGTCGGAGGACGGGAGCCGGACCGACATCACCTTCACCGTGCCGACCGCCGATTTCGAGCGCTCCATGGCCAAGATCGAGGGGCTGAAGGGCTCCGTCGCCATGGAAAGCGTGATGGGCTCCAGCGACGTGGCCAAGGTGTCGGTGATCGGCATCGGCATGCGCAGCCATGCCGGCGTCGCGGCCCAGGCGTTCCAGGCACTCGCTGCCCGCGGGATCAACATCCAGCTCATCACAACCTCGGAGATCAAAATCTCCGTGCTGATCGATGCCGCCTATACCGAGCTTGCGGTGCGCACGCTCCATTCAATATACGAACTCGACAAGACCTGATTTTTTACCGCAAGGGTTGTGTGAGCCCTTGCGGCGGTCGTGCATAGTGAGCCTGGTTCCCGGCGGCGGGGGCTGAGGTTTCCGGAGGTGAGCTTGGCAACGACTCGAGGGGCGCTCGCCGGGCCGCGTGTGCTCTTGCGGAAGCTCCGCGAGGTCATGGCGGAGCCGATCGGTGCCCAGGAACGGCTCGACAAGATCGTGAGGCTGATCGCGTCCAACATGGTCGCGGAGGTCTGCTCGATCTATGTGCTTCGCTCCGACAACATGCTGGAGCTGTTTGCCACGGAAGGGTTGCAGCCGGGCGCCGTCCACCGCGCCACGCTGAGCGTGGGGCGTGGCCTGGTCGGCCTGATCGCCGCGGAGGCGCGGCCGCTCAACCTCCCCGATGCGCAATCGCATCCAGCCTTCGCCTACCTGCCGGAGACCGGGGAGGAAATCTACCACTCCTTCCTCGGCGTGCCGGTGCTGCGCGGCGGACGCACGCTCGGCGTGCTCGTCGTGCAGAACCGCTCCTACCGCACCTATGCGGAGGAGGAGATCGAGGCGCTGCAGACCACCGCCATGGTGCTCGCCGAGATGTTCGCCTCGGGCGAGATGGAGGACCTCTCCGTCCCGGGCGCCGACCTCGATCTCAACCGCCCGGTCCACACCAAAGGCGCCGCCTTCGTGGAGGGCATCGCGCTCGGCCGCGTGGTGCTGCACGAGCCGCGCGTGGTGGTGACGCAGCTTATCGCCGAGGATGTCGATCACGAGCTGCGGCGGCTCGACGCCTCGATGGCGAGCCTCCGGCTCTCGGTCGACGATCTTCTGGCGCGCGGCGCGGAGGTCGGCATCGGCGAGCATCGCGATATCCTGGAAGCCTACCGGATGTTTGCCGACGACCGCGGCTGGACACGGCGTCTGCAGGAGGCGATCAAGAACGGCCTGACCGCCGAGGCGGCCGTGGAGCGGGTGCAGAACGATACACGCGCCCAGATGGCGCGCCAGACGGATCCATTTCTGCGCGACCGCCTGCACGATTTCGACGACCTCGCCAACCGGCTGCTGCGGGAGCTGCTGGGCCGCCCGCACGGGCCCTTCGCCGGCGATATGCCGGATGACGCCGTCGTGGTCGCGCGCAACATGGGGCCGGCGGACCTGCTCGACTACGACCGCGAGCACCTGCGCGGACTGGTGTTGGAGGAAGCAGGCCCGACGAGCCACGTGGCGATCATCGCCAAGGCGCTCGAAATCCCCACCGTGGGGCAGGTGGAGCTCGTGTCTCTGGCCGAGGCGGGAGACGCCATCATCGTCGACGGCGACACGGGCGAGGTGCATCTCAGGCCGCCGGGCGACATCGAGACAGCCTATGCCGACAAGGTGCGCTTCCGCGCCCGCCGGCAGGAGCAGTACCGGATGCTCCGGGACGAGCCGTCGGTCACCCGCGACGGGGTGGAGGTCACCCTGCAGGTCAATGCCGGGCTGCTGATGGACATGCCGCATCTGGTGGAGTCGGGTGCGTCGGGCATCGGGCTCTTCCGCACCGAGCTGCAGTTCATGGTCGCCTCCGCCTTTCCGCGTCAGAACGAGCAGGAGGAGTTCTACAGGCAGGTGCTGGAGGCGGCGAACGGCAAGCCCGTGACCTTCCGCTCGCTCGATGTCGGCGGCGACAAGGTGCTCCCTTACTTCCGCCAGCAGAAGGAGGAGAACCCCGCCATGGGGTGGCGGGCGATCCGCCTCGGACTCGACCGCCCGGCATTGCTGCGGACGCAGGCGCGGGCGCTCTTGAAGGCCTCGACCGGGCACGAGCTGAAGCTGATGTTCCCGATGGTCACCGAGGTCAGTGAGTTCGAGCGCGCCAAGGCGGTGGTTGAGCGCGAGCAGATGCATCTGGAGCGGCACGGCCACAAGATCGCCGACCGGGTCATGTTCGGCGCAATGATCGAGGTGCCTTCGCTCCTCTGGCAACTCGACGAGCTCTTCAACGCCGTCGACTTCGTGTCGGTCGGCTCCAACGATCTGATGCAGTTCATGATGGCGAGCGACCGCGCCAACATCCGCATCGCCGGGCGGTTCGATTCGCTGAGCCCGGCCTTCCTCAGGGCGCTGCGCAGCGTAGCGCGCGCGGCGGAAGCGGCGGGCAAGCCGGTGACGCTCTGCGGCGAGATTGCCGGGCGACCGCTCGACGCTATTGCGCTTGCGGCGATCGGCTACCGCTCGCTGTCCATGGCGTCGCCGGCGATCGGCCCGGTGAAGTCGGCGATCCGGGCGCTCGAGCTTGGCCCGCTGGAGGAGCGCGTCAGTGCGTTGATCGGGCAGGGTGCGGTCGCGCCGGCCATCCGCGGCGAGCTGCGCGCCTGGGCGGATGCGCATTCCGTGCCGATCTACCGAGCCCATGTCCGTCACCATTCCCCGAGAGCGCCTGCGCTCGCTGATCGACCGCCACGAGACCGTCACCGCCATGCTGTCGGCCGGTCCCGAGCCGACGGAATACGTACGCCTGTCGCGCGAGCTGGCCGAGCTCGACGAGGTGGCGGAGCAGGCGCGCGCGCTCGACGAGGCGGAGCGCGAGCTGACCGACACGGAGGCCCTCATCGAGGATGCGGGAACGGATCGCGAGATGCGGGCGCTGGCGGAGGAGGAGTGGCATACGCTCCGGCACCGCATCGATGCGCTGCGTGAGCAATTGCGTGTCCTGCTCATTCCGCGCGACGAGGCGGATGATCGCAGCGCCATCCTGGAGGTGCGCGCCGGAACCGGCGGCGACGAGGCGGCGCTCTTCGCCGGCGACCTGTTCCGCATGTACGAGCGCTATGCGGCGCTGCAACACTGGAAGGTGGAGGTGCTGTCGGCGAGCGAGGGCGAGGTCGGCGGCTATCGCGAGATCATCGCCGCGGTGCGCGGCCGCGGCGTCTATGCGCGCCTCAAGTTCGAATCGGGCGTGCACCGCGTGCAGCGCGTGCCGGAAACGGAGGCGAGCGGGCGCATCCATACCTCCGCGGCGACGGTTGCCGTGCTGCCGGAGGCGGAGGACGTCGACGTCGAGATCAAGGCGGAGGATCTTCGGATCGACACGACACGTGCGTCGAGCGCCGGGGGCCAGCATGCCAACACCACCGAATCGGCGGTGCGCATCCTGCACATCCCCACCGGCATCATCGTCACGGCCAGCGAGAAGTCGCAGCACCAGAATCGCGCGCGCGCCATGCAGGTGCTGCGTGCCCGGCTCTTCGACCTGGAGCGCCAGAAGCAGGCGGAAAGCCGAGCCGCGGCGCGCAAGGGGCAGGTGGGCTCCGGCGACCGCTCGGAGCGCATCCGCACGTACAACTTCCCGCAGGGGCGGGTGACCGACCATCGAATCAACCTCACGCTCTACAAGCTCGACAAGGTGCTCGCCGGCGAGGCGCTCGACGAGGTGGTCGACGCGCTTATCTCCGAGGATCAGGCGAAGAAGCTCTCCGAGTTCGAAGAGGACGCCGCGTGACGACCTACGGCGAGGCGCTCGTGCAGGCGCGCGCGTCGCTGAAGAAGGCCGGCGTTGCAAGCGCGGCTCTCGATGCACGGCTCCTGCTTTCAGCGGCCTCCGGCCTCGACATGGCGGCGCTGATTGCGCGCGGGCGAGACGATCTGCCCCCGGTTGCACAGGCGGCCTTCGAGGACCATATGGAGCGCAGGCTCAAGGGCGAGCCGGTCGCGCGCATTCTCGGCGAAAAGGAATTCTGGGGCCTGCCGATCAAGCTCGGCAAGGCGGCTCTTGTGCCGCGGCCGGAGACCGAGACGCTGGTCGAGGTCGTGCTCGCCGAGATCGAAGGGCGGTTTTGCCCGGGTGTAACGATCTGCGACCTTGGCACCGGCTCGGGCGCGATCCTCGTCGCCCTCCTGAAGGAGCTGCCGGAGGCGCGTGGGCTCGGCACCGATATTTCCGAGGAGGCGCTGACGGTCGCGCGGCTCAATGCGGAGCGCCACCGCGTCGACGGGCGGGCCCGCTTCGAGCGCGTCAGCTTCGCACAAGGCCCCGGTGCATATTCTGGCGGGGTATCCTTTGATGTGGTCGTCGCAAACCCGCCCTATATAAGGAGTGATGCGATCGATTCACTTCAGCCGGAGGTGCGCGACCACGACCCGCCCGCGGCGCTTGACGGAGGAGCGGATGGGCTCGATGCCTACCGCGCGATTCTTGCGACCGTATCGAGCTCCTGCTTCGCGAGGGTGGGCTGCTCGGCCTGGAAGTAGGCCACGATCAAAGCGGGCGCGTGGCAGAGCTCTGCCGGGGGGCGGGGCTCGCCGAGGTGAAGGTGCACGCCGATCTTGCGGGGCTGGGACGCGTGGTTACCGCCACGCGAACCATTGGGGGGAACGCCCGGCGGACGGCAAAAAAAGCGCTTGGAAAAGTCGAGCAGGCGGGCTAGCTTCAATGCGCAAACCAGAGCGAAGCCACAGGGCTGGGCTTACTTTTCCGGCAGACAACAAGAGATCGCCGAAAGCTGGTTCGCTCGCGTCGCCATCGCAGAAGACGTCTTGACCTCGGGACTTTGGAGGTCGGCGCTTGCAAAGCATGGCATGCTGAAAAAAGCCGCTGCCGTTCAGATTGCCTGGCGGGCGGCCTTGGAAAGTAGCCGTTAACAAGAGAACGGGTTCATGAGACACAATCAGAATCGCCGGTCGCGTGGTCGCAGCCGCAAGGGGCCGAATCCGCTCACGCGGAGCTTTGAGTCCAACGGTCCGGACGTGAAGGTCCGCGGCACGGCTGTCCATATCGCGGACAAATACATGACGCTCGCGCGCGACGCGCAGTCGTCCGGCGATACCGTCTCGGCGGAGAACTATCTGCAGCACGCCGAGCACTACAATCGCATCGTCATGGCGGCGCAGGCGCAGTTCCAGCAGTCCCAGCCGCAGCTGCGCGAAGGCGGCGAAGAGGGATACGACGACCGGCAGGCGAACGGCCGCCAGCGCGACCGCTTCGATTACAACGGTGATGGCCGCGGCGACGAAGGCGACGAGTTCGAAGGCGAGGGCGACGAGCGTGGCTACCAAGCCCGCCGCCCCGACGATCAGCAGCGGGAGCGCGGCCCGCGCCGCGACCGCTACGAGGGGCGCGGCCGCCAGGATCGCGACGAGCGGCAGGAAGCGATCGATCCTAGTGCCGAGCCGCAGCCCGAAGTCCGCGCGCCGGCGGCAGAGGCCGCTGCCGAAGAAGCACCGGCCCAGGCCCCGCGCCGGCGGCGCAGCCGCAAGGCTGCAGGCGAAAAGCCCGAGGCGAAGGACGAGACGCCCGACGGCGCGGCAGCGCTGGCGGCCTTTCCCGAATAGAACCGAACTTTTTCCAACAGGGGCGCCGACGCCGCCCAACCTCCCCGTCAGAGAGGAGCGCTCGCGCGGCTGCGCTATTCGACTTGCGCCAGCGTCAGCTCATCGCCCACGCTGACCACACCGGCCGTTCTTGCCACGAGATAGACGCCGAAATCGGCGTGGCCGAAATTCGCCGCCAGCGCGTTCGGAATCTGCATGTCGCGCCGCCCGGTTTTCGGGTCGACATTGGTCGCCGCGCAGCGTGTCGTGCGGCTCTCCTTCGTAAGGACGATGTTCGGAAGCCGGACTTCCGCGCCTTCCTCCCATTCCAGCTCGCTCCATGCCGGAACGCCGTCGATGACGATGTTCGGCCGGAAGCGCAGCGGATCGACCGCATGGCCGAGCCGTTCGCCGAGGTCGCGCGCGCTCGCGAGATTGACGAGATGCAGGACCTTCTTCGGGTTGTCGGAGAAGCTGTGCCCCGGCGCCGAGAGGATGCGCGGCGGCCCGCGCAGCTCGCCCGGAAAGTTGTCGGCGATCCACGCTTCGACACGGGCGCGCCCGGCCTGGGTCAAAAGCGAGCCCTCGATCTGAAGCGCACCGTCCTTGTCGATGCGGAACTCTCCGCTCGTCTCGTCGAAGCGTGTTGAAAATTCCGCGACGCGCTCGTTGCGCATCAGCATGAGGAAATTGATCTTCGGATAATAGGCGGGCTCCGCCGGATCGAAGCCGATCGGTCCGTTCTCCACGGCGAAGGCGCGGTCGAACGGCATTGTGCCGCCGGCGGGGATGTCGGCTTGCTGAAGCAACTCGGGCGAGAAGCCCTTGACGGGATAACGGTAGAGCGCGGTCACGTGAGGCATCCGGTGGCATTGGCCGGAAGCCACGGGCATGTCAATCGCGCTCGGCGTCGTTTTGCACCACACGCACAGCCCGTGTCACGCGGCCAGATGGCAGACGGCGGCGAAGCGCGGGACGAAGCGGCGGCCGCCGCCTCCGGCTCACCAGAGCATGACGGCCGTGTCGCCACTCGCCCAGTTCAGATAGAGCCGGATGCGCAGGACATAGCGTTTGCCACTCTCCAGCCATTCGACGATACGTGCATTGAGGCTCGTGCCGCTGTCATCGTCGCCGCTGACATATTTCAGATCGCTTCCGTCCTCCTCGAAGAGAACCATGACGGTGTCGGACAGCCCGAAGGTGCCAATCGTGTATCGGCGCGAACTTCGTCGGCTCGATCAGGTAGTTCCGCTGCTCGCCCGTTGCGATGCTGAGCGTCTGAGACTGCAGCGGCTCGAGCTTCGGATAAGTGGCATTGCGGATGGGCGGATAGAACTTCTTCACCTCGTCGAGGTCGTGGGGGGAAAGGCCGCCGTGCGGCCGCAGCCCGTTATGATATTGCGTAGGCTGCTGGATCAGTCCCGCCGGGAAGGCGTAGTGCATGATGGAATTGGGGTCCCAGACGGAGCCTTCCACGTCCGCCGCCGGCAGCTTGCGCAACACATTGTAGAGCGTCTGATCGGGCGGCCAATTGTTGGGCGACCCGCCGAAATAACTGTAGACGGCCTGCTCGTCCCAGACGATTCCGGAGAACGGGTTCTGGTGCTCGTGCGGGAAGCCGAGCGAATGGCCGATCTCGTGGACGGGCACGTCGACGCCGCGCGAATCCTGTGTCAGGTCCCAGCCGAAGTTCATCGTGCGCTCGTGCTGGCCGGGGATATCGATCACGTCGCGACCCACATACGACCAAGCGCCATCGCCCCGCAGAAAGCCGATGCGGATCTCGGCATCGGCGATGTCGTGGACCTCTTCGAACTCGATGCCGATGCCGACTTGCCGCCAGACGTCGAAGCCTTCGATCACCAGGTCTTTCTGCGCCTGCGGGCCGGCCCATGGCCCGCTCGTGAAGAAATAATAATGAAGCTTGGTGCCGTTCATCCATTTCTTGCCGATGTAGCGTAGAAGGCGCGCCCGTCCCGGCGAGACGTCTGCCGCAAACTGACGCTCCGGTACCTGGGGGAGCCCACAAAAGCGTGGCGCCTCCTCCTCGCCTCCTCCGCCATGTTCGGATGTCCGTCCCAACGAAGCTTCGATCCCGTCGAGCCGCTCGGAGAGCTTCTCGATCTGTTTCGCAAGTGCCTTGTCATCGGGCATAGCGTCCCTCCCTTGGCTCCCCGCCCGAATGGGGCGTCAGAAACGCGGCAAAGGTAAGGCAATTACAAGTTGCTTAAAATGCAGCCCAGGAAGGATCGGGCTCCTCTCCCGACCTTGCTCGACATCCATGCCGCGCGGCTCTTTCCGGGCTCTGGCCCTCTCAGCCCGGATGAGTATTGCGCCGGGGAAAGGCGGCACCATATTTCCACCAGGCCGCCTTCGGGGGCCGAGTTTATTTGGCCGCGTCCGGGACGCTTCGGGTCTTGTGTCGTGGGCTGGAAGGGGTGACGCATGAATTTCGAGAAGTACACCGAGCGGGCGCAGGGTTTCGTCCAGTCCGCGCAGACCTACGCGCTGGGGCAGGGGCACCAGCAATTCGCGCCCGAGCATCTTCTGAAGGTGCTGCTCGACGACCGCGAGGGCATGGCGGCAGGGCTGATCGAGCGCGCCGGCGGACGTCCGAAGGACGCGCTGCTCGCCACCGAGGCGGCGATCGCCAAGATGCCGAAAGTGTCCGGCGGCGCCGGCCAGCTCTATCTGGCGCAGCCGCTCGCCATGGTCTTCGCCACCGCCGAGCAGCTCGCCGAGAAGGCGGGCGATTCCTACGTCACCGTGGAGCGGCTGCTTCTGGCGCTGGCCATGGAGAAGGGCACGGCGACCGCCAAGATTCTCGCCGATGCCGGCGTCACGCCGACCGGCGCTCAACCAGGCCATCAACGAAATCCGCAAGGGCCGCACCGCCGACACCGCTTCGGCGGAGTCCGGCTATGACGCGCTGAAGAAATACTGCCCGCGACCTCACCGAGGAGGCGCGCGAGGGCAAGCTCGATCCGGTCATCGGCCGCGACGAGGAGATCCGCCGCACCATCCAGGTCCTCTCGCGCCGCACCAAGAACAATCCGGTGCTGATCGGCGAGCCGGGCGTCGGCAAGACGGCCATCGCCGAAGGCCTGGCGCTTCGCATCGTCAACGGCGACGTGCCGGAGAGCCTGAAGGACAAGAAGCTCCTGGCGCTCGACATGGGCGCGCTGATCGCCGGCGCGAAGTATCGCGGCGAGTTCGAGGAGCGGCTGAAGTCCGTGCTCTCCGAGGTGCAGTCGGCGGCCGGGAACATCATCCTCTTCATCGACGAGATGCACACGCTGGTCGGGCGCCGGCAAGGCGGACGGCGCCATGGACGCCTCCAACCTGCTGAAGCCGGCGCTGGCGCGCGGCGAGCTCCACTGCGTCGGCGCCACCACGCTCGACGAGTACCGCAAGCACGTGGAGAAGGACGCCGCGCTCGCCCGCCGCTTCCAGCCGGTCTTCGTCTCCGAGCCGACGGTGGAGGACACCATCTCCATCCTGCGCGGCATCAAGGAGAAGTACGAGGTGCACCACGGCGTCAGGATCACCGATTCGGCGATCGTCTCGGCCGCGACCCTGTCGAACCGCTACATCACCGACCGCTTCCTGCCGGACAAGGCGATCGATCTCATGGACGAGGCGGCCTCGCGGCTCAGGATGCAGGTCGATTCCAAGCCGGAGGCGCTCGACGAACTCGACCGCCGCATCATCCAGCTGAAGATCGAGCGCGAGGCGCTGAAGAAGGAGACCGACCAGGCCTCCAAGGATCGACTGGAGCGGCTGGAGAAGGAGCTCGCCGACCTGGAGGAGGAGTCCGCCGGGCTCACCGCAGCGCTGGCAGGCGGAGAAGGAGAAGCTCGGTGCCGCCTCCAAGCTGAAGGAGAGCCTCGACCAGGCGCGCTTCGACCTGGAGACCGCGCAGCGGCGCGGCGACCTCGCCAAGGCCGGCGAGATCGCCTACGGCGTCATCCCCGACCTTGAGAAGAAGCTGGCCGAAGCGGAAGCACAGGAGCGCGGCGCCGGCGACCTCGTCGAGGAGGCCGTCACGCCCGACCACATCGCGCATGTCGTGTCGCGCTGGACCGGCGTTCCCGTCGACAAGATGCTGGAGGGCGAGCGCGACAAGCTGCTCCGCATGGAGGACGAGCTGGGCAAGCGCGTCGTCGGCCAGGCCGAGGCGGTGCATGCCGTCGTCGACCGCCGTTCGCCGCGCCCGCGCCGGCCTGCAGGACCCGAACCGGCCGATCGGCTCGTTCATGTTCCTCGGCCCCACCGGCGTCGGCAAGACGGAGCTCACCAAGGCGCTCGCCGACTACCTCTTCGACGACGAGACGGCGATGGTCCGCATCGACATGTCGGAATACATGGAGAAGCACTGCCGTCTCCCGCCTCATCGGCGCGCCTCCGGGCTATGTCGGCTACGAGGAGGGCGGGGCGCTGACGGAAGCGGTGCGCCGCCGGCCCTACCAGGTGATCCTCTTCGACGAGATCGAGAAGGCGCACCCGGACGTCTTCAACGTGCTGCTGCAGGTGCTCGACGACGGGCGCCTGACCGACGGCCAGGGCCGCACGGTCGACTTCCGCAACACGCTGATCATCATGACCTCCAACCTCGGCGCGGAATACCTCGTCAACCTGAAGGAGACGGAGGACGTCGATGCCGTGCGCGATCAGGTCATGCAGGTCGTGCGCGCCAACTTCCGTCCGGAGTTCCTGAACCGCGTCGACGAGGTGATCCTCTTCCACCGCCTGAAGCGCGAGCAGATGCAGACGATCGTGGAGATCCAGCTGCGGCGTCTGCGCCAGCTCCTGGAGGACCGCAAGATCGTGCTCAGCCTCGACGAGAGCGCGCTGAAGTGGCTCGCCGACAAGGGCTACGACCCGGCCTACGGCGCGCGGCCGTTGAAGCGCGTCATCCAGAAGGAGCTGCAGGACCCGCTGGCGGAGAAGATCCTCTCCGGCGAGGTGCATGACGGCGACGAGGTGCGGATCACCGCCGGCAGCGACCGGCTGCTCTTCCGCCCGAAGCACGAGGCGCAGGCCGAGGCCGAGGCGGCGTAAGGGCGAGGCATCGTCTCGCGTTGGATTGGAGGGGCGGCGTGCAAGCGCCGCCCTTTCTCGTCGCGCAGCAGCCGGGTCGAGCCCCGGCTCACATCATGGCACGGATCCGGTCGATCACGGCGCGGGCGGCTTTGACGTCGGCAGCCGTCGG
This sequence comes from uncultured Alphaproteobacteria bacterium, assembly GCA_963801225.1. GTDB lineage: Bacteria > Pseudomonadota > Alphaproteobacteria > Rhizobiales > Afifellaceae > DASWJZ01. The sequence continues at coordinate 679,560 of CAWDED010000008.1, forward strand.
CCGCCGCGGCTTGAGCGTTACGGCGACGTCGGGCGCGATGCCGACGCCCTCCCAGAGCTTGCCCTCGCTGTCGAGATAGACCTCGTTGGAGAGCGTGAGCGTCCAGCCATTCGGCAGCGGCTTCGACAGCTCGTCGGAAAGCGAGCCGTCGGTCGGCTCGCCGAGCTGCGTGACGTTGGGGAGCGCGCGCATGGCCAGCACGAAGACCTCCGCCGCGCTGATCGTATCGCGGCCCGCCATCAGGTAGACCGGCCCGGTGAAGCGCGGCTCGTTACCCGGCTCCAGATAGATCGTCTGCGGCGCTTCCCCGGCGGCGTCCCCGGCACGCTTGGAATAGGCAGCGACCCGCTCGGCGGTGAAGCGCTCGGCGATGGAACGGGCGACCGTGTCGTAGCCGCCGTCGTTCATGCTGACGTCGACGATGACGGCGCGGGCGCCCTGAAAGAGGTGCATCGCGTCGTCGAGCGCCGCGCGGAGCACCGGGCGCGAGTCGCCTGACATGCTGGCGACCGCCAGATAGCCGATGTCGCCGCCGATCGTGCCGTAGAGGATCGCGCCGTCGGCGGCCGAGTGCACGGTGTCGCCGAGCAGCCGGCCCGCGGCGCGATAGTTCCAGTAGGCCGCAGGCCCCTTGGGCGTCAGGCTGATTTCAGGCTTCCAGGCGACGTTGGCATGGTACGTGTCTTCGTCGCTCGGATAATATTCGAGGCTCTCGTCGTCGACCTCGGCCTTGAGCCAGACATGCGAATCCGGAATCGGCAGGAGCAGCGTGCTGAGGACGTCGAACAGGTCTTCGTCGTCCATGTCATCGGTCAGCTCGGCACGCGCCTTGGCGACCGCCGCCGGCCAGTCGACATTGCGGGTCCCGAAGAAGGCGTAGTGCGCGGTGAGCGTCTCCGCGGCGGCGTCGAAGACAGCGCGTGGATCGCTCCCATGCGCGGCGCGGCACGATGCCGGCAGGGCGTCGATCCGGTCGAAGGTGTAGCGGTAGGCGTCGTCGCCCAGCGTGACCTTCAGCTGCTGTCCGTCCGCGGTCGGCTCGAAGCGGATATCGAGCGCCTCCACGTCGTAGCTCTTGTCGTCGTCGCGTAGGCAAAAATCGCCGCTCATATCGTATGTTGCGATTGCGCCGTCTTCGACCGACCAGATCCAACCATAGCCGCGCGACTGCCACACGCCGCCGAGCGAGACGAGCGCCTCCTGCGGCCGGAACCCGGTCGCGTCCCCGGCTTCCGGAGTCACGGAGAGCGAATCATGCTTGGAGGAAGGAAGTGTGCCGGCGGCCGCTGTTGCCGATGCGCAGATGAACGTGGCTGCGAGAAAGCCCGGAACGGGAAGCTTCACGCATTTCTCCTCGGCGCCCCCCCGAGGTTAACCATGCCAAGTCATATCCCCGGCCGTGCTGCCCTGCAAGGCACGTTTTTGCCATGGTAGAAAGATGCCTGGCTGCCGGCCGCATCGTCCATTCTTTCCGCCGGTCAGGGTCTTCGAAGCCTCATATTTCGAATATTCTGAAAAATGGACTGGTGCGGTGAGGGGCGGATGACGCTGGAGGAATACAATCGCTACTGTGCTTCGCTCCCCTGCGCCACGCACGTCGTGCAGTGGGGCGGCGCGCATGTGTGGAAAGTGGGCGGCAAGGTTTTTGCGATCGGTGGCTGGAGCGATGACGAGATGCTCGCCGTCACCTTCAAATGCTCACCGGCGGCGTTCGACATACTGGGTGAGCAGCCGGGCCTCAGGCCCGCGCCCTATCTCGCATCGCGCGGCATGAAATGGATCCAGCGGCAGACGGACGAGACGATGGATGATGCCGCGCTCCGTGCTTATCTCGCCGAGAGCCATCGCCTCGTCGTGCAGGGACTGACGAAGAAACTGCGGCGTGAGCTGGGACTCGCTGAGGGTTAGGGATCGCGCTCCGGCGGCTCCGCCGTTGCGGCGTAGTCGGCGCGGCTCACTTCGCCGGTGCCGGTGCGTAAAATCTCGGCAATGACCATCGAAGCCATGAGCCCGGCCGGCTTGCTGATACGACCGTGTCAAGCGCCGGCTCGGCTCGCTGGATCTCATCGGCGAGGAGGCTGAGCCACATGTCCCCGCTCGCGAGAACGGCCGCGTCGGAAACGAGTTCTTCGTTCCAGCGCTCTGCGGATTTGAGACAGCGTCGGAGCGCGGTTGGGGTGTCGCTCGCCTTCGCGTGCGAGGGCGCGGGGCCGCCTTGCGATTGCTGGGGGTCAAGACGATTGGCGGCGCGGGATAGCGCTGCCGCCAGCTCCGCCCGGCGCCGCCGCATGGCGTCGGCGGCGTCTCCGAGCTGCCCTTCGGCTCTTTCAGGCAGTCCCTGCATCAGGCCTGCGAGAAGCGCCTCGACGATGCCGGGGGCCCGGAGCACCGCGATCCACGCGAGCGCATCGATATGCTCGCCGCGTTCGCCAAGCGCGATGCCGAAGGCCGCGTCCGCCCGCCTCCGCTCCGCCATGAGCTGTTGGCAGGCGGCGTCGCGCTCCGCCGGTGCGCTTGTCATGAACAGATTGATGGCGTTGGCGGCGCTGCGGTAAAGGCGCGCCAAGGTTACGGCGAGCACGGCTCGCGCTCCGCGTGGCCATAAGAGCAGTGCGGTTATGGCAGCGGCGACCGCGCCGAGTGACACTGTCTCCAAGCGGATAATGTCGGTGGAAATGCCGGCGGGCGAGACGAGCGTGAACAAGATCACGAAGAGGCTCGTAAGAGACACCTGCCCCAGCACGAAGCCGGCGACGCCCGGCGCGTAGGCGGCCAGAAAGATGGCGACTGGAAGCAGCGTCCAAAGGGCAAGCCGGCTTTCGCCGAGCAGCAGCAGCACGGCCGCTGCCACGCAGAACCCGATGAAGGTCCCGGCGACCGCTTGCAGAGCCGTCGTCGATGTGGAGGAGGCGCTTGAGCGCAAAATGACAAGCGTGCCGAGCGTGATCCAGAATCCATGGGCAAGCGGCACGTGCTCGGCAGCGACGACGGCGAGCGTCATCGCTGCTGCCGCGCGGATGCTGTTCTGAAAGGTGACGCCCGATGGCCGAAAGTGCGTGACCGCGGTGTCGAACGCGCGGCGCAGCATTGCCGCCGGCCGGTCCGACATGGGGTCGATCTCCGGGGCGCTGGCGACGGGGTGTATGCGCCCTGCCGCGCCGGCCGCCTCCGCGGCCCTCGCCTCCACCCAAAGCGCGACATGCGAGAGCGCCCGCAACAGAAAGGACCGGCGGAAGCGATCGGTCGGGTCGTCGGCACCGCGCTCATAGGCGCGCAGCACGTCGTCTATTTCCTGCTTCTGGTTGGCCAGACGCGCCTTGTCGAGCGCCGTGATATCCGGTGCTGAATCACCCGGCTGCCCCTCGCCGAGCAGAACGTTTTCGGTCTCCCCGAACGCCTGCGCGGTTGCCGCGGCGAGTGGCTCGTCATCGGCGCCTATGCCCTGATCGAGCACCTTTTGGGTGATATCCGCGGCATAATCGAGATCGTCCACCAGATGCAGCAGGCCGAGATCGCGGGACGAAAGGCTGCCCGGCCCCATCGGCATGGCCGCTTTCATCCCCACGTCGCCAAGCGTATCGACGGCGCGCTTCAAATGGCCTCGTGCTGCGTCGGCGTCCCGAGATGAAGACAGCGCCGCCGCCAGGTCGGCGGCCACGACAGCCTGCTTAGCCCTGAGCTGCGAGCGGAGGCTGACCGGCCAAAGCACCAACGCGCCGATCGTGGCGATCGCACTGCCCAAGCTCCATCCGAGCAGGCGATCGAACATGTCCACCGACCAGAGCGGATCGAGGACGGATAGCGAGTAGGCCAGCGCCAGGGGCGCCAGAAAGGCAGGCGCATAACCGCCATAGACCCGCGCGAACGAGGCCAGAAATACGAGAACGAACATGCCCAGGGCGCCGCCGATCGGCGAGTCCGTGAGCAAGGTCGCGATAGCGATCGTCAGGTCTCCCAGCACGAGCAGGGCAAGGCAGGCAAGAGCCCGGCCCATGAACGGACCGCCAAGGTCGGCAATGACGAGGAAGACGAATCCGGCGAAGAAGCCGAAGAGCCCGATCGTCGTATCGCCGAATGCCCAGGTCAGCCCCGCATAGATCGGCGGAAGCAAAAGGACGGCGCGCCCCGCCTTCCTGAGGTTGATGAGGTCCGGATCCTTGCTTCGCAGTCTCCGGACGAGGGCTGCCATCATCGGCCTGTTCCTTGGTCGCGATCGCTGCGACGTCGTCGGTGTCCCTGGTCCCGGTCGCATGTGCTTGACGCGCCGGTGCGCCGATGCGCGATGAAGCCAATATCGGGTGAACAGGTTACCAGTTTGATGCTGGCCAGGCCGTCATAATCCGCGCGGGCGGCGGCGTGTAAAGCCGGAGGCGGTTGTCCGCGATCTCCTTGTTGATCCAGCGCAAGGGTATCTGAGCGGAACCGGGCACCTTAGGGTTCTTCGCTGATTTCGAAGCTCGGAGGCCGGGGCATGTCGATCCAGCACACTCGCCGCAGATTGTCTGCGCCTCGCGCGCCGCTGCGCGGCGTCGCCACCATCGGGCTGGTCGCCTTGCTCGCCAGCGCACTTGCCGCTTGCGGGTCCGGACCGCCGCGAGAGACCGAGCAGCAGGACGTCACGCTCCAGGGCAGCTATTCCGATGTCCAGTTCCTTGCCGGCCGGTCGGTTCACATCACCGCCAATGTCAGCGACGACGTGTTCGCGGCCGGCCGTGAGGTGACGCTCGACTCCGCCATGGTGGGGAACGCGATTATCGCCGGCTATGACGTGGAGCAGCGCGGCGGCCGCGCTGCCGACGTCATCGCCGCAGGCGCCAACGTCGACATCGGCGGCTCCGTCCAGGACGATCTCATCGCGGGAGCGCGATCGCTCCGCATTTCCTCGAGCGGCACCATCGGCGGCGACGCCCGCATGGCTGCCGAGACCATCGACATGGGCGGGCGGATCGGCGGCAGCATGCGGGCGGTGGCGCGCCGCATCACCATCACCGGCAACATTGCTGGCAAGGCCGACCTGCTGGCGGAGCGGATCGTCATTGCCTCCGGTGCGACGATCTCGGGCGATCTGGTCTACCGCAGCGACAGGGAGCCGGAGATTGCCGCGGGCGCGACGATCGGCGGCGAGGTCAGGCAGGTGGCGCTCAAGAAGCCGGACTTCAGGGCGATGGGCCTTGCCATTTTCGGTATCGGCCTCACCATCGCGCTGTTCTGGTCGATCGCCGTGCTGCTTCTTGTGGCGATCGTGCAGCTGGCGCTTCCGGGCTTGATGACGGCTGCCGTCGGTCGGCTGCGAGCCAGCCCGTGGGCGCATCTTGGAGGCGGCGTTGTGACACTGCTTCTCGCCAGCGCGCTTTCGGGAGCGCTGTTGTTCTCCATCCTCGGCATTCCGCTCGGCCTGGCGCTGACGGCCGTAACCGCCGTCGTGTCGCTGTTGGGTCTGGTCGCGGTCGGCTACTGCATCGGCCTTTTCGTTTCCCGGCGAAACCCATTCGACGTCGGAACCGGCGGGCGCATTGGCTGGGCGCTGTTGGGCGTTGTTCTGGTCGGCCTTGTCGGGCTGATACCTTTCATCGGTGCGATCATTGCCGGCCTGGCGGTCGCAGCCGGTGTGGGCGCCGTCGGCATCGAGCTATGGAGACGGCTCCGCGGCTGAGAGGGTTGGCCTCGTCCGGCTCGGGAGGTTATCCTGTCAGCAGGAGCCCCACCCGAACCCAGAAGGAAGACTCCACCATGCACCGATCGTTTTTCAGCGCTGTCCGGGTGGGCAGCGCCGTGCTTGCGATAGCCTTGCTCATCGTTGCCCCTGCAATCACAACGCCTGCTTCTGCCATGGGCGCGCTGGCCGTATCGCCGGGCGGCACGGGCTGGGGCTCGTCATGGGGCTATGATTCACGTAGCGCCGCGGGTGGATCGGCCATCAGCGCCTGTCGCGGAACGTGCCAGGTCGTGCTCTATTTCTCGGGCAATTGCGGCGCCTACGCGAAGGGCGGGAGCGTCAGCGCCACGGGCACCGGCAGCTCCGAAAGTGCCGCGAAGAACGCGGCCACACGAGCCTGCCAGTCGAAGGGTGGATCGAACTGCCGGGTGGTCGTGTCGGCTTGCGATAAGTGATCGCCAGCGCTTCCTGTCACGTGCGGGCGACGCGGAAGCCGTAGAAGGAATGCCGGTCGTTGGCCGGCAGCTTGCCGCGCAGCGAGATGCGAGCATCTGTCGGCCCGACGTCCCATCCGCCGCCGCGCACCACGCGGCGCTCGCAGTCGCCGTCCTCGGTCCAGGCGCTCCCGTCGATCGGCGCGAGCTCGAAGGAGCCGTGCCAGCAATCGGCGACCCATTCCCAGACGTTGCCCTGCATGTCGGCGAGCCCGAAAGCGTTCGCCTCGAACGAGCCCGTCGGCGCCGCCCCGGCATATCCGTCGTTGCAGTCGACGACACGCCAGCCGTTATGCACCTCGGATGCGGCGAGATCGGCGATGTTGGCGTAGCGGCAGAAGTCCGACGCGTCCTCTCCGAAGGAATAGGTGGTATCGCTTCCGGCGCGGGCCGCGTATTCCCATTCCGCCTCGCTGAGCAGGCGATAGCGCGCTCCGGTCTTCTGCGACAGCCAGTCGGCGTAGGCACGCGCATCGTCGAAGCTGACGCACACCACCGGATAGTCTGCCGTCTGCGTATAGCCCGGGCGCTCGAAATCCGCCTCGGGGCTCCAGGCGAAGCCGTCGTTGAAGATGGTGCAACCGGGCGGCGGCTTCCGTCCGGTTTCCGCGACGAATTGGCGGTATTCGCCGAGCGTCACCTCCGTCTCCGACACCGCGAAGGGGGCGCCGATGACGATGCGGTGCTGTGGTCCCTGGTCGCTCGCCGCGTCGCCGGAGCGGATCGCCTCGGCCGGCGCGCCCACAACCGACTGTCCGGCGGGGAGCACGACCATCGTCGGGCAGTCGGCACATTCCTTGAAGCGCTCGCCCGGTTTCGGCAGAGCCGTGGCGGCCGACACTGCCGGCACGGGCTGGCGCTGCACCGGTGCGGTGACGTCCGAACCTTGCAACGCCGTGCGCAACGGCTCTCGAAAGACCCAGGCCGCCGCGGCGACGATGACAAGCGCAAGCACCACGGCTATTGCGGCGATCACGGCAGCCGCACCGCGCTTCCGCGCGGCGGGCGTCGGCGTCGCCTCCGTTCTCGCGGCAGGCTCAGACCCGAGCAGCCGCTCCGCCTGGCCGAGGATGTCGCGGATCGCGGGGTCGCCGACGTCGCCCTTCCATTTCGACAGGTCGACGGTCTGGATCTGCCGGAAGCCCAGCGGGGGCGGCGTTCCGTCCAGCGTGATCGGCAGGAGGATGTTGTGGTCGCGGCCGTAGCTCGCCTCGTCCTTGACCCAGTGGGAGGTCACCGAGCTCTCCGACCAGGCGACCAGCACGCATTTGGCGAATTCGAGCTTCTCCTGCAGCGTCTCGTCCCAGCGGTGGCCGGGCTGGATCTCCGTGTCCCAGAATACGTCGAAGCCGCGGCTCTCCAGGCTCGCCTGGATCGGCCGGACCCGCTCGCGGTCCTCGCGTGCGTAGGAGATGAAGATATCCGCCATCGCCGCCAATGATGCCGGACAGCGCGCGAAACCGGAAGACCTTGCGCGCCAGCTACATCGGAGCTTCGGTCAATACCCGGCGGTGAGGGCGGTCGGGCGCCGCGTATCCGATGCTCCGAACAGTGCGCCGTCGTCTCGCCGCATGATCGACTGGGTGGAGCCCATGGTCGGCTTGACGACCACTTTGTGCCCCATGTCCTGAAGCAGGCGGATCGTATCGGGTGAGAGCCCTTCCTCCACGCGCAATTCCTCCGGCAGCCACTGGTGGTGGATGCGCGGCGCGATGGAGGCCTCCGCCACGTTCATGCCGTGGTCGATGACGTTCAGAATGACCTGCAACGTGGTGGTGATGATGCGGCTGCCGCCGGGACTTCCTGTCACAAGGAAGACCTTGCCGTCCTTCAGGACGATGGTCGGGCTCATGGAGGAGAGCGGTCGCTTGCCGGCTTCGACCGCGTTGGCGTCGCCGCCGATCAGCCCGTAGGCGTTGGGCACTCCGGGCTTGGCGGAGAAATCGTCCATCTCGTTGTTGAGCAGGATGCCGGTGCCTTCGGCCACCAGGCCCACGCCGTAGCCGAAGTTCAGCGTATAGGTGTTGGAGACGGCGTTGCCTTCGCTGTCCACCACGGAGAAATGCGTGGTCTGGTCGCTTTCGTAGGGGATCGGGTTGGCGGGCTTGATCGTTTCCGATGGCGTCGCATGCGCCGGGTCGATCTCGTCGCGCAGCGTGGCGGCGTAGGTCTTCGACGTCAGCCCCTTCACCGGCACTTCGGCGAAATCGCTGTCGCCGAGATATTCGCTGCGGTCGGCATAGGCGCGCTTCATCGCCTCCGCCATCAGGTGGATGGTCTCGGCGCTCTCCGCGCCGAGCCCGGCGATGTCGTAGCCTTCCAGAATGTTCAGTATCTCTACGATATGCGTGCCGCCGGAGGAGGGCGGCGGCATGGAGAAGATGTCGTAGCCGCGATAGGTGCCGGAGACCGGCGCGCGCGCCACCGCCTCGTAGGCGGCAAGATCGTCGGCGGTCATGAAGCCGCCCGCCTCCTTCATCGTCGCGGCGATCTTCTCGGCGATCTCACCGCGATAGAACGCCGCCGGTCCAAGCGTCGCGATCTGGCGGAGCGATTGCCCGAGGTCCTGCTGCTTCAGGATCTCGTCAGGCAAGTAGGCCGAGCCGTCATCGTGATAGAAGATCGCGGCGGTGGAGGGGAACTTGGTCAGCCGGGCCTGGCTGGCCTTCAGCGATTCCGACAGCTCCGCCGACACCGTCACGCCTTCTTCCGCGAGGCGGATCGCCGGCGCGATGACCTCGGCGAGCCCCATCGTGCCATATCGCTGCAGCGCCATGGCAAGCCCCGCCACCGTGCCCGGCACGCCGACGGCGAGCGGCGTGAAGCGCGAGCGGTTGGGGTCGGCGTTGCCGTCCGCGTCGAGAAACATGTCGCGGGTGGCCGCCGCCGGGGCCTTCTCGCGATAGTCGATCGCCACCGTCTCGCCGGAGCCGGCCATATGCACCAGCATGAAGCCGCCGCCGCCGAGATTGCCGGCCGCCGGCAGCGTGACGGCGAGCGCGAAGCCGACTGCCACCGCTGCGTCGACGGCGTTGCCGCCGCGCTTGAGGATGTCGAGGCCCACCTGGCTCGCCAGCGCCTCCTGGCTCGTCACCATGCCGTGCGCCGCATAGACCGGGTGGATGCGGTCCATCTCGGAGTAGATCGGCTGCGGCTCCTGAGCCAGCGCTGCCGTTGCCATGACGGGGAGGGGGGTGAGGCAAGGGGCGAGGACCAGCGCCGTAGCTGCCGCCCACGCCAAAGCGCCGCGCGCGGCGTGGATTCTCCCGCTTCTCGTCATGGCGCCACCCCTTCCTGCACTGCCCCGGAGGGGAGGCTCGCGCCTCACCGCCCCGTGGTCAATGGGTTTCGGCGATGGGCGAGGGGAGGCGGGGCGGGGACGGAGAAAGAGAAGAGGCGGGGGCTCACGCCTCCCGCCTCACGATCGTGTCGCTTCGCCCTGCGCGGCTTTACGAGATCAGCCGCACCATCTCGGGGTCCTGCACCGTTTCGGTGCATTCGAAGCTGTAGCTGGCGTCGTTGTAGTCGTTGTCATCCCCGCCGCCGCCATTGTCGTCCCAGTAATGGTCGACGGTGCCGGTCTTGCAGTCGCCGAAATCCTGCGGCACGTCCGCGGTGGACGTGTAGGTGTGGTGGTGGGAGGTGTAGCTGCACGTCCACTCCACGTCGGACACGTCGTAGCTGCAGTCGTAGGAGGGCTTGCCGCCGGCCGATGCGCTCGACAGGTTCTCCGGCACGTCCTCGGAGTAGAACCAGTGCGAGCTGCCCTGGGCTTGGCCGTAGCTGTTGCTGCCGTAGCCGTTCATGCCGCCGGTGACGTTGTGGAGCGCGATGCCGACATCGGCGTCGACGTCGACATAGGCGGTGATGGTTCCGTCACCGGAGAGGCCGGCATCCGGATCGTTGGACAGGACCTTGGTCATGTCCTTCTCCTCCGGCGTGCTGCCGTCTTCCGGTATGGCGTAGACGTAGAGCTCGTTGAGGTCCCAGGCGTCGGAGTTGAAGTTCTTGATGGAGATGTCGACCTTGCGCTGCATCTCGCCGCGATGCGCCGTGGCCGACACATTGATCGGCCAGGTCGCTCCGAAGATGCCGGAGAGCGTCGGCGGCACTTCGGCTTTGATCGCCACCTTGATCTCGTCGCTCGCCGGCACGCTGGCCGTGACGGTCGGGTCCGCCTTCAGCGAGAGATTGGCCTTCAGCTGCGCCTTGGCCGTGGCGTCGGCGGTGCTGAGGCTGTCGGAATCGATGTCTTTGAGGACGCCGGCGAGAGCCGCGGCGTCGGCGACGTTCTGCAGCTCCGTGCGGGCCAGATAGGCGCGCGAAAGGTCGACGGCGAAGCCGCTGAAACCCACCAGCACGGCGGCTGACAGAGCAAAGGCGACGGCCACGTTTCCGCGTTCGTCGGCCGGGAGCCCGGAGGCTCTATCGAGGTGCTTTCTCATGCGTGCTTATTTGTGTGCGCCCCGGCTAAGTTCCATCGGAACTGATTCAAATGGTAACGGCCCGATTAACGGGCATTTACCCTGCGGCTGGCCGCGGGCGTGGGGAGCGCGGCGCTGCTGCAGCACAGGCGTTGGGCCCCCCTTGTGGGCGTGCGAAGGCTGCGAGAGGGGGCTTTGCGCGGCCGCCCTGTCGCGGCGCCCGCCTCTTCCCGCGACTGGGAGAAGGTGCGGTTTGGGCTTGGCCGAGCAGCGGATGAGGGCTCAAAGAGCGGCGCGGTTGGACGAAAAAGATGCTGCGTCGCCCGCCGGATGTCCGGCCTCCCGCGAGGGGAGAGGGCCTGGCGCCGTGCCTGCCTTAAGGAATGTGCCCTAATTCGTCGCGTTGGCGGCGACGCGGCCCTCGTCGCGCACCAGGAGGTCGTCGATGCGCTCGCGCTCCTGCTCGAAGGCGACGAGCTCGGCGCCCTGCAGCTCCTTGCCGCGCGGCACGCGGATCTTCATCGGATCGACGAAGCGGCCGTTCACCAGCACCTCGTAGTGCAGGTGCGGGCCGGTGGAGAGGCCGGTGGAACCGATATAGCCGATGACCTGGCCCTGCGCGACGTGGTCGCCGCGTCTTCAGCCCCTTCGCGTAGCCGCTCATGTGGTTGTAGGTGGTCTCGTAGCCGTGCAGGTGCTTCAGCGTGATGGAGCGGCCATAGCCGGAGCGGCGGCCGATCTTCTCCACGATGCCGTCGCCGCCGGCCATGATGGGCGTGCCGCGCGGGGCGGCCCAGTCGACGCCGGTATGCATGCGGTAGCGCTTGACGATCGGGATGGCGGCGCATGCCGAAGCCGGAGGTGAAGCGGGCGTTCACCACCGGCTTGCGCAGCAGGAATTTCTGCGCGCTCTTCCCGTCCGGGTCGTAGTAGTCGACGGTGCCGTCCTCAGGGCTGCGGAAGCGGTAGAAGCGGTGGGTGGTGTTGCCGATCGTCATCGCGGCGTAGAGGATCTCCGCGTTCTCCGCGTCCTCGTCGGCGGCGTAGATGACCTCCAGATTGTCGGTGGGGCTGAGCCGCGTCTGGTAGTCCGCGTCATAGGAGAAGATGTGGGTGAGGTTCTTCAGGACATCCTCCGGCATGCCGGCGGCGAGGCCGGAGCCCCACAGCCCGTCATGCAGCGTGGGGAGCACGCTCGGCGGGCTCACGTCTTCCTCTTCCGCGGACGCGACCAGCTCCGCCGCGGTCGCCGGCTCCTGCGCGGCGACGTAGTTGCCGGTGTCGGAGAGCGCCACGGTAGCGACGTGGCGGCCGTCGGGGTGGTAGAGGCTGATGCGCACCAGGCGGACCTCGCCGGTGTCGGGGTCGGGGACGAGCCCGATCCTGAGCTTCTGGCCGGCGCGGAAGTCGAAGGAGAAATTCGCCACGAGCGCCGACTGGATGCGCGTGGCGGCCTCCTCGTCGGCGCCTTCGTCCATCAGCATCTTCCGCAGCGATGCGCCTTCCACCACCGTGCGGACCTTGTCCTCGATGCCGGCATCGTCCGGCTCGTCGCTCTTCTCCAGCGTCAGCACGTTCTCCGGCGTGATGGCCACGGTCAGCGCCCCGAAGTTGGGGTCGGAGCTGGAGGTTTCGAAGCGCGCCGGATCGACATAGGGGAGGGAGGCCACCTCGACCGCGCCGTTGGCGAGATCAGGGGCCGCGGCGCGTACTGCCTGCTCCACCTCCAGCACGTCGAGCTCGGCCGATGCTTCATAGTCTTTCGTGTCCAGGGGGAAGTCGGCGACCTTGATCGACACCTCGCCGTCCACCTCGGCGCCGTAGATGGAATCGCTCGCCGACACGTCCATCGGCGCGACTTCCTCGCCTTCCGCGGCGGTGAACACGTCGGCGGCGCGGAAGGGCGGGATGCGCGCGGCGATCTCCTCGCTCACCGGCGCGGCAAGGTTGGTGTGCACATGCGCGTAGGGGCGCACGCGGACGATGTCGCGGTCGCCGGAGCGGGTCACCGTGGAGATCTGGATGACGCGCCGGGTGACGTTGCTCTCCGGCACCGGGTGGAAGCGGTCGCCCTTCTGCGCGACCGTGCCTTCGTTGAAATTGCCGTGCGCCAGGGCCGGCCGCACCACCAGATATTCGTCGACGCCGATAGCGGCCTGCAGGGCACCGCCAACCAGGGCGAAAGAGAAGATTCCCGTCAGTATCGAGCCGGCCAGCCAGCGCAGGCTCACGCGCCGCCGGTCGGGCGGGCCTTCCGTGAGATTGCGGGTATAAAGAGGCTCCTCATCCCCGAGGTCGACGATCGGCCGGTCGAGGCGCTGTCCGTGCAGAACTGCCAAGCCCCCGTCTCCCTCCCGCCGCCCCGTCTTCGGCGCGCAACTCGATTCTTAAGAAAAGGCCGCAGGAATTTGGCCTCTTCGTGACCGTTCCTCGCAGGCGCCGGTGCTTTCTGTCAATGCGGAAGCACCGGCAGTCGCATCCGCAGCCGGAGCGAAACGGCATATTGCAGGCCGCGAACGCCTTCGCGGTCCAATCCGGACGCTCCGGCGGCGCCGAAATCACAGTTTTCTCAAAGCGTTCCGGCCATCCGTAAGAAAAGTGACATAGACTCTGTTAGCGCTGTTGACAGCGATGGTGGCGGTGAATATATCAAGCCCTCCATCGGCTGCAGGGCTGAGTTCGCTCGCCTCTGCGGCTTGGTGTTCCCGACAAGCAATAGGGTACACCGGCCTAGCCGGTAAACCTGTTGCGGCCGAGAGAGTGAGATCGATCGGCTGGGCGGCGTTCCTGTCTCGAACAGAGGCGCCGGTTCTTTGACAATTTGGTTTGAAGAAAGAGAAGCGTGGACGGCGAGGTCTTTGCGGATGTTGCCCGGGTCTTCGGATTTGGGTGCATCGAAAGAGACTTCGGCGGTTTGCGTATTCTCTGAGAACTCACAATGTCGCCGTCCGGGCTCCAGTCTTCGGATTGGGGAGCGGATGGATGACCGTGTGACCTCGTCAATGCGCGATCAAAGCCGGTTCAAGATCTCATTCAACCTGAGAGTTTGATCCTGGCTCAGAACGAACGCTGGCGGCAGGCTTAACACATGCAAGTCGAACGTGAAGCCACCTTCGGGTGGTGGAAAGTGGCAGACGGGTGAGTAACGCGTGGGAACGTACCCTTCGGTTCGGAATAACCCGGGGAAACTCGGGCTAATACCGGATACGTCCGCAAGGAGAAAGATTTATCGCCGAAGGATCGGCCCGCGTCCGATTAGCTAGTTGGTGGGGTAATGGCCCACCAAGGCGACGATCGGTAGCTGGTCTGAGAGGATGATCAGCCACACTGGGACTGAGACACGGCCCAGACTCCTACGGGAGGCAGCAGTGGGGAATATTGGACAATGGGCGAAAGCCTGATCCAGCCATGCCGCGTGAGTGAAGAAGGCCTTAGGGTTGTAAAGCTCTTTCAGCGGGGAAGATAATGACGGTACCCGCAGAAGAAGCCCCGGCTAACTTCGTGCCAGCAGCCGCGGTAATACGAAGGGGGCTAGCGTTGTTCGGAATTACTGGGCGTAAAGCGCGCGTAGGCGGGTCGTTAAGTCAGGGGTGAAATGCCGAGGCTCAACCTCGGAACTGCCTTTGATACTGGCGACCTGGAGTTCGGGAGAGGTGAGTGGAATTCCGAGTGTAGAGGTGAAATTCGTAGATATTCGGAGGAACACCAGAAGCGAAGGCGGCTCACTGGCCCGATACTGACGCTGAGGCGCGAAAGCGTGGGGAGCAAACAGGATTAGATACCCTGGTAGTCCACGCCGTAAACGATGAATGCCAGCCGTCGGGGAGCATGCTCTTCGGTGGCGCAGCTAACGCATTGAGCATTCCGCCTGGGGAGTACGATCGCAAGATTAAAACTCAAAGGAATTGACGGGGGCCCGCACAAGCGGTGGAGCATGTGGTTTAATTCGAAGCAACGCGAAGAACCTTACCAGCCCTTGACATGGCAGGACGGCTTCCAGAGATGGATTCCTTCCCTTCGGGGACCTGCACACAGGTGCTGCATGGCTGTCGTCAGCTCGTGTCGTGAGATGTTGGGTTAAGTCCCGCAACGAGCGCAACCCTCGCCCTTAGTTGCCATCATTCAGTTGGGCACTCTAGGGGGACTGCCGGTGATAAGCCGAGAGGAAGGTGGGGATGACGTCAAGTCCTCATGGCCCTTACGGGCTGGGCTACACACGTGCTACAATGGCGGTGACAGTGGGACGCTACTCCGCAAGGGGACGCCAATCCCAAAAAGCCGTCTCAGTTCGGATTGCACTCTGCAACTCGGGTGCATGAAGTTGGAATCGCTAGTAATCGTGGATCAGCATGCCACGGTGAATACGTTCCCGGGCCTTGTACACACCGCCCGTCACACCATGGGAGTTGGTTCTACCCGAAGGCGCTGCGCTAACCCGCAAGGGAGGCAGGCGACCACGGTAGGGTCAGCGACTGGGGTGAAGTCGTAACAAGGTAGCCGTAGGGGAACCTGCGGCTGGATCACCTCCTTTCTAAGGATGATCCCTCAGGCCGAACTCTTCTCTCGAAGAAGATCAGGTCTATCGGATCTCTTGGAACAAGGCCGGATCAGTCAAATCCGGCCGCTCAAACTAGGCGCGAGACTTCGCCGTCTTCGTTTCTCTTTCTTCGACAAGCATGCGCGCCTCCCAAAAGGCGTGCAGCGGGGGCTTGAGCTTTGGGCCCATCAGTCACGGGCCTGTAGCTCAGGTGGTTAGAGCGCACCCCTGATAAGGGTGAGGTCGATCGTTCGAGTCGATCCAGGCCCACCACGCTTGCCTTCGGCTGCCGCGTGGGCGGCCGCGGGGCGGCGACATAGGCGAGGCAGTACCTGCCAAGCCCGCAGGGCGGGCCCGGTAGGTCGGCTTCCTCCGCAATGGGCAAGAGCTCGATCGGGCCGCCTTCGCCAAGGCTACGGCGGGCGCAGGAAAATCTAAGGGCGCGGTTCCCGCGTCGAGATTTTCTAGCGGGGCCATAGCTCAGTTGGGAGAGCGCCTGCTTTGCAAGCAGGAGGTCGTCGGTTCGATCCCGTCTGGCTCCACCACGCTTCGCCTTCGGCTCAGCGTGGCGCGGCGACGCGGAGACGTCACAGGCGAAGCCTGGGACGCCGGTTGCTTGTCGGAAGAACATAAGATTGCAGCACGTTCGCCAAGGGCGTGTTGCCGTTTGCTGACATCGTGAAGAGAAGAGTTGTCCGGTGCCCTGCCAAGGGAGACGGGCAGTTCTCGTGTGACACTGGTCTTTCTAAGGCCTGCATTGCTTTAGGGCATCTTCGTCCTGGCGATGCGGGCGGGATTCGTCGCCGGCTCTCGGCGGCGGGTCTGACAAGAATGCCGCCGTTCCTCTCTCGGGCGATCTTCCTTCTTGGGGGACGGCCCTCGGGACGGGCGGGCATTGGTAATGAGAGCGATCAAGTGCCTTAAGGGCGTTCGGTGGATGCCTGGGCACGCGCAGGCGATGAAGGACGTGGTACGCTGCGAAAAGCCGTGGGGAGCTGCGAACAAGCTTTGATCCGCGGATATCCGAATGGGGAAACCCACTTCCAAAGGCAGAAGTCAGATGACTGAGAGCAGAGGACGCAAGTCTTCCTGCCATCGGTCGTCTGTC